>JADKDM010000015.1 GCA_016714565.1 Candidatus Villigracilis propinquus
ACCACCAGAAAGGGGCAAGAAAATGGCAGAAACCCCAAAACCAACAACCGCATCAAGCTCAAAACCAAAAAAACTCCTCGACCAGTTCAGAGACAACATTCGCCTCAAACAATACTCATACCGCACCGAAAAAACCTACATCGAGTGGGTTCGTGAATACATCCTCTTTCACAACAAACGCCACCCGCGTGAAATGGGCGTCACCGAGATCAACCAATTCATCACCCACCTCGTCGTGGATAGGAAAGCCTCCGCCTCCACCCAGAATCAGGCCATCAGCGCCATACTCTTCCTCTACCGCAACACCCTCCACATCGAACTCGACCAATCCTCCCTCAACTTCATCAGACCCAAAAAAGGAAAACGCGTCCCCAACGTACTTTCAGCCCAGGAAGCCCGCGCCGTCATCTCCAACATGACCGGCCCATACAAACTCATGGCACAGATCATGTACGGCAGCGGACTCCGCCTCATGGAATGTCTGCGCCTCCGCGTCAAAGACATAGACTTTGAAAACCACCGCATCATCGTCTACGACGGAAAAGGCGGCGACGACCGCGTCACCATGCTCCCCGACAGCATCATCGCCCCCATGCGCGAACACCTCGCCCAAACAAAAGCCATTCACAAAAAAGACCTCGCCGCTGGCCTCGGCTCCGTTCAAATGCCCTTCGCCCTCGACAAAAAATACCCCGCCGCCCACAAAGAATGGATCTGGCAATTCATCTTCCCCGCCCCAACACTCTACACCGAAGCTGAAACAGGCATCACCCGCCGTCATCACATCCACGAAACCGCACTCCAAAAAGCCATTCGAGCCGCGGCAAAAACCGCAAAGATAGACAAACGCGTCACCCCCCACACCTTCCGCCACTCCTTCGCCACCCACCTCCTCCAAAACGGCTACGACATCCGCACCGTACAGGAACTCCTCGGCCACAAAGACGTCAAAACCACCATGATCTACACCCACGTCCTAGGGCGCGGCGGCCTCTCCGTCAAATCCCCCCTCGACAGCTAATTCCTGACCTTGCACCCCTGTGCTCTGATATGAAAATAGCCCTTGTTCATCCGTTTATCCGTTTTGAGGAAGCAATCCGTTCCCGAATCCGCTTACGCTGAACATCAAGGCAAATCCCCTATTCCTGACCTTGTAACCCCTCTGCTCTGATATGAAAATAGCCCCTCTTCATCTGTTTATCCGTTTTGAGAGAGCAATCCGTTCCCGAATCCGCTTGCGCTGAACATCGAGGCAAATCCCCCTCGACGGCTAAATCATCACCAATCACCGCCTTCTGCCTCCCCTCCCCCTTCTCCACCTGCCCTCCTGACCCCAGCCCCTTCTCACTGATCCACCGCCAACTACCGACTATCCACCACCAACCACCAACTACCACCAACTACCAACCACCAACTATCCACTCCCCACTACCCACTACCCTACGTTACAATAAGCTCCCGCTTATGAACGACACTCCTTCATTATTTACCTCCCGCACCGGCTGGATCGCAACCCTCATCCTCATCCTCTCCCTTGGCCTCGCCATTCGCATCTACGACGCCAACGACCTCCCCCTCGACTTTCACTCCACCCGCCAGATGCTCTCCGTCATCAAAGCCCGCGGCATGTACTACGACACCCGCGCAGACGTCACCCCCGAACAACGCACATTCGCCATACAACAGTGGAAACTCCGCGCCTCCATCGAACCCTCCATCATGGAACGCATCGTCGCCTACACCTACCGCTTCACAGGCGAACAACACTGGGTCGCCCGCGCCTACACCACAGCATTTTGGATCATCGGCGGATTCTTCCTCTTCCTCCTCGCCCGCAGACTGACCTCCACACAAGGCGCACTCGCCGCCACAGCCTTCTACCTCTTCCTCCCCTACGCCATCACCGCCAGCCGCAGCTTCCAACCCGACCCCCTCATGGTGGCACTCATCATCCTCTTCTGGTGGGCCATCTACGAGTGGTCTCTTTCATTATCTGGTGGTCGAGTAGACGGCGCGCTATGCCGACGGCGGCGACAGAAGCCCTGGCTCTTCGCCATCCTCGCCGGCCTCTTCGGCGGACTCGCCATCCTCATCAAACTCGTCGCAGCATTCTTCATCATCAGCGGCGGAATTGGCGCACTCCTGCTCGGGCGTAAATCACTGATTGAGGTGTTGAAACAGCCCCAAATTTACGTCATGAGCGCGCTCGGCATCCTCCCCGGCGCAGCCTACATCATCTACGGCGTTTGGGTCGCCGGCTACCTCGGCCAGCAATTCGGCGGACGCTTCATCCCAACCTACTTCCTCAGCCCTTCCTATTATCTTGGATGGGTCAACATGCTCAACATCGTCATCGGCGGCATTCCGTTGATGCTCGCACTACTCGGCATCTTTTTCTTTGATGATGAAAAGCGGCGCTTCATTCTCGCCCTGTGGGCTGGGTACGGCATCTTTGGCCTTTACTTTAACTATCACATCGCCTCCCACGACTACTACTCCTTGCCATTGATCCCCATCGCCGCATTATCCATTGCCCCCCTTGCCGATAAATTTTTCACTCAACTAAAACAATTCACTCCCACACGCCTGCTCCGTGTTTCTGCCTTCTGCCTTCTGCTTTTAGGCTTGTTCATGTCACTCTGGAACACCCGCAACCAGCTCAACGCTGTAGACTATCGCCCCCAGGCGCAGATGTGGGCGGAGATCGGCCAAAAAGTGGACGGGTACGACGCAGCCGGACTCACACAGGATTACGGCGCACGCATAGCCTATTGGGGTTGGGCTTACGTCACCTCCTGGCCCACCTATGGCGACTTGCTCTATCACGACAACATGCTCGGCGCCCAGCAGGATTTTGAAGAACAGTTTGCCAATATTGCCGCAAAGAAAGACCTCTTCATCGTCACCGACTTCGCCGACTTGAACCTGCAACCTTTCCTCAAAGAAAAATTGAAGGCATATCCCATTTTTGCCGAAGGCGATGGTTACGTGATCTATAACCTGATGGATGGGAATTGATGAAGAAAAATTTTTTTAGTGCTGCTGTAGTGTTGCAGGTTGCGGGGATGCTGGCCTATCTCTCGGCCATTGCTTATCTTGGCGTCTTTTCCCGTTATGGCTCAGATGATTATTGTGAGACCATCGTCACAACATCCTCTTCACCGTTGAACGCCGTCCTCACCCGCTATGAAGAAGGCGGATGGCGCGCCGCAGGCCGCTACTCGAACCTTTTTTTTGTGGGTGTGTCCGAGTCATTGCTGGGTTCGCAAAGCGTCAGCATCGTGCCTGTGGCAATGATCATCCTTTGGGGGCTCGGACTCATCCATCTAGTGCGCCAGGTGCGCACATTGGCCGGCATCGAATGGCATTTTCTCTTGGATGTCTTTTTTGGAGCCTCGCTGGCATTCATCTCCATTTTAGAAGCGCCCAGCCGTTTCCAAATTTTGTACTGGCGTTCCAGCATGGCTACCCACTTTGCGCCGCTGGTATTTCTTAACTTCCTCGTGGCGGCTCTGCTTTCCAGGTTGCACACAAAGCGGGAGAATGCGGCCCCCGTTTGGTTCGCCCTCGTTTTGCTTGTTGCTTCATTTATTATCGGCGGTTTTTCCGAACCCCCCGTGGCGGTGATGGTGGTCGGCTCAGGGCTGGCGCTTGCTTACATCTGGTTCTTCGTGAAGGACGCCTCCCGCCGTTCTTTGCTCATTCTCACTGGCTGTGTTCTGGTTGGCGCGCTTTCTTCGCTGGCGGTCATGGCGCTATCTCCCGCCGCCTCAAACCTCGGCGCGGATACGCCTTCGTTTGCGGTTGTGGTTCAAAGGACTCTTGAATATACGGTTTTCTTCCAGATCGATAGTTTCAAGACCCTGCCGCTTCCCGTTATTTTTAGTTTTGTTTGCCCCGCCATTCTGGTCTTTGCAGCCTACTGCAGCTTGGACAATGCCGCCAATCCGCGCGCAAATTGGAAGATCGCCCTCGCCCTGCCCTTCATTTTATTCATCCTCATTGCGGCTGGCTTTTCCACCAGCGCATACGGACAATCCTACCCTGTGATGCGGGCGCGGTTTTTTGCCCACTTCTTTATGACGATCACCCTTGTGTTGGAAGGCGCGTTGTTCGGCATCTGGCTCTCCAGTCTCAAAGGGAAATTCCTAAATACGGTCATGGTTGAATACGCGTCTGTGTTGGTACTTTTGGTGATGGCGGTTTACCCGTTCAGGGCTTTTTTGCAGGTATTGCAGGATGTGCCTGAATACAGCGCGCGCGCCCAAGCCTGGGACAGGCGCGATGCCCACATTTACAAACTGCGCGATCTCGGCCAGACCGACCTGCTCGTCCCGCAGTTTGACGGCTCGTATGATGTAAAGGAATTGGATACCTACCCCGAGCATTGGGTCAATCGTTGCGCTTCCACCTATTACGGCGTAAACTCCATCCGCGCCATTCCCATCCACGGTGCGGATGCGCTCGAAGAATACTATAATTATTTTGGCGGCTATGACCAATAACCTTCACCCTCTTCTTGTCACGGGCATTCACCGCAGCGGCACCTCATGGATCGGACGGATGCTGGCGGCGGGCGGCGGCCTGACCTATGCCAATGAGCCGTTGAGCGTCTCCACCGTCAGGGTGTGCTGGGTATGGAAGTGAAACATTGGTACGCCTATATCATTGAAGAGAATGAAGCCGAATACCTGCCCGCCTTTCAGAAACTTTCTGCGCTGCGCTATCAGTTTTCCAAAGAACTCCGCACCATTCGTTCCCGCAAGGACATACTGCGTCTGGGGCGTGACCTCTTCCTATTCACCGCAGGCCGGATGCGCGGGAACAGGGTCCTCTTCAAAGACCCGTTTGCTTCCTTCTCCATGCCCTGGTTTGCAGACCGTTTGAATTGTCAGGTGGTGGTATCCATTCGCCATCCTGCTGGTTTTGCGGGCAGCCTCAAACGCCTCGGCTGGCCCTTCCAAATAGAAGACCTGTTGGCTCAACCGCTGCTTATGCGCGATTATCTGGAACAGGATAGGGCGGCTCTCGAAGCCGTTGCTACAGATGATGTTATCGGGCGCGCTAGTTTATTGTGGAAGGTCTTGTACCGCGCTGTTCATCAGACCCTGCAAAAACGCCCCGGCCTGATCGCTGTCCGCCACGATGATCTCTCGCGTGAACCAGTGCAGGGATTTAAAGAGTTGTACCAAAAATTAGGCTATGTCTACACTCCCAAAGTGGAGGATGCCATTCTCAACACCAGCAGTTCTGAGAACCCGACCCGGTTGGCGAAGAACAAAACCCATTCCGTAAAACTGGATAGCCGCGCTAATTTGGACAACTGGAAAAAGATACTCACTCCCGAAGAGATCGTCCGTGTTCGCAAGCTGACCGATGGCGTCTCACAGCTCTTTTACTCAGACAACGAATGGTAAGCCGCACTGATAATTGATAACTGATAACTGATGACTACCCAACTCCCCCTCGTCTCCATCATCACACCGTCGTTCAATCAAGCCAGATTTCTTGAGCGCACGATCCAATCTGTGCTCGCGCAGGAGTATCCGCGCATCGAATACATCATCATGGACGGCGGCTCCACCGACGGCAGCGTAGACGTCATCAAACAGCATCAGAGTAGGATCGCTTCATGGGTCAGCGAGCAGGATCAGGGTCAGACGGATGCGATCAACAAAGGCTTCAACCGCGCCACGGGAGAGATCCTCGCCTGGATCAATTCCGACGATACCTATAATCCCAATGCAGTGAGTGAGGCTGTAAAATTCCTCGTTGAAAATCCACAGGTTGCGTTGGTGTATGCTGACTGCAATTTCATCGATGAAGAGGATAGGCTTATCGGCAAGTTCAAATCTGCGCAGACCGACCACCGCCGCCTGCGCGAAGGCTATGTCCACATCCCCCAGCAGACGATGTTCTTCCGCGCAAAATATTGGAAGGAACTCGGCCCGCTCGACCCGTCCTTTTATTTTGCAATGGATTACGATCTGTGGACTCGCATCGCCGCGCAGGCTCCGCTAAAATATTTACCCGGGCGCGTGTGGGCGAATTTCCGCATCCACACCACCAGCAAGACCAACGTCGGTGACGAGCGCGGCTGGCAGGAAATGCTGCGCGTGCATTACCGTGATGGTGGTGGTTTCTTTGCGCCAATTGTGGCAAAATACTACTTAAGAAAGATCATCGGTCCGCTTTGGAAGTGGCGCATCAAACGTAAAAAGTAAGTAGTGAAACGTAAATCACTTCTTACTGTCCACTGTCCACTGTCCACTGTCCACAAGCCACCTGGAACAATCATGAATTTCCTCCTCTCCTCCCCAACCATTGAAGACCTCATCCGCCTGCTGCGTGCGTGGCGGTTTTGGGTACTGGGCGCTTTTATTGGCGCGCTCATCGGCGCAGCGGCGTATTATCTTGCGCCGCCTCCCTACCGTGCGAAGGCCACCGTCAATGTGGATTTCAACCTTGAGCAAGCCTGGCCGAAAGAGACCGACCGCCAGCAGTTCTATTTTCTCGAACGTGAAACACGCAAAATGGAAGAACTCGCCTGGTCCGACGACATCATGAGTCAATTGTCTTCCGAGTTTGCAATTCCCGTGGAGGAACTGCGCGGCGGAAAATTGCAGCTCAGCCAGCCTTCGGAAGCCGGCTGGCATTTCTATGCCGATGATGCTGACGCGCGTGCCGCTGAACAACTTGTTTCTGCCTGGGCCGAAGCCTTCACGCTCAAGGTGCAGTCTGAAGTGCAGGCGGGTAATATCGAAGAATTTTTACGGCTTGAAGTAACACAAGCCGTAAACCTGCCCAAGGAAAGAAGCATATCGTTGAGCGAGTATGTACTGGCTGGCTCTGTTGGGTTTCTAACCCTGGCCGTGTTCGCTGTTTTATTCGTCAAGCCAAAGCAGCAATGAAAAACTTCAGCCTCTCCATCGAAAAAATTTCACGCCTCCTTTGGGGCGTGGCGCTGCTGGTGATTCCCATCACCAGCTTTCGCTGGTTCCCGTTCTTAAGCGAAGGCAGAACCCTCGTCCGTCCGCTGGCGATGATTCCGCTTGCGCTGCTTTTGCCGCTTTTGTTGATTCAGGCCTGGCGTCTGCGCGGGCAAAAGCCAGTCTTGATCTGGCCCGGCGCGTTCGTGGTGCTTGGCATCTTTGTATTGTTTGTGATCGCGTCCGCCAGCGTTGGCGTGTTGACGGATCCCGTCCCGCTTTACAATCAGGAATATTTTGGACGCGTCATCCGTGCCATGGTCACCCTCTTCATCGGGCTTGTTTTCTATCTCACAGCCGTGTGGATGAATCAAGATGAAGAAGACCTGCGCTTTTCGATCAAATGGATCCTTGCCGGTCTTTGCCTCAACATGGCATGGAGCGGATTGCAGACCCTTTCCTTCAATACGAATCTGCTCGATAAGGAAGTGCTTGCGCGCTGGCAGCTTTCTTTCTCCATGCGCGAGCCCGTCAACAACCGCATTTCAGGATTGACCTTTGAACCTGCCTGGCTCGCAGGTCAACTGGCAACGATCTACATCCCCTTCCTGTTCGCCGCCATTTTGACGGATTTCCGCCTCACCCGCCGCCGTTGGCTGGAGCCTGTACTCCTGGCATTATCCATGCTCGCGCTTTTGGCAACCTACTCACGCGGCGGCTTGTTGACCACGCTCGCCGCCATGGGCATTACCACCCTCCTGTTTGGACGGGACTTCCTCCGCACGATCTGGACCTGGTTTATCAACGGCTTCCGCAGCCGCGCGGTGGATGTGCTTGTCCGCCTCGGCATGATCGCGGGCGTTATTGGCATTCTTGTCGGCTCATTTATTTTTCTCAGCCAAATGACCATCTTCCGCAAATTATGGGAGGTGAACGCCGATAGCTTTGAAGAATATCTGGTGGATATTTACGCAGGTGCGCGCGGCGCCTATTCTGCCGGAGCGTGGGGCGTTTATGAAGATTTCCCTATCACAGGCTCCGGCCTCGGCACCAGCGGATTTTATATTTACAACAACCTGCCTGATTGGTCTCTGACCACCGTCCCTGAGATCGCAAAACAGATGGGTCCGGCAAACCGGCTGTTCCCCGTCCCAAAGAACATTTATATACGCTTGTTCTCTGAAACCGGTCTGATCGGTTTTATCTTATACTTTGCATTCCAGTTTCATGTCCTTGGCGATATGCTCTCCCTCCAACTCAAAAAACTGCCCTGGGCCCGCTTCGCCGCCGTTGCAGGGGTATGCGCGTGGATGGGAATCACCTTTTACAATTTCACCCAGGATTCATTCGCCAGCCCCAATATCTGGCTGGTATCCGGGATCATGACTGGATTATCTGTACATTCAATTCGAAAAGCCCGCTTGGAGGAAAAATAAGCCAATGCCAGTCCCCAGAATGGGTTTGACAGGCAAGGTGTAATTTAGCTGTAACTTCCTGGCAGTTGCTTGCTTGCGGTTTTTTCGTTATGATAAGGGCTTATGATGCGCAAATATGAAACCCCCTATATGGCAGACTGGTTTGCCATAACTTTACGATGGATCATGATCGTCGGTTTGATCGTGTCACTCGGCTTGGGCAACGGACTGGAGATCGGCTCCGTCTGGCCTTTGGGGTTGATGATCCTTTGGAACCTCACCATGACGGCCATGACGAGTTTGAATTTGCGCCTTCAATTCCATCGCCGCCTGAACTTTGCCGTGGATCTGGTTTTGGCGGGGGCATTTTTCCTGGTACAGGGCGGCGTGCATGGCCCCGCATTTTGGGCGGGATTGCTGCCGATATTGACCGGCTCAATCTATTTCGAGGTGTTCGGGGGAGTGATCGTTTCGATATTGTTTTCCAGCCTTATTCTGTATCTGGGCTATCAAACGGATGGAGACCTTCCCATCTCCATTCTCATCTCCGCCGGCCTGATTTTTCTAAGCTTTGTCTTTGGTTTCCTTGGCCGCCGCCTGATGGATCACATGCGCAAGAACCGCAGTTTATGGATCGATGAAGAAGACAAGAAACGCGCCATTCAAAACGAACGACTGCGCGCCATTTACGAACTGACCTCCACCCTTTCCTCTACATTAAGTTACAAACGTGTGCTCGACTCCGCGTTGGATATGAGCGCCGCCGCCCTCAACCCCGACCCTGAACAACTCGTCAGCGACCCGCTGGTCGGCGTGGTCATGTTGTTCAACGGCGGAAAATTACGCATTGGTTCGGCAAGGCGTTTTACCAGCGCCGATATGCGTGTCACCTTTGATGGGGCGGAAGGCATCCTCAAAAAAGCGCTGGACGAGGGCGAGCCGATCACCTTCAAGGATATCGGCTATGACCATGAACTCGGGCGGGTGATCGCACTCCGAAACTGCACCAGCGGATATTGCTTCCCGCTGCGCAGTGGTTTCAATGTGTACGGCGTTCTTATGTTCGCACACCCAAACCCTGATTACTTTAATACAGACCGCTTAAAACTTCTCGATATCATCGGCAGGCAGGCGGTGATTGCCATTCAGAATGCGCGCCTCTATCAAGACCTCGTGGAGGAAAAGGAGCGCATGGTGGAAGTCCACGAAGAAGCGCGCAAGAAACTGGCGCGTGACCTGCACGATGGTCCCACCCAATCTGTTGCAGCAATTGCCATGCGGCTAAACATTACCCGCCGCATGTTAACCAAGGATGTTAAAGGCGCCACCGAGGAAATTGTCAAACTGGAGGAACTCGCGCATCGTACCACCAAAGAGATTCGCCACATGCTCTTCACCCTGCGTCCGCTCATCCTGGAATCACAGGGATTAACGGCAGCCGTGCAGTCCATGTCAGACAAGATGATGGAAACTTTCTCTCAAAAAGTGGTGGTAAATATTGATGAACGCATCACCAGTCAGTTGGAGATGGGCAAGCAGGGCGTGATCTTTTATATTATTGAAGAAGCGGTCAACAATGCCCGCAAACACGCCGCCGCTGAAGCCATCACCGTGAGCCTGAGACAGATGGATGTTGGCATTGCCCTCCTTGAGATCAAAGACAACGGCGTGGGCTTTGATGTACAAGCCATGTCACAGTCCTACGATAAACGCAGCAACTCCAGCCTTGGCATGGTCAACTTGCGTGAACGTGCCGAGCTTGTGAACGGCCTGCTTCAGATCGATTCAAAAGAAGGTAAAGGTACCAACGTGCAGGTATATATTCCGCTCAGCGAAGATGCCGCAGACCGCCTGCATCACCCGCAGCACGCAGTGCCAAAAGTAAAAAGCAGATAATGCCGATCTCCGCCGGACTCTATTATTTTGCCCACGCGGCAGAAGATGCGAAACCCGATCGCCCGCCCGTCATCCTTATTCACGGAGCGGGCGGCAATCATTTAACATGGCCGCCGCAGATCCGCAGGTTGGCTGGTGAAACCATCCACGCGCTCGACCTGCCCGGTCACGGGCAATCCGAAGGTGCCGGCAGGCAATCCATCGAAGCCTATGCCGACGACGTCAACTCCTTCATGCAATCGCTCAACATCCGCAGCGCGGTCCTCGTGGGAATATCCATGGGCAGCGCCATTGCGCTCACGCTTGCATTGAAATATCCGAAGAAAGTAAAAGCGCTGGCCCTGCTGGGCGGCGGCGCAAAAATGCGCGTGGCCCAAACCGTTCTCGAAACTGCTGGCAACCCCAACACGTTTGAATCCGCCGTCGAAGCGATCAACACAAACTGCTTCAGCGAAACCGCGCAGCAGAATCTTGTTCAGCTTTCAAAGCAGAACATGCAGAAAATGCGCCCGCCCGTTCTGCTGGGAGATTTTCTCGCGTGCAACGAATTCAATGTGATCGATCAGCTTGAAAAAATAACCATCCCCACGATCATCATTTGCGGCGCGGAAGATAAAATGACGCCTCCAAAGTTCTCAGAGTTGTTACATGCCGGAATTGCAAAATCCACACTCCACATTCTGGATCATGCCGGTCACATGGTGATGCTCGAACAGCCGGATGAAGTGGCGGATTTGTTGAAGCAATTTTTGGATAAACTCCCCGTCCGCAGAAGACCAGCGAAAAAACGCCTCATTCCCGAAGGGACGGTTGATCCTGCCCAACAGGCAGAATCAACCTCTTTGACATTACACCCCGAATAACCTCTTCAACACAGGGATTGCATTCATAACCGCCAGCCCGCGATGGCTCAGGCGGTTTTTATTTTCCATGTCCAACTCGGCCATGGTTTGATTCAGTTCCGGGATGTAGAAGATCGGGTCGTACCCAAAGCCGCCGTTGCCGCGCTCTTCGGGAATGATCTCGCCAAAGCAATTCCCTTCGACAATTTCCACTTCGCCGGAAGGTTTTGCGATCGCGATCGTGGCATGGAAATGTGCCTTCCACGGGCGCGGCTTGTCCTTTACATTCTGCAATAGAAAGGCGCGGCGGTCTGCATCATTTGCGCCGGGTTTGGGGGAATACCTTGCAGAATAAAGCCCTGGTGCGCCGCCGAGAGCATCCACTTCCAAACCGGAGTCATCGGCTAAAGAGATAAGTCCACTGGTGGCGGCGAAGGCGATTGCCTTTTTACTGGCATTCTCAGCATAGTCCTTGCCATCTTCTTCGACATCAAGAATCAAATTGATGTCCGCAGGTGTGACGAGTTCAATGCCTGTATCTTTTAGCAGTTCTTGCAGTTCTATTACTTTCCCTTTGTTGTTGGTTGCGATGAGAAGTTTGTTCATGTGAGTTCCATTTGTGATTTGATTTTGTCAGGCTGAAAGCCTGACCTGCATTTCTTGGGCTTTTCGGGGGCTTAGCCCCCGAAAGAGCAGGATCATTTGAATTTTTTGATCGCCCACCGCGCATGAGATTTGACCAACGGCTCATCATCCTGCGCGGCTTGTTCGAGGAGGGGAATATCTTTTTCGTCACCCTTGTTCCCAATAGCGACGGATAAATTGCGGAGATAGCCGCGGCGTTTGGTGCGTTTGATGGGGCTTTTCTTGAAGCGTTGATTAAACTCAACGGATGACAGAGTCAGGTCTGAGGTTAAGACAGGAAGCGGGATTTTTGTCTCGAAGGCAGAATCAGCCGGGAGTGAGAATCGATTCCATGGGCAGACCTGCTGACAGATGTCGCAGCCGAAAATCCAATCGCCCATTTGCGGACGAAGGTCTTCGGGAATTTCATCCTTGAGTTCGATGGTGAGATAGGAGATGCAGCGGCGCGCGTCGATGGTGCGGTTTGGGAGGATGCATTGGGTGGGGCAGGCGGTGAGGCAGCGGGTGCAGGTGCCGCAGTGGTCGGTGGGGAAGGCGTCATCTGGTTCGAGTTCGATGCCGAGCAGGATTTCTGCAAGGAAAAATGTGGAGCCCGCCTGCGGGTTGATGAGCATGGAGTTTTTGCCGATCCAGCCGAGTCCGGCACGCTGTGCGAGTTCACGTTCGAGGATGGGGCCGGTGTCTGTGTAATAGCGGTTGGGGATGGGATGCCCGACTTGTTCTTCGATAAATTCGACGATCTGTTTTAGGCGCGGGGGGATGATGTCGTGATAGTCGTCGCCGAGGGCGTAGGAGGCAATTTGGAATGATGAATGCGGAATGATGAATGGTGAATATGGGATGGCAAGGACGAGAATGGATTTGCATTCGGGAAGAATTTCTTTTGGGTCGGCGCGGCGGATGCGGCTGCGCTCTTCGGCGAGGTATTGCATGGAGCCGTGTTTGTCTTGCGCGAGCCAGTTTTCAAAAATGTTGTAGTGCGCGGGCGGCTCACAAGAAGTAACGCCAGCCAGGACGAATCCCAGCTGGCGCGCTTTTTCTTTGATGGCTTGTTTCAGTGCTGTCAACTTACTGAACGACGATCTTTACGAAGACAACTTTTCCGAACGGTACGCCTTTGGCATTTGTCATTTGCCAAGCGCTTGTGTATTCGCCGATGGCGGTGGGTGCCTTGAAGTTCACGGAGACATCCACTTCCTGATCTACTTGAACGACTGTGCCGATGGGCGCCGGTTGGCCGTCCATTTTTTCTCCGTAGGAGTAGGTGAGGCTGTAGCCATCACCCCAGGCGCAGTTGCCGGTGTTTTTGATCTTCCAGGTTTTTACGAATTCCTGCCCGGGAGTCATGGCGGTGCCGTCCAGAATGGTGACATCCACTGTGGCGGGGTCGAAGGAGAAGTCATCGCATAATTCGCCCGGGGTGCCAAGTGCGATCAAGGTTGGGTCTGTCGTGAATGCGGTGGTGGGTGTTTCAGTAGGAGGCGCTACGGTGGGCGTTTCAGTAGGCGGGAAGGGTGTTGGTGTGAATGCGGCAGCGGTGAGTGTGAATTCCGCCACCACCGTATTGGCCGCTGATGTGCGAATCGCCATCACATCGGGAGTGGGTTCTATGGGGGTGGCAGGCGCACATGCGGAAAGCAGGATGGCTGCTACTACCAGGAAGATGGATACACGAGCTTTCATGGGATCCTCTCTTATTGTTCCACAGAAGTGAATTTGATGAAAACAAGCGAACCAAAGAGGTTGCCTGCATCATCTTTCATCTTAAAGGCCCATACATATTCCCCTACCTTTCTGGGCACATTGAAAACGATCTTAAAGGTCCTTGTCTGGCCGGGCTTAGTGAAAGGATCGGTCTTTGCAATAAATTGATCTTTATTGAAATATCCAAGGACGGCGCCTTCAGGGCTGGAGGAATATTCCTTCCGGAAAGAAAATGAATAGCCTTCATCCCAGGTGCAGGTGCCCTGATTTAGGAGCTCCCAGGTTTTTATAATTTCCTTGCCCGCCAGAAGCGTGGCTCCGTCCGCCGGTGCGGATTCGCTTATATACCAGGCATCATTGCAGCCATTGGTTGTTGGAAGAGTGGAGTACGCGCCCGCAGTTGGCGCCAGGGAAGGCAATGCTATAGGGGTAAGCCCGGGCTGCTGGGTATTAAATGCGAAGGGAGTATTTGTGCCTAACAGGGCGGCGGTGGGAATTAAGCCGAGAGTGGCTGTGGGCTGCGGGGTGTTTGTGGGCTGGGCGGTGGGTGGGATCGCTTGAGCGGTTTGAGTTTGGTTCACAGCCGCCTGTGTCAGTACAACGCCAAACGCCTGGGTTTGGATCGCGCCTGGATCCTGGGTGGGTGGTGGAGTGGCTCCCAGAGTACATGCACTCAGGACAATCCCCAGTGCCATTGTGCCTGCCAGCCAGATTGACTTGCGAGAGATCATATTCATAGCCTCCAAAAATGGTTATCTTTATTATACCCGTCACGGTCACAAATTGCGCTCCTTTATAAACCGGGTGGTGTCTAAAAGAATGGGCTAAAGAACGTTTGCCACAGAGCACACGGAGTCCACAGAGAGTTTTTTTAGTTCTCCAGTTTCCGGCGGGATTTATCCGCTGATTGCGCAGATTGAATAGATTTTTTTTCTGTGTAATCAGCGAAATCTGCAGATAAGATTTTCCTCTTCCCGTTAAAAACGGTAGAGCCGCTTTTTCAAGTGACTTTGCTACAATCATGAATTGGGACAGTGCAAGTTATGGCCGCAGGCATTCTATACCGCACTCGGTCACAAATTGCGCTTTTTTAGAAGGTGGAAAGCGCAATTTGTGACGTGAGTATTATATAACGCGTCTACGGGGTGGGCGTACTCGTAGGAGTGGAGGTCTGCGTCGGCGTGGGGGTGACGGTGGAGGTTGCCGTGCTCGTGGGTGTGATGGTGACCGTGGGTGTTATCGTAGCCGTTGGCGTTTGAGTTGACGTTGATGGCGGCGGCGGATTCCCCTGGCGAATGATATGCGGGTTCAGCCAGATGGCGTAATCATTGCTGTTCCCGCCGTTCGCGCTCACGGTGAGAATGAAGTTCACGCTCTGCCCGGCCAGTCCGCTTAGGTCCAGGTCCACGGGATAATAGCTGCCTTCGTACACTTCCTGCCAGCTTGCCAGCGTTTTGACGCTGCCGTTAATTTTATAATCCAGCCGGAAGGTGACGTTGCAGCTTTTGGCATCATACTGACAATTGATAATGGTCCGAAAGCGGTCTCCAGATTGCACAGTGATGGCCGGGAATTGCCCGCTGATAAAGCCGTCGCGCTTGTCCTGCGGGTAGGTCAGCAAGCCAGGCTCATCTTCAGTGGAACCGTTTTCCATTTTGGGCGCATTCAACTTTACGATAAAACCCTTTGGGTCTCCGTCCGTTCCCGGGCAGGCAAGCGTATTGCTGCCATTGCTCCATTCGGCGCTGCAAAAATTATTTGCAAATTCATACGCAATGAACGATGGCCCCGTAACCCGGATATCCACCCAAAACGCCGTGTCTGCCAGATTACCGATTCCAAACAAAGTCCCAGCCGCATTGCGCAGCTTCCAATAGCCGCGATAATTCCCGTCCTTGTTCGGCGCGGTAAAGGTGACAGGGATCTCGATATACTGGCCCGGATTGACCGTGCCCGGCATACCCACAGCAGATGGGCCGTTCAGGGAATCGCCGCCGGTAAACACGAGCGCGTAGGATGTCGTCCACGAGCAGGTGCCGGTATTTTTGATGCGCCAGATTTTGACGAAGGTGTTATTCCTCGGCACGATGCTTCCGTCCGCATAGGTGACATCGGCGAGAAATTGCGCCGCGTCACACCTGGACGGGGGAACTGGTCCACCAGAACTGGCAGTGTTCGTGGCTATGAGAGAAGAGCTGTTCGTGGCGGTTGGCAGGGGCAGGCCCGGAGTGGAGGTAAAGCCGGTTTGTTTCGTGGCAGCTTCAAGGGTTAGGGCGGAGGCGGTGTAGAGTCCGTTCAGAGTGGCGAATGTATCCGGTGTTGCCGTATTCCCGGGGAGATTACACGCCAATTGGGCGATCAGGATAACAATAATTGAAAGAAGCAGGGTCGATTTTCTGGATAACATGGTTCCTCCGTGGATTTTCAGATAATTAAAGACGAAGGGTATGTATGATCGGTTCCCGAAAAATAAGAAGCCGGGGGATGCCCGGCTTCTTATTTTTCGGCTCATTTATGGGCAGACAAACTCAAAGTCCATCCGGTATTCCTGATTGATCGGGTCTGTCAGAATAAAGGAGACCCATTTGTTGCCCTGATTATCTGCGCGGCCATTCTTCCATGTGCGGGTGAATGTTTTTGTGGTGGCAGAAGCGACAGTGGCTGTTTGAACTTTTGAGGAGTTTGTATCGCTTTGATCCCAATAGTAGGAAAATTCCAACGGACCGGTAGTCGCGACTGTGGCAGTAAATGTGTACCATGTGTTGGCCGGGCAGCCTGTTTTTGGGTCGCGGGTAACGTTCGTAATGACGGATGCGATCCCGTATTTTGGCTTTTGCGCGGAGGAGACGGCAACCACGGTATAGAAGGCAGCATTCAAATATCCTACGCCAAAATTTATATTGTCGGGTGTCTGGAGTTTCCACTCGGAACGATAGGTTCCGTCTGTGGCGGGGGTGGTCAATATCAGGGAGATAGGGAGGGTTTGTCCGGGGCCGACGATTTGCGGAAGGTTATAGACATATCCGCCGCCGAGAACATCACCGTCCCAAAAGATGATCTTGTAGCTGGTGTCCCATACACAGGTGCTAGTGTTGGTGACCTCCCAGGTTTTTGTGAATTGTTCACCCGGTTTGAAAACCGTTCCATCAATGATGGTTTCACTTTTCAGGCTTGCGCTGGCGCATGTTGCAAAGGATGAAAGAGTGGGCAGTGGCGCAGTGGGAGAGAAGATCGGCGCAAGCGGCGTGTTTTGCTGGAAGGGAGTTTTTGTGGGGATGGCTGCCGCGGAGGGTGTTTCGGTGTTTGGTATGGCAAGCGTGTTCTGCGCTGCAACGGTTTCTGCAACGGAGGTTTGAATGATCGATTGATTATCCGGTATGGGGGTAGATGCCCCGCAGGAGGTGAGGATCAGGCTTGTGATTACGGTGACGCAGAAGAGCAAATATTTTATTGGTTTGGTCATTTTTTTCCTTTCATGTACGGAAATTATTATACTGTTAAATGGGAACGCCCGGAAAACCGGGCGTTCCTGAATTAATGGTTGCTAATCATCGTTTTATTGATAGGTTACCGTCAATTTTACAGTTCCGAAGCGGATCATATCGGCAACGCCATTACCGTTTGTGGTTGGGGTACGGAATTGGAGTCGCAGTTGCAGGCGGGAGGTGCCTACGGCGCTTTGAACCACGCTTTTCATCCCGGCATCTTCGAACACGGAGCTTAACTCTCCTGCGCTGCACCAGCGGGTGATTGCGCCTGTGGGGTCGCCAGGGAAGAAGTCGCTGGCATCCACTGTGCCATAGTTTTGGACATAGCTTCGTAAGCATCCATCCCCCAACCCCGACCAGGGATTACCTAGCACATCATAGGAACTAAAATCCACAACCACTTTGACGATGGTTGCGCCTGCTGGAATGGCGGACATGTTGAAGCTGACAAATGCTTCCGCTGTTACATTCGAGTCGGTATCTCCGGTATTGGGGGGGATGAGGACGGAGCCATCCGAACGAACGTGTCCGCTTTCACCGGCAATGCTGCTGAGAATCACTTGGGCAATGGCGGGCGGCAATGCCGGCGGAGTATTTGTGGGGGTTAAAGACGCAGCCACCGGCGATTGAACTTTGATATCCACATAGAAGGATTTGCCCTGATACCCGCTAACAACGGGGACTAGCACGTTTCCATTCGTTACAATCCGCCAGTAGCCCTTGTAACTGCCCGGGGCGGCGGGGGCGGTGAGGTTTACTTCAAGGTCAATTTCCTGACCGGGGTTTACGTTTGCAATCGGTTTGGAAGCCGGGCCGCTCATAGAATCGCCGCTATCAAACGCCATTGAGTATCCATTCCAGACACAAGACCCGATGTTTTTGATACGCCACTTCTTTGTGAATGCCTGGTTGGGCGTCATAACGGTCCCATCGGGAATGGTGACGTCTGTGACGAATTGAGCCAGATTACAGTTTGTTGTGGCAGATGCGATCGGTGTGTTGGTGTTGATGGCCAGCGGCGTGGATGTGAGCGTTGCGGATCCAATCGGAAACGGAGTATTTGTGTTTGTTACCGCTGGAGTTGCGCTGAGCAACGCCTCCACAGTTTGGGCTGCGGCGGTGAGGCTTACTGCTTCGCCGCCCTGGTTGCCTGAGGGCAGATTACAGGCAGTAACGACCAGTACAGCGATGAATAACAAGCTGAATATGCGATTTCTCTTATTCATGAATTCTCTCCTTTATTTGAAATATTTTACCGCAGGAGCAAGGCGGCCTATATCCCCTGAAACTCCTGCCAGAATCAAAACAGGAGTTGCGAGAACTCCTGTTTGGGTGGACCAGTTTCAAGGTCAGAAATGAAGCGGGGTTAGGCTGTCTCCACGTGCGCCCCGGCCATCCATAATCCAAGCTGTTCGCGGGTGGTCTTTTTGGCATCCACCACGGCGACGATCTGCCCACGGTACATGACTGCGATACGGTCAGAAAGAGCCATGATCTCATCCAGTTCGGCAGAGATGAGCAGGACGGCCACGCCGCGGTCGCGCATCTTGATGATCTCGCTGTGGATGTATTCGATGGAGCCGACATCCAGACCGCGTGTGGGTTGGTTGGCGACGACGAGTTTGACATTGTCGCGGCTGAGTTCTCGCGCCACGATCACTTTTTGCTGGTTGCCGCCGGAGAGTTTGCCGGCATTGACAAAGGGGGATGGGGTGCGAACGTCAAATGCGATGATGAGTTTCCGTGAGTTTTCGTCGAGCGCTTTGGGCTGTATGACGCCGCGCATACTAAATGGGGTATGGTAGTAATCACAGAGCGCCATGTTATCTGCGACTGTATAGGAGAGGACAAGCCCATGCCGTTGGCGGTCTTCGGGAATGTGCGCGAGGCCCGCTTCGGTAATGACGCGCGGCGGCTTACCGGTCAGATCATTTCCGTCGATGGTGACTTTTCCGCCGGTGGGGGAGCGCAGGCCGGTGAGCGCTTCGGAAAGTTCGGTTTGTCCATTGCCTTGCACGCCCGCGATGCCAAGCACTTCGCCGCCGCGGACTGTGAAGGATACGTTGTGAACGGTTTCAAGGTCGCGTTGGTCGCGTACGGAAAGTCCTTCCACTTGAAGAACTTCTCCACCGGCTTCATTGTCTTTCTTGTCCACAGTGAGGATGACTTGACGTCCGACCATCATGTTGGCTAGCTGAGCCGAATCGGTTTCGGATGGTTTGACCGTGTTGATGACACGTCCCGCACGCATAACGGTGATGCGGTCTGCCACGGCGAGAACTTCCTTCAACTTGTGTGTGATGAAGATGATGGAGACGCCGCGCGCGGTCAGGTCACGCATGATGCGGAAGAGGTCTTCGGCTTCCTGCGGGGTGAGCACAGCGGTGGGTTCGTCGAGGATGACGATCTCGGCATTGCGGTACAGGGTCTTGACGATCTCAACGCGTTGTTGAATACCCACGGGCAGGGGACCAACCAGCGCATTCGGGTCTACATCCAAACCATATTGTTTGGAAATTTCATTTATTTTTGCGGCAACAGAAGCCCGGTCTAGAGAGCCGCGTTTGGTTTCTTCGTCCCCGAGCATGACATTTTCCGCCACAGTGAAGACGGGGATGAGCATGAAGTGTTGATGCACCATGCCGATGCCGGCCGCGATGGAGTCTTTTGGAGATTTGATCTCAACAGGTTTTCCATTGACGATGATCTCGCCTTTGTCGGGAAGGTGCAATCCGTAGATCAGATTCATCAACGTGCTTTTGCCTGCGCCGTTCTCTCCGAGCAGGGCATGGATCTCGCCTTTGCGCAAGTCAAAGTTGACATCGTCACTGGCGAGCACGCCGGGGAATTGTTTGGTGATACCTTTTGCTTCAAGAACAATTTGGGATTCAGTCATGGCGGTCTCCTATTTCTCGTACGGAACGCCATCGGCTGCGGGGGCGGAGGTTTTTCCGATAATACCCGTCAGGATGAACATGGTGAGGATGTAGGGAGTGAGGCCCACGATATAGGATTCCTGCAGGAAGGACCATTGTGGGGGAATAACATCGCGGAAGATCTGCATGTTGATCAGCAAGGCTTGTGAAGCGCCGAAGACCAGCGAGGCGGCCCATGCGCCGATGGGAGTCCAATTGCCGAAGATCATGGCGGCAAGGGAGATGAAGCCGCGTCCGTTCGTCAGCAACGGCTCAAAGGAGGGAACTGATTCGATGGTGAAATACGCACCTGCCAGCCCGGCGAACATGCCGCCGATGAGAACATTGGCGTACCGCATAAACGCGACATTGATGCCGACCGTGTCTGCGGCTTTGGGATGTTCACCCACGGCGCGGGTACGTAAACCCCAGCGGGTGTTGAATAGAACATAGTGTGAAAGGAAGACGAGTATGATGGCGCCCATCGCGATCGGCTTTTGGTCAAATACACGGTTGATGGCTTCCACGTTTGTTAAACAGGTTGCAGAGGAGCCACAAATGGATGCGAATAATTCGGTGATGGGGATGTGGATGGTGGGTAACACGCCGGGAGAACTCGGCACGGTTCCTTCGAATACGCTGGTTGCTCCAAAAAACAACTGGCGATTCAAAAAGCCCGTCAATCCAATCGCGAGGATATTGATGACCGTTCCGCCAATGATCTGGTCCACTTTGAATGTGATCGAGAGCACGGCGAGGAGCAAAGACATCAATGCACCGGTGAGAATGGCGAAAAATACACCAAGCACAATGCTGACGCTGGGGGGGAGATGGAAGACGTTGAACATATAAATTCCACCCAACCATCCGAAGAAGGCTGATGTAAGCATCATCCCTTCAATACCGATGTTGACGACACCTGATCGTTCACAAAATACGCCTGAGAGCGCTCCAAGCGTAAGCGGTGTTGCCACGGCAATGGTGGTCGCCAGCATACTGGTGATGATCAGCAGGGGCGGTTGCTTTGCCTGCCCAACCATCACCACCACGCTGAAAAGAACAATAATGATCAGTGCAATAAAACCAAATCGCTTCAAGTCCATAGTGGTCTCCTAGCCTCCCCAACCGCGGGTCAGCACCACGCGTTCACCTTTGGCTTTGATCCGATAGATGTATCGCACGATCGCATCCGCCGCAACAAAGAGCAGGATCAATGCCTGGATCATCGAGATCAAATCCACCGGCATTTGGGTCAGGAACTGCATACGGGTAGCACCGTTTCGCATGGCGGCGAAAAGAAAGGAAGCCAGTACAATGCCAAGTGGATGTGATTTTCCAAGCAGCGCAATGGCAATGGCGTCAAACCCATAACCCTGGGAGAATCCGAGTTCGTGACGGTAATTCAACCCGGTCACCTCAATGGCGCCAGCCAGACCAGCCAGCATACCGGAAAGTACCATTGTGATGATGATGGTGCGCTTCACATTGATACCCGCGTATTGCGCGGCATCCGGGTTCAAGCCCACGGTGCGGATCTCAAAACCGAGTGTGGTTTTGTTGAGCAGCCACCAGATGAAAAGTGCAACGAACAATGCAAGTACAAATCCCCAATGAATGCGCAGCCCGTCAAAAATAGCCGGCATGCGCGCGCTTTCCGCGATCAAAGGAGTGCGGGCGATCACGTTAGTGGGGCTTCGGTCTTTCATCACACCATTCAACAGGAACGAGGTGGTATTCAATGCAATGTAGTTCATCATGATGGTGTTGATAACTTCATGCCCGCCCGTGTACGCTTTTAACCAGCCAACGATCCCCGCCCAAAGGCCGCCCATTAACATACCGACAATAATGGCAAGCGGAAGGTGGATGATGGCCGGCAGGTTTACCCCAAGCCATTCCGGCAGGGCATAACCTATCAAAGCCGAAAAAACAGCGCCGACGGCCAATTGACCTTCAGCACCGATATTGAACAAGCCGCCTTTGAAAGCCAGCGCAACTGCCAGACCTGCAAAGATATATGGGGTTGCCCAAACGGCAGTTTCACTCAAAGCCTTTGTCGAACCAAATGAGCCTTCGATCAACCCGCGATAGGCAAGCAAAGGATTTCCGCCTACGAATGCGATAATGATGCCGCCAAGAACGACCGCAGTAAAAATCGCCAGAAACGGTACCAGACTGGCGTTTGAAATGGCTTGCAATATTTTTTTTGCTAGCGAAATTGATTGCTTTTCTTCTTGCATCCTTCGCTCCAGTGGAACATTGAATTGTAGGACAATTATATCAAACAAGCCGCCCGGAAACCTATTTAAGATGATTTGGAAATTAAACAAAAAAGGGAAAGAGACTTGCGCCTCTTTCCCTTTTTTAGATCTGGAAAAACTTACGGCTTGACGGGAGCAACACCAGTGGTGATGGAGCCATCGAGCAAACCAGCGTTGATCTCTTCCAGCATGGCCTTGACTTCGGCAGGAACATCGCCTTCAAGATCGTGGAAAGGAGCATAGCCAGCGGCGCCGAAGACGTTGCCGTCAGCAATGGAGCCATCTTTGGTCGCGGCGATCAGGTCAGCAACGCCCGGGGTGATGAGCTTCATAGCGCTAGAGAGCATGCGGGGAGCAGCTTCCGGCAGGGTCAGGTACTGGTCGGTGTCCACGCCGATGGCGTAGGCGCCAGCCTGGGCGGCGGCGGTAATGGCACCGTTACCGGTGAGACCACCACAACCGAAGACGGCATCAGCGCCCTGGTCCATCATGGACTTGGCAGTCTGAGCGCCCCATTCGGGGTCAGTGAAGGTCTTATCGAATCCCACATCACTGTGGTACACAACGAATACTTCGGTGGTTGTGCCGTTTAGGCCATCAGCATAAGCAGCACCGGCTTTGTAGCCTTCACCAAAGCGCCAAACGGGAGGAACAACATCGGTACCGCAGACGGCGCC
This sequence comes from Candidatus Villigracilis propinquus, assembly GCA_016714565.1. Lineage (GTDB taxonomy): Bacteria > Chloroflexota > Anaerolineae > Anaerolineales > Villigracilaceae > Villigracilis > Villigracilis propinquus. The sequence goes on from JADKDM010000015.1 coordinate 22,773, forward strand.
GATCTTGCCGGATTCAGACATGGCAGCGGCGAGCGCGCCAACGAGGAAGCCGGCATTGTCTTCGGGGAAGTTCAAACCGGAAACGCCGGGAACGGTCTCAGCCTGGAACTGATCCACGCCGATGAAGCGAATGGCAGGATAAGTGGCGGCAGCGGCAGCAGTGGCTTCACCGAGACCGAAACCAACGGTCACGATCACATCATAGCCAGCATCGCCGAATTGGGCAATATTCTTGGCGTAATCCTTGGCATCGGCGGTTTCAATGAACTGAACCACATCGGCCACACCATCGGTGTTGGACTTCTGAACGCCTTCCCAGGCAGACTGGTTGAAGGACTTGTCATTGATCTTGCCTACATCGGTCACGAGACCTACGCAGAAGACTTCTTCTTTCGTACAATCTTCAGCGGTCGGAGCGCTTGCACCGCAGGCCGAGAGGATCATCGAAGCGACGATCAAAAGGGCCATCACAAAATACAGCTTTTTCATTTTTTCTTCTCCTCTAGAAGAGTAAAGATTTGAATGGCTTGCTAGTTAGCATAGCCTTACGACAATGTAAGTATAAATCTACTCCAACCTTTGTGCAAGTATCTACAATGTTAAGGTTTTTCCGGGGAAACATTTGTCCTAATTCCGCCGATTTGCATCTGCCCGAACAGAAAATTCATCCCATTTTGCAGGCTTTCAGGAAAATCCCCATTAAACGGCACATTCCAAATTTGACCTGATACCCTCTCACGGACATTCCCAACCCGCAGCAGACGCATCACCTCCTGGACCTCGAAACTGGCTCGCCCCAAAATAGAGGTCACCACGCTGGAGCCTGACTCTGCCAAAGCCACCGTCTGGTCACGCTCCGCCCCAATGGCAGGGATATTCGCCTCCGAAGCCGCGCGCAATGCTCCCTGCGCGGTGACAGCCCCAGCCGCAAAGAGCACATCCGCGCCGCGCCGAATGGCTTTGTTGGCTGTATCAAATCCCCAGGTTTCATCTATGAATAATTTTTCGCTGTCGCCATCGTCACGATAAAAGACGAGTGCTTTTACTTTTGGATTCGCAAACTCAACTCCCGCGCGGAATCCCTCGCAATACCGCCACATCGAATCGATTCCTGAAGTCTCACACACAGCGCCGACCACGCCCGTCTTTGTGAGGGTTGCTGCCAGCATACCGGCGGCGAACCCCATTTGATCTTCCGGGAATGTGATGGGGATGAGATTCGGGCGGGTTTCTGTCTGGGGTTGGTTCATGCCCACGAAAACAGAATCAGGATACAGGTCGGCAGCATGAAGCGTTTCGTCGCGCAGGCCCGCGTTCGTGGTGATGATCATGTCAAAGCCGCGACTCGCAAAATAGGCGATATTCTTCTCGTAGTCGCGTGTATCAACAGATTCAATGTATTCAATTTGGTCGGTAAGTTTGTTTGCCTGAGCTTCCTGCATTCCCGCCCATGTGTTTTGGTTTATGCCGTGGTCGTCAATGCCTGATGTGTCGGTGACCAACGCGGCGCAAAATAGGTCTTCACGAAAACAATCTGGCGATTGTATGCAGGCTGTGAGAGCCGACATAACAATCGCCAGAAGAAATAGATTGATTTTCATCCCCAGCCCCTGTACAGGTCCTAGTTGACTTGAGTCGCTTCGCCGCGTTTCACGCCCATCATCAGCCAGAAGGCGATCATCATAAATACCGGTGCGATGACCATGATGATGTTGTAGTTGTTGTTCGTGAGTTGAATGGCCCAGCCATTGACGTTGGGTCCGATGATGGCGGAAAACGTGGAGAACAAATAGTACAAGCCGGTGAATGTGCCGATGCGTGCCATGCTGGTCAAGTCCACGATCATGGGCAGGGAATTGATGTTGATGAGCGCCCAGCCGATACCGCCGAGAATGAGGAAAACGCCCGCAAGGGTGAGCATGCGCGCGCCGCCTTCCACCAACGGAATGCCGACCAGCGGCAGGGGGGCAATACCTGTGAGCAGAGCGGTTGCCGGTGTCACGTACAGCAAGACCAGCATGATGGCGATCGTCACCAACCCGATCATGATGGTGGTTTTACGCCCGAGCTTACCGGCAATGAAGCCGGACGGGATGGCGAATAGAACGAAGAACAAAGGCAGCACCGAAAGCAGGGTTGCGCCGTCGCCTTCGTTCAGGCCGAGGTGATTTTTGGCGTACAGGGTGAAGAAGGTTTCCACAGCCGAGAAACCGATGAACCAGAAGAAGATGGCGAAGAGGATGCGCAGTCCACTTTTATCAGGGTCGTTGAAGACTTCGCGCAGGCTGGCGAGCATGCCGGGCTGCTCTTCTGTGGTGGTGTATTCCTTGGGCTCTTCAATGAAGAGATAGACAATCAGCGCCGCGATCAACACTAGTCCGGAGCCAAGCCAGAACGGGAAGTTGGTATTCATTTTGTACAACATGCCGCCCGTCTGCAAAGCGACGATGGTGCCGATGCCGCCCATGAAGTTGATGATGCCGTTGGCTTGTGAACGGAATTCAGAGGGGGTGATATCGGGCATGAGTGCGACTACTGGGGTGCGCCATAACGCCGCACTGAGCAGCAGGGTGCTGGTACATGCCACGAACAGAGGCAGCACAGCCGCAAGTGGGATCAGCCCAAATGCCAATGCTGTAATAGGCGCGCCGACAATAATGAATGGAATGCGTCGTCCCATTGGGGAGCGCAATTTGTCCGACCAGGCGCCGACGGGAGGCTGGATGAACAGCGCAGCAATGTTATCCAGCGTCATGAAGAAGCCGATCAGCGCGGGAGCGAGGCCGAATTTGTTTGCGAGGAAGATGGGGACAAATGCGTTGTATACGCCCCAGATCACGCTAACACCAAAAAAACCGAAACCGAGCAGGAATGTCTTGCCGTAATTCAATCTTGATGACATGGTGTCCTCCATTTGATGGGTCGAAAGTCGAAAGTCAAAGGTCGAAGGTCAATCAACTTTTGACTTTAGATTTTCGACAAATTTACGATCTGCTTTTGATAATTCTGCTTTTTCCAGCATGTCGGGTCTTTTATTGAATGTGCGCTGTAAGGCCTGTTCGCGGCGCCATTTGTCTATTTTGGCGTGGTCGCCGGAGAGAAGGATATCGGGGGCTTTCCAGCCGCGAAACTCCGGCGGACGGGTGTAGTGTGGATATTCGAGCAGGCCCATGGCGTGTGAGTCATCTTCTGCGCCGGTGGGGTCGCCGAGCACATCGGGGAGCAGGCGGGCGATGGCGTCAATGAGGATGAGCGCGGGCAGTTCGCCGCCGGTCAGCACGAAATCGCCAATGGATATCTGGTCGGTGATGAGATGCTCGCGGATGCGTTCGTCGATGCCTTCGTAGCGTCCGCAGATGAGGGCGATGCGCGGATGTGCAGAAAGTTCCTTGGCGATGCTCTGATTAAAGACGCGTCCCTGCGGGGTGAGTAAAATGATTGGGATGTTTGATGCAGGTTCGGGAGGGGAAAGAGGCGCTTCGTCCTGAGCGGAAGCTGAGTGTTCTTCGAGGCTGTAGCCGAAGGGCGCATTTAATCCAAGCACAGACTCAACTGCCTCAAAGACCGGCTCGGGTTTCATCACCATTCCACCGCCGCCACCGTAGGGCGTGTCGTCGGTCATGTGGTGTTTGTCGTGTGTGTAATCGCGGATATTGTGTACGTCCACGCGGATCAATCCCCGTTCGCGGGCGCGTTTGATGATGCTGGTTTCAAGATAAGAGGGGAATACTTCGGGCAGGAGGGTGAAGACCTCAAATTGCATAAAGGGATTTTAGCATAATAAGAAGCAAATTAGAGATTACAGAGTATCGCACAGGCGCAGCGGTTCTGCGGATAATTTGCTAACCAGCATTGTGAGTTCTACGCGCGATTTTCACTGAAAAGTTAAGTAATTTATGAGAAAAGCGATAACACCCCGCTTGACGATGCTTTCCCGCGGATGGTAATATAAATTCATGTACCTAAAAGGAAGTAAGTGGAGTATGAACCGCAGGCGGAAACGCCCGAACTGGTTCCTGATCATTTTGTTATGTTTGCTCATTTTGGCGGGCTCATATGTGAACCGCTATATCATCGCAGATATTCAACCGCTTGGCGTGCCGACCCCCACCGCCACAGTCGCGCCTGAATCTCTCATCGCCCAGGCAGAAGGTGAATTCAAGGAAGGCAAGCTCATCCCCGCCATCGAAACCTACAAGCGGGCAATCTCATCCAGACCGGATGACCCCGCCGTTTACATCATGCTGGCGCGGACGCAGGTATTTGCAGGAAAATATAACGATGCGCAGATCAGCGCCGAAGATGCGCTGCTTCTCAACCCGACCAACTCCATGGCGTTTGCTGTGCGCGCATGGGCGCTTGGTTTACAAGGCGAGTATATCGAAGCCGAAGGCGACATCCAGCGCGCGTTGGAGCTCGACCCCAATAACGCAATGGCACATGCCTATTATGTCGAGATCCTTGTCGATTCATTTTACGATGGAGTGAATTCATTCGACGTGATCGAGAAGGCAATTTCCGAATCACAGGTGGCTATTGCACTCGCCCCGGATGCGCTGGAGACTCATCGCGCGCGCGGCTATATTCTCGAGGCTACGGGCAACTACGAAGAAGCCATCCGCGAGTATGAAGCGGCGATCGCCATCAACCCCAACATCGCGGACTTGTATCTTTCCATCGGACGCAACTACCGCACGCTCGGAATCTACGATGACGCCATCACCGCCTTCACCCGCGCCAATGCGCTCAACCCCGAGGACCCCACGCCCGACCTGTTCATGTCCCGCACGTACGCCACCCGCGGTGAATATGGCAAGGCCATGCAGTATGCCGAATCCGCAGTCACGGATAACCCCGCCGACACCAACCTGCGCGGCAACCTGGGCGTGATGTATTATCGCAATTCCTACTGGCCTGAAGCCGTGCAGGAACTTCAATTCGTTGTCAAAGGCGGCACCACCGAGGAAGGCATTCAAATGGAATCGATCAACCTCGTGCCTGACTCGCCGCGCATTGCCGAGTATTACTTTACCTACGCCCTCACACTCTCCCGCCTCGAACAATGCGGCGAAGCATTGCAGATCGCGCAGCTGATCATCTCCCGTATTCCGGCGGATGAACTTGCCGTGGAGAATGCCAACGAAGTGACGAATCGCTGCCAGCAAAATTTGGAGGCGACTCCCGAGCCGCTTCTTTCGACGGCGACGGCTGATCCTGTTTCGACGGTTGAGTCCACGCCTACGCCATGAACATTTACCAGAAACGCTCCATCTTTCGACGGCGTAATGAATCCAGTGTCTACCGCATGTTCCTCTGGGTCGTGTTGATCCTTGGCGCGATCTGGCTGATCCGTTCCGTGCAGGTGGGTGACGTTAAGCCGTTGTTTCAACCCACCGCCACGCCCACACGCTTTGCCCTGTCCTACGCAAATGAAGGCGATGCGTTATTCACAGCCGGCAAGCTCGAAGACTCGAAGAGCGAGGACGGCACAGTCACCAGCCCGGGCGCCATCACCGCCTTCCGCCAGGCCGCGGAAGTGGACCCGAACAATGCCAAAGTCTGGGCGGATCTGGCACGCATCCAAACCTATTCCACCGCTTTGCTGGTCAATCAGGAGGATATTCTCGTCCGTTTGGATGAAGCGGTTGCCTCCGCTGAAAAAGCCGTGGAAGTGAACCCCGATGACAGCTACGCTCACGCCGTCCACGCCTTCGCGTTGGACTGGAGCGCATCCTATATTTCAGACAACCGTGACAGACAGGCCTTGCTGACCAAATCCGAGCAGGAGGCGGTGCGCGCTTTGCAGTTGGATAATGCCAACGCGCTCGCGCTTGCCTTTTACGCCGAAGTGCTCGTGGATCAGCAAAAATGGACGCAAGCCCAGCAATACATTGATCAGGCGTTGGGGCTTGACCCCACGCTTATGGATGTTCACCGTGTGCATGCGTATGTGCTTGAGTCGTTGGGCGAGTACGCGCTTGCCATTGAAGCCTACGACCGCGCAATTGCCATCACCCCGAACCTGACGTTTCTGTATCTTCGGGCGGGAGCGGGATACCGCCGCCTCGCATCCGAAAGCCCGAATGAGGATATCCAACGTCAGTTGTATGAAACCTCGCTGGAGTATTTCGCGCAGACGGCGCGCATCAACGAGCAGCTTGGTGTGCGGGACCCGGTGCCGTATCTCTCGATTGCCAGAACCTATTCGCAGATGGGTGAGTTTTTTATCGCCATCCGCAACGTGCAGAAGACTCTGGAATTTCAGCCGGAGAACCCGGTCTTTTACGGTGAGTTGGGCGTGCTATACCACAAGAACCGCAATTACGAGACCGGCATCCTAGCGTTGAAATGCGCGGTACGCGGATGCACGGCCGAAGAATCCTGTGATGGACGCGGCGGCTGCGGCACCAACGATACGCCCGCAGAGGTGAAAGGGCTCGCGCTTTCAGCGAGTACGATCTATTATTATGATGTGTACGCATCCGAGCTGGCGGCTTTGAGTACAGCCAAAAAGAATTACTGTGAGGAAGCGCTGGCAATTGCGGGGGAGATCGAAGCCTCGGAATATGATGCCGACCCCAACATTGCCGCAGATATAACCGTGGTGCGTACCATTTGTGCCGGGGTGAATGCAGATCCGTCAGCGGGTGGGGACGTGACCGCCACGCCTGAGGCTGGAGCTACCCCAACGGCTACGCCGTAAAAATTAGTAACTCACCTTACGACTATAATCCTTTCATCCCTACGGGATTATTAACTGCGTAGGGTCAGTTACTAAATATCCTTCAGCAAGCTGAAGGGCTCCAGAGGCTATCAGCGGGGGAAATGCTTGTAGAAACGGAATCAGCTTCCAGCTACGTACGAGGCGGGGACTTGCGTCAGAGTTTTGTAAGAATTTATACAATCCCCTTGACTTGACTTCTTTAAATGGGTAATATTGAAATTAGCACTCGACAGACATGAGTGCTAATTGTGCGCTTATTGCAAAAAAATCAAAAATCCTATCAGGAGAAAAAAGAAATGGCAAAACTCACATTTAAACCCTTGGGCGGCCGTGTGCTCGTGTCACCCATCGAACAGGAAGAAGTAACCGCTGGCGGCATCGTTCTTCCCGAGACCGCGAAAGAAAAACCCCAACAGGGTAAAGTATTGGCTGCCGGCCCCGGCGACCGCAATGACAAGGGCGAACGCGTCGAAATGGATGTAAAGGTCGGCGATGTGGTTCTTTTCGCCAAGTACTCTGGCACCGAAGTGAAGATCGATGGCAAGAAATTGCTCATCATGCGCGAGAGCGACCTTCTCGGTATTGTCGGTTAATCCCAATAGAAAAAAAGGAAGTGAACCATGGCTGCTAAACAAATTGTATTTTCAGAAGATGCTCGCCGTAAGCTTAAGAACGGCATGACTGTTGTTGCGAACGCTGTTTCCGCAACCCTTGGCCCCAAAGGCCGCAATGTGGCGATCGACCGCAAGTTCGGTTCCCCCACCATTACTCACGACGGTGTTTCCGTTGCGAAGGAAATCGAACTCGAAGATCCTTTCGAGAACATGGGCGCCCAGCTCCTCAAGGAAGCTGCCCAGAAGACCAATGACATCGCCGGTGACGGTACAACCACCTCCACCGTTTTGGCTTATGCCATCGTGACCGAAGGCCTCAAGGCTCTCGAAGCTGGTTACAACCCGATGCTCCTCAAGAAGGGCATTGAGCTCGCCACCGAGACCATCGTGACCGAACTCAAGAAGAACTCCGTCAAGATCGACACCCGCGAAGAGATCGCTTCCGTAGCGACCAACTCTGCCGCAGATGTTGAGATCGGCGAATTGATCGCAGACGTGATGGACAAGGTCGGCAAAGACGGCGTTATCACCGTTGAAGAATCCAAGACCATGCAGTTCGAAACCGAATTCGTCGAAGGTATGCAGTTCGACCGCGGTTATCTCTCCCCCTACTTCATCACCAACGGCGACCAGATGGAAGCCCAGATCAGCGACGCGTATGTCTTGATCTATGACAAGAAAATCTCCGCTGCACAGGACATCGTTCCTTTGCTCGAAAAACTCGTTCAGCTCGGCAAGCGCGAACTCGTCATCATCGCTGAAGATGTGGACGGCGAAGCTCTCGCTACCTTGATCTTGAACAAGATCCGCGGCATGCTCAACGTGCTCGCCATCAAGGCCCCTGGCTTTGGTGATCGCCGCAAGGCCATGCTTCAGGATATCGCCGCCCTCACCGGTGGACAGGTCATCTCTGAAGAGACCGGCCGCAAGCTCGAATCCGCCACTGTTGCCGACCTCGGCCGCGCTGAGAAGGTTGTCTCTGACAAAGAGAACACCACCGTCATCGGCGGCAAGGGCAAGAAGAGCGAAATCGAAGTCCCGCATCAAAGAAATCCGCATCGAGATGGACAAGAGCACCAGCGATTACGACAAGGAAAACTTCAGGAACGTCTCGCCAAGCTCAGCGGTGGTGTTGCCATCATCCGCGTAGGCGCCGCGACCGAAACTGAAATGAAGGAAAAGAAGCACCGCGTGGAAGATGCTCTCTCTGCCGCTCGCGCCGCAGTTGAAGAAGGCATCGTCCCTGGTGGTGAGATCTCCCTCATCAACGCCGCTGGAAAACTCGACAAACTCGCCAAGGCTCATGTTGACGACGAGAACGAAGAGATCAAAGTCGGCATCAACATCGTCAAGAAGGCGCTCGAAGCCCCGATCCGCAAGTTGGCTTCCAACGCTGGACAGGATGGCTCCGTCATCATCGACACCGTCCGCCGCACCGCCTCCGAGAAGAAGAACCCGAACATCGGCTTCAACGTCCTCACCGGCGAATACACCGACATGATCAAGGCTGGTGTGATCGATCCCGTGAAGGTGGTTCGTGGCGCTCTCGAAAACGCCGCTTCCATCGCCGCGATGATCCTCACCACCGACGTGCTCATCACCGATGTGCCCGCGAAGGAAAACGCTCCTGCCATGCCTCCTGGCGGCATGGGCGGCATGGATTACTAATCCGATCCGTCAACAAATTTGTAGAGACACGGCAACACCGTGTCTCTACTTTTTTAATTTATAATTCAAAGAATGCTTTCAAAACCCCGCTTTTTATTACAACTGATTTTGATCCTCACTTTGGGATTAAGTGCCTGCGCTTCTTTCTTAAACTCGAGCACGCCCACTCCCGAATTGCCGACTTTTACGCCTGTGCCTCCCACTGCCACTCCGCCGCCTTCGGCGGCAATCATCAATGGGGAGTATCTCACTACGGTTGAATTTCAAGCCGAGCTGGAACGTTATAAAGCTGCACAGACTGCACTCGGTCTCTCTTTCACAGATGAGGACGCGAATAAGGCTGTCCTCGAAGATATGATCGTGCAGTTTTTGCTGTCACAAGCTGCCAGAGAAGCGAATTTCAATTTGACAGAATCAGACCTGCAGTTAAGAATCGATGCGCTGGTCACGGAATTGGGAAGTGCGGATGCGTTAAGTCAATGGCAGTCTGCGCACGGCTATGATGACGCATCCTTTCGAATCGCATTGAAGCGCTCTGCCGAAGCGGCGTGGATGCGTGACAAAATCATTGCGGATATACCTGCCAGTGTGGAGCAAATCCACCTGCGCCAGATTTTGACCTATAATGAGGTGAATGCGCAGCTTGCGCTGGACCAGTTGAATACCGGTGCGGATTTTGACGAGCTTGCCGCATTGTATGACCCGATCACACTTGGTGAGTTGGGCTGGGTGCCGCAGGGCTATTTGTTGGATACCGCCGCGGATGAAGCAGTCTTCGCTTTGCAGGCTGGGCAGGTCAGCGCCATCATCCAAACCGATGCGGGCTTTCATATTTTTAAAGCAGTTGAGCGCGCCGACCATCCACTTTCCCCGGATGCTTTATTGACAAAACAGGAACAGGCGCTCCAAAATTGGGTCGCTGAAAAACGCGCAAGCAGTGAAATTGTTCTGGCCCCTTAATGGGTTGGATAAGATTATTTTTTGGAGAGAATAATGAGCAAATACGACTACAACGATACCCCGGCACCCCAAAAAGGCTCGCGCCTTGAAATTTGGGATGTGCTTAGTATATTGACTCTTATCCTCACTCTGTGTGTGGCGGCATATTGTGTAGCCATTTACCTGATGCCGAATTCTGCCATCAATCCCCTTAAGCCCGGCCCTGATCCTTCCATCCCTCCAACCCCTACGATCACACAGATCCAGCTCCTGCCCACATGGACGATTACGCCCATGAACGTGACCGAAACCCCGACCCTGCTGCCAACCTTTACACTGGAGCCCACCTCAACCTTGTTGTCGCTGGTCACACCTTCCATCACTCCGTCGCCGACGAAGACTCCCAAAGCGCCTTTCTCGGCAACCGTGACGTATATTGACAGCACCATCATCCATCCCGACCTTGGTTGTAACTGGCAGGGTGTGGGCGGAACCATCGTGGACTCGAATAATGCGGATATGCTTCGCATCACGGTTCGACTGGTCGGCTTCTATAACAACAAATCCAAAAACGAGTTGACGGTCAGTAGTATCGCGCCCGCTTATGGCAAATCAGGTTATGAATTTTCCCTCGGCACCGTGCCGATCTCATCCGAGGGATTGCTGTACATTCAAATCCTCGATCAGGCCGGTCTGCCGCTCTCTGACAATGTTTACATAAACACTTTCAATGAATGTTCCAAGAATTTGGCGTTGGTCAGGTTTAAGAAGAATCCGTAATTTTTCAGGTGGCCTGAGAACAAAAAAGTCCATTGCGTTAGGCAATGGACTTTTTTGTTACGTGTCTACCGGTTCATCACACTTCCACATTCCACTTGTTGTATTTTGGAAGTTTGGCGCGCACCACATCATCGAATAGACTGCGTAATTTGGTTGTAATCGGCCCCATGGTCCCGGCGCCGATCGGACGGTAATCCACCTTCGTCACCGACACCACCTGCGCGGCAGTGCCCGTCATAAAGGCTTCCTCGGCAATGAAAACTTCGGTGCGGTCAATGGAACGTTCCACAACCTGTAATCCCATTTCGCTGCGGGCCAGTTCAATGACCGAGTTGCGGGTGATGCCTTCAAGGATATTGTCCGTGATGGGCGGCGTGACCAGCACCCCGTCTCGCACCATGAAAAAATTCATCGCCGAACCTTCCGAGATGTGCCCGTGGTTGTCGAGCACGATCGCCTCATCAAAACCGGCGCGGTTCGCATCCGTTTTGATCAACGCCGAATTGGCATATGAACCGGCGATCTTTCCGCGCGCTGGAATGACGTTATCGTCAATGCGTCGCCACGAGGAAAAGGTCACATGCGCGTTCGAGTCGTTCTTCACGTATTTCTCGAACGCCATCACGAACATGCTGAACTCATCCTTCAAGTCGTGCAGGCGCACGCCGATGCCCATGTCCGCTTTGTAGATGGTGGGGCGCAGGTATACATCCTGCTTCCAATCATCTGTCTGCAACACATCCAGCGTGAGCTGGATCAAACTCTCCTCATCATACGGAATTGTCATCGCCATCATCTTCGCTGAATTTAGCAAACGATGGAAATGATCATAGGGACGAAAAACGAAGAGACGTTTCTTCTCTTCGCTCCAATACGCCCTCATTCCGCTAAATACCGAAGTTCCATATAAAAAACCATGCGTGGCAATATTTACTTTTGCCTCGCCTAAAGGGACTATCCTGCCCTCAAAGAAAGCATGCTTCGAGAGATCCACTGACACCTCCAAGATTGAATTGATCGACTTAAAAATTATAACTCATACAACCCCGTGGATAATTGAACGCTTCGCCTCCTTCCCCGCCCGCGCTTGTTTCTTTGTCCCATGCATTTTCATGCTCTGCTGCGATTGTTGATAAAATATCCCCTCTCACGGTCATGGAGGCGCAGGTGAAAAAGATAATCTCGATCAGCGTAGGCTCATCCGCAAGAGATCACACCACACGGCACACATTTCTGGGGCAGGAGTGCGAAATATCCAGGCGGGGCACGAACGGGGATTTCAAAAAAGCCATTGAACTCTACAAGGAATTGGACGGCAAAGTGGATGCCTTCGGCATCGGCGGGGTTGAATTCTTTTTGCAAGTGGAAGATAAAAAGTATTATTTCCGCGATGTGAAACGGATTCGCAACGCTATCAAGATCAGCAAGGCGGGGGACGGTAACGGAGTCAAAGGGCTGCTTGAAAGACGCGCCTTTGATTATCTTGAAAAATATCTCAACGAAAAGGAAGGTCGTTCCCTCAAAGGACTGCCTGCTTTGAAGACCACCGTTGTGGAGCGCTACAGCATGGGCAAAGCCATGGTGGATTCGGGGCTGGATGTCACCTTTGGCGACTTCATGTTCGCACTCGGCCTGCCCATTGCCATCAAAAAACTCAGCACAGCCCGCCTCGTTGCAGCGACATTACTCCCTGTAGTGACACAAGTGCCATTCTCGTGGCTGTATCCTCTTGGCTCTGAACAAGACAAACCTCCACAGCCCAAATGGACAAAGTATTATCAGCAGTCTCAGGTCATCGCTGGAGATTTTCTTCAGATCCGCCAATACATGCCAGACGACCTGACCGGCAAGATCATCGTCACAAATACCACCACAACTAAAAACGTGGAAGAATTGGCCTGCAGTCCTTCACCCCCCTAGCCGCGCTTTGGCACCAACGTCATGGAAGCTACTCTCCTCGCCCTAATGGACAAACCTCAATCCGAAGCGACCCAAGCCGATTTTCTGAATCTCATCAACCGAATCCCGCTCGAACCAAATATTGAAGTATTGAACTAAAGACAATTTCCGCTCTGCTGAGGGCTTAGCCCTGGCAGAGCGATTTGCCCATTCAATTCCGTGTACAAAAGAGGGAGGCGTGCCCCAAAAAAAATATCTTGACAAAGCGTAGATTTCCTTCTAAAATCTAATTAGATAGCCATCGAATTAGATTTACGGATGTGAAAAATGAACGAAATGCTCGATTATGTAAAAGCCATGTCTGACCCTAACCGCCTGCGGATCATTGGCCTGCTCTCGCAGAAATCCGCCACCCGCGCGGAGGTTGCCGCACAGTTGAAACTCTCCCCCAAAGACTCCCTAACCCATCTCGGTTTTCTTGAATTTATCGGAGTCATCACCCAAACAGACGGCGTCTTCACCTTGAACAACGACAAACTTGCAGTGCTTGCCAAAGAGAAGCTGGCAGAAGCACGCCCAACGTATGTCCCCGCTGAAGGGTTGGATGAAAAATCCAAGAAGGTGCTGAAGGCCCATCTCAACTCAGATGGGAGTATTAAACAAATCCCTGCCCAGCCAAAGTTACAGGTGATTCTGAATTACCTTGTGGAGTTCTTTGAGTTTGACAAGGATTACACAGAAAGGGAAGTCAACACCATTTTGCGGAAATACAACGAAGATACAGCCGGTTTACGCCGCGACCTGGTGGAGGCTAGCCTGCTGGCCCGCGAAAGCGACGGTTCACGCTACTGGCGTGTAAAAGCAGGGGCCGCATGAGCGAAGAGCTTGTCACCTTCTTCAAAGCCCTCTCCGACGCAAGCCGATTGAAGATCATCGGCTTGCTGGCACAACAGCCCTACAGTGTGGAGGAACTTGCTGCGCTGCTTGATCTCAAGGCTTCCACGGTATCGCATCATTTGGCAAAACTTGCACAGGTCGGTTTGGTCAGCGCCAAAACGGAAAGTTACTACAACGTCTACCAACTTGATGAAAAAGCGTTGGAGACTAAATCTCGCAGCATTTTTCTCACAGGAGAATCTCGCCGCCTCCGTTGCAGATGTGGATGCAGATGCCTACGATAATAAAGTGGTCAAGGATTTTGTCCGCAAGGATGGCAGCTTGAAGACCATTCCTGCCCAGCGTAAAAAGCTGGAAGCCATTTTGCGTTACGTAGTGAAAGCGTTTGATGTGAATAAACGCTACAGCGAGAAAAAAGTTAACGAAATATTGAGCAGTTATCACGAAGATACTGCCAGCCTGCGCCGTGAGCTGGTTGGGTACGGTTTGATGAAGCGCGAAGGCGGGGGCGGGGAATATTGGAGAGAAAAATGATTGCAGAATATCCACTTACAAAGAATAACCGTATTAATCTGGCGAAGGCATTCAGGGAGGTGCCGCGCGTAGATATTTCCATCGAATGTGTTCTCGAAGCGTATATGGGGAAGGCTTTTGTGGACAATGTGGAAAAACCATCTGCATACAAGATCATGATCGGGCCGTTCTTCTATTTTGCCGGAAATGCTCATGGAGCAGGCGGGCAGGAGATGTTGAAGGATATCAAGCCCTATAACTTGTTTATGTCGTCTTCCGCTGGTTGGGTCGAAGAGTGCAGAAAGCTATATGGTGAACGTCTTGTTGCTTTTGAACGGTACAGCTTTTCATCCGAGAAGCTGTCTCTTGAACACCTTAAGCGGCTTTGCCAGAGTTCAGCTCATGATATTAAACAGATGGATAGTGCTTTGCTGGAAAAGGTTTGGGGGCAGGATCATTTTATTGACATCTCGGATTTTGACTCCGTCTCTGATTTTATGGAGCGTGGTATCGGGTATTACGCTGAGAAAAACGGCGAGGTTATCGGGGCAGCCTATTCATCTTTGGTTTGTAATCAGGGAATTGAAATAAGCCTCTTTGTTTCGGATGATCACCGGCGGCAGGGGATTGCAACTGCTCTTTCTGCGAAATTGGTTGGATGGTGTCTGGAAAATAATATGGATGCCCACTGGGATGCAGCGAATCCTGAATCTTGTAGATTGGCTGAAAAGTTAGGATATATTTCAACTGGTGGGTATCAGGCTTATTATTTAAAACCCTAAACAAGCCTTGAGGTTTAAAGAGTCCCCAGACTTATGGTCTGGGGACTCTTGCGTGCAGTGATATTGTGCCTCCACCGCCCAACGGCAATCCCAAAGGCGCAGAGTCCAATTTCATCACCTTGCTATTTGCGAAGAAGGCGAAGTCAAATTCAGTGACGTCCCCTGCCTGTTTGCCAGGGACAGGCATCAGCCGCGCAGTGAGCGGCTTGTCCAATCGCAGTGCAAGGGCGCACAGATCCAGCAACAGGGGAGTGATCTGTTCAGCAGTTGTATCTCCAGGGATCGGAACAGTATCCAGCCCTGTGCCGCAGACTGCGGAATACAACAACGCATCTTTGATGGTCAGCGTTCCTTCGGCGGCGCGTTTTGCCAGGATGGTGTCTTCCAGCACAGGCTGCATAAAGCCGTTGAAGCCGATGTGCGGAAAGTCTGCGCGCTCGATGGCTTCGGTGAGGATTGCGGCGGATGCGAGCGAGCCATGCAAGCCGATTTTCTGCACGCCCATTTTTTCAACCGCGCCGCCGAGCGAGTGCGCATCATCGGGGAAAGGTGCGAGGGAAAAATCGATGCCGTTGAAATGCGTGTCCGATAATTCGACATTCGCAATTCGAGCGATCGCCTGCCCATGTTTTGTGAGTTCGGAAATGAGAACGCTTCGCCCTTCGTCCAGAGTTGATTGCCCCGCAAATGCATTGACCGCCACATCAGCGGACTCTACCGCAATCGCGAACGCAGGCTTGTCATCGTTGTGATACGCGGCGGGGAAGAACGGCGCCCCAGCATTGACATTCGCCAGCGCCGCAAAATTCAAGTTTGCGAATCCATTCGGGTCAAGCGGCGCGCATTTGACAATGATCTCTGCACAGGCTTTGACCTGCTCAAAGTGGATCTTGTTCCCACTTGTCATCATCCCGCCAAAGAAAATATCCTTGCTCGCCGCAATCGCCTCAGGGATGACCTGATAACTGCGCGGGAATTCAGGCAGGGCAGGGCCTAACGCGGCATAAAAAATACCTGCGTCCTTTATCGCTTTTCCAAATTGATTCGCAAATGTAGGCAGCTCATCAATGTGCTTTTCGCCAAGCAGCTTTGGAAACGGAATTGTTGCCACTCGCACCGTCTGCACTTCGTAACCAGCTGCTTCAAACGCAGCCTTTGCCCCAGATAAAAAACGTCCTGCGTCTTGCAGGATCTTTTCTTCGAGCGGGAATTTTGGATTACAAAAATATGTAATTGATCGAATTTTCATAGCACTCTTCTCGTTACTCGTTTCTGTTTACTGATCACTGCCTTCTGCTTACTGCTTTTTGCTTACTGCCTTCTGCCTTGAGCCTTCTACTTTCTGTTCCTCTGCCTTACCACCTCAAACATCAACACAGACCCAGCCACACCTGCATTTAGTGACTCCATCATCCCAGACATGGGAATGCTGATTTTGCCACTCGCCAACCCTCTCGCGGACTCGCTTGCGCCTTCGGCTTCATTTCCAACGACCAAGGCGACAGGCTTCGTCAAGTCAATATCCCAGCAAGACTGGCCGTCCATATCCGCGATCAAAACTTGCAGACCCGCAGACTTTACAACCTGCTCAATTTCATCCCAACTCATGGAATGGATCGGCAGCTTGAAATGCGCCCCCATTCCCGAGCGGAGCACCTTTGGCGCAAAGGCATCCGTTGTCTCAGGCGGGGTCAGGACGGCTTGTACGCCCGTTGCTGCCGCAGAACGCAGCAAAGTGCCTAAATTGCCCGGGTCGCGTATCTGGTCAGGGATGAGGATGAAACTTGGGGAATTGGTAATTGGTAATTGGGCGGATTCAAGAACAGCCAGAATCCCCTGCGGATTTTCCGTCTCGCTCATGGCTTTCATCACGCTTGTGGAAACTTCCTCTACATCCACACCCTGAGACGTTAGTCTTTCGACTTTCGACTTGCCCCTCTCACTAAGCGACTCGTCAAATAAAACAAACCGCATCGGCCAATTTGAATTAACCGCTTCTTCTACCAGCCGTACGCCTTCTACGACGAATGCCCCCGCTTCGCGGCGGTCTCTTGCGCGGCTGAGCAATGCGCGGACGAGTTTTATCTTTGGGTTATGGTTGGAAGTGATCATGGGAAGTGATGAATGATGAATAATAGATCAACTGGATTTGGTTGAGTTCCAAATATCGAGGAATACTTTGATAGTTGCGTCGTCAAATAAAACAAGGCGAACGGTTTGAAGGGTTGAGTTTTTGACTTCAGTAAAATAGGTTTCGATCGCAGAGAAAATAATTTTCGCCGCGCGGTCTTTTGGAAAGCCGAAGATGCCTGTGGAAATGGCTGGCATGGAAATGGACTTGCATTTCAATTCATCAGCCACGCGCAGAGAACCTGTCACTGCATCTGATAATTTTTTATCTTCGTCACCGTCTCCCCAGACGGGGCCAACAGCGTGGATAATGTATTTCGCAGGCAGCAACCCGCCCAAAGTCCACGCAGGATGCGAGTGGGGGACGGGGCCATGCTTGCGGACCCAGTCATCGCTTTCCTTCTGCACAGTCGCCCCGCCGCGTTTGGATATCGCCCATGCCACGCCGCCGCCATGCTGAAGCTGTTCATTCGCCGCGTTGACAATGGCATCCACTTCATCAACCGTAATATCACCCTGCACGATCTGAACGGTCTGGCCTGTCGATAAAGTTCTTTCTACCAAAACAGAATTCATTTTTCTATTTTACCCCCTTAAAAAGTTCAGTCGAGGGCTTAGCCCTCGACTGAACGGGTCTTACTTTGTTTTTGCCACAACCGCGGCAAATGCCTGCGGATTGCGGACTGCGATATCGGCCAGCATCTTGCGATTGAGCTCGATATTCGCCTTCTTGAGCGCAGACACCAACTTGCTGTATGTCGTGCCGTTCAAGCGGGCCGCGGCGTTGATACGGGCGATCCACAACTTGCGCAGATCGCGTTTGCGAACGCGGCGATCACGAGTGGCGTACCACAAACTCTTCAGCATCGCCTCGTTCGCTCGTTTGAACAAAAGATGCTTTGAGCCGCGCTGGCCCTTGGTGATCTTCAAAACTTTCTTGTGACGTAGATGCCCTTGTGGGCCACCTTTTACGCGCATATTACTTTACCTCCTGCAAACTCGCGGGCGTCGGTGATTTACACCAGTTGCGAACACCCGAAAGCCGCAAATAAAAATTGACTACAACGTTGGGTCGAAAGACCTATTTCATGTTTGGAGCAAGGCGCTTGATGCGTTTGATGTACTTGCGTCCCAAAACGGGGACCATCTCGCTCAATAACGCCTTGGTGCGGTCAGACGTGCGGCGGCGCAAATGGCTTTTGCCACCTTTGGTTCGCACGAGTACGCCGGCACCGGTCAGGCGGAATCTTTTGGATGTCGCCTTGTGGGTCTTCAGCTTGTATTTCTTTCCAGGTTTTGCTTTGCGAGGCATTGCTGGGGTTCTCCTTTCAGACAAAATTAACCGCGGGACGTTTTACCTTCCCGCGGACGATCAACATCTTGTGGGACTTTTCAACTCTCAGGCTTCCGCTTCGTTCTTAACTTCGGCCTGATCCGTTTTCTCTTTCTTTTTTGCCGCACCCTTGGCAGGGACAAGAACCACGAGCATCGTGCGGCCTTCCATTTGCGGAGGAACTTCGATCGTGGCAATGTCGGCAAGGTCCTGAGCGATCTCTCTCAGATCTTCCAGCGCGATCTCGGGATAATCCATTTCGCGGCCACGGAATTTGACGGTCACTCTTACTTTGTGACCCTGTCCGAGCCAGCGGCGGGCATCATCCACTT
This sequence comes from Candidatus Villigracilis propinquus, assembly GCA_016714565.1. GTDB lineage: Bacteria > Chloroflexota > Anaerolineae > Anaerolineales > Villigracilaceae > Villigracilis > Villigracilis propinquus. The sequence continues at coordinate 41,384 of JADKDM010000015.1, forward strand.
TGAAACCGCGATGCGCTTCGTTTGTCTTTGGGCGCAGACGAATTTCCTTGACTTCGATCTTGGTCTGGGCCCTCTTGGCCTCGCGTTCCTTCTTCGTTTTTTCGTAGATGAACTTACCAAAATCCATCACACGGCAAACGGGGGGAGTGGCACCCGGTGAAACTTCAACCAAGTCCATCTCCGCATCGCGGGCAATTTGCAAGGCCTGGCGAATTGGCACAACGCCGACATTGCCGCCGTCCGGACCAATAAGGCGAACTTCCGCAACGCGGATGCCTTCGTTCACTCGAAATTCGTTAGCGCTTATGAGTATTCTCCTCTAGTTTTAGACAAAACAAACCCAGCTTTCGGCTGGTTTTTTAGCGGGGCGAATAATACCACGAAGGCGGGCGAATCGTCAACGAAAACGCCGTTTTTTTACCGTGCTGAATCCACCATGGGCAGGAAAAGGGTTCGATAGAGCGCTTCATGTTCATCCGGGTGGCTGAACATGATAATGATCAGAGTATTAAATCCATTCTCAGCGGCGGCAACGTCCACAGGGCGGCCATTTGACGTGGAATAATATAATTTCCAGGTCAGTCCGTTCGCATCCCGCACCCCCGCTTCTGCAGGAGCATTGTCCAATCCGCGGTAGCCGTACGCGCTGGAGGAGAAATAATCCTTCAACTCCTGTATGGTGACGGTATCGCTGAAGACACCAACCTGCGTAATATCGAAGGGGGAGGAATAGCGTACAAAGAATCCTTCGTCATAATACCAGTCTGCCGGTATATCAACCGTCACCCCGGATGCACTTTTCGTGATGAGTTCAATGGCTGGCTCGCCAGTGTATGGGACAAGGAATTCAACTTCCTTTATTTTGTTCAGGCAGGTCCGGTCTGGTTCGACAGCGGGGTTCTTGATAAAGTCCAATGCGATCTGCATGGCGCATCCGCTGGAGTCGCTGCCGGTAGGCACATGCCCCATATTCGGGAATTCAAAATAAAAACTATTCGATAGGTCTTCCCCGATCTGTTTTCCATAAAATGGAGGGGTAGCCGGGTCATACGCGCCTTCGATGATCAGGCTGGGAATATCGCTGACGACCGCCTCTTTCTCGCCGAGGTCTGGTCCGGTTACTCCCCAGGCTTTGCATGCATCGAACATTTTGACAAAATCCCCATAAAACGGACGCCACATCACATCGTTTACATTGATCTTTTCAGTTGTTGCCTGAAGTTCTTCCTGCGTGGTGGCAAGCACATGCTCGCGGCACATCATGGAAACGTACAAGCCGGGAGTGATGCCGTCAAACGCATAAGGCAGGGAGTATTGCGCGGCAGTCAGCGTGGAATAATCTTTTGCCTTTACACGGTAAATGGTTTGGGGGGCCGTGTTTATCAGGTCGGAGCTTTTTTCCAGCCCCATGATAACGGATAGCAAATAGTATCCATCCACAGTTTCAGTGACAGTGCCCATCGGGTAGGCGGAGGTTGATAATGTGACGGGGTTGGCGTCCAATTCCTTCACCAGTTCCCAGAAGACATTCTCAAGGTCTGGATACGCGCGATTGCATTCGGGGTTGGCCGCGCAGGATGTAAATAATTTGGACAAGGCGGAATCAACAGCATTTGGATACTCGTTCAGAGCATTCGACTCTATGGGAACAACCGAATCCAAAATGGACGACCGCACGATCTCGGGGTGATTGCGCATGGTCACGAGCGCAAGACGGGTTCCGTAGGATGCGCCATATAGATTGACTTTTTCATACCCCAATAATTTGACGATGTCCCGCAGATCCGCCGCGGACTCAACCGTGGAATAGGCACTCAGGTCAACACCATTTGCCAGCAAGAGTCCGTTGCAGGAGAGCAGGGCGTTTTTATAAACATACTCGTGTGATTCAGGGTCGATCATTCCATACATATCCTGACGATACACTTTGTCCAGTTCATCGCATTTCAGTGCAGGCTCTGAAAGCCCCGTGCCGCGCTGGTCGAAGGTGATGTAATCGCGCTCGGAAATGAAAGGTTGCACCAGAACCTCGTAGGCATTGGCGCTCAATCTAACAGCCTCGCCGCCCGGGCCGCCTTGTAGGAACATGACCGGATCAGGCTCAGGGTGGATGCTCGTGCTGTGAAAAACCGCCACGGCTAGTTTGATGGTGTCGGTTGAGTTGGCAGTCCGATTCTCAGGGACGATTGCATAGCCACAAGTTACTTTTACGTTATCGGGCGTGTCAAATAGACAGGGCGCTTCTTCGTAAAGAGGCGTATACGCAACTGTGGGGAGCGGAGTGGGTAGCTGCGTTGGCGGCAACTGGGTGCTGGTACTGGTTACAGTCGGTGCCTGCCGTGTGGGGGAGGGTGAAGTTTGAATCTGCGGGGCAGATGACACGGGCCGCAGAAATGAGCCGTTAAGCATGACAATGGTTGCAATGAATGTACATATCAGAATCACCACACCGGCAACAGCAGACCCGATAAGGATCAACCTGTCTTTTTTCTTTTTTGCGGCAGCTGCCTGTTTGGCAGATTCTTTTTCTTCTTCCACTGCCTCGGCAGGTTCATCGGGTTCCTGTTCCTCTTCGTATGAAATGAAGGGAGGAGCGGAACGAAACGCCTGCTCGGATGCAGGCAGCGGGGTGGTGACTTGCTCGCTGCGCGGCGAAGGCGGGGTAAATGCCTGAGGGGTGGGAACAGCTGGCAGCGGGGAATGAAGCGCGAGTTGTTTTTTTGCGTCGGGATTGTTGGGGTTGATGCTGAGAACTTGTCGAAAACAATACTGGCGTTGTTCTGCTGTGGAGACGCTCATCCCAAGCAGATACCATCCCCGCTCTGATTTTGGGTATTCCTTGACGAGTTGCGAGAGAATCGAGGAGGCCTTTTGTCGGTCGCCTGATTTGAAGGCAGTGATTCCCGCTAGAATATACTCTTGTTCTGTCACGGAACTATCCTGAAAACAAAATGGAGCCGATTTCTCTCGGCTCCATTATACAGCAAACATTAAATTAGACGTGCGGTGTCACTTTGGCTGACAGTTTTTCCTTTGGCTGGAACCCGGTCATGCGTTCCTTGATCTCGCCGCCTTTGAAGAGCATCAGGGTGGGGATGCCCATGACGCCGTACTGCATCATGATGTTGGGATTTTGGTCCGCATCCAGCTTGACGACCTTGACCTTGCCTTCCCATTCGCCTGCGAGCTGCTTGACGATGGGTTCGATCATTTTGCAGGGTTGGCACCAGGTGGCGGTGAAATCCACAAGGACGGGTAGTTCTGCGCCGATCACCTCATCCTGAAAGTCTGTTTCTGTTACATATTTTAGTTCGGTCATTTTTGCCTCCAGTGTGATAGATGTTGTCTCAATTCGCTTTATTACGTTGACGCCAGTATTTTGCCGTGATAGAATGCAATCCGCTTTACCGCTTGATGCGGCACTTTGTAGAAATGGGCGCGTAGCTCAATGGCAGAGCAGCGGCCTTTTAAGCCGTTTGTTGAGGGTTCGAGCCCCTCCGCGCTCACAAGAAGGTCTTCCATATTTGGAAGGCTTTTTTTGTTAAGGGTCTCCACAGGGGGGATGATATTCGAGCCCTACGAACTCAAAAAAGCATCCCGAAAAAAGGATGCTTTTTTGTTACTTATCTTCTTCCTCATCATCCAATTCTTCAACCTCATCCAAATCTTCCAGATCATCTTCGTCTAATGACAGGAGATCGAATTTATCCAGCTCCTCATGAAAGTCCAGGTTTTCAAGGGCGTCTTCGAGGAAGGCTATGAGGTCTTCGTCTTCGGTGTTCTCGATCAGGTTGACGATGTAGATGCGCGCATCCTCGCCGCCGATCTGCGAGAGTGACCAGATGGCCGCGGAGATGACATCGTCGTCCTCTTCTTCATCTTCGAGCATTTGCAGCATGATGGGAGCGGCGGCTTCAATGTTGAGTTCGCCTGCGGCTTCGGCAGCGGCAAAACGGATGCGTGGATCTTCTTCCAACAGCTTGCTGACCACATCATTATTCCAACGGCTGTCGTGGGAACGTCCCATGGCGCGCAGGGCGCTGGCGATCCAGCCTGGGTCTGCGCGTTGGAAGGCGGTCTCGATGATATTGACCATTTCATCGCGTGAGGAATAGCCAAGGGACTCGAGTGCGCGTTTTCGTAGCGCAGGGTTATCTTCGCTGCGGATAACAGTGATGAGCGCATCTTCGATCTTGTTTTTCAGGTCTGTATCCAACTCGTCCAATTCGGCGAGCAGGACAAATTCTCCGAGCAGCTGCGCGGCTTCCATGCGCGGAGCGAGGACTTCGTCGGTGAGGAGAATGCTTGTTAATGTGCTGGCAAGCCTCGGGTCGTTTGATTCGGCGAGCAGTCCAATTGCAGCGGCGCGGACATCCGCATCCGCATCCGTCAAAAGAGCCCTGCCGATATCTTCGTAATTAACGATGTTGTCTGTGTCGAGGTTCTTTAAAAGTTCACTGAGCAGGAGTAGTTTGCGTTCCTGTTTAACGCTGGACCATACATCCATGAACAGACGCAGAGATTTTGGGTCCAGGTCGGAATAAAGCTGGAGGTGACTTTGCGGGATGTCCTTTTTAGAATCCAGCAGATGATCGAGTACGGATTGAAAGGAAAGAGTTTCGGCCATATTTTAGGGGATGGGGATTTGGGCGGGGTTGACGAAGTCCATCACGTTGACGAACAACATGAGGCTGATGAGCAGGAGCATGGCAATTCCGTTGACGGTGTTTTCCCATTCCATGGGAACACGTTTGCGGAAGAGGATCTCGGGCAGCGTGAAAAGAATGCGCCCGCCATCAAGAGCGGGGATGGGGAAGAGGTTCATCACACCGAGGGAAATGCTTAACATGCCGATCAGGTTGAGGGTCCAATTGGTGGGGCGCGGAGTGCTGGCGGCGCTGGTTGTTTGGGCGGCGGCAACTTCCTGACGGCTGGTGACATCTTCTTCAACGGCCACATCGAACATATCAAAGATTCCTTTGAAGCCGATAAAACGAGCTTCTTCAGGGGCTATTACGCCTTGAATAAGCGCAACAGGAAGGTAGACGATGGTAGCGGCTTGCAAGCCCGTGATCGTGAACCCGCCTGAAACGCTTTCAACAAATGTTGCGGGGCGGGTTGGGTATCCGAGGGCTACGCCCAGCGCGCCTTCGCTTTTTGTTCTGCTTGAAAGCGGCGTGGCAACAATGGTGACCTCTTTGCCGCCGCGGTCGATCAACAACTCAACTGGCTTATCGAGGTTGGCTTGAATGATGGCAATGGCTGGCTGTATGTCAGTTACCTTCTCACCGTTGATGGCAAGCAAAATATCGCCAGATTGAACTTCTGCCTGTTGGGCGGGTGAATTCGGCGAGATGGATTCGATCTTGATCGAGCCAGGTACCGCCATGCCTTCCGATGCGATCAAAAATGAAAACACGATCACAGCGGTGATGAGGTTCATCAACGGGCCGGCGAACAAAACCACCAAACGCTTCCACGGGTTGGCAGCAGCCAGCCCGCCGGGGATGTTGGGGTCATTCTCGCCTTTGGGGCGAATGAAGCCGCCAAGCGGCAGCGCGTGAATTGTGAATTCTGTTCCCTGCCAGGTAAAGAGCGTGACAAGTTTTTTGGACGGAAGACCGAATCCAAATTCCTCCACCTCCACCCCCACGGCGCGCGCAGCAATAAAATGTCCCAACTCGTGTACAAAGATCATCCCGCCTAACGCGAGGATGAAAACAATCAACGTAACAAAACCAGATACCATTTTATATTCCTTTGTCTAATTTGAGCGACGAGGCGGATTATATCTTCAATTGGATGGGACATAGTTAAAGTTTTATTAGATAAATTGCCCCGCTTCATACTTAACTGACAATTGGCGCTGTTTCGAGGGGCATTTTCCACGTTTGAGTGCGTCGCACCTGACGGGTGAAAAATGCCCATAAAAGGACATTATCTGAACGATTGGATTTATCCCCACGAGTCAGGGGCAACGCACCCAGACTCACACCACCTTCGCTGCGCCGCCGACCCCAGCCACGAGCACATCGCTCACGCCAGGGATTTTGCGCAAACGCTTCTCCACCTCTTTGGCAGAATCCCCCAAACAGATTACATGCACATTTGCACCCGCATCCACAGTGTAACCCACGGGAAGTCCGCTGGCACGCCACTCGCGCACCTGATGGAATATCTCCACCGTGGCCGACTGCCAGTACATCAACGGGGGATTGGATGTCATCATCACCGAATGCATGATGTCTGAATCGTGTTCGATGATATTTGCAAAGGCCTCGAAATCTTTTTTGAGGATCGCATTACGACAAATTTCAATACGGCGCGGAGCATCTGTCACGCGCGCGTTTTGCAGTGGACTCGTCCCGGCAATGGCGTGGCCTTCGGTGGAGCCTGTCTTTTTGTGAGAAGAACTGACGATGGCGACGCAATCCACCAGATTCCAATGATCCGCTGGCGCGATGGAGAAGGCGTAGGAATCAGCTTCATCTTTACCCATCTGCCACTCCACAAACCCCGCCGGGATGGAGCGGGACGCGGACCCCGATCCACGCCGCGCAAGGACAGATAACTGCGCTTCGGACAGAGTCAAGCCTGCGGCGCGGGAAGAAGCGAGTGCCAACGCCGCGAACGCCGCTGCCGAAGAGGCGATCCCTGCCCCTGCGGGGAAATTGTTCTCGCTGGTCACTTCTGCTCTTTCATTTATGTTCGCCATCTTCCGCACAAGATCAAGAATGTAGGACACACGGTCAAGTCCCTTGCCTGTCACTTCTTGTTTGTTGATCGAGAGCGAGTCGCGCTTCGTGGAATTAAATGAAACCGTCGTGCGTGTAAAGAGTCCATCGAGGTTCATCGAGATGGAACCGTTGACGGGAAGCCGCAAAGCGTTGTCACGATTTCCCCAGTATTTAATGAAAGCGATATTCGGGTGGGCGAGGGCAGTGGCGGTGATCATAGCAGGATAATACCACTATCTCGGCGGGATCACACCTGCCCTGGCGGGCGGTGCCAGGGAAGACCCACGCCGAGATAGTGGTATTTTCAAACCCTGCACTGGCAATGGGCCAGTGCAGGGCTGTTGACGTGTGCTTGGGAGGAGAAGAAAGGGGCGAGCCTGGCACGTCCCGATGAGCAAAACGGTGGGCTACTAGCGACACAAGGCTCCAATATCATCCATCGCCTGTAATGCTGATCCCCAGGCGATGTAAGACAGGGTCGCGGAGTCAAGGTTAAGGCCGTAAGTAGCATCCACACTGCAGGCCACTGCTTTCGCTTGCGCAATATAAGAGCGGGTAGCCGAATCCACCGTGCTGGCTTCTGCCTCGGCTGCCTTAGCCCATGCGGTGTAAGAACGGGCGGCAGAGTCCACATTGGCGACGAGGGGTGCCGTAGCTTTAGCTTCTCGGACCACCACAACAGCGACAGCTAACAGGGAAATGGCAATGAGCAGGCGAATGAAACGATTGGTATACATTTTGATCTCCTTTTTGTTTCAACAAGTTATAATATTTTCAGAAACCCGAGTTGGTCTCTACTATGCCCATACTTTAGCAAATCGCCATTCTGGTTTGGTGACATAAAATGTCACAAAAAGTGACACTTATTCGTATTCTGAAGCGAACCTATTTATTTGGAAAGTGATGCAAGAACAACATTCTTTTGGCTACTGGCTCAGGCTCAAGAGAAAGGCGCTCGATCTCACTCGCGAGGCTCTGGCTGACCGCGTCGGGTGTTCCGTATCGACCATTCGCAAAGTTGAAGATGAAGAACGGCGTCCCTCCGCACAGATTGCTGAGCTGCTGGCTGAAATCTTCAAAATTCCCACAACTGAAAGAACAGCTTTTTTACGGTTTGCGCGTGGCGACTGGAGTTCTGCTCCCAGCCTGGGGGACGAAGAAGCCCCTTGGCGCGTCTCAACACCAGAAATTCTCCAACAACCCCGTTCGAATTTACCGGCAACCTTTACTTCCTTAATTGGGCGGGATAAGGATATTGTGGCTGTCCAGGACTATTTGACCAACCCAGATATCCGCTTGGTCACCTTGATCGGCGCGCCGGGAATCGGGAAGACGCGCTTGGGTATCGCGTCAGCGAGCAAGTCACTGGCTGATTTCCCCGATGGTGTTTTCTTTGTCGCGCTGGCTCCGCTGGATCAGCCATCCTTGATACCTTCTGCCATTGCACAGGCGCTTGGGTTTGTTGAAAAAAGTGACTTGCCTGGCGAGAAACGTCTCATGGAGGGTATCGGGAACAAACGAATGCTGTTTGTGTTGGATAACTGCGAACACTTGATCGGAGATGTAGCTCGGCTCGCCGCATCCCTCCTTTCCTCGTGTTCTCGCTTAAAAATTCTGACTACCAGCCGGGAAGCGTTACAGATTCCCGGAGAATGGCTTTATTCAGTACCTGCACTGGACATGCCAAAAGAGAAGTCTGTCGTTAACATAGAAACCATTTCGGAGTTTCCAGCTTTGGTGTTGTTTGCCGAGCGTGCCCGCGCAGCTCGTTCCGATTTCGCACTGAACGCCAAAAACATCTGGGCTGTCGCATCCATCTGCTCACAACTCGATGGATTGCCATTAGCCATCGAACTGATTGCCGCGCGTGTCAAGACGTTATCAATAGAGCAAATCGCTACACGGCTCGATAACCGTTTCGCATTGTTAACCAGCGGTAGTCGCATCGCGCCCTCTCGACAACAAACATTACGCGCGACCCTGGATTGGAGCTATGAGCTGCTGACAGAATCGGAAAGAGAACTTTTTCGACAACTTTCGGTCTTTGTTGGTGGTTTTACATTGGAGGCGCTCGAATCGGTGGCGCTTCTGGATTTAAATCAATCGATTCTCGATGCGCTTTCACGCCTCGTGGACAAATCACTGCTGTTCGTCGAACAGCGCGAAAACGTTCGGTATCAGTTGCTTGAGCCAATCCGTCAGTATGCCAGAGATAAACTGAATGAGACCAGAGAATCGAACTTGATTCAAGATCGTCATCTTAATTACTACCTGCGCGTCGCGGAGGATGCAGAGCCATACTTATTTGGCGCGGGGCAACAGGACTGGAAGAATCGATTGGAGTTGGACCATGATAACTTGCGGGTCGCGTTGGCATGGTCGCTTGAAAGCAATCAAATCGAAGCGGGACTGAAAATGGCAGGGGCGCTGGCATGGTTCTGGCACAGTAAGGGTCATTTAAGCGAAGGCAACCTATGGCTGGAGAAATTCCTTGCATCTGGCATCGGCACCCAGGGAAAGGAGCGAGCGAAAGCGCTGCGCGCATCATCCATCCTATCAACGGATACAGGCGATTACATTCGAGCCAGAGCCTTTGCAGAATCAAGCATTAAGTTATATCGAGAAATTGGAGACAACCGAGGCGCAGGCTTAGTGCTTGCTGACCTGGGCGCGAGCCTTCACTATGGCGGCAAGGAAGAGGAGGCATTAGAGTCGTTCGAAGAGAGTTTGCGCCTGCTTCGGGCAACTGGAGAGCGCTGGGGGATCGCCTACGCCCAGGTTTTATTGGGCGATACGTGGTTCAGGATGGGAGATACGACGCGCGCCGCCACAAGCTGGGAAGAGAGCCTGCGCCTCACCCAGGAGTTGGGGGATCATTACTTGATGGCTTGGTCGCTTGGGGGTTTGGCGGATGTGGCGCGTCTGCGCGCTGATTACAAGCGTGCAACAGGAATGTTTAAAGAAGCCTTGTCCCTGTATCAGAGTTCAGGAGATAAGTTCGGCCCACCGTTCTCGCTGGAAGCGCTGGGATTGGTTGCCGCTGCGCTAGGGGATGCGAAACGAGCGGCGCGTCTTTGGGGTGCCGCATCCGCCTGGCGCGAAGCGAGCAACGAACCCCTCCCTCTGACCTTTCAGAAGGACTATGCCGCTTCTATTACCCAGGCGCGTACTCAACTTGGGGAAAAAGTTTATGCGTCCGCCTGGTCGGAAGGCCACGGGATGTCACCCGAACAGGCTATCGCTCTGGCGTTAGAGGAATAGGATGAGCTAAGGGGGTAGCGGAAGGAGTATTCATATTGTTCCCAATTTATTGTGCTATTCCAAATTCTTCAATAAACTCAAAATAGGTTTGACCTGAATATCCGCGAGGGATGGGTGGTGTCTTTTCAAAGGTGGATTGGATGACTTGGTTTGATTTCGTCTCGCTGCTTCTAACAATGCCATGTAGTACATCCAGGGCGTGATACGCCATCTCTTTGCTGGCGCGGTTTTTTCTGCCCGTTCTCATTGCCCAGGCCATATCAGCCACGCCGAGTCCGCGGCATTCATCGGTGAAAGCATGACTTTGCTGAATGATAAAAGGTTCGTTGTTGCCTTTCAAAATGACTTTGACTTCTCCACCGAATTGATTTGCGTCTGCCATAAACAGGATGCCCAGGGTGCCGAACAATACCAGACTGGGCTTCTCGGGCAAAATAAAGATGGAATTTGAATCAAATAAGATATTCCCAATTGTGCCGCCCTCGAATTGTAGGATGCCTGACATGAGATTCTCGCATTCGATCTGGAAAGGTTCGCCAAAATTTTCAAGCGAATAATTCGGTCTTTGCGGTTTTCTGGTCTGAACAACCCCCGATACTTCTCTGACTGGCCCGAGTATGCTCAGCAGCGCGGTGATGGAGTAGATCCCCACGTCAAAACCAATGCCGCCTCCGGGCTTCGCTGTGAAAGGGAATGCCCGATTGAGAATGTCTCCATCTCTGGTGAAGGCGCAGTAGCACGAAGTGACATCGCCGATCATGCCGCTTTCCACCACGTATCTTGCGGTTTGGATCGCTGAACCTAAAAATGTGTCCGGTGCTGCGCCAAGATATAGATTCTTCTGATCGGCAATTTTTACAAGTTCGGCCGCGTGTTCCAACTCTACTGATAAAACTTTCTCGGTATAAACATTCTTGCCCGCTTCGAGCAATTGTTTGATGACCGGGTAATGTCCCGTTGGCGCGGTGAGGTTGACAACGATCTCGATGGAATCATCCGCGAGAATTTCCTCAAAGGTCATGGCTTTGATGCCGAATTTTTCCACCTTGTCTTTTACTTTATCAGGATTGCGGTCGTAGCCGCCGACCACATCCAAAATTTTAAATTTGTTGATCATTGTGCCGAGGTAGGCGTTGCTGATTCCGCCGCAGCCGACGATGGCAACTTTTATGGGCTGAATTTTCATGGTTGTTATTCCTTTTTTGTCTAAAAGAATGGATTAAAAATCTTTACCACAGAGCACACGGAGATCACTGAGTTTTTTTGTTGGTCACGACTTGAGTCGATAGGATACAAAGGCAATCGTGCGATTATCGGGTGACCACGAGTTGACGTTAATGGTGCCCTGTCCGCCAAACAAACTGACGATAGTTTTTGATTCCCCACCGTCGGCGGGGATGAGGCGCAGTTCCACATGCTTGTTGGCAGGATGATCGCCCGGTTCCACATCCCCTTTTTTGTAGGCAATGTAAACAACCAATTTTCCATCGGGCGAAACATGCGGGAACCAGCAATTTGATTCTTCCTTCACCATGTGTGTGGGATTCGATCCATCCGCTTCCATGCGCCAGACTTGCATCAATCCGCTGCGCACGGAGTTGAACCAGATGTGTTTGCCATCGGGAGAATACTCGGGACCATCATCCAGACCGGGTAAATTTGTCAGTTGGGTTTCTTCGCCGCCGTCCACAGAGATGGTGTAAATGTCGTACTGTCCGTTGCGCTCGGCGCAATAGGCGAGACGCAGGCCGTCTGGTGACCAGCCATGTAAATAGCTGGGACCTTTTTCGGTCACCAACTTTGGCGTGCCGCCATGCAGAGGAAAGATATAAATTCTTGAAGTTGCATCTTCATTTGTGAAATGACTGACAGCAAGTTGTGTGTTATCCGGCGAGAGGACGTGATCGTTGTTGCAGTCAATTGCAAAACCGGCATCGATCTTTTTGATTTCGCCAGTCGCAAGTTCATACGTAAACATGTGCCCTTGGCTGTTGTAAACAAGATACTTGCCATCCTGCGTCCAGTTGGGCGCTTCGATAACGCAATCAAACTCTTTTAGCGTAGTCCTGACTCCGGTGTGTACATCCACAGTTTCCAGCGTGCTGAACGAGTCGCGCTGTGCGATCCATTGTCGTAGTTCGTTGATATCCATTTGAGTTGATCTCCAGTTTTTTGTCAATCAGGTTGTCTTGCAGTTTTACCATATTCAACGACTTTTACTAAAACCCTTGACTTAGAGTCAACTCCAGGTGTTACACTGCCTTTCGAGGTGACCCATGAAAATTGCAGAAGTGAGTACACAACACGGTATTTCAACGGATACGCTTCGTTATTACGAACGCATCGGTCTCATCCCGCCCGTCAATCGAAGCGAAAGCGGTATTCGAGATTACAACGAACTTGACATCAGGCGGGTTGAATTCGTCAAATGCATGAGAAGCGCAGGACTTCCTGTTGAGGTGTTGATCGAATATATCGCACTGGTTCAGCAGGGTGACAAAACCATTGAAGCCAGAAAAGATATTCTGGTCGAGCAGCGCGAGTTGCTGGTGGCCAGAATGGAACAAATGCAAAAGACTCTGGATATCCTAAACCATAAAATTGAAGTGTACGAAAACGCTGTATTGAAAAACGAGAAAGCAATGATCCCAGTAGAGGATTAAAGGAGCAATAAAAATGAAAACACGTAAACTCGGAAATAATGGCCTGGAAGTTTCGGCGATTGGACTTGGCTGCATGAGAATGAGCTTTGGCGACAATCCCACCGATAAACAGGACATGTTGAATTTCATGCACAAGGCAGTTGAGCGCGGCGTGACCTTCTTCGATACGGCTGAGGTGTACGGCCCGTTCACAAACGAGGAACTGGTCGGCGAAGCGTTGGAGCCGTTCAAAGGTCAGGTGGTGATCGCGACCAAGTTCGGATTCAAGCATGGAGAAGATGGCCCTCGTCCCGGCACTGGGATGGACAGCCGACCGGATCAAATCAAGCGGGTAGCTGATGCGTCTCTCAAGCGTTTGCGTGTCGAAGTCATTGACCTGTTCTATCAGCACCGCCCCGATCCAGAAGTGCCAATGGAAGATGTGGCGGGCGCAGTGAAGGATTTGATCCAGGCGGGCAAGGTCAGGTATTTTGGTTTGTCCGAATCCAATGCGGATCAAATTCGCGCCGCTCATGCCGTTCAACCTGTTTCTGCGCTTCAAAGCGAATACTCCATCTGGTGGCGTACTATCGAAGAAAATTCGGTCCTAGCCACTTGCGAAGAACTTGGCATTGGACTCGTGCCGTTCAGTCCGCTGGGGCGCGGCTACCTGACGGGCAAAGTGGACGAGACCACCACCTTCGCCAGCGCCGATATCCGCAGCCGCAATCCGCGCTTCACGCAGGAAGCGCTCAAAGCCAATCGCGGCGTAGTGGAATTGCTGGAACGAATCGCCAAACAAAAGAATGCCACGCCAGCCCAAATTGCACTGGCATGGCTGCTCGCGCAAAAACCGTGGATCGTACCCATCCCCGGCTCGCGCAAGTTGGAACGCCTCGATGAAAATAACGGCGCGGTGAATCTCGAATTATCGGCGAATGACCTTGCTGAAATTCACACTGCCATGTCGCAGATCAAAGTAGTTGGTGACCGGTATTAGGTCAACATGCAAAACGTAAATCTGGAACAGGAAGTGATTGCGCTTTCCAAAGATAAATGGATTTGGATGTCGGAGCGCAATCTTGAGACTCTTGACGCGCTCTTCCATGAGAAGTCTGTCTTTGTCCACATGGGCGGATCGTGGGGCAAAGAGCGTGAAATGGAGATCATCAAAAGCGGCGGGATTCACTACAAAAAAGCGGACATCCATGAAGTGTCGGTGAATATCATTGACAACACGGCTGTCCTTTTAAACAGAATTACGCTGCTGGCTGTGGTTGGCGGCAATGAGGTCATCAATCCATTCATGGTGACAGAAGTATATGTGCAGCAAAATGGCGCGTGGAAGTTGGCGTCACTTTCGTTTACCAAACTACTTGTACAAGAATAAAACCTTTAAGACCTGACAGGTTTAAAAACCTGTCAGGTCTCTCACAAGGAGAAACTCATGCAAACGATAAAATTAAACAACGGTGTTGAAATTCCCATTCTTGGCTTCGGTGTTTTTCAGATCGCTGACCCAGCCGAATGTGAACGAAGCGTAGTCGACGCAATTGAAGTTGGATACACCCACATTGACACCGCCGCTTCCTACATGAACGAAGAAGCGGTTGGACGGGGAATCAAACGAAGCGGTGTTGCAAGAGAGAAGTTATTCATCACAACAAAACTTTGGATTCAAAGCAATGGCTATGAAAACACACTCAAAGCCTTTGACAGATCGCTAAATCGCTTGCAGATGGATTACGTTGACCTGTATCTGATCCATCAACCCTTCGGTGATGTACATGGTGAATGGCGCGCAATGGAAGAACTGTATGGACAAGGCAAGATCAAAGCCATTGGCGTTTCCAACTTTCAACCTGACCGCATCATGGACTTGATGATCCATAACAAAATCACACCTGCGGTCAATCAGATCGAAGTCAATCCTTTCCAGCAGCAAATTGACAACCAGAAGTTTTTGCAGGACAACAGCATGATGGTGGAAGCGTGGGCTCCATTTGCCGAAGGCAGGAATAATATTTTCCAAAACGAACTTCTGCTTTCGATTGCCGCAAAACACAAAAAAAGCGTGGCGCAGGTTATTCTCCGCTGGCTTGTACAGAGAGGTGTTATCGCCCTTGCCAAGTCAACCCGCAAGGAAAGAATGATCGAAAATATCAGCGTGTTTGATTTTGAGCTAAATGCGGATGATATCGCAGCAATTACAACATTAGACACCAAGACCAGTAGTTTCTTTGACCACCACGATCCTGAAAAAGTGAAGTGGCTGGGCACTAGAAAACTGGATGTTTAACAAACGAGGTATTTCATAATGCACATCGGATTACAAATCCCGTCTTTCAAGGCTCCAGGTGGCACAGTTGCCATCCGTCCCAAACTAAAGGAGATCGTCACAACCGCAGAAGAGGCTGGTTTTTACAGCTTGTGGGTGATGGACCATTACTATCAGATCAAAGGCTTGTTCGGTGAAGCCTATACCGACCCCATGCTGGAAGCCTACACCACGCTTGGATATTTTGCAGGGTTAACTGAAAAAGCCCGCCTCGGCGTTCTGGTCACGGGCGTGATTTATCGCCACCCCGCCGTGCTGATGAAGATGGTTAACACCCTTGATGTTCTCTCTGGCGGTCGTGCTTATTTTGGAATTGGCGCGGCGTGGTATGAGGATGAAGCAAAAGGCAATGGGATTCCCTATCCATCCACATCCGAACGCTTTGAGCAACTTGAAGACAGCCTGAAACTGGCGAAGGCGCTCTGGGCCAGTGATGAGACATCTTTTGCGGGGAAACATTTTTCTGCTCCAGCAATCACCAATAATCCGCGCCCGCTTTCAAGTCCGCATCCGCGCATCATGATCGGCGGTACGGGCCCGAATAAAACACTGCGAATGGTTGCCCAATATGCAGACGCCTGTAATATTGGCGATTGGGTCGGCACAGAAAACGTACAAAAAGCGCTTGATACACTCAAAGGGCATTGTGATGCCCTCGGACGCGATTACAACACGATCGAGAAAACCTGTCTTGGCACTGTACATCTTTCTGCGAATGACACGGTAAGCGGCGTGATAGATCGCATCCAGAAACTTTCTGAAATGGGCTTTACCCATGCGATCTTCAACATGCCGGATGTTTATAAAATTACCCCGCTCAAAACCTTTGCAAAAGAAATCATCCCGGCAGTAGCGGGACTTTAAGGAGAAAAAATATGAAAGCAACTGTAATGTATGGCGCGGGCGACGTTCGTATCGAGAATGTCCCCGACGCCCAACTCAAAGAATCAACTGACGCCCTTGTGGTCGTCACCCGCGCCGCCATTTGCGGCAGTGATCTCTGGCCTTACAAAGGCATGAAGCCGAGCGATGTCGGTAACCGCATGGGACATGAATTCATCGGGATCGTCGAAGCGGTGGGCAAGGACGTCCGCAAGATCAAGGTGGGCGATCTGGTTGCTGCACCGTTCGCATGGTCCGATGGAACCTGCGAGTTTTGTCAGGAAGGTCTTCACACCTCTTGTTTGCATGGAGGATTTTGGGGCGGCACAAAACTCGATGGCGGACAAGGGGAAGCGGTACGCGTCCCTCAGGCGGATGGGACGTTATATCCGCTTTCTGTCAGCAAAGATCATGCACTCATGCCCTCGCTTCTTACTCTGACCGATGTAATGGCTACAGGCCATCATGCAGCTATCTCAGCCAAAGTGGGTCCTGGTAAGATCGCAGCAGTGGTCGGCGGCGGCGCGGTCGGCTTATGCGGTGTGATCGCCGCGAAAAGACTCGGCGCGGAGCAGATCATCTTTTTGGATCGTCATGCTGACCGTATTGCACTTGCCAAAGAATTCGGCGCAACCGATATTGTCAGCGAGCGCGGAGAAGCAGCCATTGAGCGCGTGCGTTCCCTCACCAACGGACTCGGCGCTCATTCAGTGTTGGAATGTGTCGGCTATGACGAATCGACTCATACAGCAATGAGCATTGCCCGCCCGGGTGGAGCGGTGGGTCGTGTGGGTGTGCCGCAAGATGAGCGCATGCCCGTCGCCATGCCGACCTTCTTCCGAAATGTCACCATCGCCGGAGGCCCTGCCCCAGCGCGCGCATATATCGAAGAACTGCTGCCAGATGTTATTGAGGGAAAAATTCAGCCGGGCAAAGTATTCGACTTCTCTGGTGACATCACCAAAGTCCCAGATGGGTACCGCGCCATGGACGAGCGCAAAGCGATCAAGGCGATCATCGAGTTTTAAAAGGAAATAATCAAAGAATGATAACCACCAATTCCAACTTAAAAGGCATCGGCTTTCTTTTGCTGGCGATGTTGATCGGTTCACTGCAAGCTGTTGCTGTCAAATGGATCGGTGGCAATTATTCCGTGCTCGAGATCGTCACATTCCGCAGTCTGGTTGCCCTGCCTGTCACGATCCTCTTTTTCCGGCTCGAAGGCGGGAAGGGATTACCCATCACCAGCAACCTCAAGCTTCAAGTTGTGCGCGGGATTTTCCTCTTTCTCTCGTACACCTCCTTTATGATGGGGCTGGCAGCCCTGCCGCTCGCCTCTGTGGAAGCGATCCGTTTTTCGGGTCCGCTGATGATCACGATTCTGTCGGTCTTCATGTTGAGCGAAAAAGTGGAACTGAAACGCTGGCTGGCGCTGATCGTTGGATTTTCAGGTATTTTGCTGATCGTTCAACCCGGTTCGACAAATTTCAACGAAGGCTCGCTCTTCGTTTTGATCTCGGTTCTTTTCTACGCTCTGACCGTGATCCTGACCAGAAAAATGAAAGCCACCGACAGCAGTGCAACGATGGCGTATTTCAGTTCATGGGTTTATTTGATCGCCGCCTTTATTTTTTCGCCGCTGGCTGCCGCCGTAGGCGAAATTCCCAATGCGCATCCAAGCGTTGCTTTTCTTTTCCACGCGTGGACCATGCCGACTCCGCTGGATCTGTTCATCATGTCTGGGCTGGGACTGGTTTGGGCTCTTTGGGCATATTTTATGACACGCGCCTACAGCACAGCGCAAGCCTCGGTGATCGCCCCATTTGAATATGCCTCGCTTCCGATCAGCATTTTATGGGGATTTCTCTTCTGGAGTGAAGTCCCAACCCTGCTGACATTGGCAGGCGCTGCATTGACCCTGGCGAGCGGCATGTATCTTTTGGTTCAGGATCGCAAGGCATAAAAGTACGGGAGAATAAAATGGTCACAATTGCAAAGATGGAGCTTGCCAGTTTTCGCCCTGTCAATACCTTTATCAACGCTGCCGCATTGGATGGAAACCAAACGATCCGCGTAACGAAGGACCCCGCCATTACTCAGGTGGATGAGCCGACATTTGCAAAACTGGTTGATTCTGATTTCAAAAATGGAATCATCGAAGTCAAGGTGCTGAGCAAACTGTTCGCAGATGCTCCTGACATTGCTCGTGGTTTTATCGGCGTTGCTTTTAGAATTGACGAGAGCAATTCAAGGTTCGAGGGGATTTATATCCGCCCGACCAACGGCAGAGCTGATGACCAGCTGCGGCGCAACCGCTCCATGCAATATTTCTCCTATCCTGATTTCAAGTTTGATCGCCTCAGAAATGAATCTGCCGGGATGTATGAATCATACGCAGATATGGGCCTGAATGAGTGGATCAAGCTAAAGATCGAGGTCAAGGGTGAGAAAGCGAAACTCTACTTGAACGAGAGTGCGCAGCCCGTGTTGGTCGTGAACGATCTCAAACATGGCGCGGATAGTTCAGGAGGGATCGGTCTTTGGGTTGACATAGGGACGGACGGATATTTCACCGACCTGCGGATAGAAAACGACTAGCAGGTCATTTCTTTCAGGAAAAGTTTGTTATGAAACCTGACTGAATCCATCAAATGCTGGTTGTATAATCTTCGAATTACCGCCAGTTTTTCGAAGGAGTCAGCATGTCAGAACAGTATCGTCACCTCGGTGTCTTCAGCGATTGGGTTGCAGCAGCCAAAAGGCAGCAATCCCTTTATCCCGTAGCGAAGCCTGGGTCGCAGACCCGAACACTTCTCTGTGAAGCGTTGGGCTTTTGCCACGGAGACGAAAGCCCGATGGGCGTAAAGATCGAAAGTAAATGGGAAAAAGACGGGGTGATGGGGGAGGAGATTTCGTGGTGGGTTGGGTTTGGTCCGCGTACACATGCGTATGTGCTCAAGCCTGCAAATGCAAAAGCTCCATTGCCTGGGATCGTTGCATTGCATGACCACAGTGACTTCAAATATTTTGGAAAAGAAAAGATCGCTGACGGCCCGCAAGGGACATTGCTCGTATTAAGCGAATTTCGCAAAGGTCCCTACGGCGGACGGGCGTACGCCAATGCGCTGGCGCGTGAAGGATTTGTTGTGCTGGTTCATGATGTGTTTCTGTGGGGCAGCCGCCGTTTTCCACTGGAGACGATGCTGGAAATGATGGGCAGCAAAACAACTGACTTGTTGAAGCTGCGCCCCGCCTCCGATGAAATTGAAGAATATAACAACGCCGCATATTTCCATGAGCACTGGGTCTCGAAGTATTGCAACATTCTCGGCACCAACATGGCGGGCGTTGTTTCATTTGAAGACCGCGTTGCCTTGAATTATCTGCTCTCCCGCGCGGACGTGGACACGGAACATGTCGGCTGTGTTGGTTTATCGGGCGGTGGGAATCGCGCAGCCCTGTTGAATGCCACGCATGAAAGTGTTCAAGCTACTGTCATTATCGGGTTGATGACCACATATTCAGCCTTGCTTGACCATAACATGTCCCACACGTGGATGCTGTTTCCCTTCGGTTGGGCACGCCACGGTGATTGGCCTGACATCGCCGCGTCTCGCGCACCGCTGCCGTTGCTGGTTCAATATGACATTCACGATCATCTGTTCACGGAAGACGGAATGCGCGAAGCACACATGCGTTTACACGAGCATTATTGGAATATGGGAAAACCAGATGCCTACACGGGACAGTTCTATCCTGGCCCGCATAAATTTGATCTGGAGATGCAGTCCGCCGCGTTCGATTGGTTGAAGGAACAGTTGAAATAAAAAGTACCGCAACATTTATGTTGCGCGTCTCTTGAAATAATTCAACTGCAAGATAAATCTTGCGGCACAATCACACTAAGGCTTCCACTCTTCTGGCGCGGACTGCAATACCCCAACTGCCTTAAGCCCATCACGGATCATCTCGTCAATTGCGGCTTGCATTTCGATCTCGCCGCGCTCCGAGGGTTGCACCTTCGGCAGGTAGTCCCAAATTTGAGGGGGAAGGATAAACAGGATCGAAGCCGCATACGGACTCATGATCTCTTCCCACTTCGGCTTCTCGATGATCCGTTTTACGCGCCAATCCGAATCCACATCCACGCTGGAGCGGGCGGCGAGTTCTTCAATGGGACATTCCTTCAGGCTCATCACAATATCCGCGGCGTGTTTTTCCTGCGCCTGCACAAGCTCAAGCAACGAGTCTTCTTCCAAAATGTAATCCGTTGCCACGACCATCACAGGCTCGTCACGGATCCAACTCTGCGGCACGGACAGCAGCGCATCGCCATTGCCGCGTAGTTCGGATTGATGCGCAAAGCTCGCGGAGAGATTCCACTTCGAGCCGTCTCCCACGTATGCAAATATCTTTTCTTCCAAATGATTCGTCACAATGCAAACCCGCTCCACGCCCGCCTTTGCCGCCGCGCGTAAAACAAAATCCAGCGTGGGGCGTCCGTTCACTTCGAGCAGCGGCTTCGGCGTCACGTCCGTGTACGGGCGTTGACGTTTGCCGCGTCCCGCCGCGAGGAGTACAGCAGATTTAATCATTGCAGGCCGTCTCCCGTTTCCACAACAAAAACTTGCGACGGCAACTCAGGGTGAAGAGCCGAAAACTTTTCCGCAATTTCTGCGCAGGCGTTTTGAGCCAGATCACTTTTCGCCAGCGCCACCACACAGCCGCCATATCCGCCGCCGCTGAAACGACTTCCATACACGCCGCTCGTGCCGCTGATAATTTCATGCAGTTGGATCAATACCTCGCTGCCAACTTCGTAATTCTTAATGGATGATTCACAAGACTGATTCATCAACTGCCCGAATCGCACCGCATCAGACTCCGCCCAAACCTGCCTGCCCAAACTGACACGTTCCACTTCGCTGAAAAAGTGCTCCGCCCGCCTGCGCAGATTCTCAGGCAATGACATTTTCTTCGCCTCGAAAATTTCCCGCGGAACGTCGCCCAATTTCCACGCCCCGCTTTGAAGGACGCTGCCGCTTCGTGGCATTCCGCCACACGGACGTTGAATCCGCTTTTGGTGAGTTCGCGCGAAACTCCAGAATACGCCACGATCCAAACAGAGTCGCTGGAGGGTGGGTCAATGATCGGGGAAACAGAACCAGTTACTACGTCCATGAAAAGAAGCGCGTTCTTTCTTCCGTAGATAATGCTCATCGGGTCGAGCAGTCCGTTTTGCAATCCCAGTTCGTTGTATTCCAATTCAAAATCCAAATGGACAAGTTCCTTGCTGGTTAATTCAATATCGTTCACATCCGCAAGCGCTTTGAGATATGCCAGCCCCACCGAAGCGGACGAACTCAAGCCCGCGCCGATGAGCGACCCCGTCACATGCGCCTTCATGCCGCGTTTGGGATTCAGCACCCGCGCCGCTGCCTGCGCGTAACGCGCCCAATGATTTTTATCCAGATCGCCGATCAGGAAATTTGCTTTGCCAAATTGATCGCTGGTGATGCGGATTTCCTTTGAATCAAGCGCATGATATTCGAGCGTTGTGCCGAGTTTGATGGTGCGTCCCAAGACCGCGCCGCCTTGATGATCGATGTGCGCACCGATGGGGCAGATGCGATAAGGAGAAAAGAGGGTGGTGGTTGACATGGAAGCGCAAAGTTTATCATGAAGATAAATGCCTGCAAAAAATAATTACGTGACATTTAGCATTGACAAAAATGATGCGGTATTCAATAATTCTTGTAGAACAAAATCCTTCGCACAGGAGCGGCAAATGGAACAGGTTCTTCCTACACAGGCACGGGTGGTTATTATTGGCGGCGGGGTTATCGGATGCAGCACGGCGTATCATCTTGCAAAACTCGGCTGGACGGATGTCATTATTCTTGAACGCAAACAGCTTACATCTGGAACCACATGGCACGCCGCGGGGCTGGTGGTGTGCGGCGGATTTTATACCGAGACCATGCTTGAACTTGCGCATTACACCCGCGAGCTGTATCGCAATCTCGAAAAAGAAACTGGCGTCTCCACTGGTTTCAAACCGATCGGCTACATTCAAGCCGCGAGTTCTGCGTCTCGTTTGCGATTTCTGCGCAAGAACGCCGCCTTTGCCCGCTCGTTGGGCATCGAGGCGCAAGAGATTACGCCATCGCAGTTCAAAGAACTCTGGCCGCTGGCTGACCCCAAAGGTGTGACCGCTGGATTTTATTTCCCCGACGATGGACGCGCCAACCCTGTGGATGTGACCATGAGCCTTGCGAAAGGCGCGCGCGACATGGGAGTGCGCATCTTTGAGAACGTTGAAGTTGCTTCTGTTACGAAGAAAAATGGTTACGCTGTGGGTGTGACCACGACCACAGGCCACGCCATTGCTGCCGAATATGTGATCAACTGCGGCGGCATGTGGGGACGGAAGATCGGCGCACTCGCAGGTGTGGATGTCCCTCTGCAAGCCACCGAACATTATTATCTGCTGACTGAACCCATCGAAGGCGTGCATCCGAACCTGCCCATCCTCGAAGATGTGGATACGTATTCCTACTTCCGCGAAGAAGTGGGTGGATTGATGCTCGGCTTGTTCGAACCTGTTGCCAAACCGTGGGGTGTGAATGGCATTCCCAAAGACTTTGCCTTCGGAGAAATCCAACCTGACTGGGATCGCATGTCGCCTTACATCGAAGCTGCGATGGAACGTGTGCCTGTGTTGAAAACGGCGGGCATCAAAAAATTATTCTGCGGCCCCGAAAGTTTCACCGCCGATATGACCATGCTTGTCGGCGAAGCGCCTGAGTTGAAGAATTTCTACGTGGCTGCTGGCATGAACTCGCTCGGCATTTTGCTCGGCGGCGGAGTGGGTCACACCCTCGCGCATTGGATCGTGGACGGAGTCCCGCCGCTGGATGTGGGCGAGATCAACATTGACCGCATGCTGCCGTACCAAAATAATCAGCGTTATTTGAATGATCGTGTCGTTGAAATCCTCGGCATGATGTACAAGGAGACTTTCCCCAACTCGCAGTTGCAGACGGCGCGCAATGTGCGCAAGTCCATTTTGCATGAGAAGCTGGAGAAACTCGGCGCGTTCTTTGGCTCGTCCGCAGGATGGGAATACGCGGACTGGTTCGCTCCCGAAGGAAAAGAAGCCAGAGTCGAGAAATATAGCTGGGACAGGCAGAACTGGTTCGAGTACAACGCCGCCGAGCACAAAGCCTGCCGCGAAGATGTCATTCTCATGGACACTTCCATGATGTCCAAATTCCTTGTGCAGGGACGCGACGCGCAAACCATGCTCGATAGAATTTCCGTCAGCAATATCAACGTGCCAGTCGGGAAGATCGTCTACACCGAGTGGCTGAATGTGCGCGGCGGCATTGAAGCGGATTTGACAGTCACCCGCATCGGCGAAGAATCCTTCATGGTCGTTTGCTCCGACCTTGCGCATCGCCATGTGGAAACGTGGATGAAGCGTCACATCGAAGCGGATGAACAAGTCTTCATCGTGGATATGACTTCGGCGTATGCGCTCATCAATGTGCAGGGACCGAAATCCCGTGAGTTGCTCAGCCGCCTCTCCAGCGCGGACCTGTCGAACGAGTCTTTCCCGTACATGTCCATGAAAGAGATCGATGTGCATTATGCGAAGGCGCTGGCGTTCCGCGTGACCTATCAGGGCGAACTTGGCTACGAGTTGTACATCCCCACCGAATTTGCACCGACTACTTTTGACGCACTTCTCGAAGCAGGCAAAGATTTGGGCGTGAAGCTGGCAGGAATGCAAACGCTCAACACCCTCCGCATCGAAAAAGGCTACCGCGATTATGGCCACGATATTGATCTGACGGATACTCCGCTCGAAGCAGGCTTGAGCTTTCTTGTGGATTTCAACAAGCCGAACGGCTTCATCGGCAAGGAAGCATTGCTCAAACAAAAAGAAGCGGGTCCGCTCAAGAAGCGATTCATCCAATTGATCTTGGATGACCCCGAGCCTTTGCTGTATTACGGTGAGATGATCTATCGCAATGGAAAGATCGTGGGCTACGTCCGCTCTGGGGCGTACGGGTTTACCTTGGGCGGGGCGGTGGGATTGTCTATTATTGAGGATGATGAGCAGATCAATGAGGAGTACATCAGAAATAGCAAGTTTGAGGTTGAAGTCAATAATGTGATGTATTCTGCAAAAGCATCATTGCGTCCGCTGTATGACCCGAAGAATGAAAGAGTGAAAATGTAATCCTTTATTCGATACCGCAACAACTTGCCCTCGTAGGGGATTCATGTTGCGCGTGTGTTGGAGAGCAAGATAAATCTTGCGGCACATTCCCATCGGTCAGCAACCAACTCTCAGTTGGGAATGAGGCGCGCACTCCGAAAAAAGAGACGAAAATCACGTGACACATGCAATAAAGTATGAAATAATTTCGCCTCACCAGGGGAAGTATATACTTGCGCTGTAAAAAATTTCTGGTCGATCCTGGAGGAGAGATGCACAGATCAAAGAATATTTCATTGGTTCTACTTGCTGTATTGCTTGCGGTCAGCCTGCTCGGTTGTCAGCAAAAATCATCTTCCACCCCCGCAACGGATTCGAAAAGTATAACAATCGTAATCCCCGAAGACCCCCCATCCTTTAATCCGATCATCACCGATACCGGCTACGATGCCCTTGTGATGGAATTGGTGATGCTTGGGTTGAGCGATATTGACCCCGATGGCAATGTTTTTCCCGAGCTCGCTTTTGAACTTCCATCCATTGAAAACGGCGGTGTGGTCGTTGACGAAGCCGCTGGCACCATGAACGTGACCTGGAAGATGCGCGAGGATGTGCAATGGGCGGATGGAAAGCCTGTCACTGCGGACGATGTGCTTTTCACATACAATGCCATCATCAACCCTGAAACTGGCGGCTGGATCCCCGGCATTGATTACATTGATAGTATTGATAAAGTGGACGCTTATTCCTTCACCGTGAATTACAACGCCATTTATCCAGCGTATCTCACGCAGTTCGGCGGCGAAGAGGTCGCGGTCTGGCCTGCTCATTATTGCGATGCCGCTCAAGGATTTGCTTCATGGGATTGCGCGCGTGAGCCGCTAAGCAACGGGCCGTTCGTTTTTTCCGAGTGGGTCAATGGCGATCACATGACCTTTCTGAAAAATGAAAATTATTTTGAAGAAGGCAAGCCCGCGATCGATAAAGTGACCGTCAGTATTGTGCCCGATCAAACTGTCCGCAAGACCATGCTCATCAATGGCGATGCAGACCTCGATATGTGGACGACCGAGCCGGTTATCGCGGATCTCAAGGAGAACCCAGATGTGGAAGTGAATCCCAGCCCGACGAATCGTTTTGTGATGCGCATCTTCTTCAACCTCGCCGCCAAAGGGACAACGGACCCTGTCGCATCACCGCACCCGATCCTGTCCGATGTGCGTGTGAGGCAGGCGATTCGCGCCGCGATCGATGTGGATACGATCTCGAAGGAATTTTTCCTCGGCTATGCCCAACCCGCGTGGACTGAATTCTTCCGCCCGCCTTATGTGTGCGATAACGTAGCGCGTCCAAAATTTGACCTGGAGGCTGCTTCTGTACTTTTGGATGAAGCTGGCTGGAAGGATACCGATGGCGATGGCGTGCGTGAATGTCATGGCTGCTCCACTGCTGAAGAAGGGTACGTGATGGAAATGGAGTTCATCACCTATTCCGAATTTGGCGAGCCGCTTGAACTGACCCAGCAATTCATCGCCGAGCAGTTGGGCAAGATCGGCATGAAACTGAATTTGACCGTGGTGGAAGGAAGCGTTCTGTGGGCTGCTTCGACAGATGGCGGCATTGAACAGAACGGCAACTTTGACATGGACATTTGGGATGATGGCTATTCAGGCGTGGATCCCACTGCCTATCTCGAAAGCTATTATTCCACGAGCGCGGCCACACCAGACTATGGCTACAACTTTGGACGATGGTCAAACCCTGAGTTTGAAGATCTTCTCAGCAGCGTTTATACATTGGATGAAACACAGCGCAAAGCAGACTTCTGCAAAATGGCGGAAGTGATGGACAAGGAGTTGCCCGAGTTGCTGCTCTTCACCGCTCTCAATGCCGATGCTCATTCAGTGCGATTGTTGAATGTTCAATCTTCAACCAATGACCTCGTCACCTGGAATTCCGCAGACTGGATTTTGAAGTAACTTGACCACCTACATCATCCGCCGTTTATTGCAAACAGCAGGCTTGCTTGTTCTATTGAGCATCCTGCTGTTCGCGTTGGTCAACCTTGCGCCGGGCGGACCACTCTCAGGTCAGGGGCAGAGCCGCCACATTGACCCGACCAAAGTTGAATTGTTGAAACGTCAGTTTGGGTTGGATAAACCCCTGCCTACTCAATATCTCATCTGGCTGGTCGGCAATGACTGGATGCAGGTTGATAAAGACGGCGATGGGGTCTTGGATAGCAAAGGTACGCGTCAGGGAATCTTGCGCGGTGATTTCGGCTTTTCATTCCGTACCCGCCAGCCTGTGCTCGCAGAGATCGGTGACAGGCTTCCGAACACGATCTACCTGACGGTCATCACCATGCTGGTGGCTGTATTGATCGCGGTACCGATCGGGATCATCTCCGCCATCAAGCAATATTCGAAATTCGATATCACCGTTACAACCTTTTCATTTGCAGGGCAGGCGATCCCTGAATTTTGGCTGGGATTAATCTTGATCCTTGTTTTCTATGCGTGGCTGAAAAATCCATTTACCGGCGAGCCCCTGTTGCCAGCGGGCGGCATGACTTCGATCAACAGTGAAGGTTTTGATCTCGGTGACCGCATCGTTCATCTCATCCTGCCTGTGTTGACCGGCGCGCTGGGGTGGGTGGCATGGTATTCGCGCTTCCTGCGTTCGAGTATGTTGGACGTCATCCATCAGGATTACATCCGCACCGCCCGTGCCAAGGGACTGCCAAACTGGAAGGTGCTTTACAAGCATGGTCTGCGGAATGCACTTATCCCATTGATCACATTGCTGGCGCTTGACCTGCCTTATATTTTCGGCGGTGCGATATTCGTTGAGATATTGTTTTCGTGGCCGGGCATGGGCAGGTTGTATTATCAGGCGGCGCTCGAGCGGGATTACCCGGTGTTGATGGCGGTGTTGATCATTGGCGCGAGTTTTATCATTTTGTCCAACCTGCTGGCGGATCTTGTTTACGCGTATCTCGATCCGCGCATTCGTCTTGAGTAGCCATGAATCAACAATCCTCCAATCCATCGAACAGCATGGCAGCAGGCGTTTGGAAACGCTTTCGCAAACACCCGGGTGCGATCTTCGGGTTTTGCATCATCTTTATCTTTTTCATTCTCACGGTGTTCGCCCCGCTTTCCCCGTATGACCCGGAAGCCTCCGATATTTCAAGCCGTTATCAATCGCCTTCGTTAAGTCATCCGATGGGCACGGACGCTCTGGGCCGTGATCTGTTCACGCGTGTGCTCTACGGCGGCCGCATCTCGCTAACGGTTGGGCTTCTTGTTGTGATCATTTCAGTCACCATCGGTGTTCCCATGGGCGCGGCGGCTGGCTATTACGGCGGCTGGCTGGACGGCATTCTGATGCGCATTACGGACGCTTTTCTCTCCCTGCCATCCTTCCTTGTTTTGATCCTGCTTAGCGCGATCCTGCGCGAAGTGGAAATTCCGCTTTTTGAGCGTAACAACGTCTTGACGATCAGCCTGGTCATCGGCGTATTTTCGTGGACGACGTTCGCAAGGCTGGTGCGCGCCTCCTTCCTCACGCTTCGCGAAACGGACTTTGTAGCTGCTTCTCGTGCTTTGGGCGGGTCCGACCTCCGCATCATGCTCAGCCACGTCCTGCCCAATTCCATTGGGCCGATCATCGTGGAAGCCACGCTGGAATTCGGGTATGCGATCATCGAAGAATCTGGTTTAAGTTTTCTTGGCTTTGGCATTCAACCGCCCACACCTTCATGGGGGAATCTGCTCAGCAACGCGCAGGAACATTTCACAAAATATCCGTGGCTGGCGGTCTTCCCCGGCCTGATGATCTTCCTGAGCATCATCTCTATCAATTACATCGGCGATGGCCTGCGTGATGCGTTCGATCCATACAAGGTGCTCGATAAAGTTGGCGAGGTTTAGTCGTTTTATGCAATGTCATTCTGAGCGTAGCGAAGAATCCCTGAGATTATCATAGAGATATTTGCTGTCATTCAGGGTGACAACCTAATTTAATATAAAGGAGAATCATATGGCCAGTGACCGACCCGCACTTGAACCGCTCCGCTCTGCATACCGTGTCCAATATCTCACCGATGAGCAATTGGACAGGCTTCAGGAAGCCACGCTGGATATTCTTGAAAATATCGGTATCAAATTCCCTTCGGAGAAAGCTCTGAAAGTTTTCGCAGAACACGGCGCGAACGTGGATATGAAAACCCAGATCGTGAAATTGAACCGTGACCTGGTTTTCAAAGCGATGAAAACCGTCCCGCGTTTTTTCACGATGGGAGCGCGAGTCCCTGAATATGATTTGAATTTGGAAGAGGGGACAACCTACTTCACGACCGACGGCTGCGGTGTGGAAGTTGCCGACCTCAACACGGGTGAGTATCGTCCGTCCAGCAAGGCGGATGTGGGCATGATGGCGCGCGTCGCGGATTATCTGCCATCGATCGGATTCTACTGGCCCATGGTCAGTGCGCAGGATTGCGGTGTTAATTCCCCGCTCCACGAGTTGGAGATCGGTTGGAATAACACGGTCAAGCATTTTCAATCTGAAACCATCATGGGCGGACGCGAAGCGCAGTACGCCGTGGAGATGGCATTGGTCATCACGGGCAGCAAAGAGGAATTGCGCAAGCGTCCTCCGCTGTCTTCGTTGATCTGCACCGTCTCGCCGATGATGCAGGACAAGCCCGGCATTGAAGCCGCGATGACTTTTGCAGCGGCGGGAATCCCCGTCGGTTTTCTGGCCATGCCCACGTTAGGGACGACCGCTCCATCCACACAGGCTGGCGCGTTAGCCATGGGCGATGCGGAGATCATCAGCGCGACAGTCCTCATGCAGTTGATGTTCCCCGGCGCGCCCATCTATCATTCCATGATGCAAGCCTGGGCGGACATGCGCACGGGCGGCTATGTCAGTTATCCGCGGGATGCGCGCGGGCGCTACGGCGTGGTGGACATGGCGCATCATTGGGGCATGCCGTCGCTGGGCGCGTGTTACGGCACGGACTCGGTGAAGGCCGGGACATGGCAGGGTGCTGCCGAACCTGCGCTCGACCCGTTCCTCGCGGGGCTGGCCGCGCCGGAGATCGTGACGGGTATGGGGTTGTCACGCACGTACACAAGGCTTTTCCCCGAGCAGATCATTCTCGATGATGATCTATACCAGCGCGCGCGTGCTTATTTGCAGCGCATGGATGTGGACGATGAATCGCTGGCGATGGAGTCGATCCGCAACGTGGGGCCGGGCGGACATTTCCTCGGGCAGAAGCATACACGCGCTCACATGAAGACATCTCTTGTGCGCGGGTTGACCCATCAACTGGACGAGAAAAGCAAATATCGTGATCCCGTTGAAGTGGCGCGTGAGCGCGTGCGTTGGATCATCGAAAATCATAAGCCTGAACCGTTGGAAGCGAATCAGCAGGCCGAGTTATCCCGCATCGTTGCGGCGGCGGATAAAGAATTGGGATAATGAAAGCGTAGTAACGACTTCAGTCGTTACCATCTGGAAAGCAGATTATGGAAACAGACCTGAGAGTTCTATCGGATAACGAGGTCACGCAAGTCCATGAACGAACCTTGTCCCTTCTCGCCACAATGGGTGTGCGGGTGGATACGGAAAAGGGGCGCAGGTTTCTGAAAAAAGCAGGCGCTGAAGTTAATCCAACCACGCATGTGGTGCGCTTCCCGCGCGAGTTGATCGAGGAATGTCTCAGGCTGACACCGCGAAACTTTACACTGGGCGGCAGGCGGCCTGATTGGGAATTTGCTTTGAATGCCAACCGTTGTTCGCTGGTCGCTGATGGTGGTGCATCCTTTGCGATTGACGAAGTCACTGGTGAACGCCGCGAAGCGAATTATCAGGATTGGCTGGACGCCACGCACATGATCGACTCGTTGGATGAAGTAAGCGTGTATTGGTCGATGGTGGACCCAGGCTTTTTCCAAAATTCGATCGGCGGATATACGGGGTATATCTCTCAGGCATTCCGTAATTTTTCAAAACACATTCAGGATTCCACGCACACCATTGAGGAGTCGCGCTGGCTGCTCGAAGTGTTGGGGACTGTCTTTGGCGGGCGCGAGAATGTCCGCAAGCAAAATCCATTTTCCTATCTTGTCACGCCCATCTCTCCGATGGTGCTCGAAGCCGAGCATACCGACGCCTATCTTGAAATTGCGGGGTGGGGGATCCCGCTTGCCATCATGCCCATGCCGATGATGGGCGGCACGGCTCCGGCCAGCCTCATCTCCACTCTTTTGGTTGCCAACTGCGAGACGCTTGCCATGCTTTGCCTTGCGCAAGCCGCGGAGCCTGGCACTCCAATCATCTATGCCGCATCTCCCGCCATCATGGATCCATACACGGGACGTTTTACCGGCAGCGAAGTGGAACACGGTTTGCTTGGCGCCGCTGTGACGGAGATCGCCCGCTCGTATGGATTGCCAGTGGAAACGTCCGCGGGAAGCACGGGGCATTATAAAACGGGTATCCGCGCAGGCTATGAACGTGCTTTGAATTGGGCGATGGCAACGCTCTCCTGGCCGGACCTGGTAGTTGGTCCCGGTCAATTGGGCGGATCTTTGCTCTTGAGCCTTGAGCAACTACTGATCGATGTGGAAGTGTTCCATCGTTCCCTGCGTCTGTCACATGGAATTAATACAAGCGTGAAGGAATGGCTTGAAGTGGACCTCGCCTCCGTGGGACATGGCGGCAACTTCCTCAGCCGCCGCTCCACGCGCGATGCGCTCCGCAATGGCGAAGTGTATATGACCAATTACGATGCTAGAAAATCCTACGAGGCCTGGTCGGGTTCGGGCAAGCCAAGCATGATGGATGAACTAAAACCCAAGGTTCAGGAAATATTAGCAACCCACAAGCCGCTGCCCTTTGAGGATGGGGTCGAGCAGGAGCTTGAAAAGATCAAACAGCGAGCCAATGACGGGTTGAAGGCCGTTTGAAAAATTACAAGGCGTTCGCTCTGTCGGGGGCTTAGCCCCCGACAGAGCGAAGCAGATCAAAGGATGATGATTCCATGCGCTTTCACAGCCAGCTATTAACCGATTCTGAAAAAGAACAGATCCATCAGGAAGCATTGAAAATTTTGCAGGAGACGGGCGCAAAATTTCACAGCGAAAAAGCGTTGAAGTTGTTGGAGTCTCACGGC
Organism: Candidatus Villigracilis propinquus; assembly: GCA_016714565.1. Classification (GTDB taxonomy): domain Bacteria; phylum Chloroflexota; class Anaerolineae; order Anaerolineales; family Villigracilaceae; genus Villigracilis; species Villigracilis propinquus. Next base: position 72,663 of record JADKDM010000015.1, read on the forward strand.
GCGCGGGTCGATTGGGATAAAAGGATCGCGTACATTTCGTCTGAGTTGGTGGATCAGGCGATCAAGACCACACCCTCCTCTTTTGTGTTGGGCGCGCGCAACCCGCAATATGATTATCCCGTCCCATCTCCCGTCACGCGTTTTTGTTTGGACGGTACCGGCTCATTCGCTCAGGATTTTTATACGGGTGAGCATCGCTATGGAACGGTGCAGGACAATATCAATGGGCTGCGTGTCTTTCAGCAAATGGACATGGGCGTGATGGCGTGGCCTCCCGTTTCAGCGGAGGATACGCCCGCTTATTCCCGTCCGCTGCATGAGTGGGCGGCGATGATGCGCTATTGCTCCAAGCATGGTGAGCATGAGATCCACAACGTGCGGCAGGCGCCGTATTATGCCGAGATGTTGATCGCCGTCATGGGCAGCGAAGATGCCGTCCGTTCGCGCCATGCGTACTCATTGACTTATTGTCCCGTTTCCCCGCTTTTGCACGACGGTCCCATGTTGGATGCGTATCTTGAAATGGGCAGCCTTGATGTCCCTATTATGGTCTTGCCCATGCCCGCGCCCGGGATGACCGGCCCCGCCAGTTTGTTCAGTAACATCTGTCTCGCGAATGCCGAGGCGCTTTCATCTATTGTTGTGTATCAACTTGCCAATCCGGGACGTCCGCTCATTTACAGCAGCGCCACAGGCACAATGGATATGCGGAACGGCGCGTTTCTGGGCGGCACGCCAGAGATGGGATTGATGTCCGCTGCGCTGGTGGAGATGGGACGCTTCTACGATCTTCCCGCGACTTCGGCTGGTTGCACTGCTGACGCACGCGAGCCAGGGGCGGATGTTGTCCTCGAAAAGATTACTACTACCATCCCGCCAGTACTGGCTGGCTCAGATATCATCATCGGGATGGGTGTTCTCGAAAGCGACCAGCTTCTTGTCCTCGAACAGATCATCATTGACAACGAGATCGCGCATCTTTGCGAAAGAATTTTTCAAGGTGTTGATTCCAATCCCGATAGACTACTCACAAGCGATGTGCATGATATTGGCCCCGGTGGAAATTTCCTGTCACGCAAATCCACTCTGAAATTTGCACGCAGCAAGGAAGTTCACAACTCCAATTTGCTGGATCGTCACACGCTTGACCAGTGGATTCAACTTGGAAAGCCGTCCATGTATTCGAATGCGCGCAAAAAAGTGGAGGAGATCCTCGCGCAGCCTGTACAGGAACCGTTGCCTGATGATGTCTCTCAAAAGCTGGAAGATATTCTTATTCGGGCTGACAGAGAACTGGCGTAGTTTTGTTTATAAAAATACAACACGGACGCGCACAGATTTTTATAATCTGTGCGCGTCCGTGTTGTCCGTTAAACCTGTGTTCTAAATTATTTAACCAATATCGCCCCAGCTGCTATCGGGTCAAATCCCTGCGGCCATTGGGTGTAGATGTTGTATTTCGCCTCTTTCAAAATGGTTCCGCTTAAGTTTGCTCCAATTAACTTGCAATAGCTTATGTTCGCATAACTCAAGTCAGCACCGCTTAGGTCAGCTTCACTCAGGTCGGTGTCGCTGAGATCTGCTTCTGTAAAAATAGCCCCGTGGAAATTGGCTCTGCTCAAATTGGCTCCCTCCAAATTTGCCTTGCTTAAATTGGCGTAACGCAATCTGGCATCATCAAGGAAAATGCCGTTCAGGTCTGCACCGCTTAGGTCTGCCTTGCTCAAGTCCGCTCTGCTGAGGATGGCTTTGCTGAGGTCAAGCCCTGCCAGTTGCAGCGGTTTTTCTCCATTCAATAATTCGCCGAGTTCTTCTTTTGTAAATTGCATGATGTTGCCTTTCAATCGTACAGAGTATTTCTTTAGTGTACCGCAAGTTCTTTCAGGAACTTCTCTTTATTTGCAGAACGCGCCGTCTTACCGCTGGAGGTTTTGATGATCCATTTATCATCAACGACTTTGACATGACGCAGGGCGATGGCGGAACTTTTGGTCACATGCTTGCGGATGGCGTCCGCTATCGCCTCTTGTTCCAACGGGTCAGTTGAATCTGCTTCGGCGATGATGACGACCTCTTCGGTTCCTTCTTCTTCATCATACATGCCGAAGGCGACGGTTCTTCCTGCATGGACACCCGGCACTTCACTCGCGAGTGATTCCAGATCCTGCGGATACACGTTCTTGCCGCCGACGATGATGAGGTCTTTCTTTCTTCCCGAAACATACAACTCGCCATTTGCGATGTAGCCGTAATCTCCCGTCAGATACCAGCCGTTCTTGATCGCGGATTCAGTGGCATCGGGGCGGTTGAAGTATTCGGTGAGCATGCAGTCGCTTTGCATGGCGATTTCACCTACACTTCGATTCGGCAGGTCGTTGAAGTCTGCATCCACCACGCGGACTTTGGTATTGGGCAGAGGATTCCCAGATGAGGTCATCTTCATCGAAGGCTGACCAGCTATCGGCGGAGTCGCGAGGCGCTGGGTCATGAAAGTTTCGCGGTCGATCTCATCCACGGCTGGGATTCCATCCAATGGACTTTGAGTCACAGCGAAGACATTCTCTGCCATGGCGTAGCAAGTTTGCAGCGCGGACTTGGTCAAGCCGTATGCTGAAAATTTTTCAAAAAATAGATTGTGGCTTTCAACATGCACAGGCTCGGAGCAATTGATGATGGCACGCCATGAAGAAAGGTTCACGCCTTCGAGATTGCGCTCGCGAATTTTGTGTGCGCAAAAGTTGTACGCAAAATTCGGCAGCCACGTGAGCGTGCCTTTGTATTGTGAAACGGCTTGATGCAGTTTGTATGGCGCGCGCACCCAATCAAACGGCGACATGTTGACGAGGGGAATGCGCAGGAGGACGGGCAGGAGGAAGCAGGCGATGAAGCCCATGTCGTGATAGAGCGGCAGCCACGAAACGATGACGTCGCTGGCGGGGTCGATGCGCAGAGTTTTGCTGTAGGCGTTGAGTTGATTGAGCATGGCGCGATGTGAAAGCGCCACGCCTTTTTGCAAACCCGTTGTGCCGGATGAATGCTGCAAAACGACAATGTCTTCGGGGGAAGATTTGAAGCCTTGCAGTTTTCAAAGTTTGGTTCGGTCTCTGCTTCGATGGTGTTCGCGAGAATTACATGACGAACGGAATCACCTTCAACAAGCGCGCTGCGGACTTCCGCTTCGAACTCGGGGTAGGTGACGATGGTGGTCGGCTTGGTGATGGAGATGAGTGAAGCAAGATCGGCGCGGTATTTTTCGGGCGCGAGTTTTTCCGTCAGGAACGGCATGATGGACGGAATCGCGCCGTGCAGGATGGCTCCCCAAAAGGCATAGATAAGGTCTTCGCCATGTTGCAGAATCAGAATGACTACCTCGCCGGGTTGAATTCCTTCGCGGGCATAGGTTAATGCAAAACGATTCGCGCCGTGGATGAGGTCGCGATAGGTCAGAGACTTATCAGGTTGTCCCGCGTGTTGCAGGATGATGCTGGTCTTGTCGGGGACTTCCTGATACGAGCGTTGGAGGAGGTTGGGGAGTGTGGTCATTTTGGACGATGGACGATGGACGGCTGACCACGGTCTGTGGTCTATCGTCCATCGTCGATTTTACTTTCGTGAAGCGATCAACGCGGCAAGCTGTGTGAGATTATCAAACGTCTCTGCATTCAATTCGGTATCTTCGACGCGGACGCCGAAGGTATCTTCGATGAAGAGAGCGAGATCCATCAGGCTGAACGAGTCGATCAATCCGCTGGAGATGAGGGCTTCGTCTGCGGAGATGACTTTGTTCGGCTGCTTGAGGATTTTTTCGGCAATGAACTTTGCGATGGGGGAGATGATTTCAGTGGTCATGGGTTTTCCTTTTTATTTTTATATAACCCCGTTGGTTGAGTAGGGCGGGTGTTCGTCCCGCCCGTATCGAAACCAACAGTTAATGAAAAGTACTCTATATTACTGGTGGTTTCGATATGCCCTCGGCTATCGCCTCGGGCTACTCAACCACCGAGTAAATTACTGATTCAATCCTTCACGCACCGCATCCAACGCCTGCAAGGCCGTGAGGTTTCGCCACGGCCAGCCACTGAGCATGTTCTTGGGCTGGTCGAAGAAATTGCGCGAGAACGAGAGATGGAAGCCATCGTTCAGGTCGGTATCGTGTCCCTGATTCGGCAGGGGCTGGAGCGCCGCCCATAAATTCCAGAGTGGAATGTCGTATTCCATTGCGATATCCGCGATCTCGGCATTGATGCTGTCATCGCCTTCGAGGTTATCACCTTTGGTGGCGAGGATGGGAACCACGCCCTGCTCAAGAGAATATTCGATGATCTGGCGCATGTACTTGCCATAATCATCCGCGGGGCGGTCGTTGAAGTTTGTTTCGAGGCTGATGATCGCAATGCTGGGGTTGTGCAAACGGAACTCGCATTGGATCGGGTTCTCGCCTTTTTCGCATTGCTTCGGGTCGGCACGCAATGCAGTGAGAATTGCTGCAACATTATACCCGTCACGCATGGCGAGGCTGGTGCGCGAGTACGAACCTTCATAATAATCAATTGTATCTTGCAAATAAGCATATTCTTCACCAAGGCTGTACCAGTCTTCATGGTCAAAGTCCACGAGGTAGAAGCCCGTGTTGGTTTGGCAGTCACCGACTTTCGAGAATGCATTCGGGTCGTTACCCATTTCAAGCCCGCGTTTGTAGACTTCCTTCATTGCATCGCTGACCGTCGGCACGATGGGCAGTGATTTCCATTCATCGGGGGCAAGAGTCGGGCGTGGGGTGGTGGCTTCTTTGGTGGTTGCACTCACAACTTCAGTGGCGGCTTCGGTAGCATCTACAACGGGTGCGGAGGTGGCATTTGTTTCTGGTTGAGAAGTTTCAGGCGCACTAGAACATGCAGCCAGTAAAAAAACTAACAATAGAAAAATAGATCGAACCTTCATTCAAGCTCCTGTTTCCGTTTTCGTCATTGCGAGGGCGGTGTTCGTGCCCGACACTTGCGCGGTGCGCCAGTGCGGTGAGCAATCTTATTTGCATACCTTGAGATTGCTTCGCCGCAAAGAGCAAGAGCGCGGCTCGCAATGACGGGATTATTTACAATTTTCCAAAATATATGGCGCAAGATTCTCCGCCAGTAATTTCTCTCCCGCAGGCGTAAGGTGAATCGCGCTGTTGGTGAATTCGTTGGCGGGCACGGCGTCCCACAGGTCAACATACATCCAGCCGTTTTGTGTGCTCAGCGCGGTCATCATCTCGCGGTACTCGTCGTACGCCCAGCGCGGGTAGAAAAAATTATAGCGGATGTCGCTGTTCGCGCCCGCGCTGATCAACATCGGTTCATTGACGAGCATCATCGGTGTCTCGCCTGCCACGCGGAAGCCCGTCTCCAGCGCGTTCAAGGCGAGTGCATCTTCATTCAAAGGTGACGTGAGACCGTGATAACTTTCGTCCGCTTCGAGATCGGTTTGCGCTTTTTCATAATCGGCGGGATAAAACTGGTCAATGCCCGTGGCAGACCACATCACACCATAAATTTGCAGGCGGAAAAAGTCTGCCCACGCGCGGCGGTCACCGACGAACGTTTTCTCCCAAAAAGATTTTTTCACGAAATTGGGATCATCCGCCTCGACTCTTAACTGGTAGTTGGTTGCCAGTTCCCGGACATTTGCTTCGTTGTTAGCCACCAAGCGGCGTGGACGTTTGCTTCTCATTCGGAAACGCATCGAGCGTCGTCATCCAGATGACGAGGTCGGGGTCGTAGTTCATTCCGTAGGAGAGCATCATCACATCTTTGGTCAACGAGATGGTGGGATACCCCAAGTTGTACGCGCGGACATTTTTTCCGCAGGCGTTGAGGCTTGCTTCATTCAATTGTCCGGCGAGTGTTTCTTCGGGCTTGAGCAACGTGCCCCACACAGACGAATCCCCGATGATGATGACTCGGAATTCATCGTCCGCTTTGGGCGTGCCAGCGATGACATGCGAGGCGAACATGGCGTCAAGGTTGAAAAGGCTGAGGTTGTAGGATTGCTTTGGATTTTCGCCGAAGGGCAATCGTTCGCGTCCCGGAAAGATATTGTTGTACAGCGAAAACTGTCCAACGCCCGGCTGCCACGCGGCGATGACGAGGTTGAAGAGGAGGAATAGGAGCAGTCCCTTGATGAGGACGTTGAGGGGTTTGATGGGTTGGTTCATGTTATTTCATTCCGTCATTGCGAGCCGCGCTCTTGTTCTTTGCGGCGAAGCAATCTCCAAGCATGCTCATGAGATTGCTTCGGGCGGGAAAGCACCGCCCTCGCAATGACGGAGTTAATAAACTCCAAATAATTTCAAAATCACCTGCCACGAAGTAGCGGGTGACGAGAGAGCAAAGAAAATCCAGCCGAGCGCCACGAAGTGGAAGGTGAGGAAAATGCCGCTGATGTTCAGAACAGCCTGGCGGGTTGGCGTAGTTGCCCACGCAGCGGACTTGGCTTTGGTGGCATCGTTCCAGCGGTTGTGGAGGAAGAGTCCCAGCCCATGCCAGAGACCCCAGATGGTGAAGTTCCATGTGACGCCGTGCCAGAAGCCGATAAGCAGCATGGTGGCGACTTGGGTGAACAGGATCATCATCGGGATGGACATCGGTTTTTGCCATGAGCGCAGCCAGCGGGTGACGGGATTAAAGAAATATGCACGGAACCACTGGGTGAGAGTCATGTGCCAGTTGTTCCAGAATTGGGTCAGGTTGGGTTTGAGGTAGGGAGAAGCGAAGTTCTCGGGGAGTTTGATCCCGAGCAATTGGGCGATGCCGAGGGCGATGTCTGTGTAGCCGCTGAAATCGAAGTAAATCTGGAAGGCGTAGGCGTAGACGATGACCCACATCCAGAAGGTGGAAGTGACTTGGGTTGCGTTGGTGTCGTTCAGGGCGATGAGAGCCAAAGCATCGGCGATGACAAATTTTTTGAACAAGCCGAGGAGCAGGCGTTGACCTGCGGGGAAGAAAGTTTCGAGAGACAGACCAGCGAAGGGAGCGCGGAGATCTTTGATGAAACGCTCGATGCGGTCAATGGGGCCTGCGGTGAAGGCGGGGAAGAAGATGACGTAGGTGAGGTACTCGCCCAAGTCTACGGATGGGAAGCGGCCTGATTGTCTGTCGCGGATGGTGTGGATGAGGCGGAAGGCGACGTAGGAGAATCCGAGCCAGCGAAAGTCTGTGATGCGGGCGGCGGAAACGTCCTGACCTGTGAGCGAGCGGAGGAAGGTGCTCGTCCAGTAGGTGAGGGCGGGAACTTTCAGCGTGAGAAAAAGCCCAATGGTGAGAATCAGGCCAACCGTTAAGAAGGAGGCGCTGAACTTTGTCAGACGAGAGAAAGCGAACAGCGTCAGTCCTGAAATGAAAAGAATTGCTATTGTTGTTTCGATCTGCGGCGGGCGGGAGGCGGTGAAGATTTGCGCGGCGGGGAGGAAGCGGGTGAGGTTGAGGAGGACGATGATGCCTGCGATGATGGCGAGCACAATACTATTTTTGCGCTGCTTGCGTGCTTCGTCATCGGCGGTGATGTACCAGCTGAAAATTGTGATGATGAGGGTGGCGACGGGAATCCAAAAATCGAAGCCGCGGATGGGGAGGGCGGGTTGCAGCCAGAAAATGACAAGGACGCTGACGATGAGCAGAAACCACGACCTGCCGCGCTCGCGCAGGAAGATGCCGCAAAGAAGCGAGGCTGCGGCGAGAATCAGAATTTTTTCAAGAGCCATTTAGAAGCCTTGATAGATCCACGTGGGGCTGCTGTCTGCGGTGAAGATGACGAGGGCGATGAGGATCAGGCAGAGCAGGAGGGCGAGGAGGTTTTCTTTTTTCACAGTTGGTGGTGGGTGGTTGATGGTTGACGGTTGGTAGTAGTCAGTTGATGGCGGGTTTGCTACCAACTACCAACTGACCACTACCAACTGCTCTTAGCGGACTCCGCAAACGAGCCAGTCGCCATCTTGGTTGATGACTTCGTAGGTGCGGTCGGAGAGGTCGAGGGATTGGGGTTCGCCGTTGTAGCTCATGTTGAGCATGCCGGTGCAATCGACGAGGGTCTTGTCGCCGTCGGTGCCGGATTCGGTGCAGGACATTCCGTCCACGGTGACTTCGACCAGGGCGAAGGAGTCGAGTTCGATGAGGGCGTCATCTTCCCAGTCGGCGCAGGAGTTGGAGATGAGGGTGGCCTGGTCTTTGGCAGCGAGGGCGGTGATGTAGTTTTCCACGGCGGGAGCCGCGCCGCCAGAAGCGGACGCTCCGCAGGCGGAAAGGATGATGCTCAGGGCGAGCATGAATACTATAATTCGGGTACGCACAAAAAACCTCCGTGATTTGGGTAAAAGCAATGGCGGATTATAGCCCAGGAATAACCATTCATTCAACTTCGGGTTCTAGTGTGTGGATTTTACTGCTGACGAAATAGACGGCAGAGAAAAAATAAAAATCAGGAGTTCGCCTTGAATAACTACATTGCCCTCATTATTACCTTTGCGCTTGCCATGCTGTTTTTGCGTGCGATGGATTACATTGCTCACCGCGGCTGGATGGACAGCAAGTTGAGCCGCAAAGTCATTCACATTGGCACAGGTCCGCTGTTTGTGTTGTGCTGGCTGCTGTTTAGCGATACCCCGTCTGCACGCTGGCTGGCGGCGTTGGTGCCGTTTGCGATCACGGTGCAGTTTGCGTTGATCGGCCTGGGTGTGATGAAAGATGAGGCTTCGGTGGAAGCCATGTCCCGCACGGGTGACCCGAAGGAGATTTTGCGCGGTCCGCTGTATTACGGAATCATGTTCGTGGTGCTGACCTTGGTCTATTGGAAGGATTCCCCAATTGGCATCATCGCGTTGATGATGTTGTGCGGCGGCGACGGCATTGCGGATATTGTGGGGCGGCGCTTCGTCTCTGCCAAATTACCGTGGAGCAAGGATAAGTCTGTTGCGGGGTCGCTGGGTGTATTTCTGGGCGGGTTTGTGATGTCTGCTGTGATCATTTATATTTTCGTGGCGGCGGGTGTTTTCACTGGAGCGTTCACGAGTTATCTCCTGCCCATTGCAGGGATCGCTTTTGCGAGTGCATTGGTTGAGACACTGCATTATAAGGATATTGATAACATCAGCATGACGCTGGCAGCGGCTTTGCTGGGTCACTGGTTCTTTTAAAACACAGACCATGGACGCGAAGCAACCACACACCGTGGAGATTGCTTCCATCGTCATGCGGCAATTATTATTGCTCGTGTTCGGCTTCTTCGTTTTTTAAGATCATCACTTTGTACGACTCAGCGTATTCAAATTCTTTATCTTTCGCATCTTCCTTTGCCCAGTCGCGCATCCATTTGCCGACTTCGTCCACGGGGATCTGGCTGGCGTGTTGTTGCAGGGACTTGATCTTGATGTCCATCGTTTCGGAGATGTCCATCCAGGTGTCGGGTTTCTCCGTCCCGTGGACGTATAGCCGCTTGACTTCGTGCGGCTCGAATCCCTCGGAGAGCAGGTCGGCAAAAATAAGCCTTGACCCCGCGGACGGGAACACTGCTTCACAGGCAGCCTGCGCCGCGGCACGATGGTCGGGGTGGTTGATGTATTCATTTCCATAGAACCATGCTTCAGGGTTGCCTGTGATCACCACATCAGGCTTGTGCTGACGAATGATGCGCGTGAGTTCCTTGCGCAAAGCAATGGTCGGTTCTAATTCACCATCAGGGTGGCGCATGAAGATGGTTTCTTTCACACCGATAATATTGTTCGCGGCGGTCTGTTCGCCTTCACGGAGTTTTGCCAATTCAGTTTTATACTCCGCTCCTTTGCTTGGATCGTTGGAACCTGAATCTCCGCTTGTAATGACTACCGATATGATTTCGCATCCCGCTTTGGCCCATTTGGCAAGCGTTCCAGCAACACTAAATTCCTGATCATCAGGATGCGCGTGGATGCACAGCGCGCGTTTGGGGAGATATTCTTTTTCGTTGGTCATGGGTGGGATTTTACCTGAAACACTGGTTATCTTATGAAAATCTTTTGCCAATGAGGGTGTGATTCCCTCCCGAAGGACATCGGGACGATGTGAGCGTAGCGACACTCCCTGGCACAGGTGTGCGCCGTACGCCAGTGCGGTGAGGGTCTCTACGATGGCTAAGAGACTCTTCGGTCGCGACGAACACGCTCCCTCAGAGCGACAATCTGTGTGGCGCTAAATATTTCGTAGTAAAATAGAACGCACATTCTAATTCTCTCGCTCTGTTAAATGCGAGAGCCGCGGCGCCGACCGCGGCTCTCTCTTACAAAGGAGGAGAAGAGAAATCACCTTACGAATGTAACTTTATCATGCGTCTTCAAATACTGCTTGACGCTCACCCTACGCAGCCCAAACGATTACACAACGCTTTTTATGAGCCTTTTTTAAGGAGAATACATGTCCACTTCACTTGCCATTGAAACGAAAAACCTTGGTCGCATCTACAAACTGCGCGGAAGCAAAAAAGAAACCCGCAAGGAACTTGTCGCATTGCAGGATGTGAATTTGACCGTGGAACGCGGCGAACTATTCGGACTCCTCGGCCCGAACGGCGCTGGCAAAACAACATTGATCAAGATCCTCACCACGCTTCTTTCCCCGACCTCGGGCTGGGCGCGCGTTGCAGGAGCAGACGTCCACGCTGAACCAGAGTTGGTGCGCCCGCGCATCAACATGGTCTCAGGCGGCGAGTCTTCAGGCTATGGACTTTTAACCGTGCGCGAAAATTTGTGGATGTTCTCACAGTTCTACGGCGCGCCATCCAAAGAAGCCAATGAACGTATCGAAGCCCTGCTTGAAATGGTCGGGATGAAAGACCGTATGCACACAAAATCATCCGACCTCTCCACGGGCTTGCGCCAGAAGATGAACATCGTGCGCGGATTCCTCACCGACCCCGAAGTGCTCTTCCTCGATGAGCCCACACTTGGCCTGGACGTGGGCGCCATGCGCGATGTGCGCCGCTTCATCCTCGAGTGGCTGAGAGCAGACAAGGAACGCACGCTTCTATTAACCACCCACTACATGGCAGAAGCGGACGAGTTGTGTGACCGCGTTGCCATCATCAACAAGGGACGTGTGCTCGCCTGCGATTCGCCAACCGCCTTGAAGCAGCGTTTGCAGAAGGATGTCATGTTCGAGATCGAGACGAGTCCGCTCAACGGGTTGACCATGCAAATGATGGAGGAGCAGCCCGAGGTTAAGAAAGCGGCGCTGACCGACATCGCAGGCGGCGCGCGGTTGACCTTATCGCTCGTGGAAGAATCCGCATTGGCGCGAGTCTTCAATCTGTTCGCACAAAAAGATATCAAGATGACGAACCTCAACAAACGCCAGCCGACGCTCGAAGATGTGTTCGTGGATCTGGTGGGGCGCAGCATGGCAGAGGAGGAGACCAGTGAAACCCAGTAACGCGAAATTTGATTCGCAAGAAAGCAAAATGAATTTTGCTGTACAGGGCAAATACTCCCGCAAGGATACGGGCTGGCGATTATTTTTGAAGACCATCATCGCGCGCGCGTATCCGCGGTTGATCGGGCAGCAGCGTGAGGTTTCGTGGCTGGTGTTCGATGTGGTCATGCCGATGCTGGCGGTGATCGCGTATGTGTTCGTGTACCGTGCGTTGAAAGCGCCTGAGGAATATATCGGCTTCGTGGTGATGGGCGGCGCGATGACCGCGTTTTGGATGAATATTTTGTGGAGCATGTCGAGCCAGTTGTATTGGGAGAAGGAGCAGGGGAATCTTGCTCTCTATATCATGGCGCCGAATTCGATGATGGCGATCCTGCTGGGCATGGCGCTGGGCGGGATGTTGGCGACTGCCACGCGAGCCATCGCGGTGACTTTGCTTGGCTCGTTCATGTTCGGCGTTACGTATGAAGTGACGAGTTATCTTCAATTGTTTGCGGTCTTCATGCTGGCGATGGTCGCGTTGTACGGCATGGGCATGATGATGGCTTCGGCGTTCCTGCTGTTCGGGCGTGAAGCCTGGCACATGGCGAACCTCGCGCAGGAGCCGATCTTCCTCGCTTCGGGATTTTATTTCCCGATCAAGTCGCTGCCGTTCTGGGTGGCGGCGGGCGCGTCGGTCATTCCGCTCACGCTGGGAATGGATGCGATGCGTCAGTTGATCTTCTCTTCAGGAATTCAATTTGGTTTTATGAGCGTGGGAACAGAGATCCTCATTCTGGCTGTGATGTCTGTGGTCTTTATGGTGACTGCGAAATTCCTGCTGGCGTATGTGGAGAAGATCGCGGTGCGCGAGGGACGAGTGACGGAGAGTCGGAGATAGGGCTAGGGACTAGTGGCTAGGGACTAGGGATTAGGAATTAGGAATTAGGATTGTCCTAGTCACTAGTCCCTGATACCTAACACCTAACACCTAGCACTACACGGAGAAAAAATGCAAACATCAACTTCATGGCGTTCGTTTCGGATGGCGGCGTGGCTGGGATGGTTGATCGAGTCCAATTGGACGGATCCCTTCCTGTTCGCGGTGTATTCCATTGTCAAGCCGCTTTCGGGTGCGGCAATTTTGGTCATTATGTACGGCATCATCTCGGGCGGCAATTTCAACACGCCGCTGTTCCCGTACATTTATTTGGGGAATGCGTTTTACATTTACGTTGGCGCGGTGATGACGGGCGTTTCGTGGGCGGTGGTGGATGACCGCGAGCATTACAAGACGCTCAAATATATGTACATCGCGCCCATTTATATTCCCGTCTATCTACTGGGACGTGGCGTGGCACGCTTTATCACAGGTTCGATTGCTGTGTTCATCACCATTATGGCAGGTGTGCTGTTCCTGAAAGTGCCGCTGCATTTTGCGGACATAAACTGGGGATTGTTCATCGTCACGTTGATCGTTGGTGTGGTGATGCTTGCGCTTCTGGGCTTGCTGTTGGCTGGTATCACATTGACGGTGGCTCGCCACGAAGGCTTTATCGGCGAAGCGACTGCGGGCGCGTTGTACATTTTTAGCGGCGCGGTCTTCCCGTTGGATGTGCTGCCTGAGTGGATTCGTCCTGTTGGGTATTTCATGCCGACGACTTATTGGCTGGAACTGCTGCGCAGGTCACTGGTGGGGAATGTGGCACAAGCCTTCCCGACGCTGGCGAATTTCAGCAATTTGCAAATCCTCGGCATTCTGGTGGGACTGAGCATCTTCTTCGGCGCGGTGAGTATTTGGGTGTTTCGGTTTTGTGACAGGTTCGCACGCGAGCGTGGTTTGATCGACCACACGACGAATTATTAGGCCCCCTGAGGGAGCGTGTTGGGACGAAGCAGCGGCAAGTGGGAAGGGTCTTTATAACGGGAAGCGACTCCTGCTCTCAGGATGTCAGGATAACTTGTAGAGAATGAAAAAGTAAACAACGCAGACATGAAAATACGAAAAAGCAACTCCTGATTTTTGAGGTCAGGAGTTGCTTTTTGTTTTCAGCTATTCCGTTGTCTGTATTTCTACCCAAGGGGATTCTCTAAAAACCTTTCGATCATTTGCTGAAGTTCCTTCAACTTGACCGGCTTGCTCAGGTATTCGTTCATGCCCGCTGCAAGGCAGCGTTCCCGGTCACCAGACATGGCAAAGGCGGTGAGAGCGATGATCGGAACAGTGGCAAACCGCGGGTCAGACCGGAGGCGGCGGGTGGCTTCAAAGCCGTTGACGTTGGGCATTTGGATATCCATCAGAACGATATCCGGCAGCATTTTCTCTGCCTTTGAAAATACTTCCCTGCCGTCATGGGCCACGGTGACCTCGTATCCGTGGAATTCAAGATAATCCATGATGGCGGTCACATTGGCTTCATTGTCTTCGGCAAGCAGGATCTTAGTGTGCGTACGTTTTGCCGAACCTAAGCCGGGAGCCATGCTCTTTTCTTTGTCGTCGGTGAGGCTCTGCGTATGTTTCTCCTGAACTTCCTCGCTCCAGGGGAGTGTAAACGTAAAGCAGCTTCCGTTTCCGGGTTCGCTTTTCATTTCGACGCTGCCATTGTGCATTTCAACCAGCTTCTTTACCAGCATCAAACCCAACCCGGTGCCTTCATATTGACGGGACAGGCTGCTATCCACCTGCACAAACGGCTGAAATAGTTTTCGCTGATCTTCAGGTGCGATGCCGATGCCGGTGTCTGTGACGGAGAAACGCATCAGCCCGGTTTCGGCATCTGCGAGCACATCGAGTTTTACCCTTCCCTTTTCAGGCGTGAACTTGACGGCGTTATTGAGCAGGTTGACGAGGATCTGCTTGAGGCGCTTCGGGTCTGCGATCAGGGTGGACGAAGCGGGCCTGGACGAATATTCCACGCTGATGGATTTTTTGACCGCCATCTGTTTGATGAAGTTCAAGCTGGAATTGCAAATATCGTTCACCACTAGGGTTTCCAGTTGAAGCTCAAATTTGCCCGATTCGATCTTGGCTACATCCAGAATATCGTTGATCAGCCCGAGCAGGTGCTGCCCGCTGGATTGGATTATTTCCAAGGCTTGCCCTTGTCTTTCGTTCAACGGGCCGCGGACCCCCTCCAGCAGGGTTTCGGAGAAGCCTAAAATACCATTCAGCGGGGTACGCAGCTCGTGGCTCATGTTGGCAAGGAATTCATCCTTGGCACGGTTGGCTTGCACAAGTTCCACTGTGCGTTCTTCCACCCGCAGTTCCAATTCATCGGTGTATTGGCGTATCAGTTCTTCAGCCTGCTTACGCTCGGTAATATCCACTGTGGTGACCACGACCTTGGAATAATCATGCTCGTAGCCCGGCACAACCGACCAGGTCAGGCTGATCTGAATGGGTTTGCCGGTCAGTGTATCATCACCGCCATCCCAGCCGTTACTTGTTCGTCCTTCTGCAATGGCTAGCAGGTCTTCATGAATATGCTCCAGCTCACCCACACTTAATACTGGTATTGTGTTCTGGATCAAGTCTTCCTTGTTTGCCGCCTGATACATGCGCAGTGCGGCGCTGTTTACATTCAGGATATTGAACATCATGGCACATTTCATGATTTCATCCGGGTGAGATGCGAAATATGCCCGAAAATCGGATACTCCATTCTGCTTTAAAGAATCGACATGTTTTTTAACCTGGGAAAAATCCTCCTCCCAGATCGCGATGGGCGAATCCTCGAATAAGGCGCGGAAGCGTGATTGGCTTTCTTCCAATGCCTGCTCCGCTTCCTTGCGAGCGCTGACGTCTTCAATAAGAATCTGCAAAAGTTGCAGATCTCCTTTGGTATCCACAAGCGGTGCAAAGCGCAGATTCAAATTAATGGACTTGCCCCATTTGGTTGTATATGGATGTTCCGAAGATAAAAGCTGGGCGGTTTGTACACATTGCTGAAAATCGGCGGTAATCCCCGCATCGATCAAAGGCGGGAAGTTCAGCATGTTGATCTGGCGTGTGGCTTCCGCAGAAGGCGAGCCAAGGATCTGCAGGGCGGAAGGATTCACTTCGAGAACGTTTCCTTGCGGGTCAACCAGCAGCACACCGACGGGCGCGTTTTCGAACAGACTGCGGAAGCGGTCCTCGCTTTTGCGTAATACCTCCTCCGCCTGTTTGCGCTCTGTAATGTCCTTCACGGATGCAGAATACCAGAGCTTGCCGCCATCTTCTAATCGTACGGGCCAAATCATCTGAGCAAGCGTCCATCGTCCTTGTCGTGGAATGTCAGGTCACGAAACTCACAATGGTAGGGCTTCAGATTCGTCCGGGTCTCAAAAGCTTCCTGAGACAGGCCCATATTCTTCCAACGGCCAAAACTGGGTGAGGCATTCCGTACGCCAATGAGTTCCTTCGTGAAAATACCGTTGATGCGGCAAAGGCCGGGTTGCACATCCAAATGGACGCCCGTCCTTATCCAGCCAATTGATATGCCGTCCCGGCATGGAGGCGATCAGCTTGGCCAGCATCGGTCGAGATTTTTATGGGCATCCTCCGCCTGTTTACGCTCGGTGATATCGAAAAAAGTCACGATGATCTGTTGAAGCCTGCCGTCCAATTCGTACACTTGATAGGCGCTGCATTGCACCCAGGTTGGGTCGTTGCGGTCAGGCTGCACGATCCCAAGTATCAAATTGCTGATCGGGGTAGTGGAAGAGAGCGCCTGGTTAACAGGGTATTCGTTCAGCGGGGCTCGTGTTCCGTTCTCATGGATAAAACACCAGTCCGGGTCGATTGCCATTTTGCCGAGCATTTGATCCTGAGTGAGACCCAGCAATTGGGACGCCATCGGGTTCGAGAGCAGAATACTGGTATCCGGGTTGTGTACCACCATACCCACCTTCATGTTCTCGACCAGGGCGCGGTACTTGTTTTCGCTTTCAAATAAGGATTGCTCCGACTGCTTCCGCAGGATGACAGCTGTGATCTGCCGGCTGATGTTTCGTAAGCGGGTTAGATCGTCTTCCGTCAGCGTCTCTTCACTGGATACATCCATCAGCCCCATGACAATCCCTGAGGAAACTAAAGGTACTGTGATCACGGACTTTATTTTCAGCAGGCTGAATATCTGGGGGATGAACTTCTTAAGCCTGGCACGGACAAGGGACGGAAGGAAAATTGTCTCCGTGAATTCAGCGATCCACTCTTGCAGAGCCTGCGGGTCGCTTGTAATGGCGCCTTGCTCGGTATCCAAAATTTTTTGGAAGTAACTGTTATCCCGGATGGGAATCTCCAGCCTGGGGATGGGCTGTCCGATCAGTTTTTCGATCTTTTTAGCCAGAGGCAGTGAAAGGTTCAGGGTTTGCAGTTCCAGATTCTTTTTGGATGGGTCGAACAGATAGACAGACGCGCTACGATATGCGGGGGTCATATCTTCGATGCTTTTAGTTAATAATTTTACGAGGCCGGCAATGCTTTCTCCGCGGTTGGCAGCTTCGTTTAGCGAATTGATCAGCGCCAGATCGTCGGTTTGCATTTTCAGGATGTGTTCCGCCCGTTTTCGCTCATTCAATTCCGCCTGTACCTGCGCGTACAGCAATGCGTTCTGCTCGGCAGAGGCGATATGCAAGGCCAGCGCCTCCAGCAATTTCAACTGGTCTTCGGTATAGGCATCCTTGCGGTAACTTTCAACCTGAATGACGCCGGTGACCACATCGTTTGATTTCAACGGAACGATCAGCGCCGAACGGGTGACCTCTTCGCCATCCGGGATCTCGTCAATAATTTCATTCGTCTCCCCATTAACATAATGAACGTTCTGCGTTGTTTTCAACAGCGCCTGATAATCATTCACCAGCATCGACTGACCCGAGCGGATGACCTTGCTTTGTGTACCCCTGCCTTCCTCTTCAAGCGGTATGGATGGGAAGGAACTGACATCCAGCCATTTGTCTCCCGCCCAATAAGCGCGGCAGTTGATCAACAGGGTTTCATGGTCAAAAGCTGAAATGAACATGCCGTCCATTGAGGCGATGGTGGACATGAAATCGCAGACCGATTGATAGATTTCTTCCAGATGCAGCGAACGGTTGAGCCGCTGACTCGCTTCGTACAACACCCGAAGCTGCTCGCTTTGCTGACGGTTTTTCTCCTCTGCCAGTTTGCTCTCGGTAATATCAATGGCAGTGGAAAGGACATACGCCATCCCGTTCAGTTCAATGATCTCCATGGAGCCGAGGACAGTGCGTATCTTTCCTGATTTATGCCGCAGGGATATCTCCTGGTTAAGAATAGATCCCTGTGTCTGCATCCGTTGCATGTACTCGCGGCGCTGCTCGGCGGCGGTGATATTTAATTGCAATGAGGTATGGCTGACCAACTCCTCATGGCTGAAACCGACAATTTCAGAAAAGGCTTCATTGGCATCCAGATAGCTGCCGTCTGAAGCTGTGATCGCCATCCCCACCGGGCTGGAACGAAATGCCTTGTGGAAACGCTCCTCGCTTTCATGCAGCGCTTTCTCGTTTTGCTTGCGCGCAGTAATATCACGCACCAGCGATTGGAAGCGGCCATCGGGCAGCATTTTGGCGCTTAGTTCACATTGAATAGGTGTTCCATCCTTGCGTAGAAAGGTGCGTTCAACAATAAGCGTCTTGCCGGCGCGCAGTTCGTCAAGCCGCAAGGGTTGGTTTTGCAGGTTTTCAGGGGCAACCAACTCGCGCAGATGCATGGAATACAATTCTTCCCTTGAATATCCCACAAGATCACACGCCGCCTGATTGACGAGAACATAGTACCCTTGCGGGTTGGCAATAAATATCCCATCGGAAGCATGTTCAAGCAGTTCACGGAAATTCTGCTCGCTTTGTCTTAGCAATTCTTCGGCCTGCCTGCGCTCGGTAATATCCTGTGTGCTGCCATAAATGCGGATCACTCTTCCGCTGGCATCATCCCGCATCGGCTGGGCATAATTTCTTAACCAGTGAATGCTTCCATCCTTGTTCACAATCCGAAATTCGCCGGTATCTGCCTTGTTCTGCAGGAGAGTTTGTATATGTTTTTTGGCAATTTCCAGATCGTCAGGATGGACGAGGGTAATGGTGCCGCCCCGTTGGGCCACCTCTTCAAGGGTATATCCATTAATTCGGATAAAGCCGTCTGTAACCCATTCGTACACGGTGTGTCCGTCCGGTTCAATGCGAAAGGAATAGGCATAGTCCGAGATCAGCCCTGAGACGATGCGATAACGTTCCTCGCTCTCGCGCAATTGCTCCTCTGCCAGTCTCCTCTTGGTAATGTCGGTGAAAATGGTGGCAAAGCGTTTTCCTTTGGGCGGTGTAGTTGTGATATGAAACCAGCGCTTGCTCGGTTCGTGATACATTTCCGTGTGCGCCACCCCCTGTATTTGAGCATGTTCCTTCCACCAGCCGCGGATGTATTCCGTGGACATTTGATATACATCGGTTGCCTGTTTTCCAAGGACCTCTTTGGTTTTATAGATCGTATGTTTCTCAAAGGCCGGGTTTACATTCAAAATTATGTAGTCAACCACATCCCCGTTTTCATCCAGAACTGCCTCATTGATCGCCAACCCCTCTTCCATGCTGTTAAAGAGATTGTGAAAACGTTCCTCACTTTCCCGTATGGTCTGCTCTGCCCGTTTTCTTTCCGTAATATCCTGCGCCATGGATAAGATACAAGGTTCTCCCGCCACTTCGATCAGTTCGGCGGAAAACAATGCATCTGTAATTTCCCCGGTGCGTCGTTTTACCTGAGCTTCAAACTCTTGTACGGTGCCGTTTCTTCTCATCAGCTCCATGACCTCTTTTCGCTTTTCAAGGCTGACCCAAAGATCAAGAGTCTCTATTGAGCAGCCCACAACTTCCTCCAGGGAGTAACCGGTATATTGGCACCAGGCCGAGTTGGTTTCTATAACAATGCCGTCTTTAAGACGCGTGATGGCAGTGGGTACCGGGCTGGAATGAAAGAAGGTGGAAAAGCGCGCCTCGCTGGCACTTTTTGCCAGTTGAGCCTGGTGGCGTTCAATGGCATAGCGGATGGCGCGCCCGCCCAAACTCCAACCAGCCGCGCCCTTCACGAGATAGTCCTGCGCGCCGGCTTGCACAGCCTTCAAAGCGATCAAATCATCTGTCGTTCCTGAAAGAACGATGATGGGGATGTTGAAGAATTTTGCATGGGCTGTTTCGAAGGTCTCCAATCCCTGGCTGTCTGGCAGGCCGAGGTCAAGTAGCAGCACATCGAAATTTTCCTCTGCGAGTTTTGCCAGACCTTGCTTGAGCAGTTCTGCCACTGTTATATGGAAATCCGACAGGGGGTCGCTGCTGAGGGATTCTTTCAGAAGCAGCACATCGGCGGGGTTGTCTTCGATCAACATAACTTTTATTTGAGTTCTTGTCATATCAACCTGTCTTTTTGGGATCATTTTCCGCAAGTAGAACTTGCGGAGTCCGTGCGGAGTCCCGAAGTTCTACTTCGGGATGTTTCAACTTTCCGGCGGCAGGACCACAACTTTGAACCAGAAATTCTGAATGGACTGTACCGCTTTGAAGAAATTATCAAACCCCACGGGTTTTACAACATAACAATTTGCGTGCAGGTCGTACGCCTTGACGATGTCTTCATCTGCGCTGGAGGTGGTGAGGATGATGATCGGGATGGATCTTAATTCCGGGTCGCCCTTGATCTCGGCCAGCACCTCGCGTCCGTTCTTGCGTGGCAAATTTAGATCGAGCAGGATCAGGTCCGGGCGGGGTGCGGAGGCGTAGCTTCCTTGGCGGCGCAGGAATTCCAGCGCCTGCACTCCATCTTCCACTGCGTGCAGCGTGTTCAGTAGTTTGGCTTCCACAAAGGCTTCGCGTGTGATGAGGATGTCGGCTGGGCTGTCTTCCACCAGAAGGATCTCGATCGGTTTTTTAAGCGATTTTGTGTTCATGGGTTAACTCCTTTGCGGGATCGTAAAAAAGAATGTGGTGCCTTGCCCGGGCTCAGACTCGATCCAGATGCGGCCGCCGTGCCGGTCAACGATCTTTTTGCAAATGGAGAGGCCAATGCCGGTGCCGGGATATTCGCGGCGGGTGTGCAGGCGTTGAAAGACCAGGAAGATGCGCTCAAAATATTGCGGCTCGATGCCGATGCCGTTATCGCGCACACTAAATTGCCATACATTGCCCAGGTCTTTCACTTCCACGTAGATTTGCGGCGGGCGTTCGCTGCGGAATTTGATGGCGTTGCCGATCAGGTTTTGGAACAACTGGGCCAACTGGGTCGCATCTGCATCGACCGTGGGCAGGAGCCTGGTTGTGACGATTGCTCCACTCTGTTGAATGGACGCCTCCAAATTTCGTAAAGCAGATTTGAGCGCCATATTTGCATCGATGGGTTGGATGGGATTTCCGCGCCGGTCTACGCGTGAATATTCAAGTAAATCCTTGATCAGCGTTTGCATGCGGTTGGCGCCATCCATGGCCAGCGTGATGTATTCGTCGGCGCGGTCATCCAGTTTTCCCTGATAGCGTTTTTGCAGGAGCTGTACCATGCCAGCCACAGCGCGCAAGGGTTCCTGCAGATCGTGCGAGGCAACATAGGCGAATTGCTCCAACTCGTTATTGGAGCGTTTCAATTCTTCCAGGGTTTTAAGCAGTTGTTCTTCTGCCTGCTTGCGTTCGGTGATGTCATTGGAAATGGCGCAAATTCCAAAAGGTTGATCCGATTGTAGATAGATCGGAAACTTGACCGTCCAATACGTATGCCAGTGTCCGTCTTTATGTTTGACCACTTCTTCGGATCGAACGGGACCTTTGGCTTGCAGAGCTGCCAGGTCATTGTTCCACAACGGTTCCGCCACTTCTTTGGGGAAGATGTCAAACACATTTTTACCGATCAGTTCATGCAGCGGCGGGGCATCCAACATATCAAAGCTACGGTTCGCAAGGAGGATGTTTCCAGCCAGATCTTTGATCGAAATGAGAGAGGGGGAATAGTCGATGATGGCCTGGAGCTGAGTCTGGCTTTTTCGCAATGCCTCCTCGGCTTTCTTGCGCAGGGTGATGTCGCGGGTGATGCCCAGCACTTCCACCACCTTGCCCTCTGAATCCGTAATCAAATTGGTGACCGCCTCTGTCGGGATAATGGACCCATCCTTGTGGACTTGATCCACCAGTTTGGTAGTTGTTCGCGCAGAAATGTCACCGGATAAATAGCGGGCGATCCGCTGTGGCAGGTTCTCTGATATTTGCTCATTGGACTCAGGGGTAATGGCCGCCTGCATCGGTTCGGCCATCACTTCCTCGGGAGTCAATCCACGTAGATTGAAGACCGATGGGCTGACGTACGTAAACCGCCTTGTGGCCAGGTCCAGAGTCCAGATCACATCTGCGCTGTTCTCAGAGATCAGGCGGTAGCGCGTTTCGCTTTCATGCAGTTTTTCTTCGGCTTGTTTGCGCTCGGTAATATCCAGCGTCGAACCGATGTACCGGATAAGTTCTCCCTGTTCATCAAAGTAAGGTTGTGCAAGGTCGTAGACCCATCGCACGCTGCCATCGGGTCGCACAACCCGGTGCTCGAGTTCGTAAACCGTATGACTCTGCATTGCCTTCGTGAAAGTCTCATGCAGCAAGGCTGCGTCATCGGGGTGAATATATTTTTGGAGCATCATGTCATACGACGGCGAAGGCTCGGACGGATCCAGCCCGTAGATGCGGTATTCCTCCTCGGACCACGTTGTTGTCTGCGTGGCGGCGATGTACTCGAAGCTGCCCATATGCGCAATCTTCTGGGCTTCTGCCAGAGTGCTGCGCATCCACTCCAAGGCCTCCTCGGCTTGTTTGCGCTCGGAAATATCGCGCAGAAATACAAAGATGCGTCCGCCCAGACTTGCATGGAAATTGGCGCTTATTTCACAGTCAATAATCCTGCCGTCTTTACAACGGTGTTGGGTTTCAAAACGGTCATAACCAGATTCCAGCAACCTCTGAATGTGTTTTGCAGTTTCCTGGGGATTTTCAATGACTTCCACATCCGGGATACTCATTTTCAACAATTCTTCACGGCTGTAGCCGATCAATTGGCAATAGGCTGGGTTCACATCCAGAAAATGTCCCTGGGTGTCGGTAATCCAGAAGCCATCCATGGCGGTTTTGATGATCGTTCGATATTCCACCTCCGCCTGTTTGCGCTCGGTAATATCACGGATGATCACCAAATCAGCGGGGTTGCCCTCATACTGAATCAGGGTTGCATTGATATCCATAGGGATACGCGTTCCGTTTTTGTGCAACAACACTGACTCGTACGTGGCGGGGACCGGCTCGCCTGTCAGCCTTTTTTTGTATCTCTCCAGAGTCAGATCCATATTCTCCGGCGGGATCAATCTGATAAATTCCCGCCCTTCCATTTCATCCAATTCATAGCCAAGCATGGCCGCAAAACTGGCATTTGAAAATTTGATCTTCTGGTCCTGTGCAATGGCAATCCCTTCACTGGCCTGGTCCACCACCAGCCGGTGTTTTTCCTCACTCGTGCGTAATGCGGCCTCAGCCCGTCTGCGCTCGGTGATATCGCTCATGGATGTGATGAAATAAAGCGGCTTGCCATCCCGGTCGCGGCGCAGAGAGGAACTGACATCGGCCCAAACCGAAGTGCCGTTCTTGTGCAGGTATCTTTTAATGAAGCGGGCTGACTCTTTTTCACCAGAGAGAATTGAATCAATAATTTTTTGCGTCATTTCATTATCGTCGGGATGAGAGAGTTCCTGCCATTTTTTATTTCGGAGTTCTTCAGCAGGATAGCCCAGCATCTCACAGAAAGCCCGGTTAACGTTTACCTCCCCGCCAGGCAGGGTGATGGATTTTCCGATCATGGAATAATCAAAAATGTACTTGAATTTGTCTTCACTCTCGCGAAGCGCAGCCTCGGCCTGTTTGCGATCGGAGATGTCCATTGCATAGATATTGACATAATTCTCCCCGTGAATGGGTACGATCATCATTGAAAAAGTATGGTCGCCGCAAGGCAGGTCGGCCCAGTTGTGGTTGCTGCCGGTGGCGGATTCTGCAATACGTTCCGCATACTCCTGTGGAAGGTACCCGTTCACTTCACAGCCCCATAATTCAAGCAGGGGAGCGCTGGCCTTATTTGCATAGATCAGGTGTCCATCCAGATCGACCCGCATCACAGGGTTGGGATTCGCTGCAGGGAAGCGTGCAAGTAGCGCAGCTTCCTGCTGCGCGCGTTTGATCTCGGTCATATCATGGTTGACTGAAACGAAACCGATCGGTTCTCCATTCGGGTCTTTTATCATGGATAGGGAAGTTAGGATGGTGAAGCGTCTGCCATCTTTATGGTTCTGGTTAACCTCCCCCTTCCATCTGCCCTGCTCCATTGCAGATTTGAGGATCTCCTCGCGCGGGGCGGAAATATATTCATTCTGAACGAATTCATGCATGAAATGACCGAGCACCTCGGAGGCTTTCCAGCCATACATGCGTTCGGCGGCGGCATTCCAGCTTTGGATGTGGAATTGCATATCCGTGGAAATGATCGCATCGAAAACATCCTCGACCAACCGTGCCTGATAACGGATCTGTTCCTGTTTTTTTTGCAGAGTCTTCATATCTCTGCTCAATATTAAGTAGATGAGGCTTGCGCTGGCAAATACGAACAGCCAGCCTTTTATGGATTGAATATAGAAATGAGAGAGGATTTTTACAGGTTCATTCAATTCCACCAGCAGGTCTGTAAACAGAATCCATAACCCCCCAAATAAAGTGTAGATCAATGCCGTGCGCAGCGGGGTCAGGTTGGTTTTTATCTTCATTCGTTTCTCCGAGACCAGGCAATACCTTGCATATGCTAAAAGCGACCCCTGAGAGGCTGTTTGAAAACTCTATGGTGTGTCATGCTGAGCGCCGGTTTTCAGGCGCGAAGCATCTCTACACTGGCTCAGAGACCCTTCGGGCGCTGGAGAACGCGCCCTCAGGGAGACATGTTTTGACTTATTAAACAGCCTCTGATGAGCGATGAAATTGTAAAAAGAGTATAGCACTCCTGTTTTATGCGAATAATATGATTTTCAT
This sequence comes from Candidatus Villigracilis propinquus, assembly GCA_016714565.1. Lineage (GTDB taxonomy): Bacteria > Chloroflexota > Anaerolineae > Anaerolineales > Villigracilaceae > Villigracilis > Villigracilis propinquus. The sequence continues at coordinate 97,157 of JADKDM010000015.1, forward strand.
CCTTATTTTGCTTTACGCAATTGACATTTCGTAAATTTTCCATAAAATATTCAGTAGCAGGGGGTAGCAAAAACATTCCCCTGACTACCATTTTTTTCAGGAGGAATATCTCATGAGCGTAAAATACAATGTAGTGGAACGTGGCAAGCCGGGCGACCTTGAAGCTCCGAAGAAGTATTATCCATCCATTCAGTCCAGCGGACGGGTGACGCTGCGCCAGCTTTCACAGGCGGTCTCGCAGATGTCCACCATCAGCAGCGCCGACACGATGGCTGTGCTTGAAGCCTTGTTAACCGTCATCCCGCAGGAACTTTCACGCGGTAACATTGTGGAGTTGGGTGATTTCGGCAATTTCTGGCTGCGCACCTCCACCGAAGGCGCAGATACCGCCGATGCCGTACGCGCCACTCAGATCACTGGCGTGCTGCCGCGCTTCAATGCGGGCAAGGAATTCAAGAAAGTGCTGGATACCATCGATTTTGTGAAGACTTCGGAGCCTGCTCCAGCAGAAGACTAGCCCCAGGAAGAAACTAAAAATGTCCTGACATTTTCCCAAAGATGTCAGGACATTTTCTTAAAGATGTCGGGACATCTTTGGCCCGCTGCGCATATGTCGTCCTGCCATGTCATTCTGAGCGGAGCGAAGAATCTCTGAGATAGTCGTAGAGACCCTCACCGCACTGCATCCGCACCGCGGTGCATGTGTCGCCAAAGCGCGGCTCAGGGAGTCATGGATTATGTCACTCTGAGCGATAGCGAAGGACCTCGGAGACTATGGTAGAGACCCTCACCGCACTGCATCCGCACCGCGGTGCATGTGTCGCCATAGTGCGGCTCAGGGAGTCATGGTGGCGGCTAAGGGAATCATGGAAAGGAGGTTTATGAGCAAGGAATACTATGTCTACATTATGACCAATAAATCACGCACACTGTATACAGGTGTGACGAACAATCTGATGCGTCGTGTGCATGAACACAAAAACAAACTCGTCCCTGGGTTTACCAGTAGGTACAACATTCAATTTCTGGTTTATTACGAATCAACATCCAGCATCCATGTAGCGTTGGAACGGGAGAAACAGATCAAAGGTTGGTTACGAGCAAAGAAAATAGCGCTGATCGATTCGTTGAACCCGCAATGGAAAGACTTGAGTGAAGAATGGTTTGTGTAAAGGTTTTGCGAACATGAAGCATGTTGTCTTGCCATGCCATGTCATTCTGAGCGGAGCGAAGAATCCCTGTGACAGTAGTAGAGACCCTCACCGCACTGCATCCGCACCGCGGTGCATGTGTCGCCATAAAGCGGCTCAGGGAGTCATGCAATCATGTCGTTCTGAGCGATAGCGAAGAACCTCTGTCACGGCAGTAGAGACCCTTCGCTACGCTCAGGGAGTCATATCCAGGTCATTCTGATGTTGACATTGAAGAAGATCGTGACAGCAGGACGAAATGAACGACAGATAATAAAAAGCAGTCCAGTGACATGTCACTGGACTGCTTTTTATTTCATTCCCATTATTCTTCCACGGTCACACGGTTTCGCCCATTTTGTTTGCTCTGGTACATCAGCCCGTCCGCCCGTTCGATCAGGGAGTCCAGTGTGTCCGCCTCGTTAACAAGCGTTGCCCCGATCGAGACCGTCACAGGAACCTTCAAGGTTTTGATTGTGATGGCCGAACTTGCGATCATACCCCGCAGTTTTTCGGCAATGTGGGCAAGGCTGTTTGCGTTGTTGATATTTTGCAGGAGCACAACGAATTCCTCCCCGCCCCAGCGTCCGCATATATCTGTGCTGCGCAGGTGTTCCGTCAGGTTGGCGGCCACGGCTTGCAGCACATGGTCCCCTTCGTGGTGTCCGTAGGTGTCGTTAATGGATTTGAAGCGGTCCACATCCAGAAACAAGAGACCAAATGGAACATGCTGTTGATGGTATTCCTGTAGAGCCGCACCGATCTTTATTTCCAACAGCTTGCGGTTGCCCACCTCAGTCAGCGCATCCTGAAAGACATCCTTCTCCAGCTCGTTCACCCGCTCCTTCATTTTTAGCAGGGACTGATTATTGCTGAAAACCTCCACGCCGCCGATGATCTTGTGCTGATCGTCATACATGGGTGTGGTGCGCACCAGCACGGGTACGCGGTATCCGTCCGCGTGGCGCAGATGTACTTGTGCTTCACGTGGTTCACCATCCTGGATCGTAGCCATGAGCGGGCAGCCGTCTTTACATAAGTGCTTACCATCTTCGGTCACATGGTCCAGTATGTTGGCATGGCAAAATTTGCCAAGGACGTCCTGTGCGCTGTACCCCGTAATGCGCTCTGCCCCGTTATTCCAATACGTAATGAGCCTGCTCTCGTCTACAAAATAAACCCCATCGTACAGATTGTCTATCAGGCTTTTGTGAAACTGATCCCCGATGGAAGGTTTTTTCATAAGCGCATCATAGCACTTCGCACTCAATTTTCGACTTACAGGTTGGTTGCACTTTGCGCGGTACTCGTTATCGGATCTCTGTGCGGTTTCGCCCGGCTTGCTTGGCGGCGTACATGGCTTCATCTGCGCGGCGGAATATGTCCTCCACGGTCTCAACGGAGGAAGACCCGTTCAATTCAACGATGCCGATGCTCAGTGTCACCCGCGCCGGTCCTTTGGGGGTCGGGATGATCAAGCTCGCTACATTCGCGCGGATGCGTTCCGCCAGTTGAAAAGCTTGCTGCGCATTTGTCAGCGGCAAAATAACAATGAACTCCTCGCCGCCATACCGCCCGATCACATCGGCGGAACGCAATTCAGCGGCGGCGGTGTCTGTCACAAGTTTCAACATCTGGTCGCCTGCCTCATGCCCAAAGGTGTCGTTGACCCTTTTGAAATGATCGATGTCGAACATGATCACCGAGAGCGTTTGCTGATAGCGCAGGGTAATGTGCAATTGTTGTTCAGCTTGTTGGTATAGGTGACGGCGGTTGTTCACCCCGGTCAACACATCAATGCGCGCCAATTCCTGTTCGCGGATCAGAGCGGTCTGTAATTCAATGCTTGTCGCTATAGCCTCCTGCTCCGCCTGTTTGCGCTCGGTAATATTCTGGTGCAGGATGATCGCACCCATGCGGGGTTTATGCTGGGGCAATACGGTCATTGCGAACCAGAATGATTGAGTTGGAGACTCTAATGGATATTCAGTACTGAACTCGGCCAGAGAGCCGCCCAGCACTGCGCGAATTGCCTGATCCGCCTGTATCGCAAGCGGGTCGCCCTGGCGGATCGCTGCTTCGCATGCGGCAAGATAGTTTTCTCCTGCAAAGCCCATAGGGTGGGGATCGCCATTTTCACGCGCAAAATTTACCCAGGCGTCGTTGACGGATATGATCACCCCCTGCTCGTCCAATACAGCGATGTGAGCCGTTAGCGAATTGAGCACCCCTTTAACGAACAACTCGCTCTCCTGCAGGATGGTCTCTGCCCGTTTGCGTCTGGTGATATTTTGCGAACTAAAGCACACCCCGATGACTTCATGTTCGGTACGGATCGGCGCAAAACTGAATTCGAACCACAATATTTCATTCCCCACCTCGAACATCTTTTCAACCTGCCTCGCTTCACCGGACAGTGCGAAATCAAAATTCCGATCAAAACCCTCGCGGTCCTGCGGGCGGATAAATTCGTAGACTGAATCCCCTGGCTGTACTTCTTTTCCAAAGATCCGCAAGCCGATCTCTTTCGCGTATTGGTTAAAAAACTGTATCTTGTGATTTCGATCAATTACCTGAAAGGTTTGGCTGCTATTTTCAAAAACCGCCTTGAGGTTTGCTTCGGATGCCTGCAGGGCATTTTGTGCCTGCACCCGCTCGGTGATGTCTATGGTGTAGCCTGCGAGCAGGGTTTTAGCTCCCACAACAAGCGGAAACTTGACAGAGTGATAGTGATGGCCGTTCAGGTCTTCATCCAGCTTCAGAATCTGCCCTTTGGCAACCACGTCCCAATCGTCGGCGGTCATTTTTGCGGCGAGGTCAGGGGGGAATAATTCCTGCATGGTCCTGCCGATCATATCTGCGCTCTCGATGCCGATCATCTCGTTAAAATTATTGCTGGCTTGCAGCACACGGCTTTCGGTTGGGGTCACCTCCTTTATGAAGGTGTAAATGGGGGAATGGTTTATAAATAGCGAGAGTAATTCCTGAGTTTCGCGTACGGCTTCCTCTGCCTGTTTGCGCTGCACAATATCCCAGACCAAACCCGCCAGTTGAGTCAAAGCCTCCACATCATTCTCATCATAGTTATATGGTTTATTGCCCACTCCCACGATCATTACGATCAGGTCATTCCGCAGAATGGGCACAACGAGCTCGCGTACAATGGGCGCATGCCCCTCTGGCAATCCTTTACGGCGAGCAGCGGGCAGACCGGCATAATCATTGTGGATCACTGGCCCGCGTGTTGAAACGCACTCGGCCCATACACCGGCCTCATCCACAGGGGAATGCTTGCTCTCGCCTTCGGCGGTACACAAGTTTTCCAGGGTGTTCGTGGACCATATGTGCAGTTGCACTGTTTTCTGATCCTCTTTGATGAAGTGGGCAAAGCCGATCTGGCTGCCGGTGATCGTTTCGGCTTCATCCAGCGCTTTTTGTAACAGATCATCCAAGGTGTGTGCATCTGCATACTCGCTGATGCGCACGCGCGCATCCAACAGGGATGCGATCCGCTTTTGCTCGGTAAGATCAACATCAAGGCAAAATAATTCAGGTGCGCCTCCGGGAATGGAGGTAATGGCGTGGCTGGAATAAACGGTCACACGTGAGCCATCCTTGCGCATTAACGATAACTCTGCTGCAGGGATGGGTTGCCCGGTCTGTGCCATTTGCTGAATGGCCTGCCAGACGTCCCCTCGCATTTCGGGTGGAATGATCAACTCCAGTAGACTTTTCCCGATCGCTTCTTCTGCGCTGTAGCCGTATAATTTTTCAGATGCCGTATTCCAATACTGGGTGGTGCCGTCCATTCCATATCCCTGCACGGCTATGGTTTGAACCTCTTCCAGCGTTGTGCGGAAACGATGTTCGCTTTCCTGCAGGGCCTGTTCCGCATATTTGCGTTCGGTGATATCGCCGTAGGTGACTACAACGCCGTAGCCTTCCAGCGGCAGCGGCGCGGCGGTGACGCTGATCCATGTGATGGAGCCATCTGGTTTGACGACTCCCATCTCCATATTTTCGATGCGGATGTTTTCCTTCAATGCGCGCACGCTGGCAAATTCCTCCGGCGGCATGGGTGTTCCATCGGCGCGCACGATCTGCCATTCGAGGCTGTCAATATCCCGCTGTATGTGTTCCTCTTGCGGCACACCGAGCAGCTTTACAGCGGCGGGGTTGGTCTCCAGGATGTTCCCCGCCGCATCGGAAACAGTAATGCCCAGCGGAAAGGAATCGAACAGGGTTTTGTACTTGGTCACTGAAACGCGCAGTTCGCTTTCCGCGCGCTTGCGTTCGCTGGTGCTCAACATCACGGCGCGGGATTCCTGACCGCCTTCGAAGCAGGTAGCTTCGATACGCACCCAAAGCAGATCAGGCTCGCTTTTTTTAAACGTTAATTCGCAGGTCTCTTTTCCGGTTCCGGATAACAGCTTTTCAAAAAAATCTTTAAACGCCGAATGAGATTCAGCCGAAACAAACTCCTCCAGCTGTGAACCGATCAGTTTTTCCCGCTCCATGCCCAGCAGGGTTGCCCCGGCCAGGTTGACTTCGAGGATGTTGCCATTCCGCTTTAGTGTACAGTAACCGACGGGTGCAAAGTCATACAAGTCCGTGTATTGACGATAGGCCGCTTCCCCCTCCGCCCGGGCTTGTTCCAGTTTCTCGTTCTGTTTCTGTAGCTCGAATAGGTTCGCTTCTATGTCATGGATACGCTGTAGAAGGTCGGCTTTCTTCAAGAAAGGGGTAGTATCCTCCTGCTCTTTTAACTTTTTCCCCACTGTAGCGCGTACTTCCGCGTTCGGTCGTTTCTTCATGGCGTTTCCCTTTTTTAACAGCCAGACATAAGATACGAGACTTGCTTTGCGACCCGTATCTTTTTAATTCTCCTTACGCACTGTCCATGATTTCCTCCCGAAGGACATCGGGACGATGTGAGTAGAGCGAAGGGTCTCTGAGATAATCATAGAGACCCTCACCGCACTGCATATGTCGCTCAGGGGACATACCCCTGAAACACTCAAATTGCGTAAGGTGAGTTTTTAATTCTCCTCCAGGTATTAAGTTGTTTTCTTCTATGTTGAAGTAGTATAGCATTTTTGTAAAGTCAAAAGGATTACAATATTGATATTCTAACCCAGGAGCAGAATACATGACCATCACTCTCGACGGATCAGGACTCACGGTTGAAAAGCTTGTTGCCATTGCCCGTTTTAACGAAAAAGTTGAACTGGCCCCCGCAGCGCTGGAACGGATCAAAGTCTGCCGCGCCATGCTGGAGCAAAAGCTTGCCAACAAAGAGATCATGTACGGCACGAACACCGGCATCGGTGAATTTTCCGAGACGATGCTGAACGACGAGCAGGTGAAGGAATTTCAGAAATATTTGATCTACAACCACGCGGCAGGCATCGGCGACCCCGCACCCATTGAGCATGTGCGCGCCGCATTGGCGGGACGCATTAACGTGCATGCCCACGGGAATTCAGGCTGCCGTCCCGAGATCACGCTGACGCTGATAGAGATGCTGAACAAAGGCGTTACGCCCGTTGTTTGCCAGAAGGGTTCTGTAGGCGCCAGCGGTGACCTTGCGCCGATGGCGCAAGCCGCGCTGCTGCTGATGGGGGAGGGAGAGGCCTTTCTAAACGGCGAGCAGTTACCAGGTCACGAAGCGATGCGCAGGGCTGGAATTCCCATCCCCGGCTTACATGCGCGGGATGGACTCGCCGCGATCAACGGTTCCAATTTGTTGACGGCCATGTCTGCCCTGCATATTTACGATATGGAACGCTTCCTCAAGCAGGCGGAGATCGCCGCAGCCATGTCCATTGAAGCGCTGTTGGGCAACATGAAGCCATATAATTCGAAACTGCACGAACTGCGCGGATTTAAAGGCGCGATCACTTCTGCAAAAAATATCGCGAAGCTGGTCGAAGGCTCCGACTTGACGACGGGCAAAATGAAAACAAAGGTGCAGGATGCGTACTCGATGCGCTCCACGCCGCAGGTGATCGGCACGGCGCGCGATGCGGTTGCGTATGCACGCACTCAGGTTGAAATTGAATTGAACGGCGTGGGGGATAACCCGATCTTCATCCCTGAAGATAATTTAACATTGACCGGCGCGAATTTTCAAGGCTCGCCCGTTGCCCTGCCAATGGATATGGCTGGTATTGCCATCACGATGACCTGTGTGTTGTCCGAACGCCGCTTGAACCGTTTGACCAACCCCGCATTATCCCAGGGCCTGCCGGATTTCCTCGCGCATCAGCCGGGCTTTTATTCAGGCTTGATGCTTTCTCAATACACGGCGGATCATTTGATCGTGGAGCAGCGCATCCTTTCCACGCCTGCTTCGATCCAATCCATCCCTGCGGCGGCGGATCAGGAGGATTTTGTTTCCATGGGCATGAACACCGCTCTCAAGAACGGACAGATCATTGATAACGCCTATGGCATTCTTGGTATTGAATTCATGGCCGCCGCGCAGGCATTGGACTTCCGTGAATTCACCCCGGGCAAAGGTTCCTTGAAAGCGCGGGAAGTCATCCGCCGCCATGTGGATCACCTTGAAGTGGACAGGCCGCTGTATAACGACCATAACAAGATGAAGGCACTGGTGAAGTCCTGCGAAATTTTAGAGGAAGTGGAAAAGGCAATTGGAAGTTTGGGATAGGGACAAAAAAGACCGGCGCCAAGTCGGTCTTTTTTACTCTTGCAAAGTTATAGAAATTGTGTAAAATATCGGAGTTCCAAATAGGGTGCCCCCCTCACCCTGTTTGGAATATTTTTTTGCCTGTAGCCTTTCCCGTAGTGGACGCCTTGCGTGTGGGGGACTTCTGCGTGTTGTATTTGCTGGCAAACCCCGGAACAAGTTTATTTTTATGTTCGTGGACGCGGCGCATGAGGTTATTCGGCCCCCGGCACAGGGGGGGGGGGATTTATTGGTCATGATATAGACGTAGTATTCCTTGCTCATAAAATTCCTCCTTATGATGACATGCTGAACCACTCCAACACTCCATTCGCCGCCACGCGCCCGCTTGCAAAACAAGCTGTCAACAAATAACCGCCTGTGGGCGCTTCCCAATCCAGCATCTCCCCGGCACAAAAAACACCGGGCATAGTCTTCAACATCAAATCTTCATTCAGCGACTCAAAACTCACACCGCCCGCAGAACTGATCGCCTCATCCAGCGGACGGGTCGCAACCAGCGGCACCGGTAACTGCTTCATGTAAAACGCCAGCCGCGCCATATGCGCTTGCAAATTCATCCTTCGGCACGAACTCACGCAGCAGCCCCGCCTTCACACCCTTCATCCCCACCGTCTTCTCCAAATGGCTCGCCATCGAACGCGACCCGCGCGGCTTCGACAACTTCTCAAGCAGCTGTGCCTCCGTTTTATCGGGCGCAAGATCCAGCCGCATCACGGCCTTTCCATTCGCTAAAATTTCATCTCGCATCCCCGCCGAAGCTGCGTAGATCAAACTCCCTTCCACGCCTTCCTTCGTCACAATAAATTCACCCTGCTGATGAAAATCCCCGAACGTCAATATCACAGATTTGATCGGCTGCCCGTCAAACTTCTCTTTGAAGAATGGACTCCACGCCACATCGAATCCGCAGTTGGATGGTTTCAACGCCTCCACCTTAACCCCGGCCTGATCCAGCCAATGGACCCATTCTCCGCTGGAGCCGAGTCTTGCCCAACTCCCGCCCCCGAGCGCCAATATCACAGCATCGGCATTTACGGTCTTGAGTCCGTCCGGCGTTTCAAACTCAATACCGCCTACGCCACCGTCTCTGGCGGTGATGTTTCCCATCCACTTATGCCGCAAATGGACATTCACCCCCGCCGCGTCCAGTCTCTTTAACCACGCCCGCAGCAAAGGGCTGGCCTTCATCTCATTTGGGAACACCCGCCCCGAAGTGCCGACGAAAGTCTCCACACCGAGTCCGTGTGCCCACTCGATCAAGTCATCAGGTGTGAATTTCAACAACCACTTTTCAACTTCCTGCTTTTTACTTCCGTAGCGCGAGACAAATTTCTCGAACGGCTCCGAGTGAGTCAAATTCAAGCCGCTCTTGCCCGCCATCAAAAATTTGCGTCCCAGCGACGACATCGAATCGTACACATCCACCTGCAGGCCGTGTCCACTCAATACTTCCGCAGCCATCAAGCCCGCAGGCCCGCCACCGATGATCGCCGCTGTTTTCATCAGGATACCACCGCTTCTGCTGCCTGTCTTTTTTGTGACGCATTCCCCGCAAAGTACACCAGCGCTGTGCCAATGGCGAACAAACCGATGTTCAAAACGAAAGGCAGGATTTTGTTGATCGTGGAGAGGTTTCCCGCGATCCAGCCGAACGGTGAACTGATCAGGATGATGCACACATACACAATGGACAGGATGCGGGCGCGTTCCTTCGGGTCAATGGTCAAGACCACCATTTGATCCACAAGCGGGTTGACCGCCGCAAGACAGCAGGCTTCCAAAAACACGCTGATGATGAGAAAGACGTAGCTCAAGTCTGGTGCGGTGATCAGGATCACATTGCTGACAACGAAACCGAGAAACCCAATTGTCAACGGTAGTTTGAAATGCAGCTTGTTGATGCGCGGCATGACCACGAAGAAAAAGAACAGCATAACGCCCGATTTGACGAATGGAAAGATCGCCAGACTCTGAGCCGGAATGTGCAATCTCTCTGTCACAATGATCGCCCAGAAACTCCCGCTGACAAGAGTGGTAATGCTGATCACAAGCATGATGCCAGCCGTGTACAACGTCTGCGGTGTACGCAGCAATTCCTTAAACACGCCGCTGTATTCACTCAGCACGCTGAATGCGCTCTGGTGACGTGTCTCATGCATACGGATCTTCCCCTGCCCGGTCTCTTCCGTCATGATGTACGTGACAACCGCTTTCAGTGTGAACATGACCGCCGCGAAGATGTACAGTCCGCGAATGGTGGGGATCAGCGAAAAGACGCCGATCAGTGCCCCCGCCAACGGCGCCATGAAGCCCACCATCACATTGGCAATGTGGATCCAGGTGTAAATATCCACCAGTTGATTTTGGTCAGCATCCTCTACCAGCAGGCAGCTCCACGAGTTGAGGGTGATGCGCCAAAAGCTGTTCATCACTCCCGCCGCCAGAAAGAACCAGAAATTCTGGGCCAGTGCAGAGAGAATGGATGGAATGGTCCACGCCAGAATATCAAAGATGAGGGTGGTAAGCCTGCGGCCGAGTTTGTCTGTTATCACGCCGCTCAATAAAGCCAGCACGATCTGAAAACCCCAACTGATGCTGACGATCAGCCCGATCTGTTTGTCTGTCATGCCCAGTGCGATCATATAAATAGAAACATAGGGCGAATACAGGTTGAAAGGAATACCCCATAGCGGTTCCGTATAGACACAACCGCGCGGATTTCCGCGCAGGCTTTTCAAAGTAGTGATCAACGAATGATTGTTCAAAACACAAGCTCCAAAACTAGAATGAGATGATTATATAATACCCTCGGGTATAAAGAGAAAACTCCCGAACGGGTCAGGAGTTTTCTCTTTGCGTACTTTACTCTGAGGCAGGTTCGCCCTGCTGTTTTCAAATCGTCTGGCAGGGGCGCAGCCCCTGCCAGAGCGTTCTTCCTTATTACTTCTCACTTATCACTCGTTACTTTACTATCTTTCCACACCCACCACCCCGCCCAACGCATTCATCTTCAGCGTCCACACACTGCCGATCTGGAACTGCTGGAATTCGCTGACCGAACCCGGCGTGTATGTTTCCTGTCCATCGGATGTGCTGAAGGTGACGGTCAACGTCTCGGAGGATGTTCCCAGACGTTGATCGCTGCTGTAACTTGGGCTTTCATACACGGGGTTGGTGTCATTGCCGCTCAAGTCATACGTCTGGATGGTCGTCCACTCGTCCACGGTGTAACTGCAATATTGCTGCGTCTCCGTGTGGCATTCCTGTACCACTTCCGCGAAGCCATTGCCCTGGTCCACGGTCTTCTCTTCGCAGACTTCCTGACTGTCATCATAGCAGGAGACATTGTATGCGCCTGATGGCGCGCTTCCGCGTTCGTTGGAGTGGTTGACCGCCTGCACTTCCTGCACCGGCACGGAGGTTTGCCAGTACACATCGCTCACTGTCCCCTGCACAGATTTGGACGGCAGCGCGAACATCATAAAGATCGCCGCGCAACAAAGTAGCAGAAATACCGCGATCCCGCCAAAGATGAACCAGTTCGTTTTCTTCTTTGGCTGTGCAGCGGATGTGCTGACAGCGGCAGCTTGCGGTCTTGCTGGCGCAGCTTGTGCCGCCGCAGGTGCGGCAACTTTAGGCAGCGGCGCGCCGCATTGCGAGCATTTGACAGCAGTGCCAGGGTTTTCAGCATTGCAATTCGCGCAGTGAACAACTTTCGGCGCAGCCGGAGCGGCTTGCAGAACTTGTCCAGCCTGACGAGCTTTGCCTTCCTTCAGATCCGCACCACATTGGGAACAGTTCGTTGCGTTCCCTGGGTTGCGCGTGCCGCAGAAACCGCAGTGGATGTCCGCGCCTGCTTTGGCGGCCTGCACCAGTTTTTCATCCGTGACGAGTTTCTCTTCCGAGGCGCGTTCGAATTTCACGTCATCCGGTTGCGGCGCGCCGCAGCTTTCGCATATCTTGATCGAGCCTGGGTTGCGGACACTGCAATTTGGGCAGGTCCATTCCAGTTGAACGAATCCCTTGCTTTCCTTTCTTGCCATACGTCACTCCTCTTTATTCATTTCTTTGGTAGACCTCTTGCAAAAGTCACATGTAGGTCAGGCTTTCCGCCTGACTTTCTCTTGAATTATAAGGTTTGGCGGGTTGCACGCGTGCCTGCTGCACGGTGCAGGCAACCCGCCCTGCGAATACTTATGCAAGAAGTCAAGTGTACAACAAATATAAACTATCTCGTCTGGTTGATGCTCTCTCCGCCATACTCTCCTGTGAGGGTGGCGGTTTGGGTCTGGTAATTATAGACGTACGAGAGGTTGCCCTCTTTTTCACCGCTGACCGCCAACGTGGAGTTGAAGACATAAAGGTTGCTGTTGTAGCTGGCCGTGCCTGTCAGCACGACTCCGGGAATCATGGAACAATGGTCATATGCGTATGCTACTCCGTCCGGGCTAAGACCAAATGAGTACGCGCCGCCATAGGTGCAGCCGATGACTGTCTCTTCTTCCCAATCCCCAAAATAGAACTCAGGCAGGTAATAGAGATTTTCTTCGATCGCAATGATCATATCAATGAGGCTGTCAAAGTCACTGGCCTTCTCTGGCAGGTTGGGAGTGTAGAAGGTGTAGGGTTCGGTTTCCCAATCGGTACACACGATCTCTCGTTGTGATGGGAGCGTGCCATCCACAAGGAAGTTGGTGATGTAATCATCGGGGCATTCATTTCCCCAGCCGTAAATGGAATGAGCGCCACCTTCCACGTAAATGTGATATCCATCCGCAAGATTCTCTGCCACGAACTTACCCTCTTCGAACGGAGTCGCCGGGTCGAGAGTGGCGTTCAAAACGAAAGTTGGCACACCTTCCAAAACCAGTGGTTCACGTGTTGTAGATTCCATTGGTGAGGCAGGCCACAAGGCACAACTTACGCCAACGTACAGGGAACCGTCAAGGCGTGGCACCGTGCCATTCGAAGCCTGACCAGCTTCAATGGACTGCGCGATGCGCTCTTCCTGAGTCCCGCTGAAGAAATTGATCGTCCGTACAATACACGCCGAGTAACATCGTGTCGGAGAACGTCGGGTCGCCTAGGTAATCAAATGTGGCCGGGTCAATATTTGTGTTGTTATACATCAAACGCATCATGGGGATGAAGTCACCTTGCTGCGTCGCGGCCAGCGCCTTCAGGAAGGTCATGCGCCCAACAAGGGAGTACATTTGAGATGAGGCAGTGTATTCAAGCTGATTAAAGGTGAACTTGCCTTTCACGGTTTCGCCGCTTGCCAGCGGATATTCATAGTCAATGGGCTTGTCGGCTAATTTTGTTGCGAGATCATCGTAGACGGCTACCGCATCCTTACCACCCATGTCGGCCGCGCAGGCAATGTCATCATTGCAGGCATTCAACACGGCCAGTAAAACTTTTTCGAATGCCACTTCCTGCCCATGCAAGCCCTCTTCGCCTTTCAAGGTCATGTTGATGGTTCCATCGAGCACCAGCCCCGCGAGCCGGTCAGGGTGTGCGTATGCGTATGTCTGCGCCACCGCGGTTCCATAGCTCACGCCGTACATCCAGAACTTTTCATCGCCGATCGTCGCGCGGAAAGACTCAATATCCTCGGCAACTTGAGTCGTGCCAAAGAAAGCCAGCTTGGCCGGGTCAATGCCGATCTCTGCAACGCAGTCTGCAATATATTTGCGTGTATCTTCCACCAGAGCGGTTTGCTCTTCGGAGGTGTCAGCGCCTTCCTCTCCGGCATCATCCGTCCCGGTGAGGTAGCTGAGAAAATCCGCTTCATGCGTTACCGGGCACTCCAACGGATTGGACAGCCCAATGCCGCGCTGGTCGTAATAAACGATGTCGTAATGCTCAAGAATGCTGTCGCTAAAATAATCGGTGTACGCGCTGCTGATACCCTCGCCGCCCGGCCCGCCCGGGGAGGCCTGCACATACATGCCGTATCGTTCTCCAAAAGCGGGCAACACAGCAAAGACCACATCAATGGTTTCCGTATTCGCCGTATCAAAATGATTCAACGGAACCTGAATTGTCACGCAGGTCATGTCGGGCTGCTCCGCGCACGGAGTTCCACCCAATTCTTCGAGCTTGGTCTCAATGCTTGTGTTGACTTCCACAGGCGGCAGGGTTTCCGTTACAGGAACCGCCGGTGTTGGCATCAGCGTCTGGCAAGCCAGAGATAAAATTCCGAGAACCGCTAAGAATGCAAAAAATTTTTTCATTTCTCTTTCCTCTTCATGATCGAATTTCTAAAAGTGTACGATGGAACTTTCATAAACACACACCCCAATATGTCCTAGGATGACAACCCCTGCCATCTGCGGATCTCAGCAATACGTGACTCGTGATCCGGGTCCTTGTGCGGGGATGGATCATTCGCTTCGTACTTAAGCGGACGTTTGGTCAATGCGCCGAAAACAGAGTCCACGCCGTGAGCCACGTTCCGCGGGTCGTAGCCGCCTTCCAATACAAAGACGATCTTTCCATCACAGTATTCTTCCGCAAGGTGAACCAGTTTCTTCGCAATGTTAAAGTACCCCTGTGTGGATAGCCCCAACGAAGTGAGCGGGTCATTCCAGTGTGCATCAAATCCAACCGAGATCAACAGCATTTGTGGACGGAAAGCCTCGACCATCGGCTTGAAGATCGCATCACTGACGCGTGAGAACGTCTCATCCCCTGCATGGGCGTGGAGTGGAACATTTGCGATGCGTTTCTTCGCATGCGGTGCATCTTCTATCCAGCCGGTACCCGGGTAAATTCCCCATTGATGTGTGGAAATAAAGCCAGCCCGTTCATCGTTCATGAATGCGGCTTGCGTGCCGTTGCCATGATGAGCATCATAGTCGATCACCATCACGCGCTGCATCCCATTTGCCAACGCATCCTGCGCGGCGATGGCGATGTTGTTGAAGATGCAAAATCCCATGGCGCGGTCTGGCTCCGCGTGATGCCCCGGCGGGCGGACGATGGCAAAGGCGTTCTTCGCTTCGCCGCGCATCACCGCCCGCGTGCAGGTGATCACTCCACCGGCGGCGAGCATGGCATCTTCGTAGGAGGTTTGGGTAATGTAGGTGGGGGCGTGGTCGATCACCCCAGGCCCCTGCTTGCAAACTTCTTCGATGCCCGCGATCAACCCCGGCTCATGTGTACGCGCCACCTCGTCCACACTCGCGCGGATGGGTTCAATGCGTTCCACATCAAATGAATCAAGCTGCGGTTCAAGTAACTCCAATCTCCCCGGCCTTTCGGGGTGATCGGGATATTCATGATTTCGTGATGGGACAAACGTGAATACGGTTTCCATTCGCAGATTATAGCCGTAGTTTGAAAGTGGAAAGGAGTCCGCAAGTTCTACTTGCGGATCAGCTGTCATGTGCCAGAAGCAGAGCTTCTGGACTCCCTCATAAATAAAAGCAGAAAGGACACTCGCGTGCCCTTTCTGTTCTTTCATAACTTGTTGAATAAACTACTTGCTAATGCCCGACACTCGAAACATCGTTGGATGGCCGCCACTGTGACCATTTGTCGGTGGCCGGATCGATCGTCATGTTACCGGCTTCGCCGCCCTGCCAGAACACCTGGAAGATGTTCGTGTCACCGTCACGGTCGGAGGTGAATGCCAGGTTCGTGCTGCCGCAGTCCCAGGTCGGGCCTGAATCGATCCCTTCGTAGGTGGTCACTCGATATTCCTTTTTGTTGATCAGGTCATAGCTGTACACATCAAGGTTGCCGTTTCGTTCGGATTGATAGGCGATACGGTTGCCTTCATGTGACCAAACATGGTTGTTGGTGCGTCCGTCCACGGTAATGCGCTGCTGATTTTTTCCGTTTTGGTCAACGATGTAGAGATCTGTTTTACCGGCGTTGTTCATCAGGTATGCGATCTGCCTGCCGTTCGGCGACCAGCTTGGGAAGGTCTCATCCGTGGGGGTGTCGGTCAATTGGTATTCGTTACCCGTTTCAACGTTGAGGACGAAGATATCCCAGTTGTTGTAGCGGTTGCTCTGGAAGACCAACCACTTGAGGTCGGGCGAGTAGAACGGATTGATATCGTCCGCAGTGTCACTTGTGATCTGAAGCTCTTCGCCGGTTACTTGATCAATGGTGAATAGATCGAAGTTACCGTTCCTGTCACTCTGATACACGATGGTGCGCGCATCCGGCCCGTACATCGGGTTGGTGTTGTTCGATTCGGTGTTGGTCAGGCGGGTGGCTTCACCGCTTCCAAGCAGGTCGGTGTAGTAGAGTTCCACGTTCCCGTCGCGTTCGCTTTGGAACACCACGTTCGAGTCATTGGGCGCGCGGCTCGGTCGGCTGTCCACAGATTCGTCCTGTGAAAGGTTGTAAAGCTTGAAGCCTTCCTGTCCTTCAATTCCATCCAGACGATAGACTTCAAGATTGTCGTCACGGAAGGTATGGAACACAAGACATTGGATACAAATGGAAGGCGATGCCGGGCCAACTGCTGGAACAGGTTCGTGACAGTTTGCCATGGATACTTCCGCCGTTAGGTTACCGGCATTGGTGATGGACAATATCAGACCTGTGGTGACGTTTTTCAGAGTCAGCGTCAGGCTTTGTCCGGCAGTCAATTGGAAAGGAGTGCCCGCCTGAACAATGTTGCCGTAGATGTCCTTTATGGTGTAGATGTAAGCCACGGCCATGTCACCACCATTGTTCGTGATGATGAAGGAGGCGGTTCCTGCTTCGTCTGTGCAGACGCCGGTAGCGGTTAGTGCCGGGGGAGGTGGAGGCGTTACACAGGTGGACATATCCGCTTTGGCAGTCAACTTGGCATCATTCGGGCTGGATAATGTGTATAGTGTGGAACTGCCTGTGACCGTGATGGTGATACTTTGACCTGCGGCCAATTGGATCGTGGCGGTCTTTACAACTGCGCCGCTGGCATCCTTGATCTCATAAGTGTACGGAGTGGACATGGCCGCGCCGCTGTTCGTGATGACGAATGTCGCTTCTCCGGCATTGGAGGTACAAACACCACTGGCTGAAAGTACCGGGGCAGGCGGTGTCACACAGGTACTCATATCCGCGACTGCTTTCAGGGCGCTGTCATTCGGGCTCTCAAGTGTATAGGATTTAGAAGAGCCGGTCACCGTGATGGTGGTGCTTGCTCCGGCAGCCAGTTGGAATGTGGAAGTTTGAACCACGTTGCCGCTGTCGTCCGTGACGTTATAGGTGTACGGAACCGTCATGTCTGCGCCGGTATTGGTGATCACAAAGGTTGCCGTGCCCGCGTTGGATGTACACACGCCGGTTGCCGTCAAAGCTGGGGGCGGCGGAGGCGGAGGAGGAGGCAGGATACAGCGAGACATGTCTGCCACTGTCGTTAAACCTGCATCATTCGGGCTGGAGAATGTATAGGAAGTGGAAAGCCCGTTCACCGTAATAGTGGTGCTTGCTCCGGCGGCCAATTGGAAGGTGTTGGTGTCCACGATATTGCCGTTTGCATCCTTCACGTTGTAGGTGTAGGAGGCTGGCATGCCAGTGCTGCCGTTGTTCGTGACAATGAAGGTGGCAGTACCAGCGACGGAAGTACATGCGCCAGTTACGGTCAAGGATGGGGGCGGAGGAGGAGGCGCTACGCAAAGCGACATATCCGCCTGCGCTGTCAGGGTATTGTCATTTGGACTGGATAGTGTGTACGTGCCCGAAGAGCCGCTTACATTAATGACCGTGCTTCCACCTGCGGCGAGTTGGAAGGTACCTGTGTCAACGATCGCGCCTTTGTCATCCGTTACGTTGTAAGTATACGGCGTGGACATGGAGTTGCCGTTGTTGGTGATGACGAAAGTCGCTGTGCCGGTATTGACTCCGCTGCAAACGCCAGTTGCGGACAAAGAGGGCAGCGCGGGCGGGGTGCTGGTCGCCGTACTGGTAGGCGTGCTGGTGGGTGTATTTGTGGGCGTGTTGGTTGGGCGTACCAGGCATGAACCAACCGTACTCAACTTCACGGAAGAAAGGAAGGATGTGCGGTATGTGACGGTCATGGTTGCATTGCCGGCACCCTTTATGGAAACGAGGCCGCCGGGCAGCAGGTCAATGGGTCCGCTCTGGGAAGGATCGGACAGGGTGAACGTACCGTCGCTGACTGCGCCGGAAATGTTCCGGATAACGAAGGTCGCGCTCTTGTCCACATTACAAAATACCTGTAAATCCAGTTGACCGTCTACGATATCACGGGTCGGTGTGGATGTCGGTGTTGAAGTAACAGTTTTAGTGGCAGTAGGAGTCCTTGTCGGGGTTTGTGTCTTGGTGCTGGAAGCCGTGGGGGAAGGCCCGGGTGTGACGGTGGATGTGGGAGTCTTTGTAGGGGTCGGTGTTTTTGTGTTGGTAGGCGTTCTGGTCGGCGTCACTGTGTTGGTGCTGGAAGCCGTAGGGGAAGGCCCGGGTGTAACGGTGGATGTGGGGGTCTTGGTGGAAGTTGGTGTTTTTGTATTGGTAGGCGTTCTGGTCGGCGTCACTGTGTTGGTGCTGGAAGCTGTGGGGGAAGGCCCGGCTGTGACGGTGGATGTGGGGGTCTTTGTGGCAGTAGGTGTTCTGGTGGCTGTGGGTGTCCTGGTTGCGGTCGCTGTATTAGTGGCTGTGTTGTCGGGCAACGGCAGGCATGTCCCGATCGCAGAGAGATCAACACTCTCAAGTTGGGACGTGTTGTAAGTCACCGCGACGGTGGCATTTCCGGCGGTGTTGAACGAAATGCTCTGGTTTGAGTTTAAATCCAAAGTAGTGGTGACCGGAGATTTCCCGGGTTCGCTGACTGTGTAGCTACCGCCAGTTAAAGCGCCGCCTATGTTTGTGATCGTAAAGGTGGCAGACAGGTCTCTGTTACACGCCACACTTAAACCAAGATAGGGATCATCCACTACAGGAGCAGCCGCCGGACCCGGTTGATTTTGTTGACCCGCCGCCTGGGCTGTTGCTGTTGGCGTGGGGGTTGATGTTTCTGTTGCCTTGCTGTTCGATCCAGCAGCCGCTGCCGGACCAACACCCGCCGTGGCTGTGATGGTTGAAGTTACCGTCATAGTTGGCGTGGGAGTTTCTGTTGGAATAACAAGCACTTGAGCTTGGGATGTATCCAGCGTCTCGGTTGGGATCGGGGTATCGCTGGGAACTGCTGCAACCGGCGGCTCAGTTGCGACAGGTGGTTCAGTTGCAACGGGTGGTTCAGTTGCGACAGGTGGTTCGGTTGCGACAGGTGGTTCGGTCGCAGGGGCCTCAACAACTGGGGGCTCGGTAGCATCTGCACCGGCCGCCCCAGAGAGGGGAGCGGGCGCACATGCGGCCAGTATCAGGGAAAATATGACTGCCACCGAGACGAATTTCAGGATGGAGGAATAATTTTTTGTTTTCATACAACCTCTATATTCTTTAGACCTGCTTCGATTTCAACTTCTGTTAAAAATACAATAATTCCTGCCTGTCAGGGCGTATTCAAAAATAAGGTGTTGCGAGAATATTTGGTGTTTCAGTTCACTATTGGAGACTATCTTCATTATATCTAATAAGAGATGTCCTGTCTTGATTTGCTCGTTCAATCATTATGCTGTTAACATGTTGACGGAGTCTCCAATCCTGACAGGTTTTTAGCAAATTGCGGGAATTTACTTTAACTATCCGTAGAATTAGTTGCGCATTCCGGTAAAAAAGGGTTGCGCGGTTTCAGTTTTTGGAAAGACCGGCTTTGCGGTGAGCCCATAATCGCACGGAACTGCAATGCAGGGAACCAAAGTCTTATTCCCTAATTAATTAATTTGGGCTAGAATAAAGAATACATTGATGTTGTGAAACAAGGAATTTATAAACTATGAAAAATCAAATATTCTCCCGTTTTTCTTTTGTTTTCTTATTTGTATCCCTTTTGATACTGACAGCCTGCCAGCCCGCAACTGCGACTGTTACAGAAGAGGCGCCGCCCACCGAAGCCGCAGGCGTTGCAACGCAGCCGCCTGCACAGGCGGAAGTGCCCCCCACGCAAGTCAGCGCGGATATTAATCTCGACCCGGCCCTCGCTCTGGATGACGATTCGCTCATGATCTCCGGGTATATATATGAAGGTCTTGTCCGCCTTGGTGCAGATGGAGAGCCGGATCCGGCTCTCGCTGAATCCTGGGTGATCTCCGATGACCAACTGGATTACATCTTTACCCTGCGCTCCAGCGCAACTTTTAGCGATGGTACACAGATCACCCCCGATATCGTTGCAGAGAATTTCAATCGCTGGTTCGACCCGCAGAGTCCCTTACGCGGCAGCGGTGATTATGCCGCCTGGGGCCGCATCTTCCTGGGCTTTCTCGGAGAGAAGGGTGCGGATGATCGCGCAAAATCCTCAGTGGATGGGATTCAAAAAGTGGATGTGAATACTGTATTGATCCATTTGAATCGCCCCGTGCCCGACTTGCTCAAATATCTGGCAGACCCGGCCTTTGCCATCTTGAGTCCTGCTGCGCTGGCCTCCGGGAATTACGGCAGACAGGACAGCACCATCATCTCAAGCGGACCGTATCAGGTTTCATCGTGGACGGATGCCGGTTTGGTTCTTGTCGCCAATCCCAATTATTGGGGCGACAAACCCGCTGGCAGTCTGAACTTTGTGTATAAATAGACCTTATATTTCTCATGCCGCCATTCGCGGCGGCTGGAGTTTGGTATCAAAAAAGAGACATCGCCTGATGTCTCTTTTTTGAATTATTCAGCCCTTATTGCAAGCCGCTGTTCTTGTACTTTCTATTGAGTGTTCCAGACCGGTTCACCGTCATGGCTGTTGATGGCTGTTATGCGGGTGAATTGGTTGGCGGAGATGAGTGCCGTGAAGAGATACATATTCCCGTCGGCTTGAGCTTGAAAGACCACTCGCAGCCCTTCAGGCGACCAGGCTGGGTCGCCGCGTGGGTCAATGCCTGGTGCGGATAGTTCCAGAATCGAGCCATCCGAGATGTTGTAGATGTTGATTCCGTAGCCTGCGCTTTGCTTTGCATGAACCGCGAGGAAGCCGCCATCCGGTGACCAGACCGGCACGCCATAATCCGAAGGAACAGTGGTGACACAGCGTTGGTTGAGCGCGTCACGGCCGATCAGGCAAATGTTCGAGAGGTTGCCGGAGGATGATTGGAATGCGATCATCCTCCCGTCAGGAGACCATGCTGGGGCGGAGTCCGGATCGCTGCTCGTCGTCAATGAAGAGATACTGCCATTGGGAGTCACTATCAGGATGTTTGAGTTCCCAAAGCGGTTGCTTGTGAAGGCGATCTCATCCGCAACAGGTGACCACATGGGGCTGCCGTCAAATGCTGCATCATTAGTGAGGCGGGTGGGGTTGCTGCCATCCGCGTTGACCATGTAGATCTCAAAGTTGCCATCTCGAAATGATTCAAAAGCTAGCCGGGTTCCATCGTGTGACCAGCTTGGCGCAGAGTCTTTTTCGGCGGCATCGGTGATGCGAGTGACGTTATGAGTGGCGATATCGAGAATGTAAATATCCGCATTGCCATTGGCGTTGGAGACGAATGCCACGCGGGTTCCATCCGGTGAAATGCTTAAGTCTTCGGCTGTAAATTCGGTCAGCCGGGTTTGTTCGGAGCCGTCAGGGGTGGAGAGATATAGTCCGGCAACGCCTTCCATGTCGGAGACGAAGATGATGTGGCCGGTGGATTCAGGAATGGTGGGGGTGGGCGGTTCTGGAGAAATTTCTGGCTGTGTGGGGGAGGCGTTCGTTGCGGTTGGCTGCCCTGCAGCGCCGCCAAGAATGTTGCTGCCTGGAGTGCCGCATGCGCTAAGCGCGATAGTGACAAGCCCAAGAGCGATGATTACGATTGTTTTGTTTGCCTTAATTCTCATAGTTTCCTTGTTTATAACCGATTTTGTGTTTTCAAAATAACGGGCCGGTTATTTGCTTTCCCAATACCCTAGTCGTAAATATACGTCCAAATGGGTTACTTTTGGGGGATGAAATATTTACATTTTTGAAAGATTTGAATAAGATGGAAACATGCCCAAACCCTTTAAATCAAATACACCCCGATCAGGCAATCGCGCTCTGCACGCGGGAGCAGGCTCAACAGCTTGTGGGTTTTGACCATCACACCGTTCGGATTCATAACCGCTTGGGCGTGATGCTCACTTACGAGTGGATACCGCTCGAAGAACACGCGCCTCCCTTCGTGCTGACAGTTGTTTTCCGTCATGCGGATAGTCATCCCTCTGCTCCAGCAGAGATCCAAAGCCTGGTCGATGGACTCCGCTTCCAAATTCGCGGGCAGGCACGCTAAAGTTAATCCCCCGGCAATTCACGCAAACAGTTCCATACGATCATTAAATACCCTTCGTTAGAGGGATGCCACTACGATTCCCTTCTCCTATAATCGGTCAACCAAAGTAGTGGAGAGAGAGAATGAAAAAGATTCCCATTATTATTCTGATCTGTATCCTTTTAAGTGGATGCTCGACTTCAACTCCCATTTCGCCAACATCCACGCCCAGCCCTGCTCCAACTCAAACACCCACTCCCGAACCCGAGGTAAACATGAATCCTGAAGTATTGCTTGAGATCACCAACCAGGGCGACATCATGCAAGACCCCTATGGCATTGCGATCAATTC
This sequence comes from Candidatus Villigracilis propinquus, assembly GCA_016714565.1. Taxonomy (GTDB): domain Bacteria; phylum Chloroflexota; class Anaerolineae; order Anaerolineales; family Villigracilaceae; genus Villigracilis; species Villigracilis propinquus. The sequence continues at coordinate 119,693 of JADKDM010000015.1, forward strand.
GGCGGGAAATATTTATGTGAACGATGCGGGCAAAAGCCGCGTGCTGGTCTTTGACCCCGAAGGCAACCTGCTCGACAAATGGGATGCCAAAGGCAGCGCCGAAGGGGAATTCAATTCCCTCGGTTTTGGAGGCCTGGCCATTGACCCCAATGACAATGTTTTCGTCGTGGATAATGAAAATTTCCGCATCCAAAAGTTTGACAGCACGGGCAACTTCATCACCATGTGGGGCAGCGAAGGCAAAGAAGACGGACAATTCATCCGTGCTATTGGCATTGCCACAGATAAGAACGGAAATGTCTATGTTACTGATGATGCCGTTCCATACGTCCAGAAATTTGATAACGACGGGAACTTCCTGATGAAGTTTGGCGGAGGCGGCATAGACAAAGGTCAGTTCAGGCATGCCACCGGCATCGCTGTGGACGCGAATGGAAATATTTTCGTTGCCGATTACGAAGCCAAGCGCGTCCAAAAATTTGACGCGGCCGGGAATGTCCTGGCCTCCTGGTATATGGGCTCGGATATCAAAGTGAAAGGCACACCCGAGGCCATTGCCGTGGATGCTGCTGGAAATGTCTACGTCACCGACTATGACCTTGGCCGTATGCAGGTCTTTGACAACAACGGCGAATTCCTCTGGGCCTGGGGCGATGGCAGTTTTGTCAACGCGCCTTTCAAACGCCCTGTCGGCATTGCCTTCGATGCCAATGGACGCATCTATATCTCGAACCAGGCAGGCGGGACTATCAAGGTATTAAACCTGCCTTAATCTTGTTGTAGATGCATATTTCCTGCAATCTGGCGAAATATCTTGATTGAAAGATAAACTGAATATAGAAGAGACCCGCCCAAATTTCCCAGGACGAGTCTCTTCTTTTTTTATAGAACGGTCAGGCAAGACAAAGGAACGAAATACTTATGGTGTAGCTGGTGCCTCAGTGGGTGTTTCAGTGGGTACGGCGGTTATGGTGGGTGGAATAAGTGTTTCGGTAGGTACGGCGGTTATAGTAGGTGGAACAGATGTCTCAGTGTTGCTGAGAGTCGGTGGCAATTGAGTTACTGTAGGTGACACCACAGTTGAGACAACTGTAGGCGATGCGGTTGGCGAACCGGTCGGGATTGTTGTTGCGGTCATTGTGGCGTTGCTGGCGGCGCTTGCCGTCACACTGTATTCGATGTGTAAAACAGGCGCCCCGGCAGGGTTATTTTCAAATGCTTGCGCCACGCGTTTGCCGCTGCCAGTAATGATTAGCACCATTGAGTTGCCTGTTGCCCAACCTGATTGATTAATTATTTCCTGAATGATGGGTGCCAAATTAGGTGTTCGCTGGTCCACCCCTGCCACTCCCAGTTTTAGCCAGGAGACGGGAAGCCAATTTACGATTTTAGATGTCTTCAGGCGCGATGAAACATTGCGGGTTGTCTTGGTAAATGCTGGTGCGTTTGAGCTTGCCTCACCCTGAATGAAAAGTTTTGTACTGGTCGATGAGGTTTCGTCAACCTTGAATTGCAGATATGCATTCGTGATCGTTGCGCCTTTGGGAATATCCACTCCTGTGAAACGAATCCCGATTATTTGGTTGTTCCCGGCATTAATTAGTTCAAGGTCTGTGCTGTCTACGTATATGATGCCTGTTGAGCTTTCTTCAACATCATCGGTTCCATTCTTCACATGCATATCAACTGCATTTTGCCCCGCAGGCACAATGGGTGGTATGGTGGTCGACTGGATCGGGGCCGGAGTATTGGAAGGAAGTACCGGAACCTTGGTCACCGTCTGCGTGGCAGTTGCCGGGAGTGAAGTCGGAGTATTGGAAGGAAATACTGGAACCATGGTCACCGTCTGTGTGGCGGTCGCCGGGAGTGAAGACGTTGGGGTGGTCGACGGGACTATTTTTGTTGGCGTGGCGAGCGAAGTTGTCGTCGCTGTTGAAGGAATTGTGGTAGGTATTGGGGAAGATGTGGAGCTGAAATCAAACGCACCTGCGTCAAGTTGGCTGGCAGTTCTTATTTTGCCATTTATATCTGTATTTGGATAATCCTGTACTGATACTGGATATCCAATGGGTGGGGAGTAATCCGTGTTTAGTGGTAATGTGGATAATATGTTGCCGGCGTTGTAGTCAATGTAATCGGTTATAAGCGACTTATTGAACAAGTTGCCGTACACACTTACATTGAATGCAGAGAATTGCTGGGACTGGACCTGTATGCTATTTTGTCCTCCTATGATCGTATTAAACCTGATCACATAATCGGTCACTACGCTTAAATTATCACCCCACAAAATGCTTAATCCGGGGTAGTTTGCCGGAGGATTTACACATAGGTTGTTTTCCACCAGCAGTTTTTTTGTTGCCCCAGTGGCATTATCGCTGAAATACCGCACGCAGGATTTTGCTGTGTTGGAGATTCGATTGCCAGAGACTGTGCCGGACGAGCGGATGCTTACTCCGTTGCCAGTTGATACGTCTATCGTATTGCCGATGATGACGTTATCGGTGGCTTGCATATAGATACCGTGATACGCCCCACTGGTGGAACTTTGTCCCGTGCGGGTGATGGTGTTGCCGCGAATCACCACATTCGTCTGGTTGCTGCCCTGTGTTGCATGTTGCTTGACAATGATCCCATTGCGTCCGGTATCGTGGATATTGCAATTCTCGATCACGGTGTTATTCGTGGTGCCGAGAGAGCTAAAGGCAATGCCTTCACTTACTCCGTAGATCTCGCAGTTTCGAATGATTACGTTATCTACGTTTCGTAAGGTGATACCGTCCCCGCCGGTATTATGCACAACTGCTCCATCAATAATTGTTCCATCGTACTTGTGACCGTCTAGAACAATTGTAGAAGTGAAGTTACCTGAAATGATCTGGACTGGCGATTGCGATAAAGCTCGCGTGTCAACGAAGCTCCCGATTGTTAGGGCGAGTGCTGCAATAGTACTTATTAGTCGATGTATTATTTTATTCATTACTTTGTTTTCTCCTTTTTGAAGCCAACCTTTTGTTGCACGATGCGCAGATTTCTTTTTGTGAGCATGACGGCACATCGCGTTATTAGGTTAACATGGTCAATGCTCAAAGGAGGGGGATGTACACATGACTAAAGTACTAACTTGCCTCCCATTTCTGTTAAGTTTTCATTTTGGCAAGTAATGGAATACTGTTTTTTCATGATCCACGTGTAAACCCTCCGGATAGACTGAAAATAAGTTGGACATAAGATACAGCTTTCATTGGTGAAAGGTGTTAAATCTCCCCAATTCTTTCTTTTTTTAATTTTCCATAAATAAGTTTTTCAAAGACTTCATGATAGCAATTGGCAGTAATAAGTCGTATGATGAACCTGTCTCTGCGATACAAATTCAACTTGGAGGACAGCATGTCAAAAGATTCAGTACGCCAACTTGCCAATGCGCTATCCGTAGCGCTGGCGCTTGCGGTAAATATCCTTGCCAGTACCCTGCCGCTTAACGGACAGAATACCGGCGAGATCTCGGACCGTTTTCAGGTCTACTTTGTGCCCGCCGGCTATGTCTTTGCCATCTGGGGCGTCATCTACATTGGCTGGATCGCATTCGCGATCTATCAATATCGGTCTGCGCAAAAGGAAAGTCCGCGCCTGCGCAAACTTGGCTTCACCTTTGCCGTAAGCGGCATCTTCAACGCAGCCTGGTTATTCTGCTGGCATTACAATTTGTTCGGCTTGAGCGTGTTGGTGATGCTCGCCTTGCTGGGGCTGCTGATCGTCAGCTATCTCAATCTCAACGTGGGCAAAACCCCTGTCTCCAGCGCTGAAAAATGGAGCTTGGATATTCCCTTCAGCGTCTACCTTGGCTGGATCACGGTTGCCACCGTTGCCAACGTCACCGATTATCTTTACTTCATCGATTGGAACGGCTTGGGCATTGCGCCGCAGGTATGGGCTGTCATCATGCTGGTCGTTGCCAGTATCCTCGCCCTCGCCATGACGATTACCCGCCTCGACTCAGGATATGTGTTCGTGCTGGTCTGGTCCTTTATCGGTATCGCCAATAAACAGGCCGCCGAAACTCTGGTTGCGAACAGCGCCTGGGTCGCTGCGTTCTTTGTGTTCGCGCTTGCGGTCTACAGCATCATCCAACGCCGCAGGGCGAAATCACTCTGATCGTAGCGAAGAGTCGCTATACGGGTATCCACAATACTTATTTGCGTTGTGCAATGAATAACGGTAAGATTGGCGCACTCAAAAGGTGCGCCAATTATGTTTAACATTGCAAATGCCCGCTTCGCTTTTCTGGATATCGAGACCACCGGCCTTTCTCCCTGGTTTGGGGATCGGATCTGCCAAATTGCCATTGTCCTCACCGAAGGCAAACGCATCAAATCGACCCTTGACCTGCTCATCAACCCCGAGCGGACTCTTTCACCCTCGGCAGTTCACATCAACAACCTGGACGAATCCAAACTATCCGCTGCACCGAAGTTTGAAGAAGTCATCGACCAGATCGAAGCGGCGTTAAAAGATGCGGTGGTTGTTTGTCACAACGCCAAATTTGATATTCAATTCCTCGATAACGAATTTCGCAAACTGGGGCGCACCGTCGAAATCCCCAACCTGATCGACACCTTGCTGCTCGCTCGTGATTTCTATGAACTGCCATCCTACAGCCTTGAGCATCTCGCCGCGGATTTTCATGTCTCCGCCAATATGCAAGATTCTCGCGCCCTTCGGGATGCGATCACCGCCAAGAATCTCTTCTTCGCCATGATGGACTCGCTCAAGCAGATGGATAAGCCACTCGATGATTTCATCGGCATCTACAATTCCCCCGCCTGGCCTGAAGAAGGCGTGTACCTTCCCACAGAACTTAGCGAAGCCATCAACAGCGGCAAGCGTTTGTTTATCAAATATGTGGATAAAGATGGTGAAACTTCCGAACGTTGGATATCCCCAAAAGACGTGATCGGCCTATCTGATTACATTTATCTGCAAGCCTACTGCCATACCCGCGAAGCCGACCGCACCTTTCGGCTTGACCGAATCTTAGGCGTGGAAGTGGAAGTAGAAAAATAAACTTTAGTTATAAAAGACTCAGCCGCAGATTATATAATCTGCGGCTGAGTCTTTTATAACAGGTTTGGTAGCGCAACATTTATGTTGCTTCCTAATGAAGTGCGACATAAATGTCGCTGTACATTAAAAGGTTCCGCCGCCAGTCAGCATGGGGGGGACATGCAAATCTGGCGGCGGTAGACACCTAAATACCAATAAAGGGGAGGGCAGGTGTCAATAAAGATAATATACACCTGATTTGTCTGGATAACATTAAAGCAAGGTTAGAAATTGGACATGATGTGTCTGAATTAGCGTTTATTTTCACGAAAGACTTCCATCCAATCATCCACTTCCTGCGGGGAGAGTTTTTTATCAGCGCTGCCAACTCCAGATTGAGACGCCGACTGTTTGGCATTTCGTGCCAGCCTCACAAACTCTTCAGATGAAATGAATTGAGCCTGGTTAACTCGCGCCGCGCTTTGCACTTCATGGTCAGAAGAAACCACAGTCCAATTCTTTGCCGCCTTGCCCATAGTATTCAAGCGGGCGCGGATGGCGTTATCGGCAGTTTGCCCGAGCCGAATAAAATGCGCTCGGACGGTACCCAGTTTTCGGGTCTCGGCTGAACCGACCGGCGCTCCATCAAAATAAACTTCCACCTGCTGGCGTTTCAGTCTCGCAAACTCCTGCAAAATTTCAACCAGTTCCATTTCGTCATCCTCAGAATCCAGCCGCAGGCCGAATTTGGGGATCAGGTTGTGGCCGTCTATCAGGTAGGGCATTCATGGATTTTACCTTAATGCATTATCATCATTACGAGAGTTGTACTACGCTTCTTCCATAACCACGGTCTTCACTTCAAACTTTGGAGAATGCTCCAGGGTACTTTTTACTTTGCACCTCATTCCCGCCGGATTCGTATATCAAAACGGTAGTATTACAAATCGAATATAATGGATGCACACTATAAAGGAGATTCAAATGGCAGAAAAGAAACCTTCAGATATCACAATTACCCAGCAGGGCGGCGTGGTCCGCAATGTGATTAACCAACTTAAGCTTATCTTTCGCCTTATGGGCGATAAACGTGTAAATGCCCTAGCCAAATTAATTCCGATCGGCGCATTTGCCTACTTGCTGTTTCCCGCCGACCTCGCCCCGAATATTGCCCTGCCTGTCATCGGCGTGTTGGATGATGCCGCGATCCTCTGGCTTGGCTCCTACGTTTTCACTGAACTTTGCCCTCCGGAAGTTGTAGAAGAACATACGAAAGCGCTCAGTGGAAACATGACATCCGGCGATACACAGGATGAAGTGGTGGATGCTGAAACCACCGATGTAAAAGAATAATGAAGCGACTACTAATTTTATTGACTCTGCCAATCCTTGCCTGTGGAGGATTGGCAGAGTCTGTTTCACCGACCATCACGCCTCTTTCCCCGCCGATAGCTGCTCCGGCCACCCAAACAGAATCCCAGCCGCAAACGGATTCGCCCACACTCCCACCAACGGTCAGCCCCACGCTATACGCGAGCCAATACCCCGCGATACAAAACTACCAATGGCAGCTCGTTGCCAATGGACTGAACCGCCCGGTGGATTTGCAGGTTGCGAATGACGGCACCAATAAGTTATATGTCATCGAAAAAGTGGGCAGGATTCGCATCATTGAAAATGGGCAACTTCTCGACCAACCCTTCCTCGACATCACTGATCGAGTTGGCAGCGATAGCAATGAACAGGGTCTGCTCGGACTTGCGTTTTATCCATCCCCCGATGCTCGCATGTTCTTCGTCAACTACACAGATAAGAACGGGGATACAGTCATCTCCCGCTTTTTATTCGATGCGTATGCCAACCCGATAAGCGAAACGATATTGCTTACCATCAAGCAGCCCTACCCGAATCACAACGGCGGGGGAGTTGCTTTCGGCCTCGATGGGTATCTCTACCTTGCGTTGGGAGATGGCGGACTCGCAGGTGACCCGCACAAGAACGGACAAAACCAAAACTCTCTGCTGGGCAAGATATTGCGGGTGGATGTTAGTGACTTCAATGTGCCAAACGGATACACCATCCCATCCGATAACCCGTTTGGAAGTGAGGTTTGGGCGTACGGTTTGCGCAATCCTTGGCGTATCTCTTTCGACAGACTCACCGGCGATCTGTGGATCGGCGATGTGGGGCAGGGCGAATGGGAGGAGATCGATTATCTTCCCGCAGGTTCTCCCGGCGGCGCGAATTTTGGCTGGAGTATTATGGAAGGCACGCACAGCTACGATGCCGAGCCGCAGCCTGAGTTGCTTCTGCCTGTAGCGGAATATAGCCACGGCGAAGGTGGTTGCTCCGTCACCGGCGGATATGTCTACCGCGGGGCGATGCCTGAATGGAATGGCGTCTATCTCTACGCGGATTATTGCACGGGATATGTCTGGGGAATGATCCTCTCCAGTGGCGGCTGGCAGACCCAACGTCTGTTTGAGACGGGGGTGCAGGTCACTTCATTCGGACAGGATGAGTTTGGTGAGATCTATTTCACTACAGATGGGGGTGAAGTTTACATGCTGGCACAAAAATAATAATAAGAGAGCGGGAGCTTGCAAGCTCCCGCTCTTCTACATATTTTACGACCTTGCAAAAATATCAGGATATATCATGTCTTATATGTGTGCTTTGTCATAAGAGATTGTGACGCCTGTCACTTGTGGCTTATACATTTCTATTTTAAACTACGAACATCAGTCGCACAATTTATAAAGCAGGTTTATCAGTAGTTAAGAAAGCGGCGGGAGGCCGATATGGCAGAAAAAGTTTGGCAAGTCGAAAAGATCAAGCATTGTGATCATGTGGGTCACGAAGTTGAGATTGAAAACGAAGTAGTTTACCCCGCCGAACATTTGCCAGATCAGCCAGCAAGAATCCTTGCACATCGCTGCTCCAATGCTCTCGAATGCAACATGCTGGACAAACCGACCTGTGCCTTGTGTGGAACAAACCCTGATCTAGATCCTGTGTAATCGAGTAACCGCAAGTTACTCTTCCAAACTCTCTCCTCCCTCTGAGTTGGTCTATTGGCTACACCGCGTGAGAACGCGGTGTATGCCGTTAAATGGGATGACACGGATTTTTTTTGTAATCACTGATTTGTAACCATTCCTTGTAAAACGTATGAAACAGCAGTAGAATTCCTTCATGGTACAGATAATTGATCAGGAATTGACAGATCAACTGCTCGTTGAGCAACTGCAAGACACCCCCGCCCCCCTCCTAGCCCTATTACATGCCTTTCAAGACCGCGACGGATATGTCTCGGAGAGCGCCATACGCGCCATCTCAAAAGGGCTTGGGATTCCGCTTGCCGACCTGTTCGGCACGGTGACTTTCTATCATCACTTTAGTCAGGAAGAAGGCGGGCTAAACAAGCCGCGTGTGTGTACTGGGCCGGTTTGCCGTTTGAATGGCGGAGTTGAATGTCTTTCCGCATTGGCAGACAAAGGCGCAACTGCCATGCCGTGTGCCGGACGTTGTGATGAACCAGTGCCTGTATTGATCGGCCATGAACAATGGGTTGGCGATGCCCAGGGGAATTTGACTCGCAAGCCCACACTTGTTCCGCCTCAAAACCCTGGAAAAATCGAAGAGTGTATCTTCTCTCAAATTCGAGAGCCTGAGCGTGGCACCCTGCCCGGGTACCGCCGAACAGGTGGTTATGAAGGGTTGATGCGTTCCATTAAGGAGAGCTCGCCCAAGGATGTGATCGAATACATCAAAGCCAGTAAACTGGCCGGGCGTGGCGGCGCAGCCTTCCCAACCGGAATTAAGTGGCAGGCCGTGGCAGATGCGGCGGGAACTCCGAAGACCATCGTCTGTAATGCGGATGAGGGCGAGCCGGGTTGTTTCAAGGATCGCGCCATTTTGGATTACGATCCATTTGCTGTGATCGAAGGTATGACGATTGCCGCATATGCAACGGGGGCGGTGCGTGGAATTATCTATTTACGTTATGAATATCCTGAAACGAATCTGCGGCTTGAAAAAGCGATTGCCGATGCGTACAAAGCCAACCTGCTTGGCAGCAATATAGCAGGCACTGATTTTAGCTTTGAGCTTTATGTGCGGCGTGGTGCGGGCGCTTACATTTGCGGCGAGGAAGGTTCGCTGTTAAACAGCCTGGAAGGCAAACATCCCTTCCCGCGCAATCGACCTCCCTTCCCTGTGACGAATGGTTTTGAGAATTTACCCACCGCAGTTAACAATGTAGAGACATTGGCTGCTGCCGCGCAGATCATGCGACACCCGGTGGAGTGGTACCCAAGCCTTGGATTGAACGGTCAGGCCGGTACCAAAGTTGTTTCTCTTTCGGGAGATGTACAACGCCCGGGCAATTACGAAGTTCCCTTCGGCTTGCCCCTGCACACATTACTTTACGATTGGGCTGGCGGGCCTTTGCCCGGACGCAAAATTCAAGCTGTGACCATGGCCGGTCTTTCCGGCGGATTCCTTTCCGGCGAAGCTCTCGAAACTGCCACCATCGACGAACCGAGCATTCGCAGCAAAGGCTCCATGCTGGGCGCTGCGGGGATGATCGTCCTCGATGACAGCCGTGACATGATCGAAGCGGCGCATAATGCAATTGAATTCTTCGCGCATGAATCCTGTGGAAAGTGTTTCCCCTGCCGACTTGGGACCCAGAGATTATCTGAACGATTGGCTGGCGAAGGCCCCATTGAATTGCAAGTCTGGCTGGAAGAAGTTAATGATTTGAACGCCGCGATGAAAGCGGTCAGCGCGTGCGGGTTGGGCATGGCGGCTCCGTTGGTGATCGAAAGTCTGATCAATCAATTCCCTGCCCGTGTGCAGGAATTTGTGGAGAAGAGGTAAAACATGACTGACAGTAATTCTTCTCCAACAATGATTCTGGATGGTAAAGAAGTTTCTTTTGAGCCGGGCGAGACTATTTACGATGTCGCCAAGCGAAGTGAAATCTTCATCCCAACCTTGTGCTACGACCCACGGCTTAAATCCTTTGGTTCATGCCGCATGTGTGTTGTAGAACTTAAAGGAAGCAAAAATCCTGTCGCTTCATGTACCACGGCGGCCACCCCCGGCATGGAAGTACAAACCAGCACCGAAGCGATTGAGAAATTCCGCAAGACCCTGCTGGAGATGGTGGTTTCCGAGAATCGTGAGGTTGAAGTGTCTCCCCTGCGCGGGATCGCCTCGCAGGAATTATCCCTTCTTGTGGATCGCTATGATGCCAATCATGGCCGATTTCAAGGGAAACATTCCGGGCACAGCAATCTGGATGATAAGAATCCCTTCATCTTGCGGGATTATGATCTGTGTATCTCCTGCTATCGCTGCGTACGTGTGTGTGCCGAGCAGGAAGGCGATTACGCCATCAGCGTTATGAATCGCGGTTTCCACACCCAGATCACAACCGAGTTCAACAATGACCTGCGCGATTCACAATGTACATTCTGCGGCCAATGTGTGCAGACTTGTCCCACCGGCGCACTGGCAGATAAAAAAGCCCTGCGCCATAGTTAGTAATTTACTGTTGATCGCTTTCGTTTGATTCAAAGATTGGAGTAAAAGTCATGGCTACTATGCAAGATTTACGCGAACTTCCACTTATCAATATCGGGGTGCAGAAGACCCGTTCTGTGTGCGGATATTGCGGCGTCGGCTGTGCCGTGGATATCCTCACGAAAAATGACCGTATCGTCGGTATTCAACCCGCAATGGACGGCCCGGCCAATTTAGGCGCTTTGTGCGTGAAAGGCCAATTCGCCTATGACTATGTCCATCACCCCGATCGCCTGACCAAACCACTTGTCCGTCGTGAAGATGGCGAGTTGCATGAAACCACATGGGAAGATGCGATCCAAGTCGCTGCCGATGGTTTTCGGAATGTAGTCAACAAATATGGACGTGAGGCAGTTTACGGTGTTGCCAGCGGACGAACGCCCACCGAAGCCGATTACCTCATGCAAAAATTCATCCGCGCCGGGTTTGGCACGCACAATATAGACAATTGCAGCCGTGCCTGACACGCTCCAACTGTCGCCGGTCTGGCGGCAACCATGGGACGTGGCGCAATGTCAAACCCAATATCTGACATGGAAAAGGCTGATGTATTTTTCTGCATTGGCACGAACATGACCGAATGCCATCCGGTGGCAGCCACACGCATGAAGAAAGCTCTTGCGCGCGGTTCAAAACTAATTGTGGCTGACCCCCGCTACATCAGACTCGCTGAGATGGCTGACCTATATCTGCCGCTGCGCGTGGGCACAGATGTTGCCCTGCTGCTCGGCATGGCGCATGTCATCGTGCGTGAAAACCTGATCGATCATAAATTTGTCTCCGAGCGCACCAATGGCGTTGAAGATTACATCGAACACGTTAAGAAGTTCACACCTGAATGGGCATCCGAGATCACTGGCGTGCCAGCCGCGGATATTGAAAAAGCCGCGATCATGTATGCCGCTGCCGATAAAGCCTCCATTTACTACACCCTTGGCATCACTGAACACATCTGCGGTGTGGACAATGTTCAAAGCTTGAGCAATCTCGCTTTGCTGACGGGCCACCTCGGGCGCGAAGGATGCGGGATCAATCCACTTCGCGGACAGAACAACATTCAGGGCGCGGGCGATGCGGGCGCTGCTCCCAGTGAATATCCCGGTTATCAAACCGTGGATAAACCTGAGAACAAAGAGAAATTCGAAAAACTATACGGGCGCGAAATGGATCCCGAACGTGGCATCACCAAGGTAACAGCTCTGGAAATGTGCGGAAACGGAATCCACGCCATGCTTATTGACGGCGAAAACACCGCAGTTTCAGACCCGGATCGCACGCACAGCGAACACGCTTTGCAAGCCCTTGACCATCTTGTTGTCATTGACATCTTCCTCACCGAAACTGCGGCGATGGCCGATGTTGTATTCCCCGCAACCTCATGGGGAGAAACAGACGGCACACTCGCCAACACAGAACGCCGCATTCAGCGCGTGCGCGCCGCAGTCACACCTCCCGGTGAAGCAAAACCCGATTGGTGGATTCTGAGTTCACTGGCCAATGCCATGAGCATCCCCGGCTTTGAGTATGATTCAGCGAAGGAAATCTTCAATGAGTTGTGCAGCATCTCGCCGATCTACGCTGGTGTCGATTGGGACATCATCGATAGCGGCCAGTTTCAATGGCCTGTTCCATACAAGGGACACCCCGGCACGCCGCGTTTACATGAAGATGGATTCAGCAACGGCAAAGCAATCTTCAAGGTAATCGGATTCCGTGACCCCGCCGAAGTAGTGGATGATGAATATCCTGTCTGGCTCACCACTGGCCGCCGTTTGCAGAGTTACCACACCCGCACCCAAACTGGGCGTTCCTCCGGCATTGACTATCTTGCACCGGAAGAATATCTCGAAGTCCACCCCGACAACGTAAAGAAATGGGGGTTGACCGATGGCGGCTGGGCCAAAATGACAAGCCGACGCGGTGAGGTCAAGATCAAAGTCAAATCCACGCCGCGCTCACCAAGAGGAACGGTCTTCGCCAGCTTCAGTTTCGCCGAGACCCCGATCAATGTTCTAACAGGCTCCGGCTACGACCCCACCACTCACACCGCCGAGCTTAAGGTCTGTACAGTACACATCGAACCGCTGTAAGAAACACACAGGTCAAAAGGTCAAAAATGGAGACTGGTGAATCGAAAATTTCCCAGCCTCCGTTTCTTTTTAATGGTAAAACCTGAATACAGATCGAAGGTAAACATGACCCGCTTTAATAAGAAAAAACAATCCGTATTGACAATCGAGAATGGACAGCCTCAGCGCAGAAAAGATATTCTCGCCACAGAAGAGCCAATGGAAATTCTTCTGCGCGCCGGTCAGGAACAACGCACCGTCGCCATCACCATGCGCACCCCCGGCAGCGACTATGAGTTGGCAGCGGGATTCCTATACAACGAAGGGATTATCCACAGCAAGGGCGAAGTCGCCAACATGACGTATTGTGTGGACGGGAATCAACAGGAATACAACTCGCTTCGGATTCAACTGGAAGCTGATACTTTCCCCAAACTGAATCAGCTCGAAAGGCATTTTTTCACCAATAGCGCCTGCGGAGTATGCGGCAGCACCATGCTTGATGACATCAGCGAACGCAACCTGCCTCCCATCCCTGCCGGCCCCGTCGTGGATTTCACGCTCATCACATCATTGCCAGACAAACTACGTAAATCCCAGGACATCTTCGAAACCACCGGTGGACTTCACGCCGCCGCCCTCTTTGACCTGAACGGAAACCTGCTCGCATCCCGCGAGGATGTGGGCCGCCACAACGCATTGGATAAGCTCATCGGCTGGGGACTACTCAATGACCAATTGCCTTTTCACAACAAGGTACTGATGGTAAGCGGACGCGCCAGTTATGAACTATTGCAAAAAAGTTTTGTGGCCGGTGTCCCGATCTTCTGTGCTGTATCCGCGCCCAGCACGTTGGCTGTTGAAGTGGCCGAACGATTTGGGATCACCCTCATTGGCTTCCTGCGTGGAAACCGCTTCAACATATATACCGGTACTGAGCGGATCAAGGTTATGGAACCTTCTTTGGCAAATTGACAAATCCAACACGCTTTGATATAAACTTAAAGCAATTTAGTTCTGTACTCATCCAGAGAGGCGGAGGGACCCGACCCTTTGAAACCTCGGCAACCGTTCACGCGGTGCCAACTTCGGCAGACAAATGTCTGACAGATGAGAGATGACTTCTTATTCATGTCGCCTCTCGAAATGAGAGGCGTTTTTTATGGTATGTCATTGCGAGGGCGCTAGCCCGAAGCAATCTCCAACTCAATGTAGGGGATTGCTTCGTCGGGAAAAGCACCCTCCTCGCAATGACATGGAGGCAAAATGGAAATCGGCGAAACAATTTATGTCACCACCCGCGAAGAATTCCGCGAATGGCTGGAAAAGAATCACAAGACCTGCAAAGAGATCTGGCTGATCCAATACAAGAAATTCACCCAGAAACCATCCATCCCTTACGTGGATGCGGTGGAGGAAGCCATCTGCTTCGGCTGGATCGACGGCTTCGAAAAAGGCATGGACGACCAACGCTATGCCAAACGCTTCACGCCCCGCAGACAAAAATCTCTGTGGACGGAGACGAACATCGAACGCGCACGCAGAATGATGGAAGAAGGCAAAATGACCGAAGCGGGGCGGGCGACCTTGCCGAAGGGCATATAAGGCAAATAATGAATTGCCCCGAATGCGGCGCGCCTGAGACTTTATGTCAGATGCGCTTTGATGAATTCCTCGCTCTGGAATTTACAGACGCAGGCTATGGAGCCATCCATCACTTGACCGTCACCGCGTACATGATCCAGCACTCCAGCAAGTTGACCCGCGAAGGCTGGCTGCACGAACGAGAGTTATTGAGAGAGTTTCTCGTGGAAAATAAGCCGCCTGCCTTCATCCGCAAGCAAAACAGAGACTTGGTGGACAGCGGCAAACGCACTTTCAAGATCAAATCACGGGACGGAAAGCCCGTCATCAACAAGACCTCTTGGACGAAGACGATACTCAATGTCCGCACAGAGAATGCGGAAGTCTACTGCGCGGATGTGTCTGCGTGGGCACGGGCTGTGTTGGAAGATGCTGAGACAATTAAGATATAAACCCAATCTTTTCAAAAGATCACTTTTATTCATATTCAACTGTGGTAAAACAAAACAACGAAGGAAAAAATAAATCAATGACAAATCGCAAATACACAAACCGCCGTTACCTTGACGCCCTCGAAAAGAAAGTCCTCGTCTTCGATGGCGCAATGGGAACCAGCCTGCAATTACAAAACCTGACAGCCGAACATTTTGGCGGCGAACAATACAATGGATGCAATGACTATCTCGTCATCTCGTATCCCGAAGCCGTGGAAAAAGTCCACCGCTCCTTCCTTGAGGTCGGTGTAGATGTTCTTGAAACAGACACCTTCCGCTCGAATCGCTTGACGATGCAAGAATACAAACTGCAAGATCGCATCCTTGAGATCAACATTGCTGCCGCGTCACTCGCGCGCAAACTCACGGATGAATATGCTGCCAAGACAGGTCAGCCGCGTTTTGTCGCTGGTTCAATGGGCCCCACAGGCAAACTTCCCTCCACCACCGATCCCGAATTATCAAATATCGCCTATGACGAATTAATAGATATTTTCCGCGAACAAGCCGTTGGATTAATTCAAGGCGGCGTCGATCTTCTGCTCATCGAAACCTCGCAGGACATTCTCGAAGTCAAAGCCGCCATCACTGGCATTCACAATGCTTTCGCTGAGACTCAGCAATATTTGCCGATTCAGGCTCAGGTCACGTTGGATACGACCGGGCGTATGCTGCTCGGCACCGACATCAACGCATCCCTCACCATCCTCGAAGGCATGGGCATCGACGTCATCGGCCTCAATTGTTCCACCGGCCCCGAACACATGCGCGAGCCGATCCGCTTCCTCGGAGAAAATTCCACGCTGCCTGTTTCGTGCATTCCAAATGCGGGCCTTCCATTGAACGTGGATGGGCAGGCAGTTTATCCGCTGGAGCCTGAACCATTTGCGAATGACATGTATGAATTTGTGACGAAGCACAACATCTCGGTCGTGGGCGGATGCTGCGGCACGACGCCCGAACATCTTAAGCTGCTGATTCAAAAACTGGATGCTCATCCACATCCCAAGCAGACCATCGCTCCACTCTACGCCTCAGCTTGCCTCTGCCATGTCAGCGATTTCCATGCGACAGGAACCCGCCCCGACCTTGCTCGGTGAGCGCTGCAACGCGCAAGGCTCACGCAAATTCAAGCGTCTCCTGCTCGAAGAAGATTACGACGGCATTTTGCAGATCGCGCGTGATCAAGTCTCTGGCGGCGCACATGCCCTGGACATTTCCGTGGCTGTCACCGAACGCGCTGATGAAGGCGAACAGATGCGCAAGGTCATCAAGAAATTGCAAATGGGCGTGGACGTCCCACTCGTCATCGACACCACCGAAGTGGACGTGCTTGAGATCGCATTGCAAACCGCGCCCGGACGTTGCCTCATCAACTCCACACATCTTGAATCTGGCCGTGAAAAAGCCGATAAGATTTTTGGCCTTGCAAAGAAATACAACGCCGCTGTTATCTGCCTCACCATTGACGAGAACGGCATGGCAAAGACTGCCCAGCGCAAGCTCGAAGTTGCGCAGCGCATTTACGACATCGCTGTCAACGACCACGGACTCAAACCTGAAGATTTAGTCTTCGATGATCTCACTTTCACCCTTGCTACTGGCGATGTCGAATTTGTTGATTCCGCAAAAGAGACTATCGAAGGCATTCGTCTCATCAAACAAAATTTACCCGGCGTGATGACTTCGCTTGGCGTGAGCAATCTCTCGTTTGGATTCGCACCGCAAGCCCGCCCGCCGTTGAATTCTGTCATGTTGTATTACTGCGTGCAAGCTGGTTTGGATATGGCCATCGTCAACGCCGCGCACGTGATGCCATACGCCGAGATCGGCACCGAAGAACGTAATCTTTGCGAAGATTTAATTTTCAACCGCCGCGAAGACGCTTTGCAACTCTTCATTCAACATTTTGAAACCGTCACCGTTTCAACCGAGTCCGTTGTTGCTGATCCCACCGCAGGTATGACCCCCGAACAACGCCTGCACTGGAAAATTTTGCACCGTCATAAGGATGGCGTCGAAGCGGATATTGACGAGATCATCAACCGCGAACCAACTGGCGGACGTTCTGCTCGTCATGAAATCGCAGTCCACACCCTTAACACCGTTCTCCTCCCCGCCATGAAAGAAGTGGGGGACAAATTCGGCGCGGGTGAACTGATCCTGCCCTTCGTTTTGCAATCAGCTGAAACGATGAAAAAGACCGTTTCCCATCTTGAGAATTATCTCGAAAAAGTGGAAGGTGTCACCAAAGGGACTGTTGTCATCGCCACCGTTTATGGTGACGTGCATGATATCGGCAAGAACTTGGTCAAGACTATTCTTGCCAACAATGGCTACACCGTCATTGACCTCGGCAAGCAAGTCCCGGCTGAAACGATCATCACCGAAGCAGTTAAAGCCAATGCCACAGCGATTGGCTTGTCTGCTTTGCTGGTATCCACTTCCAAGCAGATGCCGCTCATCGTCAACGAAATGCACCGCCGCGGACATAAGATTCCGATCCTCATCGGCGGCGCGGCTATCAACCGCCGCTTCGGTCGCCGCATTCTCTTTGCGGAAGATGGCAACGCTTATGAACCCGGCGTTTTCTATTGTAAGGATGCCTTCGAGGGACTCGACACAATGGACTCGTTGATCGACCCCAACCGTAAACCAGCCATGCTCGAACAGCTCCGCAAAGATGCAGACATGGAAATGGGGCGCGCTTCGCAAGTTAAGGAAGCAGCGGTCAGTGGTCAGCGATCAGCGATCGTGCCTGCTCCGATTGCATTGCCCGCAAAACTTGGTCAGCGTGTTGTCAAAGATATGCCGCTTGAAATGGTTTTGAAACACCTCAATATGAATGAACTCTACCGCCTTTCATGGGGTGCAAAAAACACCCACGGCAAGGAATGGGAAAAACTCAAAGCAGACTTCGACGCCCGCCTCGCCAGGATGACTAAGAATGCGCTCAAAGATGGCTGGCTCAAACCACAAGCTGTGTATGGGTATTTCCCGTGTCAGGCGGATGGTGACAGCCTTATCATTTACGACCCAGCATCCATTCCATCCGCTTCTCCGCTTCCTAATCCGTTACCAAATCCGCTCCCCGAAATTACACGCTTCAACTTCCCGCGCCAGCCTTACGATGATCATCTCGCGCTTTCAGATTACTATGCCACCGTTGAGTCAGGTCAAATGGATGTGGTTGCGTTCCAAGTCGTTACCGTAGGTCTCGAAGCCACTGAAAAATTTGAGAAAATGCAGGCCGCCAACGACTATACCGAAGCTTACTTCACACACGGCCTCGCCGTCCAAACTGCTGAAGCGACGGCGAATTATCTGCATGAGCATATCCGCCGCGAGTTGGGTTTGAGCGAAGATCAAGGCAAACGCTACTCGTGGGGCTACCCTGCCATTCCTGAACTCGAAGATCACTTTAAAGTCTTTCAGTTATTGCCGGGTGTGGAGGCGGAACTTGGCATGAGCCTTGCTACATCGGGGCAATTAATTCCCGAGCAGTCTACCGCTGCCATTATTGTTCACCATGCAAAGGCGAAGTATTATTCGGTGGGCGAAAGCCGTGTGGAACAGTTGATGAAGTAAAATCTTGTCCTGCCTGTAATTGTTTTAATTCAGTGAGGAATAGCATGGATTATCCCGACAAGAAAGTAGTTGTTGTTCTGCCTGCGTATAATGCGGCAAAGACCCTTGAGCGGACCATTAATGAGATCCCTGAAGAGTATAGAAAGAATATCATTCTTGTGGATGATGCATCAAAGGATGATACGGTGGCTGTTGCAAAGCAAGCTGGCTTGATGGTGTTTCAGCACTCAAAAAACACCGGCTATGGCGGCAATCAAAAAACCTGTTATATGGAAGCGTTAAAGATCGGCGCGGATATTGTAGTAATGCTGCATCCAGACCATCAATACGACGCTGTGGTCATTCCTGATCTTGTCTGGCCGATCCTAAAAGGGAAGGCGGATGCTGTCTTTGGATCCCGTATGCTTGGTGGACATCCATTGGAAGGCGGGATGCCCTTTTGGAAATATTTTGCCAACGTGATTCTCACTGCCATCGCAAATATCAGCTTCCGACGGTATCTAACCGAGATCCATTCAGGGTTTCGAGCTTATTCGCGAAATTATCTTGAAACAGTGCGCCTGGAGGAAAATAGTAATGACTTTGTTTTTGATACGGAGATCATCGCGCAGGGGATGATGTGCGGGCTTACCTTTCGGGAAGTCCCCATCGATACGCGCTACTTTCCCGAAGCATCCTCGATCAACTTCAGGCGCAGTGTCATATATGGGTTTGGAGTTCTTGGGGTTTTATTGAAGTTTCAACTTCATAAATCCGGTCTCGTTCGTTATCCTCAGTTCACAGCGCGTTCCAGCGCTTGAGGCGGGTTATGAAATTAAATCGCTCCACTTTCATACTAGTCAGTCTGTTAATTCTTTTGTTTGCCGGACTGACCTTGGTTATCATGAAGCTGGTTCCTGCTGGTTTGGGAATTGACTGGCGTCTGACGTATCGTCCTGCGGCTGTGGCTTTGATGCAGGGGAAAAATCCATATGATGTGGAAGTATCTCCCGAGGCTCCGTTTTTCGCCGCCCCGTGGGGACTTCTGCCATTTCTGCCGCTTGCATTATTTCCCGTTGAAGTTGGCAGGGCAATGGTAATGCTGATCGGCATCATTGTATTTGCCTTCACTGCGTATCGTCTTGGCGCAACGCCATTTACGATGGCGTTATTTCTCCTTTCTCCGCCTGTTGTGCATACCATTCTCAATGCAAACATTGAGTGGCTTCCCATTCTGGGGTTTGCCCTGCCGCCGCCCATTGGATTATTCTTTATTACCATAAAACCACAGACAGGGTTTGCGGTAGGAATTTTTTGGCTTTTTGATTCATGGCAGAAAGGGGGCATCCGCCTGGTGATCCGTAATTTTGCGCCGGTGACCATTGCCTATCTGATCTCTTTTGCTTTCTTTGGCCTTTGGCCGCTGGGTATGTTTGGAGTCATTAAATATGGCCAGGGTTTTAATAGCAGCCTTTGGCCTGTATCTATTCCTGTGGGGCTCGTATTACTTGTGACAGCCATTCAAAAACGAGACGCCAAATATGCCATGTCCGCCTCCCCCTGCCTTTCTCCTTACGTACTCTTTCATGCGTGGAGCAGTGCTTTTATTGCCCTGATTAATAGTCCTTTGCAAATGGCGACTGCCGTGATCGGTCTTTGGATAGTAGTGGTTATCCGCTTTTTCTCATAAGATTGTATTTGTATCAACCAGGTTTTTCTCGTATGAAATCCGCAGTTCCTTCATCGCGCTTTTCCTTTATTTCGCTGCTGATCATTGCCTTGTTGATCGGCTGCTTTACGGTGGAAGCATATGGTGAAAGCTGGGACGAACCGGATATCTATCGCTACAGTGAATACTCGCTCAACGCCTATCAGTACATCCTGCATCCTGCGGACCTGCCCTCCTTTGACACGAATTTGGATTTCTATGGCCCCGCCTATTTCATGCTGGCTGCCCTCCTAGCCCGCGGACTGATGACCCTCATCCCAGCATGGACGATCGTAACAGCGTGGCACTTCGTCTACTTCCTCACTTTCCTCGCGGGCGCTATAGTTCTTTACAAATTATCCCAACGCTGGATGAGTGACTGGGCGGCGTTTGGCGTTGCGGTGATCTTCCTCACCCAACCCACACTTTGGGGCCATGCCTTCATCAACCCCAAAGACACGCCATTCATGACCTTTTTCATGGCGGGGATCTACCTGGGGTTTCAAATGGCGGATGCAGAACCGCGCTCGTTCCGGCGGGCGGGCCTGATTCTCGCGGCAGGCATTGTCCTTGGCCTGACTATTTCCCTTCGCGTGTTGGGGCCGCTTGCCGGTCTCTTTGTTTTGATCTACGCCATCCGCAAAGATCGGCAACATGCGTTTTATTTCCTGTTGGTTTATATATTAATTGCAGGCGTTACTGCGTATCTAACCTGGCCTTTTCTTTGGGGTACCCCGCTTGCCAATTATCTGGAAAGCCTAAAGGTCATGTCACAATTCCCCTTTGACGCGAAGGTCTTTTATTGGGGTGACCTCCATGAACCCGGACGAATTCCGCGCTCCTATTTTCCAACAATGTTATCTCTACAATTAACGGAACCTTTGTTGATACTTTTTGCAGCAGGGTTGGGTGCAATGGTTTTCTCTTTCCGTCAAAAGGAAAAGGTCGAACCCATACTGCTCTTTGCCGGCTGGTTCATCCTGCCTGCGCTTGCAGTGATCTTGCTAAACAGCACGCTGTATGACAATGCCCGCCAGCTGTATTTCATTCTCCCGCCCATGTTCTATGTTGCCGGTTTCGGGTTGGACTTGATATTCAAGTACATCACCCGGCCTCAGCTTAAGATAGTGCTTCTCGTTTTTGCGATCCTGCCCGGGTTATATTCTTCGATGCGCCTTCATCCCTATGAATACGCCTACTACAACAGTTTCATCGGCGGCACGGACGGCGCTGTTAGCCAAATGGAAACGGATTACTGGGGCACCTCCTTTAAAGAGGCGATGGAATACATCAACCGCGTTGCGCCACAGCAGGCTCGCATCCTGATTCTTTCCGGCCCTGATGATGTCGCCAAGCGTTACACCCGCCCTGACTTGCAGGTCGTCACCGAGGAAAATGACCCCACCCCTCAGGAAAAATATGACTATGTATTGATCCTGACGCGGAAAAATCAGGGTGAGCAGCGATGCAAAAATTCAGAGACAGTTTACAGCGTAGAGAGAGGCGGGGCTGTCTTCACCTTTGTCAAAAAACTTGGCGTTGAAGGTTTTTGCAAATAACTCTCCATAAAAAACTGGTAAGATACCCGTATGAAAAAGCAGTTACGTTTCGCGTTCACATCCTGGCTTGTTATTACTTTTCTTGCCATTGCACAGCTTGTTGCCGTTTACCTCCGCAATGGCATGGAAGGCATCAACCTGTTTATTCAGCAATGGCCGTTATCGAACCTGCCCATAACCCTTGCCGCCACAACATTGACATGGCTCTTGCTCGGCGCATTGTTTTACCTTCTCGCCAACGAAAAGATAAACGCGGGCAACTCCCTGCTTATGGCAGGTTTCTTCCTCGTCATGTTTGTCTATCTCAACATCCTGCGCGAGCGACTCCGCTATGGTGATTATCACTACTATCTCGAAGCCGCAACCGCCCTCGCCAACGGACAAACCCTCCCCGATACATACCTCTATCTTCCGCTCTGGGCGACCATCCTTCAATACATTGTCCCTCTCGGAGATCAGGGCGTTCTCGTCGTCTTGTGGACAGCCAACATCATCGCCCTCGGCACTTTCTACTTTCTACTTGTCCAAATCCTCGAACGCTACAATTTCTCCCATCCCTTCGCCGTTCTCACCACCATCCTCTTTCTCCTCGTCAACGCCCCACTCCAGCGGACATTAGGCTTCGTCCAGGTTAACCTCATGGTGTTGGACCTTGTCTTTCTCAGCATCCTCACCTATCCCAAAAACACGCTTCTCTCCGCGCTGACACTTGCCATCGCTGTTCATCTAAAGACTTCTCCTGCCGTACTCGTGTTGGCTTTCCTACTTGAATTCAACTGGCGCTGGATGTTCTGGTTCGCTGTCAGCTTCCTTGTCATTGCTGTGATCCCCATTTTCGCCAACGGCATCTATCCCTACCTCGATTACCTGACCAACATCCGGATCTTGACTCAAATTCCAGATACGAATTTCCACGACACTTCCTTTGACTCTTTCCTACGCTTCCTCAACCCGTTCTTCGGAATTCAGATCGCGCAGACCCGTCTCATGGCATTGTTGGCGAAAGTGCTTTTGCTTGGCGCGGCACTTTTTACGATGGCAAAAAATATTCAAGCCCAATCCTTCTCCAAAGAGAATAGGATGTTGAACGCCATCCCGCCGCTCTTCATTGTGATGACCCTCGCCTCTCCCATCGTGTGGGATCATCACGGCATGTTCACCACGTTGGCGTTCCTGCTCATGCTGAAACGAATCGAAACTCCGAACGCGTGGCTCCTGTTTATCTTTGCCTACATCCTCGAATTCGTTCTGCCCTCCTTTGACTTCTTCCCCTGGTCATATGGTCGCCTCATCGCGCCGATGATCGTGCTTGGTCTCATGTGGTTCACTGCCAAAAACGAGTCTTCCACTTTCTTTACCAAAGCCAATCGCTGGCAGGCAGAATCGCTCAGTCGGCTTTAGCCGCCTTCGTAAATGTAGCATGGTGGTTCACCACCATGCGGGCCAATATGAAAAAAAATTATTCCATTCTCATCATCCTCGCATTCAGCCTGCTCGTTGGTTTCTTCACCTTCAACCAATACGGTGAAAGCTGGGATGACAAGTCCCTGCAAAAATACGCGGTCAAATCCGTCAACGCCTACACCACCTGGCCGCAGCAGGGCGTTGTCAACCTCATCCGCGAAGACCTCGGCTACTACGGCCCGTTCTACATCATGCTTGTGGATCGTGCCACCGAATATCTCCGCACCTTCCTTTCCTTCCCGCTTCCCGATCTTCGCCATCTCATTTACTTCATCACATACCTCGCTGGCGTCTGGGCATTTTACTTACTCGCCAAACGCTGGCTGACCGAAATCCCCGCCCTCGGCGCAACCCTGCTTTTCATGACCCAACCCGTCCTCTGGGGCCACGCCTTCATCAACCCCAAAGACACGCCCTTCCTCTCCCTCTTTCTTCTTTCTCTTTATTTTGGAATTCAAGCATTTGACAAGCTCGAACAGACTCAACCCACCGAGATTGATCCACGCTCCAAGAGAATCTCCGCGCTTCTGACCGCGCTCTGGCTTGTTTCTGTTTTCTCGCTCTTTCTCTTCACCCAGACATTTCACACCTACATCGAAAGCCTCGTCCTTTCCGCACAAGCAGGCGGGACAAATATCCTCTCCCTCATCGCCAAGAACATCACCGCCGTCCCCGCAGAGACATACATCCAGCGCTACTTCATCCTCTTCCTCCAACTCCGCACTTACTACTTTCTACTTTCCACTCTCATCCTGTTTATCGTCTGGTACAAATACAATTACCAATTACCCATTACTCTTTTCTCCATTCTCCTCCCCGCCATCCTGCTCGGACTCACCACCTCCACCCGCATCCTCGGCCCCTTTGCAGGAGTGCTCGTCGCGTATTACGCATTCCGCACCAAAGGCAAATCATCCATCCCCGCCATCGCCATGTACGCTGTGATCGCACTCATCGCAACATATCTTAGCTGGCCCTACTTGTGGATGAATCCAATTCCGCGTTTCTTCGAGAGCCTGCGCGAGATGTCTCTCTACCCTTGGAATGGACTCGTCATCTTCAACGGCGCTACCTACAGGTCAACGGATATTCCCTACACGTATCTCCCCGTTCTTCTCGCAATTCAATTGACCGAACCTGTCTGGGCGTTGTCGATTGCTGGATGGATAGTATCAATTGTCAGCGGGGGAAGAGGCGAGAAGCGTGGACTTGTCGAGTTGTCGCTGCTGTGGTTTGTCATCCCGTTGACTCTGTTCATCGCTTTGCACATCGCCTTGTACGATAATTTCAGACAGATATTATTTATCATCCCGCCTATCTTTTTGATGGCTGGCGTGGCGTTTGAAAAGATAAAGAATATCAAATGGCAGATTGCGGTGATTGCATTGAGTTTGCTTCCTGGGTTTGTGGGAATCGTCTCCCTGCATCCGTATGAATATATGTATTACAACAGTTTCATCGGCGGCGTGGACGGTGCGTATGACCGCTACGATCTCGATTACTGGGGTATCTCGTATCGCGAGGCGGCGGAGTATGTGAATTCGGTGGCGCCGCCCAATGCGACGGTTTGGGTGGAAGGGCCATCGCATTTGTTTGCGCTCTTCGCAAGGGATGATTTAAAGATATACTCGCCTTCCGAAGTGGAGCGGGCTGAGAGTTATAGTTATGTTGTTGCGCTCACGCGTTACGACTTTGATGAGATCACCTATCCAGATGCGGAAGTTGTTTACCAAATCACGCGCGGTGATGCGGTGCTGGCTGTGATAAAAAAACCTTAAACATAAATAGGTGACAGTCACTTTTAAAGTGACTGTCACCTAAACATGAAAGAGAAACCATGAACTTACTTGAAACAATTTCTGAAAAAACTTTAGTTGCCGATGGCGCGATGGGAACCATGCTCCACGCGCGCGGCATTGGCTTTGACAAATGCTTTGACGAACTGAACCTGACCAACCCCATCGCTGTGGCGGAAATTCACCGTGAATACATCGAAGCGGGCGCAGAGTTGATCATCACCAATACGTTCAGCGCGAACCGTTACAAATTGACCAAACACGGATTACAGGATGATGTGGTCGCGATCAATCGCGCAGGCGTGGAACTTGCCAAGCGCATTGTCTCTGCCTCATTCAAAGATGTGCTCATCGCGGGAGACGTTGGCCCGCTTGGGGTGCGGATCGCTCCGTATGGCCGAGTCAAGCTCGAGGAAGCGCGAGCCGCTTTCGCGGAGCAGATCAAGGCCTTGGCAGAAGCAGGCGCAGACTTGATCGTCATCGAAACCATGAGCGATATTTATGAAATTCAGGAAGCCATCAAAGCAGCGAAGGAAACTTGTTCATTGCCTGTGATAGCTTCGGTAACATTCACCCGTGACGACCGCACCCTGCTTGGAGATTCTCCCGCAAAAGTTGCCCGCCGCATCGCAGAAGCTGGTGCAGATGTGATCGGCGTCAATTGTTCTGGTGGACCTTCACAGCTTTTGCGAATTCTGAAGCAAATGCGGCAAGCCGTTCCCAATGGAAAGTTTTGGGTCAAGCCGAACGCAGGCTGGCCCGAGCAGGTCAGCGGACGAATCATGTATCCGGCGGACGCAGAATACTTCGGCGATTACGCGCTTTCATTCCGCGCGGCGGGCGCGAACATCGTCGGCGGTTGCTGCGGAACCACGCCCTTGCATATTGCATCGATGAAAAAGGCGTTGGAATCTGTCCTTCAGACCTCGGAGGTCTTAGAGACCTCGGAGGTCTTGGACGATGATTCCGCCGAGCAGGAAGAACAACCTA
This sequence comes from Candidatus Villigracilis propinquus, assembly GCA_016714565.1. Lineage (GTDB taxonomy): Bacteria > Chloroflexota > Anaerolineae > Anaerolineales > Villigracilaceae > Villigracilis > Villigracilis propinquus. Next base: position 145,559 of record JADKDM010000015.1, read on the forward strand.
CCCAGCTTGCCCAAAAACTTGCGAAAGAAAATTTTCCATCTGTGTGGAAATGGATCCCCCGCGCGGCCTTTCCACTCATAAACTTCTTGCGGGCGCATCCCTTCTTTATGACTCAGGCGCAGATGTCATCAACGTGGCGGATAGTCCGCTGGCGCGCATGAGAATGTCCGCATGGGCAGTTTGTGATGTGGTGCAGCGCAAGATCGGTGTGGAAACTACGTTGCATTTCCCAACCCGTGGAAGAAATCTCCTGCGCGTGCAAGGTGACTTGCTCGCCGCGCACGCCATCGGCCTGCGAAATGTTTTCGTGGTGATGGGCGATCCCACATCCATTGGCGATTATCCCGAAGCCACCGATAACTACGATCTCGTTCCATCGGGTCTCATCAAACTTATCAAGCAGGGTTTCAACATGGGCCTGGATCATTCGGGCACGAGCATCGGCCAACCCACCAGCTTTTTCGTTGGCGCCGCGCTCAACCTCTGTCCGCAAGATATGGATACCGAAGTAAAAAATCTGCATCGCAAAATTAAAGCAGGCGCCGATTTCTTCCTCACCCAGCCCATCTATCGCGCCGATTACGGCCCAACTTTAATTGAAGCCTACGAAGCCAAACACGGCAAATTGGACAAGCCCATTCTCGCGGGCATCCTTCCGTTGGTCAGCGCCAAACACGCCACCTTCCTGCACAACGAAGTCCCCGGCATTTCCATTCCCGAAGAAGCGCACAAACGTATCACCTCCGCTGGAGAGAACGCATCAAAAGTCGGCGTGGAACTCGCCGTGGAATTAATTCAAGGTATCAAAAGCTGGGCGCATGGCATCTACATCATGCCCCAATTCCATCGCTACGACATGATCTCCGAAATCATTGTGGCGGTCAAGGAATAAATCTCTGGAGTCAGGCAGTCTTGCTGCCCGACATATCGCCCCAATGAAACTCCTCCCTCGCGCCATCATTAGCCTGTTGATCGGATTCCTCGTCAGCTATTTTCTAGCTTTCACCTTCTTCCACCTCGCTGATTATTCTTCACTGATAGATCGCCTCTTTCTGACCGTTGTGCCTGCTCTGGCCATCGGCATTCTCCTCTTTGAAACATTCCCCGCCATCTCGCAATGGACAGTCCGCATCCGCGCGCAATATTCCCTTGCTCACTATCTGATCGGATTCCTCCTCAGCCTGAACCTAACCTACGGAGCCGTTGGATTTTTGAACGAACCGCTTCGGACTCCCTTTGGCATGATTCTGTTTACTGCAATATTCATTACCCTTGGCAGCGCCGCTGGTTATTACCTCATCCGCCGCACTGCGGACTCTTTCCGCAATGGGTTTTTGAGCAAGCCTATCAATGTCATCCTTGCCCTTGCCTTGCCATTGCTTTTTGTCGCGCTCATTTATGCAAGCACACAATTCCCGTCCATGTTCGTCATGGACTACATCATTGTCCCGCAGAAGTGGATGGCATTATTCATCCTGACTGCATTGGCGGCGGGAGTTGGTGGGTTGGTGGTTCTTGAAAAAAATGAAGCAGGTGGGTATTCCGAAAGATTTCAGCAAACGAACTTATACACATCCCTCTCTCAAAACCTGCCTGGCCTCTACGCAGGCGGGATGTTCTTCCTCATCTATCTCATCATCGCCCGCACACTCAATCATCCTGCCCTCAGCACCAACAGCGTGCTCTTCGAAGCAGACGCAGGCCCGTGGATGACCATCCTCGCCAGCCCAAATGGGGATGTGGTCAACCGCTCCGTCCACCCGTTGACATTGCTCATCATCCGTCCGCTTGTTCGGTTGGTGGCTGGCTTCATGGGCGAGCGCTGGGATCTTGGTGGAATGTTGGTCTCTGCCGCAGTCGGCGGACTTTGTGTTTTCATGGCATGGCTTTTCATCAAACGCGCTACAAATTCCAAAACCTACGCCTTCATCTTTTCGATCCTGCTTGGCTCCACAGCCACGCACCTGCTCTTCGGCTCACTCACAGAGAATTATATTTTTGGCGCCGCCGCATTGATATTTTTCTTCCTCTTAATCCAATCTGACGAAAAACGATTCTCTGTTCTCATCCCTGCGGGCTTATTGCTGTTTGGAATCACCGTCACAAATATTGCGCAAGGTGTTATCGGCTTGTTTTTCAATAAACTTGGCCTCCGCCGTCTGGTGCAATACACAGTATTGGTGTTCGCCTCAGGTGTGCTGTTGACTACCATCACCAGCGCACTTTATCGAGATACACAGACTTTCTTTTTTGTCCCCGCTGATCTTGCCTTTGAATTCAACTTCGTCAAAAAAGATCAGGGCACCTCGACCGCGAATCTTGTTGAAAAAATTCAGGTGGTCAGCCGCACCATGCTTTTGTATGGGGTCATTGGCCCCAGTCCCATTGAGGCCATCTCAGAGAAACCTCCATTTCCCACAATTGACTTCAAGACATTCGATATCCGCGAGAATCGCCTTGCTTCCTACAAGGGACTTGGCAACATTCCACTGGCGTTATGGCTGGTTCTGTTCGCCGGGGCATTTCTCGTCTTTATCAAGAATATCCGCACCTCCAAACACCTGCCACTTATGCTTGGGTTGCTTGGCACGCTCGCATTCAACTTCCTCATGCACTTGATCTATGGCACGGAGCTTTTCCTTTACACATCGTATTGGATGTACGCTCTCGTCTTCTTTGTCGCATTGGCTCTGTCAGAATTTGCTGAGAAAAAATGGTTTGAAGTTGCGATAACTATTTTTGTTCTGGTTTTGATGGTCAACAACTTCTGGTTCATCTTCATCATCCTGCGCGGACTTGCTCCCTTTTACGCGGCAGTGCCATAAAAAAAAGCGCGTCATTGCGAGGACATTGTTCGTCTGCCCGACACATGCGCCGTACGCCAGTGCGGTGAGCAATCTCATAGTAGATTCAGAACGGGGTAAAATACATGCATGCTCCTCACCATTGACATCGGCAACACCAACCTCACGCTTGGCCTCTACGAAGGCGATAAACTCGGCGCGCACTGGCGTCTCGCCACGGACCACAACCGAATGCCTGATGAATACGGCCTCCAGTTTTTAGGTCTCCTGCAAAATGCGGGCAAGACCTTGGCTGAACTTGATGGCGTTTCGCTTGCATCCGTTGTGCCGCCATTGACGGGACGTGTCATCCAAGCCTGCCGTGAGTATCTCAAGCAGGAACCGCTGGTTGTGGATGCAGGCATCAAAACGGGAATCAAGATCCGCTACGAAGACCCGCGTGCCGTAGGTGCGGACCGTGTCTGCGATGCGGTGGCGGTGATGAAATTGTACGGCGGCCCCGCCTGTGTGGTGGACTTTGGCACAGCTACTACTTTCAATGCAGTCACGAAAGATGGCGAATATCTCGGCGGCGCGATTACTGCGGGGATTAATCTCGCGGCGGAGGCGCTTTACACGCACGCGGCAAAACTCCCGCGCATTGATTTGCAGGTGCCGCCTTCTGTCATTGGGCGCAATACTGTCCATGCGATGCAATCGGGTTTACTGTTTGGATATGTGAGCATGGTCGAGGGGATGGTAGCAAGATTCAGATCCGAGTTGGGAAGCGATATGAAAGTTGTCGCAACAGGCGGGCTGGCGGAAGTCGTTGCCAAAGAAACAAAGGTCATCAATATAATAGCTCCCTGGCTGACGTTGGATGGTTTGCGTATGATCTGGGAGCTTAATCATTGATTTCTGCGTGCTCAAAAATATCCGTTACTTTTTATCCGTTTGTCCGCTTTGCGCAAGCCATCCGTTGCATAAATTAATCGGTAAAGCGCAGTAGGATCACGCCGGTAAAAACTAACAGGCTTCCAAAAAGCTGCGGCCCCGTGAGAATCTCACTCAATAAGAAATAAGCCCAAATTGCTGTGAACGCGGGTTCAAGCGTGGCAATTAAATTAGCCGTGGTGGGGGAAAGGTAGCGGATGCTCAACGTATAAAGGCCAAATCCGCCGAGTGTTGGCGCAACGCCAAGAAAGAAAAGAATCCCCCAGCCTGCAACTGAATCTCCAAGCCAAAGCATATCTGTGAAAACAGGTTGTCTGGTGATGAATAGATCGCTGCCGATGTTGAAGAAAAATAAGAACACGGTGGCTATTGAAAAGCTGTAAAGCAGCGCCGTCCATGAATCAATGTGATTGTCGGATGCATGTTTGCCTTGCAGGTTGTAGATGGCGAAGAGCAGACCCGTCAATAGGCCAAAGATGATGCCCAACGGGTTAAGATTCCATGTAGAGGGATTGTACGCGCCAGAGACGAAAATGATCCCAGCAAGGCTTAGCAAAATGGAAATAATTTTCATATTGCTGAATTTTTCTTTTAGAAAGATCTTGCTTAAGATCGCCGTCATGGCAGGCGAGGAAAATGCCATTACGGTGGCAACAGCCGCCCCGTTGTATTGAACCGAAAATGTCCACATTGAGTTGAAGACCGCCAGCACAAATCCATAAACGACCATGAACTTCCAATGCGCTTGGTCAAGTTGAAAGCGCGGACGACTAAATAGCAATAATCCCACGACCATGCCAAATGAAACGAACAAGTCCCGCCAGACTGCCAGAACCAGTGAAGGCAGCGAATAGGTTACGTTCAGGTAGCTGATGATAATGCCCGTGGATGACCATAAAACGGTGGCGATCAGTGCAATAATATATCCGCGTGATTGTGACTTGAGGGGCATGATTTCTCCATGGAAAAAAGATAACTGTTTTTATAAAGCAGATGGCTGTCTCTAGATTTGCTCCCATTGTATGGGAGTTCCTGAATTTGGTCGAACGTTTTTTGGATACTTGCTGGTTGGATAGGTTTTGGGGTTGTTAAAAGTTGGAGGCAGAAAATATTACTTGTCGATCCATATTTTGTGACTTAAGTCACATTCCAATAGGATTAATTAAACTAGTTTTATGATGTCTGGACGACATATACTTTTTGGAATATGGAGTAATTAAATATTTTTCATCATTAATACCGTATCTGTCTAAAGGAGAGGGCTATGCCTGAAACTGTTGTACGTCCAAGAGCCGGTTTGAATGTGCCTGAGGATTTGTCCCTGCTGGAACATGTGAGTGCAGCGACTGCCGGAGTTTCACACTTGCAAATGTGCATCCAGTGTGGATCATGCGGTGGGTCGTGTCCATCAGCTTCTGACATGGATCATACTCCTCGCATGTTGTTCGCAATGCTGCGTGCGGGATTGCGGGATGAAGTACTCCGAAGTAATACCCCGTGGATCTGCGTCTCCTGTTATCACTGTGTGGTGCGCTGCCCGCAGAACGTGCATATCACTGATGTGATGTACACGATCAAGGCGATGGCGATCCGCGAAAAGATCTTCGCTGATACGACTGCGTCCGATTTCTCTGAGACCTTTGTTGAAATGGTCGAGAAATACGGGCGCAGTTTTGAATTTGGGCTGGCAACACGGCATTATCTGAAGCATCAGCCTCTGCGTCTGCCCGGTATGACCGGCATGGGTCTGGGGATGTTAACCAAGAGCCGCATGAGCATCACTCCCAAACGCATCAAAAATATGCCGCAACTCACCGCCATTCTCGATAAGGCAAAGAAACTGGAGTTGTCATGAGCGAATATATTTTCTACCCCGGCTGTTCGATGGAAGGTAGCGCAAAAGCCTATTACGACTCCCTGATGCAGATCGCGGAGCCGCTCGGCATGAAGCTGAAGGAAATTGACGATTGGAATTGCTGCGGTGCAACTGAGTATGTGGGGATTAATCTTGTACCTGCTTATTCCTTGATCGCGCGTAATCTGGCGCTTGCTTCTCAGCAACGGAATGGTGCGAGCGCTGTGATGGCTCCCTGCTCGGCTTGTTATCTCAACCTTGCGAAAACCGATTACTACATGTCGGAACGCCCTGCCCTTGGCGAAAAAGTAAATGAAGCGCTGGCGGCTGGTGGTTTGCATTATGACCCGGGTTCTATAGAGATCCGCCATCTGTTGGATGTTATCTACAATGAAGTCGGTATTGAGAACCTCAAGTCCAAAGTGGTCAAACCGCTTACGGGGCTGCGTGTTGCGCCTTATCTGGGCTGCATGGTTCCCCGCCCTGATTATCAGAATCGCTGGTCTGACCATGAGCATCCGGTGGAACTGGTGGAAGTCCTGCGTGCGATCGGCGCTGAAGTGGTGGACTTTCCGCTGGCGACCACTTGCTGTGGTGGTCACATGACGCAGATCGGGCCTGAAACGGCTTTTGAACTCATCCGCAGACTTGTATCTTCAGCCGATGAGCATCAGGCGGATATTATGACGACGGTCTGCCCGATGTGCCAGATGAATTTGGATGCCTATCAGGGTGAAGCGAACCGTCATTTCGGTACAAGCTATCACATGCCGATCGTATTCTTTACCCAGCTTATTGGGTTGGCGCTTGGCATTGCTCCTGAAAAATTGGGGTTTGGCATGGAATTAACCAGTACCAAAAATGCGCTTGGCAAGATCGGTACGGAAGTGAAACCGGTGGAAACGCCGAAAGCACCCCGCAAAAAGGGAGAAGGCTTGCCGATGCCGCCGCGCCTGTTGAAGAATGCCCCGAAACAAAGAGTGGAGGTTGAAAAATGAGCGACGAACCGAAAACCCCCAAGGAACGTGTTGGCGTATATGTTTGTCATTGCGGCTCGAACATCTCCGCTACAGTCGATGTAGAGGGTGTGCGTGATTGGGCTGCAGAGGAACTTAAAGGGGAAGGTGTGGTCGTTTCGCGCGACTATAAGTTCATGTGCTCCAGCCTCGGTCAGGAACTCATCCAAAAGGATATTCAGGAACTTGGCTTGACGCGTGTAGTTGTGGCGGCCTGTTCCCCACACCTGCATGAGAATACCTTCCGCACGGCAAGCAAACGTGCCGGGCTGAATCCTTATTTGACGGAGCTTGCTTCCATCCGCGAACAGGTTTCGTGGGTGCATACAGATAAAGTTGTCGCCACTGAAAAAGCCAAGGCCGTGGTAAATGGCGCGGTTCAAAGAGTTATTGAGAATTCTGCTCTTGAAGAGATCAAAGTCCCCATTCACCCGGATACGCTTGTAGTAGGTGGCGGTATCGCCGGTATTCAAGCTGCGCTGGAGATCGCGAATGCCGGGTACAAGGTTTACCTCGTTGAACGCGAACCTTCCATCGGTGGACACATGGCGCAGTTCGACAAGACTTTCCCCACCCTCGATTGTGCGGCGTGTGTACTGACCCCCCGCATGGTGGAAGCCGGCGGACATCCCAACATCGAACTGCTGACCTGGAGTGAAGTCACCAATGTCTCCGGTTATGTTGGCAGTTTTACGGCGACCATCAAAAAGAAGCCGCGCTACATCATCGAAGACTTATGCACAGGCTGCGGAATTTGTGTTGAAAAATGTCCGCAAAGTGTAGTGGATAATGTGTACGAAGCCGGGCTGGGATTCCGCAAAGTGGTGTACACACCCTTTGATCAGGCGGTTCCCAAATACCCGGTAATTGATGCGCCCAACTGCACTTTCTTCAAGAATGGAAAATGCAAGGCCTGTGAAAAATTCTGTCCGACGGACGCGATCGATTTCAATCAAAAGGAAGAGATCATTACCGTGGATGTCGGCAATATCATTCTTGCCACCGGCTATGAGCTGTTCGATGCGCGCAAGGTCAGCAACTACGGGTATGGACGCCTGCCGAATGTCTTTACCAGTATCGAATTTGAACGCATGTGTAATGCGGCCGGCCCGACCAACGGCGATATTGTGCTGCGCGATGGAAAGACCACACCAAAGACTGTGGGCATCATCCACTGCGTTGGCTCGCGCGATAAGAATTTCAACAATTACTGCTCAACCATTTGCTGTATGCAGAGCCTCAAGTTTGCGCATCTGGTCAAGGAACGCACAGGGGCGACTGTGTACGAGTTCTATATTGACATGCGCACTGCGGCCAAAGCCTATGATGAGTTCTATCAGCGGGTATTGGAAGAGGGGACTCTCTTTGTGAGAGGCAAGGTGGCGGAAGTCACTGACGCCGCACGCAATGAACACGAGAAAGGCAAATTGATCGTGCAGGTCGAAGATACATTGGCGGGTAAGCAGCGTCGTATTCCATTGGATATGGTGGTTCTGTCCACCGCCATGGAACCGCGCCGTGATGCCAAGGAAACAGGTCACTTGTTTGGCATCGGTTGTTCCTCCGATGGCTGGTTCAATGAGAAACATGCCAAGCTTGACCCGGTCTCCACCATGACTGAAGGCATCATGATCGCAGGATGCGCGTCTGGGCCGAAGGATATCCCAAACAGCGTCTCGCAAGGTGCATCGGCAGCGGCGCGTGTGTTGGATAAGATCCTGCAAAAGGAAGTCTCGCTTGAGCCCATCAAGGCCAGTGTCAATCAGGAAAGATGCTCCGGTTGCCGCATGTGCAATGGACTTTGCCCATTCAACGCCATTATGTTCCACGAAGACCGCATGGTTACCGAGATCAACCCGGCGCTCTGCCAGGGATGCGGGACTTGTGTCGCGGCGTGCCCGGCTGGAGCCATCAGCGGCACTGGCTTCTCCAACGAACAAGTGCTGGCACAGATTGACGGCTTGTTGTTCGATGTAAGAGTGTAGGAGAAATATCATGACTGATCAATTTGAACCTACCATCATCGGTTTTACGTGTAACTGGTGTTCGTACCGCGCCGCCGATCTGGCCGGCACTGCACGTACCAAATACGCTCCAAATATTCGCCTCGTCCGCCTGATGTGTTCCGGACGTCTTGACCCGACCTTTGTGATGAAGGCACTCTCAAGCGGCGCAGATGGTGTAATGATCACCGGCTGCCATCCCGGTGAATGCCACTACATCGAACAAAATTACAAGGCTTTGCGTCGCTTCATGTTATTGCGCCGTGTGTTGAAAGGCATGGGCATTGCGCCTGAGCGCGTCAAACTCGTTTGGGCAAGTGCAGCCGAAGGCGTGAAACTGGCACACGAGATCGATGCCTTTGTGGAAGAAGTCCGCGCTCTTGGCCCGCTTGGTTGGCAAAAGAATATTGATAATGGGCACGGTGCAGAAAAAGAGATCATGGAGGTGTCAGCATGAGCGACAAGCCGAAGTTTGCCATGTATTGGGCCGGTTCCTGCGGCGGGTGTGAGATCGCAGTATTGAATATTGGCGAGAAGATCCTTGATGTGGATGCCAACTTTGATGTTGCCTTCTGGCCTGTGGCCATGGATGCCAAATATAAGGATGTGGAAGCCATGGAAGACGGCTCCATCCTGCTCACGCTTTGGAACGGCTCGATCCGTACCGATGAGAATGAGCACATGGCCAATCTCTTGCGCCGCAAATCGAAGATATTGGTTTCCTTCGGTTCCTGCGCCACGGAGGGCTGCGTGCCGGGTCTATCCAATCTTTCCTCAACCCAGGAGATTTTTGAGACCGCCTTCCATACCATTTCCACCGATAACCCGAATAATATTTATCCCCAGATCATGACGAAAGTTCCTGAAGGCGAGCTTACTCTCCCCACCTTCAACCCGGTACTGAAGACTCTCGCCCAGGTGGTGGACGTGGATTACTACATGCCCGGCTGCCCGCCGGAGAGTCATCAGATTGCAGCGGTGATCGACCTGGTCATTCAGGTGGTTCATGGCAAGGCACAATTGCCACCCAAAGGTTCCGTCATCGGCGCTGGAGGTTCGACGGTTTGTGAGGAATGTACGCGCAAACGTAATGTCAAAATGGTCAAGGAATTCAAACGTGTTCAGGATGTCGGCCCTGTTGACCCTGACATCTGTCTGCTTGAGCAGGGGATTCCATGCAATGGCCCCGCCACCCGCAGTGGATGTGACTCCCGCTGTCCGCGTGTTGGTGCGCAATGCATTGGCTGTTACGGTCCCGCAGAAGGCGTTGTTGATTATGGCGCACGTCTCATTACCGCTTTTGCTTCTGTCATAGACTCCAACGACCCGGATGAAATTGACAAGATCCTTGACGGTATTCCTGACCCGGTAGGGCAGTTCTATCGCTTCAATCTGGCAGATTCGCTGTTCAGAGCCAGCGCCAGTGCATTCAAGAAAAACGGCCAGTAGGAGGAGGAAACATGCAAAAAGTAACTATCGACCCGATCACCCGTCTGGAAGGTCATGGAAAGATCGATATCTTCCTTGACGATAAAGGTGACGTTGCCAATTCCTACTTCCAGATCCCTGAACTGCGCGGCTTTGAACGATTCTGCGTGGGACGCCCGGTGGAGGATATGCCTCTATTGACCAACCGCATCTGCGGCGTGTGCCCTGAAGCGCATCACATGGCTGGCGCAAAAGCAGCGGACGCAGTCTATAACGTGGATCCGCCCCGCACGGCAAAACTTCTGCGTGAACTGCTCTATATGGCGTTCTACGCAACCGACCACACCACTCATTTCTACGCCCTCGCCGGCCCCGACTTCATCGTTGGGCCTGATGCCCCCGTTGCTGAACGGAACATCCTTGGTGTCATTCATAAAGTCGGCTTGGAAATTGGCGGCAAAGTCATTCAAATGCGCAAGTACGGTCATCACGTTGTGGAGATGATCGGCGGACGCAAAGTCCATCCCGCCACTGCGATCCCCGGCGGTATTACCAAGATCCTCTCCGAAACAGAACGCAAAGAGATCGAGGAAATGGGACGCTGGGCAATTGACTTTGCCCTCTTCAGCCTTCAGGCCTTCAATGACATCGTGCTTGGCAACAAGGCATATGCGGATCTCATCCTTGGCGATGTGTATTATCACGAGACCTATTACATGGGCCTCGTGGATGCGAACAATAAAGTCAATTTTTACGATGGCAAAGTACGCGTCGTGGATCCCGAAGGCAAGGAATACTGCAAGTACGAGCCCAAGGATTACTTGAAGCACATCTCTGAGCATGTGGAGCCGTGGACCTATCTCAAGTTCCCGTATCTCAAGAATGTCGGCTGGAAAGGCTTTGTAGACGGCAAGGATAGCGGCGTGTACGTTGCATCTCCGCTCTCGCGTCTTAATGCATCAGACGGCATGGCAACCCCCCGTGCGCAGGAACAATACGAAAAGTTGTATGCCACCCTTGGCGGCAAGCCGGTGCATCACCGCCTTGTTACCCATTGGGCGCGTCTTGTTGAATTGTTATACGCTGCCGAACATTGGGTTGAACTTGCCACTGACCCGGAGATCACTTCGTCGAATGTTCACACCAAGCCCACCGAAGTCCCGACCGAGGGCGTTGGCATCGTGGAAGCTCCGCGCGGCACGCTGACCCATCATTATTGGACCGACGAGCGCGGCATCATCACCAAGGCCAATCTCATCGTTGGTACCACCAATAACTATGCGCCCATTCAAATGAGCACCAACAAGGCCGCCACTTCCCTCATCAAAGGCGGGCAGGTGAGCGAAGGTTTGCTCAACATGGTGGAAATGGCGTTCCGTGTGTACGATCCGTGCTTTGGATGTGCCACACATTCGCTTCCCGGCCAGATGCCGCTGGAAGTGACCATCCACGACAGGGATGGCGAAGTTGTCGATGTCATCAAGCAATTTGTTGACTGACCCCTGACCATTGGAACCAACAATGGACGGCAGACTTTATGTCTATCGTCCATTGTTATTTTATGCCCATGAGAACTTTAATTGCAGGACTTGGTAATCCCATTCTTGGGGATGATGGTGTTGGGTGGCGCGTGGCGGAGGAGTTCAGCCGCCGCGCCGGCATCCCGCTTGGCGATTCACAACTCCCCGGCGAAACTGCCATCCAGCCAAACACGATTTCCATCGAACGCTTTGCCCTTTCCGGCATTGCCTTGATGGAACGCATGGTCGGATATGATCGCGTCATCATCATTGATTCGCTCAACACCGGAAAATATGAACAGGGAAAAGTGGTTGTCTTCCCTCTCGATTCACTCGCCGATTTGACGTACGGCCACACCGCCTCGGCGCATGATGTCTCGCTCAAGAACGCCCTGCTGCTTGGTCGGCAAATGGGGGCATTTCTCCCCGCTGACGAAGATGTGTTCGTTGTTGCCATCGAGGCCGAGCACGTCTATGACTTCAAAGAAGAACTTTCTCCAGCAATAGCCGCAGCCGTGCCAGTGGCTGTGGAGCATGTGATGAAACTAATGGAGCTGTGATCGTATGGAATATTCGACAGGCTGTTTTCCCCTGCCACTTGCTGTGATCTCCTGCGGTGAAAATTTTCATCCCCTCGGCTATTGGACGGTGGTCTCGAAAGACCCGTTTCGCTTTCTCATCTCCATCGGAACCGGGAATCACACCCTGGGCCTGATCCGCAAGATCGGTGAAGTGGGCGTACATTTTTTTAGCTGGGAACACCGCGAATGGATCGTGCGCGCCGGTTATGTCAGCGGGCGTGATGTGAAAAAAACGGAGCGTTTCAATATTCCGCTTTTGCCCGCCGATAAAATGGAAACCACCAAACTGCTCTCCGGCTACGAGAATGCCTATGAGTGCAAAGTGATGACCGAGATCAAGAATATCTCGGCCGACCACGTTCAATTCGTGCTGGATGTGATCGCTACGCATGAAACCACCCCGGCTGAAAAGCGAAACCCCATCCTGTTTTTTAGTCAGAAAAATTTTACAACCATCGGAAAAGAACAATGGCTGTTCAGAAAATAAGCGCAGACCATATAAGCCATGCATGAACTTTCCATTACACAGGCCATTCTGGATGTTTCCCTGAAACACGCGAAGACGGTCAATGCCGTGCGCATTGTGAACATCCACCTGCTGATCGGAAAATTCTCCACAGTAGTGGATGACTCCATTCAATTCTATTGGGACATCATCGCAGATGGAACCATTGCCAAAGGCGCCGCCCTGCACTTCGTGCGCGTCCCTGCAGAACTGACCTGCCGCGACTGCGGTTTTGCATTCGAGCCAAGTGACACCACCTTCGAATGTCCGCAATGCCTCAGCCCGCGTGTGAAGATCAGCAAAGGCGAAGAACTAAGGGTGGAAAGTATTGACGTTGAATGAATATCACTCGCTGGTCGAACCTGCCGTCAAAAAATTTCCTCCCTAATGCAATGAATTACTCACCTTACGCACCGCGCAAGTGTCGTTCAGGGCGACATGCTCCTGAAACATGCAAAATTGCGTAAGGGAGTAATCTACTTCGCCAACTTATTTTCAAGCAGGTGAATTACTCACCGCTCCGCTAAAGTATTTCTTTTTAAAGAAGAATGCCACATTGACCAGCCCGATCATGATAGGCACTTCGATCAATGGCCCGATGACCGCCGCAAAAGCCGCGCCAGAGTTGATGCCAAAGACGCCAACCGCTACTGCAATCGCCAGCTCAAAGTTGTTGCTGGCAGCCGTGAACGAAAGAGTTGTGGTTCGGGAATAATCCGCGCCGATGGCTTTACCGAGGAAGAAGGTCAACAGGAACATCACTACAAAATAAATCAGCAGCGGAATGGCAACCCGTACCACATCCAAAGGCAGCTGCACGATCAAATCGCCTTTCAAGCTGAACATGACCACGATGGTGAACAGCAGAGCGACCAATGTCAGCGGGCTGACTTTTGGCACGAAAACCTTTTGATACCAGTCCTTGCCGCGCGCGCGAACGAGGAAGAAACGTGTCAGGAAGCCTGCAATAAACGGAACGCCAAGGTAAAAGAATACGGTTTTGGCGATCTGACTGATGGTGATGTTGACGATATTCCCCGTCATGCCAAACCAGGTCGGTAGGACGGTGATGAACACATAAGCGTAAACGCTATAGAACAGCACTTGAAAAACGCTGTTGAACGCAACCAAACCGGCGGCATATTCGTTATCGCCGTGAGCCAGTTCATTCCACACCATGACCATTGCGATACAGGGTGCAATGCCGATCAGAATCAGGCCGATCATGTATTCGGGATAATTGCGCATAAAAATGACCGCCAGTACGAACATCAACACCGGCGCAATGATCCAGTTTTGGACGAATGCGAGTCCGAGCACTTTCCAGTTTCGGAAGACGTCGCCCAATTCCTCGTACTTCACCTTGGTAAAGGGCGGATACATCATCAGAATCAGACCGATTGCGATCGGGATATTGGTTGTCCCGATGGAAACGGCGTTATTAATAGCGGCGACTGTTGCAGGCATGACAAAACCGATTCCCACGCCAACTGCCATTGCGAGAAAGATCCACAAGGTCAGATAGCGATCAAGGGTTGATAATTTTTTGGTCGTGCTTTTTTCCTGAGTCATACGAACCTCCATGTTAAGAATATGTCTTGAGCAAAGCCGTTATTTCTTTTTCAATTTCATCACGCACCGCGCGAAAAACGTTCATATCATCTGTTAACGCAGGGTCGGTGAAACTATGATGAACCCGTTTTCCTTTTCCAAGCCAAATGGGACATTCTTCAGCCGCCGAATCACAAACCGTTACGACGAGATCAAAGTCCACGCCTTGAAATTCGTCGGCGCGCTTCGACCTACCCGTGTGCTGTATCCCGATCTCTGACATAGCCTCTAACGCTTTGGGGTGGATATAGCCCGCAGGCTTTATCCCTGCGCTGACGGCTTGCCAACTGTCGCTCATCCGCGCATTGACGATGGCTTCCGCCATTTGTGAGCGGCAGGAATTCCCTGTGCATAAAAACAACACTCTTTTCATCAATAAGAATCCTCAATTTATGGTTTTGAAATTTTTACCATGAATGGGGAATATAAAAGTTATTGTCTTATTAACGATCAAACTGTTTCAAGGGCGTTGGTCAGCCATGTTGTTACTTCGGCAGGTGTTGGAATCCGCCCAGTAGAAACGATCTTCTCATTGATCACCAACCCGGGCGTGGACATGACGTTGTATTTCATGATCTCGGGATATTCCGTCACTTTGATGACTTCGGCTTGTAAGGTCATTTCATCCACTACTTTATGTACGATCTGTTCTACACGTTTGCAATTGGCACAGCCTGAACCTAATACTTTGATGATTAACATATTCTCTCCTGTTACAAAATAATATTGAAAAGATAGCCTGTGAAAATAATGGCAACAGCAATTACCCCTACAAATACAGCGATCAACTGAGGCTTGAGCACGCGGCGTAAGATGATCGTCTCAGGCAGGCTTAGCCCAACGACTGCCATCATGAAAGCCAGCACCGTTCCAAGAGACGCTCCTTTTTCCATTAACGCGCTCACAATGGGGATGATGCCCGCCGCATTGGAGTAAAGAGGTATGCCAAGCAAAACTGCCGCAGGTACAGACCACCAAGCCTGTTTGCCCATGATACCAACCAATGCACTCTCAGGCACATAGCCATGAATCCCTGCCCCTACGGCGATGCCAACGACGACATACAACCAAACCTTGCCAACTATCTCTTTGACAGAGGCCAATGCGCGTTGGATGCGGTCATTCCAGGTTAATTTTTCATCCAGAGCGATCCCTGCGCCACTCTTAATCTGCCAGACAAAATCTTCCACGTAGCGTTCCATCTTTAATCTGCCAATCACCATACCGGCAAGAATTGCAATGACCAAACCAGATGTGATGTAAAGTCCCGCAACCTTCCAGCCGAACAAGCCAAATAACATGATGACAGCCACTTCGTTGATCGTGGGCGCGGCGATGAGAAAAGAAAATGTCACACCAAGCGGGATGCCTGATTCCACAAAGCCGATGAAAAGCGGCACCGCAGAGCAGGAGCAAAACGGCGTGACAATGCCAAGTAACGCCGCAAAGACATTCCCAATACCTTCACGTTTGCCGCCAAGTAAAGCGCGAGTCCGCTCGGGGCTGAAGAAGGTGCGGATGATGGAGATGGCAAAGACCATACCTGAAAGCAGGAGCAATATCTTCGGCACATCGTAGAGAAAGAAGGCCAGTGATTCGCCGAAGCGTGAATCACGCGCAAAACCGAGCGCAGAGTAGGATATCCAGTCTGCGAGGGGTTGAATGACATTGTAGGCAATAAGCCAAACCAATGCAGCAACGGCTAGTATAGGGGATGGGTGTTTATTTGCATGGGGAAGTGATGCGGGAGTAATTGTTGTCAAGGGTTATAGGCTCGCTACAGGAATAATTACAGGTGAACATTGTGGGCATTCACATGCGGGGTGGAATTGGGTATTGATGAGTGTGGAAACTGATTCAGCAGAGAGTCCGCTCAGGCGGGCAGAGGCAGTTATCAGATCCAGAAGAGAGGCGTCTTTTAGTCGATAAAAAACATAACGGCCTTCACGCCTGTCCAGCAAAATATCCGCTTTACGAAGAGACATCAAATGCTGTGAAATGTAGGCTTGCCGCCAGCCGAGTGAGGTTTCGAGATGACAGACGCAGGCTTCACCCGTGCCAATGGCAAGCAGGATGGCAATGCGCTGCGGTGGGGCGATGGCCGTGATAGGCGTGGATATTTTCTCTGAAATTTCTATAAGGGGTTGTTTTTTCATATTCATATTCCTGAATACATTGTACGTCATATTCAGGAATATGAATGCAATGATCGTCATATATTTTTTCGTCGAATGTCACTCAAAATTTTTGATGTAGGCTTCTCTATGGCACAAGAACCGAAGATGTTCTCATCCGCATGAATGAAGATCTTCAGGCGCAAATGCGTGGGTTGCCATGCCTGTACGATCGCGTGCGTTGCTGAGAACAAACTCCCGCCCGGGGTGGTGTATCGGCCTGTGGTGGAAAAAGAGACTGGAACATACCCCAATGTGACGCGCTCGTTCCTGCCGCGCCCGTGTATGCAATGCGATAACCCGCCATGTACACCCGCCTGCCCTGTCAGCGCTGCGTACAAGAATACGGGCGGAAGGTATAGTGGCAGTAGATGAGTGCATCGGATGCCGCGCTTGTTTGGTTGCGTGTCCGTATAGGTGCTCACCTCTGACTTTGGCTATTTGGCAATGCAGCATCAAAGTAAAGACCGTGGACGGCGTTTTCGTGAAGATCGAAGGCAATCCGTATTCGCCCTGGAATCTTGTTCCACACATGGCGTAAGACAGACCACTCGCGGAAATGACAAAGATCGCTGCGCAACTCAACCTAAGTGCAAAGACAGTTGAGACTTATCGAGCACGTGGCATGGAAGAACTTGGTCTGCGGACACGCGCCACGCTGGAAAGTTTGCGTTGCAAGAAGGTTTGATAAAGAGGGACTTAGAAATTAGGTTTTGTACAAAGATGTCCGATAGACGAAATTGTGGTGTATAACATTTTTCGCCGCCAATGCCTTAAGGATAGTTTATCGTTTAGATAACTTTCACTTGGCACAAAAAACGCTCTTATGAGCGCTTTTTTGTGCGGGCGTCCTCATACAATAGGAATCGTGAAACTGCGTATGAGGGGAAGTGCCCCCACGGGAATTCGAATCCCGGTTAAGCCTCGCGTACCTCGATGGTATGAGCAGGGCAAACAAAAACCGCCTCTTGCGAAGCGGTGATTTGTGGTGCCCCCACGGGAATTCGAATCCCGGTTTAAGCCTTGAGAGGGCTTCGTCCTGGGCCACTAGACGATGGGGGCGTTATTTTGTGAGCGGGCGAGATTGTATCACCCAGATATTGAATCGTCAACGAGTGTCCGTCTGCGAGCTGTGTTCGTTCGGCGAAGCAATCTCCTCCTCCTGATTTTCAATAAACACATGAATTTCCTTCGGACCATGCACGCCGATGGTCAATGTCATCTCGATATCCGCCGTGCGGGATGGGCCAGTGATGAAGACAGCCGCTTTTTTATCTTTCACCAAGTCTATTGCATCGGAGAGGGATGGGAGAATATCTTTTGACTTTAATATTGCGATGTGGATCTCCGGCAGCAGCGACGCATGAAGCGCCCCGTCCGCCTCCAACACGGACCCGGTATCTGCCAGCCCGCAAAGGGCATTCGTCACGCCGACAAGGATCTGCGGGTCGGTCTCATAGGTGAATTCGATGTTCGCCTTTTGCAAAAGGGACTCGTCCAACGTGTTCGGTTCAAGCAGGATTTTTTGTATGTTTCGCGATACTAGAAATTCGATAATCGATTGAGTGGGATGTTTCGTTTGATAGACATGGCCAGAGAGCGCGGAAAGTTCTGTAGTAAACAAGGAAACAGGTGACACAGGTACCGCATCATATTTAACTGTATCCGTATTTACCTGTTTACTTGTTTTCGTGTCTACCTGCCCGCCTGTATACTTTTCCACCTGTTTACTTCCCCACCTTTCCCGAAATGGTTTCCCCGCAAATCTGGGCAAATCCTTGCTCAATCCCCAACCCGTGAACGTGGGCAGACGCATCCACTGCGAGCGAGGGGAGAGGAGGAAACTTCCCAGCGAGGCGAATTTTTGGGAGACCGCATACAGCTTCGGGTGAGTCAAGAGGCGGGTGTACATCTGCAAGCCGAGTTTCGTTGACCAGGTCAATCCCGCGCCGCCACTGTGTACTGATAACTGTTACTGGTCGCTGCTCCTGCTCTTACTCGAGTCAACATCTTCGGCAGATCAATATCCACGGGACAGGCATCCTTGCACGCGCCGCACAGGGACGAAGCCTGCGCGAGTTGGACAAAATTTTCGCCGAGCAGGCCGGGCGAAATGACCGAGCCAATAGGGCCGGGATACGGCGCAATGGATTTATCTTTGCCGATGTAGGCATGACCGCTGAGTTCGCGAAAAACGGGACAGGCATTCAGGCAGGCTCCGCAGCGAATGCAATACAGCGATTCTTTGAGCGGGGAATTTCGTAAGCGTGTGCGGCCATTATCGAGGATGATGAGATGACGGGTTTGATTTGCTAATGGCTTGTTGAGCAGTTGGGTGTAGACCGTGAGTTTTTGTCCCGTTGCGGAACGCGGAAGAAGCGAAAGCAGAAGGGAGAGGTCATCGAGATTCGGGACGAGGCGCTCCATGCCCATGAGTGCGATGTGGATAGGTGGAACGGTGGTGACCATGCGCCCGTTGCCTTCGTTGGTGATGACGCAAACCGAACCTGTCTCTGCCACGCCAAAGTTGACTCCGCTGAAGCCGATATCGGCGGTGAGGAAAACTTCGCGTAATACTTTGCGGGCGGTGGCTGTGAGTGTGGGAATGTCGGTGGTGTAGGGGATGCCGAGTTTTTCGTGGAAGAGTTCCGCGACCTGTTCTTTGCGAAGATGCGCGGCGGGGGGTGATGATGTGACTGGGCCTTTCGTGACGAAGCTGAACAATATATTCGCCGAGGTCAGTCTCGATGACCTGGATGCCTTCTTTTTCGAGGGCGTGGTTAAGTTCGATTTCTTCGCTGACCATTGATTTGGATTTTGCGACCAACGGCTTACGCATTACGGATTGCGTATTGCGTACTGCGTCATTCGTAATTTTAACAATAGTGCGTATCGCCTCTGCCGAATCTTTTGCGTGGTGGACGATGACGCCGTTCTCTTCGTTCTTTGCGATGAACTGCGCGAGATACTCATCGAGATGATCGATCACATCCGCGCGGACTGCGCGCGCGCGCTGGCGTTTCTCGCGCCAATCGGGGATGGACTCGAACGCAAGGGCGCGGCCTTTCAGTCGGCGTTCGGTGTTGTTGTCTAATGCGATCTGAAGAGTTTCGTTATTAATCGATTCAACGATTCTTTGACGGAATGTGCCCATGATTTTTCCTGTTGAATAACTTGTCTTGCGTTTTCGTCACCCCAGCGCATTCGTTGTTCCATCATGCCTTCGGCGGTCTCCTT
Source organism: Candidatus Villigracilis propinquus (assembly GCA_016714565.1). GTDB lineage: Bacteria > Chloroflexota > Anaerolineae > Anaerolineales > Villigracilaceae > Villigracilis > Villigracilis propinquus. Next base: position 165,226 of record JADKDM010000015.1, read on the forward strand.
GCGGATAGTGCCGATAATGCGCATGGCTTCATTGCTTTCAATTCCCCGCCAGCGCAGCAGACCGTATGCCACTGTGCCTGTGCGGTGGACTCCCGCCGAGCAATGAATAAGGATCGAGCCGCCTTCATCCAGCACTTGCGAAAGTTGCGGCATGGCTTCGATCAACCGTTTGTGAATTTCGCCAACGGGATAATTTCCGTTGGGAACTGGAAGCCAGATCCAGTTGAGTCCTGCGTTCTTCGCCATGATGCCATAACTTTCAGCGTTTTCTCTCTCTTTTAGCAGGGTGACTACATGCGTGCAGCCGATCTCGCGCAGGTATGGAAAATCCACGTTGCGCGGACGATGGTTGAGTGCCATTCGGCCATTGCCCACTTTCACGAAGTTGTATCTTGAAACTTTCTGCGTCACGTTTTACTGCTCACTGTTCACTGATTACTGTTTACTGGTTGTTCAAAACTTCCGCGATGTGAACAACCCGTTGACTTTTTTTCTGCCGATTCAATCCGCCAGCAATGTGCATGAGACAACCTGCATCGGTCACGACAAGGGTGGGGGACTGGCTCGCTTCGAGATTGGAGATTTTTCGCTTTAGCCACTCTGCCGAAAGTTCGGGGTGTTCCACGGACATCACGCCGCCAAAGCCGCAGCATTCTTCGGCATTGGGCAAATCCACAAGCGTTGCGCCGAGGACATTTGCCAGCAGGACGCGCGGCTGTTTGTCCACGTTGATGCCGCGCAGGGTATGGCAGGATGGGTGGTAGGTGAGTGTGCCGTCCCATGATGCGCCTACATCTGTGACATTGATTTTATCCACGAGATATTCGGTGAACTCAAAGACTCTCTCAGAGAGCGACTTTGCCCGCGGATACCAGACAGAATCGCCTTCGAATAATTCCAAATAATTGTGTCTGAAATGATGAGCGCATGAACCCGAAGGTGTGACGATATCCCCTTTGGTGTTCTCGAAAACTTTGATGGTGTGTTCCGCGATGGCGCGCGCATCCTTGCGGAGGCCTGCGTTGAATTGAGGCTGTCCGCAGCAGGTTTGCTCGCGGGCGAAGTCCACGCCAATGCCGAGGCGGTGGAAAATGTCCACGACGGCCTCACCAGTTTGCGGGAAAAATGAATCGGTCAGGCAGGTGATGAAGAGTTGGACGGTGGTCGGCATATTATTTTTCTGCGTATTGATTTGATGTATATGTTCTGGTTATGGCGCTTGAAAATTGTCAATTAAAAAAATTGATATACAGATCGAACTTTGCAGACCCCTTGCAATTGTAATCTAATCCGTGTTTTGCCCGGAGATTTGATGGTATTATGACTAAAGTGCATGATTTGCACATATTTTCAACTTCCATTTTATAACGAGGGCGATTAAGACATGCAATTGGCTATTATCTCTTGGATTCGAAGTCAGTATAAACTTGTTCTCCTGTTTTTAAGCTTTCTGGTAATTCTATTTGGCGTTATCCGTTTGGTGACGAAGCCTATTGAATTTACATCGGGGCAGACGATTACATGGTGGCACATAATTGAAAATGTGCAATCAGGAAAGGGGTACAAGTATTGCGAAAACAGGTATGTGCCAAATTGTATTCTCACCAACCAGGAAACTGCAATCCGCGAACCATTCCCAATTTACTTTTATGCGAGTATCGGCAGGTTGACGGGTAATTCGGTTGTTGCGCTTCAATTGACGCAGGTATCAATTGTTCTGCTTGTTCTATTTGGCATATATTTACTTGGATATGAAATTGGCGGGCTTTTTGTTGGCCTGTTAGGGGCATGGTTATGGACGTTTTATCTGCCTGCATTGAGGTTGGAATCCTATATTACTGGGGATTTGCCGGAAAGTTTATTTGTAATATTCGGTTTGTTGAAATTTGTTCATGTTGTAAAACATAATAAATTGATTGATTGGTTGCAGTTCGGTGTCTTGTTTGCTCTGGCGGCATTGTCGCGTACGGCGGCGTTGTCGCTTTTGTTTGGACTGGGAATAGGGTACATAATTTTCTTGTTTAAAACAAATCAAAGTTCCCGCCTATTGTCCATTGACCTGATACAAAAAATTTCAATTTCAGTTTTTGCCTTTGCTTTGTTAATGTCTCCCTGGGTTGTTCGAAATTACATTGCGTTTGGCGAGCCTGTTTTTAGTACGACGCTTGTGGGGTATAACCTGTACCGGCATAATGCAATCATCGCGAAAGATGTACCTCCTCATTATGTAGACAGCGAGGAGGCATATAGGATTATTTTTGAGTTAGTGATGCGGCGCGATGAATTGTTGACTCCAATAAATGAAGCGCAGGTGAATCGTATATTTCAAGAGGAAGCCTTTAAGATAATTCGAGAGCACCCTCTGAAGTATGTGAAATTGGTAGTGTATAGATTTTCGCACCTATGGCTCAATATTAGTGTAAAAGAACTGTTGTTGATGGACTATGTTTACATGGTTCAGAACATCTTCTTGTTGATAGCATTTATACTCGGACTTAGAAAAAATAACTGGGTGGTCCGAATAATTGGCTGCAGTACTATCTTTTATTTATTTTTATATTTGTTGGTTGATGCTCAGTTGCGTTATATCATTCCTGTGATGCCAGGCATGATTATGATTGGTAGTGTAGGGTTGTTGTCCATTCTGCCTGCAAAAATCCAGCAGGAATTTATCTAAAATCTTTTCAACAAAACAGTTTATTGACTACGAGGGCACAAAGTGTTTCTTTGTGCCCTCGTAGTCAATATTGGCGGTCTCTTCTGTAAATCCATTTGAAGAGTTTTAGAAATGAGAAATCCTAGCCGAATGAAATTCCCAGATCGCGGGCGGTTAGTACGATATCTGAGTCCATCGGAACCATTTTCATTTTTCCAATGGCTTCTTCGATGGGGACGTATTTGACATGCGGCGGTTCAAGGGCGACCATCACGCCACCTTGGCCTTGCTCCAGCCCACGGACGGCTGCCGCGCCGAAGCGCAGTGCGGTCAGGCGGTCGTAGGATGTGGGGGAGCCGCCACGCAGCAGGTGACCGAGCACGACCACACGGGTTTCCTTGCCAGAAATGGCGTGGATCTCAGCGGCCACTTTTTCACCGATGCCGCCCAATCGTTCTGCGCGGCCTGCTTCGTGTTCCACAACCGAAACTCCGCCGCCAAGCGGTGTGGCGCCTTCTGCCACCACCACGATGGTGAACTTGTTGCCGCGTGCTTCGCGTTCCTTGATCTTTTCAATAACCTTATGGATGTCGTATGGATTTTCAGGGATGAGGATCACATCCGCAGAACCAGCCACGCCCGAGTGAAGGGCGATCCAACCTGCGTAGCGTCCCATCACTTCCACGACCATCACGCGTCCGTGGGATGCGGCGGTGGAGTGCAAACGGTCGAGTGCTTCGGTAGCGAAGCCGACAGCGGTATCAAACCCGAAGGTCACTTCGGTCTTGTCCAGATCGTTGTCGATGGTCTTTGGGACGGAGATCAGGCGTAGTCCCTTTTTTGATAATACGCTTGCGATCGCCAGTGAACCATCACCACCGACGGTGATGAGCGCGTCGATATTGTGCAGGCGGAACCCGCGCACGATCTCATCAGTGCGGTCCACTTCTTCCACGGTGCCATCGGGATTTGTCATCGGATACTTCAAGGGGTTGTTGCGGTTGCTTGTTCCCAGAATGGTTCCGCCCAAATGAGTAATTCCGCTGACCTTCGCGCGCGTGAGCGGAACAAAGCCGCCATCAGGATATTCTTCCGGTGAAAGGATTCCGTGAAAACCATCCAATACACCGTACACATCCCAGCCGCGTTTGATCGCAGAGAGTGCCGCCGCACGAATGACAGCGTTCAAGCCCGGGGCGTCGCCGCCGCCGGTGCTGATCGCTATTTTTTTGATAGGTACATTTTGATATTGAGGCATAAAAGTGCTCCGTTAAATGGTTAATTTTTCAGGTTTGATTATAGTCCCAGGTATGTGTTGAACGCCATGTGAAAATACACACTCTGTTGATATTACAAATGAAAGCGTTTTTTCGCGTCTTTTTGTTCTGCCATCAGACAAATTCCGTGATTTTGATAAATACCGAATCCCCGGTTTTACGGTATCATTCGCCGCTATGGAATTCATAACTTCTCCCTCCCAAAAATTTGATCTTCCCAAGCGCATCGCCCGCCTTGGTGAGCTTGCCACAAACTTGTGGTGGACATGGCAGCCCGAAGCGGTACGCCTTTTCGGTCGTTTGGATTATGACTTGTGGGAACGCATCGGACACAACCCGATCCGCCACTTGAAAGAGATCGGCCGCGCCCGTTTAAATCAAGCCGCAAAGGATAAGGATTATCTCGCGCTGTACGATGCACTCTTTGAAAAATTCGATGGATACTTCGCAAAAGAATCCTGGTCTCAAAAAGCACACCCTGAATTAAAAAATCCCATTGCCTATTTTTCAATGGAATTCGGCCTGCACGAAACACTCCCCATTTATTCGGGCGGTCTCGGCGTGCTCGCAGGTGACCACCTCAAAGAATCATCCGACCTCGGCTTGCCGCTCATCGCCGTCGGCTTTATGTACGCGCAGGGATATTTCTCCCAGCGCATCAGCGAAGACGGCTGGCAGGAAGCGCTCAATAATCCGCTAACTTTTGAGCACCTGCCTGTTGCGCTCGTCACCAAGGATAACAAGCCCGTCACCATTGAAATTAAATTCCCTGACCGCGTTATCAACGTGCAGGTATGGGAAACCCGTGTGGGACGCATCCCGCTCTACCTGCTCGATTCCAATGTTGAAGGCAACAGCGACTTTGACCGCCTGCTGACCGCCCGTCTCTATTGGTCTGATCTTGACCGCCGCATCATGCAGGAAGTTTTGCTTGGAATCGGCGGCGTGCGGATGCTGCGCGCTTTGGGATATGCCCCCGATGTCTGGCACATGAACGAAGGACACGCCTCTTTCCTAACTTTGGAGCGGGCTCGTGAACTGGTGGCAAAAGGCCTCACCTTTGCAGATGCCGCCCAAAAGACCCTTGGACAGAATGTCTTCACCACCCACACACCCGTCCCGGCTGGCAATGATGAATTCCCCCTCTGGCTCATGGACAAATACCTCGCAACCTACTGGCCCGAGCTTGGCCTCACCCGCGAAGAATTCATGAACGTAGCCCTGCATCATCAGCCGCATGGCGAAACCTATTCCATGCCGATCCTTGCACTGAAGTTTTCCGGCGGCAGCAACGGCGTTTCGGAATTGCACGGCGAAGTATCCCGCGATATGTGGAAGTTCATGTGGGAAGACCGCGATGTGAAAGATGTTCCCATCGACTATGTCACCAACGGAGTCCACACCGCAAATTGGATGGCCCGCCGCTTGAACGTCCTGCTCGAAAAATATCTCGGCACAGACTGGTACGACAACCTTGACGATCACGAGTTGATGAAGAAACTCGACTCGATCCCCGACCCTGAATTGTGGGGAGTGCGTTTGCACCTCAAGCGCAAACTCACCTTCTACATGCGTGAGCGCGTGCGTGACCGTTGGACTCAGGGCGGCTTCCATCCCGTGCAGGTCGTTTCTTCTGGCGTGCTCATCAACCCCTATGCATTGACCATTGGCTTTGCGCGCCGTTTCGCCACATACAAACGCGCCAACCTCATCCTCTCCGATATTGACCGCCTGTTGGATATCATCAACCGCCCCAACATGCCCGTACAGATCATCTTCGCAGGCAAAGCCCATCCCGCGGATGAGCCCGGCAAGCAGTTGATCCAGAAAGTCTATCGCACCGTCAAAAAAGCAGAGACCGGCGGACGCCTCGTCTTCCTCGAAGATTACGATATGAACCTTGCCCGCTACCTCGTCCAGGGTGTGGATGTGTGGATGAATACTCCCCGCCGCCCGTACGAAGCCAGCGGTACCTCAGGCATGAAGGCCGCCATCAACGGCGTGCTCAACTTCTCCGTGCTGGACGGTTGGTGGCGTGAAGCCTACAACGGCACCAACGGCTGGTCAATTGGTCGTGATGAACCGTATGAATCCAATGAAATTCAGGATGCCGCCGATGCCGAGGACCTGTATCACAAGCTCGAGCATGAGATCATCCCGATGTATTACAACCGCGATCCGAAGGAAGTGTCTCACGAGTGGATCGCTCACATGAAAGACACCATGAAGACTTGTATTCCGCAATTCTCCACCCGCCGCATGGTGAAGCAATACGTGGAAAAGTTCTACGCGCCCGCATTGAAAAAATAATGTAGACCGCAGACAACGGACGATGGACCACAAAACCATTGTCCGTTGTCTGTTGTCGATGGTCAATTGTCAAAAAAGAGAAACCTATGTTCCCCGAAATTACAGTTACCGAACTTGGCGAAAAATTAAAGTCGGAAGAGAAATTTGTCCTGCTGGATGTGCGCGAACTGGCAGAGTTGGAAAATGCCAAAGTCGAAGACAGCAGGCTCGAGGTTACGCCGATGAGCCGCCTTGCGAGCGAAGGACCAGCCGCTTTGTCGGAGACGGTCCGGGCGCAGGAGATCCCCGTCTATGTAATGTGTCATCATGGCAGCCGCAGCACGCAGGTGACCATGTGGCTCGCGCAGCAGGGATATAAAAACGTGGTCAATGTGAGTGGGGGAATTGATGAGTACGCCCGAAAAGTTGATCCTTCGGTTGGGTTTTATTAATCGTTGAGAAGTTAAAAGTTAAAAAGTTAGCAGGTTGAAACTGTTTCAACCTGCTAACTTTTTAAACCTGCAAACATTCAAACGCACCCGTTAAACCAGAATGCCATCCTTGCGGATGGCATTCGTGGGGCGCTGTGGCTTCCTTCTAAATCTTGAGGAGGGATGCCACAGCGCTGGGTTTATTACAACTATCCATGAGAGACATCACCTCCTCCTTTCTATAGGATGGCAATTCAATTTGTTTGCCCCCGAGCAGTAACGAAAGTATGTCACAAAATAAATCGGATGTCAATAGGCCAAATTTGATTCTCACAAAATTGTAATATTATTAGTCTTGACGATTTGTGATACCTTTTGAGAGTCTCCGCAAGGCTGTCAGGACTATCCTTTCGGAAATTTGATCAGGAGAAATTTCATGAAAAAAAATCCCAATAAACTATGGATCATTGTCTTCGCCCTCGGCTGGTTCTTCGATTTCCTTCTTTGGAAGAAAGCCCCTGGTATCAACTTCGCCATTTTTGCAATGGCCTGTCTTGTTGCAGCTTTCTACTTTTTGCTGAGCGATGGGCTTCGCCCGAATCGTGCCAGCCTGAGCCTGCTGCCGCTCTTTGTCTTTTTCGCCGCTGTTACATTCATCCGCGCCGAGCCGATGACCACCTTCCTCGCCTACACCTTCACCCTGCTGACGATGTCCATCCTCGCCTTCACCTACCTCGGCGGCCGCTGGTATCTATACACCATTGTGGATTACATCGGTAAATACTTCAATTTACTTGGCAGTATGATCGCGCGCCCGATTTCGTTCATGGCTGATGTCCGCAAGGAGCAAAATGATGGGGGGGTGCAACCCTCCAAAAGAAACATCTGGCCTGTGGTGCGCGGTATAGTCATTGCCCTGCCCATCATCGCCATCTTTGCTTCCCTGCTCGCTTCAGCAGATGTGATCTTCGGCCAGAGGCTGACGGATTTTATGGATCTGTTCAACCTCGAAAACCTGCCTGAATTTATCTTCCGCCTGATCTATATTGTCATCATCGGCTACGCACTCGCTGGCGTGATTCTACATGCCGCCACCGAATCAAAAGATGAAAAGATCGGCAAAGAAGAGAAGCCCCTCATCCCCACTTTCCTCGGTTTCATCGAATCCGCCATTGTGCTGGGAAGTGTGGTCGCACTCTTCGCTGCATTCGTTGCCATCCAGTTTCAATATTTTTTCGGCGGCACCACCAACATCCACATTGACGGCTATACCTATGCCGAATACGCCCGCAAGGGATTTGGCGAACTTGTCGCTGTAGCGTTCTTTGCATTGCTCATGCTGCTCACATTAAGCGCCATCACCAAACGCGAAACCGAAACGCAGCGAAAAGTGTATTCGGGTTTGGGTGTTACGCTCGTTGCCCTTCTGTTGGTCATGCTCCTTTCGGCGTATCAACGCCTCGGTCTGTATGAAGCGGTGTATGGCTTCTCACGCTTGCGCACGTATACCCACGTCTTCCTGATCTGGATCGGCCTGCTGTTGATTGCCACCATCGTTCTGGAAATTCTGCGCAAGGAAAGAATGTTCGCTTTTGCCATGCTCATTGCATCTTTTGGCTTTGCCATTTCCCTGCCCATTTTGAATGTGGATGTTTTCATCGTCAATCAAAACCTCCAGCGTGAATTAAAAAGCTGGACAAAAGATGTGGTCGATCTGGATGCGCAATACTTCATTGACCTCTCCGATGACGCCATTCCCACCCTCGTCACCACGTTTCAGACTCCGTCCACGCCTGATCCCGTCCGGGAGAAAGTTGGCGCGGCTTTGGCCTGTATTCGTCACGAGCGCGAATTAACCGAGCGTGACACATCGTGGCAGTCTTTCCACTTCGCGGTCTTCAATGCGGATAAAGCGTTAGCTTCCATCAAGAAAGACCTCGCAAGATATGCCGTCGATGTCAGCGAATACCCATCCAGGGTTGTAACCCCATCAGGCGAAGAATTCCCCTGCTCGGAATATTATTACGACTAATCTATGTCATTGCGAGGAGCAATCCCATTACATTGGCTGAGATTGCTTCGGGCACACTGCCCTGGCGGGCTGTGCCAGGGAGAGCAAAAGCGCCCTCGCAATGACGTGGTTGCGGAGTAAGAACTATCCTCCATTGACTGTCTACTCTCTGTTCTCAACTCATCTCCCTCCAAAGGAATCGTCAATGGACTTCAAACTGACCATCTTCTCTGATTACATCTGACCGTGGTGCTATGTCGGCCAGGGTGTGGTCGACCAACTGAAAGCTGAACATAATGTGGATGTGGAATGGCGGCCTTATTATCTCCGCCCTGATACTCCCCCCGAAGGACTGGATCTACCCGAATACATTTTGAAGGCCCGTGCCAATGGCTCCGAAGAACGACTGGCAAGTATGGCGAAAATGCACGGCATGGATTTCAAATCCACTGAGCGCATTTACAACACGCGCATCGCGCACGAAGCCACCGAGTATGCCCGCGAGCAAGGAAAGGCGCTTGAATTCCACAAGGTGGTCTTTCGCCAAGTCTATGCCGATGGACTGGACATTAGCAAATGGGATGTGCTCCGCGCCGCCGCCGAAGAAGTTGGCCTGGATGCAGATGATATGCAATCCGTTGTGGAAGGCGGCAAGTACACTGCTCAGGTCGCGGAGCAAGTCCGCTGGGCGCAGCAGATCGGCGTTTCAGGCGTACCGACCTATGTGATCAATGATAAGTATGCGATTGTCGGCGCACAGCCGTATGAAGCATTCAAGAATGCGCTGGCGCAGATCATGAAAGAAAAACCGTAAATAAATACAAAAATGGACGAGAGTTTCTCTCGTCCATTTTTGTTACGACTTTTTGAATCCCATTCGACTCAGAAGATTATCCTTGAGGATGATCTGGTGATAGATGGCCCCGCCAATGTGCAAAAGCAGAAGACCCATGATCGCCAGCCACCCGAAATGGTGGAGCGCGCCGATGAGCCTGTCCACACGTATCGCTTCGCCATTCCCCAGCAGGTACCCGATCAAATTGCGTTTGACCGCGATCAGCCCGCCCAGTGTAAGGATGTAAAAAGTGAAAAAGTACAAGCCGATATGAATAAGTTCTCCAAGTTTGTTGAGAGCCTTATTGCCAGTGTTGGCCGAGGCAGGGCGCTTGGTGGTGAATCGTACGATCAGGCGGGTGATCATCACGATGGCAAGCAATGCGCCAATGATCATGTGCGGGGTTACCGGGGAGTTGCCCCCAGCTTCAGATAAAAATCCTGCCCCGAGCAGCAGGATAACCGTCAACCAGTGAAGAGCGACAAGCAGGGGATGATAACGTGTAGGTGTATTCATGATTTCTCCTTTATCTTCTTATAATTTTGTTTGATTAACACAAAATGACAATCATGCGATTTTGGTATTTCCCACACAATTTCCACATAAAGGAGTTACCCGGAGAACCTGCTCGTCGCATCATTAACTGATGTTACGGTTTACTCGTAGTGCGACATTCATGCTGCGCGAAGACGCGAGATAAATCGTTATTCTGATTACCCTTGTTAATACATGTTCTGATCGCCCGGAGGCGCATAGGATTCCAAAAGCCCGCAATTTTTGCAGCGATAGTGCAGGATGATCAACGGCATACCAACCTTGCGATAGCCTTCTGTCACGCTGCCCAGGAATTTCGTGCTGGCCCATTCCACTCGCTGCCAGTGTTCCCGAAACGGTTCATTGTCGCTGAAAACATAATCACTGGATAGCTGTGCCATGTCTTTTGTAATGCCCAGCCCTTTTTCCATTGAGCCTCCGCAGCGCATGCATTTTTCTGGTGGTGCAAAATTGATTTCCGGCATCTGATATCTCCTTGATCGAAAGATAAGATGATTTTCATCCCATCCCTGCATTTCTACAATTCCCCCAATATGGCTACCTTGCCCCGAAAGCTTTTTTAGAAGAACAGCGTTGCCAATTGAAAATGCAAGTGTTAATATATTGACCTCTGTGGCAAAAAAGACATTTTGCAAGAGACCTATTATAAAAAACTTTAGGAGTATCCCAATGAAAAACGATGATATTTTGCCCCTCACCCGTGTTATCACAGGCGTTGTAGTTTTATTTCTTGTAACAGCATTTGGTATCTTATTTTTTCTGCCAGACCGCACAGGTGAATTATTTGCCTGGTCCATCAAGCCGCACATGTCCTCTATGTTTTTCGGCTCAGCCTACTTGGGCGGCGCGTGGATCCTTGCACAAGCCGCCATCGGCAAACGCTGGCATCGTGTGCAAGCCGTGTTCCCTGCTGTCACCGTGTTTACAGTCGCCATGCTTGCAGCCACCCTGTTGCATTGGGAGCGCTTCTCGCTCGGTACAATTCCTTTTATGGCGTGGCTGATCTTGTATATCGTTTCCCCATTTTTAATTCCCGCGCTGTGGATGTACAACAGACGGACCGATACGCACGAGCCTGAGACATCGGATGTGACCGTCTCGACCGTCGCCCGCCTTGTCACCCGCTTCATCGGGACCCTTGTCCTGCTCGGTGTGACGATCGGCTTTTTCTACCCGACACTTTTTATCAACATCTGGCCGTGGACATTAACTCCGCTGACGGCGCGCGTGCTATGCGGCTGGCTCTCGGTCATCGGCACAGGTGCAGTGATGATCTCCCTCGACCCGCGCTGGACAGGCTGGCGCGCCATCCTCGAAGGCATCTTCATCGCCTACAGTTTGATATTTGTCGCAGTATTTATGAATCCCGCGGAATTCACAACCAGTATTTTCAACTGGTACACGGTTGTGATGGGAATTATGCTGCTGTCTATTCTTATTTTTTATGTTCGCATGGAAAGCAAAAGACGGAATGCTGATTAAGCAGCCAAAGCATGTACGAAATCATTTTGGATCACAGAGAGGCAGAGATCACATCTCTGCCTCTCTGTTGTAGATGTTATTCCGGTGTGTGCCTGAACTAGCTAGCCACCAGTAGGGGACTTGAGCCCTGTAGCTCGAAATACCAGCCAATAAAAACAAACTGCGTAAACCGCATATACCGCTAACGCCGCCACAACGAACAAGTTTATCTCGTTGGATAGCTGTATTTAAGCAGTAACAGCACCCCCGAAAAGAAGTGACTGAAATTTGCCAGCGATACTGGCCGCGCATAAATTCCGCCAATGGCACTGTCCTTCGCTGTCCAATTCATCAGCGCAAAGGAAAAATATAATGCGCCCATTAATTGCACAAGCACAGACGTTGCCCCTGCCGCCGAGGGAAGTAAAACCTCAGGAGCGAACAGGGCGAATATTCCTGCCAGTCCGAGGGCAAGGCTGCTGGACATCATTAATATTTTTGTGTTCATGACGATGATGAGCCAAACCGAGTTTGTGGATTGATGAAAAGATAATAAACTACCAACCCACCACTGTACATGAGTACGGCTGTGTAGACGATGAGATTGACAAGGCGGTCTGGTTCGATGGTGCTGATAAGCCCTACAAATGGGAGGATGAGCACAAGGTCATATGCGAGGAAGCTGAGCAGTTGACCGAGTGCGTTGTGCCAGTTGGGGCGGAACATGCCGTAGAGGAAGTAGAAGGCATCTCCGAGGAAGATGCAGCCAAAGACGACGGACGAATCGGGGTTTAATGCCCAGGGGAAGATGGGGGCTTGTAGAATCAGCGCCCCGCCCGCAGCGAAGAGAGATGCGATGAATATCCAAAAAGAGGCTTTGACTGGCCCGGGCATGGGACGAGTCTCTTTGAGCGGAATATTCAAACTCCAGAAGAATGCAGCGAGGCTAGTAATGGCAGACAGGGCGGCGAATGCTCCAAAGAGGGTCATGCCTGTGCGTCCCTGTGATGCGAGTTTGAAAAGTAAATGGATGTGGTGAGGGCGATGACGAAGATGTTGAGCGCGCCCGCGGGGAGTGCGCCGAATTCTCCCGTCCAGCCGACCCAGAGTGCGGCGGCGCTGACGGCGGCGAGGATGGAGCCAACGAACAGGTAGGAGTAGCGGCCATCTTCCCAGGGCCAGATGGATGTGGCGAAGGAAAGCCGAAAGATGAAGCCGAATGCGAAGAGGAGAGTGACCATACCACCGACCAATGTGAGATTGCGTAGAAGTTTCATGTGTGCCTGCCTCCTGAAATATTGATTGATCGGCGCAAAACCAACCCGGTTCTCTTTTACGGACATGCTGCGGGGTCGGCAGTCTCAATGCGCGTGATCGCTTCAATGCGGTGATACATATCGGTATCTGGCGTTGAGTCGGTAAGAGATTTGAATTTGTAGAATGTGACCTGATAACAGGTGTCCACTTGGGCTAGGTCGTACGTCCGTGAGTTGACGATCATGTCATAACTGACCAACCCTGCGGTGGCCGCCAAAATATATTTTGTGCTGGTGCCTCCATTATCACTGGTGGAAGTGCCGATGGTTTTATCATTAACACGGACATCAACCGTCTCTGTGCCCGAAGAGATGGACGCAAATACACCAGCCGCTGTGGCGAAGCTAAACAGGAAAAGGACAAGGCTGCCAACCGCCATGGCAATGCGAGCGCCTTTGCCTTGCTTCTTTTGAAGGATGGCGGCGATCAGCGCGAAAACCCCGAGCAGACCTGTAAACAGGGTCGTTCCGATCGGACTTAGAAATGCCCACAACAAACTCGTTGAATAAATGACAGGTTCCATTAAAGCCTCCAATTTTTGTTGATTGTAGGTTTCATTTACCATGGATACTATGCCCTAATGGTCACACTGATTTGAGGTGGACCAGAGACAAAAAACCTCTCTCAACTGGAAAGGGGTAATTCGTCTTACTCATAATTCGTTTCAATCAAGATGAGATTGATTGCACAACCAAAATTTTTTCAATATTATGCCAACTGTACCGTCAACTTCTTCCCCAAAGCGGATGCGGCACGCTCCAATGTAATTAAAGTGATCGAGGCATTTTCAGGGTCAAGCAGACGTTCCAGCGCGGCGCGGCTGGTCTTCATGCGACTTGCCATTTCAGTTTTGGTCAGATTCTTTTTCTTCATTTCTTCCGCAATTTGATAGGCAATGACTCGCTTGATGGCGGCAGCTTGTACCTGCTCATAAAGATTTTCCTCTTTGAGAAAATCATCAAAGTTGCTTCCTATGTGTTTTTTTTGTTCATGACTTAATCTTCTCTATATTCTTCAATCGATGGCGGGCGGTATCCAATTCATCCTGGGGTGTTTTCTGTGACTTTTTGACAAACCCATGCAAGAGGATCATGGTCTTGTCCATAACTGTAAAAAATACCCGTGCAATTCCTGCTCCAATATGGGAGCGTACCTCCCAAAGCCCGCGCTCGATCTTGCGGATCAACGGCATTCCAAGCGGCCAGCCGTATTGTGCGGTTTTGATGTCCTCACCAATGGCTTGACGATCTTCTTTTGGCATGTCTTTCAGCCATTCCCTCACAGGCTCTTTGCCTGCTTCGGTTTTGTAGAACACAACATTTAGAATTGGCTTACCCTCTTCGTCTTTATCCATGCGGACAGTGTACCATAATTGATACATTGGTCAAGAGCTGTTCTGCCACCAAATTCAAAACCCCTCTCCCGTCTCCCCTAAAGGGGAGAAGCTAAAACCACCTCTTGCACAAGGCTTCACTCTGCAAATCAATAACCTCGCCAGTGCAAGGAAAAGGAATCTAACAAAATACCCTCTCCTTTAGGAGAGGGACAAGTCAACATGCCGATTATGACGCTAATCAGGGAGAGGTCAATCGCCCTGCTCAAAAATTATCTTGATCGGGGAAATGTTATACTACCCGCAATGGACTCAGTGCCTCACCTCCACTCACTTCCCAACCTAACAACGGCGCAATTTCGATTACTTTAGCGCTATCAAGAAAACAGCCCTTAAATGCCAGCAATAAAACTATAAAATCGAATTTCCGCCGTTCAGCTATTAATCTATCAACGTATTCAGAAAACTCCGTGAATCCATTAGGCAAATATTGTGGAATCTTCTTACCACCGTACACCAATCCCGCAAGTCATAAAGCCCTCCTAAATCAAAGTTGCTTTTACTCCCCGTTTTTTTCTAACATCTGTCTGCCACTCAAAGGCTACTGAGCATGACTTTGAACCAAACCTGCCAGGAAGATAATGAAGCTGTGTTTCTGCCAGGATTCTAAAGTCTTTGCTGCCCGGCCTTTTGCTAAGAACTTATTTGCTTTCTCAAAGTACTTATGGGCCTCTGAAATATTTCCTAACCCCAATGTGAGACAACCCATATTAATCTTGATAATTACACTATCATTGTGAGTCTTACTGCCTCTTCAAGATATTCTAATGCATCCGTGTATTTACTCAAACAATTTAGAGCATAGCCAGCTGCTATATATTGAAGCACGCTTTTCTCTTTATCAGCATTAGTTATCTCAATTATTTT
>JADKDM010000016.1 GCA_016714565.1 Candidatus Villigracilis propinquus
TACCCGTTGTGTTCATCGCACATCTTAGCCTAGCGCGCAGTTGGTGCTGGATATTCGGCGTTACGACAGAAGCGACCTGAAACAGGAAGGGTGTGGAGATATATATTATGGAAAAGCGGGTCACCTTGAAATCAAGGTGACCCGCAACCATCGACTATACCGGGTCGTATCTCTTCAACCCATCACGCGCGATCTCTGCCAGTTCCCTGAGCGGATGGATCAGCGCCAGCGTGTAGAACACAAACGCAATGCCATAGACAATTCCCTGGCAGTTCCGCTGAAGATGCTGACCCAAACGAGAACACTGCCAAGGTTACGGCGGCAGCTGCCCCCAGCATCCGCCCAACTGCGGCTTCTCATCTTTCAGGAAGAAGCGGCGGGCAATGTATGGGATGAGGGCAATGCCAAATTGCAGCACCCAGCCATAAATTAAGCTTGAGGCGCGGTTGATTCGATAGGCCCGCTTCGAGGATGCCGAGCAGCAGCAATGGCGCCATCATCACGGGCAGTAAAATCCAATATAGGAAAGAGACTAGATGCCATCCGCCTGCGCCGTTCAGGTTTCCGCTTTGCTTCAGAGTGCGGATCATCGACTTCGAGCAGTACGACGGTGGCAGAGATGTGCAAGACCAAACCCGCCACGGTAGGCAGACTTCCGCCCAGCCACGGGCCGAGGACAAGCCCGAACGCGCCGAGAGTCATACCCCAGAAAATATACGCGGTTGCATTTTTTAGTGGCGAGCGGTTTGCCTGTGACCATTGGGATAAAGTCCACGAGCAAACCAGCAAAGACCAGTGACATGAAGCCCCATGAGTTGGCGTGGCTGTGCGCTTCAAGCGGCACTTTGATGTAGAGCGCACCGCTCCAGTTGAGGAATAAGCCTGTGCCGATGATGATACCGACCATCAGATGGAAAAATACCTGTGATGTAAAACTTGAGGCTGACGGGCGCATCGCCGCCACGAATGTTCCAGAGTTGAAGCATCAGCAAGAGTGCAGCAATAAAGATGAGCGTGCCGCCTGTGAAGATCATCGGGTGGTTCATGCCGCCAAAGCCAGCCACCAACGCCACCAAACCCGTGTTGAGCGTGAGCCAAATATCCCATCGCATGGATGGGCGTGCCTTTTTGGAAAGCGAAGCCATGAGCAATGGCAGCAGACCGAATACCACCTGCGAGAGTATCCCCAATGTAATGAAATGAACACGAACCCAGCGCAAGGCAGGGAAGGCGCTGAAAACGCTCATGCTGACGAGTGAGGCATCTGCCGCCGCAAGCAAAGCGACGAAGGTATAAAGCAAAGTAGTGAGTAAATATGGGATTGGCATTTTATTTTCCTTTTTTGTACACGGATCACACGGAAGTGCTCGGATTTTATTACTTTTTTAATGGGTGTCCGTGAAATCCGTGCCTTCCGTGCAAAAAGTTTTTCGTTTTTTATTTTCCATACCACATGCGCGCGAGAAGATTATCCTTGAGCATGAATTGATGATAGAGCGCCGCGCCGACATGTCAAAAGCAAGCGGCAATACAAGCAGGCACAATGAAGCCGTGCAGCATCCGTGCTGTGAAATCGAAGAAGTCTGCGGGGAGTGGGGAACCTGAACCGCCGAAGACAATCGGCACCAGCCCAGCCTGCATCGAAAGCGACATGCCGCTGACCGCAGTCAGAAAGACCAGCAGGTACAAGGCGTAATGCACCGCTTTACCAACCCAATCGAAGAAAGCATTGCCCGCTGTAACATGCTCAGGTTTGGGAGTTTCATGCGTGTGATGAAACGTGACGATCACAACCAGTGTAAAAATCCCCACGCCCATGTGCAACGCCAACGGCGCAAGTTTGTTCGCATCGTTGGGCAGCCCGCTCATTGATTTACCCATCACAAAGGCGGCGACCACCAAAAGCACAACCAGCCAATGCAATGGCACTTGAAAAGGATGATAGCATTTGGGAGCATTCATTATTTTTCACCCTTTGCGCCAAAAAACACCACGCGTGTTTTTGCGTTCATGCCACGTTTCGCACCACTTGGCACAACGACTGTCACACCGGGTTTAATGGCGAAAGCTTTCATCATCGACGGTCATCAAGCCTTCCCCTTCGAGAAAGTGATACATCGCCGCCTCACCTAGGTGATAGGGAATTTGCCCGCCCGCCTCCAGCCCAAGGACTAACGCCTTGAACTTTGGCGTGTCAATTAAGAACTGCGGTTTTGGACCTTCTGCCGCAAAGACAGCTTTCGATTTTGTTTCTGCAAAATAGATTGTCGGACATATCGTCTCCTTTTGATATGCCCTGACTTTACTGGAAACCCCCGCTTCACACCCCGACTTTTGTCGGGTTTTTCAACCCAAACATTAATCTCCCTGAAGCATGGCTCGCTCCGCCAAACCTGCACGGTTCAGAATGCGGATGTGCTGTTTGTCCATCTCGATCAGCCCCGCCTTCGTCAACTCGCGGATGACGCGGCTGAGTACATCGGGCACAGTTCCCAAGTGCGCCGCCAACTCCGTCTGATTCGTCCAGCGGCGGCGTTCGATCACATCTCCCTCGGCTGAATCCAATAACAGTTTGGCAAAGCGCGCTTCAACCGTCTTCAGCGACAGATCTGCCGCGAGCGTGACCAGGTCGATGATCTTATCTGCCATGTTGCCGATGATCTGCAACGCCGTCTGCGGATATTTCATCACCACCTCTTCCAACGCATGGCGCGGAATGAGCCAAATGCCCGACTCTTCCAATGCCACCGCCGTCACAGGGTTGGGACGTTTCGCCAGCACACCGATCTCATTGAATATCTCGCCTGCATCCAAAAAACGTAAAACTTGTTCGCGTCCATCGGAAGCGGTTCGCAGGGCTTTCAAAGAACCATATTGCAGGTAATACAAATTGGACTCGGTATCGCCCTCCCAAAACACAACAGCATTGGGTGGGAAGACCTTCCACACCGCGCTGTTTACCAGAGCCGCAATGGTTTCATGATCCAGTCCGCGCAGGAATTCAAAATCTTTCAGGCGTTTGAGAAGGATGTCGTTTTGCATGGGTTAGGTTTTTGCCGATAAACTTTTGTGAATGGATAGCACCGTCATGCCGATGAACAGTATGATCGCTGCCTCGTTCAATAGTCCCCCCCACATGCGTAGGGTATATAGGTTGGCATAATCTGCAATGACTCGCAGTAAAAGCGAAACATGAAGCAAACCCAGGTGGATGTAAAACGCAGGCTGGAAATTGATTGGCACGCCGAGAATGGCGGGGAATATGATGGGCGCATGACCGAAGATCATCGAGATGACGAAGCCAACGAAGACCGCGTGCAATGCCGCATCATATCTTGGACCTGCCGCCTGTGCGCCAAACACGAGGCTTAATCCACCGCCGATGCCGAGCCACACAAAACCCAGTGCGAGGCACCAGGCAATGTAGCGTGTAAGCGGAAGTTTATGCCTAATATTTCGCCAGGCAATGTCATTACGAAGAGACCAAAGTGGGAGCAGAAGTAAACCAAGTCCGCTGAGGCGCGTGCCGAGTTGCAGGTTGAACAGCGCAAGTAAAAGCCCTGCAAAGAAAATGGCGACAATGCCGCCGAATAAAATTTGCTGTATTTTAGCTAGGCGCAAAACGCGGCTGAGTTCGAGCCTTTCGCCCGCAATGGTCAACACAAGAAACGCCATCCAGAAAAAGACGACTTGATAGAATTGCCAGCCGAACATCCAAAGGAGATTGCCCGTCAGCCATGCGAGGGAGCCGAGGAACATGGTGACGGTGTGCAGGGCGGTTTCGCGGCGGACAATTTCTGCAAGGATGGCGACTCCGCCGAGGCTGGCAAGAGTTAGGAAGATCACCCCAAAAGGTAGATTCGGCAAAATAGTGGCAACCAACCAACCCATTCCAGAAAGAAGCGGGGCCAGGTACATCCACTTTTGATTCATTGCGACAGCGCGTTCGAGGGTGATAAGAGTCCCTAAAAATCCAGAGATCATGAGTGGGCCGTGTAGCATGGCAAGGGAGGGAGTGATCGCGGGTAATTGCCAGCCGAGGCGCATCAGCCCTGCCCAGAGCGCGACAAGCAGAGCAAGAATAGCGAGGAAAAGAAAAGGTAGTGGGTGACGATTAGGAAATGCTTTCATGAGTTTATTCTACCGTGTGTTTGCACACATTTCTGGTGTTAGAAAATGCTCCCATGCCTTGGAGGTATAATTTCAAAACAATAATGTGCCGAAAAGGTTGTTTATGTTAAAGAGTCTTCAAGGTAGTTTGAGCGCTTTGTTTTTTGCATTCGTTCTACTTGTGCTTACTTCCGTAGGCGCAACTTTTTGGGGCGTAAAGACTCAACAGAATGATGCTCTTATAATTAACCTTGCCGGGCGGCAAAGGATGCTGGTTCAACTTATAGTTCGGCTTGCCGTTGGGGAGCAGAGCAATGGGGGTGATGCGGGGGAAATGCTGACCGATGCTGAAAATACTTTTGATCAGACGCTTTCGGCGCTTGAGAATGGCGGGGTCACAACGTATCTGCCTGATAGCTTTGTCACCATCCCTGAGACAAAAAACCCTGAAATTTTAGAGGCATTAAGTGAAGTGCGCCAAAGCTGGGAGGATTTTCGCAAGGCCATTGATGTGATTCAATCCATGACGCAAACCGATACCGGTTATTCCCAAGCCGTTCAAGACCTTGAAGCGCTGTCAACAATCCTAGCCCGGCAAGCCGATAAAGTGGTCCGGCTGTACGAGACGGATTCCACGGCAAAGTTGAATGGTTTACGTACTATTCAAATCATTTTTCTGATCTGCGCATTATTACTGCTCGTCATCGGCGCATGGGTGACGCGTCAGTCCGTGCTCAAACCTCTGGCGGAATTGGGAGTGGCTGCAGCGCAATTGGGTGGGAATGATTTAGAAACACCAGTGCAGGTACATGGTCCCGAGGAGATGCGAAAGTTATCTCAATCTTTTGATGGCATGCGTGTTGGGTTGAAATCCGCCCAATGGGAGTTGATTGACCTTAACAACACACTGGAGAAACGGGTTTTTCAACGGACACGGGAATTGGAGGCGCTTAATGTCGTCAGCCAGGAAATCACTTCACGCCTTGATATTCAGCAGGTGTTAAGTTCGGTGACGGAAAAAACCAGCGAACTTTTGAACGGAGATGTTTCGTTTTTGTGTTTGTTGGATGCTAATCAACCTTTGCTCAAACTTCAAACCTTTAGCGGGCATGCAGATGCAGCGGTTGATGATACAACTATCATAAAAAAGCATGACCTGACAGACGCCATTCTTAACAGCAGCAGGGCTGTGGTTTGCGGTATTGATACCTGTCGTGAAGGCTGCTCGATCCTGTCTGATAAATATCGCAGCAGTCATATGGCAGCTCCTTTACGAAGCAATGATCAGATCATTGGCGCGTTATGCGTAGGTAGCACCAGCATACAAAGATTCGGCGATGAATCCACCGATCTGCTCACCAAACTTGCAAATACAGCCGCAATAGCCCTTGAAAATGCTCGTTTGTATGAACAGGCAGAGCGTATTGCCACACTTGAAGAACGCCGCCGTATTGCGGCAGATATGCATGATGGATTGGGGCAAACATTTAGTTATCTGGGTTTGATGACAGATCAAGTTGTTGAATTGCTCTCCAACGGAAAGAATCAGGCGGCATTGGAAAGGTTGAAATTGACTCGCGAGACCATCGAAAAGGCCACAGGAAATGTGCGCAAAGCCATTAATCGTTTGATGGACGAAAATCCGATCAACTCTGAACTTTGTGGTCAGTTGCAGGATGTGGCAAAGGAGTTTTCTGCCCAAAATAGCACCATCATCGAGTGGCGCTGTGAAGCCGAGTCTCCATGCAATTGTCCCCACATGTAAACGAACAGGTTATTCATGTAGTGCGTGAAGCGTTAACCAATGCAATTTCCTATGCTCACCCAACCCAGATCATTGTGCAATTTACTAAAAGAGATCAGACTTATGAGTTGTTGGTTGCAGACAACGGAAATGGGTTTGACTCCTCCCAACCCAGCCCGAATGGACATTTTGGCTTGCAGATCATGAAAGCAAGAGCGTTGCGAATTAACGGACAACTTGAGGTCAAATCCATACCTGGAATGGGGACACAAATTATTCTATCGTTCCCTTTGAGCAATAAGGAATAAAATTCAGATGAAGAAAATACGCGTTATGCTGGTGGACGATCATGCCTTGTTTCGTGAAGGGCTTGCTGTAATTATCGGTTCTCAACCTGATATGGAAGTCGTAGGCAATGCGAACGATGGGCTTGAAGCGGTGATCAAAGCGCAGGAACTAAAGCCAGATCTGATCCTGATGGATATTCAAATGTCTACCATGGATGGGCTGGAAGCGACGCGCCAGATCAAACAATCTTTACCCGACACGACCATTGTGGTGCTTACTGTTCGCGATGATGATGAAAATTATTCGAGGCCCTGAAAAGCGGCGCGCAGGGATATTTATTAAGGATATTCGATCCCATATCATGGTGGAAATGTTGCATAGCGCCTTGAATGGTGAAGCTGCCATCACACCGTCGCTGGCAGGGCGGGTTCTTGCCGAGTTTCGGCGCATGAGTTTGAATCAAAAAAGTGGCACTGATCTTCCAAATGAAGATAACTCGTTGACTGAGCGTGAATTGGAAGTACTGTCCCCTGGTTGCGAAAGGTGCATCGGACAGGGATGTGGCTGAAAAATTAACTGTCAGTTTGAATACAGTCAAGACTCACATTCGCAATATCCTCTCTAAGTTGAGGGTCAACTCCCGTAGAGAGGCAGCCAAACTAGCGCAAAGAAAAGGGCTCTTGTAATAAAAAAGAACTAATTCTTTTGTGAAAAAGAGTGATGGAAAAATCACTCTTTTTTCATTCCAATTGTTACGCATAACAAATACGCTAATCGGGATAATTAAAGTAATATGAGCGATGAAATCCAAAATTTTCGCACCTATCTTTCATGAGGAGAATCGCCATGTCCGACAAAGAAAAGGAAGAACCTCAACACCCCGGTCAAAAGATATTCGACAACATCTGGCTATTGTTTGTGTTGTCGTTGTTGATCAGCACATTGATCTACAACGTGTGGGGAATTATCGACCTGTTAAATGTGCCCCCAGCCCCATATTAAGAAATTGGAGAATGAATTATGTTAGCACCTGAAAAAAATTGGTGGAAGCCCATGGGTCGTATGGAAAAGAGCTGGCTCACCGTTGCCTTTGTTTGGTGTGTCTTTCTTACGATCATGATGCCGCTTTGGTATTTCTATGGCAAGCAAAATGTGCCCACTGAAACCTACAGAACTTCGCCCGCCGATTATGGAGCGAAGGTCAATGCTTTTGTGGAGCAGTACACCGTCGGTAAGGATGAAGCGAGCGGTTTTCCGATTGTCGCCGCCCCTCCCGGCAGCGATGTGTACATCCGCGCCAGCACCTGGCAGTGGTATCCGATTCTGCAATTGGAAAAGGGAGAAGAATACCGCCTGCATATCTCTTCCTTGGACTTGCAGCACGGGTTCTCCCTTCAGCCAGTCAACATCAACCTCCAGGTCATTCCCGGGTATGACTATGTTGCAACCATTACACCCACCAGTTCGGGCGAATTCACCATCGTTTGTAATGAATATTGCTTTGTCGGCCATCACACGATGGTTGGTAAAGTGATCGTGACCGAGGAGAATTAAATATGACATCACTTGCCCCTACAACTGCATGGACAAACGGCGCAAAGGACGATTATCGCGACTGCCCCGTAACCACCTCAAAGTGGATATGCACACCGAACGCCTCATCATTGCCAATGCGGTGATGGCTGTCGTTACCCTCACGCTCGGCGGCATCTTCGCCCTGCTGATCGCTCTCACCCGTTGGCAGGCGATTCACCTGCTCCCTGCCGTCTGGTTCTACCGCCTGCTAACCTTGCACGGCATTGATATGCTGATTGCGTGGATCGTTTTCTTTGAAATGGCAGGGCTGCATTTCGGCTCAACCATCCTACTCAATGCACGGCATGCTGCACCAAAACTTGCTTGGACAGGCTTTATTATGATGACCGTCGGCGGTTTGATGGCAAACGCGGTTGTGTTGATCGACCCCAATTCAAACGTCATGTTCTCAGCCTATGTTCCCATGAAGGCGCATCCGCTGTTTTACCTCAGCTATATTCTGTTTGCCGTTGGCGCGTTGATCACGGTCATTACCTTCTTTATCAACATCGTGGTTGCCAAACGCGAAAATCGTTTTCAAGGCTCCCTGCCGCTCGTGGTCTTTGGTTTGATGACTGCCGCCATTCTCGCAACCTATACCCTGCTTGAAGGCGCTGCCGCAATTGTGCCTGCTTTCTTCTGGTCACTGGGTATTCTCAAAACGTACGATCCTGGAATCTATCGCAATTTCTTCTGGGGTTTCGGGCATCCCGCACAGCAGGTCAACCTTGCGGCGATGGTATCCATTTGGTACGCACTCGCGCAAATGACCGTTGGTATTCGTCCGGTTAACGAAAAATTCTCGCGCCTCGCCTTCATCCTCTACCTGTTCTTCATCAACCTTGGTTCGGCTCATCACTTGCTGGTTGACCCCGGTCTTTCATTCGCATGGAAAGCGGTCAATACATCCTATGCCATGTATCTCGCTGTGCTTGGTTCCATGATGCACGCTTTCTCCATTCCTGCTGCTTTGGAAATTGCCCTGCGCGCCAAAGGCTACAGAAAAGGCTTGTTCGGATGGCTTCGCTATGCTCCCTGGGCAGAGCCTGGTTTTAGTTCCTTAGTCCTTTCCATGTTTCTCTTTGGCTGGATCGGCGGCGTGACCGGCGTGACCATCGGCACCGAACAGATCAACATGCTCGTTCATAACACCTTGCGTCTGCCCGGTCACTTCCATGCGACCGTGGTCAGCGGCACGACACTTGCCTTCATGGGTTTCACCTATTACGTGATTCCGCTCATCTTTCGCAAGGAACTCAAACTCAAGAGCTGGGCAAAATGGCAGCCGTATGTTTTCGGCTTTGGCATGCTGTTGACCTCCATGGGCATGATCGTCAGCGGTTTGCAGGGCGTTGCCCGCCGCAACTGGGACATCACCTTCGCAGGCGTCGTTCCCGGCACCGTTGAAATTTCTCTGGCAGTATTTGGCATCGGCGCGATCCTTGCAGTTATCGGCGGCATCATGTATGTGACCATCGTGCTCACCTCCATTTTGACGGGTCCCCGCCTCGAAGCCTCCAATCTTTTGCTCCTGACCGGCACACACAACCCAATCATTGATTCCACAAAGTTAACCGATCATCAAATGGAAGACAAGCAGAATCAGCCCAAGGGTGCTTTGGTGCTTGTCTTTGCCTTCCTTGTATGGTTCGCCATTTATTACTTCACCAACTGGTGGCTGTTGGGCCGCACCTGGTTCATCCGCTAGGCGGAAATTCTCCCTTGAAAACCTGCCCGGGGATCGCCACCTCGGGCAGGTTCAAAGTTCCAGGACTGGTAATTCAACAAAATGACAGCATCCTTTTTACTTGGTATCCTCGGAAGTCTTGGGCATTGTGTGGGCATGTGCAGCGCGGTCATCATTCTTTTTGACCGCCAGCCGATCTTCCAAAATAAACTTGCCTGGGTTCTCGCGCACGTCGGGCGCATCACCACCTATTCATTACTCGGATTCATTTTTGGCGCGTTTGGTCAAACCCTCTGGGCGCTCGACGGACTTCAAGCCGCGCTCTCCATTCTGTTTGCGATCATTGCCTTTTATATGGCATCCGCATTTATTGGATTAACTCCCTCGCCAGAATCATTATTTCCTGGATTGGTTCAACGCTGGGGCAGCGCCATTCGCGGATTCAAATCCGCTTCACTCCCGACCTCGTACCTGCTCGGTCTCCTTTGGGGACTACTCCCCTGCGGCTTGGTCCTGACCGCGCTCCTGACGGCGGTCACTTCCACCAATGCCTTTCAAGGCATGTTGAATATGTCCATCTTTGGCATCGCCACAATTCCAAGTCTGTTCGCAGTCAAATGGTTGGCAACAAAATCCATTCCCCGCCTCTGGTCACGAAGCATTGCTTCAATTTTAATGATGTTCTTCGGCTTTCAATTCGCCATGCGCGGATTTGCCTCCCTCGGACTTATTGACCACTTCATGCTGGGTTCAGTCATGCTTTGGTAATCATCAAGTTATAAATATGAATCTAGCCTCTGCTTCTCCTGTAAAAGCCAAAACACTCACCGCCTGCTCCCTCTGCGGATTGACTACTTTACATCCCCTGTCAAATGACAACGGGGATGTATTTTGCTGTCCATCGTGCAGGGAGGTGGCGGCGCTTCTAGCGGAGAGTCCAGCCGTTGAGCAGAATCAAACTCAAGTTTCAGAAAGAAGCGAGAGTGTAGTCCTCTCACTTGGCGGTATGTGGTGTTCATCCTGCGCTTGGCTGGTCAGTGAACAACTTCGCCGCACCAATGGAGTTGTCGAAGCGGATGTAAGTTTTATTCAAGGGCAAGCCAATCTCACCTTTGACTCTGCGATCACAAATCCGAAAAACTTAAAAAGCGCGTGCGTTCACTTGGATACCAAGCTACGCTTCCAAATGAAAAACCGCACGACGAGGAAGAATCTTTTTTCACACGTTTATTAATTAGTGGCGTGATGGTCTTGCACGACATGATCGTGGGCGGCGGAATTTATGCGCGTGAGTTAATGGGCTGGGCAAGCCCCGAGACGGCATGGCTGGTGCATTTCTTCCAAATCATGATGTTGGTTTCGAGCATTCCTGTTTTGATTTTGCTTGGGCTGCCAATTTTGCGCGCTGGGTTTGCAAGTCTGCTGCGCGGACAACCCAATATTCATACGTTAATCATGATCGGAACATTTTCTGCATTTGGGTTATCGGTTCGAAATTTAGCTGGAACAGATCCCAATCAAGCAACGGTGGTTACAAATAATCAAGATAGCGTTGTGAATGTTGCAGAACTCAAGCCTGGAATGCGCGTGCGGGTTCGCCCTGGTGAAAGATTTCCTGTGGATGGGCTCATCGCCATCGGCGAAGGTGACGTGGACGAATCGTTATTAACTGGCGAACCCAAACCCGTGACACATCACGAAGGCGATAAAGTTCAGGCGGGCACGGTCAACCTTGACGGAAGTTTTGAAGTGATCGCAACGGCTGTCGGCTCATCCACCACGGCAGGGCAGATCGGACGTTTACTGCACGAAGCCTTGTGGGCGCGTTCTCCGCTCGAAAGAATGGTAGACAAACTCTCCGCGTGGATGACTCCGCTGGCGCTGGCGTTGGCGACAATTGCATTCCTAATTTGGTATACCATCTCAGGTCTTGAAACTTGGTTTGATGGTGGCGCTGTCTGTTTTGTTGATCGCCTGCCCGTGTGCGCTGGGGCTTGCCACTCCGCTGACGTTATGGCTGTCGCTTGAACGCGCCGCTGAATCAGGCGCGATATTGCGAAGTACGTCTGCGCTCGAACGGCTTTCCAAAATACAAAGAATCTTCTTTGACAAGACAGGCACGCTGACTCAATTGCCGATGAAAGTTCGTGAAATTTTTGTTGATCAAATCAACGAGCATGAATTTCTGAGAATTACAGGCTCGGTGGAAAACGACTCGGAACATCCGCTGGCAAAGGCAATTGTGGAACATGCCAAAGCAAAACAAGTTGAATTCATAAAACCTACATCTTTCAAAGCCCTTCCCGCCCTCGGTGTCGTTGGACAATTACCAATCACCAATTACCAATTACCAATTTTCATCGGTTCTGCGCGCTTGATGTCTGCCGAAGGGTTGCGCATGTCCACGGATATCAGTCAGCAGGCTGAGGCGTGGAAAGAGGCGGGGCACATCGTCGTCTATGCGGGTTGGGATGGACAAGTCACGGGTATTTTTGGGCTGGGTGAAAAAATCCGCGAAGAAGCAAAAGGTGTGATCCAGCAATTACAGTCACGCGGATTGGAACTCGGCGTGCTGACAGGTGACGAAGCCAGCGCGGGTGTGCGATGGCAAAAGGCGTTGGGCATTCCTGTCAGCGCTGCGCTTAGCCCTGATGAAAAAATGAAACGCCTGATCGAAAATTCCGCGATGGTTGGTGATGGTATCAACGATGGTCCCGCACTCGCCGCCGCTACGATTGGACTCGCCATGAATCACGGAACCGATGTTGCCCGTTCTGCCGCCGATATTGTGCTCGTGCGCAATGACCTGCGCGTCATCCCGTGGCTGGTGGATTTATCACGTGAATCGATGAAGCGTGTCAAACAAAATTTGGGCTGGGCAGTGATCTACAATCTGATCGGCGTGGGGCTTGCCATGGCAGGTCTTTTACAGCCTGTCTTCTCCGCGTTTGCAATGGTGGCAAGCAGTATCTTCGTGACAACCAATGCGATGAAGATGAATAAATTTCCGTTGTTGGATGAAAAAATCAGTGAGCAGTGAATAGTGAACAGTCGACACCAAATTACCAATTTACCAATCTCAGGAATCTCAATGACAAATTACAACCCGTACGCACAACGTAAACTTTTACGCACCTTCGAAAAACTGTGGACAAAGTTCGAAGGCTTTATCAATCGTTTTACAAAATCGGATTTCAATCCTTTTTATCATCTCGGCACATTGACTATCTTTATGCTGATCCTGCTTATTGCAACAGGCGTTTATATCACCCTCATTTACCGCCCAGGTTTGGATGTCGCCTATCAGACCGTTGAGAAGATCAACTCCACCTGGTTCGGTTCGCTCATGCGCAGTATGCACCGCTACGCATCCGATGGCATGATCGTGTTGATCGTTTTGCATGCTCAAGATGTTGGTCAGCGACCGTTTTTCTGGTCAACGCTGGCTGGCGTGGACGAGCGGCTGGATCATGCTCGCGATGGTTTGGCTGACTGGCACTATGGGCTACTGGCTCATTTGGGATCAACGCGCTCAATGGATGACCGAATACATGATGGAATATCTCGCGGGCGCATCGGGTCTCACTTATGTTGCGCCCGATCTCGCTTCGCGTACATTTTCCAATTTCGTCATCATCATATTTTTTGCATGTCTCCATTCCGCTGATCGGCTTCCTCGGCATTTACATTCACAGCCTCAGGCTTTCGCGTGAACGCTGGTGGTCGCCGCGCTGGGTCAGCATTCAAGCCGTGGTGGGGCTGGTTATTCTTTCACTTCTCAAGCCCGCCCAATCTGCTTTGCCTGCCGATCTATCGCGACTGATTCGATCCGTGCCGATGGACGCATTCTATTTGGGATTTTTGCCGTTAATCGATTTATGGGGCAACCTGATTTTCTGGGGACTGGCGATTCTCGTCGGCGCAAGTTTGTTCCTGCTCCCCTGGCTCGCCTCTGGACGTAACCCAGGACCTGCTACTGTTACCGATCCAAAGTGTACTGGCTGTAACATTTGCTACGCCGAATGTCCGTTCGACGCGATCCGCATGAATGACCGCGATGATTCTTCTGGCTATCACAAACTGGCGATCATCAACAACGATCAATGTACAGGCTGCGGATCTGCGTGGGCGCGTGTCCCACCGACGCGATTGACCTAAAGGGCGGCTACAGCGGCGAGCAAGTATTCGGCGCAGTCAAAGGCGCGTTATCGCAGGAAAAACAGAATGGCAATCCAGTGACCGTCTTGTTTGCGAGTCACAGAGATGAAGCGTTGGGCGGCTTGCCAACGGAATTAAACGTCAGCAAAGGAAATGCTCCTGTTGCTGTGGCAACTGTCGGCGGGAAAGAATCGGCACGCGTCATCACGGCGGTATTGCCAAGTATCAGCGCGGTCAATATTGAGTGGATCAAAACCCTGCACACCGCAGGCGCGCGCGATGTCGTCTTGTTATCCCATCCATACGATGATGGGGTATATCGCGAAGACGCGCACTGGATTTTGAACCGTTTGCATTCGCGTCCCGCGCTGGTGACAAAGGAAGTGCATTGGCTGGAGACAACGCCTGGGAATTCGAAAACGGTTTTGAATTTTCTAAATGATTTGCATCGCAGTGAAACGCAAGCAAAAAAGAGCGCACCTGTTTTGCTGCCCGTGAAGGAACGCAATAAACTATTTCCATCCATCGTCAGCGCGTTGATTGGAACGGTTCTACTATTTGGTATGTTTGCGCTTGCCATCCCGTTGGATATTCCCGCAGGCATGACTTCTGCCAATGGGTCTGCCATTCGTGTGGCGCTGGATCTGAAAGGCAAGATATCTGTTGCGGCAATCCCCCCAGGCATGACCCTGCCCGAAGGTGCGGATGTTGAAAAGATTTTTGGCGGCGAGCATTATCCAGTCAGTATTATTTTAGTGGTGGACGGCGAAACAATTTTAGATGAAACCTATCGACCCTCAGGCGTCGGCAGTAATGGGCGTATTTCAACGCTTGAATTTCTGCCGATTCCATCTGGTTCGCATCAAATTGAAATGCGCCTAAAAGATGATGAAAATGATTACAGAGTGGTTTTCTCAGACACTATCGTGCTGGAAAAATCGCAAGTTGTTGTATTTCACTACGATGATAAAAGTGACATGGTGACCATAAGATAATTTCTTAAACAAAAAGAGCGCACGGCAAATCCGTGCGCTCTTTTTGTTTACTTCGCTTGCTTGGGCTTCATCTGATATGCTACAAAAAAGCCGATCAGCAGAACAGCCAACACCCCAAATGGGATCCATGTCAGCCGCGCATCTTCAGCCAGAATGGCGCGGAACGGTTCTTCGATTTCCGGGTTGGCGATATACCATTTGCCGCCATCCTCAGAAAAGCCATTGACGATACCATCGTAGTACACATACCCTGTGTATGGATAGTAATGTAATTGATCGTAAGGAATGCCTTTACTGCCATCCGCGTGCATCCGTACAATTTGATAGCCTGACCCAGGCTTCGCGGGCGGATTGACATCGCCTTTTGAGAAATCGGCAAAGGTGAAGATATCCTGCGTAAGCAAAGGGTTAGACACATTGATGTCGCCCGTAATGCCAGGACCTTTGATAACAATATAGTCAAATTCCCCAGCTGCAGTCGTGGTAGTAACTGGGACGAAGAGTGCTAGTGCCAATACAAGAAAGAATATTTTTTTCATTTTTCTCCAAGTTTTATTGAATTTTTTTTAAAAACACAATTTTGCTGATTATTATGCCCCAAAAAATTCGACATGTCCTTGTTCTAGCGCAAAGAATAAGCATCAGTTGTGATTGAACAACTTCAAATTCAACAAGTCTAGCCTACTTATTTCTATATAAAACAATAATCACATTCGACCAAGAGCTTCATTAGCAATCACTAGATTCTCAGTATAGTACAAGGTTTGAATTTCATATCATGGGTTTTCGATAAAATCAGAAGCAAACTTGAATTGAAATGTAATGTTGTTTGGGACACAACGTGCTGATGGTTAATAAGCCCTGACCCATTCAAGAATAATGGCTGTTTCACAAAAGTGCTATCTTGTTTAGTGCAATGCCATATTTAGGCAATACTAGTCTGGTGGTGACCATATAGCACATTCTCTCAAGATCACATCTTCAACAAAAGGTAAACTGCCGCCGCCAGAGACGGCGGCTTTGGGATAGTGCGCCTGGAAGGCGCGCTCTTGTTGGCGTCTCTTAATCGAATAACTTTCCTTGCACCGCTTCGACTTGCTTTTCTTGTTTCTCCTGCCACTGGACATACTTCCTGATCTTTTCTTCGTCCAGTCCAATTGTACTTACACAGTACCCTCGCGCCCACAGGTGACGACCCCAATACCGCCGTCCCAAACTTTCATATTGTTGGAACAATCGCAATGCCATCTTTCCTTTCAGATAGCCCATGAATTCCGATACCGAATACTTTGGCGGTATGGACACCACTAGATGCACATGGTCTGGCTGCACATTCACAGCTCTAGCACTTCGATTTGTTCTTTCTGCTTGCACAGTTGATATACTAATTGCCTGACTGTCTCTCTATTATTTCTTTGAAGATTCGATATCGATATTTCGGACAGAACACGATATGATACTTACACTCGTACAGAGAATGTGATAACTTCTTGAATCGTTGGGTCATGACGAGTCTCCTTTTGGTGGTTGCACGCCTTCCAGTTGCGCTCATCATACCCAACATTCTCAATTACTTTCACGGTATAACCTTTTTACTCCACTCACTACCAGAGACAGCGGTTTTGCACCCTAATAAAACAGAACATCCCTTTAAGCAAAAGTATTTTCGTTTTGATATAAGCCTCACAACCGTAATAGAATCTTTTCAGAGTGGCATATATCGTATACATGGATATAAGTTTCTTAAAAGTTGTAGTGTACGGTATCAAAACCTATCAGACAAAAAGAGCAAATGGCTAAGGTGTAGTTATCCCGACTAGCTGGGATTATACAGAAGCATGCCTCGAAATGTTCTTAAGCTTGATATCCTATCAGCGGGTCAGTGTGTCTAAATAGAATCTTATACTACAGGTGTATACATATCCTCTTATTTTCAACCCCCTGCTCTCAATCCGGCACGAAAAACATGTCCTATTGTGTACATCCATGCCCCTGCGGCTGGTACGGCGATTCATTCAAACCCTATACCTGCGTCCCTGTTGTGGTAACTAAATATCAAAAACGAATCTCGGGTCCGCTGCTTGACCGTATTGATATTCACATCGAAGTGCCACGGGTAGATTATGAAAAGTTAAGCGGGAATAAAACAAGCGAAACATCCCAGTCTATTTGTGCAAGAGTGCAGGCTGCTAGAAATATTCAGCAAATCCGATTCACGAATCCCCGCGAAGTGTCCCAAGCATCGAAAACCGAATCATCGAATATCATCCCCAACGCGGACATGCGCATCGGGGAGATTCGCCAGTTTTGTCAGTTGCAGCATGAAGGTCAGAGTTTGATACGAGCGGCAATGAGGTAACTGCAGTAATCCGCGCGTGCCTATCATCGCATCCTGAAGCTATCACGCACCATTGCAGATCTTGCGGGGAGCGATAAGATCCAATCCACGCATCTGGCAGAGGCGTTGCAATATCGCCCGAAAATTATGATGGGGTAATTACTTTGATAATGTCATATTCGGCATTGGTTTTACTGTGCTGGCTACTACAGTCATCTGCCAGGTTTTGTGGAAAAAGCTAAAGGAAAGTTAAAAAGCGAAGATCGCCAACAATATCATGGGGTATGGTTGTACGGGAATCTGTCAGGCACTTTCATTCTCTTTTATGCTAAACTTTGTGACGATGAATAAAATACCATTGAAGACCGACATTCTCCTCAAGCGATTACAAGCGTTTGAATTCCTGCGTGGACTAGATCACGAGATTTTGTTTACACTGTCAAAGAGTGCGGTATGGAAAGTTTTTGCGCCAGACACTGTAGTATTTTGGGAAGGGGATACGGAAACCAATTTATATTACCTGCAATATGGCTCGTTGAAAGTATTGAAGACTTCATCAGAGGGGCGCGAACAGGTCTTGCGTTTTCTGGATGCGGGCGAGATATTTAATGAGATTGGCGTGTTTGCAAAACGCGCAAACCCTGCCACTGCGATTGCCTTGGAAGAATCGGGGATTTGGTTACTGCCGCGACAGGCATTGGAAGATGTTTTATTGGCGCATCCACGTACGGCGTTGCAGATCATGGAAACCATGGCGGATCGCTTCATCAGCCTTGTGGCATTGACGGCAGATTTATCATTACGTACTGTGGAAGCGCGATTTGCAAAACTTTTGCTTGAACAAGCCGAAGGGGATGTGATCGAACGCCGCCGCTGGACAACGCAGGCAGAAATGGCATCACATCTCGGTACTGTGCCAGATGTATTGAGTCGCGTGATCCGCGAGTTGACGAAGGCGGGATTGATCGAAATGGATAAACATCACATTCGTATTTTGGATCGCAAGGGCTTGACAGAGCGAGCAATGATTCAGGGCAAATAATAACTGGGAGCAAAAACCCGACAAAAGTCGGAGCATGAAGCGTGGGAAAGGGTTAAAGTCAGACATATCCAAAAGGAGATCCTATGTCTGACACAACTTCTCAAATCTATTTTACAGATACAAAAGCAAAGGCTGTTTTCGCCGCAGATGGTCCAAAGCCACAATTCCTGATCGACACGCCGCAGTTCAAGGCGTTGGTTGTTGGGCTGGAGGCAGGCGGACAAATTCCCGTCCACCCTGGTGAGACAGCGATGTATCATTTTCTCGAAGGCACAGGTTTAATGACCGTTGGCGACGAGTCTTTCGAGATCAAGCCTGGCGTGACGGTTGTCGTACCGA
The DNA here is from genome assembly GCA_016714565.1 of Candidatus Villigracilis propinquus. Taxonomy (GTDB): domain Bacteria; phylum Chloroflexota; class Anaerolineae; order Anaerolineales; family Villigracilaceae; genus Villigracilis; species Villigracilis propinquus. The sequence goes on from JADKDM010000016.1 coordinate 18,277, forward strand.
GCGGCGAGCGGCGCGGCATGAACGCAAAGACGCGCGTTATCTTTTTGGGGTCCAAAGGAGAATCGTAGCCTCAGTTGAGGCGATTCCTCTATTATCTTTAATCCTCCATCATACAGATGGGATTGAAAAAATATAAACGGACTCTGAATAATTGTTTCAGAGTCCGTTTATTATGATCACAAGTTATTTCCCTCAAAATGAGGAGACCCGACAATATCCTCCACCGCGTCAAATCCATTCGTCATAAACTTTACGAGGTAGATCACATTCCTGTTATCCGCCAATCCCCTTTAACAGCGCACCGACAACGTAAGCCACACCCGCCGCCAGCCCGCCGACGATCAGCATTTCCAATCCACTGCGGATGGGGTTGAGTTTGGTTACCAGCACTTTTGATGCGCCCAGCCCAAAAAGAGCCAGCGCCGACAGCGCGATGGAGATGGGGAAAGCCGCTTCTGATGAAATTGGAAAAGCCAGCCCAAGTAGATAAACGATCAATGGCACCGCGCCTGCGATGATGAATGAGATAAACGTCACCAGCCCATTGGTGAGGGGATTGCTCTCGTCTTCCATCATTCCCAATTCATCCAACATCATGGCTTTCACCCATCGTTTTGGCTCACGGCTTTGGATTTGCACTAATTGATGCGCTTCATCCTCCGTGTAACCACGTTTGAGATAGACCTCGATTAACTCGGATCGCTCGCCATCGGGGAAGTGTTCCACTTCCCAAGCCTCACGCTCCCACTCCTTACGATAATATTCCTGTTCACTTTTGGTCGAGAGGTACGCACCTGTTGCCATTGAAAAACCGTCTGCGAAAAGGTTAGCTAACCCAAGAATAAGAATGACAGGCGTACCCAATTGCGCGCCCGCCACCCCGCTGACTACTGCAAATGTGGTGATGATTCCGTCCAGCCCACCGTAAACCATTTCTCCGAGATATTGGCTCTCAGCGCCGCCATGTTCCTCTGATGCCTGTGAGATGGCTTTATTCGCATGCGCGTGCGCTGAAGCCTGCTTGTCGCCGTGTTCAAATGCCTTGCGTGCCTCTTCGAGGCGTTTGGATGGTCCTGTCATTTTATTGATCTCCTGTTTTTTTCTCATACCACATGCGTGACAGCAGGTTGTCCTTGAGCACGAACTGGTGATACAACGCCGCTTCAACGTGCAACACAACCAAGAGTGCCAGCACAGGAGCGATGACCCCATGCAACATACGCGCGTTGAAAGTGTAAAAGTCCACTAACAGGGCCGCGCCTGACCCGCCAAAGATGATGGGCAACAAGCCTGCCTGTAAAGAAAGGGATATTCCGCTGACTGCCATCAGAAACACAATCGTATATAACAAGTAATGGACTACCTTGCCAATCCAATCCAAAAATGCGTTACCTGCTGTGGCATGGACTGGTCTGGGCAGGCGAAAGCGGGTAATGAAACGGGTAATGATAACGATCAGGGTAATGTAACCCAGCGTAATATGAGCAGTAAGCAATGCGATTTTCCCGGTATCATTTGGAAGTCTGCTCATGTATGTACCGAGCAGAAACATGGCGAAGAGCAGAACTACTGTCAGCCAATGGAAAGTGACTTGCAAGATGTGGTAACGAGTGGGTGCATTTTTTGTCATATTTTTTCCTTTTGATAGAAATGTTGACGGTTGAAATTTAAAGGCTCATTAAGGTTTGGGAGTTGGATTGCTTTGATTTGACAAGCAAGTCAGGGCGAAATAGTACCGTTTGAAAATGTTCCGTTCCCAGGAACAGATGTTGCTTCTCGGGGGAAGCCTGTAAAATGGGTGATTCTCCCAATTGTGTTTGGTGGCAGTGGATGGCAGACATTTTCGCATTCCAAACTGTTGATACATCCACAGTGAGTGAGATGGAATGATCTGGCACGGAATGAATCTGCGTCATGCCTAACGTTTTGGCTAACGAATGCGGCACAGCAATAGCGTGAAGAGCAACCACATCCAGCGTACGGCGGAAGGCTTCTGTAGCAAAGCATCCGATGGCGATGTGATCGGGATGACCTGAGACTCCGTCAGATCCATACGTGAGTATCATTTGCGGACGCACTTCGCGGACGACTGCCAGGATTTCAGAAACAATCCTTTCAGGGTCGGCTTTTGAAAGTTGACCATCCTGATAGTCGAGCAAAAACGGCGGCTGGATTCCCAGGGCCGCGCAGGCGCAACGTAATTCGTTCTCGCGCACGGCAGGTAATTCTTCTGGGGCGCACAGCGGCGGGTCACCGCGTGATCCAGCCTGTCCATGTGTGGCGGTCAACACCTGTACGCGCACGCCGCGTTGAGCCAACAATGCCAGCGTCCCGCCGCAACGGAAGGTCTCGTCGTCGGGGTGGGCAAATACGGCTAGCAAACTTGCGCTGGTCATGATCTGACTTGTACGTTCTTCCGTTTCCATTTTGTCCAGTATGGCAACACCCATAGATATGCGCCGCTGATTGCCATGATAATCATGAGCATCGCCTGTATACGCTGAGCATTATCACCCAAAGGTGTTCCGCGCGTGAAGATGACAGTCAACAGTAATGCAATGAAAGGCAGAACAAGCCAGCGGTGAAACTTGCGCAGCCATTTGTTTAGAAATTTGTTCATAGTTTATTATCCTCGTTTGATCTGATTTACTTCACGGCTTGTGCAGTGATCAGTTTGATTTAGGTGCGTTTTATTCATACCGCAATGCCTCAATGGGCTTCAAACCCGCGGCATGATTGGCGGGGTAAATGCCGAAGAACAATCCGACTGCCACCGAGAAACTGACCGCCAGCATAACAGATTGAGACGTGACGACGGCGCTGGTCACCCCTGAAGCATTTACCAGCAAGGCAATGCCCACGCCAACGGCAATGCCGATTGCGCCGCCTGCCAGGCTTAGGATGATCGCCTCCAACAGGAACTGGGTCAGGATATCCACCTTGCGTGCGCCCATGGCTTTACGTAATCCGATCTCGCGCGTGCGTTCCGTCACCGAGACCAGCATGATATTCATGATGCCAATTCCACCGACCAGCAGACTGATGGCGGCAATCGCGCCCAAAAATACGACCAGAATATTAGTGACCTGCGTGAGGGTTGCCAGCAAATCAGCCTGGCTGACCACGCTGAAATCGCCTTCCTCACCAGATTTGAAACCGTGCCGTCGCAGGAGCAGGGTATTGATCTGATTGGTAATCGCATCCACACGCTCTTCATTTCCGACCACAACGTTCACCGAAGTAACAACAGATTCTCCCTGCGCGTTACGTCCATCAAAAATTTTGGTCTGTGCGGTGGTGATGGGAACGATGATGGCGTTATCGGGATCGCTAAAGCGTGAACCACCCTGAGGGGACAGAATCCCCACCACGGTCAGCGAGACGCGCCCGCCCGCAGCGCCCGGCATCGAGACTTTAATTTTCTGTCCAATTGGGTCGAAGCCGCCGAACAAGTCCCTCGCGGCAGTGCTTCCTAAAACAGCCACCGTCTCCCGTCCGCTCACATCTCCTTCGGTGATAAAACGTCCGCGGCTGATTTCCATGCCAAAAGCCGTGAGATATTCAGGAGTGGCACCGGTAACTTTGGTGTTGATATTGGCAGAGCCAAAGATCACTTGTGTATTGCCTGTAAACTCCGGCGCAACAATGGTTGCATCCGGTACGTTGCGCGGATCTGCGATGGCTTGTGCATCAGCGTAGGTCAGGCTGGCAGCGCTTCCGCTCGGAGCTTGCACTCCGCCCATTTGAAACGAGCCAGGCGCGACAAAGAGCAGGTTCGATCCTGCACCTGTGATCGAGCCGGTAATACTTTCCTGTACGCCCTGTCCAATGGAAAGCAGGGCAATGACTGCCGCTACGCCGATGATAACTCCCAGCATGGTCAACCCGGAGCGCATTTTGTTGGCGTTCAAACCATTCCACGCCGTTATTAAACTTTCAATCCAGTCCATTATGAGACTCCTTGTTGTTGCGGTTTTGCAATCAGCCCATCCTGGAAGTGGATGATGTGCTTTGCCTGAGACGCGACCTTTGGGTCATGCGTCACCATCACCACCGTCAGCCCCTGTTCGCGGTGCAGGCGATGCAAGATTTCCATCACCTCCGCGCCGGACTTTGAATCCAGGTTGCCAGTCGGTTCGTCAGCCAGCAAAATGGACGGTTGTTGTGCCAATGCACGGGCAATCGCCACGCGCTGTTGCTGTCCGCCGGAAAGTTCGGTGGGAAGATGGCGCATGCGATCTCCCAATCCAACCAGTTCCAGCATTTCACGCGCGCGTTTGGCGCGATCACCGCGCGGCAGGCGCTTATCACCGCGCTGGTATTGCAGGGGTAACATCACCTGTTGAAGTGCATTCACGCGTGAGAGCAAGTTGAAACTTTGGAAGACAAAGCCAATCTCGCGGTTGCGGACTGAGGCAAGTTGTGTGTCATCCATTCCGCTCACTTCGACGCCGTTCAGCCAGTACTCACCAGCGGTGGGCGAATCCAGGCAGCCGATGATGTGCATCAGCGTGGATTTACCCGAGCCAGATGGTCCGGTAATCGCCACCCATTCGCCTTTGGCGATCTCAAGCGAGACGCCGCCCAGTGCATGGACTTCCGCATCGCCCATCCCATACACTTTGGTCATGTTTTGGATCGCGATCATCTCATTGTCCCCCACTAAACATGGGATTGTGCATTAACTCGGTGTCTTGAATTGGATTGGCATACACCGTTATCACATCCCCTTCTTCAATACCACTCAGGATTTCAATCTGCGTATCGGTGATCAATCCCAACGTGACTGCTACACGCTCAGACCCAGAGGCGGTCACCCGCGTCAGATAAGCCTGCCCACCTTCTGTCTCGACTGCACGGAAGGGAATGACCAATGTGTCCTTGCGTTCCTCAAGGATGAACATGACGTTCACTGTCATGCCGGAGCGCAGAGGCAAAGCCTGCCCTGAGCCTGTCGAGGGTCGGTTGGATCGAGGCGAACTGTAACAGGATACAGCACCACACCCGACTGGACAGCAGCGGTTGGTGCAATCTCGATCACCTCGCCGCTCACTTCCACGCCGGGGAAAGCGTCCACTGTGACGACAACCGTCATGCCCATCTCGATGCGCGCCACATCGGTTTCGTCGAGATTGACCTCAACATCCAAGTTCGAAAGATCACTCAAAATAATGACAGTCTGACCGCTATTTGCCATTTCGCCCGGCTCGACAAACAATGCCGTGACAACACCGTTGATGGGCGACTTCAGTGTGGCTTGCTCCAGCCGCCATTCCGCCTGTTGCAGGGAAACTTGCGTCTGTTCCAGTTTGGCTTTGGATCTTTTCACTTGATCAGATTCTTCGTAGTAATCATTCCGCATGTCTGAAAGATCATACTCTGCGATGGACACTGAGAGACGCGCCTGTTCCACCTGCCATTCCAAATCTTTTGTGTCTAACCGCAGGAGGGGTTGCCCTGATTCCGTTTGCTCTCCCTCAGTTACGAGCGTTTCCGCCACACGTCCGCCCGTTGTGAATGCCAGCCCAATTTCAACGCGCGGCACAATACTGCCAGAGGCGTCCACCGTCACGGACAGATCGCCGCGTTCAACGACTGCGGTTTCTGTCGCAGATGATTCGACTGCCGCCGCTTTTTTTGCGGCAACCTGACGAAAAGCCATAAAACCCAGCACGGCGATCACGACGACTACAAAAACGATCAAAGTGTTTTTCTTGTTCATGAGATTCTCTCTTTCTATCTAATTTGAATTATTTTTTCACACAACCTGGAACTTTTATCTGTAAACCTACTCTCAAGATATGCTTTCCAGCTCAGTCAACTCAATATCCAGCCCACCACTGCGCTTGATTCCAGTTTGGATCAGCCAGCCAATCAGAATCGTCACGGGCAAAGTCAACGCCAGCCGCGTTAGCATAAAGGACGGTCCAAGAAAATTGGCTTCGACCAGAAGTTGCGGGATTTTCATTGCTGCCCAGGCATTCAGAAGGATGATGATATTAAGTGGACTGGCGCCATTTTTCAACAGCATGGCGGCGATGGGAAAAGCAATATACAGTGGACCAGTCGGTGCGGCGCCGAACAAAAGCGCAAGCAGAATCCCCTTCCAGCCTGACTCGTGCCCGAGATATTTGGCGATCAACTGTTTTGGCACCCAGACCTCGAACAAGCCCATCAACACCGTTACCGGAATGATGATCACCATTAATTCAATCAGGCAGTCCCAGGTATTGCTCATCACCGGCGCGGCTTGCGCGGGCACGAATATCCACATCAACAGGTCTACGGCGGCGACGATTAATGCCAGGCGGTATTCGAGCAGCCATTGCTTGAGCGTCTTTCGGGCAGGTTTTTCCTGCTGCGTTTGTTGTGTTAAGTCAGGTTTCATTTCAGCACCATTCCAATGACAATCGCAATCACAAGGGCAAACAGCAGGTTAAGCAGGTTGCGGCTCAATGCCATCTTTTTGCCGAGATGTTTGATCTCCAGCGGCAGGGTCAATGTGTTTACCATCATCAGCCCGGTGAGGAATGCCGCCACAGTAGTCACACTGGCTCCAGCGCGCAGGAGGGAGGCGGCAAGCGGGATGCTGACTAGACTGGCGATATACAGCGCGGCTCCAAGGAAGAGCGCGGTGAGCGTTGCCGACCAGCCCGCTCCCTGTCCCAGATAACGGGCAATGATTTCGGGAGAGACGAGTCCCAGCAATAGACCGATCAATCCGATGAAGGCAAGCAGGATCGGCAGCATCCCAAAGAATGATTTGACCGCTATTTTCAGCGCCTGCTTTGCCTTGGCTCGATCTCGCAGCGCCAGGATTCCTAATGCGCCAAAAACGATGACGTAGGTACTCCAGGTGAATGTTGATGACAAATTGACCTCTTCCATTAATCTGATGGATTTGAAGTTTTTGCTTTGGCAGACTGTAAAGCCCGCTCAGAAAGTTGTAGCAGGGTTTCCTGTATCATGTCATTATAGAAGGGTGTTTCATTTTCCTTTACGACTTTTGTCGGAAAAAACGATCCAAAATGCTTTTTTGAATTTTCCCGTCATTTACCGACAAAAGTCGGTACCCTTTCCACAGGCATGACATAAACTACATTCAACAGTCGCGAAGACGCATCAAAAAGAAATACACATTGCTTGTCATAACAAAAGGAAAAATATGAATACAACCCTCAACAAAATCGCATCCGTTCTCGCCTTCCTCGTCGGCGGCTTGTCAATCTTTGCAGGCGCGCTGGCAATGACGGGCTGGGAGCCTGGTTACTTCGTCCTCAACTGGCTGCCCTGTTTACAATTTCATCTTGGGCACGTTGACAGTTCTCATCCCCGCCATCCTCATTTGGAAAAATAGCAAATATGCCATGCCCGCCGCCATCGTGACCTTTAGCATCCATGCCATCGTGACGCTGCTCCTGCTAACCGTTTTTCGCGGTACGGTAGCAGCTAACAGCATTGGAGCCATGATATTCAGACTGGTTACGTGGCTGATCATTCTGGCATTGATGATCGTCCAGTCGCGCAGGCAGGTGACAAAATAATCCGCTTCATTTCAACGCCTCAGCCTGTTGACTAGACCTGGCGTATCATCTCCCTGAAGATGTTTTCATGCCCGCCTTTGACGCAGGCATGTTTTTTTCTTTACACCTTCTTCACAATAGAGCGAAACTATCTTTATATCCGTCCAGTAAATTTGACTTCACAATAGCTATTTCAGGAGTCCATCATGCAGAAAAACATTTCTCAAAAATTTTCCCGTAAAACAATTTTCATCACGCTTTTTGCGGCACTGGCTTTAATTATTGCCGTTGTATTTTTCGTGCGTCCCACCTCAAGTGAAGCCGCCGAGGTGCCTGCTTTGCAAACAGCCAAAGTCCGCACAGGAGATTTGGTCGTCACCGCCAGCGGAGCTGGAACCGTTCTGCCTGCCGCGCAGGTTGATCTTGCCTTCCGCTCATCGGGCGTGGTCGCGGAACTGAACGCCGCCATCGGCGACAGCGTCCAAAATCAGCAGGTCTTGGCACGGCTCGAAGAGAACATCCAAGCCGAAGCGGATTTTCAAGCCTTGTTCACCGCCGAGGGTATTGCCCAATCTCAACTAGCTCTCGTTGCCGCGCAGGACGCGCTGGTGACTGCTCAAAACGATGTGATTTATTTAATCGGTCAGACGCCTGGTATTGGCAGGGACAACTCGAAAAACCTGAAGCCACGCAAGCCGACAAAGAGTTGACTCAATCCAAACTGAATTATTTCATGGGATTGCGTTACATCAACGAATCAGATATTGCCCTGGCTCGCGCCAATCTTGAATCTGCGCGAGTGGCTTTGCAGGACGCCCAAGCCGCGCTGGACATCGTCCAGGCTGGAGCCGACGCCCTGACCCAACCCATCGCCGCGCTGGGAATTGAAATGGCGAAGTTGGAATCCGCCCGCCTCACGCTGGAAAACAGCCGCCTCGTCGCCCCCTTCGACGGTGAAATGACTGCAGTAAATACGGTTCTTGGTCAGACGGTTGGAACTTCCACCGTGATGACCATCGCCACGACAGAAAATTTACTGGTGCGTTTTTATCTCGATGAAACCGACCTCGACAAGGTGGCGGTCGGCAACCACGTGAGTTTCACCTTAGACGCCTACCCCAGCCAGCCTGTGGATGGCGAAGTGGTCATCGTCGAACCCGCCCTGCAAACGATTGATGGCACGCCCGTTGTGGTGGTTTGGGCGTCTCTGCCAGACGATACCAAACTCAAATTGATGTCTGGCATGACGGTGGAAGCCGAAGTAATTGCAGGTGAAGCGCGCGGCGCGTTGATTGTCCCCGTGCAGGCGCTGCGTGAACTTGCCCCTGGCTCATACGCCGTCTTCCTCGTCGGCGAAAACGACCAGTTGACCATGACACCCGTCACCGTCGGTCTGCGCGACTTTGCCAACGCCGAAATTTTGAGCGGCGTGAAAGTAGGCGACATTGTCAGCACCGGCACGGTGGAGACGAAATAGTGAATAGTTGCCAGTTATCAGTGAACAGTGGTCAGTCAAAATGAATAACACACTCATCGAAATCAAAGACATTACGAAAGTGTACGGCGAGGACGAAGCGGCGGTACATGCGCTGGCAGGCGTGAATGTGGATGTCTCACGCGGCGAGTTCGTCGCCATTATGGGACATTCGGGTTCGGGCAAGTCCACGCTCATGAATATCCTCGGCTGTCTCGACCGCCCCACATCGGGAAACTACACCCTCGATGGGCACAACGTCAGCCAGATGAGCAAGGACGAACTGGCGGAAGTCCGCAACGAGAAACTGGGATTTATCTTCCAGTCCTTCAATCTATTACCGCGTTTGAGCGCCCTCGCCAACGTCATGCTCCCAATGCTCTACACCAGCGAAGATGTCAGCGACGCCGAAGCCGAATCCCGCGCCGTTGCCTCGCTCGAAGCAGTCGGCTTGGGCAACCGCCTTCACCATCACCCCAACCAGCTTTCGGGTGGACAACAGCAAAGGGTCGCCATCGCTCGCGCGCTGGTCAATCGTCCGCCGCTGATTTTGGCAGATGAACCCACAGGCAATCTCGACTCCAAAGCCAGCGTTGAAATCATGGACATCCTGCACGGCTTACACAAGAACGGCGCGACGATTGTGATGGTGACCCACGAGCCTGACATCGCCGAACACGCCGAGCGCGTCATCTGCGTCAAAGACGGGCTGATTCTGTCCGATGGGCGCGGCGGTTCCAGCCCGTGTTTGGGTTCGCATAAATGATTAAACACAAAAGGACACAACGGTCACGAAGGAAAAAACAAACCTTGCTTTTCCCTTTGTGTATTTGGTGTCCTTCGTGTTTGAGGTTTTTCAAATAAAGGCAACTTATGAAACTCAAAAAGATTTTTCGCACAGCCTGGGAAGGCTTAATGCTCAACAAAGTGCGCTCGTTTCTGACAACGCTAGGCGTCATCATTGGCGTGGCGTCGGTCATCGTCATGCTGGCAGTCAGCGCGGGCGCGGAAGCCTCGATTGCAGAACAGATCAATGCGCTGGGCGCAAACCTGATCATCGTTTCGCCGATGCGCGGCGTGCCTGGAGCGGGACGTACTCTGTTGATCGACGACGCCTACGCTATTGCCGAACAGGTGATTGGCGTGACAGGCATCTCCGCCGAACAATCACCCGCCGCGCAGATCAACCTTGTCTTTCAAAAATTCATGACCTCCACCCCGATGGGCAGAGACGCCGTCCGCACGATTTACCTCAAAGCCGAAAGCCAGGAACAGATCGACAGCATCATCGCGCAGACCACCGCGCTGCTGGCTGAACGCCATGACGTTGACACATCCAGCCCTGATTTCACCGTACAGACCCAGCAGGACATTATCGCCACACAAGAAGCCACCACCGCCGCCTTCCGCGACCTGCTCGCTTGGGTGGCTGGCATCTCGCTGCTCGTCGGCGGTATCGGCATCATGAACATCATGCTGGTCAGCGTCACCGAACGCACCCGCGAAATCGGTCTGCGACAGGCGCTTGGCGCACGCGCCTCCACCGTCCTCATGCAGTTTTTGATCGAAGCCATCATCCTTAGCCTCGCGGGCGGCTTGGTGGGAGTCGTCCTCGGTATCGGCGGCTCGTATCTCTTCGGCACACTTGGAACCATGCGCACCGAAATCGTCCCGATGTCCATTCCGCTGGCGTTCGGCGCGGCAACCATCGTCGGCATTTTCTTCGGATATTACCCCGCTACCCAAGCCGCGAAACTCGACCCGATTGAGGCGTTGCGGCGGGAATAAACACAAAACGTGTAGCGTGTTGCATAAAAACGCAACACGCTACATAAACTTTCAAACCATCAATTAAAAGGATTCAACCATGAAAAAGATTTTTCTCCCCCTTGTTTTTCTCTTCACCCTTGCCCTCGCTGCCTGCTCAGGGACGGCGGCTCCTGCTCCGACGAGCGGGGATGTGTACGTCAGCCAAAACCTATCCACCGATTATGATGGCGCACTGGCAGTCCGCAATCAACTGGCGCTTGGAACCCTTGAACTGAATCAAGGCGACCTCGCTGTCAGCGCGGAACAGGCACAGACTTTGATTCCGCTCTGGCAGGGACTTCGCAGCACACAACAGGCAGGCGGAAGCGCCCAAGCCGAAGTCAGCGCCCTGTTGACCCAAATCGAATCCGCGATGACGCCCGAACAACTGCAAGCCATCGCAGCCATGAAGTTGACCCAGCCCGACATGCAGGCATGGGCAACCGCTAACGGCATCCCGATGGGCAGCGGCACGCCAGGTCAAGGCGCGGGAATGTCACCCGAAGCCCGCGCCACCAAGCAAGCCGCCGAAGGCGTCACCTCCAGCGGCGGCGGAAGCGGAAGCAAACTTTCCGCCGCGCTGATTGATGCTGTGATCGCATCACTCGAAGCGCAGGTCAAATAGGAGTACCCCATGAAAAAAAGTATCTTTCGCATTGCCCTCTTCACCCTCTTGGCGGTCAGCCTGATTTACGCCTGCGCCCCAACCGTTGAAGCAACGCCCACCTCGCTGGCATCCGCCTATTTGAGCATCGAATACAGTGACGCGGCAAACATCCGCAGTCAACTGGCATATGGAACCTTGAAACTGGCAGACACGCCCAATGCGGTCACAGCTGAACAAGCCAAGGCGTTGATTCCGCTCTGGCAGGCGGTCATCAGCCTGAGCGGCGACACAACCGCCGCCAGCGAGGAAATCGCCGCCGTGCAAGACCAAATCACCGCCGCGATGACTGAATCCCAATTGCAGGCAATCGCAGAAATGAAAATCACCAACGCGGGGCTGAATGAGTTTTACGCGGAATACGGCATCACCCTGCCCACCCCCGTGCCTGGCGTGACGAAAGTCCCTGGATCGGGCAGCGGCAAGACCGAGGAGGAAAAAGCCGCCGCGCAAGCCACCGCCGCCGCGCTCGGTCAGACCACAGGCACAGGTCAATCGGCAAAGACTCTGCTGTTTGAAAAGATGGTTGAATATTTAACAAGTATTTTAGAACAATAATCAAAATTCATAATCTGTAAAAATTTTCGGTTTTCAAAAAGCAAAGGCTGTCCTTTTTTGGAGGACAACTTTTGCTTTTTATACACGCCCGCGTTCGAGCAATTTCGTTGGATCAAAGATTATGATCTTTTTACGACCCATTTTCAAAATTCCCTCTGCTTCAAGGGAATTTAGCGTACGGCTGAGTACGTCGCGCACAGTGCCAAGCCGAATCGCCATTTCATCGAGTGTTGTCCAGTGTTGACGGGGAACGACTAAATTCCCGTCCACCATTTCGGCGTGTTTCAGAGCGTATTGGCGACACGCGCCTGTACATTTCGCAATCCGAGGTCTTCCACTAGATCTATGTAATAAAGAGTCCGTTCGCTCAGCCGACGGATAAATACCATTGCCAACGAGGGATAACGCTGGATGGCTTCAAGCAAAGCTTGTTTTTGAATAACCCACATTTCAATTTTTTCAAGTGTGATGACTGTCACAGGATACGGCGCATCGAGAAAAACTGCTTCATCACCAAATAGTTCCCCAGCCTTCAACATAATCGTTGCCTGTTCGCGCCCATCTATTGCGGTGCGGATGGACTTCGCCCATCCTTTTTCCAGGATGTACACTTTTCCGCCTGATTCGCCCTCAAGGTGGATAACCTGTCCAGCATCCAAATGACGCGGGGTCATCCGTTGAGTCAAGGCGTTGAGAATTTCGTCTGGCAGGTCTGCAAAATGCCGCACAGCCGTGAGAGCTTTTCGGGCACGAACGGCATCAGAAATAGGAGCATGTGCGGATTGAGGGTGAGTGGGCATTGTTCTTTTATCTCGCGCAAGAAAATGTGTTGGGATATTTTTCTTGTATTGCAAGTATTCTACTCTAAAGTCATTCAGATAATTCTGGAAATAACTGAAGGCACCCGGGATGCAGTGCAGGGAGCAGTCTCCCGGTTGCTTCGGAAGACGCCCTCGCAACACTCGCCCCCAGGGGAAGGGGGCATGTTGAATTTCGCCAAATACGATAAAAGTCGTACCGAAGTTCTGAGCTGTACTGTATTCTATCTTCCACGGGACACTCCCGTGGAAGATTTTTATAGACCAGGTACTCAGGAGAAAAAATTGTCCCATCAAAAAATAGAAATAACAAAGGATACACGCGTATCAGAAATTCTTGAAGCATACGGCGATATTGCTGATGTGATGGAAGTGTTTGGTGTCAAAGAGTGGCGCGTTATTCCCTGCGAGCGCTGGCTGCAAAAGCGCTGACCGTTGAATGGGCGGCGCGCATTCATCGAGTGCCGTTGGATGAATTTCTTGAAATTTGCAGAAAGCATTCAGCCCGCCAAGTAAATGCAGGATTTATCAGTAGGAGAAAAAATGTCAGAAACAAAAACCAAGTTATCGGCATGGAAAGGAGGCGTGGTGATCCTGTCGTTATTGCTGTTCTTCTTTGCCGTCCCACACGTTGGAGGATTTCGCCCTGGGTGAACCCGCTAAAAACGGAGTCCCAGCCGCAGTGCTTTCCTTTGTGGTGGCGGGAATGTTTGCCTTGCAGGGATTGGCGCTTTTTTGGGCGGGTCAAAAAGATCGCCGCAGTTATTTTATCCACGCGGGGTTGGGAATTTTTTGGACGCTGGCGGCAGGCATTGCTCAATTGCCTGTCATCCTTGCTTCAAGCAATTACCGTTCTGGATTCATCTCAGTGGCTTATGTGGCAGGGATGATCGTGATTGGCATTCTGCTTTTTCTGGCGTCTCTTCAAGCCTTGAAAAACAATGGCAAGACACAAGCGGGAAAATAAGCCATGTCTGGATATGTGACTCGCAGCTTGCTTTTGGATGCGGCGCATTCATTGTTCGTCAATCAAGGGTACGCTGCCACGTCCATGCGCCAGATTGCCGAAAGCGCGGGTGTGGCACTGGGCGGCATCTACAACCGCTTTGCATCGAAGGAAGCCATCTTTCACGCCATCCTTATCGAGCGGCATCCCAACCAGCAGATCATGCCTTTGATCCAAAAAATGCAAGCGGAGTCTGGTGATCATCTTAACCAAGGCACAGTTCGAAGCTTGCTGAATGAATTGGGTAACCACACTAAATTTTTCGATTTGATGTTGGTTGAAATGGTGGAGTTCAAAAGGCAGGCACCTGCCCGAACTATTTGAAAATGTTCTGTGCGGTGTTTCACCCCCAGCGTGGCTTCGCGTTTTTCTCAGCATGTTTGTTTCGTATCACATGACGCAATCCCTGTTGATCGGTATGTTACCGACCGAGACACAGGATCAATCTCTGGATGCGTTTATTGATATTTTCCTGTACGGCATTGGAAATCGGAGTTAGTTTATGAATTCTCGTCTGCTATCGATCATACGTAAAGAGTTTATCCAAATCTGGCGTGACCCGCGCACCCTGACAATTGTCCTGATCATCCCGATCTTGCAGTTGTTCCTGCTCGGCTACTCTGCCACCAATGATGTTCGCAATGTTCCATTGGCTGTTTATGACCAGTCGCACAGTTCCGAATCGCGCCCTGCTCGATTCCTATCGCACGGCAGATTATTTCAAGGTGGCATTCGCCGTTAATTCGGAAGTGGAACTGCGCGAGATTGTTGAAAGCGGGTCAAAAGCGGGTTAATCATCCCGCCCGATTATCCCCAGCGGTTGAAAGGGCAGCGCGCAAGTTGCTTTTGTGCTTGACGGGTCAGATCCCACTGTCGCGTCCACTTCGCTGTCGGCGGCGCAACTCATCGGACAAAAAACACGCCACTGATATCCTTTCTGAAAACTGTCTGCGCTCGGGCAGGGACAACATCCGTCTGCCTGTCGAAGTTCGGACGACGGTTTGGTATAACCCCGACCTCGCAAGCGCCTACTTCATGATCCCAGGTGTGATCGGCATGGTGCTATTTGCACTGACGGCTATGCTGACTGCCACCGCAGTGGTGCGCGAGCGTGAACGCGGGACGATTGAACAACTGATCGTGACGCCCATCCGCTCGTGGGAATTGATTCTGGGCAAACTCGTACCGCACCCATGCTGTCCTTCTTTAATATGCTCGAAGTGCTGGCGTTGGGTCACTGGTGGTTTGGCGTTCCCATCCCGCGGCAGTCTGGCGCTGGTCTTGATCGTTTCAGCCATCTTCCTGATTTCTGGTTTGGGCATTGGACTGTTCGTCTCCACCATTGCCAACACACAGCAGGAAGCCATGCTCACCGTCTGGATGACTCTGCTCCCCAGCATTTTCCTCTCCGGCTTTTTCTTCCCGATCAGCGCCATGCCCACGGCATTGCAGCTGGTTTCATACGCCATGCCGCTGCGCTATTACCTTGTACTCATTCGCGCGCTATTGCTCAAAGGGGTAGGGCCTGATGTCCTGTGGGGCGAAGCATTCTCATTGGTTATTTTCGCCGTTGTCATTATGTCCGCCGCCACGTTGAGA
>JADKDM010000017.1 GCA_016714565.1 Candidatus Villigracilis propinquus
CATGAGTTGTCGCTGGTTGTAACAATATACAAAGAGACGAATGTTTCTGGCGAGTGAATGCATTCTTCTGGAGAAACATCTGGATTTGCGTGCTAAACGTTTCAAGTAATGACGCAAATCTGCATTGACCGCTTCCACCGAGTAGGTTTCTTGTTTATCGTTTCGCATTTCATAAGGAGCTCCATAATACAAGGTATCATAGCCTGGGAAAGCATCGCTGTAATACTGCTTGGCTTGTGGAGCTCGTTCCAAACAAGCTTGCAGTGCCTCTGTTGTTCTATGCGCTACAACATCCCAACTCAAGACACAATGCGTGTCGCGATCCACTATCGTCAGAACGTAGACTTCGTTTTTTTCTCTCCAACAAAGGTATAGAGCTCGTCCAGTTCTGCCTTCCTGACTTTGTTGGGCAGAGGCGCGGGAGGCAGTTTGCTAGTGTACCGGTTTACCCAATTGACTACACTTTGTGGATTGATCTTCAGCACGCGCGCAATTGAACGATAGCTGCTGCCTTCCACATACATGCGGATTGCCAACAGACGCATGTCAGCCGAATATCCGTTTTCTTTCGGCTCAGGCGTATAAACTGCACCACACTCATTGCATTTATACTTTTGACTACCTGAGCCATTTAGACCGTTTTTCACTTGCCGCTGAACTGATTTACACTTTGGACATTTCATCTTTCTATTTTATATCACTTTGATCTTACACTCCTTTGAAAAATTGTGGGGTGAATAATGTCATTTTTTAGTCGTTAGAGGTGATTAATTTCAGCAACAAAACGGCCTGAAAACACCCGGAAACTTGCTAAAGCTGGGTTTCGTCCCATTGCCCGCAAAGGGAAACAAGAAGTTGTCCAGGACTTGGTAACTCATCTGTCGCGATAATAATAAGCGCTTCAGTGTTTGTCTCGTGATCGAGCGTGTAGAAGAGAGTACTTGGAGTAATAGACTCCATGGCTTTTATAAGATTATTATCTGCAAGGTTATGAGCATTTCTCCGAAAATTGCTGCTGTGAAAATTTGGCATCCAATCCAGGAAAACGATATTCTCCTTTGTGACATTGACATAGGTGCCCGGATCGTATTGAATAGTGATCATGGTCATTTCAGATGGACACGATGCGGCTTTTATAATAGGAGAATGACCATTTATCTTTATCAATGCCGGTGCAGCCAAAAGCACCGCAAGAAAAATACGCAAAACTGGACAGCTGAGTCGATGTTTGTACTTCAGGCATGTTTTCGGAAGTAGGCGGAAGTTGAACTTGTCACGAATATATGCGACACCTAAGGCAGGCAGAAGACCAAAAAATTGGAATAGTTGCAGCATAAAGCCGGACACGATATGCATCCGTTGGAGGCACGAAAGGCACAGAGATTAAAATACCCAGGGCAGCCAAAGAAACCAGGCTTGCAAATTCATCTTTGCGATCTATAAACCATTTAATGAATCCCATTGCGCAAAGGAAATACATACCCCAGCGTGTGATCTCGTTGATGTAATAATTTCCCCCGGCGGCAAATGAATAGGCGTTGTACCATGAGCTCGAAAAGAACGCCCCCCAATACTTGAACGCTCCTTTAATAAGCAAAGACGGGTTTTGAAAATTAAGTTCATTGCAAGTTTATAGATGGCGTGATTCTGCTCTTGTATCCCAAGGAGAATACTTCAGGATGCACTTCGTGAATATAGGTCCAGGAATTTCCACCCGATACCAACCCATAAAAGCCCATGAAAAATTGGAGAATGCAACTTTGTTTGGCCCGGCTAAAACGGATATCATTATGTTGTTTATAAAAAACACAGATGCGATCAATGCTGATCCTGTGATAAAAAATTGAATTGAATATTTTTTATCACCCCGAAAATACCATGCGCCCCATAAAAGAAATGCGGGCAGAACGAACATTGGACCGGGGCGTATGTTTAAGGCAAAGGTAGCCAGAACCAGCCCCAATAACGCCACCCTTTCCTTATTGATGTACTTGCCCTGCCAGAGAAGCGCTATTCCCAACAAGCTTACTGTGACCCCGAGCGATTCCGATAAAGTTGTGCCGCTGTGGTGACGAAAATATAAAAACATCAGGATCAGGAAAATGATCGCAGGTTCTGTTCCATGAGTTTTTTGGATTTCCCCTTGTAGGCAATATAAGATGCGATCCCCATTAACCGTCAAAATCCCCAGAGCAGACATGAGATTGCGCCCTGTAATGCTCAAAGAAGGCAAGGAATCCAGGGAAAAATGGACGCATGGCCGAAAAGCTGGAAATACCCGCCCCGTTAAGGATGCGCAGCGCATCAATATAATAATTTGTGGCATCGCTTACTGGGATAAGCCCGCTAATGAGAATGGACTGTGTATGACCTGAAACCCATGCTCCTGCCAAAAGGCAATGCAAATAAAATCATGATGGCGGTCAGACCGATGAGGTGCCCGATTTTCCTGGGATTCTATAGATCCCATACATGACAAAGAGTGGTAATAAGGATTATCACTCCAAAACTCGTGCGCAGAGACACACTCAATTGTCGCAGAGAAACTTGGCGAACGGTTTTCAAGAACAAAGGTGTAAAAAAGAATGGAAACGGTCAAGCACATGATCTGCCATGTGTAGGATTGAATCTGATTGGTTGACGCGAACGATTTATTTTTCATATTTAAGTATGAAGATTATACACGTATCAGTTCATCCCAAAAAGTACTACGACTTGGTCGTCTCGCTGGCCTTAATCTGCCCATGATTTTTTTCAATATTAATGATCGCAGGGATAAAGAAGCTGCCCACCCCGATCACCAAATTCAAAATACCCGCGATCCAAAACCAGGTCTGGTAGCTGGTCGCATCGGTGATCGGCCCAGCCATGATCAAACTGAGCGGCATCATCGCCTGCGCCACGCTGCTGACAAGTGACATCACCCGTCCCTGCATATTCGGCTCGATCAGCGTCTGGAACAGCGCATGGATGGGGCCGTTCGCCATCGGCATCATGAACCCGATCAGAAACATCCCTGCAACCATGACCCAGAATTTATCCGCAGGCGCAATTGCAATAGCCAGGATCGCAAAGCTGAACATGATGATGCCCGAGAGCGAGGTCATGATCTTCTTTTTGAACCCACCCCAAACGCTCAGGGTGATCCCGCCTGCGATCATTCCCACACCAAAGAAGGAATCGAGGCTGCCGAGTTCCAGCGCGCCCTTTCCGAAATATTTAGTCACAAGCAGCGGTGTGAGTGCCGTGGTGGGGCCAAGTAAAAAGTTCAGCATGGTTGCCATCAAACCCATCATCAACAGCCCGGGCCATGAAACCATATATTTGACTCCCGCGCCCATGTCCTGCATAAAACTTTTCTTCGGCGCAGACTCGTGATGTTCCTCCTGCTTCGGCTGCGGGACGGAGTAGAACAGCAGGGGAGTGATGCCCATCACCGCAGTGACCACATCGATCATCAGCATATTTTCTGTTGCCATCACTGCCACGAGCAGCGCGCCCACAGGTGGAGCCACAATGCTGACCAGTCCTTGCATGGTTTGGTTCGCACCTGACACGCGCGAAAGTTGTTCCTTCGGAACCATCAGCGAGGTAGATGCTGACATGGCTGGATAATGGAAAGCCCCACCCGCAGAGCGGATCGCAGAGATCAAATAGATGTGCCAAATTTCCACTTTGCCCGACCAGAATAGATACGCGAGAAGAAGCGTGAAGATCGCAATCGTCGCATCCGAAAAGATCATGATCAGGCGGCGATTCCCACGATCCACAACTGTTCCCGCAATCGGCCCCAATAAAATTTGAGGCAGCATCGCAAACAGTGAAGCCGTTGCCAGCACCGTTGCTGAACCTGTCTTCTGCGTCAGATACCAGATCAACGCAAACTGCACCAGCGACGAACCGAACAGCGAAAACGCCTGCCCCGTAAAGATCGTAAAGAACCGAACTGCCCAATTTTTAGGTAAAGTTTCTTCCATCATTTTATTTTTCCTGACTTTGTCAACGCCGCCTTCACCGCGTCACTCGCCTGAAAAATCCCATACACCTTGATCGACTCAACCACCTCGTCCGCCAGCGCCACGGGCACATCGCTGGAGATGTTGTATACTCCCACAATGCTGATCTTGATCTTTTCGCCCTTCGCCTTGTAGCGCTCAAAATCCGCGAGGTTGTGGTTGAACGCCCCCACGCCATACGACTGCCGCGTAATAGACTGCTGCACCTCGACCGTGTGCTTATCCAGTTGCGCACGGATCGCCGAGCGGATAAAATCCGTGCGGTTGGAGTAGTGGCCCTGCTCCACAAGCAGGTCGATCTTCCCAAGGTCCACAGCTCCCAAATTGATCGTGATTTTCTCAGTATCTGCCATTTTTACCATCTCCTTGTCAGGGTGACCATCCATGTGGATGGTAAACCGCCTCTTTCCTAGCCGATACTTGCTCAAAAACCTCAAAAATTCGCCACCCCGATTCATTTTCCTGCTCAACCAAAACCCAAGGAGTCTCATGCAAGCCTTCATCGAACAACCAAAAAGAATTCCATTCTTCCTGAAGATCGGCATTTGGTTTTCTGAACGAATCACAGGCAAGACCATGCTGCCCGCCCGCATCCTGGCATGGTATCCCAAAGCCGCCATCGGCTCTGGCATCATGGAAGCCCTCGTCGCCCACGAAGACGGCGAAATGGATCAGCGCATCCTCAAGCTCATCCGCATGACCGCCTCCCACGCCGCCGCCTGTCCCTTCTGCATTGACATGAATTCCCACGAACATCTCCAGCATGGCATCACAGACGAAGAAGCCGCCTCCCTGCGCGGAGATTATGAAAGCGTCAGCACTTTTTCAGAACGTGAAAAATTGGCGATTGCCTACACCCGTGTCATCTCGCAGACCCCGCTGAAGTTTTATCCCGAGCTTGTTGATAAAGTAAAAGCCGCTTTCACCGAACGCGAATTCGTCATCCTCGCCAGCACCGCTGCACAAGTTAATTACTGGGCGCGCTTGATCCAGGCACTTGGCATCCCGCCTGCGGGGTTTGGCGAAAATAACTAAACTCGAAATTCCATTTGTAGGCGTTTGGATTTTTTTGAACACTCTAAATGGTACAAAGACCTTCGGTTTGACGAAGGTCTTTTGTGTGTCGTTATTTGGGTTTACGAGTTCAGGATAAGAGGCTCAATGGGATAAACTTGGATTTGCGAAAACAAGAATTCCAAGGAGCCCCTCATGGACAGTCTAACTGAATTGTTTTGTGATGTCGATGATTTTTGCCAAGTCTTCGTGCCTATCTGGCAGAAGCAGATGCTTTCCGAAGGTGAAATTCAGCGCCAGCGTGAGAGAAGGTTGAGTATCAGTGAGATCATGACAATCTTGATACATTTTCATCAATCTCATTATCGCAATTTCAAGGCATACTATACTGGGTATGTCATGGAACGACTGCGAAAGGAGTTCCCGGGCTTGGTGAGTTACAACCGTTTTGTGGAGTTCATTCCTTCGATCCTGCTGGCCTTAAGTGTCTATTTGCGTACTTCCTGTTTGGGTATATGCCAGGTATTTCTTTCATGGATTCACTGCTTTGTGGTTTGTAAAACCAGGATCCCTCCCAGGTTTTCGCTGGTCTGGCCGAGAGGAAAAACTTCCAGGGCTGGTTTTTGGCTCAAGTGCATTTGGTTTTCAGCCGTGGCAAACTGCTCAATCTCATGCTCACCCGAAATGTCGATGATCGCAAGCCAGTTCCTCGGATAGTTCGTAAACTCTTTGGTAAGTTATTTGCAGACAAAGGATATATTTCCAAGTCGCTCCACGAAGAACTGTTGCGCACATTCAATGTTCAGCTCGTGACTGGCATCCGTTCCAACATGAAGAATATGCTCATGCCGTTGATGGATAAAATCCTGCTTCGCAAGCGGGCTATTGTCGTCAACCCAAGAAGCCATCTCTCAAGCTCGGCACTCTGCCTGCTGGTGGAACTCGTTAGTTTACGGTTGGGCGGCGCGCAGGTAACTGCTCTGGCAACAGTTGCCGGATCAAACCATATCGACAGGAATTAGCGGGAGTGCGCATCCGCCGCCAGTGGACGGGTTCTACATATCCGCATCCATCGGGTATTAGAACTTCACAACGGGTTCATTACCGGTGGGTTGATATCCGACTGCCATACGGCAGGGAACTATCGATCGTACACTTCCTTGATGGGGTAAAAGTACTCAAGGCCTCTGTCTGCGCGCCGCCTGTTCATGAGAGAATTGATCATTGAGGTCGAATAAGGTTGGGTCAAGGAGGTGCCAGCCCCATATTGATGAGATACTTTTGAATCCCAACACGGACTTTTTCACGGCGTTTCCACAAATTGGCGTCACTTGGAGAATGGGACCATGAGCATCGTATCATCACCTGCCTGGTCAAATACAGGGGTTTCAAAACCTCTCCTTGCACGGGATGTTCGTCTGTAAGGGTGGGCATCTCACCGCCAACATCTTGATTTGCGTCCTCAAAATTTGCACGCCTTCTCCCAATCTGTGGAAGCGGGGTTGGAGACGATAACCAGCCAGTCGCCTTTACCGTCAAAGTGGTATCAAGTTCGAGTGCATATTTTCCGAGAGAACATTGCTGGCGTCGGGTGCTTGAATTTCGATCGTGCCGAAGATCCAAATGTCATCCTCAGAAACAAGGTGTCCACGATATCTAGCTGGGAGAAATAACGTCCATGGTGTTCGCGTTGAAGGGGCGTTCAAAACGTCCAAGGTGAACCGATCCCGCCAATGGTGGTCTTGTTTTCGAGAATAGTAGAAGGTCGAAATCTCCTGCTTGTCCGCTGCGTTTTTCCGGCAGACCAACAGGAATAGTTTGGTGCTGGATTGAGGGTGCAGAGATTTCTGTGGGCGGAGCGCTTACTTCGGTGGCTGCTTCGGTAGCTGCTTCAGTAGCCAACTCAGTGGCTATGGCGGTGGCAGGGACTTCGGTTGCGTCTGAAGCGCCGGGGAAGACTATGCAAGGATGATGATCGTTGCACCTAACATGATCTGGCGGTCAAATTTTGTTGTTCATAATTACTCCTTAATAAAGATGTTATACATTCATGGCCAATATTGTTATTTGGTATATGACATATTAGTACCTTTAGTACTTATGTATGATTTGCGACACCTTTTGGAACAACAAAAAGCCATCAATTTTTCGATGGCTTTTGAAGAACTGCAAAGTTATTTGCTTATATCGTTTACATAATCCACTGCGCCGGAACATGCGCCGGTGAGATATGGAGAAACAGTTTCCCAGGTTAGTTCCAGTCCCTCCGGCTTTGTATTGGTAATGGCCTCTGCGGAGACAGCCGCCGCCCGCATTGTAGTTGACCAACGTGAACTTCCACATGTCTTCGTAGGTTGCGGCATCTCCGGGGGATTCGCCTGTATAGTTGTACACGACCTGCCCCGCCTGTTCGCAATTGGCGATCATGGAGTGGGCAAAAACACCAACGGAAAAATCCGCCTGTGTGAGATCAAGCCCAAGCGGACATTCCTCACATGAGGCATCCACACTGCTCACCAACGCGCCGCGCAGGATGGCTTGTTCGTCAGGCTCCAAATTCATATATCCCACACCGCAAACATCGGCATCCATCACCAGCGGACAGAATTGATTGTAGAAGGAACGATTCCAGAAGAGGGTGGTATCTGCGCCGTTCTCCGTCAGTTGACCAAGCCCCGTATCCCCGACTTCCTGAAAGATGCCCGGCCAAAATTGACTTCTCGCGCGAAGAGATTTTTGATCAAACGGGCGGGTACGCCGGTCTCTTTGGCGGTGGTGAGGATCAGCTCGTCAAATTGATTTTGCCATTCGTTGACGGCATCGCGTGATTTCTCCAGACCGCATTGATTGACAACATTCCCCGGGGAGGCCGCCATCAGGACAGGTGCTTGCATCCACAGCTCCTTGCAGGATGAGGTTTGCGGCAAGGTAGGTGTAGGGAATGTCACTGGTGAGTTCTTCACTTTGGGTAGGTGTGGATAGCCATTCCGGAGCGCCGCCAACGGGCGGGAACACGCCCCACGAGTCGGAGCAGGTGGCTACGGGGTTTCCCTGCCATTGCGGGGAGAGCACATCCACATACCAGTAGAGTTGATCGGGGTCGCCTTCATCCACTTGTTGCACGCGGACTTGAGCCTTGAACACGGGGCTGCTATCCCCATAACTTGAATAGGACCAGAATTCCACGGTGATGCCATCTTCGCCCGTTTCAGGGATGCGGAATTTACATACGTCAGTGTCTTCGCAGAAGAATGGCTGGTCGTCGTAGGTGCCTTCGATGCGGTTGATGCTTTCGTTGGGGAGGGGTTCCTGCCCTGTGATGACGAGGGTGGGTTTGGTTTCGCAAATATTGGTGGAGGTGCTGAGGACGGGTTCGCAATCTTCGAGAGAAATCCACGCACTGGCGGGGCAAGCTGCATGGATATTTCCTTTTCTTTTGTTCGCTGCCGACCTGCACGGCGTAGTATCCACACAGGTTTTATATTCGCGGATGGGGCAGGGAGGCTGGGTGATCCATGTTTTGTAGATGGCTTGACCGCAGTCGCTGAATACTTCTTCGGGGAGGGGCATGCCTTCGTGATCTACAATGACGGTGCAGGCCAGTTCTTTTTTCTTCCAGGTGAGCAGATTCCATTCGTAGGCTGTGTAGTCCACGGCAATGATGGAGAAGCGGTCCGGGCCGGGTGGGGGATTGGGTTCAGGATCAGGCGCGAGTTTAGGAGCGAGCGCCATGTTCGAGATGGCGATCAGGATTGAGATAAGTCCAATTTTCCAGCGGCGTATCTGCATCTGAATCAAAAGAGTCCGCCTGAATTATAAGCGGACTCTTTTGTAAATTTCATTTCTTTTTTGTTTGTTCAGCCTCAAGGGATTGGAGGGTTTCGAGGTCCTGGTTGAGGTTTTTATTTCGAAGGTATACGCTGAGGACGTAGAGGCCCATAGTGATGAGGGCGATGACATGGCCTGCGATCATGTAGCCTGAGGTGTCGGGGAAGGTTTCCATTTTTACTCCAATTACATTGAGACGTTGAGTTTGAGTTGTTCGACCTTTTCCTGCAAGCCGCCGAGGCGGATGCGGTGCCACATCATGTCGATGAAAATGACGGTGAAGGCGAAGAGGGCGAAGAAGAAGGCGGTGCGCATATCGGCGGTCATATCGAAGCCGCCCTGAGCTTCGGCGCTTGCATTGCCGATGACGACAGGGTGAATGGTGCGGAAGAGGCGAATGACCATGAAGGTGATGGGGGCGCTGAGGCCGCCCAGCAGGGCGTAGACTGCGCCGAAGCGCGCGCGCTTGTCGGGGTCTTCGATGCCCTGACGGAGCATGAAGTAGGCGATGTAGATGAGCTCGGTGACGGCGGCGGTGGTGAGGCGGGGGTCCCATGTCCACCAGGTGTTCCAGGCGGGGCGGGCCCAAATGGAGCCGAGGACGATGGTGATGAAGAAGAACATGGTGCTGACTTCAACGGCCGCGACTTCGAAGCGGTCCCATTTCATGTCTTTGGTGACGAGGTAGGCGATGCCTGCTGCGGCGGAAAGGACAAAGCCGACCAAGCCGACCCATGCGGTGCCGATATGGAAATAGAAGACGCGTTGGACATCTCCCATGACGGCTTCGGTAGGTGCGAAGACGACGGCTAGGTAGGTGGCAATGCCGAGGACGATGATCGAAACAATATCCAGAATGGTGAGTGCGATTGGTTTGGATTGCATTGAACGAACTCCTTTTAAAATTTACGATATCTGATTGACGATTTCTTCGATTAGATCGTATTTGATATAAAACTTGCTGAGAATACTTTTTTTGGTCTGTAGATTTTGAAGAATTTTTATTCTTCGACAACAAAGTCAAAAACCATGAAGGCAACGGCGATGAAGATCACGTCGTAGACGATGAGAAGGTTGAGCGGGGCGAGAATTTCGGCAAAGTCTGCACCAACTAATAACCCACCACTTGCTTTGACGGATGCGAGCAAAACGGGAACTGCCACGGGGAAAAGCAGAATCGGGAGCAGCACATCCCGCGTGCGGGTTTGCACAGACATGGCCGAGAGCAGAGTGCCGACGGCAATGTAGCCAATGGAGCCCAGCAGGATGACGCCAAGAAAACTTAATTGAAAGATGCGGACTTCGTTGTAGAGCAGGGCATACAGCGGAAGGACAATGGCTTCGACGATGAGCATGAAGGCAAGGTTGCTGATGGCTTTGCCAAAGAAGATGGCGGCGCGATCCACGGGGGCGAGCAGGAGACCATCCATGCAGCCGCGGTCTTTTTCCACAGCCATGGAGCGGTTGAGGCCGAGCGTGCCTGCAAAGGCGAAGGTTGTCCACAAGACGCCAGCGGTGACAGATTGGCGGACTTTGATATCCAGTTCCAGTGCGAAGTTGAAGATGAGAATGACCAGCATGGAAAAGACCAGCATGGCGGAGAGCAATTCGCGCGAGCGGAATTCTGCCGAGAGGTCTTTCTGGACGATGGCAAAGCTTGCAAGGTGGCTTTGAAGAAGGAGGGAAGCAGTTTGTTTCATGGTTGCTTTCGCTTTGTATTTCTGTAATTACGACTCCAATGCTTTCTTGTAAAAATCGAAAAGGTTGGTGTTTTTGAAGTCTGTCCGTTTGGCAGAGGCCGCAATGACGCCGCGCGAGAGAATGTCGAAGCGGGTGGCGAGGTCTTCGGCGCGGGCGAGATCGTGGGAGGTCATCACCACGGTGCGGCCTTTTGCGGCGACGGACTTAAGCACATCGTCCAGCATTTCGGAGGCGTCCTGGTCGAGACCGGTATAAGGCTCGTCGAAGAGCATCACTTCGGGGTCGTGGATGACGGCTCTGCCGATGGCGAGGCGCTGCTGCATTCCGCGTGAAAAGGTGCGGACGAGGTCTTTGCGGCGTTTTTCGAGGCCGACCATGCCCAACACTTCGGTGATGCGCGGGCCGAAATTCATAATGCCGTACATGCGGGCATAGAATTCTAAATTTTCTTCGGCGGTCAGGTCGGGGTAAAGCAGGGGCATATGCGAGACCACTCCCAGCTTTGCACGGACTTGAGCGGATTCGTTTGGCAGCGAATGACCTGCCACTTTTACACTTCCCAGTGATGGGCGCGAAAGGGTGGCGAGGATGCGCAGGAAGGTGGTTTTGCCTGCGCCGTTCGGCCCAAGCAGTGCCACAAATTCACCGGGCTCCACGGAAAAATCCACTCCGCGCAGGATGGTTTTTAGTCCAAAGCGTTTGACGAGTTTTTTGGTTTCGATCATTTGGATTCCATCTCGTCATTGCGAAGGCGCTCTTCCCGCGAAGCAATCTCTCGCATGACGCCCTCGCAGATGAGTTAATTACGACTTTTTCTTCAACGCGTTCTTTAATTCTTCGCGTCGTTCTTTGTATGCCTGGTCGGAGAGTTTACCGGCGCGGTGCAGTTCGTCGATGGCGATGATGGCGTCCATGATGGATTCGCTGTCGCCAAATTCGTCCTCTTCCTCTTCGACCTCTTCCTCGTTTTTATTGTTATCGCGCATGTACATCCATACGCCGGCGAGAATGAGCACAAGGCCAAGCGCGCCAATGCCGATCAACAGGTTTTTATTCTGGGTCACATCAGGAGTGACGGTTGTGGCATCTTTCGGTTCTCCGGTTAGGACAAGGTCCAGATTTTCGCCTTCACTGATCGCGCTCGCGGAATAAACGTGGAAGTTAGTACCTTGCAGGGTTTGAATACCTTCATCGGTGAGTGTATCGCTTTCGGCTTCCACACCTTCAGGCAGGAACAGGGATACCTCGCCAATAGATAGTAATGCTGGTTGTGAGATGCTGATCTCCTTCGCCTTTGGAAGAGATGCGAATGCGATCAGGCTGTACGGGGTGTTGCTGGGCGGCATGGCGAAACCGTTCGCAGTGGGGAGGAAGGCTGCACTATCCTGTCCGGCTTCATAGCCGAGACCTTCGGAGCCTTCGGGGAAGGCCAGGAAAGGTACCTTTTGTTCATCGCCCATGTTAATGTTGATGGTTTTATCACTTGCGTTTGTGAACGTGTACACGGCAAAGACCTGCACAGCGTCTTCTGATGCAAAGTCAAAGAAGAGCTGGAGGGAATCGATCTTCAAGGTGCTGAAATCATCGGTGCTGGAATAGATGATGATGTCTGGCAGGGCCAATTCGGTTGCGCCGGCAGGCACCACGGCAAACTCGGTTTGGTAGCTCATACCTGCCACTTCCAACTCGGCGAGGTAGATCTGGTTTTCCATAATTTCGACGCCTTCAAAGGAATAAGTTCCATCCGCGTTGAGGGTGCCTTCGATGGTGAGAATTTCCTGCGGGCCAGCAGCCGGGTCGCTGCCATGATCGAATCCGCGCAAAGTGATCGCCTGGTTAGATGGGAAATCTGTGCCTGAGCGATTATCGACCAGACCGCTGATGCTTCCGCCAGTGACGGCGACAGGTTCCACGGTCGCTTCAGGCGTGACTTGGGCCTGGGCTGTGCCATCGAGAGGCGTTGCTTCGGCTGACGGGGTTCCGGAATCTGTTGCAGCGGCAACTGGTGTTTCAGTAGCAGCAGCCACTACCGGCGCGGGGGGAAGCGCAAACGTCAATGTGCGGATGTATGCCGCGACGGCGTAGGCTTCTTCATCGCTAAAGCTGCTTCCAAAAGCGGGGACATCGCCGGCGCCTTCCTTGATCATCTTTACAATTTGATCTTCGGTGAGCGCAGACATCATTTCCTGATTGCTGAACGCTTTGGCACAGTCGGCGCAGTTTTCTTCAAAGAGGATTTGCCCGTTTCAACTTGCTGGTCTGTGGTGTGCAGGGTCAAGGCGTAGGATACAACATCCCAACGCTGCTGATCGCTCAAGCTGAGGAATGGAGGCATGAAGCGGTCAAGGTTGCCTTGTGTGACCATTGTGTACCAGGCCGCTGGAGATGGCCTTGCGCGCGGTTTCAGGCAGGGCGAAGGCAGCTACGGTAACGGGGAGTTATTTTCCATCAGGGCCATCGCCGAGGCCAGTGTGACCGTGGCAAGGCGCGCATTTTTTCCACATAGATTGCGGCGCCGCTTTCAAGATCGGGTGCGCTGGCAGGGTAAGAGCGGTCCAAGCGTTGGGGCAGGGGTGGGCGCCACATAGCCGGGCGGGGGCGTGACATCTGCCGCGAGGGTGAAGTTGCAGGCGGGAGGAGGGTGCGGCTATTGCTAAAATAATGGGATAACGTAGTTTCATGAAGTTCCTCAAAGGATAGACTCTTTTCAGCACTCAGCTGCTTCAGCGGAAACTGCTAATCCTGAAAGCTGATTTACTTCACTGCCTTCCCGCAGGATGGGCAGAATTTATCAGTGACCAAGACAGGCTTTCCGCATTTGGGGCAGAAGCCCGCGGATTTGCTTTTGTGTTCCTTGCGGCGTGCCGCGATCATCGCTTCGAGATCGTCGTCGTTGACTTGCGATTCGGCTTCGGAAGAGATCCGCGCGTTTAGCGGCAGCAGCTTTTTCGATGCGTGCTTCCACGTTGTTTGCAGAAGTTGAGACAGGCGCAAGTTCATCGAGCTTGCGAAGAATGTCGAGCCTTTTTGCAAGAGTGCGGTGCGTTGTTCGGGGTAATCTTCTTCAGGGATCTTGCCGAGTTTGAAGTCGAAATCAAGTTCCTGCAGGGAGTTGACCACACGGTCACGCTCCGCTTTCAACGAGGAGACTTCGTGTGTTTCGCTGGTGCGTGCGCGTCGCGCGCGGGATGTGAATGGCGCATACAAATAGATGCCGACCACCACAATGACTGCGAGTACTAGAAAGAGCGAGCCTAATTCCATGTTTCCGCCTTAAGGGAGTTTTTGTGCAACGATGGATTTGATCTCATCTACCGAAACGAAGGGGCCGATCTTTACAAAATAAAGGACGCCGTTCTGGTCGATGAAATATGTTTCAGGTACGCCGCGAATGCGGAACATTTGCGAGATCTTTGTGCCCATGTCTGGGCCGTTGGAAAACGTGATGCCGTACTTTTTCAGGTAGGCGCGGGCCTCGGGCTCGGTGTCCACATAATCGGCGCCAAGGAAGACAACCTCGTCATCCGCTTCGTAAAACTTCCAGGCTTCTTCGAGTTCTGCGGCTTCCTGTTCACACGGCTTGCACCAGGATGCCCAGAAATTGAGCACCACGATCTTGCCTTGAAATCAGAAAGCTTTACTTCACTCTTGCCCGCGTATTCATACTCGCTGAATAGCGGCAGCGTAAAATCAGGATCGTCGCCGGGTTGCACCGTGCCCTGCTGGCGTTTACCGAGGATCACTCCAACCAATGCAAGCAAAGCAACAAGAAATACCCAGATGGAAACTTGCGGCCTGTAAAGCGGCACACCGCGTTTTTGTGGGATGTTTTCAGTCATGACATTCTCCAGTAGCCCTCATCCCCGACCCCTCTCCCTTTTTGGGAGAGGGCTAGGGTGAGGGGGGTTATTTTCTTTTCTTCAATTCTTCTTCGAGACGGGCGACGTAATCATCTTTTGCAGGGGATGATGCTTCGCTTCTTTCCGCGCTGATAGTGGCTGCTGTTGCTGAAGCCTTTGTCCTCCCTGAAAGAGCGGAAGAGGAAGAAGGCTCCCAATGAGATCTGATGACACGGAACGATGTACAGCTTCAGTTCAATCCGCATGCGCGGCGGTTCTGAAAGAACGCGCGCCGTAATTAACAACGAAATAATCCTTGTGATCTGCTGCTCCGTCATGCCTTCCCCAAGCTGGGTGCGGATCAATTCGCGCCACTGACGGGCCAGGCTTCCGTGGGACATACATCCAGCGGAGTATTTTCACAGACAGGGCAGTACAACTGTTTGGAAACCCATTCACATCATCATCTGTGGGAGTATCGTCCTGTGCGAAAGCAACACTGGTTAACAAGCCCGCAAGCAAAGTGCAAGTGCGAGTATTTCCAGTAAGGTCTTTTTCATTCTTCTCTCCAGCTAAAGGCTTGACTTTCAACCTTCGACTTTGACTTTTCTAGTCTGCTGCGCTGGGCTGACGGTTGCTGTGTGTCACGCTTCGACGGACGGTTTCTTCATTGGGGTCATTATCAGGCCAGGCGGCAAAGATGATACCCACCAGGAAGAGCAGACTTCCGAGCCATAGCCAGTTTACCAGCGGGTTGACGTAGATCTTGGGTCGCTACAATGGAGGATACCGAATGACAGTCCAGCGAGCAGAATGTAGAGATCATCCCCGATCGTGGAGCGATTGCCGGGGATGGTCATGTTTTGCTGAGTCGAAATAATAGTCAATGCGCGGGTCTGAGTTCTCCGAGATAGATGCCGTTCTCGTGCACATCCACAACGGCGCGGGTGTAATTCACGCCTTCAACGGCATTGTCCCATGAAGCGAGTTCGCGGTATTCAACGGTGTAAACATGAATTTCAGCACTCACCTGCCGCCAGTGCCGTCTCTTTTCGGAAGATCTCGTTGCGATGGCATGCGTGATCGCCATCAACGCCATGCTGATGTGGATGATGTATCCACCGTAGCGCGGCGATTGCGTCCCATCAAACGGGAGAGGGCGGTAAAGATATTCTCACCTTGCGTCTTCTGGCGCGCACGCTGCCACGCCAGAATTCATGCGAAGTGGCGAAAATAGCCAGCGCGACGAGGAAGAAGCCCATTAAGCCGGGGTTTTGTGTAGGTGAAGAAGAATAGTTAAAACCACAGCAGCCACTGCCGCACGGTTTCCAGATCGCGCGTCCTAGGGTCATTGGTGGAATGTCCCCATGCAGAGATAGGGCAACAGCCATCAGGAAGAGCAGAGACGAGAAAAGCGGGGCAGTAGCAGTCATAGGGAAGACGGACCTACGGTGCACTTTTTGGCCTGTGAACAATTCAGATGAGCGGGAAGATCACGCCCCGAAACAAATCACCGAGAATGCTCAATGAAAAGTTACAGGTTGTTGAGCAGGAAAAGTGCCTCGCGAAAGCATGGACTTCATTTCGGTTTCACTGCGTAATTCAGGCCAACGCCGATCACCAGCCCACAGAGGAAACCAACATGAGTGGAAACAAATCCCATAAGGAGGATGGTCCGATTGGGCTGTTCCCCAAACTGCGCATGGACAGGAGGAGAGCACGCGAGCGCGTCAAAGGTTCCGAAGATAACGAGAGAATATGTGAGAATAACAGAATCTCTTCCAACTGCTGAGCAGACCGCGCTTCCTGGATCACGACAGAATGTAAATGCGGTACCCGTCAACCAAGGCATGAAGGCCGCAATTTCCACAGGATCCCAGCCCCAGTAGCCGCCCCAACCAAGAACACCATAGGCCCAGCGTCCGCCGAGTACGAGTCCCGAGGAAAAGGAACAACCACGCCCAGCAAAGACTAGCGTCGGGTGGATGCGGATCCAGCGGTCATCGGTGCGGTCTGCTGATGGGTGCGGCCTTGGCAGCGAAAGCGTGCGGGATCACGTGACAAAGCCAAGATAAAGCATGGCGGACGGATGACCATGCCCGGGTGGCGCAGAAGCGGATCCAATCCCTGCCTATCCTGCGGTGTGAACACTGTCGCGCAGTGGCGGTGCCGAACATGCTAGTCTCCACGT
The DNA here is from genome assembly GCA_016714565.1 of Candidatus Villigracilis propinquus. GTDB lineage: Bacteria > Chloroflexota > Anaerolineae > Anaerolineales > Villigracilaceae > Villigracilis > Villigracilis propinquus. Next base: position 16,590 of record JADKDM010000017.1, read on the forward strand.
TTCGATTAACAAGCCAGAAACGGGTGGGACGGATTTTCAAAGATGGCCGTGATGACGAAGAAAAGGTTAACCCGTGATGGATGAGATCACGATCACCCAGGGCAGAACCCAATGTCACGATCCCATTTGCGCAGGGACAGCAGAGGTGAAACGCCAGCAGCCACGACGAAAACGAGGACCAAGCTTATCCACCTCAAGGCCGGGACCAACTGGTGGTGGGCATACTGCGGCTGGTCACTTCATACACAAAAGCCACTCTCGTGATCCGTTCACCAGCAGATAGATCAAAGTGCCGTGGCGATCAGATCAGTGGAAAGGTGAAACGTGCAGGCGCGCCGCGCACCTTCACCAGAGGCGGATTTATTCAATGCGCCGTTGACT
>JADKDM010000018.1 GCA_016714565.1 Candidatus Villigracilis propinquus
GTTCGGCACGCGAGACCTTGACCGCGCCCTTGGCGATGAGCCGCTTTAAATGCCAATTGACCGTTCCAACTGCCACACCCAACTGCGTGGCAAGCGTGGACTGGTTTACATCAGGGTCGCTCTCGATCTGTTCGAGCAGGGAAAGTTCGCGGAGTTCTTCGTTTGTTGATTCAACATTCATGGTTTATAATTCCAAAATTCAGTCACTGAATTATAACTCAGTTTTTAAGTAATACCGACCGACACTCAGGTACAATCATCCCGCCATGAAAATAAACTCACCTTTTGATGAAGCAGGCGTTGAATATCAACGCACCCGCATGACCCACTGGGATCAAGTTGCCCAAAAACGCGACCATTGGCGCGGATTGGGACGCTGGTACCATCGCCGATTAAAGAACATCTACAAATTTCTCGTCAACCCTCACCAGCGCATTCTTGAAATTGGCTTGCGGCACGGGAAGTTTGATCGCGCACCTCAAACCATCTCACGGCGTGGGTGTGGATTTCTCCCCAGAAATGATCGTCCGCGCCAAACAACGCCACCCCGAGATCGAATATCACCAGCTCGACGCGCACGACCTCTCCAGCCTTGAAGGCACATTCGACGTAATCATTTTTTCAGACACCGTCAACGACCTGTGGGATGTGCAGCGCGCGCTGGAGCAGGTCAAAAAATTCTGCACGCCGCAGACCCGCCTCATTCTTAATTTCTACAACCATCTTTGGCAACTGCCACTCAACATCGCGCAAAGCCTCAACCTCGCCGCGCCCATGCTCCACCAAAACTGGCTCACCCCCGAAGATGTGGATAACATGCTGCGCCTCGCGGGTTTTGAAAGCATTCGCTCCTCGTGCGAGGTCTTGTGGCCCCTGCCCCTCGGCGCTTTTGCTGATCGGTTTCTCGTCAAACTCTGGCCCTTTCGCAGTTTCGGCTTATCCAATTTTGTGATCGCCCGCCCCGCCCCGCAGCCCGTCAAAGAACCCAGCGTCTCCGTTGTGGTCGCTGCGCGCAATGAAGCAGGGAATATCAAATCCATTTTTGAACGCCTGCCTAAAATGGGATCACGAACGAGCTGGTCTTCGTGGAAGGACATTCCCGCGACAACACCTACGAAGCCATCGAAAAGGAAATGGCGCTTATCCTTCAATCCCGAGCCTGCTCTTTCGTCAACCGGGCATTGGCAAAGCTGACGCCATCCGCCTCGGCTTCGAGAAAGCCACCGGCGATATTCTCATGATCCTCGATGCAGACCTCACCGTCCCACCCGGAAGATCTGCCGCGCTTCTATGAAGCCATCAGCACCGGCAAAGGCGAATTCATCAACGGCGTGCGTCTCGTCTACCCGATGGAAAAAGAAGCCATGCGCACCCTGAACTTCATCGGCAATAAATTCTTCAGCATGGCATTCTCGTGGATGCTCGGCCAGCCCATCAAAGACACGCTCTGCGGCACAAAAGTGATGTGGAAAAAAGAATATGAGGAGATCGCCGCCAACCGCTCCTACTTTGGCGACTTCGATCCCTTCGGCGATTTTGACCTGATCTTCGGCGCGGCAAAACTCAACCGCAAGATCATCGACCTCCCCATCCGCTACCGCGAGCGCACCTATGGCACCACCAACATCTCCCGCTGGAAACACGGCCTGCTCCTGTTACGAATGGTTGCGTTTGCCGCGAGAAGAATCAAATTTGTGTAAACACTATTTCAAGGAATCCTCATGCCCCAAAAACTAAAACTGCTCCCCGCCGAAAAATACAAAGGTGTCAACCAGTATGACCCCATCAAATACTATTACTGGCCCATCTTCGGGCGCATGTACCGTCAACGTGTGGAACTGGCGCTGAATGAATGTACCGGCGGTGAACGCATCCTTGAAGTTGGTTTTGGTACCGGGCTGGCCTTTCCCAACCTGCATGACAACTATAAGGAAATTCACGGCATTGACCTGACCGCCGATATTGATGCCGTCAAGTCCGTATTTGAGCCAATGGGCATCCCGATGTACCTGAAAAAAGGCGATGTGCTGGACATGCCATACTACGAGGATAATTTCTTTGATACCGTTTTGATGGTCAGCATATTGGAACACTTAAAGCCGCTTGAACTGGAACAGGCCTTCGCAGAAGTGAAGCGCGTCCTCAAGCCTGGCGGGCAAATGGTGTACGGAACCCCCGTCGAAAAGCCGTTCATGGTCTTCATGTTCAAAATGCTGGGGCACGACATCCGCGACGAACACTTCTCCACCGAAAAAGAGATCGCCGCCGCCGCGCACAAGGTCTTTTCAAGCGGCAAAGTGATTGGAATGAAAAGCACGCCGCCCATCGCAGGCACAGTTTACACCGTTGGGAATTTCATCAAGTAATAAAAACGGACCCCGTGGTGGCCGTTTTTTCAACGCACTCTCTCGTATACTTGAATTCTGGGGTTGACCGCTGACATGGAAACCTGAGGCAAATAGGGCGGCAAACTGTAGGCGAATTCCTTTAGCAGGCGGTAGGTGGCGATCTCCCCTGCAAGCACTTTTTGAAGAAATCACATTCCACGGGATTGGTTTCACAGATCGAATCGTTGTAAAACCTTGAATAAGTGAGGGTGTCTATTACAAAGTAATCGGTATCACGGACCAACAGCCCCTGCTCGCCGAGGTTGTATTCATACCGTCCGCCAGTGGGCACAACATCCGTTGGATACTTTACAAAATAGATCGGGTAGTTATGTGCCCGCTCAAATTGCCTTTTATTAATGAGAGGTGGATATAAAGTATATTCCATACTCTTCTGATAACCGCGTATGGTCGCAATATATTCACCAGCAGGGATGCGTGCATCATTTTCGAACAGCAAGGCAATACTCACCAAACGAAGGAGGGAATAGCTGACCCCAACGACAAGCAGGACAACCATCACAGGCTGCACAAAATTCAAATTGCATGCGCTTTGCAATAGAGGCAATTTCATCCACTAGAAACGCGCCAAGGATCGCCAAAAACGGCACGAAGGGAATGAAGTACCGCCCAATATAGTTGATGGAGATCATAAAAGGCAGGTCGAAGATCAACACCGCTGCCATGAGAACGCCCACTCCCTGCGCAAACTTATTCTCAAAAGAAGTCTTCCCCATTTTCCACAAGATCAGCCGCATTGCAAACCAAAGGAATGCAAGGATGAAGACGTAGTACGCAAAGGTCCCCACCGCCTCTTTGAACACAGCCCATTGACCATACAACCCGAGCGACGAGCCGGAATTGAATCCATATTGGGGATAATTTTGCAGGGCAGGGATCACATGCGAAAAATAATAGATCGGAGAAAACAGAGCCTTTGGAGTGCCCAGGCCATACCCCAAAAAGGGAGATGACCCCGCCGAGGAAAAGAATTCCGATCATGGAAAGCCAGCGGCTGCGGATTTCCGTCCAATGTGCAGCGACATACACAGCCACCGGCAATAGGATAAGACTTCCGCCAGTGAATTTACTGGAAGCCGCCAGCCCCACGCAAAAGAATGAGACGTACAACCATTTCAAGGAATGGGTATATTGATATTTAATGATAAAGAACACGCAAAGGATTGAGAATAATTGCAGGTACAGATCGTTGTGTGCAAAACGTCCATTTGCGGCAGCCACACCACTGGCAACATACAACAACCCCGCCAGAGTGGATATGCGTTTGTTCGCGCCGATCATACGCGCCGTGGAATAGATCAACGCACCGGACAAGGCCCCCAGAAAACAGGAAAACGAACGCGCTGCAACAATGAATGCAAAGCTTGAACGTCCAGTTCCATAGACAAGCCAGCCAATGGCATACATAACGTACTTCGGCAACGAAGGATAGTTGAAGTCCGGTTCGGAGACATCGAAAACCATTTCTCCGCGTAAAGCGCTATCCACCCGCCAGATCAATTCATCAGGGTTCCACAAAGCCGGCGCGCCCCAACTTACCCCGGGAAGGGAAACTGCAAGAAAAAGCAGGAAGATGAATAAGGGCAGCAGCCATTCATTCTTCTGGATGACATCGGTTATTTTTTGTTTCAAGGGAATTTCTCCGCCGATGGCTTTCAAGGTAACTGGCAATCTTCCGGGTTTTCCCTGGGAGATGAACAATTGCACGCCAACCTCTTTTAGCGTACTGGTCTCCTGATAGTAACAGAGGAGCGGTTCCGCAACCCAGGTGACCCAGGCATTGTTCTCCTCGCCAAACTCGAAAGAACTATCCTTGATGGGAGTAAATAACTTTTCACTCACGATCAGGGAGAACCGGCCTGCGGCCAGGTCTTTATAAAAGGCTGGAAATATTCAGCATTTCCGCTCAACGCTTCGTTCATCAAAACCTTCTTTTCATATTCGGGGACAAGCGGAACACCAGTAATGTAGCCAAAGGTTAACAACTGGCGTTGATCTAAAAAGAGGACTTCGCCTTCTTCATTGGCAACGGCTACCTCATCCGTGATTTTTTCCAGAGCCCTGTTTACTTTTTCATCAGAAGGCAAGAGGTCGAGGGATTTTTCATCTGGCGCATCGGTCAACACCACAAGGGAGGAGGCTTGCTCCGCAAATTGAAAGGAGCGCATCTGCCGCCACGGCCCAAGCGCAGGGATGATGATGGAGGCGATGAGAACGACTTTCATCCACACTGGAAGCTGGCCGGAACTCAAAACGACATCTCTTCCGCCGTTGTACCAGGCAGCCACAGCAGCAAAAGCAAGACCAATCAAGAACATATCCATATTATGCAGGTCGCCGCCGCCGCCGATCTTGGTGCTTGCGATCAACCCCACAGTGAGGAATGCGAGCGAAGAGCCAATCATGGCAAGCTTCTGCCAGATATTCAGAATCCATTTTTTCGTGATGGCGAGCCAAAACAAAACGATCAACAAAGGCACAACTGCGATCAGCAAGCCGACGAGGATGCCATTTCCATAGGTTGAATTGGGAAGCAGGCGATACCAAAGCAATGGCTGGTCTGACACTGCACCGGCGACAAATTCGGATGTTACGCCGCTGTTCGCGATCTGGTTTCCAATGTCTGCGGCATCTGCGGCGGGACGGTTGAGGAGCGGCAAAAATTTGGGAAGCAGGTAGCCGCCGAAGATGCCGGAAATGCCCAAAGCGATTGCCCGTGCCCATTGAGATGCAACCAGCTTCCCGTTAAGAAGAGAGGCGCTAGCCAGTTCCAGCACACCGATCCAAATGCCGGGGGCAAACAACCATGTGAAGCGACTCGATTGGGCATAATATCCAGCATAAATAATGACAGGAATTGCGATCCACAGGTTTCTGCGCCACATCAAAATAGTGAGCGCGGCAGCCAATACCAGCGGCGCATGGATGGGGCCTTGTTTCAGGAAAGGAATATCCAAAGAATGACGAAAAACCAATCGCGGTGACACCTTCCATCTTTCGGAAAGCCGCGACCCCGACCAGAAGTATAGGGAAGGATCATGGTCAGCCCGACCCACAACCTCGCCATTTCAATCGTCAGGCCGGAATAAGGGAAGGGCAGGCCGCCCATCAGCAAGCGACCCCTGTCTAACAAAACAAAATGGTATCGTCTTCGCGAATATTAAAGTAGATGGATTTTCCAAAGAGCGTGGAATAATCCCACAGGCGGTTGCCTTCAGACCAGCCAAGCGAGAACGGATAATCTGTAACGCCCTGCAATGCAACGGCAATTGAAAAAGAAGCAGCGGTAAGCGCGAGTGCGCCAAGGGTTTGCTGCCACCCTGCCAGAGTCTCGCCGCTGCTTGTCAAAAATGCCGTTGCAAATACAACGATAGTCCAGATTAACAGACGAATGAAGAAACCCTGAAAGACAATTCCCCATTGTGTATATTGCAGGAACCAAACCGGAAAAACCAGCACGAGCAATGCAGACCCAGCGAAAAAGCTCATTCGGTTTCGATACGCGATCAACTTTGAAAAAGTGGACGAGAGATACCCCAACTGCCAAAAGACTAGCGCAACAAATAATGCAAGGCAGAATAAAACAAAAACGGAAAACAGGATCAACCATGTAAGAGAAAATGAACCAACTGCGGAACCCGTCCCGGAAGCGACGTTAAAAAATTCCACACATGCCCCAGCCAACAAAATAGCCACGCTCAAAAATATCAATATGCTTTGAGCCCATGCAACACCACGATTCATTATTATTCCTTTATCGGTTTCCGGTTTCGTTCAAGCAGCTTAACATCAGTTCCAAATATTGCCCGCACATACGGTCCACGGTGTAATGTTCAGAAACATGCATCCGCGCCGCTATGCCCATTCTTTGCGGGCTTCAGGGTCGCGCAGTAATTGTAATATAGCCCGAGCCAGCGCTTCAGGGTTTTCAACCGGCACGAACAAGCCGTGTTCGCCCTCCACGAGAACCTCATCCACGCCTTCGACCTTCGTGGCAATGGAAGGCAGTCCTGCGCTCATCGCTTCTAAAAGCGCAATGGGCAGCCCCTCCCAACGCGAAGAAAGAATGAAAACATCCGCAGCTGCAAGGTGACGGGCAACATCATCTGTTTGCCCCTGCAATTTTACTGAACTTGATAGACCCAGTCGTTCGATCTGCGACTGCAAATCCGCGCAGAACACCATCGCCAAAGATCTCCAACTTTGGCGTTGGAAATTCCTTCAACACATCAGGCATACTTGCGATGATGACTTCATGCGCCTTTTGCATAAACGAGACGACCGACCGATATTTAAGACGGAGTCATCCACACCCATCCCCGCCTCTTTTCGGACCTCGGGCCTGCTTCTGTTTTCTATGGGCAGGGAACAATCCCATTCAGGATGACGACGATCCGCTCTGCATGAATACCTTCGCGCAATGAATTTCATGGGTCTTTTTGTGAGACTGCCACAATTTTTGGGCGATGTTGTGGTTCACCATCCATGAATGGATCGCTCGCGCCAGCGTGAAACACCTTCGATCACGCCGTGATGTGTCGCGATCCGCACCGGGACTCGCGCAAGCCATGCGATGGGAAGAGCCACCATGCTGCTATCGTGCGTAAAAGTTTCAATGACATCCACCTTTTCGCGGCGCAGGAATTTCCACAGGAGAATAATCCTCTTACGAAGAGAGGAGATTGCCCACCTTGCCTTTGTCATGTCCGCGAAAGGCTTGCAGGTTGATGATCTTGACGGGTGTAGCAGCCTGCCATTTTTCATACAGGCCTTCCTTGTCATACAAAAAGATGACGGACACTTTATGTCCGTGCTCGTGGAACCAGCGCGCCTGATCGAGCAGCACCCTTTGCGCGCCGCCGGTTGCCATTTGTGTGCCAAGAAGAAGAATGGAAAGAGGTCTCATTATTTGACAGAGCCATCCAGAATCTTTTGGAAGAACGCGAGGCGGGATTGTTCTTTTTTCTGCTGGTCAAAATACGGATAAACCTTTTCAACGTCCACACGTTTGCCCATCATGGCATAGGCGAATGCGCGGATCTTTTCGCGATTTTCTGTCACGTTGTTCTCGCTGTTGGGAATCCGTAGGATGGTATCCAGCGCAACTTCGCTGAGGTCTGTATCGTGATAAGCGATGATGACCGGCACTCCGTAGGAAAGGGCTTCCCTCACTTTCAGGGTACATGCCTCGTCCATGTTCTTGCGATGCAGAGCTAATGTTCCGCAGGCGACATCGGTTGTAGGGTAGATCGCTCGCAGCTGCGCGCGATCCATAAAGCCGAGCAAATGCGCGTTCGCAGGGATGGGCATGTTCACATCTGCGGTGGAATAGCCGACGATATTTACGGTGACATCAGGGCATGTTTCGGCAAAGCGGATCAACTTATCCACACCGTGCCAATCCATGCCGGGGGAGGCGACCATGGTGATGACAGGGTTGGTGTTTTTTGCGGGAGGGAGAAGTTCGGCGCTGGTTAAGTCTATACCGTTTGAGATGACTACATGAGGCTTGTTGTATTTCGCGGGGAAGGCGCGAATCAATTCACGGGTGGGGGAATGAATCCGGAGACAGAAGCAAATGTCAGATTGCGGGTGAGGCGGTTCATCCAGTAGAAAAATTTTCCACGTGAGGCATATTCCACTTTGTCGTTGGAATTTGTCTCCAGCACGACGGGCGCGATCCTAAAGATGTGGTGTAGGGGAAAGGAATACAGTCCGTAGCGCAGGTAGATGATATCGGGCTTGTATTGCGCTATCGCCGCGAGCATTTGATTCAACATGGAACTGCGGTTGATCTCGCGCTTGAGCAAATTGACGCGCGCATCAAAAATAAATTGGCGTTCTCCGGGAAATGGGATTTCCGCCGGAGTGAGGCTGAAGATGGAGACTTCGTGCCCGTGCTCGCGCCAAATCCCCGTCTGGCTTTTTATTTTTTTCCCCACGCCGCCCTGCATGATCTCCGGCGCAACGTGGATGGTGACGTAGGCGATGCGCATTACACTCTCACTTGAACAGACCCACGATGCGTTTCACAAAAGGCACCAGTTTCAAAGTGAGCGGGTGCTTCATGAAATGTCCGTAGGAGGGATAATCCCAATAGCTCTTTTTTGGCGCCGACATGATGGCGGTGAATTCGGCATCTGTGAGGCCGAGTTTTTTGACCACATATTCGCGGTCTTCCTCCTGCATGGACGGGGCGTATGTGGGAACCTTCAACTCTTCGAGGGCCTGCTCGCGGGTCACTTCGCCGGAACAGACAAGGCTGGAAAGATGCGAGCGGCGTTTATCAAAGCCGAATTTTTCGGGCAGGATGTATCCCTGATAAAAGCGGGTATAGATGGATTCGTAATGCTTGCCGCCGTAATACCGCCAGCCAAGTTCCTCCTGTAAAACGCGCAGGGCTTCCTTTTTTGTTGTAGCCGAGGTAGTTCAAAATTTCGACGCGCTTCTGCGTGACCATGCGAAGGTAGTAGGTAAAAAAGCCAATGTGTGGAAACGTATGGAAGGGCTGCTTACCAAATTTCTTTTGGATCTCGCGAATGTATTTCCAGTCCAAATGTCCCTGTGACCAGGCGCGCGGCAAATGCGTCTCCGTGCGGACGTTGCTGCCGATGATGACATATTTGACGCCGATCTTTTGGGCGAGATTGCCCAGCAGAGCATTGATGGCATGGTCGGTGGGAATTTCTGAATCAGGTGTGGATGCTTTGAGGAATGAGATCTGTATATCCTTGAACTCCTCCCAATCGAGTACTTCGGTGTACAGGTCAATATCGAGGCGTTTGAGAGTCTCTTCAATATTCTTGACAGCCAGTTCAGAATCCCAGCCGTTATCGAGATGAACGGCAAGCGGACGCAGTCCAAGTTTTTTCACACGGTAAGCAACATAGGTACTATCCACACCGCCGCTAACGCCAATGACGCAATCGTATTTCTTTCCCTGTCCATCCTTGCGAATCTTTTGAGCGGTCTGCTCCAAATGGCGGAGACCTTCCTCTCCATCCACTACATATTCACGAACCATGCGGTCATAGGTATGGCAGTGATTGCAAACGCCGTTCTCGTCAAAAAACGATGTCGGGATCTGTTGTATCCATGACACAACGGGTACACATTCTATACTCGGAACTCATACGGTCTCCAATAACTTCTTCAATTCCTGGTATGCCGGGTAACTGATCAACACGCCGCGCAACGGACCTTGAAACACGAAGATGCTTCCAGCCGCAGCAGCGGAGGCATGTCCCTGCTTGATGACTTCGGCCACATCGTTCAAGTTCCCTGCGCCGCCGCAAGCTACCACAGGCACACTGACGGCATCCGCAACTTTTTTGACCAGTTCAATATCATAGCCCTGCATCATACCATCGCGGTCTATTGAGTTGACAAAAATCTCACCCGCGCCCATCTTTTCCATTTCAACGGCATGTTTTACCGGGTCGAGGCCGGTCTTCTTTTGCCCGCAGTGGGTAAAGACTTCATATTTGCCGAATAAATTCTTTTTCACATCCATCGAAACCACAACCGCCTGGCTGCCTGCGTGGTCTGCGATCTCGCGCACCAGCGAAGGGGTTTCGACCGCGGATGTGTTCAGGATCAATTTTTCAATGCCGATACCAAGCAGGGTGTGGACATCGTCCATGCTGCGGATGCCACCGCCATAGGCCAGCGGAATGAATGCCTCACTGGCAATATTTTTCAACATCTCGAAATGCGGGCCGCGTTTCTCGGGCGTGGCAGTAATGTCCAGAAGGACAATCTCGTCCACTTCCTTGTCGTTGAAGATACGCACAACATTGATCGGGTCGCCAAGATATTTGGGGTCTTTGAATTTGACTGTCTTGACCAGCCCTTGTCCCTTTAATAGCAACGCGGGAATCACCCGAGCTTGTATCATTTGATATTCTCCGCAAAATTCTTTAGCAGGCGCATTCCGAAGCGGTGGCTTTTCTCCGGGTGGAACTGCACACCCATAATGTTCTCCCGGCCCAGGATCGAATGGATGGTGACGCCGTATTCCGTTTTGGCAAGCACGGCATCCATATCCTTTGCGACCACATGAAAGGAATGGACAAAATAAAAACGCGACTCCTCGTCCCAGTCCGCAACCAGTGGATGTTCCCGGCAGACTTGAGCCGTGTTCCAGCCCATATGCGGGACTTTGAGATGGGCATGTTCGGCATCGAACTTGAAGCGGATCGTTTCCGCATCAAACCACCCGAGGCCTGCCAGCTGACCCTCTTCACTTCCCTTCGTCATGAGTTGTAGACCAACACACAACCCGAGGACGGGGATCTTCTTCTCCAGCACCAGTTCGCCCACGACGGGCACCAATCCCTTCTCGTGGAATTTCCGAATTGCCGCATCGAAGGCGCCAACACCGGGCAGGATCAATTTTTCCGCATCCCGAATTACAGCAGGGTCGGAGGATGCGACTGCTTTCGCGCCAACTTTTTTGAACATGTTGACAATCGAACCAAGGTTGCCAACGCCATAATCAACAACGACGATCATTCAGACTCCATTTCATTACGCAAGCCGAACCTGCCTTAAGAGTTCGGCAAATTCTTGAAAATTCCGCTCCGCGTTATATTTTTCCTGCCAGAGATGGAAACTTCCTTTTCTCTTTTCTTCCAGTATCCACAACATTATCATGGATACTGATCAACGCCGTGGCAATTTCCTCCGGCGTTGGATTGGGGGAAAGCAGCCATCCATTTTGTTTCGTGTCAATTTCAACATTACCACCCACAGCAGTGGCAAGGATGGGAATACCGCAGCTGATCGCTTCCATGGCCGTAACCGGCGTTCCTTCGGACTCGCTGACGTTCACAAAAATATCCACGGGAGTTTGCCGGTAAAGCTCAAACAGATTCTGCCTGTCGATGTAGCTGGAAAAAACAGCGGATGCATTTTCAGGGAAGGCCTTGTTTGCATATTTCTGCAATTCTTCGCGGGTGTCACCGTTCCCGATATGATGCCATATAAATCGAAGATCCGGTCTGATGCGCGCGGCAGCGGAGACCGCTTCCAGCAGCAGACCCACCCGTTTGACGGGAACCACCCGCGAGCAGGAAACGATGCGAAATTTCCATCTTGAGAAGGCTGGGATAAAAACCCGGAAGGCATCACGCCGAGCAGCGCGGTTTGACATCTCTGCTTAAATTGCGGATACCGGGTTTGTAAATATTGCAGACCGGCATCGGACGCTGAAAAAACGCGATCCATCAACGAGAGCGCGGTGGAGCGGCACGGCCAATAGGCGAAGTCATATCTCTCTTCGTAGAGATCATATCCATGTGCGCGGGAAACCACACGAATTTCCGGCAGACTTTTTTTTGCAAGGCCAATACCCATGGCTGAGTCATCGAACCAGTAGGTGTAAAAAACGCAGTCGCGCGGGGAGACGGTTGAATTTTGAAACCAGCGCTCCACCCACTCTCGGGTAAGAGCCGCCTTGCCCACAAACTTTATCAGGCGCTGCAATGCGTCCTTATTAAAGAGGATGGCAGGACGCGCAAAAATATCAGACCAAAACAGTGGTGAAAAAAAAGCGGACAAGAGCGCTCTGCTCCTGTTGGCTGCTAAAAAACTTGAGTAGCTCTCGTCCACCTCAATCCCATCCGGCAAAGGGAGGCGCTCGCCTGTACAATCCCTTGGGACAAGGATCACGCGGTCAAATGTTTTTTTTAAGTGGCCGATCTCATCGTCCAGAAAGGTTTGTTCCGCGCCACTGGTGTACGGATAGGAAGCCGTAAATAACAAAAGGTTCAACTAATGCTCCATGTTTTTCTATATCCATTTAATTTTTTTCATGCCGTTCAACGTACCGCTTAAGCCGTCTTTTTTTCGAAGATGCACCACCATTAAACCAAGTAAAGCCCAATAAAAGAAAATGAAGCGCAAGCGGTTGCGGCTCCAGTTTTTATGGAACAAATAGGCATAGTTCACCACCCGCATTTCCGCCCACTGATGACGGTTCAACCGGTTTTTGGGGCTTTCGTTATGAACAAGGGCGGCAGATGTTTGGTAGTAGATCTTGTATCCGGTGTCCAACGTCCGTTTGGAAATATCCACATCTTCCATAAGTCCGTAATTGGGCAGGTTCTCGTCAAACTCGATCTTTTCAAAAACTTCCTTTCGGAACGCCATGCAGCAACCGGACAAGCACTCGATATAGCCGCTCTCCTTCCTGACATCAGGGTGTGTGGGCATGCCTGAATAGCGAAACCGTCCGCTCCCAAGCCTGCCCAGTCCGAAAATTAAAGCAATGCTTTCAAAGATCATGCGCCCAACCCATGAACGAAACGAGAAAGGCTGTTCTTCAAGCGGATTTGCAACACGCCCGCCCACCGCCCCGATTTTTTGTTGGGTATCTTCTGCAAACACCCGTTCCGCTTCCAGAAGATAGTTCTGATCTAAATCCACATCGTCGTCAAAAAAGAAGAGCAGGTCTCCCGTACTTTTTTTGATGCCATGATTGCGCTGCAAGGTCAGTCCGGGGCTTGTGTGGAAATAGCGGCCTGGGAACGGCAGTTGAATGGAGTCAAGATATCTTTCGATAATCAACTCATCGGATGAGTCTACGATAATGAATTCATCAGGCGGGCGGGTCTGTTTTGCCAACGATGAAACAGTTTTCGTGAAATCGTCAAAGCGATTCCGTGTGCAGATAATGACGGACACTTTCATCAGGAACTCAAAACCTTCTCAAAGATTTCCTTGTGGCGTGCAACGAACTTCTCCAGAGAGAACAATTCCACTGCACGCTGGCGCGCCAGTTGCGAATACTCGTCACGGCGAGCATAGACCTGTATCACCGCATCCGCCATGGCTTGCGGGGCGGGCAGGGTGATCCGGTTCCAATCATGCCCCACATGAACGCCGATCCCCGCCTCGGCCACCAATTCCGGTACGCCGCCATTCGTCAAATGTACAACCGGCAGCCCAAGTGCCAGCGCTTCCAACACCAATCCAGGTGACGGGTCGGCGTATTTTGTGTGCAGCAGGAGGTGAGCTTTTGAATAAAGCGCAGGCGCTTCAGACTGGGTATAGGTTCCCGTGAAGGTCACATGATCTGCCAGCTTTAATTCCTTGATTGCAATGGCTGTCCACTCTTCAGCTTCGTCATGTGGAAGCCAAAGATTGCCAGTGACGATCAGCTTTGCGTTTGGAACATCGCGATGAAGCGCCTTGAGGGTTTGTAGCGCCAGTTCAAGGCGGTATTTTTCATATTGATTGCCGCCCAAAAGGAGGGTCAATTCGTCAGGTTTTTTGGAGCAGGCGTCGGGTGTAAAGAGGCGGATGTCCACGGGGTTGTAAATGATCTCGCTTGGAACATCCGGTGGAGAAATATATCGCTCTGCGCTGGTTTTGCAAAACCGGCTCTGGTAAATAATGAAGTCCGCAAAGCTGATCACCGTTTTCATATCACGATTCGATTCTGTGTAATTTTCGCCGTCCCATGCGGGGAATGAAACGCCGTTCTGGTTGACGATGACCTTCAATCCCCTGCGCTTTGCCAGATCCAGAATGGAGGCGCGCAACGGATGCCCGACACTGCTGACAGCATACAGCAGACTCGCCGACGGAAAGTGATGCGGAAAACTTTCCGCAAGATACGTCAACTTGACGGAACCGCCATGCGTAAACTCGCTTCGCAGCGCGGGCGGTTTCGGGAAATTCAAGGTCAGGTAGGCAATCGATGGATGCGCGTCACTTTTCACCAGCCGCAAGATCTGCAAGCGGATGGGCAGACTCAGCGCAGCATCCCTCAAACGGAATACAAAGCGGGAGAAGCCCGGAAATAATTTCTTGAAAAAACGCAGCAGCCTTTTCATAATCCTACACGCCGTGGCTAGGCGGTTTCAACAAAGCCTTTCATAAACTCACCCCACAACTGTGTTTGCGAGTCATAGGAATTTGCTTCAGCGGTGGTTCGCGCGTTCTTCAAGATCGGCTGCAGAGAATCCGCACCCAGCCCATAAACCTGCAAGGCAAGCGCGGCCAAATTTTCAAAATCTTCAACGTCCGTCATCCATGCATTTTCGCCGTGATGCACCAGGTCCATTGCCTGCCCCACGCGTGTTGTGACCAACGGCACGCCGCTGGCCATGCTTTCAAGGATGGCCTTCGGCCCGCCTTCCTGCCGTGATGCCACCATGTACAGATCAAGCGCGCTAAACATCCCCGCGACCTCGGGGTAATTCTTGTAATACGTATGCTTATACGGAACGCCCATTTCTTCCAATCCGCGTTTCACATAGCCGCGCGAAGGGCCGGTCAGCAGCACATACAATTCCGGAATATCCTTCTTAAGCAAGCGAACCGCAGACAGGAAAACATCCGGCCCTTTGATCAGTTTGGGCTCAAGCCCTTCCGCCCAGCCCACGCCGTCCTTTTGAAAGGAACCAATCACAAATGCCGACCGGGGAATCCCAAGCTTGTCGCGCATGATATTTTTTTGTTCGTCCGTCCTCAAAGGAAAGAAGTTCAGGTTAATGCCGATCGGGATCATGAACACCTTGGAAGGGTCTATGCCCGTTTCCAGCGTTACATTCTTCATTTGTGTATGTGAAACCTGAATGCGCGTTATCCGATCATGATGAGCACACAACTTCTTGTAAACATTATCAAGCAGTTCATCGCCTGTATTTGGCAGCCCGTGAAAATAGGAAAAGCCGATTCGGTGCGGCAGAAAGCGCATCCAATCATCCTGGGTAAGAAAAAACTGGCTGGCAAAGAAAATGGATTGAGGCGAAGCGGCATGTTTCCAATACGGTCTGGCTAGGCGAACACCAAGCCGCCTTGTAATATTTGCAAGCTCGCGCATATCCCAATCCAACGACCAGCCGGCATTATCCCCATACAAGATCAAACGGGAGTTTGGCTTCCAATTCCATGAAGCCGCCCTGACCACCTGTTTCGCTGCACGTTCCACTAATTGATTCATCATTACAACAATTCCAACACTTTCAAATATTGTTCGCTGACTTCCTGAATGGATGGATTGGAAATCCGCGACTGAAACGCCTCATACAACTCAACGATCTGATCCAGCAATTCGGGGATCTGCTCCGCCGCTTCAAACCCCGCCCCGGCCTGATTCACGATCTCAGGGTGTCCGCCACTCTGAAGGTAGACCGCTGGCAGCCCACAGGTCAACGCTTCGATCAGTGAATTGGAACACGGGTCGTTTTTACTGGCGGTTATATAAACATCATGCTCGCGCAGTAACGCCGCAAGTTTGTACGAATCCACGGGCGGCATCATGCGAATGTTCTTGAACGCGATCTGGCTCTGTCCCACAAACGTGAACTCAAAGCGATCCCAATCCAAATGTTCATCCAGCCATTGATAGACCGGCGCGCCCTTGTTCAAATTATTCGACCAGCTCACCGCGATCAACCGGATCTTGCGGTCACGCGAGAGTGTAACCCTTCCGCGCGGGTGAAAAATATCCGGGTCTGCCGCGTTCAAAATAACCACAGGGTTATGGAAGCTCATTCCCAGTTCAAGGTGTTTTTGCAAGCTGTAGGCTGATTGAAAAATCGACTTCGTCGCGAATTTTTGGTTCACCTCATAGACATGCCGGTCCACACCGCCATCGCTGCCGCGATAGACATCCACCGGCCCATCCACGCGATGGACATACATCACCGAGCCGTGTTTCAAACGCTGAAGCCGCGTCTCCCTGAAATTGAAGGAGTTGAACAAACACGCCTTCGTTGTGCGGGAGATGGAGTTATTCTCGACCCGCAAATTCCTGGCTTCCACCTGCCTCACAAACGCCCGCAGGAATTGATGTCCACCTCCCGTAGGTGGTGGCTCGAACTCGTGGAAAATGGACAGGTCGGCGGACGTGAACTGACCCGCCAGTAAAGAGGCTCCGTCCGACATTGCATCCAATACTTTTTTGATCCCAAATTTCATATCAACCGGCAGCCTTAATAACATGACAGCAAATGTAGGTTTTACAGAACAAACACAACAAACGCGGATTCCGCGCCAGAATTTCCTTCAACATTAATGAATTCTTGACAGTCTTCTTAACCATGGGATATGATTACAAACATGACCCATTTAACAAAGACCGAACTGGATGAAATCATCAGCCAAACGCCGTTCAAGGGAGATACCTTCCCGGTATTTATTGAAACAGGCACATATCGCGGCGAAACCATTTTCAAAATGGAGCCATTTTTCGACTCCCTGCACACGATAGAGATCAACGAAAAATTCTTTAACAACTGCAAGGAACAATATAAAGGCAGCAAGATCGCCTTTCACCTCGGCAACAGCAGCGAGGTCCTGCCGCAGATCATCTCCACAGTCAAAGAAAACGTCATCTTTTTTCTGGATGGCCACTGGTCCAGCCAGGAAACCGGACGCGGCGACAAGGACGTTCCCCTCCTTGAGGAATTAGATTCCATCAATGTGCAATCAGGAGGAAAAGCGCTCATTATTATAGATGATTACAGACTTTTTGGGCGCCACCCCAAAGCGCTCCTGAAACGCAATTACTGCAAAGAGGATTGGAGAGCAATCACCAAACGCAGCCTTACTTCGCGCGTGCGGTCACGCTTAAGCTCCAAGTTTGTTCATGGAGACCGCTTTGTGATTTGCATCAACGGTCTAAAACCTTAATCCAGCGGACGCCCCTGCTTTGATGGACAGAAAATAACGCGGGAAATTCTGTCAGACATCCTTTCTGATAACAGCTCGAAAATTCGATAATTCCCTGTTTCTCCGGCGCAGGAGAAGAAATTTTTCAAAGTTTTTATTCAGGCTGCCCTTTTGCATTACCCCGCTCCAATACATGGGATAGGGGCCGTCAAAGAACAGAGTTTCCGACAGCACAAAATTCAAGAGGCGGTCACGCGCGGCGCTTCCCATCAGTTTCCCGGCGATCAACACCGTCAAATTGACCGCAATAAACAGCATCCGCCTTGCAGCGCGCCGGACAAGGCGAAACTGCCCACCAAGCATCCCCAATCCATAGACGCGGTACGCCCGTCCCCGCCATTCGGCAGGTATCTGCGATTGCAAACTACCCGACCTTCGTTCAAATGCCCACGCGCTGCGAGAGGCCGCGTCTCCTTCAATCATTGGCAAAGCATTTAGCACAGCCTTTAATGCCTCAAGCCGCCACAATGCTGGATGCAGGGAATATTGCCAAAGGAATGTCTCCTCCTGATGTTGAAGTCTGTAAAATTCAGCGCTCAAGGATTTTCCGGCAGAGCGTGTGTTTTGTCCCCAGCCATACAGGCCGATATACGCAGCATCCAATTTTTCCATCAATGCGGGGAGGGTCGAGTTTAGATGTGTTTCATTGCAAGGCTGCAGGGGCGGGTGATCCTCAAGGATCAAATAGCACTGCTGATACCCCTTTTCCATCAGGGCACCTGCCGCAGACTCGGCGATGCCGACCCAATCCCATTCATCATTTTTCAATGGCAGGGTTTCTACCGCTCCGGGAATCGGCCGGGAAACGCCGCACTCAAAAATGGAGGGATGATCCTTCCACCTTTTGTGGATCAGGTCAATCGTTAACACCGCCAGATCGGCATGTTTGTCACACGTTGAGATCAAAATGCAAAAATTCATACAAGGCTCGCTACAATTAATCGGAGGGAAAAAATCGGGAAATGTCTTTCTGCACCAGCGGGCCGCGGCGATATTTTTTTGTTTTTCCAATCCAAACCCAAGAAACGCGAAACCTGAACTCGAAGTTCCCGCCACATCTTGAACAACCAGTTTTTTTCAAGGCTTGCTTTCAACAATTCATTTGGGTTCAGGCGGGTCTTAATAAAACTGCTTTTCTGCCCGGAACTTCTTTTCATGAAAGGCATGTGAAGGTGACGGAAGTACGCTTCCTCCCACGGCATTTCGGTATGTAAATATCTACGCAAGCCGCTGCTGAAGCCATCCTTGAATTTAATATCTTCGCCATGCAATCGTTCGGAGCCGCTATCCCACCAATCAATGAAGGAAAAATTATATAGTTTGGAGGTCGGCCTGCATGGAGGAGCAAGGTGACCTTTCGCGATTTTTTTATCCAGGTCAAGAGAGATGACATTTAATGCATTCCCAAAAATGCACCAATCTTTTGAAAAGGCGCCTTCCAGTAGCAGCTTCCGCATGGTCTTCAACCCCTGCGGATCATAGATCTCGTCTCCATCCACGCCAAATATCCAGGTGTCCGTCCCAAAATAAGGTTCGAGCGCCTGTCCCGATTCTTCCGGTGATTGGATCTGCCGCAGGTCGATCTTGGCGATCTGCCCCGCAAGGCGTTCGCAAATTTTAAATGTCCGGTCAGTGGATCGATGATCGGTGATGATGATCTTGTCGCAAAAGTCGGCGATATTGCGTATCACACGCTCGATATATATATCCTCATTTCGAACCAGCATAATCGCGACGATCTGGGCAGGCATCAAAAAATACGCTCCTTTATCGAACGACTTTCAAAAAGTAACCGGTGGTGAACTTTTGCCAGGGCATGCTCTCACCCCCAAACGTGGAAAGGTCATACCAGCACAACCAGCGGGAGATCCACTTCATGGCCCAGCGCAGGAAGTTTTTGTGAATGGAGTTTCCTTCCTGTCCGGAGATGCCCAGCTCGAGCAAAAGTCCTACAACGCCCGGATATCCGCCCATTCGATACACCTCAACAGATGTAAAATCCCGAAACAGGCGGCGCAAACCGTCTTCGGTGAAACGCTGGAAGTCGAACGGGTCTGCATGTATCGGGTAGAAAAATGGAACAGAAACAAAACCAACCCCACCGTTACGAAGGAGGCGGTGAATTTCATCCACACAAGCCTGCGGGTCGGGGAGATGTTCCAGCACTTCGGTGCAGATGACATAATCCACGCTTTGTTTTTTTAGCGGGGTGCGGGTCACATCCGAAAAAATATCCGGCGCGGCGGTGGGGTCCAGATTGATATACCACCAGGCGTCTACCTGATGCACGGGCGGTTGGAATGTACCGCGCTTGTTTTTGCGTTTACCGGCAAGGTCAATGACCAAGCCGTTCGTTTCATCCAGAAATGCGTTCAGGCAGGCATCAAGCCACAAACGCCTGTAGGTGATGTAGCCGCGCTTCCAATAGCCAGATTTTTCAGGGATGAAGTTCTTTGTCGCCATTGTTCGTCCATACTCCCAAAAAAGGGAGAGGTCATATTCTGCTTTTGATCATGTTGACCAGGCGCGCGCCCGCCTGTCCATCCAGATCGCCGCATTCTGAAACCGCGTACTCGTAACGGGCTTCTTTATCCAGATCGTGGTTCTCCAAATACGCGCTGACATGCTTTAACAATTCATCTTCCGTCATTGCAATGCGGGCGGCGGCAAGGCGCAGCTTTCTGCGGTTATGGGTCTGCCGCTGCAGGAATTTCGTGGTCACCCCATAACGCTGACCGAACGCGAAGGCATCATATCCAATGTGAATGACGGGCAGGTCGCATATCGCGGCCTCCAGCCCGATAGTTGAAAAATAATTAACCATCAGGTCGCTGAAGCGCAAGAGATAGTTCAATTCGTCCGGCTCGTCGTTGAATGTGAAATCCTGGCGCAGTTCCTCGGTGCGGTCGCCGCTGGCATCGATCGAGCCGGGGTTGGAAATATACGCACCTGAACCTGTAAATAATTTTTCCAGCACCTGCCAGGCGGGCGACCCCAGCAATTTGATATGCGGGTATGGACGGACAATAAAATTAAACGGCTCGGGCCAGATCTTTTCGCGCTGTTCGACAAAGACACGATAAACATCGAAGTAGTGATTGATATTAACCCCGCCCGCAAAAAGGACCGTTTTCTTTTGCGGGTCAAGATGAATGGATTTCAGAAATTCCTCGCGGCTGAGGGGCAGGGATTTCATGAAGCGGTCATACTGCACCGCGCCGGTGATTTCGATCTTGCTGGCAGGGAAGCCGTGCAGCTTGATTACCTCATCCGCCATTTGCCTGCTCCACACTGCTAGGCAGGCTGGATCAAAACCGCGGTAGCCCATGTTGACGATGTTGTCATAATTAGTGATGGCTGCAAAGGCGGGAAGTCCCATGCGTTGGGCTTCAAGAGCAAAGCTGCCTTCATTCCAAAAACCGAAATTTCCCATGCCGGGCGTGAGCACACATTGAATATTCAACTCTTTGAACTGCCTGTCGTGCGCGTGTGTGGTAAAAAACAAACGCTCAAGGCTAGCGAGCAATTTACCCATCCCGGGGATACGGCGCAGCAGGCTGACATAGGTCATTTGCCCCGCCATCCCAAGCAATGTGGCATCGAAGAGTTTACTCTCGATCGTCTCACGGAAGCGCAGGTCTGTCGTTTCAGTCACAACAACGAAGCGGCGCAGCAACCTCATCTGTTGGATCAGGAAATGCTTTTTGAAATTGTCCTCGTACACATCGGTTTGCAGTTCAAAATATTGTTCGGGGTCAAAATCAATGGACTGAAAATAATACGGGCTGAGAAAATACAGCGGCTTGAACCCGCCCTCCGTGAGACACTCACGAAAGGACGGTTGATGGAAAGCTCGCGCCGCCATCTTGCCGTGCAGGGGAATTCCAATTTTTATTTCAGGCATTGATCATCCACAATACTTCATCACACGCTTGGACAATGACAAGCCATCCAATTCGTGAAATGCCAGCGCCTGTTGCGGCGTACCGCAGGCGGGATAGCCTTCCACAGCGAACTTGACCATTTGTTTACCGTTCAACAATCCATTCTCGGCACAGGCGGTGAGGAGGTTATCCATCAAACCGCCAGCGGGATGATGATCTTCGAGCATGAAGATGGTGGAGTAAGGCTTGAGTGTTTCAGCGAGCCATTTCACATCCACGCGGTTGAGCCAGGGCATATTGATGATGCTCAACCCGAATCCGCGCTCGGCAAGCAGTTCACTGGCGAGCAGCGCTTCGTGCAGCATGACAGGCCCATACGCGAACATGACCGCGTCTTTCCCCGCTGTCAGCTGGGTGCCCTGCCCGAGCTTAAACGCGTACCCAGCCGGGAGCGCGATGCGACGCGGACTTGGGCCAATAATGATTCGCAGCGCGGAATTTTCATCCGTTTGATTCACGCAGTATTCCATCGCCATGCGGGTTTCTTCCGCGTTGCACGGTTGAATGACGAGGCAGTTCGGCAGCGCGGAGAAGAGCGAAATATCGCGCAGACTTTGGTGAGATTTGCCCGGACCAGCAGGAATCAAACCTGCATAATGCAGAGCATAAATGATCTTGGATTTCTCACTCGCGGCATTGTAGATCTGCTCATTCGCGCGCGAAGCGAGGAAACTTGCAAACGAATTGACAACAGGTAAAAGTCCCTGACGGGCAAGACCAGCCGCCATCGAAACCATGTCCTGCTCGGCGATGCCGTTTTCGATGAAGCGGTCGGGATAAGTATTTTCAAAATCACGGACTTTGCAATCGGAGGCGAGGTCGGCATCCAACACGACAATATCCTTGCGCGTGGCAGCAAGTTCCACCAACGCCTGACCATACGCACGCGAGACATATTCATCCGTTGGCTTGACTGCAAGACGTTCCAACGCCGCCTGACTGAGAGGCTCACCTTCGAGCACGGTTGGCGCTGCGGCTTTCGCCTCAGGCTCAACGGGAGACAAATGCACCGGGTCGAGCGAAACAGCTTTCAGGTCAGTATTGATGCGTTCGATCAATTCGTTATATCCCAGATCAAAAGCGGCATCATCCGGCGCACCCGAATGCCAGGGATACAATCCCTTGCCGATCTCAAGCGCAGCAGGATGTTCCATGAACGAAATACCGCGTCCTTTGATCGTATCCGCAATAATGATCTGCGGCTTACCTTTGACCTGCTTTGCTTCGGCAAGCGCCTTTTCCAACTGGCGGAAATCATGACCATCAATGCGAATAACGTGCCAGCCAAACGCCTTGAATTTTTCATCGAGATTTCCGATGTCAATAATTTCCGCAACAGGCTTATCAGACTGCACTTTGTTGTTATCCACGATCACCGTGAGGTTATCCGTCTTGTGATGCGCGGTCACTTGCAAGGCTTCGTAATTCTGACCTTCCTGCAATTCGCCGTCACCCGTCATCACGAACACATGACCCTGATTGCCATTATGCTTCTTCGCCCACGCCATACCGCGTCCCTTCGAGATGCCCATGCCAAGCGACCCCGAATTTGCTTCCATGCCGCGATTGCTGATATCGGGATGACCATTCAAACCGCCGAGGCGACGCAGCGCAAGCAGCTTCTCTTCAGGAATTTCACCGAGCGAATGCAGCACCGCATACAAGCCGGGCACATCATGTCCCTTCGACGAAAAATAAATATCGCGGTCGGGGCTGTCGAAACCAACCTTGAGCGTATTCATTTCTTCGTAATACATCCAAACCACAATATCCATCGCGCTGAAGCTCGAGCCGAGATGCCCCGAACCAGCACGCTTCACTTCCACCAGCGTGTTCGCGCGGCACATATCCGCGATCAATTTCAACTTTTCATATTTATCAATCGAAGCATTACGCACGCGATTGAATTCCTCAACGGGGATCAATTTCAGTTCAACCATGTTTTCCTCTTTGTAGACGCTGCGCCTCTTTCCGCGCCCGCGCCTGATTCTTCTTTATGAATTTTTTTCTACCTTTGGCAGTTGCGCCTCTCCGCCTCGCAACCAGACGTTCCGCCAGTTCCCAATCGTAGGGATGATTCACATCAAAACCTTCGTAGCCTTCCGAGATGAACGGCATGACCACTTCACCCGCAATCGTCCGCCCATTGAACACCACCCGCGACCATGCCATTTCAAGGCTGGCATTCTGCGAATAGACTTCGGGCAATCCCTGATACGGTGTGCTGTGCCAGGGCTGTTCTTTTGGGCCGAAAGGAAGCAGCGGCATCATACGTCTGCCACGAATTACCCACATCTTGCCGGGGTGATCTTTTACTTTCTCCACAGCGCGGAGAGAGTCCACACCTTCTTCATCTTGGAATTCCTTCCACGCCCGTTGAATGGTCGTCGGCAAACGGAAGGGACTGGTCGGGCGTAAAATGCTGAAGCAATCGTATTCACGTCCCATCTCCTTGAGCTTGCGTAACGTGAAATCCAGCCATTCAATATCCAACGAGAGATCGCCCGAAATTTCCGCCGGTCGAAGAAATGGAACTTCTGCGCCATATTGACGGGAAATCTCGGCATATTCTTCTGAATCTGTCGAAACGAGAATATCCGCAAAGACTCCGCTCTGCTTCGCGGCACAGATCGTGTACGCAATCAAAGGATGCCCCGCTAGTGGACGGATATTCTTGCCCTGCACTCGTTTTGAACCAGCACGCGCCGGAATCAAGGCAATGATCGAAGGGTTGGATTTGCTCATACCTGCGTCGGGTCTATGTTGATATAGACGTCCTTCAATTCAGAATAAATATTGAGCGCTTCGGTGCCTGGTTCACGCGAACCGTTGCCCGAAAGTTTACGCCCGCCAAATGGCATGTGCGGCTCGGAGCCGTGAGTCCCAGCATTGACGACCGCCACGCCTGTTTGCACCTTGTCATAGAATCGTGTTGCACGATGGATACTCTTGGTGTGGATGCTGGCGGTCAATCCATACGGAGTATCGTTTGCCATCGCCAGCGCCTGCTCAAAATCCTTTGCGCGGAATAAAAGCGCAACAGGCCCAAACAACTCGCACTCTGAAATCTCATCGTGCGGCTGGACGTTCTCGATCAAGGTCGGTGCCATGAAATAACCGCCGCGATGTTCGTCATCGGTCATGCGCTCGCCGCCGCACAGGATCGTTGCGCCGTTCTTTTTTGCCTTTTGCACGGCATCCACCATATTGATCAATTGGCCTTCATTGATGACTGCGCCAAAATCACAATCATCTGTGATGCCAACCTTCAGCTTCTTTGTTTTCTCCACGAGCATATCGCGGAATTTTTCATAGATCGACTCAAATACAATGATGCGGCTTGTGGATGCACAGCGCTGTCCCGCATTGCTGAACGCGGAGAGCAGCACCCACTTGGCAGCATTCTCCAGATCGGCATCGTCACACACCACAAGCGGATTCTTCCCGCCCAGTTCCAGCGAGATGCGCGCGAAGCGCTCCCCTGCCGAACGCTGAATGATGCGTCCCACTTCTGTCGAACCTGTAAAGCTGATCACTCCCACATCGGGGTGTTCCACCAACGGCGCACCCGCTTCTTCACCAAATCCTTGCAGGATGCTCAACACGCCATCGGGTAGC
This sequence comes from Candidatus Villigracilis propinquus, assembly GCA_016714565.1. GTDB lineage: Bacteria > Chloroflexota > Anaerolineae > Anaerolineales > Villigracilaceae > Villigracilis > Villigracilis propinquus. The sequence goes on from JADKDM010000018.1 coordinate 24,656, forward strand.
CCAGCATCCTTTGCAATTTGTCCGAAGATCCATGCAGTAGCTGGTGTATCTTCAGCGGCTTTCAAGATGGCGGCATTACCACAGACTAGCGCCGGAAAAACTTTCCACGCCACATTCGCGATTGGGGTATTCGCGGCGATGATCAACCCCGCCACGCCGATCGGCTGGCGAATGGTCATGGCATATTTATTTGCTGTGCCGCTTGTAGTAGTGCGACCATACAAACGCTGACCTTCGCTGGCATAGAACAATCCGCACTGAATGGCTCCGCCTGTTTCACCCAACGCCTCTTTCTGGGACTTTCCAGTTTCGGCGGCGACAATGGCAGCGATCTCACTCTGACGGTTTTGCATCCCCACCACGATCTTGTGCAGAATCATGCCGCGCTGTACGGCGGGGGTATCTGCCCAGGCAGTTTGCGCACGTTTCGCAACTTCAATCGCCTGCAAGACATCCGCGCGGCGTGAACGCGCCACCTTGCAAAGGACTTGTCCGTTGGCGGGGTTGAGTTTATCAAACCACTCATTCGCTTGAGTAGGTTGTTCCTGTGTGCCGATCCAATTTGGAATTTGGTTGGGAAGCATGTGTACCTTTTGAGCCATAAGCAGGTCACGCTCGAAGCGTGACCTGCAAAGTCTTTCTACTTCAAATTCTCGAAAGCAAGAAGTTATCATCCTCGAGTAAATCTTTTGTGAGGACTTTGCCAATGACATTATCCAATTCATACGGCGGAATGCCGTCGCTGGGAGATTTGACAGCGATGTCTTCTGCCGTTAGTGTATGACCAGCTTTCAGGTCGTGCGAAGCGACGAGTTTCTTTCCCATCTTGGTGATGGGATTGACTTCGCTGGGATATATCTTCTTTTCACCATCACCCATCGCCACTTTCACACGGCGCAGGTCGCGGACAAGTTTACGCATCCCGATCGGTTCGAGAGAGAAGGCGTGGTCGGTACCCCTTCCAGGTATGGTTGAGGGTGAAGTGCTGTTCCACCATGCGCGAGCCAAGTACATACGCTGCCAATGCCATCGCAATTCCATTCTCGTGGTCAGAGAGACCGACGATCACATCCGGGAATTTCTCGCGATAGGTTGTAATGACGCGCAGATTCAAGTCCTCTGGTTCGGCAGGATAGGAAGCCGTGCATTGCAGAATGCACAATTGCGAGTTGATGGGCATGATGGCGTCATATGCACGCTGGACATCTTCCATTGTGCCGCCGCCGGTGCTGATGATCATCGGCTTGCCGATCTTTGCAATGTGCTTGAGAAGCGGGGTGTTCTTCAGATCGCCGGAGGCAACCTTGTATAAAGGCATATCGAGTTCGGCGAGGAAGTCGGCGCTTTTTATGTCAAAGGCGGTGGAGAACATGGTCAGGCCAAGTTCCTGCGCATATTTTTCAATGCAACATATTCGGTCTTTCCAAATTCCAACGCTTCGCGGTGTTCGCCGTAGGTTGCGCCAAAACTATTTTCGTTCTCATAAGGCTTATTATATGCGGCGCGAGTCAGCAGGGATTTGTTATCGCGCTTTTGCAGTTTGACTGCATCCACGCCGCAATCCTTGGCGGCCTTGAACATTTCCTTCGCCTTTTGCAGATCGCCCTGGTGATTGTTGCCGATCTCGGCGATAACGAAGCAATCGCTGTCGTCGGAAATGGTGAAGTCGTTTATTTTCAGTATTCGTGAGTTCATGATTCTCCAATCCTGATCAAAGGATTATTATTTTGAGCCGAACTTCTCGACCAGATCGGCATATACCTCGGCAGCGGTTTTACCCGGCTCAAGAGGTTTTAGAAAATTTTCTACGAAGGCATGGCGCTGCACAGAGCGGGTATCGGCCCCGGCAACGATCTTTTCCACGATCTCCGCGACTTCAAAGGCCCCATTGGCTGTCTCCAGAAAATCGCCGTCCGCAAGGTGATGGAAGTGCGGAAGCTGCTGGGTTTCCCCAAATTCTTTTGTAACAATGGTGATGCAGGGTTTATCGAGAGCGGAGGCTTCCAAAAACGCTGTGGTATTGATGCCAACCACGGCAATGCTATGATAAATGGAATTATAAAACATCCGTCGTTTTTCCTCGGTATCGGGGAATTCACCATGAGCAGGATACACAAAGACATTGTGACGCTGCTGCTGGTGTAGATTTTTCACGATCCCAGCATTGGACGGATGGGGACGAACAAGCACGTTGACATCCCCGGTATGGGGATGCTGTTGCAGGGCCTCGGCAATTTCAAGGGCGGGGGCATCTTCGTTCAGCGCCTTCTTAAAATTACTCTTGACCAGGAATGTGGAACCAACATAGAGGATATATTTTTTTTCAGCTTCGATCCCGGCAATCCGACAGAACTCCTCGCGCGGCAAAATATATTCGTCTTTATTCTCCACCAACCGGTCAAAGCGGGGCGCGCCGGTGATGAATATTTTTTCGGGCGGCACGGCATGTCCCCTGGACAATGCTGCGGCGAGGGATTTGTTCCAGACGATGTTATAGTCCGGGCGGCTTTGGAAAGTGGCCTTGGAATCAATATTATCCCAGCTATACATGGAATAAACGCAGGGGATGCCAAGAGCCAGCGCGGCTTTGATGTATTCATTCTCCCTGGAATCGGAATTGACAAGGGGAAGGGCGATCACAAGATTCGGGTTGTGGCGTTTAATATGGTCCTTGATTCTGACGGCGACAGGAATTTTCTGCTCAATGGAACGCAGTGATTTTTGAAACGCAGGGTCCTTCATTTTTCTTTTTCCGGATTCACTGGTGATCATGCGCCAGACATAGGGGCGAAAAAAACGGTCCCACTTGGAGGCATCCCATTGGCGGGTCTCCTCATTGTTCAGGATGTGAGCATAGTTCAGCAGTTCGCGAATATCACGAGTAAATTTTCGCAGAAATTTGCGCTTCAGCAGCGACTCGATGACAAGGCCTGGGATATCCGTCTTTGCCTTCTGAACAGCATCATCCGGCACATTCTTTTTTTCTTCCATCCCCATAACCAGCACAACCTCATGCCCGCGGCGATATAGTTCCCGAACGACATCATCGATCGAAAAATATTTGCTGTAGTTATCCAAAACAAACAGAACCTTCATTCAAAAAATCCTTATTCCTGCAAAATTCATGTGGTTTTGTAGATGTGACTTTCCACATACTGCTTAAGTTTATTTGCCATGAACATTTCAGTCGCGCGCATGGACTCGTAGGTGGCGCCTCCGATGTGAGGCGTAATCAACAGATTGGAGTGCGCGCGCGCATATTCGATCAACGGCGAATCTTCCGAGGTTCTTTCACCGGCGAGCACATCCAAGGCTGCTCCGGCTAGATGCTCGGAGCGAATGGCATCGAGAAGGGCGTTCTCATCCAGTACTGCTCCACGGGCGGTATTGACCAGATACGAGCCTTTTGGAAGGGAATTAAATTCTCTTGCGCCAAGCAGGTTTTGCGTTTCAGCATTCAACGGGACGTGGACGCTCAACACATCGCTTTCGCGGAGCAATGCCTCCATTGAATTCTTCATGGCAACGCCGGGAATAATATCCCTTGGATACGGGTCGTAGGCGCTGACCTGCATCCCGAACACCAAACCGTAGGCGGCAATTTTTTCGCCGATCCTGCCGAGCCCCAGGATGCCCAGTCTTTTTCCGGCAATTTCATGGCCTTTGAAGCGGTCGCGCTGCCATTCGCTGTTAAGGACGGAGGCGTGGGCGGATGGAATGTTTCTGGTAAGCGCGAGCAGCAGTCCCCAGGTCAACTCTGCGGTGGCGGGGATGGAGCGTAGAAAGGCCACTTCGCCGCGCAGACTGAGCACGGTGATATTTTTTTTTTCGGCGTATTCCATGTCAATATGGTCGAGGCCGGTGGTTGCAGAGACGATGACTTTCAATGCGGGTGCGGCGTCCATCAGTTCCGCATTCACTTGATGGCGCAGGCGGACAATGAGAACGTCAACACCGGAGAGGCTTTTTAGTAATTCGTCTCGTTCCATGTTCTGTTCGACCAGATGCCCGATCGTTTTTAGGATGGAGCGGGCATCATCACTGTATTGATCGGGCTCGACGTTCAATATCCGCAGCATTTTGCTCACTTGCTTTTGCCTAAAATAAAATCGGCCAGTACAAGATCGTATTCGTTGTCGATATTGAGCGACCTGTTCTCGGGCATGATGTAGGGGAGAATTTTTTGTCCCATGAGGGTATTCTGCTGAAGCAAGTCACGCCGAAAGGCATAGATCGCGCCGTTGCGGTGATAGACGGGCGGGAGTTCCTGCCGGCGCGCACTGGCGAATTTTTCATCAAATGAAACGAGATGCCCGTTTTCGAGGTTGTACATTCGCGCAGGGTGATGATCGGATACCTGATAGACGCTGACGATGGAGTCTGCATCAGATTGGTCCAATGCCTGAAGCGCTGAATCAATATCCAGCGCGGTGCGAAGCGGGGAGGTGGGCTGCAGAACGAGTCCGAAATCAAAATGATCGCCCTGTTTTTCCAACATCTCAAAAACATGTTGAATGACGGTGATGGTGGGCGTGTCATCCAGTGCCAGCTCAGCGGGACGGTCGAGCACTTCACATCCCAGCGCTTTGGATATTTGCGCGGTTTCCCTGTCGTCGGTTGAGACGATGCAGCGAGTGAGGGATCGGCTTGCCTGGGCTGCCGCGATGGTGTATGCGATGAGGGGACGGCCCGCCACTTCTCTGATGTTCTTCCGCACGACTCCCTTGGAGCCGCCTCTGGCCGGAATGATTCCGAGTACCCGCTTCATAGGATGTTATAGCGGTTTGCGCGCGGCGAGGCGCAGGCGCAGGCCCATGTCCCAATCGCGAATGAGTTTTTCAAATTGGGCGCGGCCTTCGGGGTCCTGGGCGAGCGCGCGCATTTTGGGGGGAAGCAGGTCCAATGACAGGGCGGAATGCGGGTCGTTGAACTGCCAGTAATTCAGGACTGCATCGAGACCTGCGAGAGCGGTGTCAAGATGCGCGACTTCGTAACCGGCGCGTTTGAAGAGGTTGGAGAGGGTATCCCATGCGAAGTAGCTGAGATGATTTCTGCCGGTAAAGGTGCGTCCCTGAGAGTGCAGGGTTCCATTGGCAAAGCTGTAGACATTGGGCACAATGACCATGACCACGCCGCCGGGTTTCAACACGTCCCAAATGTCGGCGAGCATTTCCTTCGGTTTGCTCAAATGTTCCAGCACGCCGAACATGGTGATGGCATCAAAACTGGCGGGAGGGAAGCCCGCGTCATTGAAGAGGTCGGGGCGCACATCCAGGCCACGCTCCAAGGCGTATTCACGGGACTTCGGCTCGGGCTCAAGGCCCACACACTCAAAGCCGGATTTTTGGGCGATCTCCATGAACAAGCCGATCGAGCAGCCGATATCCAAAATTTTTCCATTCGCGGGAATCAGTCCGGCGAGGATATCGACGGCTTCCTGAAAATAGGGGATCTGCCAGGATTGATTGACGGGGTTGGCAAGCACGTTGAGCCAGTCGACCATGGATTGCTGGTCGGGGGCGTCTCCGTAATAGGCGAGGGTGGCGCTTTCGAGCAGGCGCGGGTTGACATAGACCTGGGTACATTCCTTGCAGCGGACGAAGTCGAAGCCCTGCTTCTCGAACAGATGCTCGTATGAATTCGCGTCGCAATTGGGGCAGTTGACATGCTCCAGCATTTCAGCGCGCACCTTGCCGGTGGCGGGATCGATCAGCTTATTGAGTTCCTTGTTCACATTGTCAAAGAATTTTTTTCTTCCGGTGGTGTCATCAAAGTTCTTGTTCATTATCATTACTCCTATGGTAGAGGTTGATCTTTCATTTTCTTTTCGACTTCTCCCCAATCTTCCATCGTATCCAGATTGCAGGACATATCGGCAGGGATGATAAGGGGGCGGCAATTATCGCCGTAGATGCTGCGCTTGTAGAAAAAAACATCGCGCCAGAAGGCGTAGATGGTTCCATCGCGGGAAAAGGCGCTGCGAGTATCCTGACGGCGTGTAACCTTTTCGCCGCCTTCCAGAAAAGGCTTGAGCTTTCCTTCTTCAAGTTTCAGCACAAAATCCGGCGCGTAATGCTGGGGGACTTCCACCACGCTGACAACCGAGTCGCATTTTGATTCGGTCAGCAGTTTCACCGCAGCCTGAATGTGTTCGGGCTGGCGCAGCGGAGCAGTGGGCTGCAAAAGCAAAATAATATCCGGCTGCCATCCCTGCTCTTCGACAAAATGGACAGCATGGTCAATGACGGGAAACATGGGCGTGTCATCCTGAGCGAGGTGCGCGGGACGCAGGAAAGGCACCTCCACATCCAGGCTTCTGCCCACTTCCGCAATTTCGCTGGAGTCAGTGGTCAGGATGATGCGGTCCACCAGTTTCGACTCGCGTGCCGCACGGACAGCATAATGGATCAATGGCTTTCCGCCAAGCATGCGGATGTTCTTTCCAGGGATGCCTTTAGAGCCGCCGCGGGCGGGAATGATTCCCAAAATTTTTGTCACAACAAACCTCTCACAATGAAAAGTGACCGTACACGCCAAACATTCTTAATAGGATAATCGTTTATCAGATTTGAGGGCAACTTCGCCCAAAATCTTTGCGATCTTTTGACCGGCATCACCGCTTCCATACAGCGGATCGGATGCGTATCTGCCGTTTGAAATCTGATTTTTGACCGCCTCTTTTATCTGCGCCCGATCATAATCCACATCGAGGACATTCGCTCCCCGTTCACGCCCCGCTTCGCGCGTTCCAATATTCACGGTTGGAATGCCGAGGAAGGAAGCCTCCCGAATACCCACGCTGGAGTTACCGATCAGGCAGCGGCTGTTATAAACCAGCCGCAGGAAATCCTCCGACTCCATGTTCTTAAAAAAGTGAATATTTTCAGGGCGTTCATTTTCCCGAAACATGCGGATGCCTTTTGATGTACCATCCGAACCGGCGTCCACGTTGGGCCAGAACCAGAAGGCGGGCAACCCCGTTTCTTTGACGGCATACAGGGTTTCCAAAATCTGCGCGCGCGCCTGTTCATACTCAGTGGTGACCGGATGCTGCATGACCACCAGGTAATCCTTGTTCTTTACATCGAAGACCGAGCCGACACCCTTGTATTTTACAAAAGGATCGAAATCAATGGTTGGATTCTTCAGGACGCTGTCGGCAATATCAATGGACGGGCAGCCGGTGATAAATACAGAAGCCGGATTTTCACCCATGCGGATAACATTCTCCGCTGCTTTTTGGGTGGAGACGAGATGAATATCAGCGAGTTTGGTGACAGCGTGGCGGACCTTTTCATCAATGGTGCCGGTCACCTCGCCGCCCTGAATATGTACCAGCGGAATATTCATGTACGCAGCGGCAATGGCGGTGGCGATGGTCTCATACCGGTCTGCAATCGTCACCACCAGATCGGGCTTGAGGTTATCGAAGGTGGTGGCAAGTTCCAGCAGCCCCAAACCGGTGGTCTTGGCCATGGTGGTCAGGTTTTCACCTTCCACCACCATATACACTTTACTGGCGATCTCAAACCCGTCCTGTTCCATGTATCGGATGGCGTTGCCGTACTGGTCAAGAAGCGTGGATGCCGCCGCAACGAGTTGCAATTCAAGATCCGGATTCGCTTTGATCGCCTTCAACGCCGTTCGGATCCGACTGTAACTTGGGCGTGCTGTAATTACTACACAAATTTTACGTTTCATATTGATCTAGGAAAAATCTCCTTCCAGAATTTGTTCATCTGCCTTTACATCACGCAACAACTGTCTGCCAAGCACATCCTTCATCCGTTCCGGGGGAAGGCCGCTCCCCGGCTTTTTGATGCGAAGGTGTTTCTCCTCGAGGATCGTTCCTTTTGATAGATTCGCGCCTGCAACGATGCTTTTCGTAAATAATTTGCGCAGCGGCAGGACTTCTTCGGCAAAACCATTCTTATCGACAGGGTTGTTACGCATCTGTTCGATGAAGCGAATGCCGTCCGTTAGTTGTTTCAACTCACCCGTAGTCACAGAGGCGGGCACATCCGGGCCGAACATCTCGCGGCTGAACGCCACATGCAGTTCCAACACTTCGATCCCTAATGTGACGGCTGCAAGACCCGGATAGATGGTGCCCGAATGATCGGAAAGTCCCACTGCACATCCGTATCGCTCGCGCAGATGGGGAATCAGATTCAGCCCAATCTTTTCCGGCGGACAAGGATAGGCGGTTGAACATTGCATCACCGCGTACTCGACATTCCTCCCGCGGATGTATTCGACCGCGCGATCGATCTCGTCCAACGTGCTCATTCCAGTGGAAAGCAGAATGGGTTTGCCGGTCTGAAGCATCCGGTCCATCAAGCGCTGATTGCTTATCTCGCCGGAGGCAACTTTCCACGCGGGCATGCCGACTTTTTCCAGCAGATCCACCGCTTCGATGGAGAACGGTGAGCTTAGGAAGACCAATCCTTTTTCCTGCGCGTGATCGAATAATCCCTGCCATTGTTCCGGCATGAACTCCATGCGCTTCCAATAGTCATAACGGGAGGCATCCTGTTTGCTGAACTTCACCCGCCACGGCTCCTGCGGCGTGCTTTCCGCGGCGGCGATATGGGTCTGAAATTTGATCGCGTCTGCGCCTGCGTTGGCGACTGCGTCAATGAAGGCATGTGCCATGCCCAAACTGCCGTCATGAGATTGGGCGATCTCGCCGATGATCATACAGCGGTTGGGGTCGAGAAATTTATTCATGGATCTCTGCCTTCCAATCTTGTGGTTTTCTTCCGTGGCCTACCGCCAGGATCGCATTTGCCATGATCTGCGAAGCCGAAATATCAACCCCATTCGGGCGCATGAACTGACGTACAAACCTGCGCCGGTTCTCCATCTTTATATCCACACCGCCGAGGACGCGGTCAATGATCTCGAAAATATCGGTACGCTCACGAGCGATCTCAATATAATCCGCATCGATCAAATAATTGAAATGCGCCCCCTGCCCTTCACGCATCTGCTCATCCATGAGAGTGACACAGGGCTTATCCACGATGGCGGCATCTAAAAATCCGGTGGTGTTGACGCCGATGACGACCGCGCTATAGTACAGGGATTCAAAATAGGTCTGACGGGTGTCGTCCATATCCGGCCTGCCGCCTTGTTTTGGAAATACCTTCACCCAATCATTTTCAAAGACCGTCATATCAAAAGGATTGTAGGGATGTGGACGGATGAGGATGGATGGGCGTTTGTCCGCATCTATTTTTTCAAGGTGCGTCATCAAGGCCTTGATCAGTTCCACATCCAATTCTGTGATCGTTGGCGATGAACCCAGAAATAAAATAAAAGGGACAGCGGGATTCAAACCACTTTGCCCGCAGAATTGTCCGCGGTTGAGAGCGGGGGTTATCTCAAACCAGGGATCGTACACCGGTGCACCAACGGTAAAAATACTCTCCCGTGAAAATTCATGCAGGCGGACGGCTTCCTCCACCAGGTTTTGATTCCACACAAACAGCCATTCCGGTTTGACCAGATACGTTCCCTTGCTGACAAGGTTATCCCAGCTTAACACGGAGGCAATGGTGGGAATGCCCAGTTTCCGCGCCGACTTTACATATTCGATCTCCAGATCAGAGGTCATAATATAAGGAGAGACAACCACCATCTCAATGGCATTTTCTTTCAACCAGTCTTCGATCTTGTGCTCGGAGGGAATCAATGATTCGATCCACCGCAGCAGCCAGCGCACAAAAACGGTTGAAAAAATCGCCGCCCCAACCCGGCTCTTGACCGCTTTATACAGGCGTGGGCTCAGCCGCCCGCGCATGTAGATATTTTCCCAGGGCTGTGATGGCGGCATGGGATGCCCCGGGCGAAGAAAATTTGCGTAATTTGCCAGCTCGCGGATCATCACCGAGAACGCCGCGCCCCTGCCGCGAAAGATCGCATCCGTCAATCTGGCGCAGGGCTCATCCTCGAGCAATTTGATCAATGCCCGCCCCGATTTATTCCCGTTCACCTCAAACCCTGAGCGGCACACCACAACAACCTCGTGCCCCATGGAATAAAGGAGCCGGACTGCCTGATCGTAAAAAAAATAGTGCGGCGCTTTGGAAAAAACAAAAGCGATCTTCACGCTTAGACCTCGCCCGCGTATTTCATATCCCACTGAAGGGATGGGCGCAGCACACCGGCCACGTTTTGAGCAAAGTCGCCTCTCGCGGAATTTCCGGTTATGTAATCCACCACCTGAAAAGTAAGAACATTCTTGGCACGAACATAGCGGATCTTCAATCCCTTGGAGGCGAAGATCGAAACCGAGATCGAATATTCACCCTCCGATAGGAGGTTTGGCGGAATTTCCACACGCGAAACATAACGGCCAACACGCTCATGCACGCTTTCGGTCAGTTCATTAGTTGTAAACGCAACCACGCCCTGTGTATTGAACCCCGCCGAAACGCGGAACTTCAACCCGGGAGTCCCTACGAGGTACTCGATCTCCAGATACGAGGGTGTGTTGATCTCCACCAGTGACTTGCCTTTCCCCTCGGAATCCAGCAGTTTGATCCCCACCAGCTTGACTTCGTCCGTGCCGGGGGCTTGTTCGCCCGACCAAAACACAGCCCCTTCCGCGTTCTCGTTATTGTTCAGATAGAAATTGGTTACTTCCACGGCGCTGCCTTGCTTCACAAGCCGTCCACGATCCATCATGATGGCTGAGGAACAGAGACGCAAAATCGCGGGCATGTTATGGCTGACGAACAACACCGTACGCCCCTCGCTTGCCACATCGCTCATCTTGCCAAGGCACTTGCGCTGGAACTCCGCATCACCCACCGCCAACACTTCATCCACCACAAGGATCTCAGGTTCGAGATGAGCGGCAACCGCAAACGCGAGGCGGACATACATTCCGCTCGAATACCGTTTGACCGGCGTATCAATGAACTTTGCCACGCCGGAAAAATCCACGATCTCATCATATTTGCGATTGACTTCCGCGCGGTTCATTCCCAGAATGGCGCCGTTCAAATAGATATTCTCACGCCCCGTCAATTCCGGATGAAAACCGGTTCCGACTTCCAGCAGGCTGGCGATACGTCCCTTGACCTTTACCACGCCGGAAGTCGGAGCCGTAACCCGCGATAAAATTTTCAGCAGGGTGCTTTTGCCCGCGCCATTGCGGCCAATGATCCCCAGCGCCTCACCTTCAGGCAGCTTAAAACTGACATCATCCAGCGCCCAAAGGGTTTCGCCCATGCGGTTGCCATGATCTGTTTCGCCTATTTTTTCATACGGATCCGGCCTGCCACGCTTCTTTGCCCACCAGCGATTCAAGTCGCCAAAGAATGTGCCCGTTCCGATCACACCCAGGCGATATGTCTTTGAAAGGTTTTCCACCGAGATAACTGTATTGGACATGATCAAACCGTATCCATGAAATTATTTTCAACACGATTAAAAACAAGCAGGCCGATCAGCATCACAACGAACACGAACAGAGTGCTGTACAGCAGATAGATTGGCGAGACCGCGCTCGTGCCCAAGAATCCGAGGCGGAAGGCTTCCACCACCGGCGTCATTGGGTTGGCAAGGATGACCCAGCGCCACGTCCCTTCAATGGAGGAGAGCGGATAGATCACCGGCGTGCCGTACATCAACAATTGAACGCCAAAGCTCACCAGTTGCTGAAGGTCACGGTACTTGGTGGTGAGGGATGAAATAATAATTCCCAGCCCCAGCCCCAGCCCGGCCATGATCAACAACAAGGTGGGCAGCAGCAGCATCCAAAGGTTCGGTTTTACATCCGCACCAGCCAGCATAAAGTATGCAAGAAAACCCAGGAATACAAGCATTCGGATTCCGAAGGAAATAATATTGGAAATAACAATGGAAAGGGGAATGGCGAGACGCGGAAAATAAACCTTGCCAAACAACCCCGCATTGCCCGTAAATGTATTGGAGGTGCTCGTCAGGCAGGAGGAAAAATATGTCCACATAGTGTTGCCAGCGAGGTAAAACAAAAACGGGGGCAGGCCATCTGTGGACAGTTTGGCAATATTCCCGAAGATCACCGTAAAGACAACGGTGGTCAAGATCGGCTGTATCAAATACCACAGCGGCCCCAAAATGGTCTGCTTGTAGTACGCGACAAAATCGCGCCACACAAACAAAAAGATCAGATCGCGATAGCGCCACAGCTCGCCCAAACGCAGATCCCACCAGGCGCGCTGCGGACGGATGACCAAAGTCCAGTTTTCTTGAATCGTTACTTCTGTTTCCATAATTTCCTGTGTAATTTCAACTTCGAGAATTCATTTTCTGAATTCTCACACAATTGAACATCCCTGTCAATCGGCAAATGATTTCACAGCGGCGATCACTTCATCCTGTTGAGATAGAGTCAACTCCGGGTACAGTGGAAGCGCGAACGTCTCGCTTGAGGCTTTCTCCGCGTGAGGAAAATCGCCTTCCTTGTAGCCAAACTTTCGGCAAGGCGTCGCCAAATGCGGCGGCAAGGGATAATACACCTCCGAAGCGATGCCCTTCTGTTTCAGGAAAGCCTGCAGCGCCTCACGCTTTTCCGAACGGACAATATATAAATGATACACATGCTTCCCCCACTCGCGCTCGACTGGAATCACAACGCCTGAAGAACCAAGCTTCTCGTTATACCGATGAGCCAATTCACGGCGCTTCTCATTCCACGAATCAAGATGCGGGAATTTCGCCTGCAAGATCGCAGCTTGCAAAGCATCGAGTCGGCTGTTGTAGCCAACTTCCTCTGAATAATATTTTTTCTTCCAGCCATGTGCGCAGCATACGCATCCGTTCCGCAAGCGACGGGTCATTCGTCACCACCATGCCCGCATCGCCAAACGCTCCCAAATTCTTCGTAGGAAAGAAACTCAAACAAGAAATATCACCAAACGAACCTGTTTTTTTGCCGAGATATTCCGCACCGAGTCCCTGCGCGTTATCTTCGATCACCTTCAAATGATTCTCGCGCGCAATCTCAAGGATCGGATTCATCTCAGCAGGATGCCCATATAGATGCACAGGAATGATCGCCTTCGTCTTCGATGTGATCGCAGATTTAATTTTGCTCACATCGATCTGATAACTGTGCGGGTCAACATCCACGAACACGGGCTTCGCGCCAACCGACATCACCGTGCCCGCGGTTGCAAAAACGTATATGCCGGAATGATCACCTCATCGCCCGCGCCAATATTCAACGCGCGCAGCGCCAGCACCAAGGCATCCGTCCCCGAAGCAAGACCGATCGCGTGCTTCACGCCAAGATACGCCGCGATACTTTCCTCAAACTTCACGACCTGCGGACCGAGAATAAAATCCCCGGACTCCCAATGTGATAACACCGCCGAATCAATTTCTTCCTTTAATGGAATAGTATTGCGCTGTTAGATCTACCAACGAAATCATCACTCGCCTCTTTCCGGACCGACAACCTGATCCTGTTTTCTATAAGCATCGCCGCAACCTAAACAAACTGCCCGATCATTCTCGAACTTCAACTGCTCGCCGCACTGACACATCCACCCGCGCACCCGCGCCGGTGACCCGTAGACAAGCGCGTAATCCGGCACATCCTTCGTCACCACCGCGCCCGCGCCAACAAAGCAATATTTTCCTAATGTCGTGCCGCACACAATGGTTGCATTCGCCCCGATGGACGCACCTTGCGTACCAGCGTGGTCTTGTATTCATCTTTTTCGGCTGACATGGCTGCGTGGATTAATCACATTCGTAAATACCATCGAGGGTCCGAGAAATACATCATCCTCAACAATGACGCCGGTATAAAGCGAAACATTGTTCTGGATCTTCACATTATTTCCCAGCCTTACACCGGAAGAGACCAGCACATTCTGACCAATGTTGCAACGCTCGCCGATCTTCGCATTGACATCACATGGCAAAATGCCATATATCTTCGTGCCCGCGCCGATCTCCGCGCCATCATCCACATAACTGATCTGTGAACAAAATACTCTGTCACTGCGCCTCTACTTTTTCAGGAAAGGATGAGCAAGTTCATCCTTCGGTGAAATTTCAGCGGTGCGAATGGCATACGTCAAATCAATAGAAGGACGCATCCGCGAGGCCGAAACCACGCCCCGCCAGTGTCTCTTCATAAACGCGAGTTGCAGATCGGTGAAGCCTTCCGAAAATTCGATCTCTTTCCCGTCCACAGTAATGGAACGGTAAGTGGTCTTTCCGGCGGATTTCGCAGAATCCGCAGGTCATTTTTATCCACAGACAGGAACCAGCGCACCCGCGCCTGTTCCAATTCAATAAAGCCGGACATGCGCTGGTCATCCGAATGATAGACCTTGATGCCGTTCACGGAGCCGAACAGCCACATGAGCAGGTCAAAGAAATGCACGCCGATATTCGTGGCCACGCCGCCGGATTTATCCGGCATTTCCTTCCATGAGATCTGATACCACGGGCCGCGGCTGGTGATATAGGTCAACTCCACATCGTGACGCTGTTATCCTTCTGAAGAGACTTCGCGCAGCTGAATCAACGTGGGACGTACACGCAATTGCAAAATAGTGTAGATACGGTGTTTTGTTTCTCTTCGATCTCGTGCAGGGCATCCATATTCCAGGGGTTGATGACGAGGGGCTTTTCGCAGATCACATCGGCTCCAGCGCGCAGGGCAAGGCGGCAGTGTGAATTGGCGCAAATAGTTTGGCGAGCAAACCGAAACAAGGTGGATGCGTCCGTCTTCCAGCCCGCGGCGCAGCTTTTCCAGGTGACGGTCAAAACGTTCAATCTCGGTAAAGAATTTCACATCAAACGAGTATTGATCCAATATGCCAACGGAATCCTTGGGGTCAACAGCGGCAAGCAATTGGTTGCCTGTATCTCGAATGGCGCAAATGGCGGGGCGCAACATAGCCGCCGACGCCGATCACAGCAAAATTTTTAGACATGGGTTCCCTTTCAACCTTCGAAAGAATTATTTTCTGAGTTGATGTGATATCCCTGCCCCGTGGATCCAAGGATACATTCAACGGGAATATCGCTGATCTGAATCCCGGCTTCGATGCAGGTGAGGCGAAGAATGTCAATCATTTCATCGTCGCCGTTGAGGTAGACGCGTTGAATTCCCTGTTGTATCAATTCCAACACAAGCACTTTTGCCTTGTCGCGGTAACTGCCGTATACCTTCAGGGAGTCGCGCGCATAGGACAGGGCGCGCTGGGTGAAGACCTTCATGCCCTCGGAGGTGAGGTCGTATTTCAAACGGGTGCGGTCGAGGTGGGATACTTTTACCCAGCCGCGATGGATAAGACGTTTGATATACCAGTTGACGCTGCCCACGGCAATGCCGAGGCGGTCTGGAGAGATCTGCCTGGGTCACCATTGAGTCCCGGGCAATTTCGTTGAGTAATGCGTATTCGTGCTGTTTGATTTCGTCATGGTCTGAGCATTCAGTTTTTGAATTCCCACATGAAACCATTCCCTGTCAAGTTGAGATCCTCGGGGGGGGGTTGCGTGCTATGGTTGCAGAGCAGGAATATTCTTTTAGGGGGTTTTTTATCCACCACACTTTGGAAAATGGATTGATATTGATCCGCCACTTTTGTATATCGAAGTTGCGGGATTTTTCGATGCTTGCGTTTCGGAACTGCAAAAGGAGTTCGGGATTGAGATAAGCCCGCGCAGGTTTTGGGAAAATGCCGCCGCATCCTGCACTTCGATCAGGTAGCCGTTCTTTCATGATCCACCAAATCGAGGAAGCCGCCGATGCGGCTGATACGATGGCGAGTCCTTTGGCAAGCGCCTGCACGCCGACCACGGGCAGCCCTTCGGAAAAGGAGGGCATGAAGAGAATATCGCTTTTGAAAATTGATCCAGCACATCCTTCGGCGTGACCCAGCCGGGCAGGTGAAAGCGGTCTGTCATTTCGTGTTTCGCGATCTCGCTTTACATCTTCAAACATGGGGCCGTCCCCAGCATGGAGCAGGTCCAATTCAGGTCTTTGAGATGGGAAAGTATTTTGATGATGGCAAGTGGATTTTTCTGGTACACAAAGCGCCTGGCAAAACAAGATGAGGCGGGGTGTTCACTTCAAGTCAGTTGGGATAAGATGTTGCACATCCGCGCCGTTGGGGATCACTTGAACGTTCACAGCATAATGCTTCAAGGCCAGTTGGCGGGTGAACTCGCTGACGGCAACCACTTTTTGCGCGCCGCCAGATCGGTTTTTGTGAACGGCTCCAGCCAGCGGAACCATTTGCCGGTTTTCTCGGCACGCTACCGGGGACATCGCCCAGGTGCGCGGTCAACACATACGGGATGCCCGTCAATACGGATAATGTCCATGCGAGGGCGCCGGACGGAACGGCGAAGTGGGTGTGAATGATATCGGGGCGGTGAATGTTCATTAAACGGAGTCCGGCCCAAAGTCCCGAAAGAACGTATGCCATCATGGTAAAAAAAGTCGCGCGGAAGGCTTCCTTCCGCAGGGATGGAATGCGCGTAACGTGAATCCCATCTTCATTTGCCTGAAGCGGGAGTCCGCGCACGTGGGCGGTCAGCACCGTGACATCGTTGCCGCGCGCAACAAGCTCTTTGCAATATCGTAGGCGGCCTCTGCTACCGCCGCCGCCAACGGGTGGAAATTCATAAATGACCGTGAGAATTCGCATGGGGTTTATTGGTCTGCAAACGGGTCTTTGCAAACCGGGTGTCCCTTGCGCGGGATGAAGATCTGCACATTATTTGAGCCAAGATTTTCAAGCGGCTTGTACGCGCATAAAATCGGCGCGCCAATATAACGCACCCGTGCGGCGCTCTCCTCGGTGAATGCGCCCCTTTTTGGGGGAATATTTTGCCCTCGGCAATGATGAGGGCAAAGCGGCGCTTATCCAGATCGGAATAAAACTGTTGCAGATATTCGCGATTGCCAGACATGGCCATTTCCATCAGTTCGATCTGCTCGTACTCGGGGATAAGCGGAACATTTTTTAATTCATTGAAGGTGAGAAGCTGACGTTCGGTAATAAACAGGACTCGCCGCCGTTGTTGACCGCTTCCGAGACGACCTGCTGGAGTCTTTGGATGTCCTTCTCCGCATTGACATGGTTGTACGAGTTGAAGAATCCAATCTGTGGAAGTGCGAATCCAAGCGGGACAAGTAAAGCCGCCACTCCCCATTGGAAATTTCCCAGATGGGAGCTGGTTCACCATCCCCGCAACGCGCCCTGAAAAAAAAACGAAGTTGCAATCAATGCAAGGATCACGAGGAAGGCATCCATGTTGTGAAGGTCGCCGCCGCCGCCGATCTTTTGTGCTGACCACCAACCCACCAAGAAAAAGCACAAGAACCATGCCAGCAGCGCCAGCCAGCGCAGCGGGTGCAGGCTGGCAAGTTTTCCATGTACCATTTGATACAGCGCACCCCAACGGAGCCGCGACGATCAATATCGCAGGAAAAATCCCAATGGTAGCGTGCGTTATTCGGAAGCAGGCGGTTCCACAACAGGTCCGAAGTGGAAGCTGGAGCCAAAGGCACGGATATCCGCGTTACCGGAAATATTGATGTAAAAATTTGAGCCGCAAGCGCAGCGCCAAGGCCGGTCACCCTAAAATAAACGGTTGTATCCAATACCGCCAGCCTTTTTCAGAAAGAGGCATCTCCATCACATAGATGGCGATGCCCAGCATGGCCGGGACGGGGAACCAATTCACACGGCTGATGCCCGCCCAGACAGAAGCCAGAAATACGAACAACAAGGAACGCCACGGATGTTTGACGGAGACGCCAGCCAACACAAGGATGACACACCTGAAGATGGCAATACACCGCGCCCTGCAAAAATACAAAACGCCCAGGTTACCGCGAGGATGCATCCAGCCGCTCAAACGCATCCGGCGGACCAACATCACCGCGGAGGCGGAGGTCAGCGCCAGCCAAAGCAGGGATTGCCACATGCGGTGGAACCAGAGCGGCAGCCCGTCAACAAGGAACGGAGGGACATCAACAAATAACGCGAAGGATGAAGGAACGGATAGGGAATCTGAACATCGTACAGGATCTTGCATAAAAGAGAGACGCATAATAATGGCGGCTGGCTTCGAGCATCCAATGGAAAAGGGATAATCTGAAATGGCGGCGACGCGCCCATAGACCTGATACACCAATCCCCGCAAGAGGACCGCCGCGGCAAAGAGCGAATACCATTTATAGCCGCTCAGAAATTTTAGGCCGAAGGTCTGCGCGAGGCTGGCTCCATAGAAAGACCCACAGAATGGGAGTCAACTGCGGAGAAATTCGCCAAAAAAGAATAAGCGTATGACCCAGATTAGCGAAAAGCCGAACACTACCAATGCCAGCCCGAAACACTTTCGAGGAGTATTGAAGGATCAAACTCAAGGCATCCATCCAGCGGGAGGTGCGCTCCAAAAGGGATGAAAGGAGAAAAACTATAGCAGCGGCGATGTTAAGCGCAAAGATACCCAAAAGGAAAATCCATTTGGAACGCAGGAGGATGATCCCCAGTTCATTGACTTGTTGTATGGTTTGAAGATCGCCAACGCATTTAATAGAACGCTGGCCCAAAGGAATGTTTGCAGGAATTTTTTGTAGCTACGGGTTCCATGTTCCAATCCATGCATTAATCAGGCCTCGGATTTATTCTCATTCATCGCGGCAAGAATGGAGGGCAAAAAGAACGCTCCCGGCAG
>JADKDM010000019.1 GCA_016714565.1 Candidatus Villigracilis propinquus
GAGCCATGCGTCCACGCCGTCTTGGGTCAGGCGGGTGTAAAGTCCGCGCACGGGGTCACGGTCCGCGTGGGCGTGGCAGAGGAAGACTTTGAGAGGGCGTTTGGGTTCGGGCATGGGTGGGTTTGTCCCGCTAATTTGAGTTAGTGAGATTATACAACTGAAAAAGGGAGTTTCTCTGTTTCGAGAGGCATTTGTCCACGCCTTTGCCCCGCCCCGACGTGGAACGTCAGGGCTACTTTTACGAAGTCCACTCAAAGCGGACTGATAAATTATCTGCACCAAGAAAAGTCATTGTCTTTTCTTTAAGCAATGGCTCAGCGTGCAAAAAGAAGGCAGAACGTGGGATGAGATGCCAAAAGGATTTAGCTTGGCGAGTGCAGAGAAAACAGCCAGTCCGCCAAGGGCTGGCTGTTTTAGTTTATAGTGTATACAGTATCACAATCCGCTTGGGATGGCAGAGAACTACTTAAGAGAGCAATGAGTCATAATGATAATAAAATTGAGCTTCTACTAAAATAAGGTTTTAGTTTGGTCCTACCATAACATTATCAATTGCCCCATCAGCTGAGCTGCCCTCTTCTATATAAATACCAATACTCCAACTAAATCCCGCCTTCTCTAAAAGGGATTTTACATCCGGAGCATAGGAGCCGATCTCTTGGCCATCTACGGAATAACGAACATTACTTCCATCTGGCGCAAGATCTATCGCAACGGAATAGAATTTTCCAAACTCAATCGGGTAAGATGTAGTCTGATACAAAATTTCGGGTCCATCTCCCCATCGATAAGAATCACAAATAATTTGGGCATTTACACCGTCGAAGGAACCAACACGGCATTGTGCCCACCATACACCTTTCCCATCAGACAGAGTAGTATCGATTCCTAGCTTTGTAAATGCATAGGAAGTACCGGTTACATTATCAATCCGAAGATCTGCCTGAAGTGTCCCAATTTGGGTGATTTTCCAAACCGAAGGCCCCCTAGGTCTCAGTTCAGTTCCACTATCTGTGCCAGAGAATTTCAAATATCCTTCTTGTAATTTGATCTTATCGCCGGATCCACTCCATAGATCCTTGTTGTAATCAAAGTTCAGATTAATAGGGAAATCATCATACATGGAAAAAGTAGTCGGTCGAGATGTAGCGGTTGGAATCTTGGTTTTGGTAGCAGTTGGAACAAGTGTTTTTGTTGGTGAAATATGAGTGGAGGTCGCTGTCTTCGCTACAACAGGGGTTTCAGTCGGCACTGGAAAAAGTTTGGGAACTCCTACTATAGCACCCCAAATGACCAGTCCAATTAAAGCGAAAAGACCTATCCATCGAAAGTAGAGCATTATCCTTGTTAAGTTTTGCCTAGTACGTTCAAGGAACTTTGCAAAAGCCTCCATGCGTGCAGCCTGTCGAGCAAGGGCTTCTTTTTCCGTTTTTTCACGAGCAACCCTCTCAGCCGCTTCAAGTTCTGCCTTTTGTTTGGCAATCCTTTGCTGTTCTTCTTCCTGTGCTTTTAGACGTGTTTGTTCGGCAGCTACTTGCTCTGACGTTTCACGAGTTGCCTTTTCCGCCGCTTCGCGTTCTTGTTGTCCTCTACGGAGCCTTTCTTCCTCTTCTACTTTCAGTTTCTGTTCATATCGTATTTTTAGAGAAGCAACAAGCGCTAAATAGGAAGCGTCTTTTTTATCATCAAAATAATCCACCCATTGATAAAAACGCAATCCGCGCGGGACTTCACATTCATCCAAACGCAATGGAATCAAGAAAATGGCATCTTCGGGTTTTTCGAGCGCTATTTCGCGCGCATAGCGCAACTCTTTTTGAACATATCCCTCTTTGCTAACAGAATGTTGCGAAAGAACAATAATAACAACATCTGCATCTTCGACTGCTTCTTCGATCTTTACGCGCCAATCTTGCCCAGGAAGTAGATTCTTTTCATCCTGCCATGTATCAATCCAACCCTCACCTGCAAGATGGACTGAAAGCTCCCTCACAGAAGGTTTGTCCTGTGAAGCATAAGAGAGGAATACTTTGAGTGGACAATGAAATTCGGGCATTTAATTTCCCGCCGAATGGCTGGCAAGATTATAAAGCAAATTCGGTAAAAACCTAATAATGATTAAACAAGGTCAAATCCCTGTCGCTGGACAGGATTACTCAATCTGAAAAAATTCACCTAGCAAATGTGGGCAGTGCACAAAAGAAGAGAGCCGGAAGAGTTTTAGTGGGTAGAACGTGGGATGAAATGCCGAAGGGATTTAGTTTGGCGAGTGTATAGAAAACAGCCAGTCCGCTAGTGGGT
The DNA here is from genome assembly GCA_016714565.1 of Candidatus Villigracilis propinquus. Lineage (GTDB taxonomy): Bacteria > Chloroflexota > Anaerolineae > Anaerolineales > Villigracilaceae > Villigracilis > Villigracilis propinquus. Next base: position 2,302 of record JADKDM010000019.1, read on the forward strand.
CACTTCAACTTGTCTGACAAAGCGTGAAGCCGTCTGCTCATCCTCTATCCATCCTCTTACCATCTCCTATCCCAATGTTTTACGGCGCGGTGACAGAAATTCGAGGTCAAAGCCTGTGACAGAACGTGGGATGAGATGCCAGTCCACTTGGCGAGAGCGTAAATGAAAAGCCGCAGGATGATTTCCTGCGGCTTTTATAAATTCGTTCAGTAAGCAACTTTTCAACTAGTGTTGCTGCCAAACCCATTGCTTCGTTCCATCTTAGGAACTCACCCGCCAGTCTATTTGGCACAGACGGCAGGAATAGTAATGTCAAGTGAGCCATCCTCCACAGGGATGTAGTTGTACACAGTAGAGACATTTGTAAATTGATTTGGGTCAAGTCCCTGATATTCCGTTTTGCTTCGTCCCTGTGCTTCAAAGCGTGTAATGAAGCCTCCGTCACGAGCCACATACACAAATGAGCTGATCAGCTCATTATCCGAAACCATATTTTCGCTGGTCAGCTCATATTTGTCGGTCACAAACCCATTGACATCAAGTCCGCTTTCCACACGCTGCGCCTGCCCTGTGATCTCATCCTGAAGATTGGGCATTCCCTCTGATAAGTCTAGTCCCTCCGTGCTTGAAGCAGGGAATGGGAAACAAGTCTCTTGAAACACGCTATATCCCTGATCACCTATGACGACAGTTTCCGCTGACCCCTCACCACCTGTTACTATCACTAAAAAGCTTTGTGACTTTTGCGGCAGAGTTTGGGTCTCCTCCGTCATGGACAACGAAACTTCCTTTACGGCTCCAGTCACATCCACACCGTTAAATTGGATCGCCGTGTCAAATGTATACGCTGGCGCACTGGATGTGATATACAACGCAGGGTCCGCAAGGTCAATCGTTTCGGAGCCTACAGGACCGTCAGTATTCGCGGCATCCTCAGTTGGAACTAGCGTAGCAACTGGGTTCGTTTGCCCGTCTACAGTAGTTGGCTCTTCTTGTCCGCTTTCCGTTGCTGGCGCTGTACCTCCAATATTACAAGCCAGGCTTGCCATGAGAATTATTACCAGCGCGAAATAAATAGAGTTTTGTTTTTTCATTTCATCCTTTTCAATTAGTTGAATAGTGCAGGTGGACTTAAATTGACTACCCCATATAAGCATACCTAGAATGCATACTAATCAAATAACTCTTTAGTCCTGCATTGAGTGATGAAAGGTTTTGCGCACAGCCTTGCGGATTTCCAATTCCCGATCTGGCAGGTTGAGCCTGTCGAACCCTGTCCTGGATGGAGTTTCTCTTTATCCTGCCCCGCATCCACGCCGTCTTGGGTTAGGCGGGCCGCTGCGGGGAGTCCGCGCACAGGGTCACGATCCGCATGGGCGTGGCAGAGAAAGACTTTGAAGGGACGTTTATCAGAGGTAGGTATAATTACGGGGTTGCGTTCATTGCACAGCGAAACCCCGTTCCATTTGTAACTCGGTTCGCTCGATCATCGGCGTCGCGATTGGCAGACTGGATATCGTTATACAAAAATGCGCCTCCCCTTATCACATAACCATATCCCAAAGAAGGTCCTTGTGGGTTAATTACGTTTTCTTCAAGAGTCATATAATATTCAGGATCATATAAATCCGCCACCCACTCACCAACATTCCCAGCCATATCATACAGATGATACGGACTCTTTCCCAGTTCATAACTACCTACTCTGGTCACATCCCCAGGGGATGTATTGTAGTTAGCATATTCTGTTCCTATCTCTTCACCCCAAGGATAAGTACGGCCATCTGTGCCTCGGGCGGCCTTCTCCCATTCGGCTTCAGTGGGAAGCCTACGTTCAGACCACTGGCAGTAGGAATTTGCATCAACCCATGTGACAAAAACAACAGGATAATCTCCATGTCGATCGTCAGAGTAATAAGGGCCTAGGGTCGACGGTCTTTGGCAACCACTCGCTTTCACGCACAACTTATACTGCGCATTAGTCACTTCCGTTTCATCCATCCAAAAAGCATCTAGATAAACCTGGTGAATCGGTTCTTGATCTTTGAAATTACCCTGATCACAATTTATCCATGTAAATATATTCGTTCTCTGACATTCAGCAGAAGCATGTTCAGCGGTATCACCCATCGTAAAAGTACCCGCGGGCACATAATGAAGAATCATGCCATCAACAGGTGAAATCTGAGTCGCCCCTAAAGATAATGTTGAAGTTGCAGATAAAGGCGTTACTAAACCGACACCTGTTGGCATAGACGTTAATGTTGGAATTTTTGTTTGGCCCGTAGGAACTGGCGTAAAAGTTTTCGAGCTTTCTGCGTGTGTTGCAGTATCTTTTGCAGTGGATATAAGTGGGATAAATTGGGGTATTACCCATGATCCCATCCAAAATAAAACAATTATGATTCCAATAACGCCAATGATTCTCAAGAATGGTATGACTTTGGGAAGAAATACTTTTATCTCATCTCTTCGAGCATCTTGACGCTCTGCTTTCTCATGCTTGAATTTCTCAGCCGCATTGTGTTTTTCCTTTTCTTGCACAGCTTTTTCAACTGCTACGCGTTCCTGTTTCTCTTTTTCCTCCTTGGGCTGTATTCCAATAGCAGATTGCCTGCCGCCATCATTCTGGAGATTCTCAAACACACTCGCCATCTCCGACATACTTTGATAGCGGTCTTCAGGCTTCTGCGCCAACGCAATGAGTAAAAATCGCTCCACTGATTCCGGCAGATCGGGAACAAATTCTCTTGGAAATGGCAGTGGTTCAGTCACCTGTTTGAAGAAAACTCCCCCCGGTGTATCAGCAATATAAGGTCTTCGCCCGGTTACCATTTCATAAAAAATAACCCCTAAAGAATATATATCGGAACCAGGGCCGGTCTCTCCTGTCCATTGTTCTGGCGCCATATACTCTGGTGTTCCGATGGCTACTCCCGAACCAGTTAGTGTAGATATCTCTTCCCCATGAAACACCTTGACAATGCCAAAATCCGAAAGCATGGGTTCGCCATTCTCTGTTATCAAGATATTTGCAGGCTTAATGTCGCGATGAACAACCCCATGATTGTGAGCGTATTCAATGCCTCGCGCAATTGGCAGCAGCAAACGTACGGCTTCCTTCCATGAAACAGGCGCTCCAATTTTCTGTTTTAACGTGCCGCCTGATAAATATTCCAGCACAAGAAATGGCGAGTCTCCATATTCCCCATAATCCATGACCTTCACAATATTTGGGTGCGACAATCGCGCCAACGACTTCGCTTCACGTTCAAAGCGTTTGAGAACATCATGTAAATTTTCTGGCGGAAATGCATCCCTGCGAATAATCTTGATCGCCACTTCACGCTCAAGGCGAGAATCATATGCCTTATATACCATGGCCATACCGCCCTTGCCTAACAATTCAAGGATCTCATATCGGTCTATGTATTGTCCGGTAAGATTTTCCATTGTCAGCATCTTTTCGAATCAAGATAAAGATTCCATACTATCAGATTGTCTGCCGAAAATATTGAGAAAAAAAATGAGGGTATATTTAGCTTCGGCATATGGTTTTCCGAAGGATGACTTTTGAAATATATGTAAATTATTCCGCGCACAGCCTTGCGGATTTCCAATTCCCAATCCTGTCCTGGGAGAAGTTTTTCCTTGTCAAGCCAGGCATCCACGCCGTCTTTGGTGAGGCGGGTATACAGTCCGCGTACAGGATCACGGTCCGCGTGGGCGTGGCAGAGGAAAACTTTGAGAGGGCGTTTGGGTTCGGGCATTTGAATTTTCACCATGAAGAGAACTAAGGCGCATGAAGTTTTGGTTTAATTTCCCGACTTTGAAATTATACAACCGAAAACCAGTAACATCATAAACTAGGCAAGAGCGCAAATGAAAAGCCAGTCCGCTGCGGGGCTGGCTTTTGAACAGATCTATTTTCGGGGAAAACAAATGCCAAAGAAAACCGAATCAACTACGGGAGGAGAAGGAGGCGGTCATTAAGCCCGGAAGACTACTTCTTCGCGGGTGAACATCCAAATGGAGAAGCTGATGGCGAGGGCGGCATATCCAATGGAAGAGATGAACATCACGGAGAGGGAGTTGTTGTATATGTGATTGCTTAACAAGTCGCGCATCGAGAGGATGGTGCCGAAGATGGGGATGGCGTAGTGGCTCAGCGTGGGGACGAATTCATCCAGAAAGAATGAGACGATCATCGGCGCGAGGGACAAGATGCTGAGGGGCAGTGAAAAGGTATAGGCTTCCTCGCTGTTGCGCGCGATGGATGAGATCATGATCTGAAGCGCAGAGCCGAGCAGAATGATGGGAAGCATCGAAACTACAAAGAGGGTCAAGGCGAGCGGACTCGGCAGGAAGGCTGTTGCGCTTGCAATAGTGAACGGACTTGCAGCGGACGCTGGCGAGGTGGAGATGGAGGAGAAATCCACATCGCGCAGGAAGAAGAACATTACGATGACGAAGGCCAATGCAGAAAATAATATTGTGAAAAGAAAACCGAAGGCGGCAGAGATCACATTTACCAGAACTGCGAGCAATTTGCCGATCACGAGTTGTGCGCGGCTGATCGTGGTAAAGAGGATGGGTTCAAGCGTTTGCTCCTCCTTCTCGCCGGCAATGGAACTGATCGCAACCGCGAGTCCGCTGGTTAGGCCGAAGGTCATGATGAAGCCGGGGATCAGCAGGCTGAGCTGCGAGCCAGCGGTTTCCTGTTCGGTGGCGGTGTTTAACTCCTCCACTTGAACAGGCGTGAGATATTCCTTCGAGATGTTATTTTTTTCAAGCCTCTCTTTGAGGATGCTCTGGTTGTAGTCTTCGACAATGCTCTTCAAGCGCACCCCTTCCATATTGAGGGACTTGCTTCTATCCATCACTACCATCACAAGTGCAGACTCTCCGCTTTGAACCTTCTGTTCGAAATCAGGGGAGACGATCAGCCCAGCCGAGGCTTGCTTCTCACGAACCAGTTTTTCCACATCTTCGGCTGGCACGATGGTAATGGTGTCATTCTCCTCGATGTAGGCGACCAGCTCGGGCGCATATTCCATACCCTGCATGGGAACCTCAAGTTTTTGAATTGTATCTTCCACGGTCTTGCGCATGATCACGCTCATTGGAAGAATAGCCAGGCACGGAAGCAATATAAAATTAAAGAGAACCATCATGAACAACCTGCGGCGGTTACGCACGATGTTGAGTATTTCCTTTTTCAGCACCATCCACACGGTTTTCATTAAACCACCTCCACATCTTCGCGCCCCAATATTGCAAGGAAGGCATCTTCCAGGTTGGACTTGCCCGCCTTTTCGCAGAGTTCCGCTGGAGTGCCCTGCGTGACCACTTTCCCGTTATCAAGCAGGATCAGTCGGTCGCATAATCTTTCAGCTTCGTTCAAAATATGGGTGGAGATCATCACACAGCGTTTTTCCTCACGCAGTTGTGAGATCAACTTGCGGACGAGGCGCGCGCTCATGACGTCCAATCCATTAGTGGGTTCATCCAGCAGCAGGTTTTGCGGACTGTGGATCATTGTCCGCGCCAATGCCACCTTCTGGCTCATGCCTCTGGAGAAGCGTTTACATTCACGGTCTGCGAACGCGCTCATATCGAGAGTCTCCACCAATTCCTCAATGCGCGCTTCGAGCACATCTTTTTTTATATCGTAATATTGGCCGAACATGCGCAAATGTTCGCGCGGGGTGAAACGTTCATATAATCCCCAGGTTTCAGGCAGAATGCCGATCCTGCGGCGCACCTCACGCGAATGGGTTCGCAGATCATACCCGTCCACGCGCGCGATGCCCCGGGTTGGGTGCAGTACAGTGGCGAGCAAACGCATGATGGTGGTTTTGCCCGCGCCGTTCGGGCCAAGCAAGCCGACCACTTCACCATCGTTGACCGTAAAACTCACATCATCAACGGCGACGAATTTTTTAAAAACCTTCACCTTGAACTGTTTGGTCAAATGCTCAGCTTCGATCATCTTCCTTCCCTTTCCACTTGAATAAGGCTGATTATATATCCCCGCTTTTTGAATCCGCCTTTCATTATTCGATTATTCACCCTCGTTATATACCCGACCGTGATTCCCTGAACGATAGCGTAAATTATTCGGGCTTCGTCCGCAGCACAGCCAGCGGATCTTGCCCGCGCTTCATGGCCATGCCGTGCAGGATCAGCCCAAACTGAGAGAATGCAAACCAGAGCAGACCAATTGTCAGGGAGAGGGAGGCGTTGTCTATCCAGGTAGGCATCGATTCGGTTAACTCCGCTATTTGTTTGCGCCATCCGGCCACCTTTTGTTGATAGATTCCAATTTCTCCCAGAAAATATTCCAAGCTGTCCCGCGTTTCACTGAAGTCGCCGCCCAATAGAAAGGATGCGTCATCCAGAAAAGTGGATGCCTGTTCAGCTAGATCGCTTACATCCGCGATCCTGGTTTGAAGCGTATCGGCAGAGTCGATCAGATCGGTCAGAATTTGATCCGAAACGTTAATTTGCAGGAACGGCACCAAACTAAGGCCGAATAAGGTGACGCGCAATTTTTCCAGCGTATCACGCGCGGAAACCAACCTTGTACTAGCGGTTTCCAATTCAGTGACAAGCCCTTCATCAAGAGTGGATTGAACATCTTCAAAGAAACCCTGGGGATCATTAAGAGTAAATTTATTCAGGGCCTCTTCCGTGGCATTTACGATTCGCAGTGTGCGTTCCAATTCGGTTTTCGAAGTCCGCAGTGTCACTTCCGCCTGTTCAAGCTCACTATCAACTTCCTCCAACTTGCCGAGCACATTGCGAGTCAGCGGCTCGTTATATACCCAGGCAAGAACCATTCCAATGATGCTCAAAATAAGTAATGTCGAACTGACGACGATCAATGCACTTGTAAAGATTTTACGCATCATGCTGATCCTCCGAAAAATATGTCACCCTGCCGCGCGTAAGTGTGCGGCGAAGGTCTTTGGCACCATGTGAGAGATTCTTTTCCCCATAAATGACATTGGCGGCAGGATTTTGAAAATTATACCCTCACGGCCATGATATACAGCTAAAAGGCAATTCCCTCTTGACAAACTGTTTTCATTAGACTATTATCTAATTAGACATCGGTCTAACAAAGGCAACTGCCTAACCGTCGATTTTATTATTAGAGGAGCGAGGTAACCCATGTCTATCGCAAATGAATATCTAGCCGAAGAACAAAAGGCCCATTCAGATGATGAGAAAATATCCACACGAAACCTGTTCACCCGCGAAACCGGGCAGGTACTTGTAACGCTTGGAACCGTCTTCAAATTCATCCCGCCATTCAATGACCACATTGACCAGAACACCGGTCAAATGCTGATCTCCATCGGCAAAAAATTGAAGTCAACAAAATAATCCAAGGGAGCCGACCAAAGAACCTATGACAGATAAGAAGATCACCTCCCCCACCATCGCCTGGGATTTTGGCACAGCCTACGAGCTTTTCATCAGTCTGCACGTTTTACACGAGCCCGATTATTTTGGCATTCGCCCATCCTACGCCGCCGGCGTCCGTTCGCGCATTCCAGCTGCTGAACGCAAGCTGCTGGAGGAGGTATATCCGCTGACGGGTGTACCGCTCAAATGGCTGCACAGCCTGCCCGCTCCAAAAGACGCGGTCAGCGCGCTTTGGGCGTTGAAACAGATCCCCCCTGCGGAACGAATGATCAAACTACAAAGGCTGGACGAGCCGTATCTCGGCGACAACGCGGAGGAGTTGGAAAAACACAAGCGATTCCATGAAACCCTGTTACGCATTGCAGCCGAGGGGAAATGGAAATCTGACGATACAGATTTCTTCCTCAAGATCTTTGGAAAGAAACATGGCGGTTTGAAAAAGGAAGCCCTGGAACGCGCCTTGGATTGGTGGAGCAAACCAGCGGATTTGGGCGAAGGATTCCTTTCCGCCATGCAATCGTATTACCAGGCATTTTTTGAGGAAGAAGAAAAACGCGTCGGACCCGTCCTGAAAGCTGGTTTGGAAAAAGCCCAGGCATTATCTGCCACGATGAGCATCGAAGATCTGTTCGTGGAACTTTCCCAGGGTATTCAATTGGGAGATGAATTCAGCGCTCCAAAATTCATCATTGCCCCCGCCTTTTGGACGACCCCGCTGATCTTCTTTGAAAAGATCGAAAAAGACACCATCCTTTTGCTCTTCGGCGCCCGCCCCGCGGATATGTCCGTCATCCCCGGCGAAACCGTGCCCGATGCACTAGTCAGGTCACTCAAAGCGCTCGCCGACCCGACGCGTTTAAAGATCCTCTACTATCTTTCCAATGAAAGCCTCACTCCGTCAGAGATCGCTCGCAAATTACAGTTACGCCCGCCCACGGTGACACATCACCTAAGCGAACTGCGCCTCGCCAGCCTTGTGGAACTCTCCTTGAATCAGGATGAAAAGCGCTACTCCGTCCGCAAGCAGGCATTGGAATCCATCTTTGGAAATCTGGAAGCATTTTTGCAGAACAATCCACAAAAATAAAAGAGAAGAATGAATCGACAAAATCCAAAAGCCCCCAGAGCGTTCCGCGTGCTGGGTGAATACAATTCCCAGGTCCGCGCCTTCAAGCCGAATGCGCGGTTCTATTTGCTTAACGTCATCCTCACCGGAGCGGTGATGGGCGTTTTCCGCTTGATCTTCAACTTTTACGTTCTCAGCCTCGGCTTCAATGAAGCCATGCTTGGCAACCTCATCACCACCAGCAGCTTCGTGGCGCTCATTGCCGCCCTGCCTCTCGGCTACCTCGCGGACATCCTCGGGCGCAAAGGCTCACTGGTGCTTTCAGGCGCGCTGCTCAGCATTTCCATTCTCACGATGGCGCTTTGGAGATCAGAGACATCCTTCTACTCGATGAACGTGCTCTCCGGCATCGCGCAAAGCCTCGCAGGCGTGACCATGTCTCCCTTTCTGATGGAGAACAGCAGCGAGAAGGAACGCACTTATCTCTTCAGCTTCGGTCAGGGATTGCAAATGACCATGGCTTCCGTGGGCAATTGGCTCGGCGGCTACCTGCCCACATGGATGGGCAACGCGAAAAACGTGATCGCCACCAGCAGCACAGCCTACGGCGATTCGATCTTCATCATCGGCATCGGCGCGGCGCTGGCCATCATCCCACTGGTGTTTCTAACTTCGCCAAAACTTGAACACAGCCAGCGTGCCATCTTCGCGCCATTCCACTACGCGGCAAAGAATCCCATGTTATTGACAAAACTCATCCTGCCCATGCTATTGACCTCACTCGGCGCGGGATTGGTGATGCCGTTCATGAACGTTTTCTTCCGCCAAGTACATCATCAGTCAGACCCTGTCATTGGCACGTTGTTCGCATGGGGCTCACTGGCTATGGGTATCGGGCTCTTAGTCGCACCACCACTTGCAGAACGGACTGGAAAAATCCAACTCGTGGTCATCACACAGGCACTGTCCATTCCTTTCCTCATCCTGCTTGGTTTCTCTCCCATTTTCTGGATCGGCGCGGCAACCTACTACGTCCGCCTCGCATTGATGAATATGAGCTCCCCCGTTTATCAAACCTTCATCATGGAACACGTGGAGCCATCCGCACGAGCCACAGTTGCCAGCCTGACCAGCATGGCCTGGAATTTCGGCTGGGCATTCAGTCCCACCATCAGCGGCTGGCTGCAAGTGAGATACGGCTTCGGCCCTCCATTCATTGGCACCATCATCCTATACACGATCTCCGTTATTATGTACTGGGCTTTCTTCTGGCGCGGCAGCATCACCGCCGTCCCAGCCACCGCATCAGCGGATTGACCGTCATTGCGAGCCGTTTTTGGGCAACAAGGATTTTTTATGGCAAAATTAGGGAATGGAAAAAGATATCCTCATCCTTGGCGGCGGCCCCAGTGGACTTTCCACCGCGCTCCATCTGACAAAGATCGACCCGCGTCTTTCCACCCGAATCCTGATCCTGGAAAAAGAGCATTATCCACGCCTCAAACTGTGCGCGGGCGGCCTCGTCATTGACGCGGAAGTGATTCTCGAAAGGCTCGGCCTTGATGTACGCGAAGTCCCGCATGTGGATGCGTCAGATGTCCACTTTGATTTTGCAGGCAAGGGACTCAATGTCCGCGTGCCGAAGCGGCATGCCATCCGCGTCATCCGCCGCCATGAGTTCGATCACTGGCTGGCGAAAAAGACTCGCGAAGCGGGAATCGAAATTCGAGAAGGGGTCAAAGTCAATAAGGTCATTCCCGACAAAGATGGTGTCACCGTCCAGACCGATCAGGGAGATTTCCGCGCGGCAATCGTTGTCGGTGCGGATGGCTCAAATGGAGTCACGCGCCGCAGCATTTTCCCGAATGAACCGGTTTACACAGCAAGGGTGTTGGAAGTGATTACGCCAAATTACCCCCACCGCCCTGCGGGCACCTCCCCCAAATTCTCCGAATTTGGGGGAGGACGGGAGGACGTGGCGTATTTTGACTTCTTCCCCGTCCCGAGCAACATCGCAGGCTACACATGGGACTTCCCCACCCAGGTCAACGGCGAGCCGATGCGCTGCTGGGGAATTTACGACACGAATTTACTCGCAGATTTCAACCGCCCCGCGTTAAAGGAACCGCTCGCAGAAGAGATGAAACGCCACGGCTTTGACTTGAACAATTACGAGATCAAAGGTCATCCCATCCGCTGGTACAGCCCGTGGAACAAAGTTTCTGTACCGCACGTGCTGCTGGTCGGTGATGCAGTTGGCGCAGACCCGATCTTCGGCGAAGGCATCAGCATGGCGTTGGGGTACGGAGTCATCGCGGCGGTGGAGATCGCAGAGTCGTATCAGCGTGGCGAATTTTCATTTGGCAGATACAAGCGTCGGCTCGTGCGAAGCGGACTTGGTCAAACACTGTTCGCGCGCTGGCTCATTACCCAGATCATCTATACGTTAAAATGGAGATGGTTTCAAATCCTGCTTTGGAGAATTTTGAAACCGGTCGTCCTTTTCGTTGCATGGGTTTTCGTTTTGAATTGGAGCAAAAGAATTCCCCTGCGAAATTAATCATCGAGGCTACATTATGGGTACCGCAGATCTTCATATTCATTCAATCTATTCCTACGACGCAACCACTACAGTGCGCGCCATCCTCAAACAATCCGTAGACGTTGGTTTGAACGTCATTGCCATTACCGACCACGACGAAGTGCGCGGTTCGCTGGAGGCACAGGAGCTTGCGCCAAAGTACGGCATTGAGGTGATTCCAGGCGCGGAGATCAGCACGAAGGATGGGCATCTGGTTGCGCTCTTTATCAAAACCCTGCCGCCTGCCGGCATGTCGTTGATCGACACACTTCTTTACATCGGAAAGCAGGGCGGCATTGCCATTGCACCACACCCGTTCAACCATTTGCCGCACAGCCTCTCCATGGAAGCGGTGCTGGGCGCACTCAATAATCCGCGTGCGAAGGGCGCATTGAAGGGTATTGAAACGCATAACATGAGCACACAAAATTTCGACAAGATCGCGCAAAAACTTTCCATTTATCTTCCGCTCGCGAAGATCGCATCCAGTGACGCGCATATTTATTGGGCGGTTGGCGCGGGGCGCACCAAATTCCCCGGCGAAACCGCGCTCGATCTGCGAATAGCGTTGGAGAATAACACCACCGTCCCCATTCCATACGAAGAGGAATTTTCCGCAAAGGCGGTCATCAGTTGGGTGCGCCGCATCACCATGCGCAGGCTTGGCGGTTACGCATCCGACGCGCGCTCGGCATCCACGCCGATCAACACGCAGCCGATGAGCAGTTCGATGATACAGAGGATAAAGAAAAAGAGAGACGGCGGGTAGGCTGTCTCTCTTTTTCTTTACGGAAGTAGAACTTCCGAACTCCGTTTTTTATGCTTTGACTTTTTTGATGAAGCCCGGCGTGTTCAGTTCACGTTCGAGCAGATAGGTGAAGTATCCCTGCATGAGAACCTCCGCCTCTTTCTGTACCTCGCGGTTGGGATGCGCCCGAGAGGCATCTCTGTAGCTGGATCTTTGGAAGTGGCGCAAATACTTGAGCGTTTCGACGGAAATTTTTGCGAGGTTGGGCAGGCCTTGTCCGCAGCGTGGACAGATCACGCCGCCTGCCGTAAAGGAAAAGTATTGATCTTCGGGGAGAATTTCCCGCCCGCAATTCGCACACTCGAATAACTGTGGACGAAACCCAACCGCATCCAAAAATCTCATTTCATAATATCGAATGGCAAGCCACGCATCTGCTTCTTTTTCGATGCGGTCGAGCGTCTCGATCAACAAGCGAAAGATGGCAGGATTTCCAACTTCCTCCTCGTAGGAAAAGCGCAGCAGCAGTTCGATCACATACGAAGCGTAACTTAACTTCATCAGGTCATCATGCAGCGGAAGAAAAGCGTTGACTGTTTCCACCTGCGTGACGATCAGCAAGTCCCTGCCTTTTGCGAGCTGGATGGTGACCTGTGTAAACGGCTGTAAATGTCCCGCCTTGCGCGAGGTCATTTTACGAGCGCCTTTCGCCACGGCGCGCACCATACCCTGCTCACGTGTATACAACGTGAGCATCTGGTCGGCTTCGCCCCAGTCACTGTGGCGAAGAACAACAGCAGAAGCGCGGAAGGAACGGAAGTCGGTCATGGTTGGGAGTATACACGGATAAAAGTAAACAAGTACAAATGTAAACACGTACACAAAGAAGCTTTACATCTGTTTCCCTGCGTACGTGTCTACTTGTTTTCCTGTCTACTGTTTGTACTTATTTTTCCGTCACCAAATGCTTGGGCGTGAATGCTGTGGGCAGCAGTTCATTGACGGTGGTCTCCTTCGTCAGGTTGCCTTTTCCATCCGCAAATAGGACGATGGTATCGAGGCCGAATTCAGCCATCACCTGCCTGCATCCGCCGCAGGGAGAACCACCGTTATTGGTGACCAGCGCAATGACCTCAAATTCCGTCTCACCTTCCGATACGGCCTTGAAGATGGCAACCCGCTCGGCGCACATAGTTTGCGGATAGGCTGCATTTTCAATATTTACACCGGTATATAACCTCCCGGACTTCGTCCGCAAGACGGCGCCAACGGGATAGTTTGAATACGGAGCATACGCGCGTCGGCGCGCGTCACTTGCGAGGTTGATCAGCGATTGTTTATCTTCTTTTGTCAGGGTCATGGTTTCACCTATAAATACATCTTTGTCTTTCCTTCTCCATAGGAACTAAGCCCTCACGGAGAAAGGTGACTCTTATTTCTTTTTGGCTTTTCGTTCCAGTTTTTTGATGGCGCGGGCGGGCATTCCCACCACGAGCGTATCTTCCACGACATTTTTCGTCACAACCGCGCCTGCGCCCGTGCGCGCGCCAGCGCCGATCTTCAACGGCGCCACCAGCATGGTATCCGAACCGATGAACACATCTTCGCCAATTTCCGTGGCGTGTTTCTTTTCACCGTCATAATTGCAAGTGATCGTCCCGGCGCCAATATTGGTATTGGAACCGATCTGCGCGTTGCCGATATATGAGAAGTGTCCCATCTTCACGCCATCGGCGAGATACGAATCTTTCACCTCGCCAAAATTTCCCATGTGGACGTGGTTTCCAAGGTGTGCGCCTTTTCGCAGACGTGCGAACGGGCCCATGTCCACATCGTCCTCAAGGGTTGCACCCTCCAGAACTGAAGCCAATACCTTACATCCGTTCCCGATCTTCGAATCACGGATGATGGAATTCGGGCCGATGACATTGCCCTCGCCTATCTCAGTCTTTCCATGCAGATACGTATTCGGCATGAGAACCGTGTCCCTGCCAATCGCTACGCCAGCCTCAATATAGGTGGACGCAGGGTCGATCATCGTCACTCCATTGAGCATATATTCCTGATTGATGCGCCTGCGCATTGCAGTTTCACATTCCGAAAGATGCACGCGGGTATTAACGCCGATGGTTTCTTCGATGTCATCCATCACAGTCGCTTGAACCGACAAGCCCGCCTGGGTCGCCAGTTTAACCGTATCCGTTAGATAGTATTCGCCTTTTTTGGGATTCTTGGGGATGCGATGCAGGGCGTCCCATAACCAGTTGGCATCGAAACAATAGCCGCCCACGTTCAATTCTTTGACTTGTAACTGGTCGGGCGTGGCGACATATTCCTCCACGATGGCATCCACCGAGCCGTCTGCCTTGCGGATGATTCGTCCGAACCCGCGCGGGTCGTCCGCAACCACGGTCAACATGGAAATGGGGCCTTTATTATTCTTTTGGGTCTCAACCAGTTTTTGCAAAGTCTCGCTGCGCAGCAGGGGCATGTCACTGTAGCAAACAACGACGAGGTCTGTCTTACCCTTCAACAAAGACTCTGCCTGCATCACTGCATGGCCGGTTCCCAACTGTGGTTCCTGCAAAACAGTCTGCGCGGAATCGCCGAGATATTTTGTCACTTCTTCTGCGCCATGCCCGACCACCACAACCGGCTGTCCCGTCGTGGATTTTTGGATGGCCTGCATGGCATGCCAGATCATGGGCTTTCCCGCAATGGGATGCAGCACCTTGGGCAGGGATGATTTCATACGAGTCCCCTGCCCGGCGGCGAGAAGAATGGCTGTTATTTTCATATTGTCACCTCGATCCCGCACATCAAGATATGCGCAAAAAGAAATGTACGGGGAACAAAAACAGGATTCATGCGGCGGTTTCCCGCGCTGCGCAAATCCTGTTTCAGAAAAAACGTCCGCAAGTGCGGATGTGTCAGGCTGGGGTACCTGGATTCGAACCAAGATCCACAGCTCCAAAGGCTGGTGTGCTGCCATTGCACCATACCCCAGTGCGGGCAAAATTGTATCACAAATTTTTTAATTTCCGTCCGGTATTATGCCAAGCTTGCGGGCTTCTTCCAGCGAGATCACTTCCGAGTTGGCGGGTTTTTTGCCATGTTCTTCGGCCGCCTGATTCCAGAAATCGTCCGCGTTGGTTGCCTTGGCATTTTGGGTGGCGGCAGTTTTTAGCAGGGCTTCCATTTCGGGAGCG
Organism: Candidatus Villigracilis propinquus; assembly: GCA_016714565.1. Taxonomy (GTDB): domain Bacteria; phylum Chloroflexota; class Anaerolineae; order Anaerolineales; family Villigracilaceae; genus Villigracilis; species Villigracilis propinquus. The sequence goes on from JADKDM010000019.1 coordinate 17,340, forward strand.
GGAACTGCATTCGCGAGTTTATCCGTCTGTCTTTTGGCAACAACTGTCGGCGCGGAGGAGGAAGCGGGGCGTTCCTTTTCAGAGACGGCTTTCAGTTCCCCGGTCACGCCCATGGATTTTAGCGATTTTTCCACCTGAGTCCGCAGGGCAAGCAATCCACCTACGGTTTCGAGGATGCGGTCTTCGGTGGCGAGACCGTTGCCCGCGACTAGCAGGGCATATAACGGTGTTACTGGAATGAAGAGCAGGTCGTGATCGCCGCCGCTGAAGACATGGTACGAGTCGATATTTTCCTGATGATTGTGGCGGGCGACTTTCAGGCTGGCGCCGTGAATGGCCATGAGCGTGGAGATCAGGGAAACTTCCATGCTGGAGTCGTGAAGTTTGCCGGTGCGTGCCTGCACCAGGCCGCGATCATTGAGCAGGAAGACCGCTTCGGCTTTTACATCCTGCCGGAAGTTTGCAAGCAGGTCGGATAATCTTGAATGGCGTTCTTCGGTTTTTTCGCCGGTCTTTTCGGGCGGGAAGATGGTTTGCACAAGGCCAAGGCCGCGTTCGACGACATCCAGAAAGTCCGCAAGCGGGACGGGTTTGTCGAAGATGGCGAGAGCGCCTGCGTTGAGCATTTCGTCGCGCTTTTTTTTATCGGTCATGCCGGTGATGAAAACTGTTTTTGCCTCGGGGTGGCGGGCGCGCACTTTGTGCATCAATTCCACACCGCTCATGCCGGGCAGCATGTAGTCCGTGATCAGCAGGTCGATCTTGCGGCGACCGGATTCAAGAAGCGCCTCCTCTCCCGAGGGCGCTTCGAATATCTTGATCTCCTTTTTCTTGAGGGTATCAAGTGTGGAATGCAGAAGCCGCAAAATGTCGCGATGGTCATCAACAAGCAAAATATTGCTATCCATACAAAACCTGCTCCTCTATTGTCCCCGGCTGCGATCTGGAAGATGTGTTTTCATGATCCAAAGTGAATAAAAAAATAATTCATGATCGGTGAAGCATCACAGCCGACTTTAAATAAACAATTGAATAAATGTATTATAGCAAGTAAAAGATGTCGCCACAACGTTCCTTACGGACCTGTAAACTCAGAGAGCGTTCAGGTAATCCATCAAAATCTTTTTCACCTGCCTCCCGCTCTTTCGGGGGCTAAGCCCCCGAAAGAGCGGGAGGGTAAAGAGCAGGAAAATAAAAGTTATGCGATATCTATTGACCGCCGCAGGCATCGCCTTTGTCAATGGCTTCAATGTTCCAAAGCGGGTTGGCGGTTGCATCCAGATCGTAGTTGCAGATGTCGGGGCGTGTTGCGGAAATTCGCAAACGGTAATAGAGAGGGATGGAGGGAAGGTCGGCGGCGAGTATGTTCTGGGTCTGGCGGTACGCATCAATATGCTCCTGCTCCGTGGGAAGCGTCCCTTCCGCGGTGAGGCAGGCGGCGTCATATTCGGCATTGCTGTACCCGCTCAGGTTCGTGCCGCTCCACAAGTTGGCTTCGGTTGGAATCTCCGAGGTGGTGAACCAATTACAGGCCGGTTCGATGCTGTCAATTCCGAGCGCGTATTCGGCCATGTCAAAGTTGCGCCCAAAGAGAAGGCCGTTGGGACCAGAGGCATATATATCGTTCTGGGTGAAGTATTGCACGTTGAGGCCAATGCCGCATTGCGCGAGTGACTTTTCAAGGATCTCCACCACCTGCCTGCGCTGGGCGGATGTGGTGGTGTAGTAATTCAATTCCAGTTGTGTGTTGTAGGCGACGTTTTCCACATTGATGGCTTGCACCGGTGTGGAGGGGTCGTTGTCCAGGTCCTGCCATCCGGCCTGTTTGAGAAGTGAGATGCCCACCTGCGGGTCAAAGGGAATAGGTTCTATGTTGGGGTCATACAGCGGATGTTCCACCGGGACATAGGTTGTGGGCACGATGGTCAAACCAAAGAGCACATTATCAACGACTGATTGACGATCGAGGCAGTAGGCAATTCCCTGACGGGTGTGCTGGTCTGCAAAAATATCCTGCCGGTCTTTTTGGATATCGTAGCCATTGTCATGGGAGGCGGGGACGAGTCCCAGCCCGAGCCATTCGATGTTCATGCCGGTGGTGAAGTATGCATTTGCTTCTCCGGCGGTTTGCATCTCTTTCAGCAGGCCTGCGTGATTGTCGAGGTTGATGGTTGGGTCGAGAATGTCACAGCGGCCTGCAACCATTTCGGTCAGAGCCATGTCCGGGTCGGGTATGAAGCGGAAGGTCAGGTTGTCAATTTTTGGGTAACCATCCACTGCGCGAAAGTAGTAGGGATTCTTCGTCAAGGTAATGTGGTCGCCTGCGATCCATTCCTCCACCATGTAGGGTCCCCAGCCGAGCGGTGAACTGGTGGCAACATCCACTGTAGGCAATTGACCGGCAGGGAATTCGCTCCACACATGTTTTGGGGCGGGAGGCCAGAAGTTGGTGAAATAGGCAGGATCGATGAAGCCGGGTATCCCCCACCACTGCAGGGTCCTTTCATCGGCGGCTTCGTATATTTGCGTGCGGGCGAGCAGGTAGGGATTGTCCATTACTTCGGGGTTCGCCGCCAGCTCGAATGCGTAGACTGAGTCATCGGCGGTGAGAGGCGTTCCATCCGCCCAGGTCAGATCAGGGCGCATGCGAAAGGTGACAACCATTTGATCCATTTCAAGGGAGGTCACACCGTCAAATGTGAGGATGCAATCATTATTGCGACATCCGGAAGGGCGAACGCGCATCCCCGCCGCGAGGGCAACGGGATTCCCATCCGCGTCAATTACCTGACCTCCAGCCTGCACCGCTGTTCTGACGATTTGTGCGTCGCCGTTTTCAAGCGAAGGAATTTGGGTCAGAATGACCGATTGGTATTCGTAGCTCACGGTATCGATCGGGCCTTCATAGATCGCGGCCAGCACACTGCGCGCCGCAGTATTCGGTTCGCCATACGGATAAAGCGTGTTGGGCTCCTGTCCCAAACATACCGTGAGGGCGCTTGTCGGGTTCGAGGCCGGGGTGGCGGTGATTGGGATCAGAGGTACGGCAGGGGTGGAAGTTGCCTCCTGCAGCTGCGGAGTCAAACAGGCAGTGATAATAATGAAGGCAATTAATACAAGCGGAAGTTTTTGTCTCATGGGGTTCCTGCCAGCACAAAGTAGCGAAGATATGCAAGAAGTACAATTCAAATTGTAAACAACGGGATAATTATAACAATGTTGAATGACAAAGATCGCAATAAAAAAGACCGCCCTGCGGCGGTCTTCGATACTGCGTCTATTTTTCTATTCCACGAGCCAGCAGGCCACCCAGTGACCGGGTCTGGCTTCCTTGAAGACAGGTTCTTCCTGAGAGCACTGCGCCACAGCGACTGGACAGCGTGTGTGGAAGCGGCAACCCTTGGGCGGGTTGAGCGGGCTTGGGACATCGCCCTTCAGGATGGTGCGATCACGCTTCACGTCAGGATGTGGAACCGGGATGGCGGAAAGCAATGCCTTGGTGTAAGGATGAAGAGGTTCGCGATAAAGCGCATCACGCTCGGTCAGCTCCACCATTTTGCCAAGGTACATCACGGCTACGCGGTCAGAGATGTGTTCCACAACGCTTAAGTTGTGAGCAATGAAGAGATAGGTAAGGCCGAATTCCTTTTGCAGATCCTTGAGAATGTTCAAGACTTGTGACTGGATGGACACATCCAAAGCGGAAACCGGTTCATCGCAGACAATGAACTTGGGCTGCAATGCGAGAGCGCGGGCAATGCCAATACGCTGGCGCTGTCCGCCGGAGAACTCGTGCGGATAGCGGCGGGCATGGTATTCTTCAAGACCCACCTTCTTGAGCATGTTAATGGCAATCTCCCATCGTTCCTTGGGATGCCCGATCTTGTGAATCTGTAAACCTTCCATCACCGCTTCGCCGATGGGCATGCGGGGATTTAGGGAAGCGTATGGATCCTGAAAGATGATCTGCATGTCACGCCGAAGAGCCTTGAGCGACTTGGGGCGCATGGTAATGATATTTTCGCCGTTAAAGGAAACTTCACCGGAAGTCGGTTCGACCAGGCGGAGAATGGAGCGGCCAACGGTTGTTTTTCCGCAGCCTGACTCACCCACCATACCTAACGTCTCACCGCTTTTTACCGCAAAGCTGACCTTGTCCACAGCCTGTACCCAGGCGGTAACACGTTGAAAAACGCCCGAACGGACGGGGAAATACTTTGTTAGATTTTTTACCACCAACAATTCTGGCTTTTCCTGAGTTTGCATTTTGGGTGTATTCATAGCCATATCATCTCTTTTAGGATTTGCTTGCATGCTTTAGAGGGGCAACATGCTTGTCTGAGTCTTGGTAAAGCCAGCAACGTACTTTATGTCCCTCGGATACATCCGCCAACTCGGGACGCTTTTCAGTACAGATCGATAAGTTGTTCTCAATGCGCGCCACGCAACGAGGTGCAAAGCGGCATCCGGAAGGTAAATTCACCAGGTTCGGGACAGACCCCGGGATGACATCCAAACGTTCGCGGACTTCGCCCAACACCGGAATGGAACCAATCAAGCCTTTGGTGTACGGGTGAAGCGGATGGTCAAAAAGCGAAGCGACAGGAGATTGTTCAACGATCTCACCCGCATACATGACGGCCACACGGTCTGCCATTTCAGCGATTACACCGAGGTCATGGGTGATGAGGATCATGGAGGAACCAAGCTGGGATCGCATATCGCGCATGAGATCCAAAATTTGGGCCTGGATGGTCACATCCAAAGCAGTGGTGGGTTCATCTGCGATCAAAAGGTCGGGCACGCAAGCGAGCGCCATGGCGATCATGACACGTTGCGCCATACCACCGGAAAGTTCATGAGGGAAAGATTCAGCGCGGCTATCGGGCTCAGGAATACCCACCAATTTAAGCAATTCTATGGCGCGCTTCTTACCAGCTTCCTTGCCAAAATCCTGATGAATGTTAAGTACTTCAGAGATCTGGTCACCCGCGCGAAATACGGGATTAAGGGCAGATTGCGGCTGCTGGAAGATCATGGAAATGCGATTGCCTCGAACCTGCATCATTTCCTCTTCCGTGGCCTTTACCAGGTCCTTACCTTCGAAAATGATCTCACCTTCCTCGATCTTTCCGGGCTGGCTGATCAGGCGCATGATGGAAAGGGAAGTAACACTCTTTCCGCAGCCCGATTCGCCCACGATACCAAGCACTTCACCATTATTTACTTCAAAGCTCACACCATCTACAGCATGAACGACACCATCTTCGGTATAAAAATAAGTCTTCAGATTCCGTACTTCAAGCAATGGTTTTTGATTATTTGTTGCCACAGGTATCTCCGCAGTTGAGATTTTTCTTGCCGATTATAACTTCAAACGTGGGTCAAGCGCATCGCGCAGACCATCGCCAATATAATTGAAAGCGAGGGAACAGATAAAAATCGGAATACCCGGCAACAAGGGCAGCCAGGGCTTATCGAACATATAAGTTTGGGTGGCCGAGAGCATGTTTCCCCAGGTTGGCACGGGGTCTTGAATACCGAAACCGAGGAAGGCAAGCGCGGCTTCTGCAACCACATACCCCGCGAGCGCCAGAGACGCATCGACAATGATTGGAGCCATTGCGTTCGGAATCATGTGTTTCATAATGATCCAGATATTTGTCGCGCCGAGGGACCGGGAGGCTTCCACGAATGTCTGTTCACGCAGGGATAAAACCGTACCGCGCATCAACTGAGCCGAAGAAAGCCAGCCAAATCCCGCCAACACAACAACAATCAAAACCGCATTGCGGGCATCCCGGGGATTTAGCAACATGATCTTGCCTACAAAGTTCAAAACCGCTTCCGGGATGGGGATCAGATCCTCGTTCCGCAGGAGCATCGAAGAAATAATCAACAGCAACGGAAGCGTCGGCACGGTCAACATGAATTCAACGAAACGCATAAGAATTGCATCGACCCAGCTGCCATAAAAACCAGATACCGCCCCTACAAAAATACCGATGGTCTCAGAGATCAAAACAGACAGCAAGGCTACTGTGAGCGAAATGCGCCCTGCATAGATAATGCGGGAATAATAGTCACGGCCAATATTATCCGTCCCCATATAATGTACCCGGCCATCCTCGTCCACCGTCCCAAATGGAACGAAATAGTTATTGACATTGATCTCATCCACCTTATAGGAAGTGATATAAGGCGCGAGGATGGTAATCGCAAAGATAATTATCATGACGGCCATGGAGATCATTGCCAAACGGTGGCGCACAAAACGCCTCAACACAACCTGGAACGGGCTCCGTTCCTCAATGGTGATGGCTTCAACTTCGAGCTTGTCAATTGGAGCAGATACGGTCATTGGAAAAACATCCTCAACGCTAGGTTAAACGAATGCGGGGGTCTACAAGAGTATAGATAATATCACGTAGCAATGTGGCGATCACGGTCAGCACAGCCAGAATAAAGAATATTGCCATTGCCACAGGGTAATCATAATCACCCAATGCCAGGATATATAAACGTCCCATACCCGGCCAGGCGAAAATACTTTCGGTAATGATCGCGCCGCTAAATAAACCGGGGATCGTAAACACCACGATCGTAACAAACGGGATCAAGGCATTTCGAAGCGCGTGCTTCATAATGACGGTAACTTCACGCAGACCTTTTGCCCGCGCTGTGCGGACGTAATCCTGGCGCAAAACATCCAGCATACTGGCACGAATGAAGCGGCTCCAACCTGCAATATTGATCAGGGTTAGAACTGTTACCGGCAGGATCATATGCAAAGTGCGGTCTTTGAAAGATCCGGCAACTACATCGCCGATCATGGGAATCGTATAATCACGCACGGACTCGGATAACCCCGCTGGAATATACGGAAGCCCCGCCCCTTTTGGAATAATGGAAAACAGCAATATCAAAAGCAAACCAAAGAAGAAACTTGGCATGGCTGACCCCATAAATGCCAGGGTGGTGAAAATATAATCAAATGTTGAGTACTGCCGAACAGCAGAATAAATACCTAAAGGAATTCCAATAACAAGAGACAGGAGCGTTTCCAACCCGATCAATTGCAAAGTTTTGGATAAACGGCTTTCGATCAGGTCACTAACGGGACGATCCCGCAAAATACGCCAGGAAAGACCAAAATCGCCAAAAAGAATACCCCGGCTGGTACGGCGGCCAACAAGGTCTTTCATCAAAACGTCTTCTTTACAACCAACGACGATAATTTCAGGGACACCGTCTGAATTTATAACTTCAGCTTCTATTGGTTTACGACAACCGACAGATACATCAGCAAAATACTCCTGTCCGCCAATCGTTATGGGGCCTCGTGGCACACCGATCAACCAACGGCTAAAACGAACCCAAAGATTTAGATCCAATTCAAAGGAAGCGCGGATGCGGGCAATATCATCTTCTGTGATCTGAAAACGTCCGGATTGCTGAATCTGGCGCAGACCAGCCATGGGTCCCCCAGGTGCAAAACTCAAAAGTACATACGTGGCCACCGCTGAGATTAAAACCACCAGGATCGATTGCAAAACGCGACGGATTAGATACGCAGTCATAACTTCTCCAACATGGGCAGAGGATTTTTACATATTTTGGGGTAGGCATTTGTAATGCCTACCCCAATCTTACTCAAAACTACTTACAAATTAGCGGATGAACAACTGGACGTCGATATGTTCCCATGTGCCGCCAGCTTCGACGTAGGTAACGATCTTGCCTTCAGCTTCAGCAGCCTGCAAAGTCTCATTGAGACCAGCCAGAGTAGTGGAGTCCAAAATATCGACCTCACCACCGAGGAGCAAAGCTTCTGCAGATTCGGGGGTAATGATCTGGATGACGAGGTTCGGGGAAGCAGGAGCGCCACCGACCCAATTTTCATTGGCAGCAAAGACCAGTTTCTCGCCCTTGACCCATTCAACCAACTTGTAAGGACCATAGGAGAGAGGAGTCTCGGCTACGCGAGGATCGGTTGCCCAATCCTTGGCAGGAAGGTCACCCAACTGATGGGAAGGATAGATCGGCCAAACAGGAACGAAGTATAGCGGGTCCTGAACACCGGGGATCCAGGTCTGGGTGTAACCATTGTCAGTGAATTCAGCGCTTGCGGTCTTATCGCAAGTGATGAAGGAGGTCGCGCCGGATTCGGGATCGCAGGAGATCTTCTGACCAAGAGCGAGGTCAGCGCCAGTAACAGGTGTGCCATCTTCCCATTTCAAGCCGTCGATCAGCTCGAACTTGGAGACCAATTGCTTCATGGTGACGGTTCCACCGGTGAATTCAACTTTCTCACCAGCAGCGTTGATGACGAACACGCCAGCGGCGAGGTCAACCACGTTACCATCGGCATCCACAACCTTGGTGCCTTCAGAAACCTCAACATCGTTATTGACGGTGCCGCCATTTTCGAGTGTCGGGAGTTCCTTCACCAGGGTAGCCTTGAAGTCATAGTTCAAGTGGGTTTCCTGTGCAGGGCGGATGATCTGGTAGGCAATGTTGGCTACGAAAGCATCTTCAACCAGGGTGAACAAGGAAGCAGGTTCCTGTGTGAAACCGAGGATGACAGTGTCGGAACCGGTCTTGGCCCATTCCTGAACGTTGTAGTTGTAGTATTCCTGTCCAGGAGCGGGAGCGAAACCGGTCAAATCAGCAGAGGTCGCGAAGGTTTCGGTGCGGTTGAACAGAGGAATGGAAGGAACATCCTTGGTGAATTCCTGCTGTACGATGGTGTACGCAGCAATGCGGTCGTCTTTGATGAGGGTGTTGTTCGCCAACTTGATATTGGTGCTGGCGAGTTCATTACACCAACCCATGCCGTTCTGACCAGCCCAGCCGTTTTCGGGCAGAGGGATCTGATCGCAAGCATAGAGTGTCTGACCACCAGGATCAGCCTGACCAACCCAAGCGAACGCGCCCAATTCATAATCACGGCGGGCGAGACCAGTGGTATCGCCGAACCACCAGGAGGCGGGAGCGTGCAAGCGGATGACCTGAACACCGCACTCAGCCATCTGAGCTTCCCAAATGGCAGCCCAAGTCTGGCGGAAAGCAGCGGAGGTGGTGGTGAACTTCAGGGAGAGCTGATCACCAGCGGCATTGGCGCGGAAGTCGGCGCCTTCGGCCAAAGTCCAGCCAGCTTCGTCGAGCAAAGCGGCGCCCTTGGCGGGATCGTATTCGTATACGGTGACATTCTCATCGCCAGCGTAAGCCCAGTGAGCGCGCGGGATGAAAGTGTTCATGACCAGGGAAGCCTGCTGTTCTTCATTGAGAAGAGGATACACAGACTTGATCAAGTCAGCTTTGTTGGTGCAGTAGGACAAAGCCTGGCGCACCTTGAGATCGCCCAAGATCGGGTGGGGGGTGGTGAAGGAAGTCTGTGCAGCAGCTTCGGTAGCAGCAGGAGCTTCAGTAGCAACGGCAGCTTCGGTAGCAGCAGCAGGAGCTTCAGTGGCAACAGGAGCGGTGCCACCGCAAGCGGAGAGGATTACACTGGCAATGACCAGCAAACCCATAACAAAAAACAAACGGTTTCGTAACATGGTTTTTTCTCCTCCAAAGAAGAAAATGTAGGGGGTAGATTTTTTGGACACAAATTAAACTTGCGTTTTATTTATATCTAGTGTTGTTTCACCTCCTTCCATCATGCAAAACAAAATGGTTCGTAAAAACCAAAACTATCAAATCAGATTATACCTAATTCCTTAGGCACGTCAACAAGCACCTCTAAGTATAAGATGTATAGTCACTTTTTACATAGAAAACAGCGCAACAAATGCCCAAAAACCCCTCTGGAGGACTGTTTTTAGAGGGCGGGAGGATGGTTTGACCTTATATTTTTCCTTCATTTTTCGCCTCATACGGACCGAATATCCGGTTCCAACCATCCAATTATCACCTACGCCTGAGCTATTTTGCCCTGCAATAATACTGCCATCCCCAAATGCATTTTCCCTTTACAATAAATTCTACTAAACCAATTGGATTTATTGTATACACTAATAATTCAGCGTATGGATTATGTCAATACTTTTGAAAACCCGCCCTGCCATCGTTGACAAGCCATACTTCCTAACATAGAATCCAAACATCATCCCTTCAAGGAGCAATCAATATGCTAAAAGAATTCAAGGAATTCGTCATGCGCGGCAACGTGCTGGATCTCGCCGTGGGCGTCATCATCGGCGGCGCATTTGGAAAGATCGTCGGCTCACTGGTCAACGACATCCTCATGCCGTTGGTGGGAAGCCTCATGGGTGGAGTCAGCTTCAGCGAACGAGTCTCCATGGTTAACGGCGTGGAACTCCACTGGGGATTGTTCATCCAAACCGTGATCGACTTCCTCATCATTGCCTTTGTGATCTTCCTTATCATCAAAGCCGCCAACAAGGTGAAGAAAGCTCCCGCACCTGCTCCCGCCGCAGAGCCGACCACGAAGGAATGCCCGCACTGCTTTAGCACCATTTCCATCAAAGCCACCCGCTGCCCCAACTGCACTTCTGAACTCAAATAAATATAGAAAAGGAAAACAAAAATTCAGGCGGAGGTAAAACCTCCGCCTGAATTTTCCAGTCACTCATAATGAATTTTCTCGATAAACTCAACCCACAACAAAAGAGCGCTGTCACAGCGGGGGACGGTGCCGTTTTGGTCATCGCAGGCCCGGGGTCAGGAAAGACGCGGGTACTCACTCAACGCGTTGCTTATCTCATCGCGTCCGAAGGAGTCCGCCCGTGGCAAATCCTCGCGGTGACTTTTACAAACAAAGCTGCGAAGGAAATGCAGGAACGCGTCAACGGGATGCTGAACTCGCAGGCCACCGAAGGCATCATGCTCGGCACGTTCCACTCGATCTGCGCGCGCATTCTCAGGCGCGAAGCGGACAACCTCCCGCTTGAATCCAACTTTGTTATTTTCGATTCTGACGATCAGGAAAGAATCGTCAAAGCCATTATTCGTGAATTTAATTTGAACGAAAAGTTATACCGCCCGGCCAGCATTCACGCTTCGATCTCGCGTGCGAAGAACGAACTCATCGGTGCGGACGATTATCCGATCAACACCTATCGCGACGAAGTGGTGAAGCGCGTGTATGCCGAATATCAAAAGCGGCTCGTCTCCATGAACGCCGTGGACTTTGATGACATTCTGGTTTACACCGCGCGCCTGCTGGAAGAAAACCCCGCCGTGCGCGACAAGTACGCCCAGCGTTTTCGCCACGTGCTCGTGGACGAGTTTCAGGATACCAACCTCGCGCAATACGCCTTGGTAAAGCAGCTCGCTTCATATCATAAGAATATTTTCTGCGTGGGTGATCCCGATCAATCGGTGTACGGCTGGCGTGGCGCGGACTATCGCAATGTGCAGCGCTTTGAACAGGATTTCCCCGATGCGCGCGTGGTTTTGCTTGAACAAAATTATCGCTCGCATCAAAACATTCTCGATGCCGCCACAGGCGTTATTGACCGCGCGCGCAACCGCACCAAGAAAAGACTCTTCAGTGACCGCGGCGAAGGCGACCGCATCTTCTTTTATGAAGCGCGTGACGATTACGGCGAAGCATCTTTTGTGGTGGATACGATTGCACAACTCGTCGCCTCAGGTGATTTCGAACCCGGCGAATGCGCGGTAATGTATCGCACCAACGCCATGTCCCGTTTAATTGAAGAAGCATTTTTGCAAGCGCGGCTTCCCTATCGCCTGGTCGGCGCGCAACGCTTTTATGGACGCCGCGAAGTCAAGGATGCCATCGCATTCCTGCGCCTCGTCCACAACCCCGCAGACGAAGCCAGCCTCGACCGCATCATCAACGTCCCGCCGCGTGGCATCGGTGAAAAGACTCTCACCACCCTGCACATGATCGCGCGTCAAAATGAAACTTCGCCCGCCGCCATTTTGCTCGACCTCGCTCGCGGCGCAGACTCACCTTTTTATAAATCCTTCACGGGCCGCGCCGCCGTTCCGCTCGCTGATTTTGGCGGCATGTTGTCAACCTGGCGCGCGCTCGCCGCAACCCGCACCATCCCCGAACTCTTCGACAAAATTTTGCAGGATGTCAATTACAAAGATCACGTCGTTGAAGATAACTCGGAAGAAAGCGCAGACCGCTGGGAAAACGTGCAGGAGTTGAAGCGCCTCGCGATGGATTATTCCACGCGCACGATGGATGAGTTCCTTGAGAACATCGCGCTCATCGCCGATCAAGACACCATCACCGACGCGAACGCGCCCACCCTGCTCACCCTCCACGCCGCCAAGGGACTTGAGTTCCGCGCGGTCTTCATCGTCGGTCTCGACGACGGCATCATTCCGCACAGCCGCTCCTTCGACGAGCCCGAACAAATGGAAGAAGAACGCCGCCTCTTTTACGTAGGCATCACCCGCGCGAAAGATAAACTTTATTTCCTGCGCGCCATTCAACGCGGCGGACGCGGCATGGCCGAAGAAACCTATCCTTCCCGATTCATTGATGATATTCCCGAAGCCCTGCTTGTTGGAAAAACCCGCACCGGGCGCTCGACTTTATCGCGCGGATCATTTGGCAGCTCAAGCTCATCCTCCAACTCGAACTGGACGCTTCCTCCTCCGCCCCGGCCTGCTCCTGTTGCTACCAGCAAATACAACGCTGGGACACGCATCAAGCACGCCGTGTGGGGCGAAGGCATCGTCCTGGAGAAAACATGCAATACACCAACCTCGGAAAAACTGGATTGAAAGTCTCACGCCTGTGTTTGGGCATGATGACCTATGGCTCGAAGAAATGGCGCGAGTGGGTATTAGATGAAGAACAAGCCAAACCCTTCGTCAAACGCGCGTTGGATGCAGGTATTAACTTCTTTGACACAGCGGATGTGTACTCAACCGGGGAAAGTGAAAAAATTACGGGCAACGTACTTCGTCACTTCGGAGTGAAACGTGAAAACGTGATCGTCGCCACCAAAGTCCACGGCCAAATGAGCGACGATGTAAATGATCGCGGCCTCTCCCGCAAACACATCATGGACTCCATCGACAAATCCCTCAAACGCCTGCAAATGGATTACGTGGACTTGTATCAGATCCACCGCTGGGATTACAACACCCCCATCGAAGAAACAATGGAAGCATTGAACGATGTCGTCCGTGCAGGCAAGGCAAGATACATCGGCGCATCGTCCATGTTTGCGTGGCAATTCATGAAAGCCTTGCATGTCTCTGAAATGAACGGCTGGGCAAAGTTCGTGTCCATGCAGAATCACTACAACCTCGTCTATCGCGAGGAAGAACGCGAGATGATTCCGCTGTGCAAAGATCAGGGCATCGGACTCATCCCGTGGAGCCCGATGGCACGCGGATTTTTCGCAGGCAACCGCAAACGCGGTGGAGGCGGCGAAACGGCTCGCGCCCAAAGCGACCCATTCGCAGACCAACTCTATTTCCGTGAAGAGGATTTTGTCATCGCCGAGCGCGCAGCGGAAGTGGCAAAGGCACATAATGCCACCGCTTCGCAGATCGCATTGGCTTGGGTGTTGAGCAAACCCCATATCTCTGCACCCATTATCGGATCCAGCAAGATCGAGCATTTGGATCAGGCCATTGCCGCTTTGGATATCAAATTATCGGAAGACGAGATCAAAAGTCTGGAAGCGTTATATCAACCTCACCCGATTTTAGGCCACGCATAAATGTATTTCAAAATTTTATACCTCGGCTTCAAGGTTTATTGCTTTCTCTTTCGCCCCATCCGTATAGGGGTCCGAATGGTGATGATCCAAAAAAATGAAGTGTTGTTGATCCGGCACACCTACTTGAACGGATGGTTTTTACCGGGCGGCGGGGTGAAACGCCGCGAGACGCTGGAGCAGGCCGCACGCCGTGAAGCCCACGAGGAAACAGGTGCAGACATCAAGGAAGCAAAATTGATCGGGGTATTTACAAATTTCGCGCAATGGAAGACCGATCACACCACTGTGTTTTTATGCAGCGACTTCAAGATAACCGGGAAGCCGGACGGTGAGATAGCAGAGATGCGCACATTCCCATTGACGGAATTGCCGCCCGATATGTATTCAGTACACCGCAGCCTGATGGAAAAATTCAAGGCAGGCACAATATCTTCTCCATTTGGAGAATGGTAGCCGTATAGCATGATCTGTAGGGAAATTAAAGCTTATTCCTGTGTTAAAACAAAAATAGCTTTTCGGGGGATTCACAGACGGTATAATACAGACTAATAAAATTCAACTTCACAATGGACATAAACCATGACAAATGAATCCCTAAAGATCGTCATACCAATGGCAGGCTGGGGCACGCGCATGAGACCTCACACCTGGAGCAAGCCAAAACCGCTCGTGAGTGTGGCGGGCAAAACATCGCTCGAACATTTAATGGACATGTTCAAATCCCTGCCAGACCCTGAAAACTCAGAATTCATCTTTATTGTTGGGCCATTTTTAGGTGAGATGCAAATCCCCGCTTTTATAAAAGAGAATTACCCAAACCTCAAGGCACATTACGTGGTGCAGCATGAGATGAAGGGACAATCGCACGCGCTGGCACTGGCCCGCGAATATTTGCGCGGACCGATGATCATGTGCTTCTCAGACACGTTAATGGAAACGGACTTCTCCTTCCTCGCAACAGAACAAGCGGACGGGGTGGCCTGGGTAATGCCTGTCGAAGACCCGCGCCGCTTTGGCGTGGCAGAGAAAGGCACAGACGGCTGGGTGAAGCGTTTCATTGAAAAACCCCAAAGCATGGACAATAACCTTGTGGTGGTTGGGTGTTATTACTTCAAGAATTCCGATACGCTGCTCGCCGCCATTGACGACCAGATGAAGCGCGGCGTAATGCTCAAGAACGAATACTTCCTGACCGATGCCATTTCCATCATGATCGAAAGCGGAGCGAAGGTACGCACCCAGAAGATCGGCACCTGGCTGGATACAGGAACCATTGAAGCGACACTGGACACGAACAAAATTCTGCTGGAAAAACAAGGTTCAAAGGTTGTAAAGTTCAAAGGTTCAAACGTTGAGATCGTGGAGCCTGTATCCATTCATGAATCGGCTGAGATATCCAATTCCACCATTGGACCGTACGCGTCCATTGGGGCGAACTGCAGGATACAGAATTCACAGATCGCGGAGAGTATTCTCGAAGCGGATTGTGAGATCAATGATGCGGCGCTGAGTCGCTCGTTGATCGGCAAACAGGCAAAGGTTAAGGGAAGAGGCGACGGTCACGTCATGCAATTGAACATCGGCGATACGAGTTCCATCATCCAATGATCATGGAAGCTGTTGAATGCCGTTCTGACACGGAATACGCGGAACGCCCCCTTTCACTGGTATGGCAGGGACGTCGCTATGAGATCGCGGAAATTATTTCGCGCTGGCATGGGCCGGGTGAAAAAGGCTTTCGCGTAAAAACAGCGAACGGGCTCGCTTTTGAATTGACCTATCACGAAATTTCAGATGACTGGCATGTGCAGCCTATCTAAAGCCAAACAGGAGACTCAATGCAGGAAACTAAAGAAGTTCAGAGACTTTCAAAACGAGTTGCGGGGTTGAAGCCCAGTGGCATTCGCAAGTTCTTCGACATTGTCGCCACGATGAAGGATGTGATCTCATTGGGAATCGGCGAACCGGATTTCACCACTCCCAAGCCGATCCTTGATGCGGGAATTCGCTCCTTGCAAAACGGCGAGACCCATTACACCTCGAATGCCGGAAAGCTTGAATTGCGCGAAGGCGTTGCCGAGAATTTGCAAAAGTTGTACGGCGTGAAGTATGACCCCGTGCATGAGGTGATCGCCACGGTGGGCGTTTCGGAGGCGTTGTACCTCACGTTCACAGCTGTGCTTGAACCTGGCGATGAGGTCATCATCCCTACCCCATGCTTTGTTGCCTATCAGGCAGAAGTGATTTTGGCGGGCGGTGTGCCGGTGGAAATTCCCGGACGCATTGAGAACAACTTCACCATTGACCCGGATGACATCCGCAAGGCGATTACGCCGCGTACAAAGGTTATTTTTATTGGCTATCCCTCCAACCCCACCGGCGCAGTCGCTCCGCGTGAGGTGATGCTTGAGATCGGCAGGATCGCGGAGCAACACAACCTGATCGTTGTATCAGACGAGATCTACGACCGCCTCGTGTATGGCTTTGAACATGTCTGTTTTCCCGCGCTGGATGAAGGCCTTCGTCAGCGCACCGTGCTGCTGGGCGGTTTCTCAAAAGATTATGCCATGACCGGCTGGCGCATTGGCTATGCCTGCGCCCCAGAAGACCTGATGAAGGGCTTGCTGCGCGTTCATCAATACACCATCATGTCTGCGCCCACCACCGCGCAGGATGCCGCCATCGAAGCCTTGAAAACCGGCGAATCCTACGTGCAGGAAATGGTGACCGAATACGACCGCCGCCGCAAACTTTTGGTAAACGGATTAAACCGCCTCGGCCTTTCCACCTTTGAGCCAAAAGGCGCGTTTTACACATTCCCCAACATCAAAGCCTCCGGCATGGATGATGAGACTTTTGCCGAAGCCTTATTAAAAGAGGAAGGCGTTGCTGTTGTGCCGGGCAACGCCTTCGGCCCCGGCGGCGATGGCTACGTGCGCGCCTGTTACGCAACCTCCTACGAAAAGATCGAAGAAGCTCTTCGACGCATGGAAAGGTTCATGAGCCGGCACGGATAAACAACGAAAAACGAGGCGCACATTCCTGTCTAAAAAACAGTGTGCGCCTTTTTTATTTTGACAGGCATCGAATGAAAAAACTCCTCCCGATCATTTTCCTGCTCTTCTTGTTGACCTCATGCCAGGCCGCGCCTCCGACTCCGCCGATCACTGCCGCTGTCAGCGACGAATTTATCCTACGCCCGGGCCAATCCGCTGCCATCCTCGGTACAGACCTCACCCTGAAACTCATCGCCGTCTCAAGTGACGAACGCTGTCCGCTGGAAATAGAGTGCGCCATGAGCGGCCCAGTGTCACTGACCATCTCCATTCAAAAGGGAGATAATGAAGCAACCGAATTCGTCCTGCAAACCTTCACCGACAACGATGGCCGCACACTGGAAATGTCCTTTGAAGGAATTAAAGACCGAGTGGAATACGACGGCTATGTCTTTCAGGTAAAAGCCGTTCTGCCATTTCCCCTCAAGCGTTCCGATGAGATCAAAAGTTCGGAATATCAAGTCTCTTTCATTGGGACATCCAAATAAAAAAGAGAACCCATGTCAAACATACAAATCCCCTCCTCGCTCGTAACCGTCCAATGGCTTGCTGAGAATTTGAAGGCCGATAACCTCGTCATTCTCGATGCCAGTATGAAACCAGTAGGTCCCGTCAGCAGCGATGCGCCGCAGGAAGCGCCCGCCTGCATCCCGGGCGCAAGACGCTTTGACTTCGACAACGACATCCGCGACAAAAGTACAGACCTGCCGCACATGATGCCCTCCGCTGAGTTTTTCACCGAAGAGATGCAAAAGCTGGGCATTAATAAAGACAGCGCAATCGTAGTCTATGACTATGTGGGCGTGTATTCCAGTCCGCGGGCGTGGTGGATGTTCCGCGCTATGGGACATAATCAGGTCGCTGTTCTGGATGGCGGCTTGCCGGCATGGAAAAAAGCTGGTCACGTGTGCGGAGCTGTGGCGGAGACTATTGCCAGGAAACGCGGAGACTTCGTCTCGCACCCGCAAGAGGGAATGTTCGTCAATTCCGAGTATGTACACAAAGCGTTATCCGACCCAGCCTTCAGCGTAGTGGATGCCCGTTCCGAGGGCCGATTCAAAGGTCAGGAACCCGAGCCGCGTGCCGGTCTGCGAGGCGGGCATATGCCCAACGCGGTCAACATCCACTTTGCTGATCTTGTTGTCGATGGATTCGTCCTGCAACCCGAATCGCTGAAATCCATCTTTGCGAAGAAGGTCAATAAAGATCAACAACTCATCTTTAGCTGCGGCTCCGGCGTCACTGCCTGTGTGGATGCGCTCGCCGCTGAACTGGCAGGCTATACAAAGCTCACGATCTACGACGGCTCATGGAGTGAGTGGGGCTTGGAATCTTTGGGGCTGCCCGTTACAAAAGAATAAATCTCTTCCATAAATTTTTTCAGGGACGGGTCTCATACTCGTCCCTTTTTTATTTTAAAGGTTTTGAACTCACTTTTACCTTCGCAAACCTACAAAACATTAAGAACTTGCTCTTAAAGGGAGTAAATAGTGACATTAGTCATATGGCCTGCCCAAGTTGATTTGATATAAAAGATTAGCTATTTTACGCGGCTGTACCATGCAGCAAAATATTTCATCGCAAATCGAGGAGACCACCATGTTTGAGTCATTATCCCCCCTTGTACGCTCCATCCTAAGTGCAGTTTTGATCGGCCTTGGCGGCTTTCTAGTTGCCTTTTTGATATCAAAGCTGTTTGGAAAGGTTTTTGCCCGCAACTCAAAGATGGCATGGGGACAATTTATCGGCAATCTTCTGGTGGTTGCCATCGTTATCTGGACCATAAAACTGATATTGGATGTGACTGGCGCCGTAGGTGTCGTTCTGCTAATTGGCGGCGCCTTAACTGGCGCGCTCTCCCTCGGATCTGGAGATGTGTTCTCAGACATGGTCTCCGGCATCAAATTATTCTCAACTCGTCCATTCCAGGTTGGGGATAATATCTCCGTAGCCGGGCAGGAAGGCGAAGTCGCAGAAATAACTTTGACATATACTGCCCTGCTTGGAGACGATGGAGACCGCATTATTGTTCGTAATTCAGAAGTTGCGGCAGGGACTATCATCAACTATTCCGCCCGAACACAACAAAGGGTCGCCGTTCAGGTGGATATCCCCGTCAGTGAAGATCTGGAAAAATCCATCACTGCCATCACCACAGCGATCAAGGATTTCTCGCCAAAATCATCCGATGAAAATTCAAAACCCGGGGTTATCTGTGAAACCATTCATAAGGGCAGAATGAACCTGTCGATCTATGCCTATGTTTCCGGTGACGAAGATGAGGACAGCGAGAAAACCCGTCTGATGACGGCTGCGCTGAAAGCATTGAAACAAAGCAACATTAAGCTGGATGCTTAACCTGGGTATCTATGAACGCCAGGACCAATAAAAGAAAACGCAGATACACCCTGTGGCAGATGCTGGTCACACTGGCGTTGATCGCTTTTGTGATGGCGACAGACCTCGCAGGCGCGCTCCCGGGCAATCCTTATTCTGCTGAACTCAGGCAGGTATTATCGAACGGTCTGCCGGTGGATTTTGTAAACACTGTTAATCAGGAACTCGTTTCGTATACTCTTCCTACACTGCCGCCTGCTGTGACAGTTACATCAGCCGTGCTTGCCCTGGTCGCCACACCTGTGCCGCCTGTCACAGCCCCCCCCGCTCTGCCCACAAAAACAGAAATCCCGCCGACCGCTGAAGTTATAGAAACGCCATCCCCTGTAGAACCCATGCCAGAGATGGCGAATGAGTGGTATATCTCAACCACAGATGGTGGTCGAATTATTATCACCATCGAAAAGCAGGGCGATACTTATATTGTCGCCAATGTGATCGACAGCGCAAGCAGTTCTTTTCCGCTGGTTTCTCAAAACTGGGATGGCAAAACGCTGAAATGGTCCATGCAGAATGTGGAAGGAAATATTCTCTCCTTCGAAACGATCGATTTCAATGTTTGCGGATGCGGCGACCTTGGATACCTGCTGAATACCACGGCGAAGATGACATCCCCAACCGGCGAACCAATTTTCGCCTTAGATCTCTTGCCTTTGTATCCGGTTGCCTACCCAGCCCCAAACCCGGACTATTCAGGATCATGGACGCTTTCGCGAACCAGCGAATCTGGCAATGAAACTATCGTCATTGAGAAACTGGGAGATGTCTACATTGTGGCATCCCTCACCGGCGATGACGGTGCCGACCGGACCATCCTCTCGCAATCCTGGGATGGAAGCACACTAAGTTGGGTCTATACAGTTGGCAATGAAGAGATCACCATGAAAACACTTGGCGTTAGTCAGGGAGGTTTTCTGCTCCTAACGGGAACCTATAAAAATGACCCGCTGCAAATTCCTTTCGACCTCCACAAACTCGTTCCTTAGAAAATAGTTTATTCACTGTCGGGTTATTCATCACAAATCCATAAATGACTCACTTGGACCAGCCACAGCCAGTGAGTCATTTATGATAACCGCATAAAAGCATCCAAGTATCGGAGTAAACATGAAATTGTTAATTAAATTCTTTCTCGTTATTTTCCTGCTGACGACATCTTTAACGGCTTGTGTATCGGGGCCTTCATCATCTGCTGCTGAGACACCGACCCCAACCAATTCTCCTAGCCCTACATCAACGTTCACCCCGACACCCATTCCACCCTCCCCCACGCCTCAAATGCTATTCAATGTATTGATTACTCCAATTGCTTTGCCCCCGGGAATGGGGATGGATACAAAACCTTTATTAAAGATGAGGCACTCAACATCGTCGCCAGCGGGGGAGTGTTCAGTCCATGTGACGGGCATGAATTCTCCGATCTCATCTTTGAAACCGATGCCACATTGACCGATGCATCCACCGTTGATGCACGATACGCCATCCTGTTCCGTTTCAATCATCAAAACTGGGAAAGTTTTCAGTACTACGAGCTGGCTGTGTGGGGTGATGAAGCCGTCCTTGCTTATGCCGATACCCGCAAGACCGGCGATGACTGGTGGACTCCCCTGCAAGACTGGGTAAAAATCCCGCAGTTGAATGAGGTTGGTCAGGCCAATCACCTGAAAGTGGTTGCCGTTGGAGGGAAGATCGCCGCCTTCGTCAATAACTATCTCATTGGCTATATTCAGGATGACCGCCTCGATTCGGGCCTGGTGGCTTTTTCCCTATTCAATCAGGGATCAGCCTATGAAGAACAACATGTCATCTTTGAGAACATGAAAACACAGATCACTCAACCGTAAACAAAGCGGACGGAGATTCATCCACCCGCGATCTTGACCTTGTACCCCAGCTTGGTCAACACCTCTGCTATGCGTTGACGGTGTTCTCCCTGAATTTCGATCATGCCATCTTTCACAGTCCCGCCTGTGCCGCATTCCTGCTTGAGTTTTTTGGCGAGGGATTTCAGGTCATCTTCTGTGAGAATCAAATTCTTCACGACTGAAACTACCTTCCCGCCGCGCCCGCCTGATTCACGGTGAAGGTAGGCTGTCTGCTGCTGCGGCGGCAGGGACTTGGTGTGGAATGTAGTTTGTTCTTTCTTACGAAGGTCTCCATCTTCGGAAGACCAGACGGTTTTACTAGTATTGGACATGGGGTAATTATACAGGTGACAGTCTCTTGCAAGTGTCTATCACTTCATGTTTCCAGCAATCCCTTGTGTGCCGCCACAGCGACTGCCGCCGCGCGGGAATCCACGCCATACTTTTGATAAATACTTTGCAGATGTGCCTTGACGGTTCTTTCGGTGATTCCCAACTTGTAGGCGATCTCTTTGTTGCGTTCACCTCTCGCAGCAGACTGCAGCACTTCAAGCTCGCGCTCCGTCAGCGTGGAGTCTGTTTGGGGTGTGGATGCAGGCTTGGGCGCGGTCTGAGGCGCGAGCACGCGGGCGAGGATATCCGGCTTCAATAATGTCTCGCCTTTCGCAGCAGCATGGATCGCATCCAGTAGATTTTCGCGACTCGAGTCTTTGAGCAAATATCCGCGCGCGCCAGATTGCAGACCGCGGATCATCAGGTCATCTTCGTTATAAGTGGTGAGGATGACGATGGCAATCTGTGGATGATCCTTTCGCAGATGTTCGATGGCGGTGATGCCGTCCATTCGCGGCATTTGCAAATCCATGAGAATGACATCGGGATTTAATTTCGAAACAAGTTCCAGACACTCCGCTCCATCCACAGCTTCGCCAACGACTTCGATATCATCAGCCGTTTCAAGGATCAGCCGCAAGCCTTCGCGGACAATGAGATGGTCATCGGTGATCATCACGCGGATCATCACGACCTCCCCACGATGAATTGAATGCACGTGCCGTCATTATTTGATTCAATGGAAAGCGTGCCGCCTGTCAGACGTGCGCGCTCGTGCATCCCAACCAGGCCATAACTTCCGTTTGACTTTTGATTCACATCGAAACCTTTGCCATTATCGCGGACTTCGAGTTCGAGGTTTTGATCTTGAAGCATCCACTTCACATGGACTTGTGTCGCCTGTGCATGGCGGGCGATGTTTGTCAATGATTCGCTGAGGATGTTGAGCGCATGGCTTGTCGTTTCAGGGGATAGCCGATTTTTGTTTACCGAAATTTCCAATTCACAAGGAATTCCTGTCGCCTGCGTGAAGCGATCAATCTTCTCGCGCACTGCTTCGGTTAGGTTTGCAGGCGCAGCACGCAGGTCATCGATCGCAGCGCGAGATTCTGCGAGGGTGCTGCGTGCGCGGATGATGGATTGTTCAACGATCGCGGACGCGCGTTCGGTTCGATTTGCTCTGAGGTGTGCTTTCACCGCTTCGAGCTGCAAGACCAGCCCCGCCACGCCTTGCGCGAGCGTGTCGTGCAATTCCCGCGCCATGCGTTGACGTTCGTTCTGCAACGTGAGCGATTCTATTTTCGCAGAGGAAGCAGCAAGTTTTGCATTTGCACTCTCAAGGCTCTCTGCAAGTTCTTCGGCTTTCTGGCGCTCGGCAAGTTGCTGATTGAACATCACCATCAACAATACAATGAATCCGCCATTGACCAACATGCTGGATACAGCAAGTAACAGTCTGTCACGCCCCACTTGCAAATACAACATGACTACCATGAACATGAAAAGAAAAATTCCCAAATACAAGGCGCGGCGCGTGTTGCCCCACAGCCCAAGTGACTCGCCGATCAAACAAAGAATGGATGAACCCAACAATGTCAGGTTGATGTCGCTTGCGAAAGGCAGGTTCACCATCGCAACGATCAAAACGACCTGGGCGGGATAATAGAAGAACCACCAGCGGGAGTTTTCATATTGCCGTATGTTCAACCAGAACAGCATGATATGAAGCAGGATGAGAAATGAAAAAAGCGCAGTGTAGGTCAGTGAACTTGACTTCCATAGATCGCGAATTCCAATCACCGCAATCACCCCGATCAAGAGGGAAATAAAGATGTAGAAGGGATAGGAAATAAAGGCAGCCTTGCTTGAGTTTTGTTCCATGCGCTAATTTTACTCGCAGCAGGCACACTGGCATATTGTCCGAATGGACAATGTCCACTTTTGCACGGAATGGCCGATGTGAAGCCCTGTAGAAGGCCAAATGCCATAGCAATCAGCGCCAATCACCAACTACCATTCACCACACAGGAGTCTCTCATGAACAACAAATCCCTTCGCTATCTTTACCTCGCAATCATCTTCATCCTCGGCTTATTCATCGGCGGCAAGTGGAACATCCCGCTCGCAGCATGGATCGTGCCCATCTTCGGCATCCGCTTCTTCCGCGATAGCGACAAGGCGGGGCGTAACTTCCTTTTGCTTTGGCTTGTCTCTGCCGTCTCCACCATCATCTCATGGCAGGGCGCAACCTTCATGTCCAAAATTCATCCGCTCGCCGAAGCAGGCTTCTTCCTGCTCATGGCACCCATCGGTCTGCTGCCCTACGTCATTGACCGCATGTATTATCGCCGTTTCGGCTCCTCCGCGTGGCTGACTCTCGTCTACCCCATCGCCGCCACCGCCATGGATTTCTTCTCCGCTACAGGCAGTCCGTTCGGCACGTTCGGCGCGGGCGCATATTCTCAACGTGATTTCCTCCCCACCATGCAGATCGTTTCTGTGGCTGGATTATGGGGCGTGACCTTCGTCGCCAGTTGGTTTGGAAGTCTCGTCAATCATTTTTGGGAAGTAAAACCTTCGCGCCTCTCTCTGACTTTTGCCGGGGTGCTCGCCTTGATCCTTGCTCTCAGCTTCGGGCGGACTCTGCTCCCCTCGCAACCCGAACAGACTGCCCAGATCGCAGGCTTCTCTCTCCCAGCCGGGAAACTGTCTGAGGTGATGAGCCAACTCAATGCGAATAATGAAGCGGGTTTTCGTCAGGCCGTGGATGAACTTCATATCGAGGAATTAAATCAAATCCGCAAGATGGCAGATGACGGAGCGAACATCGTTGTCCTGCAGGAAGGCGCGGGCATGGGCATGTCTGACCAGGTGGAGGCTTTGATCGCCAAAGCGTCTGCGATTGCAAAAGAGAAAAATATTTACATCGTGCTGCCGACCTTTGACTTTGGAAAAACTCCCGCTGAAAACATAGTGCGCATCATTGACCCGAACGGCGACGTGGTGTTAACTCATGTCAAATATGGTGGCAACGATTTTGAAGGCTCGCTCAAAGGCGATGGCGTTCTGCAAACCGTCGACACACCCTACGGCAAACTCAGTGCCATCATCTGCTGGGATGCGGACTTCCCGAACGCTGTCAAACAAGCGGGTGAACAGAATGTGGATTTGCTCTTCGTCCCCTCAAATGACTGGGTTGAAGTGAAAGATATTCACGCAGGCATGGCAGCCTTCCGCGCCGTGGAGAATGGCATGAGCATCTTTCGCCAAACAGGGGAAGGCGTGTCGGTTGTGGTCGATGCATACGGACGCGAGATCAACCACGTGAATATGTTCGAAGAAAACGCAAGTGGCTTCACTGGTATTCAAAATGTGCAAACACCGATCGGTTCTGTGAACACGCTGTATCCATCTGTGGGAGATGGACTTGGCAATGTGATGCTGCTCGGCTTGGCTGGGTTATTGTTCGGGTTGTGGTGGACAAGGAAACGACAATAGACCACTGACGATGGACGGTAGACCGTGATCAACAGTCTATCGTCCATCGTCTACTGTCAGATACAATAGGCGTATGACCGACGAACCTCTCCGCACTCTCCAATTTCTTCTCTCCCGCCTCGAACGCATCTCTGCTGATTCTGCTGTGGCATACCGCGCCAGCGGAGTCCGCGGGGCAATGCTGAGGGTGGTGGAAAAGATCGAAGAGGGCCGACCAGTTTTAGGCGAAGATGTGAAGCGATTGATCGAGAGTGCATATCTCCTTTTGCAAAAAGCTGCCAGAGAGAAGATCCGCTAAAAATTTGAGTAATTCGCCCATTCGCCAAATTCGCGCTAAAGTCTTTTATATCTCCAAATTAACCAGCCGATAGGATAGGGACAATAAAACGGCATCCAACTAGAATTCGGGTTGCAACCAGAGAGCTTCCTCTCTCGTAAACAACTTGCATCCACGACCACGCGTGAGCTCGTTCTGCCTTTCGCATGGATCTGGCCCATCTTAATCTGGTCAGCCATCGGCAACCGTGAGATTCACAACAACGTCCAGCAGTTGACATTCTCCTCCGCCTCCCCGCTCATGCGTCAACTCCCCGCGCAATGGGTCGCAGGATTCATCGTCACGCTCATCATGGCAAGCGGCGCAGCATTGAGATTTGCAATTGACGGTGATACAGTCGGCTTGCTGGCATTATTCTCAGCTGCGTTCTTCATTCCATCATTAGCATTAGCCTCAGGCGTGTGGAGCGGAACCAGCAAACTCTTTGAAATTCTGTACATGGTCATCTGGTATCTTGGCCCGCTCAACAAAGTCCCCGGGTTGGATTTCATCGGCTCGCACAGCAACGGGTATCCGCAGTTCTTCATCCCGTTTTCAATTGCGTTGATCGCCTTCGCCATCTTTGGCAGGGCAAGGCAATTGAGAAATTAATTCTGGAAAGCAAAGAGCCTCATCCACACTTTCAGCGTAGGATGAGGCTCTTTTTGTTTGACCAAACTTGAGTTTAGGGTTGAGGCGCTTTTTCCTCAGCAGGTGTCGCATCTGGCAATTCATCTTCCAAATTGCGGATGCGCGGGTTGGCGTACACCATCGCGCTAATTAGTATGGCGGTCAGACCGGAGAGGATGAACATCAGACCGATACCGCGCCCCACACCGGTTCCAAGGATCTGTCCGACGAAGGTGTTCGCAAGCGCGCCGTCGTCCATGAGCAGCGGCTCGAAGAATTTATCGGCAAGCGGGCCAGCGGTGAGAAACGCAATGGGCATGATCGATTGGGAGATGGCAGAGCGGACGGAGAAGACACGTCCTTGAAGATCACGCGCAACTTTGGTCTGAAAAACGACCTGGCTGTTACCGCTTGCCAGAGGAACAAAGAACATCAAGACGAATACTCCCGCGCCGATGAAAAATGGATTGGGCTGCAAACCAGCAATGACGAAGCCTGTGACACCCAATACAAGGAAACCGATGGCAGCGGGGATGCGGCGTTTGGCGCCGCCCCATGCACTCATGATGATGCTGCCTGCCAGCATACCAACGCCCATCACGGTTTGGATGAGACCCAGCACATCGGCAGTGAAACGGCTTAAGACCATCGGGATGAGCAGAACCGCAGACCAGTTGAGCAGAAAGTTCACCATCGCATAATACAGCAGCAGGCCGAAGAGGCCCGTCCGCTCGCGCAGGTAGTTCCAGCCAAAAGACATATCCTGCCAAATATTGGAGTCTTTATGTTCCGGGGCACGTTCTGGTTGTGGAATGCGTACGAAGAGCAGCGCACCGACTGCGAAGAAAAAGGTTACGAAGTCGATCATGATGATGCCGTTCATGCCGATGAAAACGAAGAGCGCGCCAGCCATGACCGGGGTAAGTACCGAGGAGAGGGCTTGCCCCATCTGCACCATGCCGTTGGCGCTGCCGAGTTTTTCCTTCGGCACGATCATCGAAATGGACGCAGTATAGGCTGGTTCTTGAAATGCGCTCAAGATGGAGCCGAGCGCAGAAACAAGATAGATATGCCACAACTGCAATGAGCCGGCGCCAAGCAATATGAAGATGAATAGTGTCAGCAGGGCATTAAGCACATCTGCCACGATCATGATAATGCGGCGGTTGAAGCGGTCTGCTATCGAACCTGCGATGGGCAATAAAAAGGTGCGCGGCAATGAGCCAAGCAAAACGGTGATGGCGAACGGCGTGGCTTGTTTGGTCTGGTCGTAGATCCACACGGCGAGGGCGAACTGGGTCAGGCCGGAGCCGAGCATGGAGATCAATTGTCCCACCCAGATGGTAAAGAAGGTCTTCATATCTTTCGGGGTTTCGGTTGCGACAGGTACGGATAAAGAGGTCATTTCTTTTTACCTTTCTTGACGGTCTTGTCAAAATAAAAACTCGGATAAAAAGCTAACGATAAAGCATACGGCTGGTCGCTGGATTTTGAGGTTTGGTCTTCGGCCTCGAACTCCTGCAGGAGCTTCATCAATTGTTTCTGGAATTCTTCGATGCGGTGTTCGGGCACGCGGCTGACCACGCGGTTAATGATCAGACGGCGGGGTTGCTCATCTGCGCCCTGTTCCAACTGGAATTGTCGCGCTTGTAAACTGCGAAGCAGATCATCGCGGGTCGCATCAATGGTTGAGGCAAGCAGGATATTGATCGGCTCGTTATCGCCCTCCTTCGAGAAATTGAACAGGGCCGGGTCAACATCCAGCAGATCGGCATTGGAGCGGAATTTCTTTTCCTGCATGTTGGCAACCATGCGAGTCTCTGCTACTTCGATGAGACCAAGCTTTTCCAGCGCGCCAAAGTGATAATACAGCTTACTGGGGGCGAGCCCCAACTTCTCGGCCACCTGTTTGACGGTAAGGCTTTGTCCTTCCATCAACTCCAGGATCTGCACCCGCAGCGGGTCGGCAATGGCGCGCAGGGTCTCAAGGTCGGAAACATGGTAGCGTTTTTTATCCTGTGTCTTTTTCATGAAAAATCCAGTCTATCGGTAAAATTTTTTTTAGCGATAGGGCGATTTTTACTTATCATATCGATTCTGTCAAGAGTAAAGCTGTCACCTTTCTGGCTTCCATGCCAATATCTCGAACTTGTACGCAGTTATGGCTTTCTCGTCATGCCTGGTCAGGACGTGTGAAGAACGCATTCTTATAGAATTCAGAATCTGTACTTTTAAAGTGATGTCTTTACACAACCTTTACATGAATTTTGATATCCCTCTACACAAGAAAACTACACTCGAACTATAAAATTTTCTGGAGGATGTTATGGTCACCTTGTTCAACAAACGCATTCGATTATTTCGCCCGCGCACCATTTGGGTTCGCAAGCTGGTGCAGTGGTTCTTCTTTCTGTTGATCGCTGCCATTGCGGTTAATCACACGCTGGCAGAAAGCGGAGCCGCGATCCCCTTCCTTGCGGACGCATCGCTTCATGCGGTCTGTCCCTTCGGCGGCGTGGAGACGTTGTACACCTTCGCAACCAGTGGATTGATGGTTCAAAAAATCCACGACTCTGCGCTTGTGCTGGCAGGGATTGTCCTGCTGCTGTCCGTCTTGTTTGGCCCCGTCTTTTGCGGATGGGTTTGTCCGCTTGGCACCGTGCAGGAATGGGTCGGCAAGCTCGGTAAAAAATTCTTCAAACGCCGCTACAACCATTTCGTCCCCACCAAGTTGGACTCTGTCCTGCGCTATGCCCGCTATGGAATTTTGGCCTGGGTTCTGTATGTCACCGCCACCAGCGGCACGTTGATCTTTGAATCCTATGATCCCTACTTTGCCCTCTTCAATTTCTGGAGCACGGAAGTTGCCCCCAGCGCCCTCGCCATTTTGGGCGTCACCCTGCTGCTTTCGGTTTTTGTGGAACGCCCGTGGTGCAAGTATGCCTGTCCGTACGGAGCCGTGCTCGGAGTTACCAATCTCTTCCGCGTCTTCTCGATCAAACGCGCTGAGTCCACCTGCAAAGCTGACGGCGCTTGCTCGATCATGTGCCCAATGAACATCGAAGTGGACACTGTCAAAACTGTCCGTAACCATCAATGCATTTCGTGTTTGGAATGTACTTCCGAAGCGATCTGCCCCGTTGCTAAAACCGTTCTCTTCACCAGTGGAAGTGTGAAATGAATCTAACATCCAAACCCCTCGCGATCATCATATTCGTTCTCATGTTCGGCGGAATCTCTTTCTCCTCTGTCATGGGCTGGTGGCAAACTGAAACCACCAAGGAACCGGCCACATATACCGAAGGTGAATTTGCTGGCATGGCCAACCCGGCAGACATCCGCGGCTCGTACACCTTTGGCGATATCACCAACTCCTTCGACATTGACTCACAAATTCTGGCGCAAGCCTTCGGCATCACTACAGAAGACCCCGCCGCCTTTGCCATCAAGGAATTGGAAACCATCTACCTCGACAGCGGATTTGAAGTCGGCACTGCCTCAGTGCGATTGTTCGTCGCCTACTACAACGGCCTGCCCTTCGACACCACTGGTCTGGAAATCTACATGCCCCAATCCGCCACGGATATTTTGCTGGCACACGGAAATCTCTCCGCTGAACAGATCGCGTATCTCGAAACGTTCACGGTCAATGTCGGCGAGGCATCCGCGCCCGTTGTGGAAGAACCCGCCACAGATGTGACGCCTGTCGCAACAGAAGTCCACACGGAAACCGAAGAGTACGTCATCAAAGGTAAGACCATCTTCGGGGAACTCATCACCTGGGGAGTCTCGCAGGAAACCATCGAAAGCATCATCGGCGCTCCCATGCCCGACCCCGCCATGAAGATCAAAGATTACGCCACCGCCAACGGACTTGACTTTGAAACTCTCAAGCCCGCCCTGCAAGCCGAAGTGGATAAGGTTATCCCCTAAATTTTCTTAAACCACAGATAAAAAAATAAAATTGGGAAGCCTGTAAATATCCCTTTTATCTGTGTCAATCTGTGGTTGGTTGAATAAAAAAACACTTTCCAGATAAAAGAGTAGAATCCACCCATGACAAAAATCCTCGTAATCGACGATGAACCCTCCATCATCAATCTGGTGAGCGCCTATCTCAAGCCCGAAGGCTATGAGGTGTTCACTGCCGCCGATGGCAACGCAGGCCTCAAAGCCGCGCGCGCCTTCAAACCAGACCTGATCATCCTTGACCTCATGCTCCCCGGAATTGATGGCATCGAACTGCTCTCCCGCCTGCGCCGCGAATCGGATGTGTATGTCATCATGCTCACCGCCCGCACCGAAGAGACAGATAAGATCATCGGGCTCTCCGTCGGCGCGGATGATTATGTGACCAAGCCATTCAGTCCGCGCGAGTTGGTGGCGAGAGTCAAGGCGGCGCTGCGCCGTCTGCAAACAGGATCAGGCGCGAGCGCGGAGAGAAGCGTGCTCTCCTTCAAGCACGTCCACATTGATGTGGGCGCGCACACTGTCCACGTAGATAATGAGCTCATCGAACTAACTTCCATTGAATTTGACCTGCTGCATGCCCTCGCTGAAAATCACGGGCGCGTGCTTTCGCGCGAACAACTGCTTGAAAAAATTTGGGGCGGCGAATATTTTGGCGAAATGCGCGTGGTGGATGTTCATCTCGGGCATGTGCGCCAGAAACTTGGCAATGACGATTTCATCGCCACTGTGCGCGGCGTCGGCTATCGCTTTGACGATGAAGCGCTGTAATCGAAAGAATTTTTATGAAATACATTCGTGAACATCTCAGCGCAAAAGTATTCCTTTCAAACATCCTTGTCATTGCAATTGGTGTGATCGTTCTGCTCATTGCAACCGAACTCGCAGTACCCGCCACGTTCCAACGGCACATGAGTCAGATGGGCATGTCCACCGGGCAGGGAATGGGCATGGGGAATGGCAACGGCCAGGGAATGAATTCATTCTTCCAAAATTATCGCGCCAGCGTCACCGAGTCACTTGCCATTGCCGCAACCGCATCAGTGATCGCGGCGTTGCTTGTCAGCCTGTTCATCAGCCGCCGTATCGTTGCGCCCGTGCAAACTTTAAATACCGCATCACAGCACATCGCAGATGGACAATACAACAAGCGGGTTGAAATTACCGGTGAAGATGAACTCGCCCAACTCGCAACAAGTTTCAATCAAATGGCTTCGCAGCTTGAGCAGGTGGAAAACAAACGCCGCCAGCTCATCGGCGATGTCACCCACGAACTGCGCACCCCGCTCACCTCCATCAAAGGCTACATGGAAGGCCTTGTGGATGGCGTCCTCCCTGCCACGCCCGAAACCTACGACCAGATCCATAACGAAGCCAGCCGCCTCGCGCGCCTCGTGGATGACTTGCAAGAGTTGAGCCGCGTGGAAGCCAATGCATTTTCTTTGGATATTCATCCGACTGATCTTTCCTCGCTCGTGGGGACGATCCTCAAACGGCTTTCTCCCCAAGCGACAGTAAAACGCATCACTCTCCGCTCGAACCTGCCAGCCAATCTTCAACATGTCCTAGCTGACGAAGACCGCATCACGCAAGTCCTCACCAACCTCGTGGCGAATGCCCTGCAATATACTCCCGAAGATGGCAGTGTCACCATCTCCGCCATTCAAAAAGATGATGAAGTCATTGTCTCCGTCAAAGACTCCGGCATCGGAATCCCGCCCGAACATTTGAAAAATCTCTTCACCCGCTTCTACCGCGTGGATAAGTCCCGCTCGCGCAACGCAGGCGGCGGCTCGGGCATCGGCCTCACCATCGCCCGTCACCTCGTCGAAGCCCACGGCGGACGCATCTGGGTCGAATCAGAAGGCGAAGGAAAAGGCAGTACTTTCTCATTCAGTTTGAAAGCGAAAAAATAGTATTTTGGACCACAGACCATGGATCTTGGTCCATCGTCTGTGGTCTGTCGTCCAATGAATTAAAAAAACTCCCCGAGATTTTCATCTCAGGGAGTTTTTGCGTATTAAAAGTGAACTTAGCTGATCACAACTACGTTAGTAGCCTGCGGGCCCTTGGGGCCTTTCTCAACGGTGAATTCAACCTTCTGACCTTCTTCAAGGTTTTTGAAACCGTCGCCCTGGATCGCGGAGAAGTGGACGAATACATCTGCGCCGCCTTCACGAGCAAGAAAGCCATAGCCCTTGCTTCCGTTGAACCATTTGACTGTTCCGATAATACGTTCTGACATGTTTGCCTCCTATGGCAAATGAAAAATTTGGAGGACCCGGTTCTTTCGCCAGAACATACAAAAAAATCGGCTCATGGATTGATTACCCTGAGCCGATGGTTATACTTCCAAAGCGAACTACTGGTATCCGTGTAAGGCACTACTTTATCACGGTGATTGCGTGGCGTCAATGAAAATTCAGGCTGAAATTACGCTTTCGTTACGCTGAACTTTTCCTTGCCGATCTTGTAATTGCCGCTGTGTTTGATGACCTGATCCACTGCACCTTCAGGGACATCCACAAAGGTATATGTATCTTCAATGCGGATCTTTCCAATGGTATAGCCGGGGATATTGGCATGGAAGGCGATCTGTCCGACAATGTCATTCGGGCGGATATTGTTGGCTTTGCCCTTGTTGATCTTCAAGCGGATCATGCCTTCTTCGTGCGAGTCACGGCGGGGTTTCTTGCCGGCAAAATCGCCGCGTTTGGCGCCTGCACCAAAGTCGCGTTTGCCAGAAGCAGTATCACCGCGTTTATTGCTGCGCAGGGAACCACGGCTGCTATAGTCACGTTCAGGCTTGCGGGAGAAATCGGCCTTCACCTCAGCCACCTCTGAAATGGGGCGTTGCTTTTCATCAGCGCGGGCAATCTTGATGGCAGCGGCGGCGATGTTCACCACATCGTGACCTGCTTCGATCAGTTCCTGTACCATTTCAAGTTCGCGCTTGAAACGTCCACGGCCAAGCCAGATCTTTAAGTTCTCAACCGTTTGCGATTCGCGGTGCTTGATGATATCGGAGGTGGTGGGCAATTCCATTTTGGTGACGATCTGCTTGGTAAGTGCTTCCACTTCGCGCATGCGGCGCTTTTCACGCGGAGAGATCAAGCTGATGGCAATGCCCTCCTTGCCTGCGCGGCCTGTGCGTCCAATACGGTGGACGTACACTTCGGCGTCATCGGGCAAATGGAAGTTGAATACGTGGGAAATATCGTCAATGTCCAAACCACGGGCGGCCACATCGGTGGCGACCAACACTTTAAGCTGGTTGGCACGGAAACGTCCGAGTACGCGCTCACGGGCATTCTGATCCAAGTCACCATGAATGGCTTCGGCGGGGATGCCGCGAATTACCAGTTCATTGGCTAGCTGTCCCGTCTCTGCGCGGGTGCGGGCAAAGATCAAGGCGCTATGAATGGGTTCGATCTCGAAGAGACGAGTAAGGGCGTTGATCTTGTCACTGTCGTGGACGAGGTAATAGCGTTGTTCAATGTGCGGGGTGGTGAGAGCGCTTCTTTTAACAGTAACAGATTGAGGGTCGCGCATGAAGCGATTTGCGAGAGCGCGAATCCGCGCGGGCATGGTGGCGCTGAAGAGGGAAGTCTGACGCTCGGCAGGAGTCGTCGCGAGGATCTTTTCGACTTCGTCGATGAATCCCATGTTGAGCATTTCATCCGCTTCATCCAGGACGACGGTCTTGATCTCGCTCAAGTTGAGGACGTTACGCTCGAGCAGATCGTTCATACGGCCCGGTGTGCCGACGACAACATCCACGCCGCGTTTGAGGCTGTTGATCTGCGGGCTGTAGGGCTGGCCGCCATAGACAGCAAGCACGCGCACGTTGAGATGCTTGCCATATTGGATCATGGAATCGGCAACCTGCAGCGCGAGTTCACGCGTAGGCGCGAGCACCAACGCCTGCGGATTTTTTTGTCGTTCAAAATTGTTGAGAATGGGGAGGGCGAAGGCGGCTGTTTTGCCTGTGCCGGTTTGGGCCTGACCAATTACGTCAACGCCGGTGAGCATGAGGGGGATCATGCCCGCTTGAATGGGTGTGGGCTCGGAATAGCCAAGCTCAGTGATGGCCTGCATGATCTCGTCACGCAGGTTGAGAGAAGAAAAATCGGTTGTCATCTGTATCCTTTTTTTATGTCATTGCGAAGAGGGCTTTAGCCCGACAAAACAATCTCACATTGCTGGAGATTGCTTCGCCGCAGCGAGCGCGGCTCGCAACGACACACTATATACGGGATGTTTCGATGACTCCGTTTTACTTCCTTCTTGCCAACAAGGTTTGCTTTTGCAAGCACACCCGCCCAACAAAAAAGCCCGACATGTTGTGCGCCGGGCCATCATTTAGAGTGATCAAAACAATTCCCAAAAACGTTTGCTCTCCAGTGAGAGCGGACGTGAGTTTACCACAGTTTTTGCAAGAATCGCTATTCCAGCGTTTCCATACTCAACAGAACCCAGACACCCTGATCTTTCACAGCATGGACACGATACAGCCGTTTTGGTTGAATGGTCTCTCGCAGCGAATCTGTGATGTTGAATTCGATGCTGTCCATTCGCAAAATATGAGAAACCTGTGTGGATTGATGCCCACGCCGATTGATGCCGCCCTGGGATGTGTATGCTTCGGCACGCGCTTCAATGGTCTGAATCTCTCCCAGTGGACTGGCCGCGAGCGGCGTACCCATATTCCGTGCCATTTCCACAGAAGCCTGATATTGACGCGGGACAATCACAAATATAAACAGGGCAGCAAGAAGCAACGCTCCCACCATCACAGGGAAGAATAATCCGCCCAGCATATTCTGCAACATATCGAATACGCCCACAAAATATAGCACTACGGCAAAGGCAAGAAATCCAAAGCCGAAGATCAGAGAAATGATCGGGCCTTTATTATCATACTTGTTTGCGGAGTACTGCATGAAATTACGTGTCTCTTCAAAACGCTTCAATTGGGTGGGGGAATAACGTCCCTGTTTGTTCTCTTCAAGATCGGCGGCACTGAACATGCCATTTTGCTGTAATACCTGATTATGTTCTAAAGCAGAATTCATGATGTCATCTCCTTGATAAAGTATCAAATGGTCATTAAAACGATCGCAATTAAGGCCGCCGCAATACCGATCCATTGGTTTCGATTAAGCCGTTCCTTGAGGAATACCCACGCGAGCACGACCGTGGCGCCGGGGAAAAGGGAACTGAGCACGGAGGCCACGTCCAACCTGCCTGATTGGCTGGCGAGTATAAAGAAGAAATTACCGCCAATATCCAGAAGACCATTGACTGTAATGATAGGCAGTGCAGAAGTGTCAATTTTTATTGACGACCTTGTGATAAGCAGATAGGCCGTAATAAGCACAATACCACCTGAGCGCGACAAGATCATGGGCCAGAAGGCGCCGCCCGCCTTCGTGGCTTCGTGCATGAGGACAAAGTACAGGCCAAATCCAATGCCTGCGATTAGAGGCAGCTTCAAGTCCGAAAGATGCGAGAGGATGTCCTTCACGCCACCTTCACCCTGGGAGATCATCCACACCGCAAAGAGGGCGAAGCCAAATCCAAGGATCGTCAGAAAATCAGGCAACCCCTGTGTGAACATTCCAACTATAACGGGCAGCGTTGCGGCCAATAATGCAGAAACTGGCGCGGCGATGCTCATTACTCCGATTGCCATTGCATGGTACAGAAGCATCAACCCAATGGTGCCGAGCGCGCCCGCGACGAGGGCAAAGACCGCAGACCGTGAGCCGAGCATAGACTCACCCGTTACACCAACTACGATAAAAAGGAACACGATCCCGATCACTTCTGCATAGAACACCGAACGAAACGCGCCTACCTTGCGCGCTGCCATCCCACCCGTAAAATCGCCCGCCCCCCAACTAAGCGCGGATGCAAGACCAAAAATAATGGATACCAATGAAAACCTTCCTTAATAGACGATGGATGACAGACCGTGGACGATGTTATTTACCTGCCGCCTTCGCCCGCGCCAACACCTTTTGTGCATTCTTCAAGAGCGGCATGTCGATCATCTTATCATCCAAAGCGTACGCGCCCTTGCCCTCTTTTTGACTGGCTTCAAATGTCTCCACGATGCGCCTTGCATACGCAATTGATTCATCAGATGGAGTGAACGCCTCTTGCACCGCTGACACTTGATTCGGGTGAATGATCTGTTTCCCGCTGAAGCCGAGTCCTGCCCCAAACTGCGACTCAACTTTCAGCGCTTCCAGATCCTTGTAATCTATCGTGACAATATCCAGCGCCTGCAGATCATTCGCCGCGCAAGCCACAATCACCGCCTGCCGTGCATACAACAACTCCACCGCATCCTTCGTGCGGACAGCGCCAATTGACGCCGCGAAATCCTCGCCGCCGAAGATGATCGCATCCAAGCGTGGATGTGCCGCGATCTCTTTGAGATTCAAAATTCCCTTCGCCGTTTCCACTCCGATCAAAATGCGGACTGAATTGATCGGCCAGCCATACTTCAACTCCGCGGCTTCGATGATTCGGCTCGCCCATTCCACCTGTTCAAACGATTCCACTTTTGGAATCACAATCCCGTCAGGATGATAAGGCAGCACCGCTTCAATATCATCCTTCTCCCAACCTGAACCCACCGAATTAATACGCGCCAGTTTTTCGCTCGCGCCAAAATCCAACTCCTGTAACGCCTTGGAGATGGTAGCTCGCGCCTCGGCCTTTTTATTGACCGCCGTGCCGTCTTCCATATCCATGCAGATCGAATCCACACCCAGCGTAACGGATTTCGTGATCATCTTCCAGTTATCCCCTGGCATGTAAAGCAGTGCTCGTCGTGAGTGCATTGGTTCTCCTGTTTCGTCATTGCGAGGGCGATAGCCCGAAGCAATCTCGCACCAAATCTGAGATTGCTTCGTCGGGAAAAGCACCCTCCTCGCAATGACGGTTAGTTTGATTTCTTTAAAAACATCGCCGTTCGCTCGAACTCCACCACGATCGTACCATCCGGCTTTTTGCCTGTGCATTTGATTTTCACCAGTCCCGCGTTCGGTCTGGACTTTGACTCGCGCATCTCAACGATCTCGCTTTCCGCGTAAATAGTATCACCGTGAAAAACGGGGTTCGGATGAACAACTTTGTCATATCCCAAATTTGCCACGATGGTGCCTTCGGTCAACTCGGCAACCGTCAACCCCACCACCAAACCAAAAGTAAAAACCCCATTCACCAGCCGTTGACCAAACTCGGTCTTCGACGCGAAATCTTCATTGACATGCAGCGGCTGCGTATTCATCGTCAGCGCGGAGAACAACACATTATCCATCTCCGTCACAGTGCGCCCGCCATGTTTGAACTTCATTCCAACTTCAAGCTCATCAAAATATTTACCAGCCATTTAATCCTCCATCTCGATCAGGATCTGTTCACGCTCCACCGTCTGCCCCTGCGCCACATGCAGAGCCTTCACCGTGCCATCTTTCAAAGCCTGTATGCGGATTTCCATCTTCATGGCCTCCATCGTAAGCAAGGTTTGACCTTTCTTAACGACATCCCCCACGCTGACAGAGACGCTTCGCACCTGACCCGGCATTGGGGCGATCAATCCCCCGGCATGATCGTGCCTGACGCCTTGTTTTGCACCCGATGTTTTCGTCAGCATAATGGTGTGACCGTCAATCGTCACCCAGCGCTTCGCCATATCGGATGAGACATGCGCATTCACACGCTGCCCATCGATCAGCAAGTCCATGCGTCCATCCTCCGCGCGGATGACTTGAACCGAAATAGTCTTCCCATCCATCGTAGCAATGTAGTGATCGCCCGATGGGTTGATCTCAAGAGTTTGTGTGTCGAAGTTTATTTTCATAATCATCTCTTACGTCATTGCGAGGGCGCACTTGTTCTTTGCCCGACACTTGCGCCGTACGCCAGTGCGGTGAGCAATCTCCCATTCAATATAGGAGATTGCTTCGTCGGGAAGAACACCCTCCTCGCAATGACGATGTCTTGTTAATTTCTATAATTCTTCGTCTGCTTCCACGGGTTGAATGGATCAGTCTCATTTGATACAGCGGGCTGCGCCTTCGCACCAACGAAGACCACATCTGCAAGGGCAGCTGCGATCAAATTCTGAAATGCGGGAACTTGTTGTTCAGGGAGCAAACTCCCCAACTCCAAATTCTTCTCCACCCACCTCGTGGACACTTTACCCTGCGCAAAATCTTCATGTTTCAAGACCGCCTGCATGAAATCAATATTCGTAACTACGCCGTGGACAATGAACTCACGCAAGGCAGTTTGCATACGCTGAATCGCCACATCCCGAGTCTCGGCATGGACAATTAACTTCGCCAGCAGCGGGTCGTAGAAATGATTCACATCACTGCCCGTCTTAAAGCCCGAATCCACGCGGATGCCCGGGCCGCGTGGTTCGAGGAATTGCAAGAGTCGGCCCGTGCTGGGTAAAAATCCATTGGACGGGTCTTCGGCATAGACACGGCATTCAATGGCATGACCGTGCTGGTGAAAGTCGCTTTGCGTGAACGGGAATTTTTCTCCCGCCGCAATGCGGATCTGCCACTGGACAAGGTCAATGCCTGCGACGAGTTCGGTGATGGGATGTTCTACCTGCAATCTTGTGTTCATTTCGAGAAAGTAAAAAGGTTGAAGGTTGAAGGTCGAAGGTCGGGGGTCGAAGATGAATTCGATGGTGCCTGCGTTGTAATAGTTGACAGCTTTGGCAGCGGCTACTGCGGCTTCGCCCATCTTTTCACGTATCTCGGGGGTGAGCAACGGCGATGGAGTCTCTTCGATGATCTTCTGGTGTCTGCGCTGCACAGAACACTCACGCTCGAAAAGATGGACGAGGTTTCCATATTTATCGCCAAAGACTTGAAACTCGATGTGATGCGCATCTGCAAGATATTTTTCGATGAGCAAATTTTCATCACCGAAGGAATTCAGTGCCTCGCGCCTTGCGGACTCAATCGCTTCGCTCAATTCGCTTTCGGCATTGACCACGCGCATGCCTTTGCCGCCGCCGCCCGCGGACGCTTTGATAAGCACGGGGTAGCCAATTTCTTTTGCGGCTTTTTTGAAATCATCATCTGATGTCAAACCTTCAAAGCCGGGGACGGTTGGCACGCCTGACTGTTTCATCAATATTTTCGACTCGGCTTTGTCGCCCATGGCGCGGATGGAATCTGCTGAAGGGCCGATAAATGTCAGGCTGGCAGATTCAACTGTCCCTGCGAAAGAGGCGTTCTCTGAGAGGAATCCATAGCCCGGGTGAATGGCATCTGCTTTTGAGTCGAGAGCGGCGCGGATGATTTTATCCACATTCAAATAGGATTCTTTCGGCGCGGCATCGCCAAGCAAAATGGCTTCATCCGCAAGTTGAACATGCTGCGCGTTTTTATCCGCTTCGGAATAGACAGCAACGGTTTTGATGCCAAGCTCGCGGCATGCGCGAATGATTCGGATAGCGATCTCGCCGCGGTTGGCAATGAGAATTTTATTGAACATGTTTCAACAATTCCAATTCACGCTCACCACCCAGCCCCGCTTTCCATTCATGATCCGCGGGACGTTCGGATGCCCAGGCAATCGTATCTTTGACGGTCTGTACAAGCGGAGAAATGACAAGGCCCGCCTGCATGGCTTTGGAAGAATCCACGCGGGAGAAGCCAGCATCTTCATCCGTGTCGGGGACCCATGCGGGCATGTCAATCCACGGCACGACATTATTCTTCGCAAGGAATTCTGGCGATGCCCATTTGAAATTTGCGTCACTGCCACTGGCTTGTTTACAGGTCTTGAACACGGTGCCAAGAGTTACCGATGGACCAGTGGCATTGAACGTACCTGAGATGTTTTGTTCCACCAGACGGATGATGAAATCGGAGAGGTCGCGGACATCGATGATCTGCGTGAGCGCATCAGGACCTTCGGGAGTAAGCACATCGCCGCCGCGCGCGATGCGTACTGGCCAGTACGTGAAGCGGTCGGTTGGATCGTGCGGACCAACGATAAGCCCGGGGCGAATAATGAGCGAACCGACCCCGAAGGCATCCTGCACAGCTTTTTCGCACAGCGCCTTCAACGGGCCATACGATTCGCCCGTAACTTCCTCCATCGATTCATCTTCGATCTTGCCAACGGGATAACTTTCGTTGATGCCGATCTTTTTGAAATCAACATACACCGAAACGCTGGAGATAAAAACATACTGCTCGGCCTTATCCTTCAACGCCTCGGCAGACATGCGGACGATGCGCGGAAAATATCCGCAGGTATCGATGACCGCATCCCACGGTCCACCCGTTAGTTGATCCAGGTCTTTTTCACGGTCTCCCTGGATCATATCCACGTTTCGAAAAAGCTCGGGATTGGTGATGCCTCGGTTGAAGAGGGTCACTTCATGCCAGCGCGCGCGGGCAGAGTTGACGAGGTGACGTCCGAGAAAACGCGTGCCGCCGATGATGAGGATTTTCATTTTGTCTCCATTTGTCGTGCAGTGAGATTGCTTCGTCGGGACGAAACGCCCTCCTCGCAATGACGTAGTGTTTATTTCTTCAATCTTGTCAGCACCATTTCCGTTGCTTTGGCTTCTTCGCCTTCGGGGGTGATGTTGTATCCGGTAATAGTAAGTTGATTCCCATCCAACTCCACTTCGGTGCGCCAGTTCCAATCGGGGCCTTCGGCGGGGTCGGGGTAACTGCCTGTGACGGCAAATCCATTTTCTTTTTCCGCGCCGATGCAGAACATGATGCCCGTGTTGGTGTGGAACGAATCCACCCACGAGGTTTCGAATTGTTCGAGTGTGGTGTTGTAGCCAAAGGTGAACATGCCATGCTGATGTTCGCCTTCGATGGATGATTGATACAGGAAGAGGGCGTAGCGTCCTTCGAGCAGCAGTTGAATGGTTCCAACAATTTGGGCTTCGTCGGCAAGTTTGTCTGGTTCGATCCAGAGCCTGCTTATGCCGCGCCAGTTGCCTGCCATTCGTGCAAAGAAGTGATGTGGGGTATCGATTGAGTTTGAGAAGGGCATGGGAGTCCTGTGGAAAGTAGAAAGTGGAAAGTGGAGTTATGGGAGTGGAATCTCTAAATCGATATTAAGGTCTGATGATTGTGAGGTCATGTATTCGGCTTGTTCTTCGCGGATTCCTTTTTGGCGTTGATTAGGTGTAAGGACGCTTAACATTTTGATAATTTGAGTCAACAAGTCAATTCGATGTTTGATAACTTCTTCTTTCAGAGTATGGTGTGATTTGAAATACCAATCACGTGCTTCTCTTGCAGAACCAAGTGAATATTCGAGAAAACGAGCACGGTCTTTGCCTGTAGAGCGGGAGTACCCTTCGGCGATATTCGCGGAAATGGAGCATACCGCTCGATAGAGCTGGTCGGCAAGTCCGCGGGTTAGCGAAGTTCTATTCAAAACAAGCGCATCCTGCCATGCAATGTCGGCGGCAAATAAACCCAAGCGATAGACTTCAAGTTTCCAAAGCGAATCGCTTTTGATCTCATCAGGCACACTAGCTTGCCACTCAACATACTTCATGTTAATTCTCCACTCGCCACTTTCCACTTTCTACATACGGAACACCCCGAACCCGCCTTCTTCTTTTGGCGAATTCAAAACGATTGATAGAGCCAACCCCAGCACTTGACGCGTTTCATCGGGGGCGATGACGCCATCGTCCCATAATCTTGCGGAGGAATGGTACGGGCTGCCTTCGGTTTCGTATTTCTCCAACAGTGGACGTTTGAACTCGTCCGCTTCTTCCTTGCTGAGAGTTGGTTTGCCCTCTCGAGCGAGTTGATCTTGTTTGATGGTTAAGAGCACATTCGCGGCTTGTTCCCCGCCCATGACGGAGATGCGTGCATTGGGCCACATCCACAGGAAGCGGGAGCCGTAGGCGCGGCCTGCCATGGCGTAGTTGCCTGCGCCGAAGGAGCCGCCGATGACGAGAGTCAATTTGGGGACGCGGGTCGTGGCAACGGCATGGACCATCTTCGCGCCGTCTTTGGCGATGCCGCCTGTTTCGTATTCCTTGCCGACCATGAAGCCTGTGATGTTTTGCAGGAACAGCAATGGGATTCCACGCTGGTCGCAGAGTTCGATGAAGTGCGTCCCTTTGAGCGCGGACTCGCTGAACAGCACGCCGTTGTTGGCGATGATGCCGACAGGGTAACCATGAATGCGGGCAAAGCC
This sequence comes from Candidatus Villigracilis propinquus, assembly GCA_016714565.1. Taxonomy (GTDB): domain Bacteria; phylum Chloroflexota; class Anaerolineae; order Anaerolineales; family Villigracilaceae; genus Villigracilis; species Villigracilis propinquus. The sequence goes on from JADKDM010000019.1 coordinate 59,314, forward strand.
TGTCACCAACGTGGTGCCGTATCGCGCTTTGAACTCGCGGAACTTGGAACCGTCCACGATGCGGGCGATGATCTCGCGGACATCGTAGGACTCTTTGAAGGTGCGCGGCAGGACGCCGTACAATTCGTCAGGGTTGTATAAAGGTTCTTCGGGGGGAGCAACTTCCAGCGCGGAGAGATGCGAGCGCGCCAGCGCATGTCCTCGGGGCAGAGTCTCTACGATCGAGCGAAGAATCTCGATGGCATGATCATCATCCTCGGCGAAATGATCCGCAACACCGCTCTTGCGGGTGTGGACATCTGCGCCGCCCAATTCTTCGGCAGTGACATCCTCGCCCGTGGCGGCTTTGACGAGAGGCGGGCCGCCCAGAAAAATGGTGCCCGCACCTTTGACAATGATGGCCTCATCGCTCATCGCAGGGACGTAGGCGCCGCCCGCGGTGCAGCTGCCCATGACGGCGGCGATCTGCGGAATGCGCTTGGCAGACATGCGCGCCTGATTGTAAAAAATGCGTCCGAAGTGATGCGCGTCGGGGAAGACCTCATCCTGCAGCGGCAGATACGCGCCGCCCGAATCGACAAGATACAAACAGGGCAGATGATTTTCTTCGGCGACCTGCTGCGCGCGCAAATGCTTTTTGACGGTCATCGAAAAATACGAACCGCCTTTGACGGTGGCGTCGTTGGCAACGATCATCACTTCGCGGTTGGAGATCCGTCCGATGCCTGTGACGATGCCCGCGCTGGGAGCGGTGAGAGCATCGCTTTCTTTTTCCTTATACATATTCCACGCGGCAAGCGCGGAGAGTTCGAGGAAGGGCGCGCCAGGGTCGAGCAGACGTTCGATGCGTTCGCGCACGAAGAGCTTGCCCTGCTCTTCATGTCGCTTGCGGTATTTCTCGCCGCCGCCTTCACGGACGAGGGCAAGCCGCTTTTTCAATTCACTCGCGAGGGCGCGGTTGTGTTCTGCATTGGCTTTGAATTCGGGGGATTGCGGGTCGAGCGCGGAGGAGAGAGTTTCCATGGGCAGGTTCGGTTTCCAATAAATCGTATGCGGTCGTGGAAAGTAGAAAGTGATTGAAGAAAAGATGAAAGAGGAAAGAATTGGTGGGGTGAGTCTAGCATAAAAAGGGGAGTTGCGAAATGTTTTGATGATGTAATGAGTAAAAAGTAACAAGTAACAAGTAAAAAGGACTCGGCGATGGGCTGAGTCCTTTGGTTGTGATTCATCCATGACGGTGGTCGAGTGCGCCTTCGCGCCTCAGCATCTTCACTGGTTTCGACTGCTTGCGCCTCAATCAATGGGGATATTTTTTATTTCAACTTTTTCAACACGGCAATGACTTCATCATCGCCGCATTGCAATCATCCAAACCTTATATGCCTTTTATAAAATCCAGCAGAAACCATAGGAGCGGCAAGATCGAGATCGTGGACGTTATCCACGCGACCCAATCCCAGCTCTTTTTGTAGGCGGTCCGAGTGAAACTGACGATGCCTAACATAATGAGCGGGTAGGAGTAAAAGGTTCCCAGGAAAAGCACTCTTGAAAAACTCCATTCGTCTGAGGGATAGGAAAGCAATGAGCAAAACGCCAGCCCACCCCACGGCAAAATGGACCCGATTGCCAGTATCCGTGTGACGTTGATCCAGGATGCCAGGATGATGCGGGGAGTGGGTTCTGGGGGCGCGGCAGGTTTCGATTCATCAGATGTGGACATAAATACCTCTCAAATATTGTTCTGTTCATTGAGCACAATCGCTGGCGATGAGCTGAGTCCTTTTTCTGTTCTTGATTTGCATGTCGTTGCGAGGAGGGCGATAGCCCGACGAAGCAATCTCCATGTGACAAAAGTACACTTTTTATCAGGAGATTGCTTCGCCCACTCGCCGTTTAAGGCTCGGGGCTCGCAACGACATTTTCTATTTTAATTTTTCCAACATCCGTTCCGCCTCTTCATACGCCACCTTGTAATAATACGGCGGACCGTCACAATAGGCCAGCTTCAGCGCGGACTCGGCATATTCCTTTGCCTTGGCTTTGTCCTTCTCCTGCTCCAGCGCGTATTGCGCGAGGAACAAATTCACATCCGCCCCCTGCAAGACATACCCGCTGCGCTCCGTGATCATCAGCGCCTCGGACGCTTTTTCCTGCGCGTCCTTGAAATCGCCTTGGGCGTAACGCAACCGCGCCAGGTCGAGCAGGATGTCGGCTTCAAATTCAACCAAATTGATTTGCCGACAGAGATTGAGCGCTTTGGACAGGTTTTCTTCTGCCAGAGTCAATTCGTTATTCGCGCGATACGCCGCGCCGAGCAGCCAGTAAGCACGAACATAATCACGGGGAGTTCATGCCCATTTATTTTGTTTCATCTGCCAGTTCAAGGGCGCGTTGGGCACATTTGATTGCCGACTTTACCCGTCACTGAATTGCAGGATTCTGTCTCCTTACCATCAGCAGGAAACGCAGGGCGCGGTATGACCAAAATTCACCAAACTTTGATTTTCTTTTTTGTTCTTAAACTTCAAATTCAAAATTCCTGCACTACCTCCTGCCACGCGCCGCGATAGGAAAGGAGGAGCCCCAATTCCTGATGACCGATGGCTTCTTCAAATTCATCCGCAATCTCGCGACATAGGTCAATGCGGCGGCGCAGGTTGCGCTCTGCGGCGCTAACGCGCCGATGACCAGTTGCTGTCTGCCACGTTCCCCACCCCGATGGCGAGATTTTCTTATCATCCTTTTTTTCATCAATGTTAATTGCATTTCACGCAATTGAACAGCGCGGCGCGGCTGTCCGCTCATGGCATAGGAGTTGGCGAGGGCGTTGAGAGTCCATGCTTGGTCGTCTTCTTTTTTCAAGCGCGGCGGTTTGTCTTCGCCATCAAGAAATAAAGCGCGTAAAAGTTCAATCTGAAGTTGATATGCGCCAAATTGATAATAGCAGTTGCCTTGCCAATCGATCAATAAATAACTTCAATGCCTCATCCAAATTCCCCGCCCTGACCATGTGATGATACAGTTCGATGACGGGCGCGAGGTCTTCCAGCGTTTTCACGTTCTTGTTCGTCACGGGCATGGCGTCAATAAAGTGCATGGCAAGTTCGACGTGCGCCTCTTTGCGCCGCTTCTCGTCCGTGAAATGGTCATAGGCATAATGCCGCACGATCGGGTGCATATCGTAGCGTTGAGTCTCGCCCGCGTATTGCAGCAGTCCGCGCTTGCGCAGGTCGAGCAGGGCTTTGTCCAGGTCGGGGCTGGGGAAGACCTTTTTGAGCACGGCGTATTCCATCGAGCCGCGAAAGCAGGAAATCTTGCTCAGCAAATCCCTGCGCTCGGGGGCTAAACTTTCATACGCGCGTTCCAAAACGTGATGTCGTCTGGCTTTGACGTTATCGAAGATTTCCAGATTCTTCACCGCCTCAATATCGCCGCGATTCGTGGTCTTCGTTGATCAAACCGACTAGCAGGCTCAAACTCAACGGGTGATAGCCATACGCGGAACAGACAGCGAGAATCTCCGCGCGCGTGGCTTTGATTCCCTCGTTGTGGAAGTATGTCACCGCGTCATCAGGCGAGAAGGCGGAGAGCGGCTCTTCGCGGCAGCCTTTGAGCAGTTTGCCGTCGGCGCTCTCCAAGGCGCGCGGACACAGGCGCGTGGTCATCAAGACTTTGGACTTCGTGCCCGCGCCGCTCAAGCCGCGCAGGAAGGTTTCCGTCAGCGGGGAGGAACAATCGCGCTGGGATGGGTCAATGTCAGCGTCCTCGTCATCGCTTTGCAGCGCGGCATCCATCCGCCCGTATTGACGCAGCAAGCGCTCGAAGCCGTCCAGCACGATCAGGATGTTCGTCCCGCGCATGGCTTCCAGCAGATCATTGACCTGCTGCCGCGCGGACTCTTTGACCTCCACGCCGAGATGTTTCAGCGTCTCGGACAGAAAACTCTCAAAGCCCGATTCCTTTTCATAGAACGACCACCAGACCGCCGTCTGCCATTGCTCACGGTCAACGCGGTTGAACCACGTCCACGCCAGCGCGGATTTGCCAAATCCGCCCAAGGCGCGCAGCATCAGCAGGTTGTCTTTGTCGTTATTCAACCAAGCATTGAGCATGTCCATTTCAGCGGCGCGACCTGTGAAGGAGTCCAAGTCACCGTAGCGATGACCGAAGAACCAGCCTGTCCGCATCTCGCGTTTTTCGCCATTGGCTGTGTAATAGTTGACGATGGAAATATTATTCCCAACGGCAACACTCCCGCCTACATTTCCGACGTTAAAACTACCAACGCTTGTTGATCCATGATCCGCTTGTACGTGCGGGACTTCCGAGTTTTTTGGTTTCTCATCTGCCATGCCAACCTGCCCTTTATGTCAACCGACCTTTGACCTTTGACTTTCAACTTTCCACTCGTCTATTTTACAACCACTTCCAACGCGAAACGGCAAAAATCCACACCGCTACGGGTTGAGCAGGATAACCCCGCTCTGGGGAGGCAGAGTGATCTTCGTGACCTCCGACCCGTCATTGAACTGCGGATCGTGCGTCCCAAGTATCTTTTTGTATGTACCGTTTAATTTAATGATCTTGGAAGTCCTGGAAGGATTGATGAGTACGATCCCATGCTCGAAGTCCCGTCTCCAGGCCAGCCGCAGGGCTTTGGGAGAATTGTCCACAAGCGCGGCGGTCAACAAATCGGTTTGGTCATTCGTATTGTATGCTTCCGTCACTGGCAGCCCCAGATAGCCTTTGGCATCCAATGACTGAACTGCCTTACCCGTGGAAAGATCCACGGAGTATTCGTCATACCACCAGTTGGCAGTGTATGAACGCGAAGGGTATGCGTTGGAAAAAAATCCCGGGTCGTTCGTACAATTGAAATAACCGTCAAACATCAAGGATGAGGCGAGGACATATCGCAAATGGTCATAATCGTTTCCGCTGCAATAGGCCATGATCAGGGGCGTTTTGGGTTCAACCGAAACCTGCTGCATCAGGTAATAAGCCCGCATGGTTTCGAGCCAGTCAATATCGTACTGTTCCCAATTTAGAAACCCTTCGATCATCCGCCCATTGAGCAGGTCTGCGAATACGGTATCCGCCTTCGCATCGTCAGCCAGAAGCAGCGAACCATTCCACCCGGCATTCCCAGTGATAAGGGTATCCGCGGGAAATTCCTTGCGCGTTTCCACGAGCATCTTTTGCACGCCGGTGTCCATTGCTGCCGTGAGTTCTGCGCGGGTGTCCGCGATGCCGTCGCGGTTGAAATCAACCGGCCCGAATGGGCGTCCGGGAGTTGGGTCCGCCTGCCACCAAGTCTCAACCGTGCCGTCATAGAAGATTCCGTCAAACAGGCCGGTCGAGATCACTTTCTCATTCAGGTATTGAGGCAGGTACGTAGTGACATCGGTCGATAAATTGAGCATGGTGGACCAATATTTGCCATAGTCAAACGCTGGAAAGGGATTTCCATCAATATCCTGCATCACCCACTCCGGCTTTAATCCCGCCACGAACCCCCTTCCGAGCAAAGACCCGTCATCCGGGACAAACTCCTGGTTGCTGTGCGCCGCTAATAGAACCGCGTTTGGGTTTTGTGAACGGATCATGCCCGCCGGGCCTAGAAAGATCCACTCTGATTTTGTCAGTTCCTTATCGAACAATAAAATATCGTAATAATAAGCCGAGGTCAGGGTTTCGATGGCGGGGTTGTAATCCTGACTCACATAAAATAGTTTTGGAAATTTATGGGAGATCAGCCTGTCCGTCAAACTGCGCGGTTCAGGCTTGTCCGGCAGCCGGGCGATCTGCCCGTCATCCGTCAACGCCCAGGCACGAATATCATCAACACAAGCCAGGGTGGAAGGCGCAACATCAAAACCGGCCTTGCCCCTCGAGTAATTGGTATCGGTCATATCCCCCATCAATTTATTGTCAACAAAGAATTGGATCCTGTTCCCCACCAATTCCATGCGCAGGGTATACCATTGCTCCACCACCGGAAGGAATGATGGTGTAATCAACTCTTTGCCGCCCTGGTTGGAGCGCAGAGAGACAGTTTGAAATCGTTGGTCAATATCTCCTGCATACCCGTTCGCGCGTATATCCATACGCGCGAACAGGTCTATCGTGGCAGGGTCGCCGAAATGCACAAACTTGAACTTGATCTCCACTGCATAATTCGTCCACGATTCAGCGCCGAAATGCGCCAGCGAATGGAAGATCGACCCTTTGTTGCAATAGATGTGGTTGCCGCTGTCATCAACGACCACCTCAAAATTTTCCTTGGTGAAGTCGTATATTCCTTCGTCCGAGCCGGTCTCAAAATCCTGGCTGTATAACATTCCCGCATTCTGCGCTTCGATGATCGGGTCCAACGTGGCAGTTGCGGTATAGATCGGGGCAACCGCAGTGGCTGCCGGCTTTTGAGCGCAAGATGCCAACAGACTAATGAACAGAATTACAAAAATCAACTGACGTGTTTTCATTCCAACCTCCCGGACAATTTGAAACCGACTCACCCATTTTACAACCTTCTTTCCATTTTCTTCCTATATAATCAGCCCGCATGAAAAAGACACCGAACAAAAAGCCAGTGGGACAAGTCACCCGTGGGAAGACGGCCTCGAATCGACTCCGCCGGGTGGATAACTTTATCCTGCTCTATGAGCCCTCGCTTCTCACGCGGACCGATGGCCTGTTCGCTGATTCATTCTTCGTTGATCTTGGCTATGGGTTTGATCCTCGTACCACCTCGAAAGCGCCGAGCGCTTTCGGCGTGTGAATCCCAATCTCCCCATCCTCGGCGTGGAGATTGACAAAGAGCGAGTGGATGCGGCGCTCCCCTACGCGGACGCGCGGACACACTTTCGGCTGGGCGGATTTAACTTGCCTTTGCAACCAGCTGAAAGCGTGAGATTGATCCGCGCGTTTAATGTCCTGCGTCAATATGAAGAGGTGGACTTCGCTCCATCCTATGAACGTCTCGCGGAATATGTTCTGCCCGGCGGCTTGATGATCGAAGGCACGTCCACGCCGTTCGGTCAATTGTGGGTGGCGAACCTCGCACGCATGACCGCGGAACGCAAATGGAAAATGGAAGCGCTGGTCTTCAGCACCAACTTCCGTTTGGGATTCGACATCACCGACTTTCAAGCCGTGCTGCCGAAGAATCACATCCACCACGTGGTGGCGGGCGAATCGATTTACGAATTCATGGAAGCGTGGAAGCGCTCCGCCGCGGAAACGTCCCCTGCAAAGGTGTTCGGGCTGGGACAATGGTTCGCCGCTTCGGTTGAGAATTTGGCGGCAAAGGGGTATAAAATTGACCTGCGAAAAAAATGGCTCAGCAAAGGCTGGCTGATCTGGTATTTATAAATTCCGACCTGCGCAAGAAATGGAACACCCTATGGTTACCGTTCGTCGAACTTATTTGGCACTGGCTATGGTTTTCGCCACCAGCTTTGCCTGCGCGCTTCCTTCCATTCCCGCATCCAATACAGATGCGATCAATTCAACCGTCACACAAAATGCGCCGCAGGAAATTCCCTCTGCCACGTTGGAGATTCCGCCGACGCTCACGTTCACTCCCACTGTCACCTCTGCGCCGCTTGTTCTTGCCTACACCCTCACACCCACTCTTACATTTACACCGTACTCTATTTTTGGAGCATCCACTCCCACGTTCATCGCTCCCATGATAAGCGTTTCCGCTCCCACCCATTGCCGCAACGGTCCCGGCAAAGCCTATGGAGTGGAAGGAACGCTGATGACCGGCGAGACCGCGGAAGTGTACGGGCGCGACCCGACAAGCGAGTATTTTTACATCCGCAACCCGGACCCGGGTGTGGAATTCTGCTGGGTCTGGGGAGCATACGCAACCCCCAGCGAATCGATGTTGCCGCTGCCTGTTCTTATCCCTCCGCCCACACCCACTCCGACCATAACACCCACGCCTGTTCCATCCTTTGATATGGAATACATAAGCTCCGTAAAATGCACCGGATGGAGAATAAAAATTCAGGTAACCAATACAAGCTCGCAGCCTTTCAAGTCCATGACGATAGAGATAAAAGATCAAGTGACCGAAGTGGAATTGACCGCCAGCACGGATGAGTTCAAAGAGTTGAATGGATGCCCGACAATCGCCACGAAGGATCGGATCGACCCGGGAGACACCTTCCTCATTAGTTCGCCGCAATTTGACACCAACCCGAAGGGACATCAGTTCCGCGCCTTCATTACGCTTTGCACCGAGAAAGGCCAAAGCGCCGGGTGCATTACCAGAAAGCTAAATTTCACGTCGCGATGATGTGGTAATTGTTAAACATAAAGTCCTCTCATGTCAGTTTCCCATGAGAGGACTTTCGTTTTGAATATGCTTGCAGCCTTTGAGGCTACTCTTTTACTTCACCGTCGATCACGTCACCATCTTGCGGAGCGGATGGGCCGCCTTCGGGCTGGGGTTGCGGCTGGCCTTGCGCGTACATCTGCTGACTGAGCGCGTGGAAGGTGTTCTGCAATTCTTCAGTCAGCTTCTTGATCTTATCCACATCGTCGCCTTGTGCGACCTGCTTCAACTCGCTGACCTTGGCTTCGATGGAAGTGCGTTCATCGGCAGGAACCTTGTCACCAAGTTCGCGCAGTGATTTCTCGATCTGGTAGCCGAGGTTATCGGCATTATTTTTCACTTCGATCACTTCGCGGCGCTTCTTGTCCGCACTTTCGTTCTGGCGGGCTTCCTGCACCATGCGGTCAATGTCGCTCTTATTCAAATTCGTGGATGCAGTGATCGCAACCTTTTGTTCCTTGCCGGTGGCCTTGTCTTTCGCAGTGACGTGGATGATGCCGTTGGCATCAATATCGAAGGTCACTTCCACCTGCGGGATGCCGCGCGGTGCCGGTGGGATTCCATCCAGTCGGAATCTTCCGAGGCTCATATTGTCACCTGCCATCGGGCGTTCCCCTTGCAGCACGTGGATGTCCACTGCGGTTTGGTTATCCGCTGCGGTGGAGTAGGTCTCCGTCTTGCGGACAGGGATGGTGGTGTTGCGTTCGATCATCACGGTCATCACACTGCCCATGGTTTCAACACCGAGGGAAAGCGGGGTCACGTCGAGCAGCAAAATATCTTTGACTTCGCCGCCGAGCACGCCGCCCTGGATGGCTGCGCCGATCGCTACGACCTCATCAGGATTCACGCCTTTGTTCGGTTCTTTTCCGTTCGTGAGCTTGCGGACTAGATCCTGGACCATTGGCATACGCGAGGAGCCACCGACCAAAACCACTTCGTCGAGCTTGCCCGCGTCCATGCCGGCATCTTTGAGCGCGGCTTCAAACGGAGTGCGGCAGCGCAGCAACAGGTCTTCGGTCATCTGCTCGAATTTTGCGCGGCTGAGTTTCAATTGCAAATGTTTCGGCCCGCTGGCATCGGCTGTGATGTAAGGCAGGTTGATCTCTGTTTCCATCACAGTGGAAAGTTCGATCTTTGCTTTTTCAGCAGCTTCGCGCAAACGCTGTAAGGCCTGGCGGTCGCCGCGCAGGTCAATGCCCTGATCTTTCTTGAATTCGTCCGCGGCCCAGTTGGTGATCTTCTGATCCCAATCATCACCGCCGAGGTGGGTATCGCCGTTCGTGGATTTCACTTCGATCACGCCTTCGCCGACTTCAAGGATGGATACGTCGAACGTACCACCGCCAAGGTCAAAGACGAGGATAGTTTCATTTTTCTTTTTGTCGAGCCCATACGCCAAAGCAGAGGCTGTCGGCTCGTTGATGATACGCAGAACTTCGAGTCCGGCGATGCGGCCTGCATCTTTGGTAGCCTGGCGCTGGCTGTCATTAAAATACGCGGGGACAGTGATAACAGCCTGCGTAACAGGCTGTCCCAAATACGCTTCGGCATCCGCCTTGAGCTTGCCGAGGATCATCGCGCTGATTTCCTGCGGAGAATATTCCTTGCCCGTCACAGGGACTTTCACGCGCACATCGTTGGTGGGTCCCTCAATTACCTGATAGGGAACCATGCCGCGTTCCGTGCTGGTTTCTCCGAAATGTCTTCCGATGAAACGCTTGATGGAATAGATGGTATTGTCTGCGTTCACAACCGCCTGACGTTTGGCAGTCTGCCCCACCATGCGTTCTCCGTTCTTGTTGAACGCAACAACGGACGGACATAAACGTCCACCTTCCGCTGTGGTGATGACAGTGGCTGAGCCACCCTCCATGACAGAGACAACACTGTTGGTCGTACCGAGGTCAATTCCTATGATTTTGCCCATGATTAAAACTCCTTACTTTTGGTATTCAATAGCTTTATGTTAAACGATGTATGCAAGAATTCTGTTAACGGTATGTAGGTTTTAAATAAAAAAAGAACCGCCGCGTGGCAGCGGCGGCTCTTTTTGTCATTCCGCGCTTACTTTTACCCAATCAAAGATTGCCGACATTGGGGCGTCACGATAAGAGGCAACAGCAATGCCCACATTGCCTTCGGTAAGCCCATAGTTGGTAACATCCACTCGACGAATGACGGTGTCATTGACGTATAAGCTTAGAAAGTTTCCCTCGCAAAAAAGACCAAGCTCAGCGTTGACATTGCCCGTCTGAATCTGATTGCTCACACTTGAAACAACGGGAATATATTTTGCAATACCAGGAGCAAGCCACTGTCCGAGCAGCACGCTGTACGTACCGCCGCTATCGATGTTGAATTCGAACCATCCGTTGGATTCATCGTAGCGGCAGATCAACCCCACGGAGCCTATTGAACTGGCTGAGACCTTTGCGCGGACAAAGACATCGGAATAGCGATAAGCATTGTGAAGGCCGATATACCAGGTATCTGCGGTTGGGAGGTTAATGCGGAGGGCGCCGCTTTCAAACGCTACTTGCGGAGAGCCTGCGCCGCCGGTTTGAAGGAATTTCCAAAATAGGGAGGCGGCATCAAATTCGTCGGTGAAGTAAAGCTCAGGGACGGGGGTATTGGTTGGAGCGGGGATAAATGTTGGGGTTGTTGTGGCAGGCGCAGGCGGGGAAGGAAGCGTTGCCGTCGCCGTGGTGGGGGCGGAACGTCCGATATTGCAGGCAATCGTCAGAATGAGGATTCCAATCAATAAAAGATATTTTTTCATGAAGTCTCCGTTTAATGTTGTTCGACCAGCAGTATACCTGCTGGCCGAACAAGTGTGGAGATGGCGGGAATTGAACCCGCGTCCGAAAGATTCGACCCTCGGAAATCTACGAGCGTAGTCTGCCGAAGTTAGTCATCACAGAGATCTCGGCGGACAGGTAACTCTGTGACCATCTGCTAAGTCTTTCGCACGGTTAGCAGAATCACGTGCGGCACTCTACCTTTGTTTCGCCCGGTCCGTCACCCGGTAAAGGACGGTGCCGGCGGACGTGACATCCGAAGATGTCAGACTGTTACGCTCTCACCTAGGCGGCGAGGGGCATAGCAGCGTATGAAGTGCGATTGGCACTTAAAGTTTGCACTGATTTATCGAGGTCGGTGCGCGCTCGGCTCGCATTCCGGAACCAGCCTCTCCCGTCGAAGCCTGTCATCCCCATGAATGAGGACTTTCCCCAAGGCATGGAAGTTGTTCCGTGCAAATTCATTATAGCATAGGGAAATTAAGCCAGATTAAAAGAATTTGCCACACACTTGCCCTGGCGGGCAGTGCCAGGGGAGGCACAGAGAAAATCTTGAGAAATACTCAAAAGTTCTGTGATAAAAGTGTTTGGCCCGATATGATATGATGACCTGAGTAGCTAATTACAACAGGATCGGACAGTAATGGCAGGCTTCATGACCTTTGGCGGCAAATCGAAATTCCAGATCATCACCTCCCCTGAAATGGACAAGGAAAGGATGTTATTCTTCCTTGAAAAGCAGTTGAAGTATGAGTGGGTAAACAATGTTACCCGTGAAAAAGACACCCTGTTTTTTTCAGGTTTTTTCCCCGCATACAGAAGCAGTCTTTTATTTCTGGTCTTTGGCGGGAGGGGCATCTTGCATGTGGCTGTTGAAAAAGAAAAGATCACTGTGGCGTACAGTCAATCGCACGCAGGGATCTTTATACTTTATCTGCTTGGCTGTATATTTCTGTTGTTTATCTTCTCGGCTGGAGTTGCACCAACTGTCGAAACACTTTTGTTTACCTGTCTGCTTTTTTGTGTCACAACGAGTATCAGCATTATTTCCCGGCTTGTTTCATTGGCAATGTTCATTGAGAGGGTCTTCGATGCTTTTATGAAAAAATAAAAAAACGGGTTTCTTCGTTATGAAGAAACCCGTTTTGCTACTTGACTACTCTCAGCACTACCCCATTCTGAGATGGATCGTGGAGAAGTAAACCGCCCTCGATCTTGTTCGACGGGAGGCCTGCTGCATCGACCCGGGCAATTACCTCGTCCAGGCTTTGTTGATCGGGGAAGTCCACGGTGAAGTGGCGCAGGCCAACTGCGTCTGCGGGGGGAGGCGGGGCGCCAGCTCCCAGCCAGGTGTTGAGGCCAATGTGGTGGTGATATCCACCGGCAGAGACGAAGGCCATGCCAATGCCTTTCGAAACACCCATCACATCAAAACCGATAACATCGTGATAAAAATTCACTGCTTCGGGAATATCGCGGACATGCAGGTGGATATGTCCAAGGCGGGTTTCGGGCGGGATGGAACCATCGAGGCGGTCATCTTCTTTGATGTGTTTGAATAGCGCGTCCACATCCAACGCTTCGCGTCCGTCACTCCAGCGGCCGTCTGCCCAGCGGGCTTCGTAGTTGCCATCTTTGATCGTCCAGGAACCGTCTTCGGGTGATTCACAATATAACTCAATGCCGTTACCTTCGGGGTCATCGAGGTAGGTGGTCTTGGTCATCACGTGGTCAGTGGGAGAGTTGCGGTATTTCAACGCAAACAAACGCGCCATCACAATGGCAAGCTCACGGCGATTCGGGAACACGATCGCGAAGTGATACAGACCCGTTGTGCCGCGATAGCGTTTCAGGTTTTGCTCTTCGGTGAGGAGCAGCAAATCCGTGCCGCCCGCTCCAAGACCGGCTTTGTTGCCTTCGCGCCAATGGAGTTTGAATCCAAGCGCCTGGGTGTAGAAGACGATCTGATTTTCCAGATTGGCAACTGTCAACGAGACATGACCAAGCTGGGTGGCGGGGTGAACCGAAAATTCATCTTTAGCGGGGGCGTTTGTTTGTGTGTTCATTTTCTTCCTTATAGTTCCGGTAATAATTGTCATCTTGTAGTCAGACAACATGATCACAGGTTTTATTTCTTTTTTGCAGCCATACATTTATACTTTTCACGTGAAGCACGTAAAGAGCTAAAAGGTCTTCACGTACTTCACGGTTTACTTATGTAGCCGGTCTTTCCTATCCAAGAATCTTGATGGTGCTGCCCCAATTGGTGCCGAGGGTGCCCTGCAAGGTGATCTGCAACAACTGCATGGATTCGATCTGGCGGGCGCGGAGCAAAGGACCAGCGTCAATGGCGCGCATGCCGCCGTCGGTGACGATCTGGGAAACCTTTGCCTTCGCATCGGCATCATCGCCAGCAATAAATACATCGAGTTTCTGGCCGCCAACTTCACCAGCAATGAGGGTTCCAGCAAAGGTGGTATTGAAAGCCTTGACAACATGTGCGCCAGCGGCAACGGCCTTGGCGAGATCTTCCGCAGAGGAAGAATCAAGCGCTGTGGCGAGACCATCGTAGGTGGAGTTCAGCGGGTTGGCAATATCCACAACGACCTTGCCAGCGAGTTTTGCACCGAGCTGCTTTGCGATCTCGATGTTGGTGCCGTACCAAACGGCGAGGACAACCACATCACCGAGAACTGCATCGCCGAGGCTTGAGGCGGAAACTGTCGCACCCTTCTTGGCGGCGGCTTTCAAATCAGCGGCGGCCTTTTCTGCTACTTCGGGATTCGCATCCACAAATGTGACTGAGTGTCCGCCAGTGACTGCGCGGGTTCCGATACCGCGTCCCATGTTTCCTGCTCCGATAATTGTTACGTTCATGTTTTATTTTCCTTTTTATGTATTGAATTAGATAGCCAGGCTGAAAGCCCAAGGCTGAGGAATGCCAAGCAAAATGAGGGTGTAGCCCAGCATGGAGATATTCTTTGTGAACATGATCATGTCGCTCATCTTTGCCATGGGGTCTTCAATGGTCCAGAAGTTGTGCATCATGAAAGTAACGGGGACGAGAAACACCACTAAAGCAGCCACAGCAACCACAGGGTAAAAACCAGTAATGATGCTCAGCGCGGCAACCAACAAAAGGGCGCCCGTTCCGGGTACAGCAAGTTCAGCCATGGGCACATTCTTCATTTTGGCGTAAGGCACCATGCTCTTCACCTGAGTGAAGTGATTAACCGCGCCCATCAGCCAGTACAAACCAACGATGATGCGTCCGATAAAAAAAGCGATTTCCATTTTGTAATTCTCCTTTGAGTTGACATTTTTCCACCGCAGTGGTATCTTTCATACATCCGTTGCCTAAACAACAGATGTTGCATACTTTACCAATTCGCCTAATGAAAGTCAACCAACAAAGAACCAGTTCTGTTGACTAAGCAACAAAGGAGACAATATGTTGCCTAACCCTGATGAAAAACTAGATCCCCGCGTCGTTCGTACCCGCGGCCTGATTCTGAAATCCTTTGAGTCTCTTCTCGCTGATAAAGGATTCGAAAGCATCTCTGTGCAGGATGTGACCGATAAGGCGCAGGTGAACCGCGCCACTTTTTACGCGCACTTCCCCGATAAATATGCCCTGCTGGATTACTCCATTCAAAAAATGTTCATGGCTGAGATCGAAAAGCGGACTTTGAATGTATGCAGTTACAGCCCGGATAACTTGCGGAATTTGATCCTTGCTGTGGTGGAATTCCTCTCACGCCTGCATACGGGGTGTGCCCAGTCTCACCAGCAATTCGAGTCTCTGGTGGAAGGGACGATCAAGATGCAGATATTTGATTTACTTTCCTATTGGTTGAGAAAATCCAATACCCCCACTGAAATCCCCGCCACCGTTGCCACCTGGGCGATCTATGGCCTGGCCTCTCACTACAGCCACATGAAAAAACGCCCCACCCTCGAAAAATTCGTGGACGAAGCGTTTCCGTTGGTGGCGGTTAATTTGGAACAGTTTGCGTAGTCAATTTTGTCATTGCGAGGGCGGTGCTCTTCCGCCCGAAGCAATGACGGATAAGCTATAACGAACGTTTGAAATTCAAAAAAGCATCTTCTTCAGAGGGGTCAGCACCGTAGGCCATGGCTAAATAATATGCCATGTAATCACCAAAAATGATCAACGTCCACAAATGAGCAATGATCGATTCGCCGCGCGCGTCGATCACGTCTGTGTTTAAGGCTTCGAGCATGAAGGCTTGGCGCATTAAGTCTGAGCGCAGGCGGTTGCGTGGATGGTCGCTGGGCGCACGCATGAATAATGTCATTGTGTGGGCGTTCAGCGTCTGGTTCGGGTTGATGGTGGCGATGAGAGCATTGTGTGTGGCTTCGGGGATGATCTCGAAGTTTGCGCCTGCTTTGGCAAGTTGATTAATTTGCATCTTCCAGCGGCGCGCAACAGGGGCGAGAGTTTCGGTCCCCACGAACGTGACCCAACGCCCAACCAATTGACCTGCGTACCGCTTGGCGGGATTCTTCGCAGCAATCACATCCGCGGTGATGTGCTGCTGGGAGCGCTTCATCATAGCGATGGCTTCGGCTACATCATTTGCAGGGTCGGAAATAAGGTTTAGGCGGGAAAGCAAGGTAAGCAGTAAAGCGAAGGGATAGGCAATCGCGGCGGTGTCCACGACTCCGTTGCTGTCGAATATCCATGCAGGGATATTTTTCTCAGCGGTGCGTTTGGCAAGTTCGCCGCCTGTGGAAATGACAAGCAGGCTGCATTTATTTTTTTGCGCATTTTCGAATGCATCCAACACTTCTTCGGAGTTGCCTGAGTGGGAAATGCAGACGACGAGAGTCTGAGATCCGTTGGCAAAGGCGGGCAAGCCATAGCCGCGGTGAACTGTCACGGGGAGGCGAATGCTTGAGGAAACAGAAGCAGCTACCAGTTCGGCAGCGAGCGCGGAGTCACCCATCGCAGCGATGATGATGTTTTGGATGTCGGCAAAAGCTGGCAGCGTTTGATTCTGTCCCAATTCCCATGCGCTTTGTAATTGATCGGGCAGGCCGTCAATTTGGGAGAGCATGTTATGGGTGTCTATTTGTTTGAAGAGGTCGAGGTCGTCTAGGTTCATAATTTTCCAAAGACCTCCGAGGTTTTTAAAACCTCGGAGGTCTGACTTTAATTTAGCTCGCGTCCTTGATAAATTTCGTCATGTCCTTCTTCAACGACTTGAGCGAAGGCATGTGGACGTACATCATGTGGCCGGCTTCGTAATAGGACATGCTGATATTTTTTCGCAGAGACTCATCGAGGCCGAGATGGTCGAAGGTGTATTCGGTGGCGAAGTAGGGCGTGCCGAGATCGTAGTAGCCGTTGGCGACGAAGACTTTGAGATATTTATTGAAGTGCATGGCGCTGCGCAAAGTTTCAGCGACGTTGACATATTGATTTTCAAAATAACCGTATGACCATTGCATCCAAACTTTTTCGCTGAGAATCTCATACGGGGTGTCGGTTTCAAATTTGAGTTCGGAGCGAATGTAATCATTGAACGCGGCGGTATATGGGCCGTTGACTTGAGCAAATAGGGGATCATACTCCGGGGTGGCTGTGACGCCGATGCGGTCAATGCCCGTGTAGCGGCTGTCCAGTCGTCCGACGGTTTTTCCACGCTCGCGCAGAAGTTCTTTGAAATAGTGTTGGTCGAGAATGCGCAAATCACTGCGTTGGATGAATTCCTGCGAGATGCCCGTGTAGCGTGAAAGTTTTTCAACAACACTGGCGCGTTCTTCGGGTGTGAGCGATGCGCCTTTGAGCAAAGCTGTTGCATACTCACCCATTGCGAATTCTTCCGCTTCTTTGAGCACGGTTTCGAGCGGCGCTTTGAAATTCAATTTGCCGTGATACCAGGCCGTAGCCGCATAAGCAGGGACAAAAAGAATGTAAGGCAGATCGTTGTTGAGGTTGAAATCAATGGTGGTGAAATCGAGCACGGCAGAGATGAGGATGAGTCCGTTCAGCAACATGCCGTGACGATCCTGCAAATAGCCAGAGAGACCCGCAGAGCGTGTGGTGCCGTAGGATTCGCCCGCGAGGAATTTCGGCGAGAGCCAGCGGTTGTAGCGCGTGGTGTACAAGCGGATGAAATCGCCAACGGAGGCAATGTCTTTTGTGAAGGTATGCCACTCCTTGGACTTTTCCCCTTCCACGGGACGGCTGAAGCCTGTGCTCATCGGGTCGATGAAAACGAGGTCGGTGTCATCGAGGATGGAGTATTGATTATCGGTCAGTTTGAAGGGCGGCGGGGGCATTTCGCCATCGTCGGTGAGGACAACGCGGCGCGGGCCAAGTACACCCATGTGCAGCCACACGGATGAGGATCCAGGGCCACCGTTGAAGGAGAAAGTGATGGGGCGCTTGGTTTTATCGCGCACGCCGTCCATTGTGTAGGCGGTGAAGAAAATTTGGGCGCGGGGCTTTTCGATCTCCGCATCCTTTTCCTTGTCGTTGACTTCTTCTTTTAGAACCATTGTCCCTGTAGTGACAGTGTACTTGATAACCTTGCCGCCGATCTTGACCGAATGTTTAGTTACGACAAGATTGTCTTTTGGGGCAGCTTTTTCCTCCTTCTTTTCATCTTTCTTTTCTTCGGGTTTGGTTTCTTTTTTCTCAGGCATGTGAGGCTCCTTGGATATTACGAATGATACATTTTCTTTGAAATGGATTGAACATTGGGGATGATCGATTTTAGTACAAGGAATGAAACCCACTCTACCGGGATGAGAATCAAGAACGCGATATCGGCAAGAATGGGATTTTTTATTTGGGCAGCAAGTTTCCTGCCGAGCACATCATAGATGCGGCGAATAAATTTATGGACTTGGGGAGACGTTACCAACAGGGCAAGCTCAACACATTTGAGACGCTGCAACTGGGGATTCACCTGCATGAGAGTCCCATCCGCAAGACGGACAGGCTGCGAGCGGACGACTTGGGGATGTCCCTTTGCGGCGGCGGTGGCGATGTAACAGTCAGGGGGCTGGGGCGGCAGGGCGGCGTAGATTTCCATTGTTTTTAGAACGGAAAAAATCCACGCGCCTGTAAAACCGCCGAACCATGCGAGTATTCCCGCGCCGCCAGGCAGGGTGATGCCAGGCTCATAATGTTTCAATAAAAGATAACTGGTCTTTGCCATGATGAGGAAAGACCAGAACGGAGCACAAGCCAAAAGAAATGCTGCAAGAAAGAAGAATGGAAAGGTGAACTCAGACCCAATAAAGGGAAGTTGAATTTCAGGAAAAATGCTGATAAGCAAAAACAAAAAGCAGTAGGCAAGAGTGGGAAGAATAACAAAAATAAGGAAGAATAATTTCACGCCCATCAGTTTTGTCAAAAACCGGTACAGCGGAACGATGACAATTGATGCAATCCAAACTGCAAGGATGATATAAAAGGTTTCGAGCAGGGCGAGGAAGGTCAATACCAGATATTGGAAAGCAAGCAATGCCCCTGTATAAATTCCAAGGCGAACCCAAAATGATTTTGCGTATTGCTGCGGGGAAAGGAAAAGTAATAACAGACAGACGGACGAATAAGCAATGAGCGGGAGGAACACCCATGAAGACTCAACGGCAAGGAAGAGGGAAACGTAATCTGTGAATTTTCCGGTTTGATATTCAGGCTTTAGGATATTAACGGCGATGAAACAAAGAAAGGCCAGAACCGTAACTACAATCCCATAAAAGAAACGCCAGCCAATGGATTCTGGAACAGGCAGCGGTTTCGTCTCAACAACGGTTTCATTTTCCATGAGAAACGACCTATCCCTTTTGATGTTTTGTGATCAGGTTATACACATCACGCTTGTTCCAGCCGCTTGCTTCTCCCAATTCAGCAGAAATTTCCTTTGTGGATTTATCGCCGCCCAATTCTTTTTTGATCGCCGCAAACAATTCCTCTTCCGTCCACCGTCCACGGTCTGCGGTCTGCTGTCCTTCGATGACCAGCGTAAATTCGCCGCGCGGGTCTTTGGACTTGAAATATTCGAGCGCGCCGCTCACCTGTCCGCGCCAGTATTCTTCGTACATCTTCGTCATCTCGCGGGCGACGCAGATGCGGCGGTCACCGAGGACGGTGAGGATGTCTTCGAGCGAGTCCACGATGCGGTGAGGGGATTCGAGAAAAATTAAAGTGTATGGCAGGCTGGAAACCTGTTCCATGGATTTGCGGCGTTCGCTGGATTTGCTGGGGAGGTAGCCGAGATACAGGAATGAATCCGTGGGCAGGCCGGAGACTGTCAAAGCGGCGATGGGTGATGAAGGACCGGGAACAGGCACAACGTTAAAGTCCGAGGCGAGGGCGGCTTTGACCAGTTCGTAGCCGGGGTCGTTGATCGCCGGAGTCCCTGCATCCGAAACCAAAGCTACATCACCCATTGAAAGTTTTTCAAGGATGAAATCCAATTTATTGAGCTTGTTGTGCTCGAAGTAGCTGGTAAGCGGGGTTTGGATGTCGAAGTGCTTCAGCAGCACACCCGTGTGGCGGGTGTCTTCCGCTGCGATGAGAATAGCCTCGCGCAAAATTCGCACGCCGCGCGGACTCAGATCCTCCAGATTGCCGATCGGTGTTGCAACGAGATACAGTGTACCCATTGGATTATTTTATCACCCTGCCTGGATAAAAAGAAAATCGGGCGCGGTGTGCGCCCGATCTGTTATTTACAGCCTTTTAATTTTATTTGAAGAATTACACAACCTGCTTCGGCTGGCGGCACCGCCACACAGCATTGATTTGTTGAATCATAGGTCGCATCCGACGAGCATTTGTTGAGGTCGGCATTGGCAACGGTGGGCGGGCTGCAGACGTTCATATCCATCACAGTAAAATCCGGCCCTGTGCAGGAGAGTATCTGTCTGCCTTCGGTCACGGCTTCCACCCGGCATGCGCCGCCCTGGGGGTCGGGGATATCAAATGTGGCGCCTTCCGAAATGGTTGCAAAGACGTACGGGATCTTGCCTTCACATTGGCTGTTGGTTACTCTTGCGTCAGGAACAGGGAAGGTAACATCTGCTGAACAGGAGGGCGCAAAAGATATAACTGTTTCCAGGGTTGGGACAGGGGTAAGAGTAGGCGGCGGCACGGTAGCCAGTAACGGAGCTGTCGTGGCTGTACCGGTGGGTTGTGGGTCGGGCACTAATAATTGATTCCGCAGGAGGAAGAAACCGATCACAGCCACAAGCAAAACGATGCCTACAATAACCAGCCCTGTCTTTCCGCGGCCAAACTGTGTGGTCTGGCCCGAAGGAACTCTGGTCCCCAAGCCGGAGTTCGTACTAAAAGTAACATCGCCCTCATGACCAAATGCTGCAACATTCAAGGCTTTCGCCAGATCTATTGTTGTGGGATATCGATTGGCCTTGTCTTTTGCCATGGAGGTCTTGATGACCACATCCGCTTCCGGGGGCAGGGTAGGGATGAGGCTCAAAATCTCCGGCACGGGTTCGGTGATGTGCTTTACCACCACCCCCATCGGAGTATCTGCGCTATAGGGCTGCTGGCCGCTAAGCATTTGATAAATGATAACGCCCAAACCATAGACATCGCTTCTGCCATCGATTTCGGTCCCTTGCGCCTGCTCGGGACTCATATAGGCAGGTGTGCCGATGACGCCGCTTCCGGTCAACCCGCCGCCGCTTGTTTCCGTCAACTTGGCAACGCCAAAATCTGAGATAAAGGGATCGCCATTATCATCGAAGAGAATGTTATCGGGTTTGAGATCGCGGTGGATGATGCCTTTGCGGTGGGAATAGGCAAGTCCCCTGGCAATTTTGTCAATAATGCGCGCAGTATCCTGCACAGAGAATTTCCCCTTTTCAATGGCGCTTGAGAGCGAACCACCGGTCATATAGCGCATGACGAAATACGGCTGCCCATCCTCATCGCCTACATCATAGATCGGCACAATGGATGGATGCTCCAGCGCGGCCACCATCTTGATCTCGCGGTCAAAGCGTGAGCGGAATTGCGGATCGTGCAGCATTTCTCGCGGCAAAACCTTGATCGCAACTTCGCGGTCAACACTTGGGTCGTTCGCAAGGTAGACTGTCGCCATACCGCCGCGGCCCAATTCAGATTTTACAATGTAGCGTCCAATTTTTTCAGGGATTGCCATACGTGCAAGTATAAACCGATGGACTTATTGATGCAAGCAATTACATTTCAATTCCGTATGTTTTTTATTTTTCTCCCGCCCTGGGCCCATCCCATCATCTCCACGCCCATATTTCTTTTGTGATACCATTTCCAACATGAACTTTTCTTCCATCACAGATGACCTTTTCATTGGCACGACCCCTTCTTCAAAGGACTACGACCACCTGCGCGGACTCGGCATCAAGTTGATCATCAACATGCGCGTGGAGAGACGTCCGCACAAAGACCCGCATCCGACTCCCCTGCGCCTGCTCTGGCTCCCAACCTTTGACTCGCCGCTGGTGCCGATCCCGCTCAAGTCCCTGCACCGTGGAGTCAAAGCCGCGCTGGAAACGATTCACAACGGAGGCAAGGTCTTTGCCCATTGTGCAGGTGGCGTCCACCGTGGGGTGACAATGGGTGCCTGCATTCTCATCGCCCAGGGACACGATCCGCTGGCAGCGATGAAACTCATCAAATCAAAACGCGAGCAGGCCGACCCATTCGCCTTCTACATCCGCCCTCGTATCTTGAAGTTCGCAAGCCAGTGGGAAAATAAATAATTCAAAGCATCCACCACAAAGAGCACGGAGAACACCGAGAAAACCTTTTAATGATCTCCATGGCAAAAATGGTTTTAATCTTTATGAATCGCAGAAACCTTATTCCTTTACTGGTCAGCATCTTCATCGCCGCCTGTCAGGCTGAAACTCCCCAAATCCACACATCCACACCAGCGAATACACCCGCGCGGTTAATACCCACGCCGCGGTATGATGTACCTCCATCTGCCACGCAGACTCGCGCAGTGACACTACTTGTTTCGGCCACATTTACGCCAGAGATTTCGCCAACTTCAACAGTTTCTACCACACAGGCCTCCACATTAAACACCGCAACTGAGCCTCCCCTCTCGAACGAATGGAAGAATCTGCCTGTGCTCCCAGAACTCGATGAAAGCATCCGCGCGATCTATCAAAGAGGACTCGCCCTCGGCAATGACCCGAATGCTTTCTCGATCTTCGGCGATTGCCAGTCCCGTCCTGAGGAATTTTTCGGCGTCTTTGAAACCGATCTGTTCCTTGTAGAAAGCCTGCCTGAAGAACTGCGCGAAACCGTGGAGCATTTCAACGGCTCGTTCAATCGTGAGAGTCCAACCTCACAAGACGGCACCACACCCGGAGCATTGCTTTGGGACCAGTGGCATCGCGGTCAATTTGGCTGTACCTTTGCCGAAACGCCCGTGGATTGTGAACTGCGCATCCACCGCCCATCATTTGTGATCATTCAAATTGGCACACATTTTGAATCGCGCAACACCGAATACCTGCGCAAGATCATTACCCAGCTCATCAACGAAGGCGTTATTCCCATCCTCGCCACCAAAGCCGACAACCGCGAACTCGATGACCGTGTCAACCGGGACATGGCACTGCTCGCTGACGAATTCAATGTACCGCTCTGGAATTTTTGGGCGTCCCTCTCCGACCTCCCCGACCGTGGACTATATGTAATGAAAGGCCGCGAGGAACAGGGCGCGGTCTATCTTAATGAAGAAGCTCAAGCCATTCACCGCATGACAGGTCTTGAAGCGCTAAACATCGTCTGGCGCGTTGCAACGGGGAATTAAAACAAAAAGGGCGCGGAAACCGCGCCCCTACATCTGCATTCTGCTTTCCGCCTTTATCCCTTCAGTGGCGGCGCATCCTTATCATACACAAAGACCTGCACATCCATCCCATCGCTATTCAGCATCTCGATCGCGGGCATAAATGTCGCATCCTTTATTTTCTGCATATCGCCCGCAGGCGCATATACCGAGAGTCGCGCTTCCTCGTCCGACATTTTTGCAGCTTTGATCTCCGCACTAGCGCATGCGGCTTTGATGAGGTCAGACATTTTTTTGATGGCATCGTCAATGGACATAATCAGCTCCCTGTTTGAGTTTCAAAATTATATACCATCTTCACATTTGAACGACCAACTGAAATGAAAGGCCGCAGGAAAAATGTACTACCCGGCGTTCATCTTCGCCACAGTCACGCCTTCGCCGCCTTCCTTATCGCCGCCTTCTTCAAAGGTTTTCACATACGCATGCCCGCGCAAAGCTTCGCGCACAGCCTGCCGCAGTTTACCCGTTCCTTTTCCATGAATAATTCGAACGAAAGGCAACCCCGAAAGATACGCCTGTTCCAAATATCGTTCCATCTTATCCAGAGCATCTTCCGCCATCAACCCGCGCAAATCTACTTCCATGCCTGGGGATTTGCTCCCGACCACAGACGATGGACGATCGACCGAGAGTGGCAACTTTCTTTTTCTCTTCAGCGACAACTGGCTCGCCGGAACGTTTTATCAAATCGGATAACCTCGCCCGCATGCGGATCGTCCCAATTTGGACTTCCGCATCAGACTCACCCAAAGCTGTCACTACACCATCAGCATTCAACGTGCTGACAGTTACTTTCTCCCCTAACGACAATTGACGATTGACCATTGACGACGATGGTCTGTCGTCCGCCGTCCGTCGTCTTTCCACTGGCGCCTCCACCTTCTCTTCCATCTTTCCCATCTTCTCTTCAATGGCGCGGATGGCGGTCAACGGCTGGCTGGCTTTTTTCAATTGAGACTTCAACGAGTCGATGTTGCGCTTGAGAACAGCCACTTCTAACTCGCCTTCGGCACGGGCCTTCGCAATCGTCTCGCGGCGTTCGTCTTCTATTTTTTCGAGGCGTTTTTCCAACTCAACATTTTGTGTTTCGAGCTTGGTGCGTTGCTTTTCCAGCTTCTCACGTTCGCGGGAAGTACGGTTGCGCTCCTTGCGAATGTCATCCAAAAGTTTATCTGCCCGCAGATCCAGCGGATTAATTTCCGCACGCGCTGATTCAATGATCGGCTGCGGAAGACCAAGCTTCTGCGCGATCAACAAGGCGTTGGACCTGCCCGGGAGACCCAGAGTCAGCTTGTAGGTAGGGCGAAGCGTTTTAATGTCAAATTCAAGAGAAGCATTCACCACACCTTCTGTGGAATGGGCAAATGTTTTCAGTTCAGGATAATGCGTGGCAACGAGGGTCATCGCGCCCGTATCCAGCAAGTGCGTGAGGATGGCGCGCGCAATGGCCGCACCTTCCTGCGGGTCTGTGCCCGAGCCGAGTTCATCGAAGATGACAAGCGAGCGATGATCGATCTGCTTGAGAATGCGGATGATGTTGGTGATGTGTCCGCTGAACGTGGAAAGCGATTGCTCGATGGATTGCTCATCACCGATATCGGCATAGACCGAATGGAAGCAAGGCAACTCCGAACCGCTCTGCACAGGGATGTGCAAGCCCGACTGAGCCATCAACACTAACAAACCAACGGTCTTCAACGAAACCGTTTTACCACCCGTGTTCGGGCCGGTGATGACGATGGCGCGAGTGCCGGGTGCGGGGTCAACATCAATGGGCACAACCGTATCTTCGGGGATGAGTGGATGGCGGGCGTGGATTAAATTCAAGTCAAAGGTCGAAGGTCGAAGGTCGTCTGACTTTTGACCTTTGACCTTCGACAAGCTGTGCAGGATCGGCTCATTCGCACGCAGATCGTCCGCGTATTTTGCCTTCGCGAGGATCAAGTCCATCATGGCGAGGTTTTCAACGCCGTATTTCAACTCGCTGGAATGATCTCCCACCAACGCAGAGACCTCTGCAAGGATGCGGCGTTCTTCATCGCGTTCCTTTAATTCCAGTTCGCGCATTTCATTGTTGAGTTCCACGACAGGCAACGGTTCAACGAACAGAGTCGCACCGCTGGCAGACTGGTCGTGAATGACGGCTTTGATGCTGCCTTTGAATTCGGCGCGCAAAGGAATCACATACCGTCCATCACGCTGGGTGATGATCGGTTCCTGCAATTTCTTCGCGGACTCGGTCAGGTAGCGCTGCAAGCGAGACATCAACCGTCCGTGGGCGATCTTGATCTCGCGGCGCAAAGCTCCCAATTTTACGGAAGCAGAATCCAAGACCTCGCCGCGATCGGAGAGGATGCGAGTGATCGCATCCACAATGCCGTGGGATTCGGGCAACGCTTCGGCAAGTTTTGCGAGGCGCGGAAATTCATCCGTTTTACGGTCGAATGATTTTTTGATCTCGCGGCATGAGATAAGCGTGGCTTTAATGTCCAGCAGTTGCTGCGGGTCGAGTACGCCGCTGCGCGCGGCAAGGTCTGCGGCGGGACGAATGTCTCTCGCAGCGCCAACACCAATATCATTTACTGCCAATACTTTGCGGGCTTCGGCGGTCTCTGCGAGGCGGGCCTTGGCGAGATCAAACGAGTCCGTGGGTTCGAGGCTGCGTGCCAAACTCATCGACGCGGAAAAATCGCAGTAACCTACGAGCCGCTCGAGGATTTTCGGGTATTCGAGTACGTTGAGTGTCTTGCTGTCCATAATGGGAGATTATACTAGCTCTCATCTTGCTGATAGCTGATAGCTTTCAGCAGTCAGCTATCAGCGTAAAGAGGTACACACATGAGACTTAAGAATAAAGTAGCGATCATCACAGGTGCAACATCGGGGATCGGGAAAGCTACCGCGCTTCGTTTCGCGGACGAGGGAGCTGATCTGGTCTTAACGGGCAGACGCTCCAGCTTGGGCAGTGCTGTCGAAGCAGCATGCAGGCAAAAGGGAGTCCGATGCGTGTTCGTGGAGACGGATCACACAAAGCCAGAAGAATGCCAAAGAGTCGTAGATGTCGCGCTTAAGGAATTCAATCGCATTGATATTTTGTTTAATAATGCCGGCATCGTCACCAAAGGGACAGCGGACACCACGCCCGAAGAGGTTTGGCTGGATACGCTGAACATCAATGTGACGGCGGTGTGGCGCATGTGCAAGCTGGTGATACCGCAGATGAAAAAGCAGGGCAAAGGCGTGATCGTGAACAACGGCTCGGACTGGTCTGTGGTGGCGGGGAAGAATGCGTTTCCATACATCATGAGCAAGGGCGCAGTGGGCATGATGACCAAGGCGATGGCGCTGGATTATGCGCGCGAGGGAATCCGCGTGAATGCAGTTTGCCCGGGCGATACGTTTGTTGATAGATGGATCGAGAAGGGCTATTTTGAAGGCTCCGACCCTGTGACGGTGGAAGAGGCGATCAAAGAATCAAGCGAATATATTCCGATGGGACGTTTTGGAAAGCCGGAAGAAATTGCGAACGCGGTTCTGTTTTTGGCTTCGGACGAATCCACTTTTGTGACAGGTCATTTACTTTTGGTGGACGGCGGCAATACGGCGCAGTAAAGATATAATCCAGCAATTCTTTATTGGGGGTGGGCAGGGGAAAGGGTTTTTTTCCCCCCCCTTTTGTTGGGGGGGGGTTGGGGGGGGGGGGGGGGCCCCCCCCCCCCCGGGGGGGGGGGTGGGGGGGGGAAAAGGGGGGGGGGGGGGGGGGGGGGGGGGGAAAAAACGTGGAAGGGCCGTTACGGATTGCTGCTCCATGCAATTTGACAGGACACAGAAAGCCTTCAAACGTTGGAAGGACAAGAACTTAGTTGAAATGAGCGTAGTAAGAGTGATGAGGATAGCGCTGACCACCGGCTCCCCATTTTTAGGTTTGGTGGATTGGGTGAAGCACAACCAGAGCAAACTTCGCGCCAATTGGTACATCGCGTCCATTGCGCCTTCGTACCTGCTCGCCAAGAATGGAATTATCGACTGGCAGGACTGGGGACAGAAGTTGATGATCGAAAGCCTCGGCTACATCAAGGATGCCAATCCTGAAATCGTCAAGCACGCCTCTGAGTGGACTGTGGAACACAACCTGTGGAAAAAACGCCGCGAGGATGTGGTGGCGCGTCTCGTCAATCATCGAGAAGATGGAGCGAAGGTGTACATCGCCAGCAGCGTGGTGGAGCCGTTCATTGAGCCGTTCGCGCAGCGCATTGGCGCGCAGACCATCGGCACACCCGTAAAGATCGAGAACGGACGATTGCAAATGGTCAGCGAGTTGATGAAGGATGAGAAGAAGATCGAGCAGGTACTCAGCCGTCTCGGTGTAGACCGTGTGGATGTTGCCTACGGCGACACGATCCTGGATGTCCCTTTGCTGGAACATGCCGATCATCCTGTGGCGGTCTATCCCGATGCGAAGTTAAAGAAGATCGCATTGGATAAAGGCTGGGAAATCATCGGCGATACGCCGAAGTATGGGTAGTAATTATTCTGTCATTGCGAGGGCGGTGCTCTTCCGCCCGAAGCAATCTCCTGCAACATTGGCGATTCCACTTCAGGAGGAGATTGCTTCGTCGGGAAGAGCAAGGGCCCTCCTCGCAACGACATAGGAGACAAAATGGAACGAACAACCTTACGCAGAATACGAAAACGAAAAGCAGATAATAAAGTGTATCTGTGCGCGCCAGTCAATTCACTGGTGGAAGGGATCTACGAGCAGAACATTCCCTTCTACGAGATCAAAAAGCACGGGGATTTTGGCCTCGGCACTTTCAACGATCTTGATGGCGAAATGATGATGGTGGATGGGAACATCTTCCGCGTGGGTTCGGACGGCAAGGTGAATCAAATTACAGATGAAGATATTTGTACGCCGTTCGCCTGCGTCACAAACTTTCAGCCAGCCACCGAAGAGACCCTTGAGAAGGAATTATCCTACGTTGATTTCCTCAAATGGATGGTTGAACAGATGCCCTCGCCGAACATCTTCTACGCCTTTCGCATCACGGGCGAATTTGGCTACGTCAAAACCCGCTCGGTGCCCAAGCAGGAGAATTACCGTCCGCTGGTGGAAGTGGCGAAGGAACAGCCAACTTTTGAGTTCAACAATGTGAGCGGCATGATGGTCGGGTTTTACACGCCCGCATTCATGGCGTCCCTGAGTGTGCCCGGCGTACATCTGCATTTTCTCACCGACGACAAATCCAGCGGTGGACATTTGCTGGAGTGCCGTCCGCGCAATGTGAAAGTGGAAATGCAATATCTCTATACTGTGGAATTATCGCTCCCGTCCAACCTTGATTACCTCACCTGGGACTTCCAGCGCGACATCGGCAAGGACTTGGATAAGGCTGAGAAGTAAAACAGCACTTTCTTCTGTATAATCAGTCCATCGTCAATTTACAACTAAAGAGAGAGGTGACCCATGACATTCCAGCTTGTGTACTATTCCCAGCAGGACCCGCAATGGAAACAAGACATCCTCGGCTTCGGTGACCCCGGAGATACCATCGGCTATGTCGGTTGCGCGCTGACGAGCGTGGCCATGCTCCTCAGCGGACATGGATACGTTGAAACCCCCAAGACTCTCAATAAAAAATTGCAAGCTGTAGGCGGATTCGCCAGCGCTGCCATCCGCTGGGGATCGGTCAGCCAGGTCTATTCACAGATCAGCCTCAAAAGCAGCATCTCCTGCAACAACGCAGACGCCCCCCTCGGACTGATCGACGCCTCCATCGCCGCAGGTCAGCCCGTCATCGTCATGATCGACAACAACCCCGCCGCAGACCTGTGGACTCACTGGGTGCTCCTCTATGCCAAAGAGGGCAACGACTACCTCATGCTCGACCCCTATCCCTACCAAACCGATGTCAACAAAAAGACCTATTTCATGCCGCGCTATAGCAAGGGCAACACATTGCAGCGCACCATCCTGCATGTCATTATTTATGAATGTTTCACCGCTGGAGGAGGGATCGCCACACCTGCTGGGTCCTCCACTTCGGGTTCATCCTCATCAACTGGAACGCCGCAGACTCCGCCGATAACTGTTCCTGTTACGAGTGGCAGATCCACCGCCCGAGTCAAAGCGGACGTTGCCTGGGGCTTGAACATCCGCTCGACGATTGATACATCCAGCATGGCGAACGTGGTCGCATCCGTTCCCGCGGGAACAGAACTCACGCTCATGGAAGATGACGGCGTCTCGAAGATCGGCGCGGTTAACCAGTGGGTACGGGTCCGCGACGCGCAGGGACGTGAAGGCTTCGCCGCCGCATGGTATCTGGAAAAAGGCAAAATCGTGGCACCTGCTCCAGCACCTGCACCAACTCCAGGTCCGGTAAACGAGGCGCCTGCTTCCACAACATCCACACCGGCACCCGTATCTGCACCCGAAGTCCAAAGGATAAGCGTCATCGTCAAATCAGCGGGAGCAAAAGTGTACAAAACCGCATCCGTAAAAAGTGAAGTGCTGTCAAAGGAAAAAAGCGGCGCGCGCCTTGTGGTCGTCGAAGCTGCCAGCGCCGCCGAAGCCAAGATCGGCAAAGCAGGCAAATGGCTGACCGTAAAAGGCACGAACAACAAACGCGGCTATGTGGATGGTGGTTTGGTGAAAAAAGGGTAATCGCCTTTGGTGTCACCCTGAAGGAGCGTGACCTTCGCGACTGAAGGGTCTCTTATACTGTGTAGAGATGCTTCGG
This sequence comes from Candidatus Villigracilis propinquus, assembly GCA_016714565.1. Lineage (GTDB taxonomy): Bacteria > Chloroflexota > Anaerolineae > Anaerolineales > Villigracilaceae > Villigracilis > Villigracilis propinquus. Next base: position 89,066 of record JADKDM010000019.1, read on the forward strand.
GGAAGAGCACCCCTCAGCATGACATAAATTAATTGGTAATTGAATTCAACGCCGTCACGAAGACATCCGCCATCTTTTGGATGTTGATCTCTTCCGAAACGATCCGAAACGATTCTTCCCCCATTCGTCTTAAACGCGCTATGTCAGATAGCGCGTTTTTCATTGTAGCAAGCAGCGCGCCATAATCTTCGGGTGGAATTTGCCAGCCATTTTTTTCGCGCACGAGATCATCCTGCGTACCGTCGCCTTTCGCCACGATAACAGGCAAGCCATAACTCATCGCTTCCTGCACAGCCAGCCCGCCCGTACCCGGCAAAACAAAAAGATCAGCCTGCGCGAAATACGGTTTCAACTCCGCGCCATGCTTCGCGCCGATAAACTCCGCCGAGGGATAAACCTCCTTTGCAAACGCCTCAAGCACCGCACGCTCCGGCCCATCGCCCACAATAATCAACCGTGGATTCGTCCCCAACTCAGCACAAGCCCGCAGCAAAGAATCGATTCGTTTACGAGTTTGCAATCTTCCTACAAACAAGAGCGTGGGTCGAAGGTCGAAGGTCGAAGGTCGGGCGGGCATGGAAAACTCTGGAACTGGCGAAACGGAATTATGCGCCACAAAAATCTTTTCACGCGGGAAACCAAGCGCGGCATATTCCTCCGCGCCGCGTTGACTGTACGAAAGCATGGCATCGAATTGATTGATGAATCTTTCCCTCATCCCAACCCTTCTCCCAAAGGGAGAAGGACTTTTTGCTCCCAATCCCCAGCCGATGACTTTGCGTCTGCGGGCGTGCATCCACTTTACAGCGGACGGTGTCGCCAAATATCGCGGGTTGGCTTCCACGATCAAAGCATCGGGATTGGTTTCTTCGAGCCAGTTAATAAATCCCTGCTGATGGCAAAGATAAAACATCCCGCCGAACAAATGAATATTTTTTGCTTCTGTAAGTTTCGCAACTTCGGTCTTTCCGCTCGCGATCATCTCCACGGCACGCGGCATCCCTGCAAAGAGATTCATCCCGCCTTCGCATTGCCCCGCCAACAAATCAAAGAACGGGACACGGTAACTCGGCAGCACACGCTGCTGCAAACCAAGCTTGCCTGAAAATTTACTCATCAATTTCCCTACGCCTGCACATGCGGCGCGGAATATGCTGGCGATTTATGCACATGCACAACTTTCCAGTCTCCGTCCAGCTTCACCATCACACGGCTTTCGTTGTGCGCGGCGACCTTCACGCCTTCAGGCAACGCCGTGCTGATGAGCAAGGTGTAACTTGCAATGGCCGTGTCACCATATCGCTGGATCAGTAAATTCGAGAGATCGAAGCGCGTCTTCCCTTTTTCCGCCGCGCCAAAGACCGAACCGCGCTCAGCGTTGGATGTCATCATAAATTCGTGGAAGGGCAAGCCGTCCAACCGCTGTGGCGTGACCCACCACTCGTACAGAGTCAAATCCTCCGCCGTGGTTTCATGATACGACGCGATGTCATTACTCATGATGCCTTGCAAATGTTTCAACAAAAATTCGTAGACTTCTTTATCCATAATTTCATCTCCAAAATTGTGACGACAGACGATAGACAACGGACGACGGTCAATCGTCTAATAGCACCATAAGATAGGATTCGACCATTTGATCGAGGCCGAACTCCGCTTCGGCGCGCTTCCTTGCCGCCGCCCGAAATTGATTCTGTTTCTCAAGCACTTGCCCCGCTGACTGAGCCAGCGTGGAAATATCAGGCGTTTCCAACTTCCACGGGTTCGCACCGTATGGGACGATGCAACCGGTATCATCCGAGACCAATTCTTTCAGCGCGCCGCTATCAAACCCAATGACGGGTAGTCCGCAAGCCAGCGCTTCAATGACTGAATTCGGGCAGGGTGGGTTGACCTCGGCACAGTACATCAAGTGAGAGGAACGTGCCAGTTTTGGAATTTCCGCGCGCGGGACGGTTCCAAGAAATTTCACAGGGACCTTGCTTTGTAATTTCTGTTTCGTAGCATCATCTACCGTCCCCGCCACGACAACTTCCATTGGATATTTTGCAGATAATGTTTCCGCCACGGAGACCGCGTGATATAAGCCAGAATTCAATCCACGGGCCAGGCTGCCTTCAAGCAGCAACATACGATAGACATCGGTTGGGCGTTCGCTTTCGCCTTCGGGAGTGTAGGTATTCAAGTCCACGCCGTTGATGATGACCGCGGCGGGCGCTTTCGCCACGCCGTACCAATCCTCCCACCACTTGCGGATGAATTGACTTTGATAGATGACCCTGTCCGCAAAACGGGAGCGGATGAACGAGAGCATAAAATTCCCATACTCGGCGCGGACGCTGTACTTCACGCCAGACCATTTCACGCGCTGCACCCAGTTAACGCCGTCCAATCTTTGGACGACGCGAATGCCCCGTCGGCGAGCCCTGTTCAGGTCAGGCAGGAAGCGAGTGCCTGCGATGACGAGAACTGCATCAGACTTGGCAGAAAGATCATAAGTCACATCAATGCCGCGGGTGGTTAATCCCTGTTCAAATTTCAAACGGAAAGACGCCATACCACCAGTCCCCTGCACAAAAGGCGTGATACAAATACGAGTCATATTGAAATTATAACGTCCAAACAGGTGACAGCCACTTTGAAAGTGACTGTCACCTAAATTATGGTATCCTTGCTTTACACCATTTAGGGAGCTTTTATTTCATGTACATAGCCATCGAAGGGGTAATCGGCGTAGGCAAGACCACGCTGGCCCGTCTTCTACAACCATCATTCGAAGCCGAAGTGCTGCTTGAAATCTTTGAAGAGAATCCGTTCCTTTCTGATTTTTACGCAGACCGCGCAAGATATGCCTTTCAAACCCAAATCTTTTTTTTGCTCAGCCGCTATCATCAACAAAATAATAATGTCCCGAAAATTCTTGCAGACAATAAAAGCCTGATCGCCGATTACACTTTTGCCAAAGATGCGCTCTTTGCGGGCATTAACTTGAAAGGCGACGAGCTGGGCATGTATCACAAAGTACATGAAGCGCTCGGAGAAAAGATCCCCAAGCCCGACCTGCTGGTTTATTTGCAAGCCAGCACCGATACGCTCATGAACCGCATCGCCTTTCGCGACCGATCGTATGAAAGACAAATGGAACGCAGCTATATCAATGAACTCAACCAGGCCTATGAAGATTTTTTTTCATTGCCATTTGACCACACCCCCGTCCTGAAGATCAACACGAACGAACTGGACATCATCCACAACACGGAGCACCTCAAGCTGATCGAAAACCGCATCCGCGAAACCTTGAATCTGCATCCGTTTCAACCTAGTTTGCCGTTAGAATAGGCAGGAACCATGCGCGTCACACGAGATTCACTTATCCGCATTGCAAAAGAGACCACCCAGGAACGGGTATTTAACGACCCCGAGATTATTGCCGCGTACCTGACGGGCTCCCTGCTCAGCGCGGAACCCATGCTCGGCGGCACTGCCGATATTGACCTGGTTTTCGTTTACAAGAATCTGCCCGCCAAAACGCGCGAGTTCGTCAAGCTCACTCCCGATTTCCACCTTGATATCAGCCGCCGCGCAAAAGACGAGTTCAAATCTCCCCGTGAATTGCGCGGAGACCCGTGGCTCGGCTTTGAAATGTACGCGCCCATGCTCTTGTACGAACGCGAAAAATTCTTCGACTTTCTCCAGGCCAGCCTGCGCGCAGGGTTTGAATTCGAACAACCCCCGCTCATGCTGCAACGCTGCCGCACCATGCTTTCCCACGGCCGCGGCATCTGGACGGACCTGACGGAACTCGACAAACCCGCAGGACCAAAAGAAGTCCGCAAGTATATGAAATCGCTTTTTCATGCCATCAACACCGTGGCCGAGATCAGCGGCTCCCCCATTCATGAACGCAGATTATTACTTGAATTTCCAGCGCGTGCCGAGGCCGCCAAAAAGCCTGAAATGGTTGCTGCGGCGTATGGTCTCATTGGCGCGAACAACACGAATGTGGAAAAAGTAAAGCTCTGGGTCGCGGATTGGAAAGAGGGCTATAAACTCGCATGTGATAAAGAGGATGTAGATCCGCGCATCCATGCCACACGCTTGAATTATTACGAGAAAGCCATCAAAGCCCTGCTGGAAGGCGATACGCCTCTTTCCGCGCTCTGGCCGCTCCTGCACACATGGACTCTCTCCGCTGAGGTATTATCCGGCGACCATTTTCAATTCTGGCAAAATGCATGCAGCGAGCTGGGTCTGCTCGGCGACAGCTTCGCCGAACGTGTGGAGGGACTCGATCATTTCATCGACGAGATTGAAGCCACCCTTGATGAGATCGCCACTGAAAACGGATTGGACGCATTTGCAGGAGTATAGTCAACAAAACTTCCGAAGTCTCAAGGCTTCGGAAGTTTTTTATAAAAGCCATTCGTCATTGCGAACGAGCGTTCTTAAGCGAGCGAAGCAATCTCCAGATTGTGTCAGAGATTGCTTCGTCGGGAAAACCACCCTCCTCGCAATGACGAGAAATAATCCAAAGGAGACTTAAGTATGCCAACTCAATCATCATCCCCTCACCTGCCTTTCGGCGAAAATAAAAATGCCGACTGGTACGGCAAGGACATTCTGTCCGTAAAGCAGTTCAGCCGCGAAGACCTGGAGTACGTGTTCGGCGTGGCGCATGAGATGCGCGGCATGGTCGAGCGCGTCGGGACGTTTGACCTGCTCAAAGGGAAAATTTTAGCGAATCTTTTTTATGAGCCCTCCACCAGAACTTCGTCATCGTTCACAGCAGCGATGGAACGCCTCGGCGGGTCGGTTATCCCGATCAGCGAAGTGAAATATTCGTCCGTGTCAAAAGGCGAAAGCCTGCCAGACACCATCCGCACGCTGGAATGTTACGCGGACGTGATCGTGCTGCGCCACCCGGAGACGGGTTCAGCGGCCATTGCAGCGAAGGCAGCAAAGAAGCCTGTCATCAACGCAGGTGATGGTGTGGGCGAACATCCCACTCAGGCCTTACTCGACACATTCACGATCATGGAAGAATTGGGACGACTCGACAACCTGACAGTGACCATGCTCGGCGATCTGAAATATGGCCGCACCGTTCACTCTCTGGCGCGTTTGCTTTCAAATTTTAGCAATGTCAAGTTGAATTATGTCTCGCCTGATATTTTGAAAATGCCCCGGGAAGTGATGGAAGAAGTGGCAACCAGAAATGTGCCGCAAGCTGAATTCTCCTCCCTTGAAAAAGTTCTTCCCGAAACCGATATTTTGTATGTGACCCGCGTGCAGAAGGAACGCTTTGAAGACCCCGCCGATTACGAAAAGGTCAAAGGCGCGTATGTGATCGACCCTGAAATCATGAAAGCTGCAAAGCAGGAAATGGCAGTGATGCATCCCCTTCCACGCGTGGGAGAGATCTCGCCTGATTTCGACGATGACCCCCGCGCCGCCTATTTCCGTCAGATGGAATATGGTTTGTATGTGAGAATGGCACTGTTGGCGATGGTGTTGGGGAAGGCGTAGTGTGGCAATAGAGTAAAAAGTAATAAGTGACGAGTAACAAGAAACGAGTTGTGATTTTTCACAACTCGTTTCTTGTTACTTTTTACTCGTTACTCGCAACTTCCCCTAATCTTCCGCAGCTCTTGCCATTTCCTCGGGCTCGAAGACGACTTCTTCCTTGCCGGTCAATTTGTCGTCGATCTTGGAGACGATCAGGCGCAGGTGGCCGTTGTGAGCCACGTAATCCAGGTCATCAGCAGGGACGGCGAGCACGGGGCAAAGCGTGAAATTCTCGATCCATGATTCGTACAAGTCATTGAGATTTTGCAGATACTCGGGCGTGATCTTGCGCTCGTAGTCACGTCCACGGGAATTGATGCGGTTCATCAGCGTATCCACAGAGGCGCGCAGATAAATGACAAGATCCGGCGGGGGCAGGAATTGCACGGCGGTTTCGTACAACTCACGATACATTTGATAGTCGCGGTCGTTGATATTTCCCTGCTGATATAAATTATGGGCAAATATCTCCGCATCTTCATAGACACTGCGATCCTGCACCACAGAGTTGGGGTGCTGCGCCAGATTGAAATGCGAGCGCAGGCGGTGGGTCAGGAAGAATACCTGTGAATGGAAGCCCCAGGCAGACATATTCTGATAAAAGTCCGAGAGGTAGGGATTTTCAGTGACCGGCTCATAGAACGGGTCCCACTTCATTTGTTCACACAGCATTTTTACCAGTGTCGATTTCCCAACACCGATGTTGCCTGCAATGGCGATAAATTTTTTCATAAAACTCTCTCAGAGGGATTTTTTGAACATCTTTATCTTACCACCGAGTAAATCATGCGCGTGGAGTTTTAAGATTAACGTTTTAAAAACAAAAGGGCGGGTGATGAACCCGCCCAGGTTAAACTGCTGATCTCTACGGAATTTCTCCGGCAATTTCCTTGTCGATCAACTGTTGGAAGCTGGAGAGGGGTTGGGCGCCGACAATTGCCAGCCCATTGACGAAAAAGGTTGGAGTGGACTGCACGCCGAGGTTCGTTGAAAAAGCCATGTCCTCTTCAATGAACTGGGCAAATTTATGCGAAGTCATGCATCCTTCAAAAGTGGTCACATCCAAGTTCAATTCCTGGGCGTACTGGTTGTAGACAGCCTGCTCCAGCGTTGTGCCTTCCGGATTGTTCAAAGATGCCTGATTGGCAAATAACACTTCGTGCATTTCCCAATAGGCGTTCTGGTCGCCAGCACACAGCGCGGCTTCCGCAGACATTTGCGCGTTCTGGTGGAAAGAGAGCGGCAGGTTGCGATACACAAAGCGGATCTGTCCCGGGTAGGCATCCAACAGCGCCTGATAGGTTTCATCATGGAAACGGCTGCAGAACGGACATTGATAATCGCTGAATTCGACAATGGTGATCGGCGCATCATCCGGGCCGAGGCTGGGATAGCCTTCGGTGGGGATGTCGTAGCGGACGAATTGCGGCTGCGCTGTGGGCGCTTCGGCTACCTGACCTGAGGGCTGCTGCGCGGCTGCCGCCTGGGCAGGGACTTCCGCCGCGGCAGTTGTGCCGCCGCGCCCCCAGACAACATAGCCAACCAGAATGCCAACAGCAAACGCAAGCACAACGAGTACCGAATAAAAGTGACTGCGTTTGAAGGTGATCGTCTCATCGGCATCGGGCATTGTCTGCTCTGCTTCAACAATAATGGGGATGGTTCCCTTTTCAACAGAAGTGGTTTTTTTAGTTTTTGTAGACATGGGGCAAAATTATAGCCTTTCTATATGATTTGTGGAGAGGTTCATTTTTGATTCGCGCATCTTTTCATAAAAACCTGCGTAGAAATAACTGAACTGGAGGTTCTTATGACAACTCAAACAAAACAACATATTCCGTGGTATTTATGGCCGTTCGCCGCGATCTGGAAATTATTGGCGGTCATCGTAGAAATGACGGGCCGTTTTGTGGCAATGGTGCTTGGGCTCGTACTCATCCTCGTCGGCTTCATCGTCAGCCTGACGATCGTCGGTGCAATTGTGGGCATACCGCTGGCGGTCATCGGGCTGCTGCTTTTGCTGCGCGGGATATTTTAATAGTTAGGTGACAGTCACTTTAAAAGTGACTGTCACCTTTTGATTTAAGGAGTATCCACTTCGGGCTGGGCATCCTGTTTGGGAGACAGGCGCAGGCCGCGGGCGGAGAAAGAGGCGAGAGCCTTCCGAATCGCGGGAATGCGGAAGGTCAGAAAGATGGCGATGATCAGTCCATAGATCAACGGGCGGATGATATCGCCTGAGAGGGAGAAAATGTCACCTTTTTTGCTCCAGGCGTAGTGCAAGACCGCAAGCGGGGCAATGAAGTAAACAAGCTGATGCAGACGCTTCCAATTTTTGCCGAGGCGTTTTTTCCAGATGTCGAAGGAAGTAAACGCGAGCGGAATGAGCGCAAGGAAGGTGAGCATACCGACGATGATGTACGGCTTTTGCAGCACGGTTTGGGCGATGAGACTCCACGCAAGACCGTAGTCAAGGTCAACAAAAATGATGACGTGGATGGTGGCATAAAGGAAGGTGTACAAGCCGAGTGTGCGGCGGCGCTTAAGCGGCTCGCTCCATTTGAAGATGGTGTTGATGGGAGTGCAAAGCAAGGAAAGTAAAAGCAGGGTGATGGCGTGGCGGCCTGTGCGTTGTTCAAGTTCCTGAATGGGGTTGATGGAGAATGTGCCGGTTGCTAACTGGTAAATGATCCATGCAGCGGCAGACCATGCATATAAATGAATGGCAATTTGAAGGGGAGTGAAACGCGAGAAAAATTTCATCAATTAGAATTGCAGACTTAAGTCCATGCCTTCGTACAGGCTGGCAACTTGTTCACCGTAGCCATTGAAGGGCAGCGTGGCTCTGCGGCTGATCTCGCCGATGCGACGCTCGGAAGCCTGTGACCAGCGCGGATGATCGACCGCCGGGTTGACGTTGGCATAAAAGCCGTATTCATTGGCGGCGGTGGTGTTCCACAGGGTATTCGGTTTCTCGGCAACCAACTCGATCTTGACGATGGATTTGATGGATTTGAATCCGTACTTCCACGGTACAACGAGGCGGATCGGGGCGCCGTTCTGTGCGAGCATGGTTTCGCCATATATACCGGTAGCGAGGAGAGTGAGATCGTTCATGGCTTCATCGAGACGCAAGCCTTCTTGATACGGCCAGGGATAGAACGGGCTGCCCTGTCCCTTCATTTCTTCGGGGCGGTACACGGTTTCAAAGCGCACATATTTCGCAGCGGATGTGGGCTCAACCATTTTGAGCAAGCTCGCCAGCGTGAATCCATTCCACGGGATGACCATGCTCCAGGCTTCCACACAGCGCAGGCGGTAAATACGCTCCTCCTGTGTGAACATGCTTAATAGATCTTCCATGCCAAAGGTCTTTGGCTTGTTGACAAGGCCGCCGACTTCCACGGTCCACGGGGCGGTGGTGAAACCTTTGGCAAGGGGCGCCACAGCTTCCTTGTTGGTACTGAACTCATAATAGTTGTTGTAGTTGGTGATCTCTTCAAAGGTATTGGCAGAGTCACCCAACTCGTCGGTTTTGGCGGGACCGGTATCCACAGCAAGGGATTCAGGGGTCGTCTCGGCGAGATCGGGCGCACACGCCGCCAGAGCCATACTGCCCGCAACAACGCCTGCTGCTTTGATAAAGTCCCGCCGCGAAAGATAAATCTCTTTTGGCGTGATCTCAGACGAACGCACGGGTACTGATTTAAAGGGGCTGCTCATAAGTTTCTCCTTTTTTATGAAAGGCATTAATTCAAAGGACGTCCCCATTCCAAAAAAACTTCCTTATTTAAAAATGATAGGTTGCTTAGGAAACAGGGTTTTCGGTCAGTTTTGCGGAAAGGCCTTCCAGCCGATTTTTCAAATTTTCAAACAAAGCTGTCTGCGCCTTTGTGGCTTCGCTGGTGACAAACTTTGCCAGCCATGCATAGGTATGGATTTGCATCGTCTCTTTTACCAGCACGCTGTCACTCTGCGGCGTGAAAGTATATTCCACATTCAGGGTGATTTTCGGGAAACTATGAACCACCATTTTCATTTGGTGAGGCGGATCGGTAAAGGCAGCCTGCACACGGATACGGTTGCGATACAGAATCATGTTCATCCAGCGAAAGGCTTCCACGGTTTCATAGGAAACGCCCTGTCCGACATGCCGGACATTATCCACTTGGATGAGCAGGGGCTGCAACCCCACCAGATTGTGCGGGTCACGCAAATGGTCATAGGCCGTCTGCGGCCTTACTTTAATTTGAGTTTGAAATTCAAGGTTATAAACCGGCATGATCAACGTCTCACTTGTACAATAAAATACTCACACAAATAATGGCTCCTCGGCGCACTCGAAGAGCCATCAGGCGATCAAAGATGAATTACTGATGTTACGCACCGTCCCGAAGGTTTGAACTACAAATGGGCCTGATTTACGAGAACCCTCGGGACGTTTCGCGTAAGGTGAGTGAATTATTCTTCAAAAGAATCCAGCGCAGATTGTTGGGTTTCATAATTGGGAATATTCTGCAAAAAGCCGGTGACTCCCAAAACATTATAGACTTGCAAAGGCGCATTACACAACTTCACCCGTACGATCTTGAAACGCTCCTGCTCGGCAGTGAACAACCGATAGACCTTCTGCAGGGCGCGCATGCCCGCGCTGGTGAGGGCTTCCACTTCCGCAAGATTGATCAGAAGAAAGCGTGCGCCCGCATCGTACGCTTCACGCGCCGTCGCAAGCAGAAACTCTTCACTTCGAGCATCGAGCCAGCCGTGCAAGTGTAGCACCGTAACCGGCACCTTTCCCGCAACTTCTTCTTTCGTGATCGTTAAAGCAATGTCCATGGCATCCTTCGGGTTTGACGGATTATATGTCCAATCTATGAGAATGAGAACCTTTCGCCTCTTTCATAACGGACGGTTGATCCTGCTCGATAGAGAGTCGCCGCCCCAGCACCATGGACCTGCCATCCGCCGTCCGAGTCGCTCAACATGCCCGTGCGTTCATCCACACCAAGTAATGTAGACTGCGGCAGAAGTTGAGTAAGCTGGTTTGCCCAGGCTTTTCCAAAATTATCATGATGCGGCAGCACACAGGCATTGGGAATTAAATTCAAGCCCTGCAATAATTTCTTTTCATACGGGTCGTAATAATGTTCGCACAGCACCATCGCACCGGCGCTGCTGCCCGCGATTACCGCTCCTTCAGCATACGCATCCAGCGCGGCCTGCCAGCAGGCGCTGTTTGCAAGAGTCTCTCCCAAATAGCGGGGGAACCCTCCCAGCAAATAGATCAGGCGCGAGGTCCGAATGGAAGCGGCGAGGGAACTATCATTCGCAGACTTTGAGTCGGTCACATCCACGGTGAAAACATTTTTTGCGCCGAGGCTTTGAAACCAACGCACGCCATTATTCCCCGCTCGTTTATGGTTGTTATCCGCCGCCGCAGCCGTGGGGATGATACAGATTGGCGCATCCATACCGCCAGCCAGCGCAATGGCGCGCAGATCCGGCTCGGACATTTTTCCGCCAAACTCCGCGCCGCCTTCGAGCAAAAGACGTCCCGTTCTACGCAGCGAATGAGTCATGTGCAGCCTGCAAGACTGATCATAAAAAACTCCACTATAAGAATATTTTTTGTGATTCGATTATACAGGAAACAAAACATCCCCGCGTTCAAGTACCGCAGGGATGTTTGCATTCTTTCAGGCTGTGGGTTATTGACCCAGCTTCGTCATCGCAAAGTCATCGAAGATGACGATCGTGCCGCTGCTTTGTTCATCGCTCGCCGCGAAGAGGCCCACCGAGCCACTCGGGTAGGAAGAGTCAGATACGCTGTCGATCATCTGTCCGTTGGCATACAGGGTCATGGAGCCATTGCCGCAATCCAGACCGAGGCGCACCGAACCGTTGCTGGCAGAGACAGCCGCCGAGTTGCCTTCCTTCAAATACACATCATCCAAAGCCACTGATGATTTTATGAAGGCGTAATAACCGCTTGGCGAAACACCTACATAATAGAACGCATTGGTCGTGCCCTGTTCATTGCAAACAAAACCGAACATGGCATTCGGGTCGGAGCCCTGGTTAGATATGCTCACTTCCATGTGAGTGTTTTCATAAACCTCTGGGTTGGGCGTGGACCAGGTGACATAAAACGACTGGAAGACCATAAATGTCAGACCGTCATTCACGTATTCCACAGAACTGCTGGCATCCGTGCCGGTGCCCCAGCCGGTGCTGCTGTCTGAAAAATCATCATTGGGCAGTGGGTTGAGCAGGGAATTAACATCCGGTGCAGCGCAGGCGAGGGAAGCCAGCACGAGCATAAACACTGAAACTACGATCTTCAAATTAAAAATTTTCATAACATTCTCCTTTGTTAGTGGCCGATATTGTAGCCATCCATCCCCGCCAGACAAAGGGTACTTAACTCCCAGTCATTCCCCGCGCTCCACAGTCACGCGCATTTCGATTCCATCTGTACTCACATCAATCCAGCCGCTGCGATCCGTCCGCAGCAGCGAATAGCCGTCCAGCGCATCGAGCACATCCTGCGAGGGCATGCCGTTCGGGTCGCCCGCCGCTACACTCAACACCACCAACTGCGGACTCAAATTCTCAAAAACATCAACAGGGTTGGACGGCGCATATCCCGCATCCGCCAGCAGGAGTACATCCACTTTGCCAATGGCATTGCCAAACTCAAGCGACTCAAGAGTCCCTTCCCCAACGCCGATGGGCAGTAGAACGCGGAAGTTCCCATTCTGGATGAGGAGCACGCTTCCTCTCGTACCTGCGGCCTGAATCTCGATAAATGAGTTTTCTCCCAGCTCAAGCCTTTGTCCCGCTTCCGCGCGAGTGACGGGGATACCCTGTTCGGCGAAATATTTATCCAGCAGTTGCGCAGAGAACGAGCCTTGCACATTTCCGCTCCACAGCACATTTTCAGGGATGTATCTTTCCACAATGCGCGGAAGTGCAGAGAGTTGTTCTTCGTCTGTAGATGCGATGATGAGCCAGTCCAATTTGCGCGAGAAGAACGGAAGCCTGCGTCCGAGTTCATCGGAGAGTTCCGAGGTGCTCGCCCCACCGTTGATGAGGATGTTGCGTCCTTCGGGGGTTTGGATGAGCACGGCATTCGCCGAACCCGCATCCAAAAATGTGACGTGGAAACGTCCATCCCCTGATTGCGAGGCGGCGGTCCACACCAGCATCATGCAGATGAAAATGAGGGCGAAGGAAACGGTCAACGCCGCGGCGCGGAGCGAAGATGCAGCAGATTTGAACCATGCCTGGATGGCAGACCAGTTCAAGGTCACAGCAAGAAGCGTGATGTACGTCCCGAAGATGGCCCAGACGGGCACGTCTCCCAACACAATCACGCCATGTGGAATGCGGTCAAAAAATTCCACAACACGGATTGTATAGCCCGCGAACGGCCACGCGACCCACGCGAGGAGTTGCCCAAGCGGAAGAAGGATGAGGCTCACGAAGACAGCCGCCCCGCCGAGGATCATCACGGCGGGCTGCACAGGCAGGATGAATGGATTGGCGATGAACGAGATGAGGGAGATGCGGTTGAAATAATATGCCATAAGCGGAATGGTCATTACCTGAGCGGCGAGAGTGAGGATGACATTTTCATTTAGAATTTTCACGACGGCACTATTATCCTGTTTTGAAAATCTTGAAATGAGATTGGCTGTGTAATTGGAAAACGGTTCGGCGTAAAGGATGAGACCAAGAGTGGCGAAGAAGGAGAGTTGAAAGCCAATGTCCCAAAGCACGAGCGGATTGATGAACGCCATGATCAACGCCACGATGGCGAGCGTGTTGATGCCCGCGTTTTTTCGCCCGACCTGCCTCGCGAACAGGGACAAGCTGCCCATGATGGCAGCGCGCAGAACTGCCGCATCCCCGCCGACCAGAAAGGCATACAGGAACACCATCAGCACCGAGATGACCGCGCCAAGGCGTTCGCTGAAAATCTGTTTGGAGATGGAAAAGAACAAGCCTGCGATGATGGCAATGTTGAAACCGGAGATGGCAATGATGTGCGCCGTGCCTGTGTTCTTGAAGGCATCCTGCAATTTGCGCGGCAGACCGGTATCCACACCGAAGAGGATGCCCGCAAAGAGCGAGGCTTCGGGGTCTTGAAAAATGCGGTAGGTATTTTCGAGCAGTCGCGCTTTCAGCTTGAAGATCGGGATAAATAAGATATTTCCATCATTGCCTGGCAGGCGGGTCACTTCGGCGGTGGTCATGTAGGAGTACACGCCGGAACGGGCGAGATAATCACGATACGAGAATTCCTCGTTCTCCGGCGGAGTCTTCAACTGCCCGCGCACGCGGACTCTTTCTCCGTATTCGTATTCTTCATTCTCAGCCACACGCACCAGAATTTCGCCCGAGACGGGCATGTCGCCGCTGCCGGTATCCACGGATTCCACTTTGAGCTTGAGGTTGGTATAGCTGTCACGATAATCAGGCGGTTTTGAGAGAGAACCGGTGATGAGTAATTCGTAATTGCGGTCATTGTAAAAGGCAATGTGAAAAGCATCGATATTCGGCTGGCGGAATTGGTAATAGGCGGAGCCGAGGAAGAGAGTGGCGGGAAGGAGGATAAATAAAGGATGAAGGATGAAACGTGAGGCGTAAGGCGTGAGGCGTGAGGAAAGAGAACGAAGGATGACGAAGAGAAGAAAGAAGGCGGCGGAGATCAGAATCCATGCCCAGGAGGGAAGGGAGAGCAGGCTCGCGAGGATGATTCCTGCGATAAAAAATAAAGAAATCCACAACAAAGGCATGTTGTGGATTTTACATTAGTTTATGGTTATGTGATCGCACTGGGAATTCCGACTGCCGTCCTAATGTCAACCAAAAGGAACCTCGCCCGGTGTTCCATTGGGGATCGATTTCCAATTGGATTGTTCATCCGGCAGATTGGGATCAATACGTTCTATGGAATGACAATCGCTCAGATACATCGGGATATTGTCGTTATGGTCGTCTTTGATCTCCACCGGGTAGGCGCTGAGAATCGACGGAGTGCCGTACGTATCCACTACCTGGTCGATGATACTGGCGCCACCCTTGTACAGCGTCAAGGTATCGTATCCATCCTGGTCGGCAATGAAGCCAAAGTAATCATCACCCAAAGTATCACTTTCTGCCACGGAGAGAATGATAACATTTGGCGGAAATCGATAGGGCATCTTGGAGATGTCCAGATTTTGCGGGTATTGGGGTGAAAGAACAACCGCCACGCTTTGGGGAGGGATGACTGTTGAATTCAATACGAGTCCTTCTGAAATTTGAACCGCAGACCGCGCATTCCAGGCAACCAGTTTATCAGGCGTGCCAATATCCCCTTCATCATACAACCACCAGCCGCCCACATCCACAGGCTGATCACCGTAATTGTAGAGCTCAACATACTGGTTGTATTTGCGCTGGTCAATTCCGCCGCAGGGGTTTCCCATCATTTCACTGATAATGACCGTTGGCTTCTCTGTAGATAGCAGCCCTGTACCTGAACTGGAACTGATCGGTGCGTTTGAATTGGATGCTGTTGATTGAGTATCTTGAACTTTGCACTTAACCGTCAGAACCATGGAGGAAGCATTGACCCCGGATGTCACTGTAGCGGTGACCTGGGCTTCACCCGGAACAGCTGGGGCAATATAGGTGGCACTTAATCCCTGCGCGTTTTGTACGATACTTCCAAAATCAGTCTGCCATGCGATCTTGGAATTTGGGTCGATCTGTCCGCTCAAGGTTAAGCCGGTCTGTTTAGAGATGGGCATGCTGCAATCCTGTGGAAGGATCACAAGTGACTGCATAGGCTTCGCTGTCAGCCCACACGAGGTTATAGAAACTGCCAGGAGCAGGGTCAGGGTAAAGGTGTAGGGCAAAGAGAAAGGTTTCATCACGGCTTTTCGAGGTTTACTTCAAGTGAAAAAAGAGAAGCCTGTCCGCAAAAGTTCTGTGTGGCAAGCAATGTTATGAAACTGGAGCCGGGCTGATCCCCAAAAGTGATATTGACCTGGCATCCATTTTTCTCGCCCAGGGTTTGGAAGGCGGGGCCGGTAAATTCCCACGAAATACAGGAGAGGAGAATATTATCCTCCGGCGAACGCGCTCCGATCGTAATGGATTGATTGGGAGATACCTTGATCTTGTCCAGTGGAAGGTAGGTCTGCTGTGTACCGATCACATCGAACACAACCGCTTCCGGCGCCTTGCAGCGGGGCGAGTAATTCCAAAACCCGAGCAATGCAACGGCAAGACCAATAAGCAAAAACCAAAGTGGCAGCCCGGTGGCGTAGCGCTTGAAGTTCTCTCCTTTTGCCATGTTGATCAGGTTAATTTCCACTCCGCCGCGCGTCAAGATCAATACCACGCTGCTGGCGATCATGCTAAAAAAGATCAATGCCTGCTGAGGGTTGGAACTCATGCTCAGCCATTGTTCAAACCGGCCGGGGAATACCCCCATGGCAACGCTCAACCATGTAACCACGGCGATCAGGAGATATATGGCCAAGCCGGGAATAACGTCCGAAGGTTTTCTGTTCATTGTATGCTTCCGTGAGTTACTGGTTTCGTTTGAACTTTCATAAAAGATTATAGCTTTCCCGGACCATGTTGCACTTTCCAACCGCTTTACAAGTGAAAAATCCGGAAACTCCCAATAACAACTCGCGGCCTTCCACAAGCTACTCAAAGTTATAATCCCCCATCATGACAGACAAAAAACTAATCCTCGTTACTGGCGCCACAGGGTATGTCGGCGGACGGCTCGTGCCGAAACTTTTGGAAGCGGGCTACCGTGTGCGCTGCCTCGTGCGGGACCCATCCCGTTTGCAGGGACGCAGCTGGCTCAGCAAAGTGGAAGTGGTGCAAGGCGATGCACTCTTCTCCGATCAAATCGCAAAGGCCATGCAGGACGTATCGATTGCCTATTATTTAATGCATGGGATGCAAGGCAGCAAGATCAATGCCGAGCGTGACCTGCAAGTGGCGCGGAATTTCACCTACGCGGCAGAGGAAGCTGGCATTGAGCGCATCATCTACTTCGGTGAATTGGTGGACCCAACCGCAAATCTCTCCCCTTATTTGCGGGCCAGACATGAAACCGGATATTTGCTGCGCTACAGCAAAGTACCCGTCACTGAAATTCGCGCAGGCATGATCATCGGCTCAGGCTCCGCCCTTTTTGAAATGATCCGCTATTTGACGGAGCGCGAGCCGCTGTTGATCTGCCCCGCGTGGTTCTCTTCGCAGGCGCAGCCCATTGCCATCCGCGATGTGCTCGCGTATCTGGTGGCTGTGCTCAATTCACCTGACAGTATCGGACGGGTGATCGAAGTCGGCGGCCCCACCCGCCTGACCTACGCGGACATGCTTTTGGAATATGCAAAGGAACGCAGCCTTAAGCGTATTTTGATCCGCACTCCATTTTTTGCGCCGCGCCTTTCGGCGTATTGGGTACACATGGTAACGCCCATCCACTGGCGGGTTGTCGCGCCGCTGATCGAGGGGCTGCGCTCCAACCTCATTGTGCGGGACGATGCCGCGCGGAAATTATTTCCGCAGATCCAACCGATCGATTTTCAGACCGCCACCCATCTCGCATTGGGACGAGTCCAACGGGACAATGTGGAGACGAGCTGGTCAGACGCATTGGTTACTGCCTTGGGGGATGTCAAACCCTACGAGTTCACCGTGGAAGATGGTCTGTTCATCGAACGCAGACAGGTGATTCTCGATCTTTCCACAGAAACAGTATTCCGTTCCTATACCGGCATTGGCGGCGAGCGCGGCTGGCTTTACATGGACTGGAGTTGGGCCATGCGTGGCTGGATGGATAAAGCCATCGGCGGCGTGGGTCTGCGCCGCGGACGCCGCCACCCGGATGAGATCCACACCGGCGAAGCACTGGATTTCTGGCGCGTTGAAACCGTGGAGAAAAATACGCAAATGCGTCTGCGTGCTGAAATGAAAGTCCCTGGCAAAGCCTGGCTGCAATTTGATTCCACACCTGCGCAGGAAGACAAAAAGAAAACTGTATTCACCGTCACCGCCTATTTTGAACCGCATGGCTTCTTTGGCTTTTTATACTGGTATGCTATGTGGCCCTTCCATAAGTTTATTTTTGACGGCCTCACCCGCCGGCTGGCCTCCCGCGCGCGGGTGTTAGGTCATTCGTATTAGCAAGTTGTGCTCTATCAGGGGCTAAGCCCCTGATAGAGCGTTAGTTATCACTTTCTCCACTCATCAGGGTTATACAGCACATGACAGACTTCCTCTTCCCAATTCTTGGTTATCTGCTTGGCTCGATCCCATTCTCGATCTTGATCACACGCTTCGTCAAAGGTGTGGATGTGCGTGATTCAGGTTCGGGCCACGCCACAACGACGAATACCATCCGTCAGGCGGGGTTTGGCTGGGGCGCGCTGGTTTTCATTTTGGATGTGGGCAAGGGATATATCCCCACCTATCTGGCAGCGAAATACACCGGCGATGTCTGGATCGTCACCCTGACAGCCGCCTTTGCAGTGGTTGGTCACTGTTGGCCGTTGTTCGCTGGTCTGCGCGGCGGAATGGGGCTGGCAACCGCAGGTGGTACGTTTCTGGCAATCGACACACTGACTTTCCTCATCTGCATCGGACTTTTGATATTGCTTGTGCTGGTCGTCCGTCACTCGGCGCGGGCAAGCGTTTTTACCGGCATTCTTGCTGCGCCCGTCTTGTGGCTTCTGGATATTCGCGATGTTTCCTTTTGGGTGGTAGCTGCGGCGGGATTAGTGATCGCTGTCCGCTTTTTGGTGGATTGGAATCGTCAGTATCGGGAGTTATGGCTGGACCGGGAGAACGCGGGGAAAAGCTCGGGCTGAGATTCTGCTTTTCGGTCAGCAATCAGGTTTGGGCGGGGAAAGAAGCGGTGCAATCCATTTAAAAGATCATCCGCGAAAATTCGTGGAATTCGCGGCAAAAAGATTTTGTTTGGGGTTCCATCTCGTAATAATATTTTACAAACAAAAAGAGCCTCAGTTGAAACTGAGGCTCTTTAATCTCCAAGCAGCCAATCGAACAAACCGTGTTTATTTGGCGTGGTCTCCTCCAACCGCGGCATGGCGAGCAGGACGACGGTGATGTTATCGTGTCCGCCGCGCTCGTTGGCGAGGTTGACGAGGGTTTCCGCAGCGGCTTTCAAATCCTTCTTCGAGCGGACGATCTTCTGTATCTCGTCATCCCACACAAGATCGGTCAGGCCGTCGCTGCACAGCAGAACGGTATCGCCGGGCTCAAGGTGAAAACCCTGATTGTTGACCGACTCTTCGTCTGTCTCCTCGCTGTCGATGCGCAGGCGGAAATCCACTTCGGGGAGTTTGATGCCGCCCAAATGTCTGCGAATGACGTGCAGGTTCGGGTGGTCGCGCATTTGCTCGGCGGTGATGATGCCCTTCTCGTAGGCTTCCTGCACCCAGGTATGGTCAATGGTGAGGCGTTGAATGAATTTACCGCGCAACAGATAAATGCGAGAATCCCCAACGTAGGCGGTATAAAGTTTGTTTTCGATCACCCACGCGCAGGCGCAGGTGGCGCCCATACCTTCTTCATCTTCCTTGCCTGCGGAATGAGAAGCGATGGCCTGGCTGGCATCGTGGACTGCGGCTTCAAGAATTTTTACAGGACGCTTGGCATTGCTCTCCCCCACACCCATACTGATGTAATTGACAGCCAGCTCGGCGGCTACTTCACCGGCACGATGCCCGCCAATTCCATCGGCAACGATGGCAAATACGGACGGGCGCGCGTCTTCCTTGCTTATCAGGAACGATGAGATCGCATAACGGTCTTCATTGTTCTTGCCGGACATTCCGGCGCTGCTAAGCGCGGCAACATGGAGGTGAGGAAGTGTGGAACGGATCATTCTTCAACAGGTTGAACAGTGATCTTGGGAGTCGGAACGGCAGACGGTGTTTTCATCATAAAACGATACATTAATTGTCCGAAGTGTACCATATCCCCATGCCCGAGACGATAGCCCTCCCGGGGGACAGGCTCGTAATTCACCCACGTCCCCGCTATCGAGTTGCTATCCTGCAAGAGGTAGCCGCCATCGTCCGTCAGGCGCAGCCTTGCGTGAACCGAAGAAATGGATGGGTCATCCATGATCTGGGTGCATTGCACGGGGTCGGTACCAAAGACGATCTCCTTTTCCGCCAATGGGATGGGGGCAACTGCGGCAAACTGTCCATCTGGATTGATGCGGATGAAAGACGCCGCCGCTTCCTTTCCGGACTTTGGAGCTGATTCTGTTTTCGCAGGCAGAATGCGCCGCTTTTTGGGCTTGCCCGCCATGGCTACGGCAACCGGTCCGGTCTCCTCCACTGCACTGGTCTGGATCGTTTGCGTGAGAGGGTCTGCTTCAGCGCGGCGGGTTTCCTGCGCCGCACGCAAAGACGGAATGCGCAACCGTCCGCTGAGCAAAATAAAGAAGAGCACCAGCCCTGCAAGAATGATGGCACCAAACGTGATCGGAGTGCGGTATCTTGCCAGCAAAGCAGCCGGCCCGCTGGGCGGCTTGACCACCGTAACGGTGATCGGCAGCCCCATGCTGACCCTGTTCAAGCCAAGGATATCCACCGCCTCTACTGTGATCATGTGCGGTCCGCTCGATGAATAGGTCTTCAAGTCCCAGGTGAAGATATTAAACGGCTCGGCGGTATTTTCGTCCATGATGACGCCATCCACAAACAGCGTAGTGCGCGTCAGCGGGCGGGGATGCCCGTCAGGAAATTCGATGATGATCTCGATGTCCTGAGTTTCGGGCAAAAGGAGTTCTGTGTTAAAGGGGTCATCCTCCGGAGCCTGGCGTGTGATCTGCAAAGGCGGCGCCACCGGGAAGGGATTGGGAGGCTGAATATCCACACTGAATTTAAGTTCGTTGGATGTCACGCTGCCTGAAGGCAGGCTGGCCTGCACGCTCATGGGATAATCCCCGGTAACCGAGGCGCGGGAGGTGTAGGTCAATGAATACACACGGCGCAGCGCGGAGAAATAAACCTCAGGGTCGGGGAAGCGTTCCTCGCCGGAATATTGGAACATCGTCCCGCCGGTTTGGATGGCAAGGTTGTTGAAGACCGCCGCGCTGGTGTTCGTGAATGTCGTATTCGCATCCACATACCAGACGAAGACACGGATGTTATTCTCCGTCGCGCGCTGAATGTACGGCTCAATGCTGGCGGCTAGGTTCGGGTCTTCCATCTGCGGGGTGATGAAGAGGATGGCGCGCTTCATGCCGAGGCGCGGCGTCTGTGCGCTGACCGTTTCAATAGCGGTCGCAAGGGATTGTAAATTGGTGGTGGCGGCGCGCAAATCCGGCTGGAAGCCGGTCAAGCCGACGATAAAGTCTGTGGGATTTGCGTGGTTGATGACCGGCCCCGCCTGGCTGACGAGGCTCAAGTCATCGGGCAAGTCCGCCGGACGGCCCTGCGCCCACTGGGCGATGATCTGCATTACGCGCTGAAAGCGGGAAAGTCCATTGGCGTTACGCGCATCCAATGGCGCGCCCTGGTTGACGGCCACCACAAGCTGCAATGGAATAGCGATCTCGTTCAGCGAGTCGCTTGGGAGTGGCACCCCGTTCTCGATAACGGTAACAGCTTCGGGCTTAAGACCGGAGGCGAATATCTTTTGGGCATCGATCACATCCACAAAGGCGGAGATGACCGGAAAGGCCGAAGCCTCTGCGTTGTACAAAATCGCAGAGGCGGAGCTTTCCTGTGCCTGAACAGAAGGCACTGCACTGAGCAAAAGGCTCAGGCTAAGAAGCAGGGCAAAAAAATTACGCATTTCCCTCAATGATAACAGGGGCTTCCACTTTTGGGCGGGCAAACTGCAGGTAAGTGAGGGTCCACGCGGTTTGAATATAGGCTGTTAAAACGCCGTTGAAAGCAAGCAGGATCGGGAAATAAATGACACAACAAGCCGCAGTGATATACACGGGCGTGAGTGATTGCTGTAATTTGGCTGCGCCGATGATCAGCGGAAGCACCGCAACAATCACAGGCAGCGCAATGACCAGCCCCAGAACCGCACTGCCGACGCCAAGGATGAGCATCATAATGACAACCGAAACCGCGTTGGTTTTGACGAGCTCCCAGCCGCGCTTGAACCCGTCCATCATGGAAAGGTCTTCCAGCACAATAGCATTTTGCGCCTGCTCCACAACGGCCATCACCACCCAGCTTATGGGAACCATAACGCAAAGGAGGGGAATGATGCACAAAAAGCCGATGCCAGCCGTGAGTACTCCAAAAAGAATCAGCGGGATAAAGATCACAAAAAAGGCAAGGCCGATCAAAAAGTTCAGCCCGAAGATACGCCAGAAGAAAGGCATACTCTCCGCCCACAATTCGGCAAAGACTAAACTTTCAGCGCCTTTATCGGCTTGAGCCGCGCCGCGGATCAGACCGATCCGGCCCATCATGCCCAGAAGATACGCGGCCAAAGACAAAAGAATGACCAGTAGGGAAAAGACAATGATGATCCACCAGTTTTCTTGCAGATAGTTTCCAGCTTGATTCATAAAACTTTCGACCTGCCCGCCGGAAAAAGGAGCATCGCCTGAACCGCTTTGATACCCGGAATTGCCGCCACCAGAAGAGGAGCCGCCCCCACCTCCACGCGCGCAACTGGCAAGGATGCCGAAGATCCAAAGAACTTTATGTTTCCAAACGATCTGCCATGAGCGGGTAAGTACTTCCCCAAAATTGAAATTATTCATAACGCCTCCTTAGCCAAGTAGTCGGTCGAAAATTTTAGATACACCATTGGCTTTTCGGGGCATAGCCCCCGAAAGAGCGGGAATAGTTTGTGTAATTATTTTCAGCGAATCACTTAAGACGTAAATCGCCTATTCCCATTCGATCGTTGCTGGCGGTTTACTCGTAATATCATACACCACGCGGTTGATTCCTTCCACCTCGTTCACCACACGGCTCGAAATTTTGGCAAGCAACTCAAAGGGCAGGCGCGCCCAATCGGCGGTCATAAAATCGTCAGTGGATACGGCGCGGATCGCGGCGGCTTCCTGATACGTGCGCTGGTCGCCCATCACACCCACCGAGCGAACGGGCAGCAAGACCATGAAGGCTTGCGAGGTCTGCGCGCCTTTTCCAAGAAAACCTGCTTTGGATAATTCCTCCAGAAGGATCTTATCCGCCGCCCGCAGACGGGATACACGCTCGGGCGTACACTCCCCGAGGCAGCGCACGGTCAACCCCGGACCTGGAAATGGTTGCCGCCAAACAAGCCCTTCACTCAGCCCAAGCGCTTCGCCCACCAAACGAACTTCATCCTTGAACAAATAACGTAACGGTTCCACCAGTTCAAATTCCATATCTTCTGGAAGCCCGCCCACGTTGTGATGAGACTTGATCTTTGCCGCCTTGCTTCGGTCTGGCCCAGAGGACTCAACCACATCGGGATAAATTGTCCCCTGCACTAAAAACTTTGGCTGGCCTACATTCTTTGCTTCCCGCTCAAAGATGCGGATAAATTTCTCGCCGACGATCTTGCGCTTTTGCTCGGGGTCTGTCTCGCCTTTCAACGCGCCGAGGAAATCTGCGCTGGCTTCCACGGTGATCAATTCCGCGCCCAATCCTTCGCGAAAGGCGGATGCGACCTGTTCGCCTTCATTCGCACGCAAGAGACCCGTATCCACAAATACGCAGACGAGCTGGTCGCCAATCGCTTTGTGAACGAGTGCCGCCGCCACCGATGAATCTACGCCGCCTGAAACTGCCGCGAGGACACGAGCATCGCCGACCTGCGCCCGAATGCGCTTAACGCTGTCATCAATAATGGAAGCGGGAGTCCAATCTGGTTTTGCGCCGCAAATGTCCACGGCAAAATGCTGGAGCAGTTCAATTCCATTGGGCGTGTGATGCACTTCGGGGTGGAACTGCACGCCGAAATATTTCCGCTGCATGTCACCCATCGCCGCGAAGGGACTGTTGCCAGATTTCGCCAATGCGATAAATCCATCGGGCATGCGCGAGATCTTGTCGCCGTGAGACATCCACACTTTGGTGATGTTATCCAATGCAGTGCCGCGCACGAGATGCGTAATTTCCGCGGAGCCATACTCGCGATTCGCAGACGGATCCACCTGGCCGCCGAGGGCATGGGTCAACGCCTGCATTCCGTAGCAAATACCCAAGATCGGCAAGCCTGATTCGAGGATGAATTTTTGAATGAATGGTGCGTTCTCTTCGTACACGGATTTTGGTCCGCCGGACAAAATAAATCCCTTCGGTTGGATCGAAAGGATCTTTTCCTGCGGCGCGTCCCACGGGAATAACTCGCAATAGACTTGTGACTCGCGCACGCGGCGCGCGATGATCTGGGCGTACTGGGAACCGAAATCGAGAATGGCAATTGATTCTGTCATGAATTGATCCTGGTCTAAAGTCAAAGGTCGAAGGTCGTGTTGTTGACTTTTGACCTTCGACCTTTGACATCGTTTAGATATCTGAGATGAGATGAAAATGCAAATGCGGGAAGTCTTGATATTCTCCGCCGTTGACGATGAGACGATAGGCTTTGAGATGAAGTTCATCCACAAGGCTTTGGACGGTGGCGTATAAGTCCGTTAGAAAGGCGGTGTCCTGCGGGTCGAGGCTGGCGAGGGAATCCACCTGCCGCTTCGGGAGGATGAGCACGTGGATCTTATAGCTTGGAGAAGGATGATGAAACGCAAGCAGGTTCGAGGTCTCACGGAGGCGGTTGACTGGGATGAGAAAACTCATATAGGTGAGAATCCAGCCGATTAAGCGGGAAACAAATCGAAGGCGAAGAAATTTACGAATCACGTTTGACGTCGAAGGTCAAAAGTCGAAAGTCAATCTTCAAACTCGATTTTACCGTTATCCAGTGATTTGATGCAGGCGATGGATTCGATGGGAACGCCGAGCGGTTTCAACGCTTCACGCCCGCCTTCGAAACTCTTTTCGATCAACGCGCCGATGCCAACGATATGAGAACCAGCCGCTTCCGCGAGACGGACGAGGCCGAGGATGGTTTGTCCGCTGGCGAGGAAGTCATCGATGATGAGGACTTTTTCGTCGTTGGCGAGATATTCGGGGGAGACGATCAGCTCGACCATGCGGCCTTTGGTGTGCGAAGGCGCGAGGGTGAGATAGACCTGATCGGGCATGGTGACGGGTTTGTTCTTGCGGGCGTACACAACAGGCAGGCCAAGGTGAATGCCCGTGGTGACAGCCGGGGCAATGCCTGAAATTTCAGCAGTGAGAATTTTGGTCGCGCCGACGTTTGCAAAGAGTTCTGCAAAGATACGTCCACAGTCATTCATGAGATTGGGGTCTACTTGATGATTAACAAAACTATCCACTTTAAGAATTCCACCACCGAGTACTTGCCCCTCTTTCTTAATACGTTCTTGCAGTTGGTTCATTAAGCCTCCACATTGTCCAGACAGATTTTGGGTGGATTTTACGACTGAATGAGGAAAGATGAAAGAGGAAAGAATCGGCGGGATTCTGTTTTTGGTACAGGGATTGCGCGGAAGTTCATGGAATTTTTTAAGCAATGTTCTTTTCCATGTCGTCCGTGTGCGAAGCGTCCGTGTGCAAAAACTCCCTCTTATCCCCAATTAATCTCATAAAATGACCTGTGTTAGAATCTTGCGCGTGAATGAAAAAAATGTTTTAGTACTGGCATCCAACTCACCGCGCCGCAGACAATTGCTTGGGCTCGGGAACTGGAACTTCGTTGTCAACGTCGCTGATATAGATGAAACGCAACTGGCTGGCGAGACTCCCAAAGAGTATGTCCTCCGCCTCGCGCAGGAAAAAGCATTGGCCGTCAAAGACAAGGCGAATGCAGAGAACATCATCATCGGCTCGGACACCACAGTTGTCGTTGACGATGCCATTCTCGGCAAACCAGTCGATGCGCAGGAAGCTGAAAAGATGTTGAAGCAATTGCGCGGACGCACGCATCAAGTCTACACAGGCATTGCACTCTACCGCGTGCGGGATGGAAAGATGCTGACGGAGTTATCCATCACCGATGTGCCGATGCGTGATTACACCGATGATGAAATCCGCGCCTACATCGAAACCGGCGACCCGATGGACAAAGCCGGGGCATACGCCATTCAGCACCCCGATTTTCAACCCGTCCATTCCATGCAGGGATGCTACGCCGGTGTAATGGGTCTTTCGATGTGCCACGTCCTACGCGCACTGCAAAAATTTGAAATATCCCCCGCTGCGGATGTCCCCACGGCGTGCCAAACTTTGTTGAATTATCAATGTCAGGTTTCATCCGCGATCCTGCGCGGGGAACTCGTATCTTGAAAGGAAACGTAATGAAGCCATTACGCTGGATCAATCTTGTTTTGATCATTATTTTTCTCTCTGCCTGTGTCTCCGGCGGAGACGGCCTGCCATCCATCCTTGGCGGTCCAACTTCCGCACCACTGCCAACAGCGCAAGCACATATCACCCCTGCGCCGGACGAGAACGCATCTATCACAAAATATCTCCAAGCCTTGCAGCAGGATGATTTCGAAACGATGTACTCAATGCTCGCCCAGGTCAGCCGTGATGCGGTGACGTTGGAGGATTTTTCCAAACGCTGGAATGATGCCCTCAACGCCATGAGCGCGGCTGAGATCGAATTCACGATACTTACTGCACAGATCGGCCCGCGCGATGCGGAAGTCGGATACAGCATCACCTATAAAACCGTGCTCGCTGGCAATATTCAACGGGACATTCTCGTCCGCATGAAGAATGAAAACAACGAATGGAAGATCATCTGGGATGAAGCCCAGATCCTGCCTGAACTCGCAGGCGGCAACCTGCTTGTGATGGAATACAGCATCCCTGCCCGCGGCGACATCTACGACAAGAACGGTCAGCCCATCGTCACGCAATCGGATGCGTTTGCATTCGGCATTAACACCGGCGAGATCAATCTGGATATGCAGGGAGCGTTGACCACAGAACTCGGTCTGCTGTGTGGATTGGACCCGCTCGATATTCAGGATCAGATCGACGCTTCGGGGCCTGGCTGGTACCTGCCCATGTGCGAAGGGACTCGTGCCGAAGCCCAGAGATTGCTCTCCATCAACCCCGGCGGACTCGTGGTCGCCGAGTATAACTCCCGCTATTATTTTGACACCGGTCTTGCTCCACAGGCTGTTGGTTTTACTCAATTTATTTCCCCCGAACAACTGAATGAATACCGCCGCCTTGGCTACAACGGCAGCGAAAAGATCGGGCAGTCTGGTGTGGAAGAATGGGCCGAAGATTATCTGGCCGGGCAACACGGTGGAACATTAAGCGTGGTCACTCCCGAGGGACAGATCATTTCCGTCCTTGGGAAAAGAGACCGGCAAGCGGCAGACTCGATCTACCTCACCATTGACCGAACCATGCAAGCCAGTGCGCAATCAGCACTGGAGTTCTTCCGCGGCGCCATCGTCGTCATGGAAGTGGATACCGGGCGCGTCCTTGCCATGGCCTCCAGCCCGGACTTTGACCCCAATCTCTTTGAACCTGAAAACCCGAACAATGCACTCGGCCTTGGAGAGTTGATAAACACACCGAACGACCCACTGATCAATCGTGCCTCACAGGGACAATACCCTCTGGGTTCGGTGTTCAAGATCATCACCATGTCTGCCGCTCTGGAAAGCGGTCTTTATACAAAAGACACTCCCTACGACTGCCAATACGATTTCACAAGGCTTGACATTGTTCTACACGACTGGACCTGGCAGCACTGCCAGGATGCCATTTCTGTAGGAGAAGCATGCAATGCCTCCGATGAGATCCCCTCCGGCCTGTTGACCTTACAGGAAGGATTGATGCGTTCCTGCAATCCCTACTTCTGGGAGATCGGCTGGGATCTGTTTACAAACTGGAGCCGCGGCTCCGATATTGCAAACATAGCCCGCGCTTTTGGTTTGGGCACCCCCACTGGCATTGAACAAATTGAGGAAGAAAGTGGACAGATCCTGGACCCCACCACACAATTGGATGCGGTCAACCAGGCCATCGGGCAGGGCGATGTGCAAGTCACTCCTTTGCAGGTGGCAAACTTCATGGCGGCCATCGCCAACGGCGGGACGTTGTACCGTCCGCAGATCGTGGAAAGAATCCAACCTGTGGATGGAGATCCTGTACTCGTATTTAAACCGGAAGCCCGCGGCACACTTCCCTTGCGCTCGGAGAATCTGAATATTCTGCAAGAGGCTCTTTTAATGGTGACTCAGAATAAACGCGGTACCGCCACCTTTAACTTGCGCGGTCTGCAATTCAATGTTGCCGGAAAAACCGGTACTGCCGAATCAGGCAACGGGCTGTCACATGCATGGTTTGCCGGATATACTTTGAATGAAGAAAACACCGGTCTGCCCGACATTGCCATTGCGGTCATTGTTGAAAATATTGGTGAAGGTTCGGAATACGCCGTGCCTCTTTTCAGAGCCATGGTGGAAACCTATTACTATGGCAGCCCGCAAAGGCCATTCTATGATTGGGGCCAGATCGGGTACCCGCCATACACCCCCACGCCATTTGGCATTCCAGCTGGCGACTAAAGGAAACATTTGACCAACACAAACACCAAACAAGGTCTGATCATTAAAGCCCAATCCGGTTTCTTTTGGGTGGAAACCGGGGAGGGCATTATTGTTTGTCAGCTGCGCGGTAAATTAAAGCGCGGACGCGCCATGGGTGACATTGCCGCACTTGGCGACCATGTCAGCATTACCATTTCGGACGACGGCAGCGGGGCGTTGGAAAATGTCGAAGAGCGCAAGCAGGCCCTCGTTAGGTTGGATCCGCGCCCGCAGGGCGAATATCAACAAGTGCTTCTGGCAAATGCCGATCAGGTCGTCTTCGTGTTTGCCTGCGCGAATCCGAATCCCAAATTAAGAATGTTGGATCGTTTCCTCGTTATCGCAGAAAAACAAAAGATCCCGATCATCATCATTGCCAACAAGATCGACCTTGTTGAAAATGCAAAAGAAATGTTCGGCATATATGAAAGCATTGGGTATCGTGTCATTTATACTTCCGCAAAATCGGAAGTGGGGCTGGAAGAAATGCGCGATGTATTGAAAAATAAAATTTCCGCGCTGGCCGGGCCAAGCGGTGTTGGAAAATCAAGTTTGTTGAATGCGCTGCAACCCGGGCTGGGGCTGGCCGTGAACGAGATCAGCAAGGTGATGAACAAGGGACGGCACACCACTGTCACGCGCCAGATGTTCCCGCTCGAAGGCGGCGGATATGTGGCCGATACTCCGGGCTGGAAGTCGCTTGCGCTGTGGGACACTGAAGCCGAAGAGATGGATGCATATTTCCCAGAGCTGCGTGACCTTGTTCCGTATTGCCAGTTCAGCGATTGCACCCACATCCACGAACCGGGCTGCGCTGTGCTGGCCGCGTTGAAGGAAAATAAAATTCACCCCGAGCGCTACGAATCTTATTTGCGATTGCGCGCCGGACAGGAATAACTTTTAAGGTGACAGTCACTTTGGAAGTGACTGTCACCTGTTAGAATCAAAACATGGCTGATAACTGGAATTTACTTGGGCACGAATGGGCAGTGGATATGCTCCGCCAGCACGCGGCACACGATGAGATTCGCCACGCGTATCTTTTCTGCGGCCCTCCCGGCCTGGGTCGGCGGACGTTGGCATTGCGCCTCGCTCAGGCATTGAACTGCACCAAGCCGCTCGCCCCCGGCGTCCCTTGCGGGCTGTGCCGCGACTGCAAACAGATCGAAGCCATGCAGCACCCAGACATGAACGTCATTCAGGCCTTGGATGGCGACAACCTGCCCAAGGAAGGCGGCACGCTCAAAGTGGATCAGATCCGCGAAGTGCAGCGTTCGTTATCCCTCAAGCCGTATCAATCAAAATACCGCGTGGCCTTGTTCCTGCGTTTTCAGGAAGCCAACGACAACGCAGCCAATGCCTTGCTAAAGACTCTCGAAGAAGCGCCTGCACACGCCATCCTTTTATTAACCGCCGACACTCCCGAACAACTTTTACCAACCATCATCTCACGCTGTGAAATTCTGCGTCTGCGTCCGCTGCCCATCGAAGCCGTTGAATCGGATTTGATCTATCGCGGCGTGGATGAAGAACGCGCGCGTCTGCTCGCTCACATCTCCGGCGGACGTCCCGGCTACGCGCGCCGATTGGTCGAAGATGTAACCCTGCTTGAAAAGCGGGATGAAAGACTCAACGATCTTCAAACGCTTTTGCCTGCTGCCCGCGTCGAAAAATTTTCCTACGCTGATAAACTCTCCAAAGACAAAGACGCCATGCGTCAGGCTATCATCATCTGGCTGTCTTACTGGCGGGATGTGATGCTGCGCGTGGCTGGTGCCGAAACTCCGCTCACCAACGTGGATCGCAACATGGAGATCGAATTCCTCGCCGGACGGTTGACCCTGTCCACTGCACGGCGCGTGGTCTCTGACCTTGAGAACGCCCTCGAAAAAATGGATCGCAACGTAAATTCAAGATTGCTGGCTGAAGTTTTATTAATGGATTGGCCGAAAGTGTAATCGTAGGGCCACCCGTCAGAGTTGATCGAGTACCCAAGAAAACATTGGCGGGTCGCCATTACATGATAAGGAGACTTATTAATATGTGTAGAAGCATCAAACCCCTGCGCAACATGGATCATCCTGTCACAGAACAGGAAATAAACGAAGCAGCACTGCAATATGTACGGAAGGTCAGTGGGTATCGAAAACCTTCAAAAGCAAACGAAGAAGCATTTCAACAAGCCATCAACGAGGTCGCCGAAGCGACAAGGAAAATGCTTAAAATTCTGGCTGTAAAGCAGGGAACTTCAACGCCAAATTAACAGAACCTGTACCATTCGTAAACTGTCATCCATATTTATTTTGGAGAAGGACGTATGAATCCAGAACAGGCAATTACACTTGTCCAATACAATATCTGGGCTAATCATCGTGTTCTCATCAAGGCACTAGCTCTTCCCCAAAAGAAACTTCTTGCCAAAACCTCCCTTAGTCGCCAAAGCATTATCGCCACTCTTATCCACATTCTTGACACGCAATGGTATTGGCGGGAGGGCGCCCAGTTCGGGAACCTGCCAATTGAAACACTCGTCCCTTCCAGCTTCTCCACATTGACCGCTTTGAAGCGAAGATGGGACGAAGAAGATAAGCTTCTTTTGAACTATATACAAAGCCTATCAACCGATGAGCTGAATGGTTCAGTCACTTATAAATGGCCGCAAGCCCGCCCACGGACTCGTCCGCTCTGGCACATTTTGCAGCACATCTTCAACCATGCTACGCATCATCGCAGTGAGATCGGCCAGCATTTGGCCACACTCCATCAATCCCCGGGGGATCTGGATTTCATAAAGTTTGTTGCCAGAGCCAAAAAATTGGAAAAATAAAATGCCCACTACAAGTGAAAAACATCTGGGACGAGTCCGAGCCGTTTGCACCACTCTGCCTGAAAGCACGGAAAAACTATCACACGGGGAACCCATCTTCTTTGTCGGCAAGAAAGTATATGCCATGTTTGCGAACAACCATCATAACGACGGTCACATTGCAGTATGGCTGCCTGTATC
>JADKDM010000020.1 GCA_016714565.1 Candidatus Villigracilis propinquus
CCGCCCGCGCAAACGCAGAGGAATGAGCAGGGATGTGAACATTTTTGTCACGCTTTAGTGTTTTGATCTCCGACGGATCGGCATTCGGATCATCCAAACGAATAACGGTGGATCGAGCCGCTTTGAAGTACCTTCAATGTGGTTGGGTATTCATCCAACGAAAAGAAGTGGCCAATATCCCCGGGCCGCTCACATCTTCGTCAGAGGAAAAAGAGACCGAAGTCCTTGATTCCCGTTCTGGTCGGGTAAATAATCAGAAAGAGAGCAATAAAATCCACACACAGCAGGCGGGATAATGTAGTTGCAGCCTGCATTACCGCGTCGAACGTTGCAAGCTGGAGGAGACAGCCCGCGCCACCCCTGAGCAAAGGCGCCTAATTCGGCACCGCGCTGACGGGTGATGGCAAAAGGGTGGAATTTTCAATAATACCGGCGGCGCATGACCCGTCATGGCTGACCAAACCGTATTTCCTGCTGCGCGATAAGCCTCGCGCCTGTGTCTCTGCTTTCCCAAAGCTCAATATCACCCAACAACTGTCCATGCGCCATG
This sequence comes from Candidatus Villigracilis propinquus, assembly GCA_016714565.1. Lineage (GTDB taxonomy): Bacteria > Chloroflexota > Anaerolineae > Anaerolineales > Villigracilaceae > Villigracilis > Villigracilis propinquus. The sequence goes on from JADKDM010000020.1 coordinate 551, forward strand.
ATCGGCACGAACATCATGGATTTAAACATCATACAAAGTAAATTGATTCTTTTCGATAGAAGTCGGTTTGTCATCATCTGCGGTACAGAATGAGTACCTGCCCGTCAAGCATGAACGCCTTTGCATGATGGTTGCATAGTCGCTATTGCATATACCCTTCCCCAGATCGGACTGGGTTTCCAGCAGGGCAGCTTCGGAACTCAATATTCCGCTACTACTTCCATGGTCGCATCGCTCAAATTCCCCAGCCATGATGTTACTGCTTGTCACTTTCAGGGCATCGGTCATATGGCAGGCCAGTTTCGTCCGGGGGCAGGTGGGTCAAAGACTGGAAACCATATCCTGCGCAGCGGTATACAAGCTAGCCATCTGCCGCCTTTAGAGTGGGTTTCCATATCCAGGTGGATTTCGCCACCGCCAGGAACGATCTGATTCGCCGCCTGTTGAGCCAGTTCGGTCTCATCTTCGATGTGAATAAATGGCGCTGATTGCATAGCAAATAATCACCGTCCCCAGTTTTTGATTGTTTGCGATCAATGGCAAACCGAGTGCAGACCAACCGGGGAATTGACTGGCCATATCGGGGCCAGCATAAAAGGCGTATCCGTCATATCTTCGATGATCAGGGCTTTCCCCGCATCCAAAAGCATGGCTAAACAATTGACTGTCGAATCCAACTTTCCAAATTATCAAACGTTCCTGTAGAGCTACAGAATGGTCTGCGAGTCTCGGGTTGAAGCCCATCTTCACCATTCCACAGGGTGACATAGTAGTTGTCAACGCAGGACTTCGGATAATTTTCACATCACGATGTCCAACATGGCTACAGATCCGGTGTTTCGAGCGCAGTGGTGGTACTCATTGAGTAATGCTGGTTGCGCCCTTGTCTCAAAAGGCTGCGGGTATGCCTGGATCTTCTTCAACGGCTGTGCAGGTCATTGGCCAGTCCCTGAAAGGATGTCGGTTTCTTCTTCATTCATAACAGCATTTGGAAGGAATGATGTACCACCAAAGTGCCCAACACCACTTCCCAATAAAGGCAGCGCAATCCCGATACGATTGGGATTCTTCTGCACGGCGTGGACAAACCTTACCGGGGATCATCTCCAGCTGATGGGTAAGGAGAAACACCGAACAGGAGAGTTGCGTTTCTCCCTGCAAACCAATGCCTCAACTTCCTCGTCAATACGGCTGAGTGAACTTGGAAGGATCAACATCATCCCCCGCCTGCGCAGCAAGGTTAAGGGTGACGTTATCCCCGGCTCCAACAAACCGGACCCAGGCAAACGAATAGCCTCTGCCGCAATAAGCAATTCCAGGCATCGGAAAGGAGCGTCTGAGATCCTGTTCGCGGACGATCAATTGATTGATGTCTGTAACAGTACGAAGGATCTGGGATAGCCGTTGTTCGCGCTTCAAAAGTTCGTGCGTTCTTTCGAGGTTGATGCCCAAAACACGCAAGAGATAGGTGATCGAAATTAAAGACAGCCACACTAAGTGTAAGGAATACCAGCGTGCCGCTCACCCAGGCGCCCTTGTCTGTTGAATTGATCTGCCGCGCTGAAGGGGTACAACTACATATCCATTCAATTGAAGCCAGCCGATCACAAGCAGAGTGAACAGGCTGAAAATATAAACGGGCAAGCTGGTAGCGCAGGTCAAAGAAGACTGCAGAGAGAATGACAAACGCAAAAAGGATGATCCGTCCGTCGCCGCTTAATGAGGAAAAACCAACCCGACAGTTCCCACAATATACAAGGCAAGCAGCAATCCCCCTGCTCGAAACCTGAATGGTAATTTTGAATTTAATCTTGACGAACGCAAGCAATGCTGTTACTGTCAGGTAAATGGCCAGCAGGGATGTTAGAGAAGTGAGTTGGGGTAGATTTCTGACTCGGCAGCATAGGTTTTTAAAGGCATTGTTGATTCGGAAATAAGCGCAATGAACCACAATAATTCACATAGTATTGATGCAATTAAAAAGGAGAATACACAAATGAAGGATATCATCTTTATACTCTTGACCGGACTGTTAGCCGCCTACCTGTGCTGGAATTTTTACCAGCGTTACACATTAAACAAAGCACTGCATAACATCTATTATTTGATGGGGTTTGCAGGTGCTTTTGGTTTCAGGGCTTTGCTTATATTCTTCGGACTCGGTATCCTGACTTCCCCTTACGTTCTGACCGTTGCAAGTTTGATTCCTCTTGCGGATTTCGATGGGGGCTGGCTGAAGAATATTTCGAATGGAAAACGGCCTTCAAGTGGTTTGCGGCAATCGGCTTTCTTGCCATTGCCATCACCAGCATCGGCGGTATGGACGCGCTCAAGAAGATTGCCGTCCCCCTCTTCCACGGCGTGGCTGGACTCGTGATCTTCCTTGGACCGTTCTATGCCAAAGGCGCGCCAAAGGGATTTTGGTGGGTTGGCATTGGCGGTGTGTTGATCGGCTTGGGCGGTATTGCGCTGGCGTTCATTTCCCACTGGCAAGCAGTTGTTTTTTTTCAGCCCCGATTTCGTTATGCTGATATTGACTCCCTACTCTTCCTGATGACTGGCGCATTCGCGTTAGGGTTTGCAAAGGAAAGGTTAGGCGACCACAGACGACAGACCGGACTACGGTCTGTCGTCCATTGTCCACAGTCACGCTTGGAGCATCCAAATGCAATTTATCAAAACCCGTTTCAATTACCTCTTCGGTTCTACTAAAGGACTTCATCCTCGTTGCAATCGCAATGATCGGCATAGTCACTGCTGTTTGGGGCATGCTCTCAGGCCCAATGGCAGAGATGGGCGTGCGCGAAGTGTGATCAAACTCCTCGGCATGGAGATCGTGCAGTCCGAGCGCGAGGGACGCATCATCATTTTGTATCATTCCATCGCCATGGCGGTCATCGCCATTGAGACCTACATGATCACAGGTCTGTTGAAGATGAAGGAATTCTTCAAGACCGCCATCAATGCCATCATCTCGGTCGGCTAGATCCTGACCATGATCTTCGGCATGGGTTTTGCCTACTTCGGCCATAACTGGGCGTTTTCATGGAATTTACATCTTCGGCCTTTCGCTGATCTTCCTCGCAGGGGTGATGCTCATCATTGCGCTCTGGCCGTGGAACAAGGAATATTACGTCACCATGATCAGTATGCCCCACCAAAAGCGGATTCGACCTCGAACGTGGAGCCTTCGCCACCGCAGTCACCACTGTGCTTTCTTCATTATTCGGCGCAGTTCCTGGCTCATATTATGGTCTGGCTTTGAAACCTTCCTTGCCGAGAACATCATTCGCTATCCCGAAAAAACGACAATGGAATATTCGATCATTGGGCATTTGCTATTATGCTCGCTCTCATTGCCATTATGATCCTCATCGCTGGGACGTTGGCTGAACTTCAAAGGCATTTTGCACAAGGTCGCCATGCCCTTGATGATCGTCGGAACTATCGTGCTCAACCTCGGCGTATGGGGCGTGGTTACTCCGCTTGAGCCAGTGGCGCACATGGTCGTCTATGTCGGCGCAACACCATCAATGGTGGCGGCGCTTTTTGTTGCTGATATGGGAGTGGGGTCAGCTTATCCTCGAAGGCACAGCGCACATTCAAAAACCCACCTTCGGACAAAAACTCAGCGCCATGGTACGCGACCGCTGCGCTTCGATTCCGCTCTGGCAGATGCTCTTCATGAATTTCACCACCAGCGGCATCGGCATTTTCATGGCCATCAAGCTGACGAAATTTTCCGCGTTTGGCCTGCCGCGAAGAACGCATCGAACTGACGGGACACTGGCACGCGCTCTCTGCCATCATCGCCACCATCATCCTGCTTTATTATGGAGACATGCTCGAATTGAAAGGCAAATTCCGCCAGTTGTATGGGTGGAGCATCATCATCCTTTCAGACATCGCCCTCGCTGCCGTCACCGTTTTTGAAATGAAACGCCTCTTCATCACCGAAGCCGAACAACAGCCTTTGGTCAATCGGCCTCATGTACGCCATCGACTTCGGTCTTGGCATGTTGCTTGTTCTGCTCGCCACCGTTATGGTCTGGCGTTTGATCGACCTCTTCAAGCCAAAGGACGTTGGACTGATAAGCCAGATCAAGACCTTTCAGAGGAGGTGATGAAATGAGACGCCTCTTTCTTTCTTCGTCATTGCGAGACCTCAGCAATCTCCCCGCTGCTACTGGCATCTGCCGCAAGATCGTGGGCTTCAGTCTCCCCTCGATGGTTGTGCGTTCCTGTGCCCCCGTGGACTTGGAACTTTCATTCCCACATTTGAGACAGGCATTGACCCGAACACATGGGCACAAGTGCCAGCGGGTGAATTCTATTTCGGACAGCACGAAGATATTGAATCCACTGGCGTACGGATCATGGTCACCGATGTGACCGTTAGCCAATATGCGGACTTCCTCAATGCAGCACTCCGCGGATGGCTATGTAAAATTGGACGCCGAAAAATTGTCAGCTTTTACCCGGGCGACGAGTATCGAGGATTAAGCACGAGAGAAAGATCAAGCGGGCAATTGGCTCTTCATCCGCTGGATGACCCATCCCAAAGAATCAAATTCGATGGCACGACCTTTTTCAGTCAGGAAGGATATGCAAACCACCCGTGACAATCGTCGCATGGTTTGGCGCATGGGGCTATTGTAAATATTACGATGCCGCCTCCCCACCGAAATGGAATGGGAAAAAGCTGCGCGCGGCCCTTCGACAGGCTCAGGAGCACGTCCTTCCGTGGGGAGATGAAATTCTTGCGCGAGAATGCCAACTTCTATTCTTCGCGTGACCCGTTTGAAGATATGTCTCTTTTGGATCACGCACCAACCCATCGAGCTTACAACGGACAGAATTACGACGGCTACCAAACCATCGACTCCGCCTCGCCATACGGGCTGTACGACATGGCGGGCAACGTCTGGCAATGGACGGGAGATATCTACGAGGGCATGCACTATCGCTTCATGCGCGGCGGCTCGAAGGACACCTACGATATGGACTTGCGCCTGTGGGTTGCAACAATGCCACGCCCACCTACTGCCCCGGGGTGGTTCCGATGTGCGAGGTAAATCACAGGTAGACAGGTAGATAGATAGACAGGTATACTTTGCGCTCAAAAATTAGAAACAGCCTGTTTATATTTCTCTGGAGCACACAATGCAAGCCCAATCGTCAATTGCCAATCCTAAATCTAAGATCGCTCTCTACCTGCCTCTTATAAAATCGCAGACCAGCCTGCTCCCTGTTGACAGGTGTTGCAGGATACCTGAGCGCACATACTGGAGTAAATTGGAGCCACTTCCTGCAAATGCTCCCGAGCCTCTTCCTTCGCAATTGCAGGCTCCACCATCCTCAACATGTGGTGGGATCAGGACATCGACGCGAAGATGAAACGCACTCACAAGAAGCGTCCTACATCCAGGGTTCGGTAACACGCGAAGAAGTCTTCAAGCTGGGCATCATCGTTTCAGTCATTGGCATTGGTTGGGCACTGCTCGTCAATCCGCTGTACGGCGTGGTGGTCTTTGCAGGTCTCTTCTTTGATGTAGTTGTGTACAGCATGTGGCTAAAACGCCGCACCTGCTGGCGACAGGTGGGCGGCATTTCAGGCGCCATGCCCATCCTCGCGGGCTGTGTTCTCGCTGTGGGTCAAATTGACATCATCGGCATTTTGCTTGCCTCCGCTGTCTTGTTCTGGATCCCCACCCATACGCTCACTTTCAGCCTCAAATTTTTGACGATTATCAAGCGGCGGGCGTGCCAACTTTCCCATCCACGTATGGAGAAGCCGCCACCCGCTTTGCAATTGCGTTCTCCAGCGTTATCGCTGCACTCACAATGGGTTGGGCATCGGTTTGGATCGGCGTCACAGCAGGCGTGTTGCGCGGAGTCGTGTGTTGAGCGCTGGCCTGTTCTTCCCTCGCTATCACCACCGTCTTCGCCCGTCAGACCGCGTCAACTTCAGCCTTTTCAAGTACGCGTCCCATGTATATGACCTTTGCGATGATTACGATCATCCCCATAACACGACCAATGACCACGGACGATAGACCACTCATCGTCCGCGGTCTGTCGTCCATGCCCAACCGCGAAAATCTCCTCCCCTCGACCGCACTCTGCTCCTCCTTACCGGCCTGCTCGCTGGCTGTCAGATCGCCATTGGCATCGACCAGATGGATAGCGTCCCATCACCGCCTACACCATCGCCTTGGGTAATTCTGGTGGCGGGACTCCTGCTCATCATTCTCGGCTTTGAAGTATTGGACTCCGTCCGGTTGTGGTCATCACCTCGACGATCATTCCACTCACCTTGTCGCTCGGCCTCGTCTGGCAGCACCTCGCCTCACTTCTGAACGTGTATCTGGTCTTCCACCATTATCAGTTTCCTCGCTGTGATATTAACCGCGCTAGATCCCTGTACAAAACAAACTGCCAGTCATCACCATTGCCATCACACACGGCATTGCCGGGATGATCATCTTCCTGCTCCCCATCATCCTCGCCTTTCAAGGGCAGATGAAGCCGCTCTTCGCCCTCGTGGGCGTAGGCGGCGTTGATCGGCGTTCTTGGCTTATTGCTCTTCCTGAAAACAGGCAAGCCGATATTATCGAGGATACGATCGAGATTGTTCCCGATACTACTGCTGCTGACGACAGCGCCTTTGTCCAGGGTTCAAATACGGATATTACCCCAGCCTAAAGGTCTCAAAACCTTTGGGGCTTATTCTCCGAAAAGAGTCTCACATGTCTACAAACAAGCTTCTTCGCAAAATTCCTTCGTTTCATCGGCATCCTGCTGATGGGACCTCACGGGCGGGTTCACCTTGCTTGGCGGCATCGGAACCACCTGTGCGGCACTCTTCCCAACAAACACAGATCCATGACGGCGCTGCCCCTTCCAATGGTTGGGCATTCTCTTTGTCATTGCAGGGATCGCCATCGGACTTTGGGGATCTGGGCAACCATTAAACTCGTGAAAGGTACATCTGATTCGTATGTGATGAGTTTCCGGGCGTTGATCGCTGGCGTGCTCATCCGTGGATTCCCATTTCCATGTCGCAGATGCTGCGAGGAAAATCCATGCCTGTAGATGCGGTGGTGTACACCACGGTTCTCACACTGGCAGTCTTCCTCATCCTGCGCATTCCTTTCATCTGGCAGGGGTGGATTTTCGGCAAGCAATACAAAAAGCAATCTGCCTGCGGGCGGCGCTGCAACCATCATGCTGGACTGATGACTCTCTATCCATACACGATGGCTCCACCCACACCTGGGGCGGTGTCAATTATGCAGACGTTAACACGTCCATGACGGTGATCGGGGGTGGGTTGTTGTGGAGCGGAGCTATGCATCAGCGTGGCGAATGTTTGGGAAAGGGCTGGCAGACTGACGGTCCAAGGGCGAAGCGCCTGAGATCGGTTCTTGTTTTGGAATACGATCGTTAAACGAGGTCCCCGCCAAATTGCGGGGATAGTTGTTTTATTATTCTGCCTGATCCGTAACGGATACCTGCTTTTCGCATCTGGTCTTCCTGCACCATGCGAACGCCGTTACTGACCTGCCCACTTAACTTTGATATCTGATCCTGTAATTACGCATGAGCGTATCAATCACGGCATAATTATCACGTCCACACGTGGCTCGGCCTCGCCGCGTGCCTGGCTGACGATCTGGTCGGCACGGCGCTGGGCTTCCTGCACGATCATATCCTTTTGACGAGCTGGTCTGCCTTGTCGCGTGAGATCTGCAGGGTGCGGTTGGCTTTTCCTGCGCCTGCGCCATCACACGGTCTCGCTGGGCAACGACCTGCTGCGCCTTTTTCACTTCTTCAGGAATGGCAATTCGCATCTGGTCGATCAGTTCCAGCATTTTGTCTTCATCCACGATGACATTGTGCGTAAAAGGCACGGCCTTCGCGTCGTTGAAGAGTTCTTCCAATCGGTCAATAAGTTGCCCAGAATGTCCATAGTTTTTTTTGCTCCGTAGGTAAAGTGATTCAGCACAATTTTAATCCCGTAAAGCATTGGGCGGAGATTGCTCTCCCATGTTAATTACTTTTTCCTTGAGGGCTTTCTCTCTCTAAAGGGACGGGACCATGCTGGAACATGCGCGCCCAGTGTGACGATCTCGCGCACCGTGGACGATGAGAGGAACGTATGCTGCTCGGCGGTGATGAAGGCAATGGTCTCGACTGCATCTTTCGCCAGACGTTGATTCGCAAACGCCATGCGGAACTCAAACTCAAAATCGGAGAACACGCGCAAGCCACGCACGATCACCTGCGCATCGATTTGCTGCGCGAACTAGATCGTCAATCCACTGTACCCCCGTCACTTTAACTTTGGGGTTGCCTTTGAATGCTTCGTTTACCAGAGAACTGCGTTGTTCTGGCGAAAACATCAACGACTTCAACGGCTTGTCATACACAGCCATCACAACTTCATCGAACAACTTGGATGCACGATTGGCAATATCCATGTGGCCGTAGTGGATCGGGTCAAACGTGCCGGGGAACAAAGCTCTTACCATTTTTCAAAACCTTTAATCTCAAGAATGGCACACAAGGTCACTAAGGTTGGAAGCCTTAAAAACTTTGTGTACTTCGTGTCCTTTTGTGTTCCAACGACCTACATCCCCTTTGCCTGTCCAGAGAGCTTTCAAAGGCTTCGGCAAGCAGGGCATGTTCAGGTTGACTTAATTCAGGGTCACGCTCGAACAAGGCTTGCGCCTGTTCGCGGGCTTTTTCAATCAATTTCATCGGTGATGTTTGCCATCTTCAACGTAGTGGCATAGCCTGCCTGACGCGTCCCCAAAAATTCTCCCGGGCCGCGCAGTTTCAGATCGAGGTCGGCAAGCTCAAAGCCGCTGTTGGTAGTAGCCATCGCTTCGCAGGCGTTCATTCTCGGTGGCATCTTCGCGGGTGGGGATCAGCAAACAAGTGGACTGCACCGAGCCGCGTCCCCCGCCCGCGCAATTGATGGAGCTGCGCAAGGCCAAATCTGTCCGCGCCTTCGATCAACATCACGGTTGAGTTCGGCACATCCACGCCCACTTCGATGACCGTGGTTGAAACCAAAATATCAAATTCCTTGTCGCGGAATTTCAACATCACTTCGTCTTTTTCAGCAGGCTTCATGCGTCCGTGCAGCAAGCTGCCATTCTTCACCTGTCCACGAATCAACGTGTACGCGCGTTCCCGTTCCTGCGGGCGCAGCACAAACGTGGTGATCGGCTGCCGTCCTTCGGGCATCACATCGATCACAGAAATATCGAGATCGCCAAACACTGTCAACGCCAGAGAGCGCGGAATCGGCGTCGCCGTCATCACCAGCAAATGCGGGTTCGTGCCTTTGCTGCGCAGTTCAGCCGTCCCACACCAAAGCGGTGCTGTTCATCAAATCACTACAAATTGCAGATCTTTGAAGAGGACATCCGGTTCGATGACCGCGTGCGTGCCAATGACGATTTTGATCGGAGCCGTCCCCGCAAACCCTGACGGATCGCTTCTTTCTCACTTTCAGTTGTGTTGCCCACCAACAAGCGGATCTCACTCTGTGACATTGTGCCGCCATCCCCTGCCAGCAGGTTGATGAAGGTTGCGATAATGCCGTTTCGCCAAAATGGATGTCGGCGCCATGATCGCCGCCTGCGCTCCCCACTGATAACGATGTTCGCTCCCAACGCCGCAACGACTGTCTTACCCGAACCGACATCGCCTTGCACGAGTCTGTTCATGGGTTTGCCAGAGTCCAGGTCTTTGCGAATGTCATCGAGGGAGGTTAACTGGGCAGATGTCAGGGTGAAGGGCAATGTCCCTAGACGGGCAACCAGCCACTCGTCCGAGATAGGGAAGCGGCGACCGTCCACCGATTTCCAATCCCGCTTCTGGCGCATCACTCCCATTTGCAGGTAGAAGATTTCGTCAAATCCAAGACGTTCACGCGCAAGTTTGAGACGCGCCTGTGAATCAGGGAAGTGAACTTGCGTGAGTGCCTCGCCAAGTGAAACGAGTTGAGCGGCGCGGCGAATAGTTTCGGGAAGCGCATCCACAACGGCAGGCGCCCAATAAGTGATGACGCTGTTCATTTGATTTGCGCAACCACTTTTGAGTGATGCGCTCGGTGAGCGAATAGATGGGAACGATGCGATTGGTGTGCGGGTTCTCACTTCAACAGGTTCCCCAATCGGGGGCTGTTCATCACGAGACGGCCAAGATATTGATCAATCTTGCCAGAGACAGAGATCGCATCTCCTTCCTTGAAACGGTTCGATAACCACGGTTGGTTGAAAATAAGAAATACGCAATGAACCCGTGCCATCACCCAATGATGACTTCGATGACGGAAGATTTACCACCGCGAATGGGACGGAGTGTGTACGCTTCACTGTTCCGTTTCAGTGACCACATCGTTGTACATCAACGATTGAATGGGTTTGAGCTGACTGCAATCTTATAACGGCGCGGGAAGTAATACAGCATGTCGCCGAGGGTTTGCAGTCCCAGCTTTTCCAGTGACTCGGCATTGCGCGGGCCATGCGCCTTGCAGCACAGTCAATGCGCTCAACGCGGCAGGCGTTTGGCTGTATGCTTTGCACCCGCCACGGCTTTCGGAGCGTGGCGGCGGATTCTGGCGCGGTGCTTGCTGGCGCTGCTGTTGTTGCGGTTGGGATTGCTGCTGCTGCGGAGCAGGGCGTGGTTGCGGTGATTGCTGACTTTCAGCTTTTCTTCCTGTACACAGGCGGCGGGGTTTGCTGGCGCTCTGTTGTTGTGGACTGCAGGTTGTTTGCTGTGTTTGTTGCGGCTGAGCCTGCTTTTGGCTTTTGCCAGCTTCCGGATAGGTATCGCCGATACGTTTCCATAATCCCGGAGCGATTCGGCCCGCCCATCGGGGCTGATCTTTTCGTAGGAGCGTAAACGCGATACTACGGCCTGAATCACCTCTTCGGTGATGCCATCTGCGGGGCCCCTTCCCAATAATCCAGCATTTTGGCAAGTCCACAATGATGGCGGTATTTTGATATTTATTCTCATGTTCGAGGCGAAAAAATTTACTGAAGTTTTTCCAGGGATGGTTGCATTATTAATTTTATCATGGGGAGGGATGAGGAAATCCGTTTTATGGGAGGGAAAACATGGTTTTCTCAAGGTTGAAAACTAACACTAATTACGCGAAAAAGCGAAAGTCGCGAATTTTTGATTAGATCTTTTACACAGCATTTGTTTGGCGTGTTACAAATCTGCCAAACCTCAATTCAGAGAACGTCAGGCTGGAAAGCCTGACCTTACATGAGACTTTCCAAAGGTATAATTTGGTTATGACCAGTATCAAAGATGTTGCCAAGGCTGCAGGTGTATCCACCGCAACAGTCTCGTGGTGCTTTGCGAACAATGCCCCATCAGGGCGGAAACCCGCAAGCGTTTGCTCGAAGCCGTTGCAAGCTAAATTACCGCCCCAACCTGATCGCCCGAAGTTTGCGCGCACAAAAGCACGAAGATCAGGCTGGTGGTTTCCGACATCAGAAACCCGTCCTTCACCGCCATTGGCCGCGCGGTGGAAGATGCCTATGAGCAGGCTATTCCGTGCTGATGTGCAACACAGATGAAAACCCGGAGAAGGAAGAACTCTACCTCAATCTTTTATACGATGAAAACGTGGCAGGCGTGATCTTCTCCCCACCCAGCAATTCAGCGCTCCTTCAATTCCTGCGATGCAAGGATGCCATTCGTCATCATCGACCGCGCCCTCGAAAGTAAAGGGGACCGATATGGTTCTGCTGGATAACGTCTCTGCGGCGTATGAATTGACGAAGCACCTGCTCGATAATGGATACCGCAAATTGGCGGGGTCTGTTCGGGGATGTAAGTACCACAGGCCAGGAACGCAGGCCTCGGATTTCAAAAAAGCGCTTGAGGATTTTCAACTCAAGCCCGTTGCCGCGCATTTTATCCTCCCAGAATCCAACAAGGTTATGACGCAACAATTGCGTTATTGGACAGCACCAACCGCCCGATGCGATCCTCACCAGCAACAGCTTCGTTGATGGCGGTGCGCTGCAAGCCTTGCGCGATAAAAAAATATCCGTTCAAATGAAATGGGATTGGTCGGGTTCGATGAAACCACATGGGGTGAATTGGTTGTCCCACCCCCCTCACCGTTATGGCGCAGCCCACCGAAGAGATCGGGGCGCACTGCTACGGAACTGCTGTTCCAGCGCATTCAGGAACCGTCCCGTTCGCCGAAGACTGTCATTCTAAACGGGACTTTCTGTTGGTAAAGGGCTCCAGCAAAAAGAAGTAATTATTTTCTAACTGCCGCGAAGCCGATGCCATTTGGCCCCAAGTGCGTGCCGATCACGGCAGTGACATTCACGAACAAAATATCACGGGGATGGATTTTCGGACGCGGCTCATCAATTCATTCAGCAATTGTTTGGCGCGTGGCTCGGCGTTGGTATGCAAAATGGCGAGGCGTTCCATGTCGCCGAATTCGAGCAGGAATTTCAACATGCGCTCATCCGCCTGCTTCGTGGTGCGGACTGCGCCAATGGGCTTCACTTCCCCATCTTTCAATTCGATCATCGGTTTGATGGATAGGATTCCGCCAAGCGCAGCAATTACACCGGGGACTCGTCCGCTGCGTTTGAGGTATTCCATTGTGTCCAATGCGGCGGAGACTTGCAATCTATTTCTCACGGAATCAATCGCATCCAATTCGGACCGCAAGCCTGCATCTGTTTCTTCAGCAGCGGCCAACACTTGAATCCGATTCCCAAAGAAAGGGAGCCGCTGTCTATGCAGGTGACTTTGTCGGGAAATTCTTTTTGCTGCCTGGCGCGCCACATTGACGATGGTTGTCAATTGGCTGGCAGCGTGAATGGAGATGACATGGTCACAGCCGCTCGTGAGCAGAGTCTCATACGGCGTGGCAAATCTCAATGGAAGGGGCGGCAGTCGTCGGCGGAGTCTGAAGCGAGAGGGCAGGCGGTTATAAAATTCTTCGCGGGAGATTCCGATCCCATCTGCGTACTCCTTTCTTCCAAAACAAGAATGGTCGGTACAACGTGTATCTCGTGTTGTTCGATGAGATATGAAGGTAGGTCTGCGGTTGAGTCTGTGACGATTCCAATTTTCATAGGTGAAGTTTAACATAAAGATTATGTCATTGCGAGGAGCGTTCTTTCACTTCGCGACGACACTTGCGCCGTACGCTAGTGCGGTGAGCAATCTCCAACAAAATGAAGAAGATTGCTTCGGGCAAAGAACAAGAGCGCCCTCGCAATGACGGGAGGGCGCATACTTTTCCCTTGACATACTGTATTTCACACAGTATAATGCGATAAAGGTTGAGATATGGCAAACACTGAATCGCTCCGAAATGTTGTACTGGAACTGAGGCGGGGTGATCACCCTGGCGGCACTCAGCCAATTGGGAACCGAACAATACGGCTACTCCCTGCTGAAACAACTCTCCGATCTTGGGCTGGAAGTGGATCAGGGGACGTTGTATCCGCTGCTGCGCAGGTTGGAAGCACAGGGGCTGTTGGAGTCGGTTTGGAAATTGGAAGAGGCGCGACCGCGCCGCTGCCGTCATCAGCGCGGAGGGAAAGAAGATCCTCCCCAAGATGAAAAAGGAATGGGCTGGCATTGTATCTGTGATGGATAAGATGCTGGCGTAAGGAAAGGAAAAATCATGAACCTCATAGATCGTTACGTTGCCGAAGTTGGAAAAATCTACCGCTTCTAAAAGGGCGCGAGGATATCGAAAAGGAATTGCGCGCTCCACGTTGGAAGATATGATTGAAGACCGCGCCTCCACCACGGGTCAGTTGCGCGATGAAGCGATGGAGATCGAACTGATGAAGGAATATGGCTCGCCGCAACAAGTGGCGGCCACTTATAACCCTCACCCGTATTTGATCGGCCCACGATTATTTCCATTCTTATCGGGGTGGTTAAAATCGTCATCACGGTAGTCGTTTGCGTGATGCTTGGGCTGGCAGGCATAAGCGCCGTTACCGACACCCCCATGATGGGCATGGATTTTGTGAAGATCATCGGGGGCGGATTGGGCAATGCTCTTTCCGCAGCCATCGCAGCATTTGGCAATGTCGTTATCGTTTTCGCCATTCTCGAAAGAGTCCTGCCTGACAAGGAAATCAGCGGCTCCAACGACGAAAAGGATTGGGACCCGGCCTCTCTCACAAGCGAGCCTGACCCCGACTCGGTAAAGCGAGGCGAGTTGATCGCGGAGATCATTTTCACCTTCCTTGGGCTTGCCTTGTTGAATTTGTATCCTGAGATTTTGGGCGCATTCATCTTCACAAAAGGCGAACCATTCTTCATCCCCATGTTCTCGGATGTGTTCTTCAAGTTCATGCCGTGGATCAACGCGATTTTTCTCGCTGAGATCGTGCTGATATTTACCTGCTGCGCAATGCACTGTGGCCCCATTTCCCGCGTGGCAAAGATCCTGATCGAAGCGGCCAGCATCGCATTGACCGTCATCATCCTGCGCACGCCAGGTATTGTCGGTTTCACAGCAGAGATCTTTCAAGAACTTTCCTGAAAGTTCGAGCCGACGGGCGAACTCCTGATGAAAATCTTTGACCTCTCCTTCTCCATTGCTTTGATCGTTGTCATCATCGTGTCGGGCGTTGAGTTGGTAAAGGGTATTTACGGGTTGATCAAAATGAGCTTTAGAAGAAAATAATTTTGGGGAACAAAAAAGAGACGGCTGCCTTTCGGCAGCCGTCTCTTTTTGTATCTTTATTCTATCGAAATAATGAACTGATAATGCGGCTGTGCGCCTTCCTGCACTTCCACTTCCAGCGAGGAATACTTTGCACGGATCACATCTGCGATGCGGTTGGCTTCCACATGGGTCATGCCTTCACCGTAAAAGAGCGTGACGATCTCATGCTCGGCGGCTTCCGCTTTTTCGAGCAAGTCCATCACACCCTGTTCCACGGTTTCAGCGGAAACGACCAGCTTGCCATCCAACAACGCGATGACCTGACCGTCTTTTACAACCACGCCGTCAATTTCCACAGAGCGGGTAGCAACCGTGATCTCGCCCGTTTTCACGTTGCTGATCGCTTTGGTCATTCTGTCAGCAACAGAATCAACATCCCCGTCAGGAATGAGCGAGAGCATGGCGGCAAGTCCTGTGGGACGGTGCGGCTTGGCACCACGCGCACCTGCTTCACCGTCACATCCTTGGCTTGATTGGCAGCCATCACGATGTTCTTGTTATTCGGAAGAATGATAATTTTATCTGTCGGCAGGTTTTCAAATGAGCTCAAAATATCCTGCGTGGATGGGTTCATCGTTTGCCCGCCAGCTACTACTGCGGCAACGCCCAAACTTGCAAAAATACGGCTCAAGCCCGAACCGGGTGAAACGACCACCACAGCAATATGGCCAGGTTCTACCGCCGCAAAATTGATCTGCGCAGATTTTTGAATATCATCCATTTGGGCGAGCAGGTTTTCGATGGCAACCTTCGTCACCGTGCCAATGCCCATGATGTAGTCAATTGGCGTGTAACGGTTTTCGGTCGGCACGTGGATGTGCATGCGGTACATCCCTTCGCCCTCCCCCACCTGAATGGACGTGCCCATCTCTTCGAGCTTTCCGTAAAATGCGGCAAGGTCCAATTCACCAGTCGGCACGAAATCTACAACGATCTCATAATCCTGCCCCTCTTCCACTTCTTCCATCGCGTCCTGCAAATTCATGGAAGACATCGGCTGAACCTGCATGGTCGGCGTTTCAAGCGACTCGCCTTGAATATGGCGCAGCATCCCTTCGAGGATGAAGAACAGCCCCTTACCGCCTGAGTCCACTACACCGGCTTGTTTTAAGACTGGAAGAAGTTCCGGTGTTCTTTTGACAGCTTCATCCGCCGCTCGAACTGCCACCTCAAAAATTTCATACGCATCTTTCGCGGACCCTAAAGCTGCTTCTGTTGCTGGCAACTTCTTTAATGACGGTTAAGATCGTCCCTCTACCGGGCGGACGACCCTTTATAAGCGGTATCGCGTGCCTCGCCAAACGCTTTGACAAGAGCCTCTTTATCCAACACGCTTTTCTCATGTACACCGCGCGAAAACCCGCGCAGGATCTGGCTGGTGATCACGCCGGAGTTGCCGCGTGCGCCCATCAAAGCACCTTTGGAAACTGCCGCTGCCATCTCACCGAGATTGTGCGTACCCAAATCCTTGATTTCATTCCAGGCGGCTTGCAGGGTCAAAGTCATGTTCGTGCCGGTATCACCATCAGGCACGGGAAATACATTCAAGGCATTTACAATATCCTTGTTGGTGCGGAGCCAAGTCACACCTGCATCGACCAGGCGTTTAAAGACAAGGCCGTCTATGGGTTTCTTGCGGAGTACTTCAACGCGAGCGGTATCAATAGCCATGAATTACAGGTCTCCTAATCCGTGTCACTGATGCGCAAGCCCGCTACATGCACATTGACCGAAGTTACGCGCAGCCCCAGCGCTTTCTCCACATGGAAGCGCACGGTGTTCGCTACGCTCTCCGCAACCGAGTTGATGCGTGTGCCGTACTCCACGATGACATTGATCTCGATATTGATCTCGTCACCTTTATAGTAAACGGATATGCCGCGGGATGGTTCACGCGTAATGGTGGATACGATCCCGTCCGCCAGATTTTTTGGCGCCAGCCCCACTACGCCGTATGACTTCAAAGTGGCAAAATATGCAATCGTTGCCACTGCCGTTGGCGAGATATGAATCCCGCCCAAAGTTGTTGTGTCTTCGCCCATGGTTTCCTCGATACTCTTTCTATTTTGCCTGCGGGGACTTTCCGCCCGGACATTCGTTTCAGATATCACTTACTTGTCTCTATTTTAACAGCTTAACTTGAAGTTGGTTGCGTTGTATGGTAAAATGCCCTGCCTCTGAAAAGAGGCTATTGTCCCGGAATCATCGTAAGGAAAGGAATTTCATCCAATGGCTAAGTGCAATAACTGCGGCAAGGCAACCACTTTCGGTCACAACCGCTCTTTCTCTCTGCGTGCAACCAACCGCACGTTCAAACCGAACCTCCAGAAGGTTTCGGTGATGGAAAAGGGTCGTTTGGTCAAGAAGACGCTGTGCGCCAAGTGCATCAAGACACTCGGTAAATCAGCTTCATAAGGTTCGTTCTTCCATCTCGTATCAAAGGTCACGGCGCATGCGCCGTGATTTTTGTTTTATTTCAGCTACGTAGTTCAACCGAGGATGTAATGATTAAAATTGAATCAAAAAAACTCCGAAGGGGCTGTGCCACAATGACCCAAGGTTGATTGTCCTTCCGAAAAGCCCTGTTTCGGCAGGCTCAAACGCCTACGGGCTAGTAAATTAGCAAAGCTTGAGCCTGACTACGAAGAAGACGCAATTTCTTTTAAAGCCCTCACCCCTTCGGCGGTTCCTTTGGGGTTCTTGAATGCGGCGTTGCCAGTGACGAAGGCTGTTGCGCCTGCGTTCTTCATTAATGGGAGCGTTTGAGCATTGATGCCACCATCCACTTCGAGATGTGCAGTGGAGCGGAGTGCGTTCAACTTGTTGCGGATCTCTTCCACTTTGGCGATCATCTCTGGCATGAAGGTTTGACCTGAATAGCCGGGGTTGACGCTCATGACGAGAACCAAGTCTGCGAAAGGCAAGGCTGAATCTAATGCGGAGGCAGGGGTGGATGGGTTGAGTGTGATGCCTGCTTTGCATCCGAGGGAGTGGATCTGCTTGATCACTTTCGGCAGGTCGGGGCAGGTTTCCACATGGACGGTGATATTGCCCGCGCCCGCTTTGGCAAACTCTTCGATATATTTTTCAGGATCGGAGATCATGAGATGCACATCCAGTGGAAGTTTGGAGGCGCGTTTGCAGGCTTGCACGAAGAGCGGGCCGATGGTGATGGTCGGGACGAAGTGGCCGTCCATGATGTCCATGTGGAGCCAGTCGGCGCCGGCGGATTCGCAGGCGTGAATCTCTTCGGTGAGACGAGTAAAGTCTGAGGCGATGATGGAGGGGGCGAGGAGGAAGTTTTTCATAGTTTGTATAAAAACCTGACAGGTCTCTTAAGACCTGTCAGGTTTATTTATTATCGAAGGGGGGGATTGAAGGTGAGATAGATCATCAGCCAGAACGGGATGAGTCCGCCAACGGCGAGGACAGCCATCAAACCGAGGCCAACGGAGACCCAGTCAATTTCTTCAAAGGCGTCCAATGCGTCAGTTGGAGTGGCAGGCTCGGGCGCAGCTTGAGGCGTCTGCTGGGGCGGGTAATACTGCACGGGAGCAGGCTCTTGCTGGGGCGGTTGCGTCTTCCCTTTACCAGATAGTCGCTCCGCAACTTCCGGTTTGAGAGTGATGACAGGTTGTGAAGGCGGTTCTTTTTCCACAGGTTCTGGGAGCGGGTCAGACTGGGTGCCGAATTTGAGGAGCACGCGGCCAAGTTGATCGGCGGTGCGGTAGCGGGCGGCGGGTTCCTTGGAGAGGACTTTGGTGATGATCTCTTCCAGCGCGACGGGGATATCGGGAATGTATTCGCGGATGGGAATGGGGCGGGCGGAGATGTGCAGGCGGGCGAGTTCATCGGCGGTGGATGCGGTGAAGGGTGGCGTGCCGCAAAGCAACTCGTACATGACCACGCCGAGGGAATAGACGTCGGAGGCGGGCGAGGGCGGCTCGCCTGCTGCCTGTTCGGGGGCGAAGTAGAGCGGCGAACCCCAGACAACATCGGTGCGTTCACTGGTGGCAATGGAGGCGAGAGCGCGGGCGATGCCAAAGTCTGTGACTTTGAGACGGCCATCGTTGGAGACGAGCATGTTGTGCGGCTTGACATCGCAATGGACGAGTCCGGCGCGATGGGCGTAGCCGATGCCAGCGCAAGCCTGCACGAGCAGTGGGATGCCATTCTCTACGGAGAAACGTCCCTTGTCGCGGATAAGCTGTTTCAGGTCTTTGCCGGGGATGTATTCCATGACGATGTAGAGCAGGTTGTCGGCAAAGCCAAAGTCATGCACGGTGACGATGTTGGGGTGCGAAAGATTCGCGGCGGCGCGTGCTTCGAGCCGGAATTGGTTTTGGAATTCGGGGTTGGTGGAAAAATCCTTGCGCAGGACTTTAATGGCAACGTAGCGATCCAGCATGAGATCGCGGGAACGATACACATCGGCCATGCCCCCAGAGCCGAGTCTTTCGAGGAGTTGATATCTGTCGTTGAGAAGTGCGCCTTCGCTCATAGGGTGGGATTATATCGTAGTTGGGGGAATGAGGATGAGGAGCTAAGGGCTAGGGATTAGGAACTAGGGATTGGGGGATTTCCTTGCAGACTATCGTGAGCAACAAAAAAGATCAACAAGAGTCGGTCTTTTTGTTGCTCACGATAATTTCCATTCCCCTACCCCGCAGTGGATCTTTTGCGGAGGGCGTCCCGTACTCATTATGCGGGAGAGTGTCTTCCAGTTTGGAATTCCTGGCGGCAGCGCCCACATAATTCCGACCACAACAATACCACCCACTGGAACCAGCAGGAACAACTGCCACCACGGATCCTTGCCGCTATCGCGAAGCCGACGAGTTCCCGCTGCCAACAGGGGCAGCAGTATGGCAACCAGAAATATATTACTGACCGTCTCGTTGATGAGCTGCAACGCCGCGGCGACAAGGATGACGAACAGCATAAACCACCAGAACTCTGAGCGTGACGCCCGTCCATTAAATTCCGCGTATTTGATAAAACATTCGCGGATCGATTCAAAGAATGTCAGCGTGCCTGTTTCGGTAGGGATGTTTGAATTTGTCTTGCTTTTCATGATCAACTCCTCGCTGATTTTAGAGACAGGTCTCTTAAAGATACAGCCCAATTCCATATATTGAGCCTGTCTTTATTTTCAGCGACTTCCCCCTGCCCGCAACTGGGGATTGCCTCGTTTTAAGATCAACTCCACTCGGGTGCTTACTTGAGCTTGGTATAAATATTTTTAAGTGGAATTCAACTGTACGGTCAGAAACGCCAGAGACAATGCGATCAACTTATTGCTTTTCCTCCAGCAAATGTTGGCACTTCCTGTTCACGCTTGCTCAGTTCATTAAATTGCCATTGAGATTTTCCTTTTTATTTTTGCGTAACCGTTAATGAGTCAATAAGGCTTTTCTCTTTTCGAGATGACTTCCATGCATAAAATTATACGCTTGAAAACTCAAGGTAAACAAAGACCGACATCCCGTCGGTCTTTTTTGTGTATGATGATATTTCTACCCCGTAGTGGACACTTTGCGCGTGGGAGACTTGCGTTCGCTCAGGCGTGTGCCGCCGACCATTTATACAGAATGATTCTGTATAAAAGACTATTGCTCTTCAATTCCGGCCCACTTGAGGGCATCCAACCGTTCTCCAAAGGAGAGATATTGGATAATCTTGCCATCGCGAAACATGAAACCATCCGCAAAACGTCCACCAACCCAGTCAGTCGAGTCCTTCAAGCGGACCCAAACATGGAGATAAACAACGACTTTGTCCCCATTCGTCAAAAATTTCTCGGGCTCACAAGTTCCCTCGGCCCATGTCCTGCGTCCTTTCGTAATGTGCTCTTGGACTTCCGCGATACCACGATAGGTACCGGCTGTCGGAAAGCCCTCGGGCTCGATGCGGACAATCTGCGGGTCAAAATCCTTTGTTATGGCTTGCATATCATTTCGATTAATTGCGGCAAAAAACTGTTTCAGTACTTCTATCTCGTTGTTCATAAATCTCCTTCTGAAGCTATGCAAGTTCCAACTGGAAAAAGGCTAAGGCGTAGTGTCTCGACAAGGTTTCGACAGGCTCAACCCCCAACTCGACAACAAAAAATGCTTGAGATGTGCGCACGCACTCCGGGCAGTCCTCAGCATCAGGTGTGTGGGTACGCTTTGTTGGGCGCTCTCACCAAACGCCAGTTATTTAGATCGATAAGAATAACAAAACTTACCTTGATCAGATTCTATCCAAAGATCTGGATGATATATGATGAAACCTATGCCAATAGAAATGAACGCAACCGTGGGACGTTTTGTGCGCGGCATCATTCATCCGCTCAAAGACTCAGGTTGGAGCAAAACAATTGTTTTACTTTAGTAAATCACATATTCTATAAGCTTATTGAACAAATCCGTGGATTCTTATTTTAAAAGCCATTCTAGTGCGGGTAATTTTTCTTGAAAAATTGATATTCTAAATCCTTGATTAATACATACAGTCTCAAAAAACTAAATGCTTCACATGGTCTGGTTTAATGATCTCTGCTATTTTTATATTCCAAACAACCCCATTATCCTGAACAGCCTTGGACGATTATAAATTTCCATTATTTCTCCAGAAACACTTTCAATATTACGATGATCAATTAATGCCCTGGTCATTCTATGTTGTTGCATTGTTTCTTTTATTGTTTTCGCCATACTTAATGAGCCGTCTTTATCGGCGACGCCTTTAGTAACCACTTCTATATATTTTTCTTCATTATATATTTTAATTTCATATTCCATTTTTTATGCCTTTACTGAAATTTTTGTCTCTGCCCAACTACTATATATATACAGCGTACTGTCTTGCTTTCGATATGGGTAATTTATATAAATGAGAGAAATATTTCTAAGGCACTGCAATTATAGCATTCCGTTTCACGATTCCTTCTTCTCGCTACGGCGGAAGACGCCGCCACTCGACCATCAATCCATGCAACAGGTATAATCCCTGCCATGCGAAAGGGACTTTTACTCTACAACCCAACCGCGGGGCGTTATCCCGTGGGACGTTTTGTACGCGGCATCATTCATCCGCTCAAAGACGCAGGTTGGAGTGTGGATATTGCCGAGACATTAAGCGGCACGCACGCCACCCAAACCGCTCACCTCGCTGCTCAGGAAAAATATGACGCGGTCTTTGCCATCGGCGGCGACGGCACAGTGGGGCAGGTGGCGAGCGGGTTGATCAACACCGAAACCGCGCTGGCTGTTCTGCCTGCTGGCACCACCAACGTCTGGGCTATTGAGCAGGGACAGAAACCCTTTAGCTGGTTCCAATGGGGAGCGCTGCGCGAGAACGCTAAAATCCTTGCGAATGTGGAACCTCAATATGTGGACGTGGGCATCTGCAATGACCGTCCATTTTTATTGTGGGCAGGCATCGGGTTGGATGCGGAAACCATCCGCAAGATCGAGCCGCGTCCGCGTTTCTTCAAGCATCTTTCCGTCCCGCATTTTTTTGCCACCACCGTTTGGGAAGCCACCTTCTGGCATGGGCTTGACTTGCGCGTGTATGCCGATGGTGAACTCGTGGAAGGTCATTACCTTGTGGCGGTCGCCACCAACATCCGTCACTACGCGGGCGGCATGTCGGTCATCTCGCCGGATGCGCTGCTCGATGACGGCGAAATGGATATGTGGCTGCTGAGCGGTGACAGCCTCGCCGATACCTTCCGTCACTTTTACGAACTGGCCTCGGGCCGCCATCTCACTTCCGATATTGCGCGGCGATTGCCCTTCCGCACGGCGCGCATTGAATCAGATGCGAACTTTTCCATTCAAGTGGACGGTGACCCCGTCCTCGGCGGTCACACTGCCAATATCAGCATTCAGCATCGCGCGCTAAAAGTGCTCATGCCCGAAAACGCTTTACAATTGTTGAAGACTCCGAAGAGATAATAAGACATCATCTTCATTGCGGGAGGGCGTGTTCGTCCGCCCGAAGCAATCTCCCTCAGAATAGAGATTGCTCTGCACGGCGTGCTGCGCGTCGGGCAAGAGCAAGTACGCTCCTCGCAATGACGAAGACACAAGGTAAATAATGGACTTACGACCCTACTTAAATCGATGGGTGATCTATGGAGCGTTGGGATTCGCTGCGCTTCTGCTGCTCATCACACTCATTATCATCGGCTGGACAAGTCCCCGCTTCTCTCCTGACGTTGGGTTTGCTCCTGCTGACCTGACCATGATCCCCGCCCCGACCCATACGCCAAACGTGACGGTTGTGCCGACCAACGACCCATCCATCACGCCCACGCCGGATTTGTCCACGGTTAACATTGAAGGGTATGTGCAGATCACCGGGACGGAAGGGGAAGGATTAAGAATCCGCTCAGCACCAGGCTTGAATGCCGAAACAGTTTTCCGGGGGGAAGAGGCGGAGGTCTTCGTCGTCAAGGATGGCCCCCAATCGGCAGATGGATATACCTGGTGGTATCTCGTCGCCCCGTATGATGAAACACGGGCAGGCTGGGCTGCCGCAGATTTTCTGGCGGTCATCCCTTCGCCGTAAATTATATAGACCCTAAAGGTTTTAGAAACCTTTAGGGTCTCCACATTAGGAGAAAATTATCAATGGCTGAAAAACCAACCGGCGTAACTGCCAACAAAAGCAAGCGTGAATTCACCATCACATGGGACAGCGGACATACCAGCGTTTACCCGTTCGGGTTGCTGCGCGCTGCCTGTCCCTGCGCCCAATGCCGCGGCGGACATGAGAACATGAAGTCTGAACCGGATGCTGAGGTGTTCACGCGTGTGATGGAAGATAACCAATCCACGCGCATCTCGAACATTGTGGCAACGGGTTCCTACGCGTTGACCATCGTCTGGGAGGATGGTCACGATTATGGAATCTACAACTGGCATTATCTGCGGGCGTTATGTCCATGTGATGAATGCAGGGCGGGGAAGTAGTGAAAAGAAAGTAAAAAGTAAAGGTGAAGTGGAGTGATGCGTAAAGAGAGACCGTTTTAAGCGGTCTCTCTTATTACTTATTACTTATTACTTATTACTGTCCTACGGCGTCGGCGTCTTTGCAGGAGTCGCTGTTTTCGTTACTCCCTTTGCCGGAGTGGGCGTTGCGCTTTTCTTCGGCGCAGGGGTGGATGTCCACATGGGTGGCGGTTGCTGTTAGGAACCAACTTACTGGAGGAATGTGCTTGCGCTTCCTTACGCATTTCGGGGGTCATTACATCTTCATCCATCTCAAGCAATGCTTCCCAGGCTTTATGGCATCTTTTCGGCTCTTCGCGTTTTTTTCCCACCAAGGGGCCGCGCCAGTACGGCATGATGGCGGTGTCTTCGTCCGTCTCTGCGAGACTTGAGCGCTTCCACTTGCAGGAAAGGCGCTGCCATATTTTTCAGCGGCAAAATATCCGCAGCAGGGCAAGGTTGGCATTGTAAGGAATCCTCATCCGCATCTTTACCGGCTTCGGGGTCGTTTACCGCCTGTTCAATTATCGTCACCAAGCTCAAGATAAGGCCAGACCGCGATCATAGAAGATCTTTACGCAGTCCGTGCGGTTGATGGTGGTAGCTCTGTCCAACGACTTCACCGCGAGACTCGTGTCTCCCCTATTTCATAATAAGCCTGTCCCAAGCCTTACGGGGCAGCGGCATCTTCCGGCTCGTACGAGATAGACTTCCAGAGTTTCAACCGAACGCTGGTATTGTCCATTTTTCAAGATATAGCCTGCAAGCATTTCGTAGACCGGTAGAGATATGATGTCCATTGAATATGCCCTTCTCGGCGGATTCGAGCGCGCATCTTCAACTTCGCCAGGCGCAAAGGTAGGCGTTGGCAAACATAAGGTACACATCCGGCGAGTTAGGTATCGGGGCCTAAGCGCGGTTGCGGGGTCAACGATGGCGGCTTCGGCTTTCTTGCGCAAAAAAAAAGGATCAAGTATTTTGCGCGTTCGAGATAGGCTTCGCCGTAGTCGGATCAAGATTCAACGGCTTTGTCCAATAATTTCTGGGCGTTGCTATCAGGGTGTCTCAACAGGCGCACGCGCGCTTCACCCAGGTAGGGCGCGCTGAAATTCAGGTCTATGTCTTCCGCATCCTTGTACGAAGCGAGGGCGTTGGCCGTATCTCCTTGAAGCGATACGCCTCGCCAATCAGATAATGAATATCCGCTGCATTGGGCTCGTAAACGAGGATCATCTACATACTGGCGATTTACCCGTCAGTCCCTTTTTTATAAGCATCCTCGGCAAGACAATATTGATCCTTTGCTTCAGGCACACGCGGGAGTGTTGGCGTACGGCAGTGGGAGTGTAAGTTTGAGGAACCAGCATCCACAACGGGGTGGGGCCGATGAATACCCGTGTAGGTTCGCGATTTGCGCCCAAACAAAGGTGCAGTTTAGCTGTAAAAAGGTTGGGGGAAGGTCGGGAGTGTTCGTGGATTTGTAGGAGCAGCACGATTCTGATTGGGAAGCACAAATCAAAGATCAAAACAGAGACCAACCCCGCTGATAACCATCATCCCGATCAGGCGAACGACGGGGCTTTTTGCAATGACGCGAAATCCCTTTTCCTTTGGCTTTTTCATTTGCGGAAAGTTTATCTTCACGCCCGCGGACGGTTCATGGGAAAAGGTTGAATGGTTTCGTCTGGCGCCAAAACTCCAGTAGGATCAATCCCCGTTTGGCCGTACCATTTTCAGGGTCAGTTTGAAGGCCGCGGTTTGCAGGCAATAAATGCGCTCCTGGTGTTATCACCGAAGCGCTAAACCAGATCCAATAATTGGAGTTATTCTGATTCGTTTTTAGTAAACGGGTAAGCAAATCCTTGGCGCGCAGCTTGTCCCCACGGCGCAAGCTTCCACTGCATCCTGGAAAATCGTATCGTTAGGTTTGCTCTTCTTTGTATTCTTCAACCATGATTTGATTTTACCGCTTGTTACATGTTTTATATAAGCGTGGCAATAAAAATTGCACGATATAAAATTCTAGCGGAAACTATTCACACGCGGCATCGTTTAAATTCATTTCGTGAAATCCTCGACCCGATATACATGGATTTGCAATTTTGTTTCCCGCCAATAATTTGCCTGCACGCCCATCTTCTGGCACGGGTGGCTGAAAACTCCGCGGGTCAGGCAGCTACTCCCACACCTGCGGAAGGAATGTGGCACGCCGATGATTATCCTGAGGATGACTCCATCCACATGTGGATGCAACTTCTTGAGCAGGTCCTGCTCCGAAGAATATTCCAGCGGAAGAAGAGCGGTCAACCTCGAAACCTCAAGTCGGATCCTGCTCGAATTCATTTTCCCTCACCGGAGGAAAACGCGGGTCATGCAGCGCGGCGGTAATGGCATGTTCACGCGTCCTCCGCCAGCGGTTGATGTGCTTCCAACGCGCCAATGCAGCCGCGAAGATCATCATCAATAGTCAGTGTTACAAATGAAGCGCCGTCCGCGTGCAACAACAGTGTGGTGAGTTTATATCCAGCGGTGGCAACGGTGCCCTCTGACTGCATATCCATTGCTTCGCGCGCGAGGCACAACAATGATTGTTTCTCACCATCCGTCAATTGATCTATCGCATATCACTCTCCCGTAGACCTGACAGGTTTCAATGCGGTTCAACATTGAGATACCACAAATCACAATCTACACGGTTAATGCTTAGTTCTATAAACCTGCCGGGTCTTGAAGCTACAACAGTGGAGACAACTGCCAATACTCACGCTCGTGGTACAGCGGCGGCTGCCCTTGTTCAAAGCTGCGCGCCGAAAAAACTGCAATGAACAACATATTCATCCCGGCATCATAGGTTTCCACCACGCGGCGGTCAGCCATACCAGTCCGCCCACGATTAAGGGGAGACCGTCTAAGGGTCTCCACCTGGACTCCGCAAGCGGTCTTCAACTTCAGGGAAACGTCCCGCAAAAACATCCGATACCCTGGCCAGGCGGTGGAAAGGCCGGTCACCCAAATGCCGTGAACGGGTCACCAGTTCGTGCGTTCGGCCGGTCTTTGAAAGCAGTGGTGAGTCATGGCAGGATCAAGCGAAATAGAAGTGAACAGAGTTCACCGTCATGCCGCGCTTCGATGGCTTTCGTGGGCGGCGGTGACAACCGTCACACCGGCAGACCAGGCGCGCATGGCGGCGCGCAAATTTTCAACTGCGGGGGTGTGCGTTCAGTTTTCGACAGGTAATCTCATCATAGTAGCGAAGTACAGAAGCGTCAAACATAAATTCAAATGCCTGTTGCAACTGTCCATTCTTCTACAAGCAGGGAGAAATAAATCCTTACCTTAAAACCGTTTCTTATACGCGTACTAAACTCACATTCATGTCCAAAAAGCAAGAAACATCCTCCTAGCTATTACGGGTGTCATTCTGCGCTGACGGTTTTGGTATATCAAATCCCTTATATTAAATCACGCTTATCGCGGCGCATGCAGTATTTCAGATCTATGCAAAAAATTCGATCAACCCCCGGGGACAGTGCTTACAGCGTTGCCTCTTACCCCATCCCTGCCACGCCAACTCTGGAACAAGCCAATACCCCTGCCACTGTTGAACTCACCCTTCCATACACGCCGGCAACTTCCATTTCCCGCCGCTGCCAGCACAAGCCTTCATGACCTCCCGGCATACGAGAAGCAAACCCCAACAACTGCGGTCCCGCTGCGCTTTCCTTGGCTCTGCACATGTATGGATGGGAAAGGCGACAAAGCGATATTCAAACCAAATCAAACCCATCACGGGGAGACCCCAACGTCAACCACGAGGAGCTGCGTTACTACGTCCGTACCCGAGCGGGCTGGCTCAACATGGAGTACCGCGTTGGCGGAACCAGTCGAAACACTCAAGCGGCTGCTCGCTGCCAGTACCGCTCATCATTGAAAGCGTCACCTCCCTCAACCCTGCGGGTACGCCTCTCGGCCCCAGATGATGATCTTTGGGGCGGCGCATTATCTTCTCTGCTCACCGGCTACGACGATGCAACTCCAGGAATTCACGATTCAAGATACCTATCACGGCCCGGATCTGAAAATCTCCTATGCCCAGCTGGAATGGAGACCATTCAACAACATATACATCGTTTTATACTTCCCCACAGTTTTAGGAAGAAGAGATGAAAAGCCCTCCTCGGCTCCAGACTAGGATCCGGACCCTGGATCTGGCAAATGCATTGACCTCATCCCAAACCGCTACTGCCAGTTCCTCTGCGGACGGATTCTCCTGGTTCAATTGCGGGCAATCTCGTCTATTTTGAGCGCTACGAAAAGCCGCTCTCCTTCGCCTACAAAGTGAAACTGGGACTTCCCCTGCGTATGTTCCACTCTCAATTCCGTTCCATTCATAGCACTTCCACTCCGGCCGCACCGAGGGACTGCTCGTGATGGCTCGACTATACACGCAGCGTCCTGAGATGTCCGAAGAGACGTGAACTGGTACGACTACGGCCTGTACCGTCAAATTTGACAATACGGGTGCCTAAAGCATGGAACAAGGCGGACAGTATCAATCCCAACTTCTTTGAAGACCGGGCGCGAAACGCCATCAGCCTCGTTCAATAATTGACCCACAACTGAAAAAAAATGCCCTGCTTCCATTCATCGCTTAACATCACAGCTTGTCAATCCACGCCAACCGTTACGTCGACAATCCCCAGACTCCTGCCCCACAGGAAACCGCAACGACAGCTTCAACGAAGGTTATCCCGCCTGTGCCAACGCAAGCAGCAACCGCCGCCTCTGCGTCTGAAAATATAAAAAATCTCCCCGGATGATGGCATGACCCAGCTATTCGTTCCTGAGGGCGTCTTGTTCATGGTCGGCATGGATATCTACCGTGAAAGCGATGAAGTCCCTGTCCATGAAGTGAAACTCAACGCCTTCTGGATCGATCAAGTGGAAGTGACCAATGGAATGTATAACCTGAGCGTGCGCAGGTTCATACCAGAACGCCTGTGAAGATCAATTCTGATAACCGCCCAGAATATTTCCGGGGATCCCGAATTTCAAGTTACCCCCGTTAATAAACGAAACCTGGTATGACGCCAATGCCTACTGTCTATGGGCTGAAGACGCCTCCCCCCCAAACAGAATGGGAATATGCGGCGCGGAAGTGACAAGAGAAATTTTCCGTAGGGTGACGAGCCGCCGGATCAACACAACTCCAATTCGATCAATATCGTAGGTGGTACATCACGCTGGGGTCGTATCCCGAGCGCACAGGTCCCTTTAGCGCGTTGGATATAGCCGGCAATGTTTAGGGATGGGTAGCAGATCGCTATCGTCCGGATTATATAAAATCCCGGCGGAAGAATCCAACGGGGGCCTGAAAGATGAGGATGTCTTTACGAACTTGCGCGTGATGCGCGGAGTTCATTTCAGGAGGTTGGACGATCCAGCGCCTATCAAACCGCGCTTTTCTGACTGAGGCCGAACCCGTCAACACACCCAACGGATGAAGCCTATTATGGCGATAGTTCTGCGAAGATCGTCGGCTTCCGGTGCGCTGCGGATCAGTGATGAGAGCGGTCCGCTTTAGCGGGGTTGGTATAAGTAGCCCGAAAGTTGGCTCGTCCGGGCGGAGGGAGGAGGGAAAATGTTTTCGAAAACAGGAATCGGGTTCGAGATTAAGAGGAAAGGGCGGTGTCCGAGCTTGTCGAAGGGCGGGTTAATCTTCCACGAAGCTGTATCCACCGGGCCAGGTTTTGATAGGGTTTGCGTTGCCGCCTTCCTCTTCCAATTTTTTCTCAGACGATAGACCACATTTTTGAGCAAGGATCACATCCCCTTCTGCGCCCCATACGGTTTGAATAATCTCCTCTGCAGGAAAGACGTAGACGGGCCGGCTCAGTAAAAGATGCCAGCACGCGAAACTCAAGATTGGCGAAGTTTTGCTTCCTGTTTGTTTGCAGCTTCGCCGAAGCGATGAGAAGGGTCGAGGCGTAATTGACCGGTTTGGCGCAGGGTCATTAGCTCTGCCCTACTGCGTCGCGAAAAGGCGATGATCTTGGCAAGGAAAATAGCCGGGCTGATCGGTTTGACCACACATTCATCACACCATTCTCTGGTAGGCTTCCAAAATCTCCGGTTTCGTTGTTGTGTGGAAGGAAAAGCAGATCGGGCTGGCGCTCATGGAACGGAACTTGCAGCACAACTCCATGCGCTGGGTATACGGCGCATTGGGGTCAATGACAATGAGGTCGGAATTTCCTCCACGGAACGTTCAGCGGCTCGCTGAACCGAGATTTCTAGAATCGCTACCAGACCTTTCTCGCGGATGATGCTTAGCCCCAGATGGGGGCAGTGGCATCCTGGTCACAGACGATGAACACGCGGAGTATTGGGTGATACGGAGTTTATTTTTATGGTCATAAAATTTATACAAATTTATTACTTCGACTGAAAAGCCATAAAACATAGCTTATTAACAATTATGTAAGCTAATTTTACACCACAAAGTCGTAAAAGTCATATTTTCAAACCTAAATGTGACTTTTTGAGATCAAAGGAATCCCCCACTTTTGTATACTCTCACTATATTACAAAGGAGAATAAGATGAAAAAACTATTTCCAATCTTGATGGCCCTCGCGTTATTCCTTTCGGCCTGTCAACTGGGCGGGCAGGCGCAGCCGACAGCAATTGCGCTCCCTACCGCTTTCCCCACTAACACACCGGCAGTTAATGCCCCGGCGGAAGCAGGCGGTTCAGCCGGCTCCGAGCGCGCCTCCTCGGTGGACGGGATGCCGCAGGTGTACATTCCTGATGGAACTTTCCGCATGGGCGGCCTTGACAATGATGTCACAAAGGATGAACAGCCAGCCCATAGTGTAACGCTTAAAGGTTTTTGGATCGACAAGCTGGAAGTCACCAATACCATGTACCTGATGTGCGTAAACGCTGGCGCATGTGAACCCCCGCAGCATTTCAAATCTGATACCCGTGAATCATGCTTTAACAATGCTGAGTTCAATGATTACCCGGTTATATATGTATCTGGTTGCCAAGGCTGATACATACTGCAAATGGGGCGACCGCCGCCTGCTGACTGAAGCGGAATGGGAACGCGCCGCCCGGGGTGATGATTTCCGCACCTACCCTTGGGGCGATGAACGTCCCGATTCCTCACGCGGCAATTTCAACTACCTTGTTGGAGACACCACCCGCGTAGGTAACTTCCCTGCCGGAGCCGATCCGTTTGGTGTTTTGGATATGTCCGACAACGTGGCAAATGGTTACATGACTTTTATGACGGCGAAAACTCATGCTCGAGGTGTCACCGCGAACCGGCCCGAGTGAAGGCATAGCCGGTACTTCAACCGTGTTGTTCGCGGCGGCTCATATCAGGATGCATTCATCGACATCCGTATTGGCAACCGCGCTTCCGTGCGGGTCAACCCCCGATGAAAGGATATTTATTCAGGAATACCTTGGCGAAGTATCCCAGATCGGCTTCGCTGCGGCTCTGACTAAAGCTGATAGTTGATTCAAAAAAACCTCAGAAGATACTTCTCTAGGACTGAACCCTTCGAGCCAGACAAAAAAGAAAGCCCCCCCATGGTCAAATGGACAGACACCTAGGGTTTCGCAGGGTCAAATTGTGCTGTCTTGTTTTTCAATTGTATCCGTTCATAGTTGTAAGTAAATGTATTCATCAATAAGTTGCTCTGTATCTTTAAGGTGGTTTGCTTGAATTGTCGCAAATATTCCTCTTTGAGGTGACCAAAAGTTCTCCATCGGAGCATTATCCCAGCAGTTTCCACGGCGCGACATGGAAGGCGTGATGTTATACTTTCGCCGACAAGGACATGATATGCCTGTGAAGTGTATTGCGTCCTGGTCACTATGGAGGACAAGTCCATCAGTGACCTTTCTTTTGCTGGGCTCGTTTCGGGGTCTGTGTTACCAGACCGATCGAATTGGTTTGGTCAAAGACATGTGCCACAATAAAGCCGTCGTAGAGATCCTTGATGGTGGACAGATACGCCCAGCCCTGCAAGGTGCGAATGTAGGTGACATCCGTGAACCACTTCTGATTTGGCTTTGTTGCGAGGAAGTCACGATTGAGCAGGTTGGGATAGCGGTGGTAGGTGCCGATTTCTTCCAGCTTTTGTACACACCGGGCTTTCCGGCTTGCGGGCGAGTACCCAGCTTGCCCATCAGTCGTAAAACAGCCGCGGATTGATTGCAGACCCAGTTTTCGTCAGAGATGGATCGTGATCCACCGATGCACCCGTGAACTTTTATGTGAAGCGCCATGGACCACTGGATTTTTATCCATGCGTCCCTGATCCAGGTCCTGTTTCTCCCAGTTTCCTCTTCCATGCATAATACGCCGCTCTCGAAACACCAAAGAATTGGTACATCGCCTTCACTTCATGTTCTTCCTTATGGTGGTGGATCGCCAAATATTGCGTTGCGCGGGCTGCACTTTCCGCAATTCGGTATGGAATTTTTAGGAGTGCATTTTCCATTCGCAGTCGTTCCGGTTCCCGCTCTTCCACTTGCGATTTCAACGGCCTCCTCGACCGGTTTATGAAGGAGGCTTCCCCTTCCTCTCGATGCTTCCCTTACCCAAGCTTCCGATCCGTTCGGCTTTACGGATTTCAGCCGAGTCGCCACAGTCGCATACGTCAGATGCTCTTCCTGCACCAGTCGCACCGCCTCCTTAATTTCCACCTATAGTGCTTCGTTCCTTTTCTTCCTGACAGAAGCACCTCCTGTG
>JADKDM010000021.1 GCA_016714565.1 Candidatus Villigracilis propinquus
TTGGCGGAGAAATATTATGCAGATGATCCCAACACCAGCCTGATCAAGATGCGGCAGTTCGGGGAGCTGCTGGCAAAAAATATTGCAGCACAAATGGGTTCACTAAAGATAGGTGAAAACAAAGAGGAAAGCCAGTATGAATTGGTACGGCGGTTGCGAGATGATGGAATTCTTTCACAAGAAATCTATCAACTTTTTGGCGAAATTCGACGCGAAGGAAATGCAGCGAGCCACTCGCTTTATGGGGATCAAAACAAGGCGCTAAATATAATCAAAGTTGCCTGGCAGCTTGGAATTTGGTTCCATCGAACTTTCGTCAAAGATTCATTTCAACCGACTGAATTTATTGCACCAGCAATTTCACAAGGTACAAGCTTGGATTGGGGGAAATATCCAAATCTTGTTAGTGAGGGACGTGGTAATTACAATTCCAAAGATAATGTACGGCAACAGTTGGAAATAGAAGTAGAACAAGCGCAAAAGACGGTTGAAAAGCGCTAAAATCAACAAGCAGAAGCTGAAAGAAAGAAATCTCAAACTATTCAAAAATACAAACTTGCTGCGAATGCCGCGAGCAATTTGCTTATATTGGACGAAGCACAGACCCGACAGATCATTGATGGGCAGCTGCGTGATGCGGGCTGGGAAGTGGATACTGTCCACTTGCGTTACAACAGAGGGACACGACCTGAACGTGGCAGGAATTTGGCAATTGCGGAATACCCGACTGCGAGCGGACCCGCTGATTATGTGCTGTTTATTGGATTGATGCCTGTTGCTGTAGTGGAAGCCAAACGCAAGAATATCGATGTTTCGGCGGCTTTGGTGCAGGCAAAGAGATACAGCCGAGGTTTTTCAATCGATGCAGAAATGCAATCGCCAGGCGGGGCATGGGGTGAATATCATGTTCCCTTTGTTTTCTCAACAAACGGACGCATGGAAAACTACCAGCAGCTTGAAACCATGCATGGGGTCTGGTTTTGTGATGTGCGCAATCCCAAAAATATAAGCCGTGCTCTGAGTGGTTGGTATACCCCCGAAGGCTTGAGCACACTTTTGAAGCAGGATACAGCGGAAGCCCATAAGCAATTGGACAGCGAGCCAATGGAGTTTGGTTTTCCATTGCGGTTTTACCAAAGGGATGCCATTCGCGCCGTAGAAAATGAAATCGCGCATGGCAAACAAAATATGTTGATCGCAATGGCAACAGGGACTGGCAAGACCAAGACCTGCATTGGGTTGATCTATCGTTTGCTCAAGGTAAAGCGCTTCAAGCGGATTTTGTTCCTGGTGGATCGCTCGGCTTTGGGCGAACAAGCCGCCAATGCTTTCAAAGACACGCGCATGGATGCCATTCAGGCATTCTCTGATATTTTTGGCGTGATGGAATTGGACGGGCAAAAGCCTGAAACAGAAACGGCTGTGCAGATTGCCACCGTGCAGGGCATGGTTAAGCGGCTGCTTTATTCAGGCGAAGACCAAATGCTTCCCACTGTGGATCAGTATGATTGTATTGTGGTGGATGAATGCCATCGCGGATATTTGCTTGACCGCGAACTCTCGGATACGGAAATCAATTTCCGCAGCTTTGATGATTACGTTTCCAAATATCGGCGCGTGATCGATTATTTTGATGCGGTGAAGATCGGGTTGACTGCCACGCCCGCCCTGCACACTACCGAGATTTTCGGCGAACCTGTTTACACCTATAGTTATCGCGAAGCAGTGATCGATGGGTTCTTGATTGATCACGAGCCGCCGATCCAGATCAAGACCAAACTTTCAGAAGCGGGCATCAAATGGAAAGCGGGCGAGGATGTGAAGTTGTATTACCCGCGCCGCAATCAATTGGAGTTGTTCAAAGCGCCCGATGATATCAAGTTGAACGTGGATGAGTTCAATAAAAAGGTCATTACAAAGCAATTCAATCAGGTGGTGTGTGAATATCTGGCGCGTGAACTGGATTTGTATTCTCCGCAAAAGACGTTGATCTTCTGCGCCAATGATTTGCACGCTGACTTAGTAGTGGACTTGCTCAAGCAGGAATTTGCGAAGCGGCTGGATGGCGTGGACGATGACGCGATTGTGAAAATCACAGGCAGCGCCGACCAACCCTTGCAGCTTATTCGCCGTTACAAGAATGAACGCAACCCGAAAATCGCCGTGACCGTGGACTTGCTGACTACGGGCGTGGATGTACCTGAAATCTGCAATATCGTTTTTCTGCGGAGTGTGAATAGCCGTATTCTGTTTGACCAAATGCTCGGACGCGCCACGCGCTTGTGTGAAGAGATCGGCAAGGAAACTTTCCGCGTGTATGATGCGGTGGGAATCTACAATGCTTTGCAAGATATGACCGCCATGAAACCCGTGGTGGTTGACCCGAAGATCAGCTTCAGTCAATTGGTGGATGAGATCATCCGCGTTAAGGATGAGGCGGAGCGGGAGTTGGTGCGTGACCAGTTGCTGGCAAAATTCCAGCGCAAGAAAAGGCATCTCAACGAGACATCCAAAAAAGATTTTGAAACGGTTGCTGGGGTATCCATTGAGGCGTTTGTCAAAAAGCTGCGCGAGATGCCGATTGACGAAGTAGCAAAATGGTTTACCGATAATCAGCGGTTGGGAGAGATCCTTGACCGCCATGAAACCATGCAAAAGCCGATGCTGCTCTCGGAACATGCCGATGAATTTGTGACTGCCGAACATGGCTACGGGGCTGGGAAGAAGCCGCAGGATTATCTGGATGAATTCAAGAAGTTCATTCAAGAGAATCGAGATACCATTCCTGCGTTGGTGACGGTGTTGACCCGTCCGCGTGAATTGACCCGCAAACAGCTGCGCATGCTGGCAATGGATTTGGAGAAGGCTGGGTTCAGCGAAATGAGCATCACCATTGCCTGGCGCGATATGACCAATCAGGAAATTGCGGCGCACATCATTGGGTTTATTCGCCATATCGCCACGGGCGATCCTTTGGTGCCGTATGAGCAACGCGTGGATTGGGCGTTGGGTCAGATGTTGGCAGCGAAACAATGGACAACACCGCAACGCCAGTGGTTGCAACGCATTGCGGCGCAGACCAAGGCGAATGTGATCGTTGACCGCGAGGCGTTAGATGACCCTGACCAGATTTTCCGCGTGGATGGCGGAGGGTTTGCACGGCTTGATAAAATGTTCGATGGACAACTGGCGGAAACGTTGGAAGCGTTTAATGGGTTGATTTGGAAGGAAAAGGAGTAGTGCTGGATTTGACAATCCAGCAACGCCACAACCCAGGTAACAAGCGCAACCCAGCATACAGCGCAACCCAGCATAGCAAGCGACCCAGAAGGAAGCGCAACCCGGCATAGCAAGCGCAACGTCGGATTTGGCAATCCGACACAGCTTTACCACAGCATTACCACAGTATTACCACAGTGTTTACCATGCTCTCTTGGATTGCCAAATCCAAGAGCTAAAGGAAACATCCATGTCAGCGTGGAAACCGAACTTTGACCCTGACCACTTGTATTTCGTAACCACCAAAGCCGTGGATTATCTGCATATCTTCCAACGGGATGTCATCAAACGCCGTGGATGCAGGTTGCGTGCGCATGGTGATTCTTTTGTCATCATGCCTAACCACACACATTTTACGGGTCAGTTTACGAAGGATGATCCGCTAGCGGATGTGATGCGGGATTTCAAGAAGTACACTTCCGATAGGATTTTGCGGCAGTTGAAAGCGGGAAGGTAACACCGACACGCTGAAAATTCTGGCTGAAAAAGTAACCGGCCTAGAGAAGCAGACTTATAAAGTTTGGGAAGATGATTACAATGCCTGGGGATGTTTTCTGGCGAGTTCCTTCAGCAAAAGATTGGCATCCATTACAATCCTTGTCAGCACTGGAATTGCGGGAGGCGTATCTGTGGTCGAGCGCAAGATTTTATTTTGGAGCCTTGCATTATCCCAATTGATGATGTGAGGGAGGCTTTGTTAGTGTAGGTAATTGCTTTTGCAGGATTGCCAAATCCTGCAAAACGTGCATATAGGTCTGGATTTGACAATCCAGACCAGCAAAAATAGCTTTGCGGGATCGCCAGATCCTGCAAGAGTCCTTTGGATTTGGCAATCAAGGACGCATAAAAGAACAAAGGATCTCACTTTGACCCTCCCCACTCAGAACGTCACGCATGATATTGTTGCGAAATTATGGAACTTGTGCAACGTGCTCAAGGATGATGGCGTGACCTATCATCAGTACGTTACGGAATTGACCTATTTGCTGTTTCTCAAAATGGCGAAGGAGACCGATACCGAGAGTCAGTTGCCGAAGGGGTATCGCTGGGATGATCTGGAGACGAAGAGCGCGCCCGAGCGGCTGGGATTTTATAAACTGCTGTTGATCCATTTGGGCGAAAACGGTTCTTTGCTGACGCGTGAGATTTTCGCGAATGCCAGTTCGTTC
Source organism: Candidatus Villigracilis propinquus (assembly GCA_016714565.1). Taxonomy (GTDB): domain Bacteria; phylum Chloroflexota; class Anaerolineae; order Anaerolineales; family Villigracilaceae; genus Villigracilis; species Villigracilis propinquus. The sequence continues at coordinate 4,449 of JADKDM010000021.1, forward strand.
ATCAAGAAGCCGACCACGCTTTCGATTTTGGTGACAGAGATCGATAAGCTGGATTGGTACAACGCCCGCAAGGAAGGCATGGGCGATCTATATGAAGGCTTGCTTGAAAAGAACGCCAACGAGAAGAAATCTGGCGCGGGGCAGTATTTCACGCCGCGTCCGCTGATCGACAGCATGGTGGCGATGATGAAACCGTCGCTGGAGGATACTGTTCAAGATCCAGCAGCAGGCACGGGCGGATTCCTGATCGCTGCCAATCGGCATATCCGAGAAAATAGCGACCCGACTCGTGGACGGAGTCGCAGCAGCGGGAAATATCGTCACAAGACTTTTATGGGATGGAATTTGTGCAGGATACGCACCGTCTGGCGTTGATGAACCTAATGTTGCACGGGCTCGAGGTCAGGACCCCGCCGCGGCAGGTATCCGCTACGGTGACACGCTCTCGCCTGAGGGAGCTGCCCTGCCCAAAGCCACGCTCATCCTCACCAATCCGCCGTTTGGGACGAAGAAGGGCGGCGGCTTGCCCACGCGTGACGATTTCACATTCCCCACCAGCAACAAGCAGTTTGCGTTTTTACAGCACATCTATCGCGGGCTGAAAGCGGGCGGACGCGCCGCAGTGGTGCTGCCTGATAACGTCTTGTTTGAAGCCAACACGGGCAAACAGATCCGCGCCGACTTGATGGACAAGTGCAACCTGCACACCATCTTACGCCTGCCGACGGGAATCTTTTACGCGCAGGGCGTGAAGACCAACGTGCTATTCTTTACCCGCGGCGAAAGCGATAATGGCAACACGAAGGAAGTGTGGGTGTACGACATGCGCGCCAACATGCCGAACTTTGGCAAACGGACGGAATTCACGCGCGAGTATTTCAGGGATTTCGAGAAGGCTTTCGGCGATAATTCGCTGGGCGAGAATTTGAAGAAACGCAAAGATACTGGCGAAGAGGGACACTTCCGCCGTTTCACACGGGACTGGATAGCGGAGCGCGGTGACAGTTTGGATATTGCCTGGCTGAAAGATGATTCTGAAATCGACACCGAAGATTTACCCGAACCCGAAGCTTTGGCAGAAGAAGCCTTGGGTGAACTCGAAGCAGCACTCGCTGAAATTCGCGGTATCTTGCTTGAACTGGGCGATGAGGTTGGGAATGAGTGATTTGCCCGCAGGTTGGATAGAGACGACTTTGGGTGAAATAAACACCTATGTTTCAAAGTCGATTAATCCGCTCAAGTTTGAAAATGAGACGTTTGAGCTATATAGTGTTCCAAGTTTTCCAAGCAACGCACCAGAAATTCTCAAAGGAAATGCAATAGGTTCATCAAAACCAGTAGTAGAACCAAACGATGTTTTGGTGTGCAAAATCAACCCAAGAATCAACCGTGTTTGGTTAGTAAAACCTGCAAACAAATATAAGCAAATTGCTTCATCTGAGTGGATTATTGTTCGTGTCCCTGAATGCGATTCTGGTTACCTACGTTATTATTTTGCCAGCCCCGCAATTCGTGACCGCATTGTTTTGGATGTAACTGGAGTTGGCGGTTCTCTTACAAGAGCACAGCCTAAACGGGTTGCAAAGTTTCCTGTTCCCATTGCCCCGCTCAACGAACAAAAACGCATTGTCAAAAAACTCGATTCCCTGCTCGCCCGCGTGGACTCCTGTCGACTCATCTGGAGCGGGTCCGCAAATTCTCAAACGCTTCCGCCAGTCCGTGCTTGCGGCGGCTACGTCAGGTCGCTTGACGGAGGATTGGAGGGAGAAGCAAGGGCGCGATTTATCTGATTGGACTGAAACAACAGTTGGCAATCTAATTGAAGATATTGAAGCAGGAATTAACTATAAATGTGAAGAACGCCCTCCACTGCCGCATGAAAGAGGACTTGTAAAAATAAGTGCAGTAACTTGGAGCGAGTTCAACGATGAAGAGAGCAAGACTCTTCCTGTAAGTAGACCTGTACCTGAATCAACACGCATAAAAGTAGGCGATTTTCTTATTTCACGAGCCAACACAATTGAGCTTGTTGCTGCTTGCGTAATAGTAAAACAAGTTAATCGCCCCGTATATCTTTCTGACAAAGTACTGAGAATTGTCATGAGAGATGAAATTAAGTTATGGCTTCTCTATTGGCTTCGTTCGAGTTATGGAAGAAGTCAAATAGAATCGCTTGCAAGCGGCAATCAATTATCCATGAGAAACATTTCTCAAGCAAATCCAAAGCTCATTCAATGAATATTCCAGCAAGATGAGATTGATGAAATCGTGCGGCGGGTCGAGAAACTGTTTGCCTATGCCGAACGTCTCGAAGCCCGCTACACGTCCGCGTCCGAGCATGTCGAGCGGCTGACCCCGTCCCTGCTGGCGAAGGCGTTTCGCGGGGAGTTGGTGGGGCAAGAGCAAGGATGAAGGATGAATGCGGAATTATGAATGGTAAAGGAAGATGTCCAGCCGCGGAAGGCGGGTCCGCGTGGGAAGAAATCAAGGTGAGACAACTATGACAACACCAACACAGTCCATTTCTAAATCAGAAAATCAACGCAGTTTGTTGAAAGTCATGAAGGCTTTGACAACTGCGCCAGCACAAGTGTTATTTTACGGTTCTGCGTTGCTCGCTGTTGTTGCAACGGGAGGTGTCGCATTACCTGGGGTGCTTGCTACTATAGCAACTACTGTTGGGGTAAATACTCTTTCCAGCATACTAGAACGAGTTGCACGAGAAGATGAAGTTCCTGAAGACGAAATTCTTTTGGCTGTTGAAAAAGCGATACAAGATTCGGGAATTGAAAAACTTGCCACAAGTGATGAATTTCAAAGAGCGATAGCTCATGTGTTTCAGGAATTTAACTTGCTGAAATACGCTGTTCAAAAAGGGGAATTTACTATCGTGTCCATGCTAACTGACCAGTTCACACAACATAAAGTGATACTGGAAGTGATGCAGAGCGATCTATCAATTGTACGATCACAAATGGAAACTCTGTCTACTCGTGAGCAGGGTGCAGAAATTCTAAAAACCGTCTTGAAAATTGCCAAACAATTGGAAAACCAACTTCCTAGTAGCGATACTGTAAGCGTTGGTGGTATTCGACGCCTGCGCATTTTTCTTGCTTCTCCTTCTGATGTCCTCACTGAGAGAAACTTGTTTAGAAAGGTGGTTGATGAATTTGAATGAACCTAGCGGTCTCGCCGAACAACTCAATGTTCATATTCAAGTTTTGGGTTGAGACAAGCCGTATCAAGCATGGGGGAATGCTGAAAACGTTATTCTTGACCAATCTCCAATAGGTGAATGGGACGTTTTCATTGGAATATTGTGGAAGCCCCTTCCCGGTAGCCCGACAGGCAATATAGACAAATCTACTGGCTTACCCTTCAATTCTGGTACTGAGGAAGAATTTATTGGAGGTCTATCTTCTTGGCAAGAGACTGGGCGTCCCCACATTCTATTCTACCGATGCAATGCGCCAATTGAGGTTGACGAGACTGATCTTGATACTGACCAATACAAAAAGGTTCCAGTTATTTTTGACAGATTTAAAACCGAACGGAATCCAGGGTTATTTACCCAGATATAGACTTCATTGACTTTGGGACGCCGTGTAAGGATTGATTTAATAAAGCTCCTTCCTGGAATTTTGAATCAACATCGATCAAAAAAAACTCAGTCAACTCCAATTGAATCAATTTCCAAAATTAATACGATTTTTTCAGAACATACTGGAAATGCCGCGTCTTCAGACTCTGATAATAATCCCCCCGATAAGTTTTCAGATATTAGACAGGAAATTCAACAGATCCGCGCGACTGGATGCTACTAACTTTAATCTCATCCAAATTCTAAGTGATGAAGCAAGAGAAGGTCCACGATTATATAGTCTTGTTCCAGCTGAGAGGAGTGGATTCAATCCAAAAGAATGGGTAAGCGCGAAATTTGAACTTGTTCTCTGGTGTGAATACTCGCGCCTGCCTCTCCTGTTCTCAACAAAGAAGGCAGTCCAAAGGCGTCTATGATATCGAAATTGGTCGTGAATATCTCAAAGACTCTCTTATCTACGTGCGTTGACAAATACATTAAGTTTGGTTTTACCGGTGGCATCATCGGGTTTTAAATTGTTGTATGATGATGATATTTATGGATCCCGAGAAAATAACTTCGGCAAGAGCATCTTGGATTCGTTCCTTATTGGAAGTGGAAAAATTGGAGACTGGCTGGGCGGGGAAGATACTACTTCTCTGAATTTGGCACAGCAGTTCGTGCCGAGGGTGCTGTCCTACGTGAACTCCATGCACTCCTCAAAGAGAAGGATCCGGATTTGGTGGTCTCGTACGTGTGATGAATAAACGGCATGAATTTCTCTGGGTACAGAAATTTGCAAGTGAATATTGAATTGGATCGTAATATGTGTGAGCCAAATGAGTTTGCCTACGTTGAACATCTCGAAGCCCGCTACACGTCCGCGTCCGAGCATGTGGAGCGGCTGACCCCGACCCTGCTGGCGAAGGCGTTTCGCGGCGAGTTGGTGAGTTCAAGACAGGATGAAGGCGGGAATGATTAATAAATTGAGATTCCTTTTGCCTGACAAGTCACCTGAGAGAAGATGGTCTGCTGGGTTAATCAACAAACTGTGGCTACCTGTCGCGGGATTTTTCGGGGGCGATTAAATTTTCTTATGACTTTTATAAAATGTGGATAGTCGATCAGAATATCGTCGCATCTCTTCTGGCAGGCAGTATTTATCTTGTAATACTCCTCTCGTTAGGATGGGTGGGTTTTAGTAAAAAAAACGTGCCACAACAAACAAAAAAAAATGGGGGAATTCCCATTGTAAAAACCCAAGCTCGTTTTTGGTTACCCCATCGTCTGGCGGCGTGGGCTGGACTTGTGCTATTCGTTTTTTTTGGTGTGAGAGTATACGCCGCAGTCTGTTATAGCACTGGGTATAGCTATTACTCCCAAGGCAGGCTGATCTCGCCATAGAGAACTTCCTAAAGCCATCCAGTTTTCACCCAAGGATGCTTCAAATTATTTTTCGCGGAGTTTCTTATTCTTACATAAATGATTTCGAGCAGGCGATTCAAGATTATGACAAATCTTTGCAGCTCAACTCACAGGACGCACAAACATATTTTTTTCGCGGAATAGCATATTACAACCTAGGCGATCTCCAATCTCTATTCAGAGTATGACGCCGCATATACAAATCGATTCAATATTTAGACCCTTACTATTTCGGGGAGTTGCTTATTCTAACTGGGAGATAACCAGAGCGCAATTCAGAACTTTGATATTGTCTTGCAAATCAATCCACAATATAAAGAAGCATATGTGGATCGCGGGTTTACTTATTCATCCAGCAATGAATTTGAAAGCAATTCAGGATTATGATCAAGCGTTGCAAATCGATTCGCAATACGCTGTGGCCTATTATTTTCGCGGGAACGCTTATTACGACTTAGGAGAATACCGGAGTGCCATTCTAAGTTACGGGCAAGCCATTCAGGTAAACTCCGAATATATAGAGGCATACAAAAGTCGCGCAAGTGCATATGAAAAGCTGAACGATTTTAAGAGTGAAATAAGTGATTTAGAAAAAAACAATCTCTCTGACGCCTGACGATTCGTGGTTACTTAACAATACGGCATATCTCATGGCACAAAGGACTATGATCTACAAATGGCGCTTAGCTATATTAATAAGCGCGCTTGCATTACAACCAGACGAACCTTACTTCTTGGACACCCAAGGTTATGTTTATTACAAAATAGGGAATATCAAAAGGCATTAACCGTTTTTACTTATTTAGTAAAAGAAAAAGAGTTTGGATATTCATATTATGGACGCGGGTTGGTATATGAAGCAGTAGGTGACCGCGAAAACGCAGTTGCAGATTTGAGAGAATTTTTAGCTCAATACACGGAAGAAGTAGCAACTGAAGATGCAAAAAGTCACCTTGAATCACTAGGCGCTACACCATAATCGCACTGATGCTCGCCGTTCCAGACTCAGAGTCTGCTGTAAAGTTGATGGAGGGGGTAAGAATAGAGAAAGAAAATGCCATCAATCGGAGGTGGGAAAGGAAGGCTTGGAAGCGAGAAAATAGAAGGTTACTATGTTGAATAAAAATAAGAACAAAGCAAAGAAAAGCGGCAAGTCCACACTGACTATTGTTCAGGAAATTCTTGGGGTCATTGGTGGAATTGTCGGTTCGATCATGGTGATCTACGGCTTTATCAAGACCTTTAGGGATGATGTCAGTGGATTTACTTGGCTATTATTCTTAGGTGGAGCAATCTGGTTGTACGTCATTTGGCAGATGTTCCAAATGCAGAAGGTGTATGCTTATATTTTTCTAGCTGTGACTGTTGTTGGGGGAGTCTCTGGGTGGGTAGGATGGCAGGGTCAAGTGCAGGCGAAGGGAGATAAGCTAATCGTCTTAATAGCTGAATTCGATGGACCTGAAGAGGTCTATGGCTTACGGAATGAGATCATCGAAAGTCTCAGTAAAGATTTTGGAAATAACGATGATGTGGAGATTCAAACAGTCAATGAGATTATTACGCCTGAAAGCGATAGCGGCAGTGCTCGTGCGCGGCAGTTAGGGGACAAACATCAAGCCGACGTAGTGATTTGGGGATGGTATCGTCCAACTGAGAATCCGAATGTAAATATTCATATTGAAAACTTGTCCGCAAAGCAGTTGGAGGTTTACTATCCTTTTGACGAAAGCTCCACATATCAGCCTGAAACAACCCTGAAGGATCTGGATCGTTTACTTTTCAGCAGGAAGTCGGGAACCAAACCCATTCTTTAATAGGTTTTATTGTGGACTTCCTAAAAATTAAAAACCCAGGACTATCCATCCGCGATCATCTTTTTCGATCAATCAATTGAGGCACTTACTACTTCGGAGAATATTTTTCTTCCAAACCTGGCAATAGTTTATCTTTATCGAGCAATCTCAGAGCTTGCCCTTGGACAGTATGGTAAGGCAATTGATGACTTCACTCAGGCTATCAACCTCGAGCCTGAGAATTTTAATTCGTACAACAACAGAGGTTTTGCATATGCCAGCTCGGGACAATATGAGGCTGCCCTAAATGACTACAATAAAGCAATTCAACTTAACCCAAAAGATGCGACAGCTTATATTAATCGCGGTTTGCTTTACTCTGCTCAAGAACAATTCGAACTGTCGATTAACGACTACGAATATGCAATCAAGCTCAGCCCTCAAGACGCCATCAGCTACTACAATTTAGGCAATACTTATTCCTATATCCAGCAATACCAACAAGCTATTACTGCATTCACCACGGCTGTTGAAATTAATCCGCGTTACGCGAATGCCTTTCATAACCGTGGCGTTGTTTACAAATCTTTGAAGCAATATAACCAGGCTATTGAGGATTTTAATAAAACTATCGCCTTAACCCTCAAGATGCCCTTGCCTATATTAATCGAGGAAACTCGTATGCTGAATTGAGACAATACGATGAGGCTTTGTCAGACTATACCAAAGCAATTGAAATTAATCCTGGGGATCCAAATGTATACAATAGCCGAGGCACCATATATGCTGAATTAGAAAAATATGATTTGGCTATTACTGATTATTCCTATTCCATACAGATTGAACCTGATTTGCCTGTAGCGTATTTCAATCGTGGACTTTCTTATGCATATTTGAAGCAGTATGATCAAGCCATAGCCGATCAAACTAAAGCTATCGACTTGAATCCTAATCTGGCAGCGGCATACAACGAACGTGGGTTAGCTTATTATCTTTTTAAAGAATACGATGACTCTATAGTTGATTTTACGAAAGCCATACAAATCGATCCGCAGTTATCTGTAGCCTTCAATAATCGAGGCGCTGCTTATGCGGACTCTAAACAATTTGATAAAGCTATTATTGATTATAGTGAGGCTATTCGGCTCTCCCCAAATACTGCAATCACATATTTCAGTCGAGGCTTGCTTATCTAGAGCTTGGAAAGTCTATCGAAGCCGAAGCCGATTTTGCCAAATACAAAGAACTCACAGGGCAGGATGTGCCATGAGACCATCCACGAATAAGTCACGAATAAACAAATGGGAATCCCGCTACACGTCCGCGTCCGAGCATGTCGAGCGGCTGACCCCGTCCCTGCTGGCGAAGGCGTTTAGGGGAGAACTTTAGCCCCCTCTGTCCTTCGGACATCTCCCCCAAATACGACATGAAGATTTTTCATGATCACTTTAATTTTGGCGGTCGGATTTGGGGGAGAAAGAGCGTTGAGCCGCAGGCGGGTATGTCCAAGGAGGAGTCCGCTATTGATGAGTTGGTCGTTTCGCGTGAGTTGTATGGAGTGTATAACATCCGTTCTTCGATCTGCACATTCAAAGACAAAGGTTGATTATGAAAAATATTTATTACTCTCGATTACTTAATGCTGGCATCCTTCTTGTCATACTGTTCACATCAAGTTGCACATTAAAAGGGCAAGTGTCCTATCAGCAGCCTGTCGTTCCACTGGTTATCAGCATCGATACCAATGGCGAAATCTCTTTAGAGGTTGAAGGTGAGGTTTCACTGCCCACTCCACTGGGAACTTTTTCCGCAGGGGTGGTGCTTGACCCTGTTGAAAAATTCAATGCGCAAAATGTATTAACCATTCGCGTGGATGATCGATCAGATTATTTTTATGATTTAAACGGCAACGATTTCGATGTGAGATTTGATTCAGGGTATTATGAAAAAGTGCATATTCAAAAGATAGGAATGAACATCATTCTTGAGGTTAAAAGAAAAGAAGAATATCAATCTCAATGGTTTGACTTTAATAGCGACACAGAAGCTTCAAGCGCACCGCCTCAAAATATTAGTTTCCCCAACCCAATTGTAGAAATTAAGGTTTAGAAGATGCATCTTTAGGAGCAATAAACCTGAAGTCAGGAATCGTTCTTGCTGGCGGTCAGCCGGTGGGCAATGAATATGTTTTTATCCAAAATGCCGAAAAGGATATTGTTGGCATTTGGTCTGCTTATCTGGCTGGTTCGATTGGATATAACCCAGGAGAAGGAAATGGGACATTCGAAGCGGAGCGGGATCCCGGCACATATTTACTGTGGCTGGATCAGATAAAAGGGAATTGGGGAATCGTAGGAAAGGTAGATGGCTGGGAAAGACAGGTTGTTCCCTTTGAAGTATATCCGGGAAAAATTACCGAAGTTACATTAAACCTGTCTGTACTTGAAGTGGGACTAACGTCAAATGGAAGCGCTGTAACCGATGGTTTCTTAAACTTATATCTTCCCTCTGTGGACGCAGCTGGCAATTCAGCACTGGGAGAAGAAGTCGCTTATTCTTATCCGGACAACCGTGGGTATGCAAGCCTGGTCGTGGCTGCGGGAGATTATCTGTTGCAATGGTTTGCCCCAGGTCAGTGCCAGTACTTTGATGTATCAATTCCTATTGGGCAAACTGTAAAAATGACCTTTGATATAAACAATCCAGGTGATTGTCGGAATTAGAATAAATTGAGGATGAGATGCACATCAAAATATCAAACCCCTTCGACAATATTATTATCTTATTATTGATTCTTGTAATGATCTCAGGCTGTGCAGGCAACAGCAATGATAATTCCGCCGATAACTCCACAATTATTACCGCCATGGACCAGGCAGCCGAAAACATGTTCCCAATCTTATCTTGAGGCAGATTGGTGCAATACCAACGAGAACAGATGTGAAATCACAGATGTAGCATTGTCACCTCAGGGGGACCTAGTAGCCATTTCCACTATTTCTACATATGATGCCTCTCAAGGGCCCAAAATTATTATCTGGAATATAAAAAACAATAAGATAGAAAAAGTCCTGGAACAGCTAAACATTATTTACTATTCCCTTGAATGGTCAAACGATGGAAGTTTTTTGTATGCGGGCGGGGGCTGTAGCAGTTCCCCTGGCGGCTTAAATGAGTACGCTTGTGAATACGAAGAAAATTCAAGCTACGAGACCTTCACAATATGGGAATCTAAATCTTGGACAAGATATTATGGAATGAGAGCAAATGATTTCCTCGATAAAACGGAAATGAAATTTATTATATTCACAGCATAAAAAATTCAAAACTATCTCCGAACGGAAGGTATCTGGCGATACAAATGATCCATTCTATTCTTGTATTTGATGTTAACTCGCAGGCACTAATTAGTCATATCGTCACACAGAAAGGGATGATGACAGCATTTTACTTATGAATTGGTCTCCAACTTGGTGAATATATTTTGTCCGGCGATACTGGTGGTGATATTCTTTTCTGGGTTGCTAAAACTGGCAACAAAGTGGGAGAGTTGAACGAATCTTACGGTCTGGGATTTGCTTTATGGTCTCCTGATAGTAAACAACTAGCATCCGGCAGCTTAAGTCAGGGAGCTGAAACTGACTTTCATAGCTGGAATATGGATACGGGAGCACTGAATTGGAACCTGCCTTATGTCAGTCCGACCGATGCAAGTTGGTCCCAAACGGAAATCTGGTCGCAATTGGACAGAACTCAAGCCGAATACTTGTTGCAGGATCAAAACAGGTAATACAGTCCTTCAACAAGATCTTGCAGATCAAACCAGCTGATGATGATGCTTATGTACTCTGGTCGCCAAATGGAACACGCCTAGCCGCATATGGTGATCACTTTGGCAAGATTTGGGATACAAATAATTGGGAATTACTTCAAGATAACGATGTGGTTTATGAAGGTTTGCGTGGAATAGAATGGGCTTCTAGTAGTGATTTCTATCTCACTTGGAGTGCATATGGAAGCAACGAGGATGATTTTCAACTCCCACATGTTGATATTTGGAATGGGCATTAGAGAGACAAGAGAGAGTTGAGCGATTTTCCTAGTCCAAGGAGTAACTTGCAATGGTGAAAAGAATACACACAATAAAAGGTCCCATCGAGATTGACGCGCTGGATTTTATACTTCCCCACGAACATCTCTTTACCGACCTGCGAGGCCCCCTGGTTGCTGATTATGCCCGGGGCGAACCGGCTGCGGTAATAAAGGTAGTGGAGCCTTATCTGGCTGAAGCCTCTGCGGCCGGCATCACCGCGCTGGTAGAGTGTTCGACAGTGGGTGTGGGGCGGAACCTCTCGGTATTGCGAGGCCTGGCAGAGGTTACACCCATTCACATTATTGCGCCGACCGGAGTATATCGAGACGCCTACATTCCGGAAACCCTGCGTGAAATCAGTGAGCAGGACCTGGCTGAACTCTGGACAACAGAACTGACAGAAGGCATCGAAGGGACTTCCATTCGAGCAGGTTTCATCAAGCTGGCGATGAGTGATGATGGACCTACGGCGCTGGAGATTCGAAACCTCAGAGCAGCGGCCATGGCAAGTCAAAATACAGGCGCAGTGATCGCCAGCCATACGATCGGGGGAAAAATTGCCAGGAAGGAAATGGATGTTTTAGAGGAAGTAGGCCTGGACCTGCATCGTTTCATCTGGATCCATGCCCAAACGGAACCAGACATTTCGATCCTGAAAGATGCCGCGCGCCGTGGCGCATACGTGGAGCTCGACTCAGTGGGAGCGCCTCATCAGTCACAGGCAGAATTGCTCGAGACCGTCCTTGCACTCATAGAAGCCGGCTTTGCAAGTCAGCTTTTACTCTCCCACGATGCAGGCTGGTACAACCCCGAGCGCGCTGATGGGTTACCAAATGAGGGGTATCGAGGCTACACAGCGCTGACAAAGGATTTCATCCCTGCATTGTTGCAGCGCGGGATCACAGAAGAACAGATACGCCTCATTACCGTGGATTGCCCGGCGAACGCCTTCGCTTTCTAGCCAATCAACTTTTATAATGAGTAATAATGATTTCCGCTTATCTCGATAGCGTCCAAGCGCGGCTGGCGTCCCACAAGGGGATGATATCGCTGCGGGAGTTTTCTGTCCGATGTGATTTGGTCAACGCTTATTGATAGGAGCAAATAGCCTCCCCTTTAGGGGAGGTTGGAGGGGTTGGGTTGGAGGGGTTGCACTACAGCCCGCAACGATAGGCCGAGTCCGCGTGGCGAAGAGCCGACGATAATCCATGAGTAAAAGAATTGGAGGATGTTGGATATGAGAAAACTTGGAGCGATCATTGTAGTTGTCTATTTGGCGGCATGTTCCAGCGGGGGAGCAGGTACGCCAACCAGCACGGCTGACATCCCACAGGCATCAACGCCGATCTCAACACAGACGAGCATTCCTTCCACTGACACTCCAACTCTTGCACCCACAGACACACCTACACCTGCACCAACCGCCATTGGGGGTGGTGCGGGAAAAATCGCCTTTACATCCGAGTGGAACGGCTCCTCGGAAATTTATGTAGTCAACGCCGATGGCAGCGGACTGAGTCCACTGGCGAGCGAGATCGCTCCAAAATTCAACCCAGCCTGGTCACCGGATGGCAGCAAGATCGCCTTCGGAACAAGCGATGGTGACACCGCCAGCATCTACATTATGAATGCGGATGGTTCCAGTCCCGTCAAATTAATTGATACAACCGAGATCAGTGTCTATGACCCGGCGAATATGGATCTGCGGTTTAATGTGAGGTGTTGTTCTACAACCTGGTCACCGGATGGCAGCAAGATCCGATTTCGGATCACTCATTATATTGGCTGCTGTGCGCAGCACGGTAATAACTACGTGATCAATGCCGATGGCAGTAACTTGATCCACATCACCGGGTACGAAAGCTTCACCGACCCGTCCTGGTCTCCAGACAGCCAAAGGATCGTCTTTGAGGGAAATTGCCGTGATGAGGCTATCTGCGTGATGGACGCAGACGGTACAAACCTCACCAAGCTCATACAGAAAAATAAAGCAGCGGGGCCCATCTGGTCATCAGATGGGAAAAAAATAGCATTTACCACGGGATGGGGCGGCCACAGCGAGATCTATGTGATGAATGCCGATGGCACCGAGCTCACGAGGGTCTCCTACACGGTCAGCCCGTGGGATCAAAACCCGGTCTGGTCCCCGGACAGTCAGAAAATCGCGTTTCTCTCGTATCGCGATGGCAACTATGAAATCTATACCGTGAATGCCGATGGCAGCGATCTGGTCAACCTCACGAACAGTGCTGACGGATGAGGGTGAACAGATTTGGTCACCGGATGGTACGAAAATAGCGTTTGTATCGAGCCGCGATGAAAACTCAGGAATTTTTATGATTGATATAGATGGCACTAACTTGATCAGATTAACAAATAGGAATGCTATCTATTATTCCCTCACCTGGTCGCCATGATCCTGCTCCTGTTCTTCCTAGTCTACTGGATCTGGACATCTTTTGTGTCCACTTTATTAGGGCAAGATCAACGCGCCTCAAAAAACAGGTAGAATACGTTCAAATCCCCTTAATTACAGGAGCCACTCCACATGATCTTATATCTCACCATTCCGCTTGGGCTATTCATACTCATCAAGACCTTCCTCGAAATTAAAAAAGGAAAAGCCTCACAACAGTGGAAGACCATCGAAGGCATCGTCACTCACGCAGGAATTATGGGGTTGAAAAGTTCGTCCAAGGGGACAAGCTCCACCAGTCAACACGCCTATTTTCAATATGAATACAATATAGACGGGGAAAAGATCCTCGGTGCGCGTATCTTCTTCGGCGATTTCTTGCTTACCATGCTGCAGATCCGCAAGCCAGCCATGCAGGCAGTGCTGGAATATACCCCCGAGCAAACCGTCACGGTTTATTACAATCCGTCCAAGCCGGCCGAGTCCGTTTTACAGCCGGGCGTTCGCCAGGTGGTGTATTGGGGCTATGCCGTGGGCGTTGGCATCCTTGTTGCCGGGTTCATCTATGCCTTCATTGCCGGGGCGCAACAAGCGGATCTGTACGCAGTATCCCTCCTTCTGTCGTAGCAGCATGTGAAAACACGTCTAATGGGTATACTTTCAAAAACGGAAGAGGAATTGCGCCGAAGTCGGACGCTGTTACCACCCCACTACGGGGATGACATCCGTGCTGGATAGGGATATTAAGAGAGTTGCAGATAAAAGATAAGGGAAAGAAATAAGAGGAGAAATATTATGAATGACGACAATGACTCTAAACTGGTCGAAGTATTATCCAAACATTACAGCGAAACGTTTGATCAACTCAAGGAAGTGGTAGCAAGACGCGACCGTCTATTCCTGTATATTCTGTTTGTGATCTTCATCCTCCTGTTGTACATGAGCAGCCCAACCGTGATGAGTGATTGGGTAAACTCTTTTTTTAGCAGTCAGGTGGCAGGCAGTACCGGCACAACAATGCAGCCGCTGATCGACGTATCCGTTATCGGTGTTGTCCTATTGCTGGGACTCTTAAGTTTTTCGCACACCTATTTCCAAACCGTTCTGCATGTAGAGCGGCAATATGATTACGTCTATCAGCTTGAGGGGCAGTTAAGTAGTTACTTCAACGACAAAGCCTTCATACGTGAAGGCAAACATTACCGCAAGTCCAGGCGCAAGTTTTCCTCCTGGACCAAGATCATCTTCTGGTATCTCTTCCCGTTCCTGTACCTTTTATTTATCGTCTTCTGGCTATGGTTCCTGTTCACTACGTCACAGACTTCAATGGGCTACAAGATCATTGACTTGTTAATTACATTGAGCATTCTTGTTTCCATGTGGTTCTATTTGCTTGCAATCATTAAAAAGAAATAACCTGACAGATACCACGGAACGACTTCCGGCCCGAATCTCTGTCTGTTCATGGGTCTGGTCGGATCGAGTCACGATGAAACCCGTCAGGTCTGGAGTTGGTGAAACGCGGCTGGCATCCCACGAATTTATAAAAATGTGAGTAATGACATATAGAGAGTAGGGTGTGAATCCACTATACTGTTGGTGGACAGTATTACTTTGTCACTTACCTGGATGGTAAAAAATCATCGTCACATTTGGAGATGAGACATATGGAACAGGATTTCTTCAAACTTGGGGTTCAGGCGGCCAACACCGGGGACTACCAAAAGGCGCAAGCATATTTCAGTCAATTCGTTCAAGCCAACCCCAATTCTGAAAAAGGCTGGTTATATTTGGGGCATTGTTTGGCAGACGCGGAAAAAAGAGTTACCTGCTACCAAAGGGTCTTAAGAATAAATCCATCCAACGAAGAAGCTCAAAGAGCTTTATCTGCCTTGAGCCAGCCCAATCGTCCCCGGGAAATCAATCAGGATTTGTATGAGCGTCAACCGGCGCCGGTGCGATCCACAGAAAAAGCGAGGCAAATGCCACCAAGCCAGACGGCGAAACCTCATAAGCGTTCTGTCAACATAGTCACAATACTTATTGGCTTTGTTGTGGGGTTGATCGTATGCGTGGGCATTGTTTGTGTTGCTATATCTCAAATGAGTCCCAAGACTCAGGCGCTTCCGACCCTAACCCCAATCCCAACACCATCCCTGCCGGAACTCAACACTGCTGTTCTGCCGCCAGCAGTGGCTCCTGCCGGCGCAGGCAAGGCATGTTTGGGGTTTTGGGAACGCGGCATTGCCTGTCTTGATGAGCGAGGCTGGCAAATATACAATAACGAAAACATGGGTTTTCTCAAGTGAATACATTACAACAGGAACAATCTGCCCGGATGGTCGCCTGGCAGTTGCACATACCTACGGCTTCGCTCGGGGCTACGACCAGCAATGGGAGCAGATTCCTGAAGTTGGGGAAGGGCGTAGCGGGGTGAGAGGGCTGGCTTGCGACAGGGACAACCGTCTTTGGGTCGCACACTACAAGGGAGTCAGCCGCTACGCCGACGGAGCCTGGCAAACCTATGGTTTGGACTTACTTGCAATGGGCGAAATGGTAAAAGAATATGTCACCACAATTGTTGCCGCTCCCGATGGCAAGATTTGGGCGCTGACCCCAAAAGGCGTGGCGTTGTTCACAGATGAAAAGTGGACGATATTCCAGGACGGGCAGGGTTTCATCGGAATCCCATCAGCCCTGGCTTTGGATGCAACTGGCCGCCCATGGGTCTGGGTTGGCGACGGCGTGGCGGTCTACGAAAACGGAAATTGGAAACAATTCAAGACCACCGCTCCCACGTTTCCCGAATTGATCAGCCTGGATTCCAGGGGCTGGTACTGGATGGGGACTTTCGACAAAGGCGTCGCGGTTTTCGATGGCGCAACCTGGTCAAGTTACAACCGGGATACGCAAAACCTTTCAAACAATAGGATAACCGCACTGGCTACTGATAGCCTCGGCCGAGTCTGGGCGGGGACCTGGTATGGGCTGTCCGTTTTCGATGGCTCTCAGTGGCAGACATACAGGATGGACAATGCCGATCTGCTGGATAACAGGATAACGTTTGTAGCAGTGGAACGGGATGGCCCAACCCTGCCATCCCCGGTTGAAAAGCAAAAGGGTTCCCTGACCGGCACATTACCCATACCCGGGAAGCGCGTGGAACTCTGCAGCGAAGCTATTGATAATCCCTCTGGCAACACACCATGCGCCGGGCAGGCTTTCAGCATGTCCACACAAAGTAATAACCAGGGCGTTTTCATTTTTGAGAATATTCCGCCCGGGTATTATTACCTGATTGCAGAAACGGGCAATGGTTGGGCTGAGTTGTTCGACCAACTCGGGGTTTTCAGCGAGATGGTACTGATCAAACCCGGGGAGTTATACGACCTTGGCACATTGGAGTTCATAACGAATTGAGAAGGGAACAACAACTAGCCTGCAAAATTTACAGTCCGCTATAGTGCTAGAATTGTTCACATGAAGATGAAATGGAGAAACCTATGATACCCACCTTGCCTTTTGGCCGCACAGGCCATGAAAGTACACGCACCATCTTTGGCGCGGCTGCGTTTTGGGATACGCCGCAAAAAGATGTGGATGCAACCATGGAGCTTGTCCTGCAAAACGGAGTCAACCACGTAGATACGGCAGCCAGCTATGGCAAAGCCGAACTGGTTCTGGGAGATTGGATTCGGCGCAACGGCAAACCGTTCTTTCTCGCCACCAAAACGGACCAACGCACCAGACAGGCCGCCTACGACCAGATCCGCCGCTCGCTGGACCTGTTGCATGTTCCCCAGGTGGACATGATCCAACTCCACGCCTTGCATGAAGAAGCAGATTGGGCTACCGCATTCGGCCCGGGCGGTGTGCTCGAAGCGGTCATACAAGCGCGTGACGAAGGACTTGTCCGCTTCATTGGCGTGACGGGGCATGGTGTGCCGGTCCCTGAGTTTCATTTGCGCTCCCTCGCTCAATTTGACTTTGATTCTGTGCTGCTCCCCTACAGCTTTATCATGATGCAAAACCCACGCTACGCTGAAAACTTCAACAAGGTGCTTGAGATTTGCAGGGAACGAAACATTGCCGTGCAAACGATCAAAGGCATCACCCGCTCCCCGTGGAAAGACGTGCAGCAGAATCGCACCACCTGGTACCGTCCGCTGGAAGAGCAAGCAGATATTGACCTCGCCATGCACTGGGTATTGGGCAACCCGCAGGTTTTCCTGAACACAGCCGGTGATATCCACCTGCTGCCGAGTGTTCTTGATTCAGCGCATCGTTTTACGTCCCGCCCCGGCGATCATCAAATGCAGGAGCTCAGTCAGCGGCTTCAGATGGAACCGCTCTTTGAGTAACGAAAGTCATCGGACACATAAGCCGTTCAAAGGTTTATAATCCACAAGTCAGCTCAACGATCCATATTGAGCTTTCTGGAAACACATCAAACCCAAGGAGAATAAAAATGGCATACTCATTAGACACAACCGTTGGCGATATCATGAAAGACACACAAGCGTTGGAAATCCTGGAGAAGCACGTCCCCGGCGTTTCCAAGAATCCCATGATCGGAATGGCAAAGGGCTTCACCCTCAAGCAGATCCTCGCCATGCCGCAGGCCAAGGAATTTGGGCTGACCGAGGAAATGGTAAAGAAAGTTTTGACAGAGATCAACGCCGTCAAGAAGTAATTGACAAGCTGGAATACAAAAAGCCCTGGAGACAGAAATGTTTCCGGGGCTTTTTGGTATCGGCTAAAAAGTGACAGTCACCTTAAAGGTGACTGTCACTTTGACATTGCTACAACGGTATCGTAAAGAAGAATGAACTTCCCTGTCCCTTTTCACTCTCAAACCAGGTCTCGCCATCGTGCAGGGAAATGATGTGCTCCACGATCTTCAGTCCCAGCCCAAAGCCGAGGCGCGGATCGTTCTTGTCTTCGAGGATCGTCTCGAAAGGCTCAAAGACCCGTTCCTGATCCTCTTCTGCAATGCCAATCCCCGTGTCACTGACCTCGAACAGGATCTGGTTGCGCTCATTCACTACAGTGACAGTGATCGTCCCACGCTCGGTGAATTTGATCGCGTTGTGGAGATAATTCAACAAAGCCTGTGACAAACGAAGCGGGTCGCCTTCAATGGTTGGCAGGTTTTCTGGAATTTCCTCTTCCAGTGTGATGCCGCCCTTCCGCTCGATCAACTGATCGGCAATGGTCATCACACCATCCAGCAAAGCGTAAATATCCACATCCTGCAGATCCAGTTCCATACGGTCGGTGACGGTGTAGGCGTAATCCTGAAAATCGTTCACCTGTCCAATGAGCGGAGCCAGCGCCGCCTGAATATATTCGATCGGCGAATCCGCCACGTCGATATAATCCTCCAATTCCTCCACACGGTACAGGTCATTGACCTTGGCCTGCACTTCGGCCAGTCCCTTGCGCATGTAGGCGGACATTTTGTATAGATATTCACTGCCTTTTTCAGAGTCTGTCATATATTTCTCCCGATCGGATTTTTTATATACGCTTTCCTATGGCTGCGGCCAATCCAAGTCAACCGCGGCGGAGTAGCCTTGTTTTCCAGCTGCGTACAACAATCCACTGGAGGGAGCGGTGCAGCCTGGCTGATCCTCAATGATGAGGTTCGTGTTGTCCAATATCCCGAGGACGGTGAACTCAAGCACGCCTTCCTTGCAAACCCATGCTTCAATGATGAACTGCGGACTACGTCCATTCTCGCGCTCACTTATTTCCAGCCTGTTCGAGTCATCCCAAAGGATGTTCACAAAATCTTCAGCCCGTGAGATTCGTATATTCTCTGGGGGCTTGTAATCCTGCCAGAGGGGAATTTGGTATTTGCCCGGGTAGTAAATTTCAAGGCTGGCGATCTCTGCACCGCCCAAGTCAACCGGCTTGACCTCCACCCAACACGTTACCGCCTCTCCAGTGCTGGATTCGAAATTCACCAAAAGCCATTGGTCCGTCACGTCCCTGCCAAGTACATTGACACGGTTGTTCCGAAATAAATCCGCAAGACCAACATAAGGTCCCGGTCCGCTCAGGCAATCCAACTTATCTACATTTACCCTGCCCGTCAAAATGGCAAAGGTTGGCGTAATGGACGGCGTTGGGATGGGGGTTTCTGTAAACGAGGGGGGCGTTCCTGTCTTCGTAACAGAGACCGTGGATGTCGGGGTCTTCGCAGTTCCAATGATCGCCGCTGTCTCAGCATTGTCATCCGCAAAAGAGGGTGCGGTCGTGACCGAATTGTCCGAAGTCAATTTGAACACAAATAAAAAGGCAGCAATAACCAAAAGAACGGACACACCAGCTAAAATGTTTTTTGTTTTTTTATCGGCCATGCGGGAAGTATACAGAAGTCAGAGAGCAATGGCAAGCCCTCTCGCCTACTCCTGAAAGCCCGTTTTATACAGTTCGTAATACATGCCTTGTTTTGCGAGCAGCTCGCTGTGCGTGCCTTCCTCGGCGATCTTCCCGCCTTCAATGACCACGATCCTGTCCGCGCTCGTAATGGTGGATAGGCGATGTGCGATGACAAAGGATGTGCGTCCCTTCAGTAGCTTGATCAACGCACGCTGGATGATCTGCTCGGTCTGAATATCCACAGAGGATGTGGCTTCATCTAGGATCAAAATGCGCGGGTCCGCCAACAGCGCGCGCGCAAAGGAGATCAACTGGCGCTGTCCCACACTCAGGGTCGCGCCGCCTTCCTCTACAGATGTTTCGTAGCCGTCCTTCAAATCAAGAATAAAATCATGCGCGCCAACTGCCCTGGCTGCGGAGATCACATCTTCATCACTCGCATCCAAACGCCCGAACAAAATATTTTCCTTCACGCTGCCATTGAACAGGAACGGGTCTTGCAGCACCATGCCCATCTGTCGGCGCAGAGATTGCTGAGTCACCTCACGCAAGTCCACACCGTCCAGGCGCAAACAGCCGTCCGTTGGGTCATGGAAGCGGGTAAGTAATTTGACGATGGTCGTCTTGCCCGCGCCCGTCTCCCCAACCAGGGCAACCGTCTCACCGGCTTTTACATCCAAATTTATTTGATCGAGGACAAGGGTCGGGTCATCGGAATAATGGAAGGAGACATTTTCGAATCGCACCCCGCCGATAATTGATTCCATCTCTTTGGCATTCGCTGCATCTTGAACATCGATGGGCGTATTGAGTAATTCCAGAATACGCTCGCCGCCAGCCATTGTGGATTGGAGCGTATCGAAGCGGCGGCTCAGATCACGGATCGGCTCGAAGAAGCGGTCCACATACAGCACGAAAGCGATCAACACCCCCGGCGTAATCGACTCGCCCAATACCGCCGTCCCGCCGACGTATACAACCAGCGCAGTCGCGATCGCGCCGAGGATATCCACAACGGGCGTGAACACAGAAGCAACCTTGGCCGCATCCAAACTTGTCTCGTAAAAATAGCGATTGACATATTCCTTGAAGGTCTTGTAATTCCGCTCCTGACGAGAAAACGCCTGCACCACCCGCACGCCATTGACACTCTCGGCCAGCACGGAATTCGTCCATGAAACTGCGGCGCGTACCCTGCGATAATTTTTTCGTGCGATGGAACGAAATGCGATTGTCGCCAAAACCATGATGGGTAAAACAGCGAATGTCAGCATGGACAGCTTGAAGTTCAACGCGATCATCGCGATAAGCGTACCGATAATGCCCAGCATATTACGGACAATTGCCAGCACCGCCCAGGTGATGAACTCACGCAGAGTTCCCACATCATTAATGACGCGCGTGATCACTCGTCCCACGCTGTAGCGGTTGTAAAAACTCAACGAGAGTTTTTGCAAATGCTCAAACATCGCCATGCGCACATCATACAAAACATGCTGACCCACACGAGACATGATGCGCACGCGCAGATAATTTACTCCCAATTGAACGATGGACACGCCAAGAAAGATCAGCACAGTCTGCTTCAACGAGATAACATCATTGGCTTTAATACCATCATCGATCGCGAGTTTCACAAAATATGGCCCGGAAACGGAAGCCGCCGTCACGAGGATCATAAAGAACAAAGCAAGCAGCAACTGCCCCATGTACGGCTTCACGAAGCGCAAAAGTCCGCGCGCAACTTTGGGGTCGTACATCTTGTCGAGGATCTCCTCTGACTGGGTGATGAAGGTTGGCGGGATAATTTTGGTTGTCATCTTAATGATCCGACTTTCTTTGCATCAATGTATTCTCGTGCTTCTCACCTTCGGGCTTGGCGCCATCGATCTCTTTCACCAATTCCACTTCATCTGCAAACCTGGCCTGCCCCACCAATTGCAGATCGTGGATTTCTTTATACAAGCCGCCTTCTTTCAACAACTCGTGATGCGTACCACGCTGGATGATGCGGCCTTTATCCATCACAATGATCATGTCCGCGCGCCGCACCGTTGACAGGCGATGCGCGATGACAAAAGTGGTCCTGCCTTCCATCAACTTATCCAACGCAGCCTGGATAAGTTTTTCGGTTTGCGTATCCACGCTCGAAAGAGAATCGTCCAGGATCAATATGCGCGGATTCATCAACAGCGCGCGCGCAATTGCCACACGCTGGCGCTGCCCGCCGGAAAGAGTCACACCGCGCTCGCCGACCACGGTCTCATAGCCGTTCGGAAATCCCTCGATAAATTCATGCGCCTGCGCCGCCCTCGCCGCCGCAACGACCTCATCCATTGTGGCATCAGGCCGTCCATAAGCAATATTGTTTTTGATCGAATCCGAGAACAGCAGGGACGTTTGCAGCACGATGCCGATCTGATTTCTCAACATAGCCAGATCAAGGTCGCGGACATCAACGCCGTCCGCCAAGACCACACCTTCACTGACATCATAAAAACGCGGGATGAGATTCACAAAGGAGGTTTTCCCCGAACCTGTGGGACCGATCAACGCGATCAAACGGTTCGGCTCGACCTTCAAGTTGATACCATCCAACGAGGCATTTTTCTCGTTTTGATATTTCAGCCCTACCTCGCGGAACTCGATCTCGCCGCGCAGATTCTCCAACTTCACTGCGCCCGCCTTGGACTGAATGGCTGGCGCAACGTCCAACACTTCCAGCACACGTTGCGCACCAGCAGCCGCTTCACCGCCTGCATTGACGAGTCCTGTCAACGCTTGCGCGGGTTCTGCCATCATCAAGATATAGGCATTGAAGGCGGCAATCGCACCAATGGTGAGAGTCCCGTGAATAACCATCTGTCCGCCAAACCACAGGATCAACATCGTGCTGATCAGAGTCAACCAGTTTGTGGTTGGCATGATCTTTGCCCACTCATCGATCACTTTTACCCAAGTGGTGAAGACTGACCTGTTGGCTTTTTCAAAACGTTCCGTCTCGTAACTTTCACGGGCAAACGCCCGCACCACCTGCACGCCCGTCACATTCTCCTGCAAGCGGTTGGACACTTCCCCCACAGCCGTATCCACCGCAAAGAATAATTTACCGATCTTGGTGCCAAAGCTGGAAGTCATCAAAATCAACGGGATGATCGGCAGCAGTGAGATGATCGCCAGAGACGGATTCATGGAAAACATCACAAACAGGATACCAAAAGACAAAAACACAAAGCGGACCAACTCTGCAATGGACGAGCCTGCAAACCGCTCGATAGAACGCACATCCTCAATACAGCGCGAGATCAACTGTCCGCTTTGCGCATGGTCGTGGTAGGAGAATGGCAGGTATTGAATGTGATCGTACAAACGATTACGCAGATCATAGCCAACATTGACCGCGATCCATTCGGAAAGGTATCGGTTGGCTAAATTCAATAGCGCGGAACCAAGCCCGAGCGCAAACAAAAGAAGCGCAGAACGGACCAGGTCATTCGTTTTTCCGCCAACGAGTCCATCGTCAATTACTGATTGAAGGATGCGCGGCACGAACAGGTTGAGGCCAGTCAACGTGAGCAGCAAGACAAGCGATATCAAAACCTGCCAAAGATACGGTTTGAGAAAAGTGGAGATGCGAAGTAGGTTTTTCATAAACGGGGATTTTAGGATACCACAAAAAATAAACAGGAATTTGATGCTATCTATCTTTTTTATCAGCGAACGGAAAAATAAATCGGACTGATTTCCATCAGTCCGATTTATGGAACATACATATTTTCCTAGACGTCAACCGCGAGGCAGGTAAGCGTTTGCTCCACACCAGGGATGGGCTGGATCTCCAATGCTGTGATCGCGCCTAGTTTCGCAATATCGGCAGCCTCGACCACAGCGACACCATCATAGGGGCCGAAGGTCATATGAGCCTCTACAACACCCGTTATTTTTCGAAGGCTATTTACAACATCCTTCACATCACCTGCACGAATCTTGATCATGATATACGCCTTCATATCTGCTCCTTTTGATTAATCTTTTTTATTTCGCAGAAAAACGACCCAATAGATGGCGGCCACAAGAACAGCGCCGCCGATAATATTACCAATGGTAACAGGAAGCAGGTTATTTAAGAAAAATGCTTTCCAGGTAAGCGCCTCCAGGTTCGCGACTCTATCTGCGACTCGTGCCATGTATTCTGGGTCAAACCCCATCACAAGCAAAGCGTATGAAATAAAGTACATATTGGCAATGCTGTGCTCAAAGCCCGCTGCCACAAAGGCTGTAATCGGGAATATGATGGAGAATATCTTGTCCAGAGTTGTGCGGGCACTGTATGTCAACCAAACCGCAAGACAGACCAATGCATTACAAAGGATCCCCAACGCAATCGCTTGAACAAATCCAAAATCGCATTTTGCAACTGCGATCCTCAAAGCAGTGATGCCAACAATATCGGGGCCAAATGTATATTGCCTGGTAAAAAACATAAGAATGGCGGTGGCAATGGAACCGATAAAATTTCCCACATACACAATACCCCAATTCCGCAGGAGTGCGCGCCCGGTCACCTTTCCGCTCGCCCACGCCATTACGATAAGGTTATTGCCCGTGAACAATTCCGCGCCGCCTACAACAACCAGGATCAAGCCAAGGCAGAACGCCAATCCTGTCAGAATACGAATCACACCAAACGGCAATCCTGTGGAAAATGCAACTGTCCCATCTGCGGCGGTGATCGCCATACCACCCGCCGCGACAGTCGTGGAAAAGATGGCCCCCAATGAAATAAAAGCACCCGCAAGAATGGACAGCATTAGCATGGTGAAGGCGGGCATCTCCGCTTTTTTGACGCCCAGATATTCGGCGCGGGTTGCCATCTCCGCGGGTAAAAGTGAATCAATTCGTACTTCGCTCATACGCTGCTCTCTTTCACTCAGTTATGCTCTATTCTGTGATTTCAGTATATCCACAGGTACTGCCGGAAAGAAGATGATTTGTAACCAATCGCGGGT
This sequence comes from Candidatus Villigracilis propinquus, assembly GCA_016714565.1. Taxonomy (GTDB): domain Bacteria; phylum Chloroflexota; class Anaerolineae; order Anaerolineales; family Villigracilaceae; genus Villigracilis; species Villigracilis propinquus. The sequence continues at coordinate 29,152 of JADKDM010000021.1, forward strand.
GATGTTACTCCAACCCTGTGGCAGACTTTTTTCTCCCGAGCCACGCGCCAATGCCTGCCGCAAATAATGCCGCCAGCACAATTCCTCCAACCACCAATCCGCTGCTTTCACGAGAAGCGGGCGGGGTTGGGATGGGTGTGGCAGTGAATGTCGCGGTTGGCGAAGCCGGGAAGGTCGGCGTGGAAGTTGGTATACCCAGAGTGGCGGTTGCTGCTGGCAGGGTTGGAGTGGCGGTATTGGGCGCGGGCTGAAAGACCAGCAGCTTTTGGCCTTCAAATATCTCATCTGTTGCAAGCCTGTTCAACGATTTCAATTCTTCCACCGTTGTATTGTATGCCAGCGCAATACTCCACAAACCTTCATTCTTTTTTACTATGTGGAAAATTTCGCCGTTTTCCAGCGGTGTGCTCAGCGAAACTATGATGGCCGGAGTCCCAAAACCGCCAGCCGTGGCGATCACAAACTCCAACGCGGATGGAGTTGACAATGCCGTTGTTGCAATCGTATTTGTTAAAGCAGTGGTGGTGGGCATTGCATCCCCCTCCGAACCTGCCACAAGAACGTAATAGGTGATGCCAGTAGCCGTAGCTTCCCCTACTCCAATGTCTTCGAATGTTGCCGAAAGCATGGCTTCTGAATTGGCGGTATCGCCCTTCCAGAAAGTCACGATACCGATCGGCGACAGGTTCGCACCAGAGTGAACATTCTCGGCAAAGTTACCGCCTGCAGAAAGCTCACCTCCAACTGCATAACCTGCATCAACTGCCCGCTGATACGGGCGACTCCCGTCCGCGCCAAAATGTGTGATGATGCCTTTTGTCGCAAGATAGTCCGCATGGCGTTGGGCAACATCCATCAGAATGGGATTCACTTTATAAAGCGGGAGTCCGTTCGTGGCGCGTAAAGCGTTAACTTCGTCAATGAGTCCCTGGACAGCAGGGTTCGGAGAAAAATGTTCAGGCCGCGCATTTACCCGCTCGGACGGAATCAGGCCAAAGATTAAGGCAAGAAGCGGAAGCAACATCCAATAAGAAAATCGTTTCATAGTACCGAAATTATACTTTGTACCTTTCCAAAAATATCGAGTCTGGGTAAAATTATATATTATATATAATTTCAGGAGATAGTTACCATGCCAGGTTTCACCCCGGGTCGCCGCTATCAACCGCCATTCATGCCGTTCAAACGCCAGCCGTTCAAAAAACGTGTGCTCGCGAAAATTGAACTCGCTGTGAAGAGCCCGCTCTTCGGATGCCGCATGTGCGGCAACTGTCTCCTGCAGGAAACCGCATTCATCTGCCCGATGGAATGTCCAAAGGGGTTACGCAATGGGCCATGCGGTGGATCGACCCCCGAAAAATGTTACGTGGACGAATCGCGACCATGCATTTGGTACAAGATCTATGACCGCTCTTTCAAACTTGGACGCGAAGCCCTGCTGCTTGAAGTGCTGCCGCCCTTGGATTGGGAAAAAACGGGGACGGATGCATGGAGCGATGTTTTTGTGCAGGCGAAAAAAGTGGGTATGAAAAATATAGCGGCGGGTCTTTCTTCGGGTGAAGCTGGTTCTGTTTCGAAGACATTGGATTCCATCTTTCGACCAGTCCGCCAGCCTGAGTGGTGGCAGGGTGACGCGCTCTATCATGCGCCGAAATACACTGAACCGGTTTCCGAACTTGAACGAAGACTCAAGGCCGGCGAGTTCGTTGTCGCCGCCGAGATCTCACCGCCCATCTCCGCCAACACCGATAAATTAAAGCAAAACATCGAGCTGCTCAAGCCACATGTGGCCGCGATAAACTTTACAGACAGCCCATCCGCGATTCCGCGCATGTCATCATGGGCTTGCAGCAAATTGGCATTGGATTCGGGAGCAGAGCCAGTGATGCAGATAACGGCGCGCGATCATACCCGTGTCAGTTTGCAATCCAGCGTATTGGGAGCAACAGCACTTGGCGTGCGAAACATTCTTTGCCTCACGGGTGACAGCATGGTGCTTGGCCCTTCCCCTCGCGGACGAATGGATATTGTGGATGTGGACAGCATTCAAATGCTGTGGATCCTGCGACGCCTGCGCGACGAAGGCAAATATCTCGACGGGCGTGAGATCAAGACTCCCCCACAATATTTTCTCGGCGCGGCAGCTTCGCCTTTTGCGTCCAATATGAAGTTTCAGGCGCTTCGCGAACAGAAGAAGGTCAATGCGGGGGCGCAATTCTTCCAGACCAATGTTGTCTTCGACGCGGATGCCATTGACGACTGGCTGAACGAAATGGCCAAACGCGACATTCTGAATAAGGTCTACATCATGATCGGACTGACACCGCTCAAGAATTACAAGACTGCCGTGTACATGAATGAAAAAATCCCGGGTGTGTTCATCCCTGAAAAGATCATGAAGCGTATGGAAACCGCTAAAGAGAAAGGGAATGAGCAGGAAGAAGGCGTGCAGATCACACTGGAGTTGATAGAAAAGATCAAATCCAAACAAGGCCTGCATGGCATCCATCTAATGGCAGTCGGTTGGGAGGAGATCGTGCCGCGCATCATCAAAGAGAGTTTGGGACGATAGAGTTGGTATATACTTGGGCGAACCATGCCCATCTCAGCCTTTGAAATTCATGTATGTCTATCCTGCGGATTGCGCTACCCCATCACCGAGGGAAGTTCGTTCGGCATCCGTTGCCCACATTGCCTCGGTGAGACGGAAATTGCGTTAACAAAAAAGATCGATACCGAAAAGATTATTTCGGAAGACGGGCAGCTCGCAAATCATCCCCACATTGCGGTCCTGCTCGATAATATCCGCTCGGCTTGGAATGTCGGCTCCATTTTGCGAAGCGCGGACGGCTTCGGGTTTGAACATGCCTATTTATGCGGGATCACACCCACCCCAAAAAATGAAGCGGTGACAAAGACCTCGCTCGGTGCGGAGAACTTTGTCACCTGGTCGGAACATAAAAATGCAGTGGACTTGGTCAGTGCATTAAAACAAGAGGGCTGGAAAATTTACGTGCTTGAAGAAACAAAAAAAGCGACAGACATCCGAAAGTTGAAAACGAACCCAAGAGAAAAAGCTGTACTCATCCTTGGCAGCGAAGTGACGGGAGTAGACCCTGACTTGCTCAAAATTACGGATGAGATCATCTCTATTCCAATGCTGGGTGGAAAGCGTTCGTTCAATGTTTCCGTCGCTTTTGCGATAGCGGCATATGCACTGCGGTACGCTGTGCCCCGAAAAACTACTTCAAGATCGAAGACAAAGCCTCGAACCAGATCTGGGCGATGATGTCATACCCAGCCTGATTCGGGTGGTTGCCATCATCGTATAAAGTGGCAGGGTTAGTAAAAATATCGGTCGAGTAAAAATCAACGGTCAACGCTCCGTATTCTTCAGCCTTCTGGGTGATCACTTCGTTGTATCGCTGCACCTGCACAGACATGCGGGAAAGCTCATCTGCGGTAATAGCAGTAAACGCCTCTCCCTTAATAGCCACAGGCCGTTGGGATTGATCGTCCAGCAAGGCAACGATCACTTGTGCGCCTGCAAGGCGCAAGTCTGAAAGAATGACATCAAGGTTGGAAGAGAATCGCTGAAGATCCTGCGCCTCGGATTCATCGTTTACATCGCCGCCATATTCATATAAATACCAAAGATCATTACTGCCTATCCAAATAAATACGACCGAGCTGCGGTTCTGTTCGTTGGCAGCCTGCACCTCGGCATTCGCACGCGTCAACTGGCCCGGAAGACCCTGATCGCCATTAATAAGCGCGTCTGAACTCCAGCCGGACTGACCAAAATTAGTGATCGAGGAGTTTGGGCGAAGCACGCTGACTATTTCCAGAAGGCGTCCTGGATAGCCGCGGCCGGTATCGTCTCCGTCACCTTGTGTAAGGCTATCGCCAATGGCGATCATGCTGATCGGTCCAGTGGGAAGCGCTGATGCGGATGAAAAGACCACCGGCTGGGTCGCAGTCGGCACGCTCGAAGTCGACTCCACTTGCGGAGTGTCCGTCGCAACCGCAGGCTGAATGATCTCCATTGTCGGGCCGGGAGTCCAGTTGGCTGGGATCTCCTGTAAGCAAGCGGTTAGCAATAACGCAGTCAAAATGTAGGCATGTTTCATTTTATATCGCTCCATCCTTTAATACCTTTGGTTGGATTTTTCGTTGATATTTTCCCTGTTCCAATTCAAAGCCCATGCGTTTCAGATAGGACTCATGGCGCGAACTGCCGGGCGCAGAAAAAAGCTGTTTGATGCCCTTTTGCCAGAAGTAGTCCGCGCTTTCATCAAAGAGAAATCTTCCGGCGCGGAAATCACGATAACCCGGGATGACAAAATCAAGAAATATATGTGCCTCATCTCCGGTCTGCTTGACAATGGATAAACCGACGGGAACCATATTGCGCAGAACAAATATCACCATCTGGTCTTCGCCGGGCTTGAAAAGATAGGTTGGGATAAGCTCTGAGATCTCTTTTCGGTAAAACTCAAGGAAGCGCCTTAAGTAGGCACTATCCGGGCGAATCTCCATTAAGGTGAAGTAGTCCTTCTGCTGCAACATCCGCCAGAGGTTGTAGGCATTGACGCACAGGGTAAGCCCATTTAGTAACGCAATGGGAAACGCACCGATCAACAGTCCGTAGGCAATAAAGAAAAACGCTCCGACCATGTTGATGATGCGCAGCCGCTGCAATGATTTCATGGTAAGGGAGAGGGCCACCAGCAATGACCCCATATAACCGACTATTTCGTACAAAAGAGATTGTTCCATTTTTTATTCCTGCAATCTGATTACAAGCGGGGCATTATACACCGTTTGACTCACTGTATTTTACGACGTCATCTGTACGGCCTGCAACTTTACCTCAGAACTCCCGTAGATTTATTTATAAAAAGGAGTAAAAATGACAATACAAAGACAGGCATTAAGAAGATCAAAGAGCAACCGTATGATAGCCGGAGTATGCGGCGGATTGGCGGAATTTTTCGGAATCAGTTCTTTTTGGTTTCGTCTCGCCTTTTTCATTGCGTTCATACCGGGCGGCGTGCCTGGAATTCTGGTCTACTTGATTGCAATGATCATGATCCCCTCTGAATAACTTACCCCGCTTCATTCCATTTGCTCACCAATAAGTAGACCCTCTTGTGAGGGTCTACTTATTTTGATGAATATTTAGGTTGTTAAACGCGGGAAACCTTTTATCTCACTCGAATAACCTGACCGGCATAAATCCAGTTCGGGTCATAGAGCTGCGGATTGAGCAATTGAAGGCTGTAGACGGAAGCACCATAGTAGCCGGCAATGATCCGAAGTGTTTCACCACTTAGCACGGTGTGATAAACAGGAGCCACTGCGGGTAAGTTGATCACCTGTCCGCCATAGATCAAGCTGGGATTCCATATTTGCGGGTTGACGGCCAGAATATCGTAATAGCTGACCCCTATCCGTGCAGCAATTTTTCCAAGGGTATCACCCCATTGCACCACATACGTTCCGCTGGATGGCGGATAGTACACCGGAGGGTATGAATATCCGGTTGGGATGTACAACACCTGCCCAGCATAAACCCAGGAACCGAGCCCAGGGTTGGCAGCCTGGATAGCGTAGGTAGTCGTCCCGCAGAGTCTGGCGATGCCGCTGAGAGTATCGCCCCACTGGACTGTAATATATGTACTACAGGTGTATGCGCTGGCCGTACCGGTAAAACCGAGGGACGAAAACAAAATCGCAAGCAAAACAATGATCCTAGCATTTCTCTTGAACGACATAATGATCCTCCTTGATAAAATTAAATCCAATGGAACGATTGGATTTGGTTACTATTCACAAGAGTTCAAGGCAAGCCATTAATCTGGCATCATCAATATTATGACACGCGGAAAAAGAAATTTCAACTATTTGCAAATATTCAGGGTTTACCTTTTGAAGACTTCAAATAAAGCTCTTCCACTTTTTTCCTTGCCCAGGGAGTCTTGCGCAAAAACTTCAAACTGGACTTAATACTGGGGTCATCGATAAAACACTTGATGGTAATGCGCCTGCCAAGCTCCTCCCAGCCATACTTCTCCACGAGTTTGACAAGGATCATTTCAAGCGTAACGCCATGCAGAGGATTTTTAGGTTGTTCATTGTTCATGGTTTTGGTTCCAGCCCGATCAATTGGGAAACGGTGACAAGAGTAAGCCCCTTGCCTTGTAGATACTCAATCATTGCCGGCAGCGCTTCGGCGGTGTGCCAGCCGCGTCCGTTGGCATGCATGATGACGATGGAGCCTTTTCGCGCAGTGCGCTGAACTTCGGCGAGGATGGTCGCGGCATCGAAAGTTGGGTCGGGGTCGCCGGTGACCGAGTCCCATTGGATGGTGTATAAGCCATGCTCAGCGATCACTTGCAGGCTCAGGTCATTATATGTCCCACCGGGCAGGCGGAAGAGGTGCGAATGTTTGCCGGTCAATTGAAAGAGCATATCCTCGGTCATTTCGATCTCGCGGCTCATTTCCGCGGCGGACAATGTCTCAAAGTTGGGATGACTCCAGGAATGATTGCCCAGCTCGAAGGTCGGGTTTGAGGCAAGGGTCTTTGTCTCCTCGGGGTGAGTCCGCATCCAGTCACCACCCATGAAAAATGTGGCAGGGACCCCATATCGAGTGAGCACATCCACAACAGAAACATCGAAGCCTGCAGGATATTGCGGGTCCTGACAAAGATCAAAAGTTAAGGCTATGTATGGCTCGACCCAGTCGCCGCTGGTAATAAGTGCAGCTGGTAAAGTGGGTGTTGGTAAAGGCAGTGAGGTTGGCGTTGATGTAGGAGCGGCGGACGCGGTTGCGGTTGGAGATGGTGGAGTTGGCGAAGAATCTGCTGACCCGGAGATGCAGGCGGCCAGCAGTAGAAACAAAACGTGGAATATTGGTGAATATTTTTTCATTTGATGGGGAAAATCTTATCCAATTTCTCATTACTGATTTTCATACAGTAATAAAATGATAGTCCAAAACGCAATCACCCAGACAGCATTTTATTTATCCACTACGATCGTATATTCCTTTTCGCCCGTCTGTCCGGAAACCATGGTTCCATAACACCATACATATACAGTGAAAGTAAAAGTGCCTGTTTCTTTTGGAATACCACTGATCTTTGCGATGTCTTCACCTTCCACCTTGACGAACTCCAGTCCTGGCGGCAGGCTCCCGCTTGAAATGGAGAATTCACCTGCAGGTGTGCTATTCTGAGTGATGTGGATTTCCGCTTCATACATCACGCCCACATGTGCGACGGGCATGGCGTCAGGCGCAAATATGAGCGGGTCGGACACAGGCACAAAATAATAAGGGTCTGGCTCCGGGGTCGGTTCTGAACGGGAAAACAGAGAACAGGAAATTGAAGCGAGGGTCACTAACAACACAGCCAATGAGATTGTAGTTTTGCTTTTCATATATTTCCCAAAGCCACCGGGATATTTTTATTTCTGCATAAGGCTGAAATAACCATCTCCCCAGACGATCGTGGAGGATGGGGCCTGCGTTTGGCGCAATTCCTCCGCCACAAATGTCAGGATTTCCTTGCGTCGTCCACTCGCCCAGGGATATTTCACGTCCCATGTGTTTTCGGTTGGGATAGTGATAATCGCAACGGTATCCCCTCCGCCAAATTCAAAATAAAACTCACAGGTATTTTTCTTCAACCAGCCCTCAATGTATTGAACGGTGCCGGAAGGACCTTTTTGAACGATGTTGATCTTTGCCAATTGTAGACTCCTGTTATAGCTTTGTATAAATCTCTCTGCTATATAAACCGCTATTTCCATCATACCTGCATTGGCATGCGGCGCAAGCGTTGCGAATGCGTTCTCTCTGGCATAGCCCACCAGGGCAGGTGTGTTCCTGCCCAAAGCGATGCCTGCTACAACCTTGATCGGCCCAAAAGCGTATATGATAAATGATAATCCAAAAGGAGAATAAAATGACCACAGAATCAAAGTCGAACGAAAAGGAAAACCGGAAACCAAATACGAAGTACAGATCCGGCGCTTCAGACGCCGTCTATGGATTCGGTTTGATCGGCGCATGGGTCTATTACATCAGCCATGCCACCACCTTCTTAATGGGCGTGTTGGGAATCTTCAAAGGAATCATCTGGCCCGCGATGCTGGTATATGAACTGTTGAAATATCTCAATATGTAGGATCATCATATCGTTATTCGAAAAGTGATAAGGGTATGTTTAATGGCAAAAAAATGACGAATCAAAAAAGGAGCAAGCCGGTAACAGCTTGCTCCTTTTTTCTATTGAATTTTTCGTTCACCCAATTAGAATCGCCAGTACATGCAATAAGGGAGCCTTGAAGATGGAAACCCATCCTGGCTTTCGGTCTCTTATCACTTGCGGCTTTGCCAGCGAATTGTATTCGTTCATCATCTGAAAGCGCTGCTTTTCGTGCTCAAGAGATGCCATTTTGATCTCATAAGCGTTTCTCCAGGCAGAGCTTTTTTCCGGCAGGTTGTTGTAGAAGTTATACATTGTGTTCTCCTTAAATAAAAAAACAAGTCTTTTTACCATCCGACATTTCCCTTCGCAGTACGCGAAGCCTCACGACTAGAACCACCGATTGAAAGGTGTTTCCTTCATGATCTTCGACGCCTACGAGGTTAGCTGTCGGGCTGGAGCAGAAGACTTGCTCTACAACGCTTATGCGTTATTTCGCCCCGGGAGTGGGTTCCCCGATCAAAAGATTCGGCGTTCAACTATCAAATTACTTAATCAATATAACATAACAAGTTTTACCCAAGAAGTACCCTTTTGGGTGATAAACTGTGTTTCGCGATGATGTGAGTCCGCCGCAGACTGAGACTATAAACACAAGACATTCACAGAAACCTATCAAGTCATTTCACGAGAAAACCTCCACAATGCAACCACCACCCCAACCGCCAGAACCACAAAACTGCCATTCACAAAAAACCATTTGACCGAAGTAAAAACCGGAGCCAGAAACCCCGCAAAACTTTGGCCCGGATAACTCGCCATCACCAGGGATGTGGAAATATTCTCAAGATAATCGAACAACACCCCAAAAACCGGGAACACATTCAACAGTCGCCAGCGATTGGAAGCATCAGGAAAAGCACGCACAAACACCCAACTGATGGAAGTGACGAGAAACGCCAAATACACCAGCGGGAAAATCAGGTCAAATGTAAAACGGGCGCGAATATATTCCGCACGGCCTATTTCTCCATACATGTTTGCCATTTCGTACAAATCAGTTTTGGAATAAAAGAACGATGAGTCAGGTGAGGCTGCGCCGTTGGAATATGCGTCAGCCCGCTGTGCTTGCGCCGGCAGAACCAAACCACCAAACAAGAGAAAGCCAATTAGCGCAACCAGTGTCACAGGTCCACTGGAGAGGCGATAGTGAAAAGAAGAAATTCGAGCTAGCATCATTGGCTCCTTGTCCAATCAGAATGCAGTAGCGCGTCCTTCACCAATATAAGCGGATGCCGCGCTTCAATCTCCGCCCCTTGCTTGATCTGGATCCTACAAGCAGATCCCGTCGAGACAATTTCCCGATTTTGAATTCCTGCATCTCGCACCTTTGGCAGCACGCCCAACTCACCCACCTGCATCGAAAGTTCATAATGTTCAGCGTCGTACCCAAACGTCCCAGCCATGCCGCAGCAACCCGCATCAATCAGGTCCACATCAAAGCCAGCCATCTGCAACATTGCCACCGTTGCAGATGTTCCAGAGGGCAGGCCATCGTCTGCAAGCCCTTCAGCGCGTTGATGGCAGTGCGGATGAAAAGTTATCTTTTTCTTTTCCTTGCCGCTATCGTTTTGACTCTTCAAAATGTCTATACGCAAAAGGAATTCATCCACCAACCAAACATTTTTCGTAATGGATTCAATCTCCGCACGGCGTTCCGGCAGCAGGCTGACGTATTCATGCTTGAGACAATACACCTCAGGCGGTTCGCATCCCACCACGCTGATATCTGCTCCGCCGCCCACCGCTTTAATTTCGCTGAGAATTTTTTCTGCGTGCCTCCGAGCTTCGTCAATGAATCCCTTTGAAAGAAACGATGCCCCCGCACCGACCGTTGGCAACACCTTCACATCATAGCCCGCAAAATTCAAAATATCGAAAGCTGCCTGCGCCACTTGCGGTTCAAGATATTGAGAAAATACATCCGATAAAAACAAAACTGTCTTTCTCTCTGTATCTCTGTTTCTCCGCGGTTCGGCCTTTATCTTGGAAAAAAAAGGGAACGGACGTTTATCTGTAATCCCAACTGTCTTCGCGATCAACTTCTTCGACCAGTCCATTTGCATGAATGCATTTGCCAGCGGGGCAACTGACGCAAGCAATTTCGCGGCCACATGGAAGTATCCAAACAAATAATCATGCAACGGCCTGCGATGTGTCTTGTAATACTCATGCATGAATTCATACTTCAATTTCGGCATATCCACGCCGCTCGGGCATTCCGAAGTGCAGCCTTTGCAGGCGAGGCAGAGATCAAGAGCGGAGTATGTTGCCGACTCAAATTCCGAATATCGAATATTCGAATATTCGATATTCGATGATATTAATTTCCGCAATAAGTTCGCCCTGCCCCTCGTCGAGTTCGCTTCATCTCTTGTCGCCTGAAAAGATGGGCACATCACGCCTGTTGTTTTTCTACATACACCCTGACCATTACAATGTCCAATAGCGCCAGCCAAACCGTTTTCATGCCCGAAATGCAAAGCGGATGTCCACGCCTGCGCGCGATATTTCTCGCCGTAACGCAGATGCGTATCCATCGGCGGCGCTTCCAGCATCTTTTTCGGGTTCAACAAATTATGCGGGTCAGCGGTCTGTTTCAACATTCGCATTGCCTCAGAGACTTCTGCTCCGTACGTTTTCTCGATAAACTCGCCAGACGAAATCCCGTCTCCGTGCTCGCTGCTCATCGAACCGCCAAGGCTCATCACCAACGCAAAGACCTTCTCGCCAATGCTCCGCACCGCACGAACACCTTCCGCACTTTGTAAATTCAGAATCGGACGAATGTGCAAACATCCCGCGGACGCATGGGCGTAAATGCCGCCTTCCGTGTGATGCTCCGCCAGTATCTTTTCGATCTCGCGCACAAAATCACCAAGCCGTTCCACAGGTACGGCGCAATCTTCAATGAAAGCCGCAGGTCTCGCCGCCTGCGGACGTGAATCCAAAATGCCCAAGCCCATCTTACGGATATTCCACACACGACTCTGTTCTTCTGCAGATTCCGCGATGGTCAGAAGTCTACTGGTGGTCGAGTAGCCTGAGGCAATAGCCGAAGACATATCGAAACCACGTGCCGCATCGTTTCGACAGCGCTCAACACAAGCCTTCAAAGCTGATGGTTGATCCCCGCTAAATTCAATGACCAACACCGCGGCAGGGTCGCCCACGATCCACCCCATCTGACGCCCATACGCGGGGACACTTCTCGCAAGCTGCAAGATCATGCGCGGAATCAACTCGATTGCGCTCGGGTGAAACTCCAACAGACGGGGAACATCGTCACACGCAGAGGCTATGCTTTCATAAGAAAGCACGCCGAGAATCGTATGCTTCGGCTTGCGGACAAGATTCACCTTTGCACGCCTTATTACTGCGAGGGTGCCTTCGGAGCCTGCAAGCAAGGAAGCCAAATTAACCGTAGATTGTGGACGATAGACCGTGGTGGATAGCCCATAATCCTTTTCGTCCCACTGCGGCGGTAAGGATGGACTCCACGGCAAAAGATAATTCAAGCGATAGCCTGCTGAATTACGCCATGATCTTGGGTAGCTTTGTTTTATTGCATCGCCATATTTCTCTCGGATTTGATATGCCGCAGAAACGATATTCGATATTCGAGAATCGGAGCTGGAATTTCGAATATCAAATATCGAGCTATCGAATCTCGCCAAACTCCCGTCACTCAAGATCACATCTGCCTCGATCAAATGATCCGCAGACATGCCGTATAAAATTGAATGTGCGCCTGTGGCATTATTGCCAATCACTCCGCCCATTGTGGCTCGCTCCGCAGAAGCAGGATCGGGGCCGAACATCAGTCCATGTTTTGCGGCATGTCGATTGAGGGATGCAAGAATTACGCCCGGTTCCACGATTGCAGAATGAGATTCAGGGTCAATTTCAATGATGGAATCAAGATAACGTGAACAATCAAGGATCAATGCTTCGCCAATGGCCTGTCCGCCGAGGGAGGAACCTGATCCACGCGGCAGAATGGGAATTTGATGTTTCGCAGCAAGTTCAACCGCTGATTGAAGATCATCTTGCGTTTTGGGAATCGCCACACCCAATGGCTCGATCTGGTACATCGATGCATCAGTGGAGTAGAGGATCTTCGAAGCAGAATCAAGCCGAAGGTCGCCTGTGAAGCGTTTTTTCAGTTCAGATAAAAAATCGGGAGAGAGGGTCATGTCTGCGTTGCGGGTTTAAGTCCGCTCGATCGGAAATATCGCACTAATGAAAAGATCAGATATAGAAAAACGAGTGAATGAAAAACGCCGAGAATCGCAAATGGAACCTGCCCAAACTGGAGGTTGAGCCGGGTCAGATATCCGTACAAAACAACGCCGTAGAATGCGGCGCCCGCCAGCAGGGCATACACGAGGCCGCGTTTGAAAAAGCCAAGCCCAAGGCAGGCCATGATGATGAAGGGATAAAAATGATACAGGTATCTTTCGTGCGTTCCAGCGAGGAAGAGATTGAAACTTAAGTTCACCAACGCGAGGTGCAAAATGAGCAACGAAATATTTTCGGCATTGAGAAATCGAGCGCCGCGCATGTATTGCCTGTAAAAATATTTGGCGTACATAAACAGCAGGAGGGCATTCACTAACAGGAATAAAAATATACCCGCCGAATAAGGTACAACGGAAAACAACGGAGTTGAGCCCAATTGAATGCTGATCGGGTCATGCGAAGAACCGCGCGGGTCTTTTGCGATAAATGTCCAGATATTGAAGCCGAAGGATGAAATGGTGTCACCGTGCTGACTGCCCGTGGCAAGGACATATTGCAAGTGGGAGAAATAAGCAGGTTTCAAAGCAAGAGGAAGGTCAATTAATAAAATAGGCGCGATAAAAGCAACGGCGAGAATTAAAAACGAAATGATCACGCTGGAAGGTTTGCGCGAATACAGGAATATTGTCAATAAAGTAATAAAGCCAATAGAAAGCAAACTGAACAGGATCAACTGCTTTGTGAGTGTCGCCAGAGACATGAGGATGCCCGCCAGAATGACAAACATATAATATCGGGCGTTATTCACTCTGCCATTCAGGTTGAACCCTGTCAGCATGATAATGAAGAACATGATCAATAATTGACCGACTCCGTCTATTTGTCCCCAGGCGGAGGTCCCCATCCACGATGATGGAAGCAGCCCGATGACCCCGGCCCACAGCGGAGCGTATTTGACCTTAAGCCTCGTCATGATGCCATATGCCGCCAACACGTTCAACGCGTCAATCAGCGCAAGGTAATAGCGGAAGGGAGCCACAATATGCTTGAATTCTGTGATCCCCATCCAATGCATCACGCCGCCCGAAACCAATGTACCTACAAAGGGGTAATTGCACCGGTCACAATCAATGTAGATATTTTTCCAATTCGCGCCCCAGGCTTGTGACCAGCGCCAAAAATCATCCACATCGCTGCTGTGAAACAGTTTGGGAAACAGAGCAATAATGACCGCGGGAATTAATAACCCCGCAATCAATACCAGCCATTGCACATAAGGTTTGATTCTTTCAAGCAGGATTGTTCTCATGGTCGAATTGAATTCCTATTCACATCCTGTATGCGCTCAACGGTATCTGAAAATGGATGAATATGCAAATCTCCACTCAACGCGAGCCGCATATCGCACAACGAGAAAAAACAAAGGCAGTAAGCTGATCACACTCACTACGGGAAGTATCGCCGGTTTCAGGTCATAAACGATCGGAAAGCCAATGTAAGTAAATACTCCATAAGCGGCGGCCAAAAGGAAATCCGCCGCATTGCGCGAACACAGCAGAAGAAATGGCAGCACCCAGAGAATCCACTGGGGAGAAAATATTCTGGAAAAAATCACAAAACAACCAAGGATAATGGCTGACCAGTTCTCGAACTGCTCAGCCGATTCGACAAAAAAGAAAAAAGAAACTGCGGATGCGAGTGCCTGCAAAACTAAAAATACAAAAACCATGCCATTTACCGGCAGGCTGCCGCCAGCGATGGAAAGTAAAAAGCCCGGCAATGATGCCGCCTCTATTCCACGCCCCGAGTGAAATTGATACGGAGCCGTCAATGCCCCCAACCCTCCAGCGAGAAGGGTTGGGGTAACGATAAGAACACATGCGATGAGATAGGAAACCAGCGGCTTCCACGGGATTTTCCGCTCAACAGACCAGATATGTACCATCAATGGAGGAATTAGCAAAACCGCATACCACTTTGTAAGAGTGGCTATCCCCAGCAGAATGGCGGCTCCATTCCATGCCTGCTTTCTAATTAAATAAAGCGCGAGAAGACACAAGAACGCTGGCAGGGCATCGAACCGGTATAGAGTGAAATACAAAGGCCCGGGCAGGAACAAAAACAAAGCCAGCCATTTTCTGGCCGGGAGCATATTTGAAACCAGCAAATAGTTCAAATAGGCAAGCCCAGCCATAAACAGCGAAAATGTATGGAAATAGATGTCACGCCCTGTCGCGGTGCGTTCCGCGTTTCTGGAAAACCAATGTACCCAGCCAAAAAAATAAGTAGCAACCTGGGGATATTCACTGGGGACATCCACAAAGGGCTGAGAGCCAGTCGGGAACCATTTCCCGTTGTTGTAATAGGTACGCAGATCCCAAATATCACCCACGGCGCGGACAGGCGGTTCGGGGTTTAGGTCCAGATAGTCCCAGGCGAATTTCCAGACGAACAACAAAAACAATCCGACCAGCAACTGTTTAAACGCGGTCTTCACCATGCAATGCTATTTTGCCTTGGCTTGATTCGCCACTGCGGCGGCTTTCTTGGCGGCTTCTTCGGGATCGCCAAGATAATAGTTTTTGATCGGCTTGAGGTCTGCATCCAATTCATAGACGAGGGGCAAACCGGTTGGGATATTCAACTCAGTGATGTCGGCTTCGGAGATGTTATCGAGATACTTCACCAATGCGCGGATGGAATTTCCGTGGGCAACGACCAACACGCGCTTGCCTGACTTAATTTCAGGAGCAAGTGTGGAATGCCAGTAAGGCAGAACACGATCCAGCGTAATCTTAAGTGACTCGGTGGCTGGCAGCTGTTCGGGAGTCAAAGAGGCGTAGCGGCGGTCAAATTTCGGGTGGCGCTCATCGGTCAATTCCAAGGCGGGAGGCGGAACATCATACGAACGACGCCAAACCTTCACCTGCTCTTCACCAAATTTCGCAGCTGTTTCGGCTTTGTTCAATCCCTGCAATGAGCCGTAGTGACGTTCATTCAACTGCCACGCGCGGATGACGGGCAGCCAGTTACGATCCATTTCATCCTGAACGATGCCAAGAGTTTTGATGGCGCGCTTCAACACGGAGGTATAGGCGATGTCAAAATCATATCCGCCATCACGCAGCAAGCTGCCAGCTTCGGCGGCTTCGGCACGGCCAAGATCGGTGAGGTCAACATCCGTCCAGCCGGTGAAACGATTTTCGAGATTCCAGGTGCTTTGTCCATGACGGACGAGAACAAGTTTATACATGGTTTTATCCTTTTTATTGCTTGCGCAATTTAATTTTTATTTCCCGATTGCGCGGGAGATTTTTTTGGGCAAAAGTTTGCAACGACCTGAGATTATAGCCCAACTCCCATCCTCATAGTAAAATTGGCGAATGCCCAATGATGATGTCACTCCAGTACGCCAGCAATATTTAGATATCAAACGCGACTATCCCGATACGATCGTTTTCTTCCGTCTCGGTGATTTTTATGAAACCTTCGATGAAGACGCCGAGATCACAGCCCGTGAACTCGACATTGTTCTCACCTCTCGCCCCGTCGGCGGCGGCACACGCGTCCCGCTCGCGGGCATTCCATACCACGCCGCTGAAAATTATCTCGCACGCCTGATCGAAAAAGGTCATCACGTCGCGATCTGCGAACAAGTCGGCGACCAGCCAGCGAAGGGGATTTTCCCGCGCAAAGTAGTCCGCGTGGTGACTCCGGGGACTGTGACCGAACCGGGACTCCTGCCCGGGGATGCGAACAACTACCTCGCCTCGATCTTTCTTAACGAAGGGACTGCTTCTGTTTCTTATACAGATGTCACCACTGGAGAATTCGCCGTCACCGAACTTCCGCTCGAAGCCCTGCGCGCCGAGCTAACCAGACTCCGCCCCGCCGAAATCATTTATCCCGACAATCAAACTTTACCTGATGGAATCACAGGTCACTTAACCGCATTGCCATCGTGGAAATTTGAAGCGGGCAAATGCAATGAGACTTTGCTTAATCAATTCAAATCATCCACGCTGGACGGCTTTGGAATAAAAGCCAACAGCCTTTCTGTTCGTGCCGCTGGCGCAATCGTCCACTATCTCAAAGAGACGCAGCCCGACGCGCTGAACCTGCTCAACTCCCTGCGCTCGTACAGCCTAAGCGAATTCATGACCTTGGACGCATCCACGCGCCGCAATTTGGAATTGGATGAAACCTTACGTGGTGAGAGAAAAGGTTCCCTGCTTGGGACTCTCGATTTCACAATTAGCCCAATGGGCAAACGGCTCATCCATCAATGGGTCAGCCAGCCTTTATTACACGTGGAAAAGATCAAAGCCCGTCAAAGCGGTGTGGAGTATTTCGTTCAGCAAGGCATGATCCGTGCCGAATTGCGTGCTGCCCTCAAACCACTTGCGGACTTGGAGCGCCTTGTAAATCGAGTCATCGCTGGGCAGGCGCAGCCGCGCGATCTGGTGGCGATGAGGAGCACGCTGGAACAGCTTCCAGTTATAAAAGAAGTCATCAGTAGACAGTCATCCCCTACGCGGACGGTATCAGTGGTTAGTGATCAGTGGTCAGTTTGCCAGGATGAGCTTTCGCAACTACATAACGCCATTGACGATGACCCGCCTGCCACACTGCAAAATACAGGCATCATCCGCGCCGGATATTCACAGGAATTGGATTCTGTTATTGACGCGTCCAAACATGCCCGCGATTGGATCGCCAACCTCGAAGCCGTTGAAAGAGAAAAGACGGGCATCAAGACTCTCAAGGTTGGTTACAACAAAGTATTTGGCTATTTCATTGAAATTTCACGCGGAGCGGCAGAACGAGCACCTGAGCATTACATCCGCAAGCAGACATTGGTCAATGCAGAGCGATTCATCACGCCAGAAATGAAGGAATACGAAACGCTGGTGCTGAACGCCGAAGAACGCATCCGCGAGATCGAGCTGCGCCTATTCAAAGAAATCTGCGCGGAACTTGCGAAAGCCGCGAACAAATTACTATCCACTGCAAGGGCTCTCGCAGAGCTGGATGTTTTGTCCGCTTTGGGCGAGGCGGCTGCTCTCGGAGGCTACACCAAGCCCGAAGTCCACGAAGGAAGCGAATTGGAAATCCACGATGGGCGTCACCCTGTCGTGGAACAGTTATTGAAATCAGACAGATACATCCCGAATGATGTCATCTACGAAAAAGGCGAGATCGTGCGCGTCATCACCGGGCCGAACATGGCGGGTAAATCCACATATTTACGGCAGGCGGCATTGATCGTGTTGATGGCGCAAATGGGTTCGTTCGTACCCGCCTCATCCGCGAAGATCGGACTCGTTGACCGCATCTTCACCCGCATCGGCGCGCAGGATGAAATCCACGCGGGGCAATCCACGTTTATGGTGGAGATGGTGGAAGCGGCAAATATTTTGCATCATGCCACCTCCCGTTCTTTATTGATTTTGGATGAAATTGGACGCGGCACATCCACGTATGATGGGCTTTCGATTGCCTGGGGCATCATTGAGTACATCCACAACCATCCACAACTACGTGCGAAAACTTTGTTTGCAACACATTATCACGAGTTGACCCAACTCGCAGAACTTCTGCCGGGCATTCGCAATTACAACGTAGCCGTCAGCGAGGCAGACAATAAAGTCGTCTTCCTACATAAAATTATTCCAGGCGGCGCAGACCGGTCATACGGGATCCATGTGGCGCAATTGGCAGGCTTGCCCTCGCCTGTTATTCAGCGAGCAAACGAGATCATGGCCGAGCTTGAAAAGACCTCTGGGCGCGCAGTAAAGATCAACCCGCAGTCCGCACAGCAGGTGGCACTATTCCCTGAAACCAATCCGTTGCTGGATGAAATCAAAGGGCTGGATGTAAACTCGCTCTCCCCCATTGAAGCATTGAACAAGCTGTTCGAGTGGCAAAAGAAGTTCACGAAGTAGAAAAAATCACACCTGCAACGCTGTCAACTTATTTCAAGCTGGCAGCGTTTTTTTATTGAAAACAAAGAATAGCTACATACTACTCAAGTTATAATAGATTCAATCCAACCAATAGTCTGTTGAACCAACGTGAGATTATATGGCACATACTTCATCCCCAAAGACAGTTACCAAAGGCCCCAAACTAATAAAGCCCCAAAACAGAATGCGGTCAAATAAAAACAATAAAATTGAGGTAACCATTGTTTTACCTTGCTTAAATGAGGAATTAACTGTCGGGACCTGCACACACAAGGCGGTGAATTTCCTAAAAAAATATAAGATCAGCGGAGAAGTCATCGTTGCCGACAACGGCAGCACAGATCGTTCTATTGAAATCGCAAAAAAACAAGGTGCGCGCATCGTACCTGTAGGACAAAAAGGCTATGGGAGCGCCCTACGCGGAGGGTTTGAAGAAGCCAAAGGTAAATACATCATCATGGCAGATGCAGACGACAGCTATGATCTTGTCAATTTGATGCCATTTGTCGAAAAGCTCCGCGAAGGATACGATCTAGTCATGGGCAATCGCTTCAAAGGTGGTATCAAAAAAGGCGCCATGCCCTGGCATCACCGATATATTGGCAATCCGATTCTTTCCTTTCTGGGAAAATTATTTTTCAAGACCCCGGCCAATGATTTTCATTGTGGACTGCGCGGCTTTACAAAAGAAGCCATTGAAAAAATGGATTTGCAAACCACCGGCATGGAACTCGCCAGTGAAATTGTCATCAAATCATCCATACTTGGGATGAACGTATGTGAAGTCCCAACCACTCTCTTCCCCGATGGCAGGGATCGAGCGCCTCATCTTCGCAGCTTCCGTGACGGCTGGCGGCACTTGAGGTTTTTATTGATATACAGTCCCACCTGGCTGTTTTTATATCCAGGTTTGATCATCAGCATCCTTAGCGGGGTGGCTAGCATAGTATTATTTTTTGAGCGAGTAGATATCGGTATCCGCTTTTTTGACTTTCATAGTTTTATTCTTGCAGGATCTACTCTTATGATGGGCTTGAATATGCTTTCTTTTGCAGGCATAACGCGGGTTTTTGCCTACAATTTCAACCTCCTGCCAAACCGTCCGCACTTCTTTAAATTATTCCAGTACTTTTCACTGGAAACCGGCATCGTTACAGGAATGCTGCTATCTCTCTCAGGAATGATAATGATCATCTATGCAGCCAATCTTTCAATCTCTCCGGGTTTTTCAAGTCTTGGCTTTGGAAACAGCGTCCGCCTTGTATTTGGAGGCTCATTATTAACCACAACAGGCGTACAGATCATTCTCGCAAGTTTTGTGCTTAGTATGCTGGGAATCAATCCAAAAGAATAGTTTGGGAGAATGTCATGAAACCACTGGACAGATTTATTCAAAAGCTACGCATAAATAAGGCGAAAAAATATATTCCCGCAAATTCACGTCTGCTGGACATTGGATGCGCCGATGGGGCATTATTCCAGCAAGCACACGAAAAAATCCGTGAAGGCATTGGCATAGATCCGGGAATTCCAAACGGATCAAAATGGGGCAAGTTTCAACTTATACGGGGTTTGTTCCCTGACGATCTCCCTACAGAAGAAGTTGATTTTGACGTTGTTACAATGCTCGCAGTTCTTGAACATATTCCTATGCAGGAACAATCTTTACTTGCTCAGAATATTTTCAAACACCTAAAGGGTAACGGAATATTAATTGTCAGCGTTCCATCCCCTTTTGTGGATAAAATTTTGGACTTCCTGCTATTCCTGCGGCTTATCGACGGGATGTCTCTTGAGGAACATTTTGGTTTCCATGTAGAGACGACCATTGATACTTTTACGAAGCAAGGTTTTGAAGTAGTGAGGCATGAATTTTTTCAATTGCGGCTAAACAATTTGTTCGTATTCAGAAAGCCGCTTCTTTAGTCTCAAGCGGAAGATTAGCGTTCGATATAATTTCCGCAAGAAAAAACCGCATAATACCCATTCTTATAGAGCGGTATGCGTTGCTCTTCCAATAAACTTATCGAATTCCATATTGGATCGGTGTCACTGATAATTAGAACATCTATCAGATACTGCCTACACAAACTATCTATTGAGCGCCAGTTCGAATCATTGGTATCTGTGAAAATAACGCCTACATCCTCTACAAGCTTATTGAAAGCAGCGGGCGGAATCCCATAAGACGTGCGGGAAGCAACAACCATTTGATGCGTTCCGTACACTCCAGAAGAGTGATCTAAAAACACGAATGGGTTACTTTGAGTAATTACGCCGGCGGGGATGTTGTCGCGCAAATAATCATAGGCGAGTCGGCCAAAATATGTACGCTCGCCCAAATACGTATCTGCGCTTAATTCATTTGGGAAGCCAACAATGGACGCGTCTATCATCATAGGCCACATCCGCAGCGCTATTCCTTCAAGCAATGTAGTTAAAAGTCCCACCACCAACGCCGCATTAATAACAGCGCTCAACATTGTTGTGCTGCGAGTCGTACCTGAAACTTTTGGTGCCAATGCATTTTTATAACGACTGTCTTTTCCGACCACATCTGCAGCCCAAACAATCAAAATAAATTGAACTGGCAACCACCCTCTAATTCCCAAGTCATTAATAGAGATAATGTCTGAATAGAGAAACGACATTAATATTGTTACTACCGCAACCAAAATCAATTCGGGCACATAATATCGATTCTGTCCGGCGATCTTTTCGCGGAAACGGGAGCCAATCCACAGCAGAGCAACTATAAAGAAAAATCCAAACTCAAACAAATAATTCAATGGCAACATTAAAAAATTAATGGCATAAAATGCAATTCGTGGAAGAAAAGTCAGAAAGGCACTGAAAATGAATGGACGAACATAAAACGCCACTGGTATTCCTCCCCCTGAATACGAGGAAGCGCCCGCCTGAAACAACCCGGCGATGAAGGGAGAAACAAATATCATCCCTGAAATCCCTCCCAGCGCCATCCACAATACGAGTTCACGCCCCTGGTTCTGAAAATAGATCACAATCATCCATACCGCCCAGAACACGGCGAACACAAACATTCCCCAAACCGATAAACCAAAGGCAGAAGCAAAGGCAAGTCCAATCAATACCGCTGCCATTAATTTTCGAGACCGCACAGAAGAAGCGTGATAAACAAAAATCATCAATGCGGTCATGCATGCAAGCGCAGCCGAAACATGATGAGGCACCCACATCACTGCATTCAACCAAGACATAATCGGCATATTCCAGCCCTCAACACGTCCTTCAAAGGGCAAATAGCCAAGCCTTGCCTTAACAATCGCCATGATTATCATAACAATGATAAAGTCCAAACCACCGACCGCTAAAAATTTTAGCGCATGGATTGAATTTAGCCATGAGTTAATTCGAGAGTTACTATTTCGCAAGCGCATATAAGTGGCCATCGTGGAGGCAATTGCGATCCCACACCAACTGATGCTCGCGATCATCGCCTGATATGCACTAACCCAAGGGCCACCAACTTGATCCACTATACTCCCGAGAATATACCAAAAGTAATATAGGAAGTTCAGTGGTACTGGATGTCCGGGGTAGTAAGAAGGGTTGAGCGGTGGAACGCCTGTCCGGGTGATGGCATCCACCATGGCAACACGAGTAATCATATCGTACGAATTAGTACTGAAATAAAGCCGCTCTCCAATTTGTACTTCCATCAACATTAAAATAGAGAATATTACCCAGGCAATCACAGAAAAAAAAGCCAGTTTTTGGTACTTAGCTGTTTCTAAAGAATAAACAAACTTGGCATCAATTTTCTGTCTGCCGCGAAAATGAAGGATAGCCCATATAAAGAAGACAACCAACAGAAGAACGATCACAACGCTGGAAGATGTAAATCGATATATCAGGAAAACAAGTATGGGGCTGAATGCATTTGAAAGCGTTACCCCTATGATGAGCTTAACACCTGTCAGCCGCTTCCTAAACTCAAAGAGGTTGAGCCACCAGCCAATTACATATCCAGGAAAAACAAAAATCAGAGTAAATAAAAGTACGGCATAAAGTGACCCAAAGATATCTTGAAAAGTATAATTAAATGGCATGATTATCAACCCGGTTTTCTTGTGTGGCGTTACAATAAATTTTACGCATATTTGTTATTCCCCTTAGCAACGATTATATCCTACCAAATAACAACAAAAGTCCGATAATAAGAACCGCCTTCATCATGATGAGGGCGGTCCTTATTATTAGTTCTATTTTTTCTTGCCGACAGGTTTTTTCTTCGTATTAGCGGCAGGCGCTTCAATCTCCGCGACCATCGACTGGGCGGGAGCCTTGGAGCGGATCACCGCCCAAGCCAACACGCCAATCAAAATCAGCGCTACAACCCACACGCCAATTCTTGTACTTACAGACAAACCCGGCTGCGCATACTGCACCACGATTGGGGCAATGATCACCGCAACAAGATTGACCACCTTGATCATCGGGTTGAGAGCGGGGCCGGCTGTATCCTTGAAGGGATCACCAACAGTATCGCCCACCACGCCAGCTTTATGGCGTTCAGAGCCTTTACCGAGGTTATTCTTCGGATCCTTAGGCTCATCTTCGATCAACTTCTTGGCATTGTCCCATGCTCCACCGGAGTTATTCAAGAAGACAGCCAACAATTGACCGGAGACAATGATGCCGGCGAGGAAGCCGCCGAGCGCTTCAACTTGCAAGGTCAGGCCAACCACAATCGGAGTGACGATACCAAGCAAGGCGAGGGATACAAGTTCCTTCTGCGCAGCGGTTGTGGAAATGCCGACCGCTTGTGCATAATCAGGCTTTACTTTTCCTTCCAATACACCAAGTTTGAACTGGCGGCGAACTTCCAACACAATGAGCGAAGCAGCACGAGTTACTGCTTGAATGGCAAAGGATGAGAACAACCAGGGTAACGCACCACCGATAAGCATACCAACAAACACCTGGGGAACATCAACACGAATACCAATGGATTGAATTTGTCCTTCGAGCGGAACACCGAAACTGGCCTGAGCGCGGGAAACATCTACAAGGAAAGAGCCGAAGAGCGAAACTGCTGCAATTACAGCCGAACCAATCGCAACGCCCTTCGTAATAGCTTTGGTTGTGTTACCCACTGCATCTAGATCGGCCATGATCTGCTGGGCATCCTTGGTAGCCTTGTCCGTTTTACCAGACCAAGACATTTCACCAATACCATTAGCATTGTCAGCAATCGGGCCAAAGGAGTCCATCGCTACGTTGTTACCCGTAAGGGTCAGCATACCAATGCCGGTCATCGCCACGCCATATAGAACAAAGGTTGCGCGCACCGTACCATCAACACCAGGAATGGTGCCGAAGATAAAGATGGAAGCGATGATGGTCAATGCGATCACAAGCACCGACCAGACAGACGACTCGAAACCGATAGATATGCCGCTCAAGATCAATGTAGCCGGGCCAGTATCTGCCGACTTCTTGATATCGTTTACCGGTGAAGCGTGAGTGCCGGTGAAGTATTCTGTCAAACGGTCAATCACAATGGCAAGCAAAACACCCACGCCAACCGCAGTCGGCATGCGCCACCAACCACCCCACGCTGCCATTTCAGGGGAATTCAAATAAAGGAAACCGGCAATAAAGAACAGGACGGCTGAGATCAAAGCCGATGTCAGGAAGCCGCTAAAAATCGCCTTCATCGCATCTTCACTCTTACCAGTCTTGCCAGCCTTAACAAAGTACGTACCAATGATGGATGACAAAACACCAATACCGCGAACCATCAACGGGAAGATGATCCATTCAAGGCGGCCGGTTGCATGCCAAAGAGCAAGACCAAGAATCAGGCCCGAAACGATCGTCACTTCATAGGATTCAAAAATATCAGCGGCCATACCCGCACAGTCACCGACGTTATCGCCTACGAGATCGGCGATAACAGCAGGATTGCGCGGATCATCCTCAGGGATGCCTGCTTCTACTTTACCGACCAGATCTGCACCTACATCAGCGGCCTTGGTGAAGATACCGCCGCCCACGCGCATGAACAACGCAAGCAGGGTCCCGCCGAAGCCAAATCCAAGCAGGGCATCTGGAGCGGCAATACCAAGAATAATGAAGATAATGGTTCCGCCAAGCAGGCCGAGACCATCGGTAAGCATGCCGGTGATGGTACCGGCGCGGTACGCGATACGAAGAGCTTCACCAAAAGATCGCTTTGAAGCAGCCGCAACCCGAACGTTGCCTTCAATGGCCATGCGCATACCGATCTGGCCGACGGTAAGAGAAAAGCCTGCACCCATTACAAAGGCCAGCGCACGTGCAATTCCTATAATAAAGCGGACCTGATCAGGGGTTTGTCCGGAAAAACGCTCGAGAGCTTCCGGGGTTGGGGGGACAATATATACTGAGAAGAAAAGTGCAAAAGTGAGAACAACGATCAAAGGAACGATTGAGCGAATTTGCCTCTGCAAATAGGCATTCGCGCCATCCTTGATTGCGCCCCATACTTCCTGCATTTTTTCAGTGCCTTTGTCTTCACGCAGGATTTGGGAACGGAGAAGAAGCGCGTACAACAAACCGACAATAGCGATGCCAAATACGACCCAGATCGCTATCGCCTCCAAAGAGGTAAGTCCTTGCATATAGTACATTGGTTGATCCCTTCTAGTAGGAATGAAAGATAGGCATTTCGCCTTAAGAGCACACGGATTCTACAGTCGCAAATTGATTGTGTCAAGAAAATGAGCGCGCATTAATCTCTTGATGCTGCGTAAGTTGACAACACACACCAAACCTGATAATATTTGGCGAAATTAGCTGTATCAATCATCAAAAAGGAGAAACAAACATGCTCCAGGAAATTGAAACTCAACTTTTCACAATTACTCCAGCCGCAAGCCAGGCTGTCAAAGATATCCTTTCCCAGCGCAAGCTTGAAGGGTACGCCCTTCGCGTATATGTCGCGGGCGGCGGTTGCTGCGGCGTAAACTTCGGCATGGCACTCGACAATAATTTTCGTGACGTGGACACCACATTCGAATCAAACGGCGTGAAGGTGGTTGTTGATGAAGTCTCCGTTGATTACCTTCGTGACGCGACCGTGGATTTCGTGAATGATCCCCAGCACGGCGCGGGTTTTGCAGTCACCGGCCCCAATGCCAAGGGTAAATCTGAGGGCGGGTGCGCATGTAACAGCAACAGCGCCGAAAGTTCCTGTGGGTGTGGCGGCGGCGGAGCTTGTTCTTGCAGTAACTAAGAAAATTTGATGGTAAAAGCAATAAAAAATGACCGGGTTCGCCGGTCATTTTTTATTGTCCACGCAGGAAAGAAATCAATGCTCCGAAGCCCCCAATAAAACCCAAACCGAAGATTAGCAACCCGAGTGGAATCCTGTTGGTCGTTGACGCATCGTTTAAGAAAGTGGCAATAACCAATGGGGCGGGTTGGGTAAATGTCGGCAACCTCGTAGGTACAACAGGGGTTACAAAGGCGGCCACCAGAGTTGGGTCAATCGTTGGTGTGGATGCCGGAGTTGGAGTGGATGGTGCTTCGAGAACAGGCAGTTTGCCCGTCTTCTTGATCGTTACATAAGGGCCATATATCCATGCAACAGAATCAACCACTCCCTGGTAGCTCACCTGTATCCAGTCGCCATCTTCTGATATACCCAATGCCGGCACTTCCTGACCTTTTAGCAAAATTCCGATGGAAGGGTACAAATAAGAACTCGGGCCGGAGAAAACATTGACGATTTCGATATCCAGATTTACAGCAACGATCATTCCAGAAGGTGTTCCGGTAACCGTAGGGATCGAGCCGGTAGGCTGTTGGGCAAGAACGGAAATTGGCATGGGGAAGTAAAAGACACTTGCCATGCCGGCAAAAATCGTTGAAATGATTAGGACGAGTCGCAGTTTAGGATTAAATTTAGGCATTATTCACGATCGTCGTATTATCGACAATGGCAGGCCAATCAAACCCAATACAGCGAAAGCAAGAATGATCACTCCCAAAGGAACCGAGTCTTCCGATTTACTGGAAGGCTGCACATAGGCTGGCAGCGTTAATGATGGCGGTGGCGTAAATGTTGGCAACCGCGTGGCAGTCGGGGCGATGTTAAACTGCGCTGCAAGCGTTGGGTCTACCGTAGAAGTTGGAGGTTGAACTGGAGTTGGGGGCGCATCAACAATCTGCAAGGCACCGGGGGAAACCTGAACAAGTGGAGAGTACACCCAGCCCCTATTATCTGGAGCGCCGGGGAATTCGATCTGAATCCAATCACCACCTTGGGACCTGCCAAGAGCTGGAGCAGTGGAACCTGTAATCAGTGTACCTACAATGGGATAAACATAAGAGCTTGGCCCCATTCGTACATTTATTTGAGGTTCATCAGTTACCACGGTGATAAACATGCCGGAGGCTGGTACATCTGTCGGTTGTTGAGCCAGCGCTTCGGTCGGGGAGGAAGCGGAATACAGTCCAAATATTAGTAAGGCTGTCAGTAGTGGTACGATGGGGTGAAACCAGTTTCTTGTCATTTCGTATTTATTCATCAAGGAGAATCGCAAAGGCGATTATAATCGACTTCATGGACCGAAAAATCTTTCACGGAACGATCAAGCCTGTGGATATTGCCCAGGCTTTGCTTGGGGAATTCAATCAGGGAAATCTGCGGGCACAGACCTTGGGGAAAAGCGACAAAATGGTTGTGCAAATAGGCTCGCGTCCCGATGCATCCTCCGGCGGACAGACTGCAATGACCGTGACAATTCAGAGAACCGAGGATGGAATTATCGTGGAGATCGGCCAGCAGGCATGGCTTGGTGTTGCAGCCAGCCTTGGGACGACCGCCCTGGCCGCGCTTAGGAATCCCTTCAGCCTGCTCGGACGTTTGGATGATATTGCCCAAGATATTGAGCACCTTCAGCTTAATGAACGAATTTGGCAGGTGATCACAGAATATGTTAAATCGGTCGGCGTTTCGACGGATCTCTCTGACAAGCTGAAACGAACAACCTGCCAGTACTGCGATACGGCCAACCCTGTCGGCGCCTCCTCCTGTACAGCTTGCGGCGCGCCATTGGGACTAGCACAGCCTGATACCTGCAAAAAATGCGGGTACGTGGTGAAGAAAAGCGATAAAACCTGCCCCAACTGCAAACAACCTTTGTTTTTATAAACTCAATCTTGGTGATTACATACCAAACGCAAAATACGCATTTTCCGCACCCTGCCATTCGACTTCGCCCCTCGACTTGCACTTATCGCTCCCTCAATAGGAAGCGCAGGCGCGTAAGGTAAGTGAGTAAGAAGAAAAAGCGCCATGCTGCGCAGTAAGATTTACTGGCAGAACAGACAATACGGTTGAGTGAAAACCCGGGTAAAAAGTCCTTTTATTCGTTACTCCCGTTTTTATACTCTTGCGGCTATTATCAGGCTTGCGCAATTACCCGTCGCATTCTATAATGACTCAAGAGCAAGGTATATATGAACCTGAGAGAAATCGAAGCCCGTCTCCAATCTCTTGTGGAAGTTGATTTACTTAGCCTTCTTCCAGGGAAAAAAGTGGAGGATGTGATCATCCAAAAGCTGGCGGCGGCAATACACCTGAACACACTATCGCTGGAAAACGGCAGCCTTGCCGCCCCAGACGTATATACTTTGGTTATACACCCCATTACTTCTGGAAAGTGGCTTGATCAGCAATTACTTGCAATACTGTTGCATTCGATCACTACTGTGGCTCAGGAAGCCGGATTCAAGTTTACAATATCTCCAACAATTACCATATCCACTGACGAGAAAATACCTTTAAATGATGCTGAAATCATCGCATCACATCGGATCGAATCTATGTCTGAAACAAACGCAACACCTCTGGAAACTGGAAGCCTTGAAGATAACAGCAAGATCCCTGAAAATGCCTTTTTGATCGTTGAAGGCGTAAAGGTATTCCCACTTGTCCTTCCAGTTGTAAATATTGGACGGAGGCTGGACAATCAACTTATCATTGACGATCCCCGCGTTTCACGCAATCATGCCCAGCTTCGCACTATCAAAGGCCGGTATGTAGTGTTTGACCTGAATTCCACTGGCGGCACTTTTGTGAACGGCCAGCGGACAAGCCAAAGCGTGCTCTACCCGGGCGATGTGATCTCTCTTGCTGGTGTGGCACTCATTTTTGGTCAGGATAACCCGCCTCCACGCCCCGACCTGAAAGACACATCCCCCTTCCAAAATGCAGCCTCGGACCGTCCAACTGCGTTGCTCAAAGAACATTCCACAGCAAGACTAAGAAAAAAATGAGCGGGTCAATCGTTCTGGCTCTACGGCTGACAACTGCGTTGGCTCTTTTTGGCTTTTTGGGGTGGTCTTTATTTTTTCTATACCGTGAAGTAAACAGACAAGGCTTATCGCTTGCAAATCGCCGTATTCCTGGAATCAGCCTCACGGTCAGGCAAGAGGCGGGAACTTCATCCTTGAAATATTTCGCCCAATCAGAGATCATACTTGGGCGCGACCCGGGCTGCGATATCCCATTAACGGACAATACCATTTCAACGCGCCACGCGCAGTTGACCTATCATCACAACCAATGGTGGCTGGAGGATCTGGCATCCACGAACGGAACGATTCTAAATGGGACGCAGGTCAACATGCCCACCGTGATCACATCTGGTGACGAAATAAAATGTGGAGCAACCCGCCTGACGGTAAGTCTGTCGGAAAACATCATCAACGAACCCACTCAAAAGATAGGAAAAAAACATGGATAACCAAGCAACCCTTGCCATCATTGGAGGTTCAGGCCTATATAACATGAGCGGACTTGAGCAGACGGAAGAAATAGTTGTGGATACTCCTTTTGGGAAGCCAAGCGCGCCGATCACCATTGGAACACTTGAAGGAATGCGGGTCGCCTTCCTTGCCCGGCACGGAATCGGGCACCACATCACACCCACTGAAGTACCTTACCGCGCAAACATTTACGCGCTTAGATCGCTGGGCGTGGAACGTCTGGTCAGTATTAGCGCATGCGGTTCGTTGCGGGAGGATTACGCACCCGGCCATATTGTGATTCCAGATAACATCTTCGATTTCACAAAAGACCGAAGCCGTTCATTTTTTGGTGAAGGGTTCGTGGCACACATAGGTGTGGCAGATCCATTCTGCGGCGAACTCTCGGGCCAATTGGAATCTGCGGTTCGCGCCACCGGCGCGACACTTCACATTGGCGGCTCTCTCATTACAATTGAAGGTCCACGTTTTTCCACAAAAGCGGAATCGCACGCATACCGTGCGTGGGGCATGTCCATCATCGGGATGACCGCTTCTCCGGAGGCGTTTCTGGCAAGAGAAGCCGAGTTGTGCTATTCAACGATGGCGCATGTTACAGATTACGATGTGTGGCATAAAAGTGAATCACCTGTGACGGTTGAAATGGTGATCCAGACCCTGAATAAGAACACCACCATCGCGCAGGACGCCATCCGCAACCTGGTGCGGGGATTGAGCAAAGAGCGGGCGTGCAACTGCGGACAAGCTCTCGCAACCGCATTAATTACCAACCCCAAGGTGATTCCCGCAGAGACACGCAAAAAACTGGACCTGCTGGTCGGAAAATATCTCAGCTGAAAATTGAAAACCAACTCAGCCATCATCCTTCAATTTGAAAAAAATGATGTACCATTGAAGCATGCATGATTTAACTCAGAGTCGCCTGTTGCGCTGGTCGGCCCTCTTTTTATTTATACAATCCACGATCCTCACGCTTTCCGCTGCGGTTAGGGAACGCTCCTGGGATGTGGATTACAAAATATCCCATTGGCTGGGATTCCTTGCGTGGGTTGTGCTATTCAACCTGCTGCATCGCATCACCTCAAAACACCTCCCTGAACGCGACCCTTATATTTTGCCTGCGGCTGCCCTGCTCACAGGCTGGGGGCTGCTCACCATCTGGAGACTGGACGAAGCCTTTGGGCTTCGCCAAACGATCTGGCTTGGGATCAGCACCCTTACATTTATCCTTGCAATTCTATTCCTAAAAAATCTACATTTCCTAAGAAGCTATAAATATGTATTCCTGAGCGGCGGCCTGCTTATCACTGCACTCACACTGCTTTTTGGTACCAACCCGCTGGGGTATGGGCCGCGCCTTTGGCTGGGCTGCTGCGGGGTTTATTTTCAACCGTCTGAACCGCTTAAGCTATTGCTCGTTATCTACCTCGCGGCGTATCTTGCAGACCGTGTGAGTTTTCAACTATTCTCCTTTCCACTTCTTGTACCCACACTGGTAGTGACAGGGTTGGCGCTGCTACTGTTACTTGTTCAACGCGACCTCGGGACCGCTTCCATTTTTGTTTTTATTTTCACCGTAATGATTTTCCTCGCCACTGGCAAGCGACGGGTATTATTCAGCGCGGCAACATTTCTGGCGCTCGCGCTTTTCCTTGGCTACTTCTTCATTGACATCATTCGCATCCGCATCATCGGATGGATCAACCCGTGGACAGACCCTTCCGGCAACTCCTACCAGATCGTTCAATCCCTGCTGGCAGTTGCTAACGGCGGCACCATGGGGCGTGGACTTGGGATCGGGAGTCCCTCACTTGTGCCTGTTGCGATCTCCGATTTTATCTATGCGGCAATAGCGGAAGAAACGGGTCTTGTCGGGACCCTGGGCTTGCTTGCCCTGATCTGGCTGATTCTCGCTAGAGGTTTGATCGTCGCCCTGCGAGCGTCGGATCGATTCCGGCGATTCCTTGCAGCGGGAGTGGTTGCGTATCTTGGCATTCAAAGCCTACTCATTATCGGTGGGAATGTACGCCTCCTCCCTCTTACAGGGGTGACACTGCCATTTGTTTCCTACGGCGGCTCTTCATTGCTGACGTCCTTCGTTGCATTATTCCTGCTTCTCACTATCAGCAACGAGGAAGACAGTGAACCGGCGGCGTTGCAGGAGCCCAAACCATATTCCATCCTCGCTGGCATCCTGGCGCTCGGACTCGTTTCTGTTGCGCTGAGTACCGCGTGGTGGTCGGTCATCCGCTCACCCGACCTGCTGCTACGGACGGATAACCCACGCCGCACCATCGCAGACAGGTATGTGCAGCGCGGCGCACTGGTGGACAGGGACAATCAGCCAATCAACATAACCGAGGGCGTGAGCAGTTCATACCAAAGAGTGTATCTATACCCTAACCTTGCTCCCGTTACTGGCTATACGCATCCTGTTTACGGGCAAGCTGGGCTCGAAGCTGCACTCGATAATTACCTGCGCGGTTTGCAGGGAAATCCATCCAGTTTGATTCTGTGGAACGAGCTGATCTATGGAACTCCCCCCGCCGGCTTGGACGTACGCTTAAGCATTGATCTGGGTCTGCAAGCCAAAGCCGATCAATTGCTGCAAGGAAATTCTGGGGCAATCATTTTGATGAACGCGGAGACTGGTGAGATTTTGGTCATGGCTTCGCACCCAACATACGACCCAAACAAAATGGATGTGGAAGGTGAAGTGCTTTCGCGGGACGAATCCGCTCCACTGCTCAATCGCGCCACCCAGGGCTTGTACTCGATCGGGTCAGCTCTGCTTCCATTAACGCGGGCAGAGTTTGGCATGACACAGCCAACAAATTTGGAGCTGCAATCATTTTACGAAAAACTCGGTTTGCTGAAAGCGCCAGCGATCAACATGCCTGTTGCCGCTGACGATGAGAACACTTCACTTCAAAATTTGAAAATCAGTCCCTTGCAATTAAGCGTTGCCGCTGCTGCTCTTAGCTATAAGGGGATCGCCCCCTCTCCGCGCATTGCAACAGCCGTGAACACACCAGAACAGGGATGGGTAGTGCTTCCAGCTTTGAGTCAGCCGGTAGATGTGATTCAGGCATCGGCGGCGAATGAAGCGGCGATGTCATTCATTCAGGAAGGCAAGCCATATTGGAGTCATATCGGGCAGGCAAGTGTGGACGGGGCTAATGTCACATGGCTGCTGGCGGGAACACTGCCGGAATGGCGCGGCACACCGTTGGTGTTGATCGTTACGCTCGAAGATCTTGATGCGCAGCTGGCGGAAAGTATCGGGGACAGCCTTCTAAATAATGCCGGGTTGAGTCAATAGAATCAAAAAGGTCAGGCGATGTGCCTGACCTTTTTATTATCTTACTTTAAATTACGAACCCTGATCGCTATCTTTCGCGCCATAGCCGGGGCCGCTCTTGAAGAATTCGTAATTGGACTGAACATCAGCAGTGAGGTCCACCACTTCGCCAGCGGCGAGCTGTTTTGTAGTTTCCAAAACAACTTCTTTACCATTGTGATTCTTGCCTTCGTAGTGACCCGTGAGGCCGACCTTGCTGATGTACTCGCCGCCCTTGGCGGTGTACGCAGCGGGAACTTCATCTTCGGGGAAGATGGCAGCGTAGGGACATTCGGGAACGCAGGCGCCGCAGTCGATGCAGGTATCGGGGTCGATATACATCCAGGGCCATTCTGCCACAGGCTGACCAGGGACGATACACTCTACAGGACATACTTCAATACAACCGCGATCACGAATACACAAGCTGGTAATAATATGGGTCATGAGGTTTTCTCCTTTTGGGATAATAGATAAACTTATTGAAGCTATTATAACTTTGTTTAATCTCGTGACAAGGGCATGGCCTTTTCCAAAGTCAGAAAACCTTCAACGCGAATTCCACGAATAAAGCGAATATCGCGAAATTTCTTATTGATGTCGTGATGGTTTTCGATGTTTGATCAGGTAAAAAATACAGGCCTGTGGAGGTGAACTCCGCAGGCCTGTATTGTGTGTACCAGGTAATTAAACTACTTGGCTGCGAATTTTTCAGCCACGGCGTCCCAGTTGATCACATTCCAGAAAGCGGTGATGTAATCGGGGCGGCGGTTCTGATAGTTGAGGTAGTAGGCGTGTTCCCAAACGTCAATGCCGAGGATGGGAGCGAAGCCGTCTGAGAGCGGGCTGTCTTGATTGGCGGTGGAGACAACAGCGAGGCCAGCGCCCTTCTTGACGAGCCAGGCCCAACCGGAGCCGAAGCGGGTTGTGGCGGCTGTGGTGAATTCCGCTTTGAAATTATCAAAGGAAGTGAAGGAAGCATCGATGGCCTTGGCAAGCTCGCCCTTGGGAGCGCCGCCAGCGTTGGGTCCCATGATCTCCCAGAAGAGATTGTGGTTGTAGGTGCCGCCGCCGTGGTTGCGGACAACGCCGCGCACGCCTTCGGGAACAGCGTTCAAATCACTGAGCAACTCCACGAGGGATTTGCCGGCCAGTTCGGGGGTCTTATCTACAGCGCCGTTCAGGTTGGTAATGTAGGTCTGGTGGTGCTTGGTATGGTGGATCTCCATTGTGCGCGCGTCGATGTGGGGTTCCAACGCGTCGTATGCGTATGCGAGTTTGGGAAGTTCAAAAGCCATGAGTGTCTCTCCTTGAGTTTTCTATTTACTTTATGAAATTTCGTTTCATTGAACGTATACCCGCCGCATTAGAAATGCTCTTATTTTGTCGCGGGTATTATATAATTCGATTTTACTCCCTAACCAGTGCGCTTGCAAGAATTTAGACAATTTTTATACAAATATCATATAAATCAAGGAAACCTAATGACCGACGCTCGCGCCAGACTTTTCCTGCCTTTTGCAATTCTCATCGCCATACTCGCGGTCTCCACCGCGAGCATTTTTATCCGTTTCGCGCAGAACGATGGCGTGCCCTCTCTTGTGATCGCAGCCCTGAGATTGACTTTCGCCACTGTGATTCTGACTCCTGTGGCACTGACCCGTCATTTGGATGAAATAAAACGCTTCACGCGGACCGAGATCCTGCTCGGTGTTTTCTCGGGCATTTTCCTCGCTGTTCACTTTGCCACATGGATCACTTCTCTTGAATACACGAGTGTTGCCAGTTCGGTGGTGTTCGTTGCGACAGGGCCGTTGTGGGTGGCGTTGTTTTCACCAATGCTGTTGAAAGAGCATCTCACGAGGACGGCTGTTGTCGGGTTGGCGCTGTCCATCGTCGGCGGGGCAATTATCGGCTTGTCTGATGCGTGTACGTGGTCAGGCGGTCTCTCCTGTCCCGACCTGCAAAACATCATGCAGGGACGCGCCATGTGGGGCAACTTCCTCGCTCTGGCCGGCGCGTGGGCGGTGACGGGATATTTGATCATCGGTAGAAAATTGCGTGCGGGAATGTCTCTCGTACCGTATATATTTTTGGTGTACGGCATGGCGTCCATCGCGTTGATCATCATCATGTTCGTTTCAGGAAACACTCCATTCGGGTACGCGCCCAAAACTTATGGCTGGATCCTGCTGCTTGCCATCCTTCCTCAGTTGGTTGGGCATTCCACCTATAACTGGGCATTGAAATATCTGCCCGCCGCGCTGGTGGCAGTCACCACACTCGGTGAACCGATCGGTTCCGCAACTTTGGCATTCTTCCTGTTGAATGAAACGCCTGCCATTACCACCATCATCGGCGGCGTATTTATTTTGACGGGTATTTATTTGGCGTCGAGAAAAAAATGATCATCGTAGTGATGGGCGTTTCAGGTTCGGGAAAGTCAACGGTCGGCTCGCTGCTGGCCGATGAACTTGGCTGGCCGTTTTACGACGCTGACGATTTTCACAACGAGGCTAATCGAAATAAAATGTCGCAGGGCATCCCATTAACCGATGATGACCGCTCGACCTGGCTTGCATCATTGCAGGAATCGATCCAGAACAACGTCAATTCAGAAACCTCAATTGTTCTTGCTTGTTCCGCCTTGAAGGAATCTTATCGTACCATTCTCAAAGTACATGAACAGGTCAGGTTCGTTTATTTGAAGGGTTCCTATGCTGAAATCGAATCCCGCATGAAAAACCGCACGGGGCATTTTATGCCAGTAAAATTGTTAAAAAGTCAATTTGAAACCCTCGAAGAACCGAGAGATGCGTTGACGGTGGCGCTCACCCACTCACCAAAAGAAATCATCCAATTCATTCGCAAAGGACTCGCATTATGAAACTCCCCGCTCATGTATATCTTGATGAAAACAACATCGCCTACGAAGCACTCAGCTTCTCACCAGAAACAGAAAAAGGTGCAGCCAATGTGGCACACGCTCTCGGTTTCTCAGAACGGCAAGCCGTGAAAACTTTGATCTTTCAAGTGGACACGGGCGAGCGTGTGCTGGTGATGCTTGGCGGTGACCAAAACGCGATCTCGGGCAATCTCAAAAAGGCGATAGGCTCCCGCAATATCCAAATGGCGCAGCCGGAGGCGGTAAAGGAAACGACAGGCTACATCATCGGCTCCATCCCTGCCTTTGGCTGGCAGCCGGAAGGCTTCAGAAGCTTTCTGGAGGCGAGTCTGGTCAACGAGCCCATCCTCGGTACGGGAGCGGGTCAATGGGGTGAGGAGATCATGATCACGCCTGAGAATTTGATCAAGGCAAGCAAGGCGATCGTGGTGAATTTGACCGATAAAGAGAAACCTGTAATCAACAGTTAACCTTTGTATCCATTTTTTACTATCTGCTGGCCTCCACAAGTTTGACTCAAAAAACGCCTCTTTCGAGGCGTTTTTTATCTACTGATGTTACGCAATTACGCTTCGACTACGAGCGGGAACTTCGTCTTGAGCGCAGCCGAAAGACATTGTACATATTATCCCTTTTTCTGCGTAACATCAGTTATCTATTCGATAACCAATTCAAATCTCGTAAACCAGCTGCGTAATCGTCGCGAAGGTCATTATCGCCCATGCGCCACTCCCAGTTACCGCCCAACCTGCTTGGGAAGTTCATTCGCGCTTCGCCGCCGAGACCGAGCACATCCTGCATGGGGGCAATGCCAAAGACCGCCACCGACTTCCACACAGCCCGTATCAGATCCCAGGCGAAGTCGTGGCCGTCCACGCCGAGGTAGCGATGTGCAAAGTCTCGTTCGTGGCTGGGAGCGGCAGCGTACCAGCCCATAGCCGTGTCGTTATCATGAGTACCAGTATAGGCCACACAATTGGGGATATAGTTATGAGGGAGGAAAGGATTATCGGGACCGGTAAAGCTGAACTGCAGCACCTTCATGCCGGGCAGGTCAAAAGCTGCGAGCAACTCAAGCACGTCCGGAGTGACCAAACCCAAATCCTCTGCGATGATCGGCAGGCCCGTCCCTTGCGTATTCAATCCATCTCCCAAAAATTTGTCCACAACGCGGAACAAGTCTTTGCCGGGACCGGGGACCCAACGTCCGTTTTCAGCGGTCTTGTGCTCGGCAGGAATTTCATAGTAGCCTGCAAAGCCGCGGAAGTGGTCGAAGCGCAGGATGTCCATAAATTTGAGGGAAGCCTGAACGCGTGAAAGCCACCACGAATAGTTTTCCTTTTTATGCACTTCCCAGTTGTACAGTGGGTTGCCCCATAATTGCCCCGTGGTGGAGAACAGATCTGGTGGAACGCCCGCCACAACTGTGGGATTTCCGCTTTTATCTAGGAAGAACAGGTCTGGATGCGCCCACACGTCAGCTGAGTCATACGCGACAAAGATGGGAATATCACCAATGATCTGAATCCCTTTTTCGTTGGCATAAGCGCGGACTTTATTCCACTGCCTGAAAAAGAGGAATTGATAGAAGGAGTAGCGCATGACGCTTTCGGCTAATTCTTTTCGGGCCTTGGTCATCGCAGTCTTTTTGCGGGAACGCAACGCTTCAGGCCACCCGTTCCATGCTCCGCCGCCATTGGCCTCTTTCAAGGCCATGAAGAGAGCAAAGTCATCGAGCCAGGAAGCGTTGTCAGCGCAGAAATAGTCAAAGGCTTCACGCAGCTGCCCTGAGTTGGATTGGAAGCGGGAAAATGCCTTCAGCAAAAGATCCAGCTTTTTTGGAATGAGCAGGCCAAAGTTTATGGAAGAGGCGGGCAGGCTTCGCAATTCATCCAAATCGTCCACATTCACAAGTCCTTCAGCCAGCAATTCATCGGGACTTAATAGATAAGGGTTTCCAGCAAAAGCTGAAAAACATTGATACGGAGAATCGCCATACCCTGTGGGTCCCAAGGGAAGGATTTGCCAGAGCTTGCAGCCCGTGGACGAAAGCCAATCCACGAAGCGATAGGACTGCGGGCCAAGATCGCCAATGCCATATGGACCGGGTAAGCTGGAGGGATGGAGAAGAATACCTGAGGAGCGCGTGAATGCCATGATGGTTACACCTTCAAAAAATATTTTACTGACTCGATTTTTTTTACTTTACAAGAGATTGATATAGATCCAGATATTTGCGCGCCGAGTTTTCCCACGAGAAATCCTGCCTCATGCCCGTCTGTTGAATTTTCTTCCATTTATCTTTATTTGAAAATACTTTGATGGCAGCTTTGACAGCAGCCATCAAAGCCATATGATGAGCTTTTTCAAACACAAAACCTGTCTCGCCCTGTTTGACGGTATCATTCAACCCGCCCGCTGCACGGACAATGGGTACGCAGCCATAGCGCATGGCGATCATTTGCGAAAGCCCGCATGGCTCGTAGCGTGAGGGCATCAAGAACATATCCGAACCCGCGTAGATCTGACGGGCAAGCCCTGCATCATAACGCAATTCTATTTTTATCTTATCGGGGAATAATTCATGCAGGCTATGCGCGGCTTCTTCGAGCTTCGGGTCGCCTGTGCCAAGGATGATTGCCTGAAACTTTACAGATTTCATACTTTTCAAGGCGGTGAAGGCAAGATCAACGCCTTTTTGCACATCCATCCGTGAGATTATGGCCAGCAGTGGAATTTCAGGATCACGTACCAGACCGAGTCGCTCCTGCAGCAATCCTTTGTTCACAGCACGCTTCTCAATTGAATCAATATCAAAGTTCGCACCCAAGGCGGTATCTTCCGCGGGATTGAACAGAGCAACATCAATACCATTCAATACGCCGCTGACCGTATCCCGGCGCATTTGCAGAAATCCATCCAAACCGCAGCCGTACTCCTCGGTAAGTATCTCGTTTCCGTATGTAGGCGAAACTGCCACGATCGCATCCGATGCCCACAGTCCCAATGGCAATGGCATCACACGCGCCCATTCTGGCAAGTCGGTTTGAGCGAGTTGGATTCCGTAACTTTCAAGAATGCCGCTGATATTAGGCCCCATAAATGGAAGGTTGTGCAGAGTTAACACACCAGCCACGTGACGAGCTCCCTCTTCCCAACGTCTGGTCAACGAGCCATAAATGCTTAATGCGGTATGCCAATCATTCGCATGGACAACATCCGCAAACCAATTGATCTGTTTTTGCAGTGCCAGCGCCGCGAGGGAAAAGAAGGAATATTTTTCAGCATCCAGATTTGCATCTAGAGAATAGACAGAACCATTCGCACGGATCGGGTCGCCGTTGATCAAATAAACGGGCATCCCATTCAGCATGGTTTCAAAAGCCTCCACCCCAACCTCAGAGCCAGCACGGGGGATCGAGAACATCCCAAGAGGTTTCAGTCCCTCTGCTTTTACGGCGGGGTGATACGGCAAAACAAGCCGCACATCCAGTTTTACATCATCATTGGAGAGCGCCCGCAGCGCACGCGGAAGTGATCCCGCAACATCGCCCAGTCCACCGACTTTC
Source organism: Candidatus Villigracilis propinquus (assembly GCA_016714565.1). Taxonomy (GTDB): domain Bacteria; phylum Chloroflexota; class Anaerolineae; order Anaerolineales; family Villigracilaceae; genus Villigracilis; species Villigracilis propinquus. Next base: position 68,253 of record JADKDM010000021.1, read on the forward strand.
ACAAAAGGGTCGGCTTCCGCCGCAAGGAAAAGAACGTTTATGGTTTTAGACATGGGTGCTATTTTACTATGAGAACCTTCCAAAGGAATTATGAAACTTTATGAAAATCGTCTCTGTGTAAAAACAAAAAAGAGCCTCCACACTTGGGAGACTCTTTTTTAGGGGTGCCTGATGGGTTTCGAACCCACAACATTCGCCTCCACAGGGCGACGCTCTGCCGTTGAGCTACAGGCACCGTATTGCGGGCAATATTTTACCACAAATTATCGCAGTTTTAAGACTGCTACTGACTCACCATCCACAATTTCACCGGTTTCTACAAAGCCAAAACTGGCATACAATTTTCTGGCCGTATCATTCTCTGGCTCGTAACTAATGGAAACATTTTTAATACGCTCATCTGTATGAAAAATTTCAAGCATCTTTTTCATGGCAAACTTCCCAAAGCCTTTGCCTTGAAAATTTTCATCCACCATCAATCGCTGAATATAAGCCTGGTGTTTTGGATGCTCAAAATTAAACGCATACATTAAAAAACCAACGGGCACATCGGCATCGTATATTCCTAACGGATACAGATCCCAATGCCCTTCGAACTCATCCCCAAATTGCGCCTGCGCAATGGAATACAAGTTAGATGCAACAAATTTTCTTTGATCTTCACGAACTTTCAAATCGATCAACTCTTCCCAATTATGCTGCGTAACGGGACGAATTTCAGCCATTGTTCAACAACTTCTTGATAGATTCAACCACCGCTTCGCGCTTGACTTGAATCTGCTCGCTGTTCCCCAAATTCTTAATCACAACCAAATCTTTCTCTACTTCATCCGGCCCTAACACCAGAGCAAATTTCATCTTCATTTTGTCTGCAAACTTAAATTGTTTCTGCAGCTTGGCAGGTTCAGGAAAAACCATTGTCTTGAGTCCCGCAGACCGTAGCTGCGCAGCCAATTCAAACGACTTCATCCACATGGACTCGTCGAACACCGTCACCAATACGGGAGCGGGCGTAGGGTTATATTCGGGCAATAGTCCATTTTCCTGCAAGATGATACCAGCAACCACATCACCCATCGCAAAACCAACACCTGAAAGGGGCTGCCCGCCTACGTCTGCAAGCAGGTTGTCGTACCGTCCACCACCGAGGATGGCGCGTTTTAGTGAACCACTCGTCTCAAAGGCTTCAAAGACTGTACCTGTGTAATACAAAAGTCCGCGCATGATGTTGGGATCAAACTTGACATATTCTTTCACACCCAAGGCTTCGAGGGCGGCGAAGAGACGGGTCAATTCATCACTCTTCTTCCATAGGTCAAAATTGCCAAGGATGTCCTTCAAACCATCCACCTGAGATTGAGTCATGCCCAACTCAAGCGCATAGGATTCCCATTTGGCGGGTTCCATTTTTGAGCGGCGATCCACGAGATTGGAAACATCCATGCGTTTTTCTGGAGTGATGCCAAGGGCGTCGAATTCAGAATCCATAAGGCGGCGGTTATTTACATAGATGGCTGCCCGCTCCGAGTTAAGTCCGACCGAGCGCAGGAATGTGGCAGCGACAGCGATCAATTCCGCATCCGCCTCTGGAGAGTTGACTCCCAGCATGTCAATATTCCATTGAAAGAACTCGCGCGAACGTCCCTTTTGCGGCTGCTCGTATCTCCAGAACGGTCCAAACGACCACCAGCGCACGGGATAGTTCAACTCGCCCTGCTTTGCTGCAATCATGCGCGCTAGGCTTGGGGTTAGCTCGGGGCGCAGGGTGACAAAATCTCCGCCGCGATCGGTAAATGTGAAGGATTGTTTTTTGACAAGCTCCTCCCCTGACTTGGCTGCGTACAGATCAATCGATTCGATGAACGGCGCATCCCACTCTTGATAGCCAAAAGCCTGAGAAGCCGCACGCACTTTTTCATAAATGAAATTGCGCAGGAACATTTGCTCAGGATAGAATTCTCTCGTGCCTTTTACAGATTGTATTTTGCTCGCCATGTTGACTCCGTGCGCGAATTTTATCACGGGTTTTGAAACGCCCTCCAAAATTCAGTCGGTGAATTTTGATTTGATTTTGGTATAATCATGATACATTTTCATAGTGACGACTGAAGTCGTCACTACATAATTAGGAGAAAAAATGAAAATTGATTATCAGGAACCCAGCAAAGACCTGTTGATGCGAATCGACATTCACGAAAAATATGGTTCTGCCAATATTGATGTTTGGACAAATGATCTGCTCAAGCCTCAGGCTGGCATGAAAATATTGGACGTTGGCTGCGGCGCTGGAAAGCTAAGCTTTCTATTTAATGAATATACCAAAAGCGGCGCACAAATTACTGGTGGAGATTTTTCGGAAGAACTGCTCGACAAGGCCCGCGCAAAGAATAAAGAAGTTGGCGCAAAAATAGATTTTCAATTTTTGGATTTCAATCAGCCCTTCAAATTTGAAGATAACACCTTTGACTTGTGTACCAGCGCCTTTGCCATCTACTACGCCTCAGACCTGGACTTTACATTTGGTGAGGCCCACCGAGTATTAAATACTGGCGGACGACTTTTCGTCTCAGGTCCATTGCCCGAAAATAAGCAGATGTTCTACGACATTATCAAGGAAGCCACCGGCGCGGCCATCCCGCCCATGCCGGGTTCCTCCCGATTCAAGGGCGATATCTTCAACACCATTGACAAGATCTTCGCCAAGACCGAATTGCACAAATTTGAAAATCACCTCACCTTCCCCGAGGTTGCGCCATTCATTGACTATGTCCGTGCCTCTCTGGGTGAAGACCGCAGACTGTGGACATCCATGTTCAACGGCAAGGATGAATACGAAGCCTTGATCGGCAAGATCGAAGCTGTGGCAAAGAAGTGGTTCGACCGTGACGGCAAATTGGTGATGACCAAGGTTGTCGGCGGAATTTTGGCGACAAAATAACACGTCATTGCGAGAAGGGTGTTTTTCCCGACAAAGCAATCTCTGGCACAATTGGAGATTGCTTCGGGCAAAGAGCAAGAACCCCCCTCGCAATGACGAGGATTTCTTATGAACTTCTTCGGTAAACGAGTGCTATTCCTTGGCGCGCATCCAGACGATATTGAGATCGGCTGCGGAGCGTTTTTGCACAACATCGTCCACAAGACGGAAGTCTTGTGTGTCACCCTTTCCGACAATCAGAAAAACCCCGATTTGCTGCATGTCAAAGGAGAGCATCTCAAATCCATGAAAGTGCTGAGGGTGCCCGAAGAAAAGATCATGTTTGGTCCATTCAGCACTCGTGTATTTCCGGATTCGCGGCAGGATATTCTTGAGTATTTTCTCAAGCTGCGCAAAGACTTCAAGCCAGACTTGATCTTTACCCACTCAAAGCAGGATGTACATCAAGATCACAACACAATGACTGACGAAGCCCTGCGCGCATTCCGCGGAATCACCGTGCTAGGCTTTGACGTTGTCCGTTCGTCCTATGGATTCTTTCCGCATTTTCTTGTGGAAGTGACAGAGGAAGATGTAAACAAGAAGATCGAAGCGCTGGCGCAATACCAAACCTATCAGGACCGATACTACTTCAACAGCGAACTGACCCGCTCGATCATGGTACGCCACGGAGCGCTGGCGGAGCGTCCATTTGCGGAAGGGTTTGATATTTTGAGGATCGTGGGTACATTTGAGAACTAAAAAATAGCGGCATGAGCCGCTATTTTTTTATCCATTGTGTGAACTAAAACACAAGCCGATAAAACCAATTCATTGACATTAGTCATTCAAAAACCATATAATCGATAATATCCAGGCAGGCAAAAGACACATGGAGGCATCAAATGTCAGATTATGAACAAGCCGTTTTTATTTCATATGCATGGGGGGAGGAAACACATGAGCGTGAAGCCATTGTCAATCAATTAGATCGATCTCTCCAAAAGCGCGGGCTCAAGATCATCCGTGACAAGCGAGACCTGGGGTACAAGGGAATGATCCGCCAATTTATGGAACGAATTGGAGAAGGTGATTGCGTTATTGTTGTGATCAGCGATAAGTATTTACGTTCCAAGAACTGCATGTATGAACTGGTGGAGATCGCTGAAAACAGGGACTTTACTCAACGCATCTTTCCCATCGTTCTTTCAGATGCAAAAATTTATGACGCCACAGACCGCATCCAATACCTAATACATTGGGAGCAAAAAAAGGCAGTTCTCAACGAGCAAATGCGCAATTTGAGCGACCTGTCCAACATTACGGGGATAACCGAAGAACTCAACGATTACGATCGATTCCGGGATGAGATCGACAAGCTGGTCTCCCTGCTTAAAAATATGAACACCCTGAGCCCGGACATTATGAGGAACTCCGATTTCCAGCAGTTATACGATGCCATCGTTGAACGGACCTCATCCACGTGGACAAAATCACAAGACGTGAATACTCAACCACCCGCCAAAAAGGAGAGAAAAATCATGGACCCTATCACCCTTGCCGCAGCTGCTACGGCTCTGCTCAGCCCATTCATCAAAAAGGCTGGTGAAACTGCCGCCGAAAAACTCGGTGAAAAATTACCGGATGCACTAGGAAAAGTTTGGAACGCCATCGCGAATAAATCCAGTGCCGTCACGGACGCGGCAGGCGACCTTGCCAAAAACCCGGACGATGCCGATAACGAAGTGTTTTTAAAGAAACAATTGCAAAAGGCGCTTGAAAAAGACCAGGATTTCGCACGCTTATTGACCGAGCTGATCGAAGAAGCCAAAAAAGACTCCGCCATTAATATCGGCGGTGACGGCGTCGTTGCAAACAACAACAGCGTAGCGGTGGGAAATGTAAACATCAGTGGCAATGTCAACGGCGGTTTTTCCATCGGAAACAATAATCAGCCTAAAAAGTAAACAATCTTCGAGGATTATATGGCAAACCCGCATCGAGAAAGGATTCTCGGCAAAAGCCATCTTTCATTCCGTTTATCCTGGTACTTCCCTTGCGGGCTGTGCAATGGTCTGTGGTTAATAAATTAGCCGTTTCTCGCGTTAATAAAAAAGGAGTTCCTTTTGCAGGAAACTCCTTTTGATTTGCTTATTCCTTAGGGACACCCACGAAGATGACGCCGTCCCTCACTTGCACGGGATAGGCGGGGATATCCACGGCTGCGGGCATTTGTACTGCCTGCCCGGTGCGGATGTCAAACTCGCCGCCATGCCGTGGACAGACCACATGACTTCCCTCGAGCAATCCATCTCCCAGCGGGCCGTCATCATGGGAGCAGACATCACCAATCGCGTAGAACTGTCCCGCGATATTGAAAATGACGATCGGCTTGTCGCCAATATCCACGAACAACCGCTCACCGCCCGGCAATTCAGATGCGGGTGCGATCTCCTCGAACTCAACTTTTGATTCGTCGAACAATGTGTAGTTGAACATGGGTTTTCCCGACCATAGGTGATAGACCACAGACCATTGATGTGTCTGTTGCCGACCTTCCAAGGTCTAATTTATTCCACCAAAGAGTCGCTGGCTTCGCCCAATCCGTACACGCCAGCCTTCAATACTTTCAACGAAAGCAGGGCGCATTTCAGGCGTACAGGGCCAAGCTCAATGCCAAGCAATTCAAGAATGGAATCCTTGTTTAATTTTTTCACTTCTTCAACAGGCTTGCCGATAATCGATTCCATCAGCAAGTCGGCGGAGGCTTGCGAGATGGCACAGCCGTGTCCGTCAAACATGGCCTCGGTGACGACACCATTGCCATCCACCCGCAGATCGATCTGGATATGATCACCGCACAGCGGATTGTTGTCCGCAAAAGAAATATCATGCGGATCCAGCTTGCCGCGATAGGATGGGTTTTTATAATGCTCGATAATGACTTCGCGATATAGATCGTCCATGGTTACCCAAACATTTCCTTCACTTTGTAGATCCCATTCACCAGCAAGTCCACTTCCCCTTTTGTGCTGTACAAATAGAAAGAAGCGCGGCTCGTAGCTTGAATACCGAATTTTTCATGCAAAGGCTGCGCACAGTGATGCCCGGCACGGACGGCAATCCCATCACGGTCAAGAATCTGCGCTACATCATGCGGATGCACGCCCTCAAGAGTGAAGGCAGCCACGCCGCCTTTTTTATCAGCAGATGGACCAAATAATTTTACGCCGGGGATTTCTTCCAGACGGTCCAACGCATATTCTGTGATCTCATGCTCGTATGCAGCGATCTTGTCCATGCCGATGGCTGAGAGGTAATCTACAGCAGCGCCAAACCCGACGGCTTCTGCAATGGCGGGCGTGCCTGCTTCAAATTTATGCGGCAGAGTATTCGCGCGGAAGGAACGCAGTTTCACTTCCTTGATCATGTCGCCGCCGCCTAAAAATGGAGGCATGGCTTCAAGCAGGGACGTCTTTCCATACAATGCACCGATGCCGGTAGGTCCGCACATTTTATGAGCAGAGAATGCATAGAAGTCCGCGTCCAGTGCTTGCACATCCACTTGCAAATGCGGCACGGATTGTGCTCCGTCCACCAGTGCAACTGCGCCAGTTTCGTGAGCCAGGCGGATGATCTCAGCGGCGGGGTTGATCGTACCAAGGACGTTGGACATGTGCGTAAACGAGACCAGCTTCGGGCGGCGGGAAAGAAGCGACTTGTACGTTTCAAGGTCGAGCAGCCCATCATCCGTCACAGGGATGAACTCCAGCTCAATCCCCCGCTCCGCTTGCAGCATGTGCCAGGGGACGAGGTTACTGTGATGTTCCATCTCCGTCAAAATGACGAGATCGCCAGCCTTCAAATTTGCACGCGCCCATGAATAGGCAACGAGGTTGATGGATTCAGTTGTGTTCCGTGTATAGATCACTTCGCGCGAAGAGGAGGCATTGATGAACTTCGCGATCTTCTCGCGCGCGCCTTCGTACATGGATGTGGCTTCCTCGGCAAGAGTATGCACGCCGCGATGAATGTTCGCATTCGAACGGCGATAATAATCATTCATCGCCTCGATGACCTGCACCGGCTTTTGCGAAGTTGCAGTTGAATCCAAATAGGTCACGCGCACACCAGGACGGGTTTCACGTTCGAGAATTGGAAAATCTTTGCGGATTTGTTCTAAGTTAAGAGTCATGGGAAAAGTAGACAGGTAAACAAGTAGACAGGAATGTGTTTACCTGTCTACTTGTTTACGCGCCTTAATAATCAGGAATAAAATCTTTTTTCACGGCTGGCTTCTTACCAGCAACAGCGCGGATATGCTCGGAAGTCAGCGGGTACCAGAGAATGCGATCGGGAACCATCCAGCCATCGGTCAGATACACATTGGAGCGGAATTGCACCGCCACCATTTTGTTATCCACCTGCACAACAATGCCTTTGATCCATCCGCGGATGCGTTCGCGGCTCTTTTCATGGTCGCAAAAAACTTCCACGGTATCGCCCACGTCAAAGGCGTGTTCGAGGCCAGGCGCCTTCATGAAGGCGTATTGATTCACACGGGTCGAGCGCTTGATCGGTTTATGGCGGTCAACCAACGGAATTAAAGTCCGCTTCACAATAGGCGGAAGAGGCTTGGCAGCCGCGTTCGCTTTCGCAGCAGCATTTACCAACGCCGCAGCCACGTTCACTTTTGACTTTACCTGGGGTTCACTGACAGAGCCCGGCTTTACGCCTGATTTTGCGATCGGTTTTTTCAAATTTTTTGCCTTTGGCTTGGAGGCTGGTTTTCCGGCAGGCTTTGCCTTTACCACCGCCTTGGATCGAAGTGTTGCCTTTGCCTTCACATTAGTTTTGGACTTTTGCTTGGGTTTCGCTTTTGAGTTGACTGCCATGACGCACATCCTGTCTTGTAAATTGAGACGCCCTCCGCCTCATAATATACCTGTGAGTTGTTTCCGTTCGATCAGCCTGATACAGCGCTGAAAATTGTTACAACAAAAACCTCAAGCCGACAGCTTATCCTGAATGGCTTGCTGGAATCTTTCACGCACCCCCTCGAACGGGATGCGCTGCATGATCGGGTCAAAGAAACCTTCCACGACCAATTGCTCGGCTTCGCGCTGTGGAATACCGCGTGATTTCAAATAGAAAAGCGGCTCAGCTTCCAACTTGCCAACTGTCGCGCCGTGCGTACAGCGGACATCGTCCGCGAGAATTTCGAGGCCGGGGATCGAGTCTGCGCGAGCCTGCTCATCGAGGACAAGGTTGCGGTTGGCCTGATAGCCATCTGTCTTTTGCGCGCCGGGGGCAACGTAAATCATACCCTGCCATACGGAGCGGCTCTTTCCTTTTAATGCGCCTTTGAAAAGCAGGTCGCTGGTGGTGTGCGGAGCAAGGTGATTCTGCTGGGTATCGTGGTCGAGATGCTGAGTCCCGTTCGTGAAATAGAAACCGGACATACGCCCCACTGCACCTTCGCCAGCGAGATCAAGGTCAGAGAAATTCTTGGTGATGCGTGAACCAACGGCACCGAAGATCCAATCGAGGTTGCCGCCGCGTTCCACGCGAGCGCGCTCGTGAGAGAAATTCCAGACATGGCGTCCCCAGGATTGCAGTTCAACAAAGCGCAGGTTGGCATCTTTGCCAACGTAAATTTCAACAACGCCCGCGTGCATAGCGTGTCCCACTTCATCGGGGGAAGCCGCTTCGTGGACATAGGTCACAGAAGCGCCATCTTCCACGTAGACAACCAAATGAGAGAAGTGAGCCAGCTCGGAACCTGGACCCCACAACACGGAGTGAAGCGGATAATCCACTTGCACATTCTTGGGAACATAAAGCAGAACGCCGTTTTGTGCCAGAGCAGAAGCCAGTGCGGCAAATTTACCATCTTCGGGCTTCACGATCTGACCGATCAATTTCGCGAGTAGGTCGGCATGTTCTTTTTCTGCTGTGCGGAAGTCAGTGAAGACAACGCCTTTCTTCACCAGGGCTTCGTCCAATTGAATTTGGGAGCCGCCGGGAAGCAGAGTAATTTGTCCACCATGTGTGTCGCCTGTTAGTGACTTGAGCAAATATTCAGGGACAACGGGCAGGTCTTCAAATGCGCCATCTTTGGGAAGTTTGAAATCAGACGCGGGGAGCAAGCGCAAGTCAGTGCGGCGCCAGGCTTCGTCCGTGGTGACAGGGAGGGAAAGCTGCTTGAAAGAGTCCCATGCCGAGGCGCGGAAAGAAGCGAGACCAGTGCCTGATGTGGGAATATCTGCTGAAGTGAAGGTAAATTCCTTTGCGGCGGAATCACGTCGAGTTCGATTTACAGTAACTTTTGGTTTCTCTTGCATGTAAGATCCTTGAGTCAAAGGTCGAAAGTCGAATGTCAAAGGCCAGACTTTCGACCTTTGACTTTTGACTTTTTATCCGATGGACCCTTCCATTTGTAATTGAATTAATCTATTCATTTCCACCGCGTATTCCATCGGCAGTTCTTTGACGAGCGGCTCGATGAAGCCGGAGACCACCATGGTGGTGGCTTCCTCTTCGCTGAGGCCGCGGGACATTAAGTAGAAGAGCTGCTCCTCACCCACTTTGCTGACGGAGGCTTCGTGGCCGATGGTCACATCGTCTTCGTCGATCTCGATGGTGGGGTAGGTATCGGAGCGGGATTTGGGATCGAGCAAAAGCGCATCGCAAACCACGTTGGATTTGACGCCCTTCGAGCCTTTATACACCTTGACCATGCCACGATAAGAGGCGCGACCGCCACCCTTGCTGATGGACTTGGAAACGATCTTGCTGGTGGTGTTAGGCGCGAAATGCATCATCTTGGAGCCGGCATCCTGAGTTTGGCCGGGGCCGGCAAATGCCATGGAAAGCATTTCGCCGTGCGCACCGGATTCCATCAAATAGCAGGACGGATATTTCATTGTAAGTTTCGAGCCGAGGTTCGCATCCACCCATTCGTGGGAAGCGTTCGCAAACACCTGGGCACGCTGGGTGACGAGGTTGAATACGTTGGTTGACCAGTTTTGAATGGTGGAATAGCGGGAGCGTGCGCCTTTCTTGACGATGATCTCGATGACGCCGCTATGGAAGGAGTTGGTGGTGTACTGCGGAGCGGTACAGCCTTCCACATAATGCACGGATGCGCCTTCATCCACAATGATAAGGGTGCGCTCGAATTGACCGACGTTGGCAGTGTTCAAGCGGAAATATGCCTGCAAGGGCAAATCCACTTTTACGCCTTTTGGCACATAGACGAATGAACCGCCAGACCAAACGGCTGAGTTCAATGCGGCAAATTTATTATCTTCAATCGGGATGACTGTGCCGAAATATTCCTTGAACAGGTCAGGGTATTGCTTGAGACCATCTTCAATGGAAAGGAAGATGACGCCCTGTTTTTCAAGATGCTCCAAAATGGAGTGATACACCATTTCGGATTCATACTGCGCGCCCACGCCGGCCAAAAATTTCTGCTCGGCTTCGGGGATGCCCAGTTTGTTGAAAGTGTTCTTGATGTCGTCGGGGACATTGTCCCAGTTCTTTTCGCTCTTTTCGGTCGGCTTGACGTAGTAAAAAATATTGTCGAAGTCGATCTCATCGAGAGTGGGTCCCCAGTTTGGCATGGGACGGTTGATGTAATGCTCGTACGCTTTGAGACGGAAATCGAGCATCCATTGCGGCTCGCCTTTCATGCGCGAAATATTTTCAACAACTTCACGACTCAATCCGCGTTCGGATTTGAACACGTAATTATCGTCACGGTCGTGAAAGCCATATTTATAATCACCCATCTCCTCAAGGAGCTTGGTGTCGTCAGGTTTGGTTTCTTCAGCCATTGGGTTCTCCAAATACTCTAACCACTAAGGTTATGCAACTTCTTAGCCTTCGGCCACTGCGTCGTACTTCTCGCGCACCCAATCGTAGCCTTGATCTTCGAGGTGCAAGGCGAGGTCGGCTCCGCCAGATTCGACGATGCGGCCATCCAGCATGATGTGGACGAAATTGGGTTTGATGTAATTCAACAGGCGCTGATAATGTGTGATGACGAGCACGCCAAGATCGGGACCGGAAAGAGCGTTGACACCTTCCGAAACGATGCGCAGCGCATCAATATCCAAGCCGGAATCTGTTTCATCCAAAATAGCGATCTCTGGCTTGAGGGTTGCCATTTGCAAAATTTCGGCACGCTTCTTTTCGCCGCCGGAGAAACCGTCATTGAGGTAGCGGCCCGCGAAGGTGTGATCCATCTTGAGCGTGTCCATCTTTTCCTTTAACATCTTGCGGAATTCAGGAATGGGCATGCCCTTGTCTTCGGGGTTTTCCGCGCGGCGGCGGGAATTGATAGCCGTCCGCAGGAAGTTAGCTACTGTCACGCCGGGGATGGCAACCGGATACTGGAAAGCAAGGAAAATCCCGGCACGGGAGCGCTCGTCAGGCTCGAGGTCAAGAACGTTCTTTCCTTTAAAGATGATCTCACCCGCTGTAACTGTGTAATTGGGGTGCCCCATCAATGTGTAGGCTAATGTGGATTTGCCTGTGCCGTTCGGCCCCATAATTGCGTGAATTTCACCCTGATTGATCGTAAGTGAAAGTCCTTTTAGTATTTCCTTGTCTTCAATACTGACGTGCAGATTCTTTATTTCAAGTTGCGACATTCTTTTATAGCTCCTCAGAAATTACCGCTTGGGCGGTAAGAAGTAAGCCAATTCTGGCGTTTTTAACTCATTGAAGGTGCATTATAGCAGGGCTGGGGGGATTTGTCAATATTTATGATATTTTTCTAGTATATTCAGCTCGTGCCGCTTTCCCCGCCCAAACAAACCATATCAAGTTCATGCCACCATTCAACAGGCCTCCCGGACAGTTCTATAATGAAAGCGTCGCATATCGTTCTGGAGCTGCACATGAACACATCCCTGCCCCGCGCAACATTACTACTTACAATTTTGACCCTCCTTTTTTCAGCTGTCGGGTCACCCCAAGCTCATGCCCAAACTGACAAAATCACCTTTGCCGTGATCGGAGATTACGGTCTCGCCAGCCAGAACGAGGCGGATGTGGCGAATTTGGTAAAAAGCTGGAATCCAGATTTCATCGTTACAACGGGTGATAATAATTACAATGACGGCGCGGCATGGTCAATCGATCAAAACATCGGGCAGTATTATCACGACTATATCTATCCCTACAAAGGGAAGTATGGAAACGGCGCCACAACAAGAAGATTCTTTCCATCCATGGGGAACCACGACTGGACCAAGGACAGCGACGCCAACGCATACTTCAATTATTTTAATTTCACCAAAAATGAAACCTTTTATGATTTCGTTCAGGGACCCGTTCATTTTTTTATTCTGGATAGCGATAAAAAAGAGCCGGACGGATACACTTCCACATCTCCGCAGGCAAAGTGGTTGAAGAAAGTCCTCACTGCCTCCACTTCTCCATTTAATGTAGTGGTATTCCACCACCCGCCCTACTCTTCAGGCAGGCATGGCTCCAATGAGTATATGCGCTGGCCTTTCAAAGAATGGGGCGCAGATGCTGTATTGAATGGACACGACCATTTGTACGAAAGACTGGTCGTGAATGGTCTGCCGTATTTCGTGAACGGTTTTGGCGGCTCAGACTTGTACAAGTTTGAGACCGTGCTTCCAGAAAGTCAGGTGCGTTTCAATCAGGATTTCGGCGCCATGCGTGTGGAAGCTACCAGCACGTACATGAAATTTCAAGCAATCACGCGCGCAGGAGTGCTCGTGGATGAGTTCGTCATCGGCCAATCCACTCCGAGCGTCACAGCGATCACGGCGATCAGTCCAATCACTACAAACGCCGGCTATGTTAATTATCAAGTCATTTTCTCCGAGGCGGTGACCGGTGTGGATGCGGCAGACTTTACCCTCTCAACCAATATCAATGGGGCGATGATCGAAACTGTAAGCGGCACTGGCAACGCATACACCGTTTCCATAATTACAGGCAGCGGGGATGGAACCCTTCGCCTCGAACTAACGGATAACGACTCAGTCACGAACAGCATGGGCAACCCCTTGGGTGGTTCTGGCCTTGGCAATGGCAGTTTCACCAGCGCGCAAGCATACACAATAGACAAAACAAATCCCATTGTTACCGCCATTACACGCGCCAGCACAAACCCAACCAACGCGCCAACCGTGGATTATTCCATCTCCTTCTCCGAGGCAGTAACAGGCGTGGACTTTTCAGACTTTAGCCTCGTTACAAATGCAGGAGCGTCGCTTGGCAATATCAGCGGTTCGGGAAATTTGTATTTGGTTTCAGTGTCAACGGGCTTGGGTGATGATACGGTCAAGCTCGATTTTATCGATAACGACAGCGTTGTTGATCTGGCAGGAAACCCCGCAAACCCAGGTTTTACCAGTGGAGAAACCTACTCCGTGGATCGCAGTATGCCCTTTGTCACTTCCATCCTGCGCGCCAATCCGAATCAGACCAACACTTCCAGCGTAGATTTCACTGTCAGTTTTTCAGAAGCAGTGAACGGCGTGGATGGAAGCGACTTTTCCCTGTTCACCTTGAATGGAGCAGTGATCAACAGCATTACAGGCTCCGGCAATGTATACGCCGTCTCTGTTTCCATCAGACCGGGGAATGACACCATCCGGCTGGATGTGATCGACGATGACAGCATCCTCGACAATGCGGGAAACAAATTAGGCGACGCAGGAACGGGCAACGGGAATTTTACGAACGGTGAAGCATATACATTCAGTTTGGGCGTACCGGTTGCAACATCCATCCTGCGCGCCAGCCCCAACCCCACAAGCGCCGCAAGCGTGGACTTTGTCGTCACATTCTCTGAAACTGTGGAAGACGTGGACGCATCAGATTTTATTGTGACTGGCCCATACAATTCGGCGATCATCAATATCAACAACTTAAACCCGTTTTATGTGGTTACTGTCAGCACCGGCACGGGAGATGGTGAGCTGCGGCTGGACATTATAGATGATGACAGCATCCACAATGCTCTGGGGATCAGTCTTGGCGGGGAAGGAATTGGAAATTCAAATTTCACAAGCGGCGAAAAATATTCAGTCGATAGAACTCCCCCGCTCGTTACCTCGATCGTGCGCGCAAGCAACAACCCAACCATTAACCCCAGCGTGGATTTCATCGTCACTTTTTCCGAGCCGGTAACCAATGTGGATTCGACAGACTTCTTCGTCAACACAACGAACCTGAACTCGGTAGTTACGAATGTGCAAAACGCGAATCCGTTTTTTGTGGTCTCTGTAAACACCGGAGCAGGCTCCGGCTTGCTTCGCCTTGACCTGGCCGATAACAGCAGCATCACCGATCTCTCAGGAAATCGAATTCTCAACGGAAGTTTCTTAAACGGTGAATCATTCACCATAGCAAAAATAACGGTTAACTTTTCCGCACCCAACATTCTAAGCAAGATTGTGTTGACAAACAATCCGAGGCCGAATTTTTCCTGGAGCGCGGTTCGCTATTCGCAGGCGTATGAGGTTTTTATCGCGCAGGATGCAAATTTTAGCAGCATCGTGTTGATGCAAACCGTCAACCAGACGAATTACACGCCCGCCCTGCCACTTGCAGATGGAACCTATTACATGCGGGTACGTGCTTATAACGCCAGCCTTTCCCCAGGTAAATTCAGCAAGGCGTATACTTTCACAATAGACACCACGCCTCCGCCGGTGCCAACACTTGTCAGTCCCTCGAATACATCAAATGCCATAAGAACTCCCTTAATGGAATGGAAAGCGGCGGTTGGTGCAATGCAATATCAAATTGAATTGGACAACAATACGGATTTTTCCAGCCCTGAGTTTAGAGAATCAACAAGTAAAACTTCGCTGCGGACAAAAACCCTCACGAAGGGCACAACCTATTACTGGCGGGTACGCGCAAAGGACAAAATTGGAAATTGGAGCAATTGGTCAGTGAACTATCAGTTTTTTGTGCCTTGATTTAAATTTTTGCCACGCCCCCGATCAGATCGAAGCGCTATTTTTTCAAGTGCTATTCCGGTCATTTCCTAGTGCCATTACGACGATTTGTTCCTGTGGTGCGGCCTGTCCTATAGCCCAAGCCTCCTCAAACATTTCATTACCCAGATTTACGCGCAATCTTTTGATGAAACTCTCGTTTTCTGCAAGTGTGGCAGGAGCGATGGGGACACCCAAGTCACTGCGGATTTTGGCGGCAGCGGCCTCCAACTTCGCAGCCAGCAAACTGTCCCCAAGATTCTCCATGATCATGGCAATCGCATTCAGAGAGTAGGTCATCCCTTTCAGTTCGCCTAATTGATGGCGAATAAGCAGGCTTTCACGGAGAAATTGCACCGCAATCTCATATTCCTTCAATTGCACATGGACTTCTCCCAACCCGTTTAAGGCATGGGCAAGCGATTTGGTATTGTCTGCCTCTTTATTGATCTTGATCGTCTCTGCATAAATTAGCTTTGCGCGCTCGAGATTCCCCAGCCGGCTGGTAGCGATGGCAAGATTGTTGAGTGTACCGGTAAGAAGCAACATATTCCCCATTCGCCGTCGATACACAAGCACCAGCTCCAACAACTCTGCCGCCCTCGTGTAATCTCCCTGCATCCCTGCAAGTATAGCCATTCCATCCAGTGAATAATAAATTCCAGCTTCGTCGCCAAGAGCTTTGGAGATTTCCATGGCTTCCTCTTCGAGCAAGCGCGCGTTGGAGTAATCCCCTTGCGAGCTGGCATAGTCGCTCGCAAACCGCAAAAGATCGGCGCGGTTTGCAGATGGAGAAGAATCAAGCGCAAGGATTTGACCAAGCCAATAACGCGCCTCGTTTATATAACTGCGCGTGAGCCAAAAAATATGGATCGCCATTCCAAATTGCATGGCCACCTCTGACCGCTCTGGTTTTTCAACCGCCCATGCCAGCGCTGCCCGCAGGTTGTTGCGCTCACGTTCCACAAGATTCAGCCAGACAAACTGATCAGTACCCTGAAGAATGTGCGGCTTCGCACTTTGCGAAAATTTCAGATAATATTCGCAATGCTGTTTTTGCAGCCGTTCCAATTCAACATCCCCTGTTATTTTTCCAGAGGCAAACTCTCGTAAAGTTTCCAGAAGGGTGTAACGCTTTCCTTCAATATCCGGGGTAACGAGTGATTTATCAATCAATTGAATCAACAAATTTAGAATTTCCGAACGAAGGCATATTTCATTATCGCTACAGACTTCTTCGGCTGCCTCAAGCGTCCAACCGCCAGTAAAAATGGAGAGCCTGCAAAATAGGGATCGTTCCTTTTCAGAAAGCAGGCTGTAGCTCCACTCAATTGCGCCTTGCAGAGTTTGCCGCCACGCAGGCAGGTCGCGTGCGCCCTGCGTGAGCCAGTCAAAACGGCGGTCAAACTGCTCAATCATGGAAACGAGGCTCATCGTGCGGATGCGGACGGCGGCTAATTCAATAGCCAGGGGTAAACCGTCGAGACGGTGGCAGATTTCGGCGATGTGCGAAGCGTTTTTCTCATCCAACTTAAACTCCGGCTTGACCGCCTGAGCTCGTTCAATAAACAAACTGACAGATGGTATGCCTTGCAATTGCTCAAAGGAATTCTTTTCATGCTGATTGGGGACAGGAAGGGGCGCAAGGTGAAATTCCTGTTCACCGCGCAACCGCAATGCCTCGCGGCTGGTAACCAACATTTTTATATCCGCAGCAGCACCCAGTAATGGGAGGAGTTGGGGTGCGGCGTCCACGATCTGCTCAAAATTATCCAGCACGATCAGCAAACTCTTTTTTACCAGGGCAGCCTTTACTGCTTCCTCAATGGGTATCTTTGAAGACTCAGGGGTGCCAAGTGTCAGTGCAAGCGCGGGGAGCAGCATCTCTGCGCTGCGAATCGGCGTCAGGTCCACAAAAATAACCCCGTGTCTAAAAGCTGTTGACACTTTGCCGGCGACATTTAAAGCCAGACATGTTTTGCCCACCCCTGGCGGACCTACAATGGTGATTAAGCGGATATCAGGATCGAGGATCAACTTTCGCAAACGCGCAGATTCATACTCGCGTCCGATCATGGACGTAAGGCTGGTCGGCAGGAAACTGGCATTTATTTCGCTGACAGATATTTCATCAGCCCCACTTCCAACAACTGGAGCGTCATTCTTTTTATTTTTTGCCAATTCAAGCAGGCGAGCAACCCACTCGGGCTTATTCTCCAACCCCAGAGCTGGCACAAATCGTCCGAGCAGCGTAGCCTCATCCACAATACGAGTGTTTTTTTCAAGATAACTGATATAGCTAAAGTGATACCCCACCAAAGACGCCAGTTCACGCTGTGACAGATGAGCGCGTTCACGCAAATAGCGCAGAAGCTCTCCAAATGTGGAATAACTCAATGGGCTGGGAACGCCTGCTACTGACGACATGACCCGATTGTACTAAATAATCTGTCAACAAATATAAACAGAGTCAACAGGTGATTCTGTATAGTAAAGACCAATTAAAGGAAAAAAATGCCAGCCTACGAATTGCCCACCTGCCCCACTTGCAAACAGACTGATCAGGTTCAAAAAGTGACCACTCTGTTTGCTTCGAACACAAAGGAATGGAAAGAGACTTCCACCGGAATAGACTCCTGGGGAAACACTGTCACCACCGAACACCTGCGAACGGCTCATACAGCCCTAGGCTTGAAACTCAAACCACCAAACGAGCCGGCCGGCCCTACCCACCCCGGTCTTTGGTATGGAATTGGCGGATTGGTAATGATCTTCCTTTGTTCGATCCTTTGCCCGGTTGCGCTGGCATTGGCAGGAGCTATTGCCCCACTGATCGGCGGGTTGATTGGCGCTTCGACTCTTTTACCTGACCTTGCCGGAATCCCAGCCTGGTTGGTCACAAGTCTCACATTTGGGTTACCTACATTATGTTTTGGCGTAGCTGTGCTGGCTTTATTTTTATGGCTGGGTTCGAAGGTCAGGAATCGTTTCGGAAAGGATTTGAAATCATATCGAGAGAATAAATTGGTTTTTGAGCAAGATGAATTCCCACGCTGGCAGCGCGCAAAAGCCCGTTGGGAACAATTGCACTACTGCCTGCGGGATGAAAGTTTATTCATCCCAGGCGAGAACAAAATCATCTCAATCGATGAGATGGAAACCCAATTATACAAACCTGTTTAAGTGAGAAAACAATATGTCAAATCAAATGCTCATGAACCAGCTTCGTTTCGATGAATCCGAATTACAGCTTAATAAAAAGGGGCAGCTCTCCGAAAAGCAAAAACAAAATTTGCAGATTAAGGAAAGCGGCGCAAAAGCAGGATCACTCTTCCTGGGTGGTATTTTCATGCTTTCCTCGCTGGCGGGTGTGGGGCTGGGCGCATATGCATTCATAGTTGACTATGGCCTTGTCTTTCGCATCCTAATGGTCAGCGTATTCGGGTGCTTTTGGACGTTGATCTGGGGCGCGGCGGGAGTGATGACACTATCACGCGCGTTTGCCAAGGTGGAAGTCAAGGTGGGCAAGGCAGAAGGACCCGTCAATATTGTGAAAGTTGTCCGGCGGGAATACAACCCCAGCACGGAAACCTATTCTGAACGTTCAGTTCACGAATTGTTGATCAGTGGGCGTGCCTTTGAAGTGCGCGCTGCCCTGCCCCAAATCATGAAACAAGGGGATGTTTATGCTGTTTACTTTGCGGAATTTAATCTGAAGGAGAAAAAGAAGGAGATCCTTTCTGCAGAATGGCTTGCGCCTGCCAGCGCGGCAACACAAACCGCGATCCATGATGATATCGAGGTTGTGGAGTTCGTCAAAAAAGGTGATGTACTGGGAGCCATCCGCGCTCACCGGCAACTGCATGGGACGAATTATGAAGATGCGCGTGCGGCAGTATTGGACATTCAAACAAGGTATTGATCGAAGGTACCCCGATATGAGCGACCCGCAGTTGATGAAACTCTTTAATTTCGATGAATCTGACCAGCAGTCCAACAGGAATGGTCATATCAGTGAGAAGCAGATCGAAGCGCTGAAGTATGAGGATGCTTCTTCCAATAACGTCTATTACATCAACGAGACCGAGGCAATTCTGTCCATAGAACAAATTGAAAAGCCTTTCAAACCATGAAAAGAAGAGGAATCGTTGCTGCCGCCATTATGCTTCCGTTTCTCTTCGTATGTTTTCTCGTTGGGTGCTGTTGGACGTTCTTGTTTCCGATCTATGGAGTTAACGGTCCCACCGCCCGGCAGGGACAAGAGAGAGCAGTCGGCTTGATTACAGAATTGGAGCAATACAAAACCGACACGGGGCATTACCCAATCAACCTCGAATTACTTGTGCCAGCCTATTTACCGAACATTCCCCGACCTGCTCCGGGATGGCGGTACCAGTACGAAACGCAGTCAGACGGCGAAACATTCACCCTCTTCTTCATGATCGGGAAAAGCATGGATGGAGATTACTGTGAATATACGAGTGTCACCAAACAGTGGCAGTGTTCCGACCTAATTTAACGCCGGCAAGAAATGAGCAAACATGAAAGATCAAAGATTACTGATCATCGCCTCAGTGACAACCATGTGTTGTATCGCTTCAGTTTGCGCCCTATTTGCCATATTCGGGTTGGGCCTTCTCGCTGAAAATGAACTCCCACTTTACACATTTGAACAGATCCCATCGGCGCATGAAGGCTATCTCCGGACCACATTGACTTCCGGCAACACGGTCTATGTTCTGGATTACGAAGAATATGCATTACTCGCCGTCACCTCCGCGCCGACCGAAATGATCGGAATATTCCCCGTCACCATAGGCAACAGCGGGCTCTACGCCATCCCAGGGCAAGACCCTTCCGCATACGTGCTCGAATTTGACCCGATGTACCAGCAGGTCTACCGCAACATCAACCACCCGCCCTTCGATTGGGTCAATGCGGATTTTCAAAAATTAAGGGTGATGTTCCCTGCCGCGAACCCGAAAGAGACCGAAGACGCAGCCATCATCCATAACGTCCACACCACGTTGATCGGCGCGGCGATCATGATCGTCCCCTTTCAACAGGATGGCAATTACAGCGGCTACGAGAACTATACCCTGCTTCTCTTTAGCGATGAACTCCCCGGCTTGATGTACGCCGCCGGGTTGCACATCGCGCCTGACGGTTCTGTTTACCTTGCCGAGAATATCGTCTCGAATGTCTGGCATCCGGCAGGGATAATCTTTAGCGATTGGTTCAAAAACGAATAATACAGAAAAGTTAAAAAGCTCTGAGATGATGGGCTGCTGATCTCGCAATTATCCACTGAGTATTTGATCCCGATCTACTTTGGGAAGTGACCCGACTACCTGGATGCTTGCTGTACATCGCCGTTCCGTAAATCCGAGAGTACCCATAGGCTGGTTTTTCACTACTTGCAATCCCTCGCAATGACGGAATTCTGACCATTTACGACCGACTACAAATTTCTAGCTTGAAAACGTTACCTGTCTATTTACACAGGCTGAGATTGCTTCGCCGCCAAAGAGCAAAAGCGGCGGTTCGCACGCGTGCCTGCGCACGGTACAGGCAATGACGACTAAGCAGTTACAAAATATTTATGATATTTATCTAGTATATTGACAAGAAGGTACTGGACAGTTATACTGCCAAGTATGAAATCTACGCGAGACAAAATTTTACAAACTTTATTGCGAAAACCACGCTCAACCATCAACGATCTTGCTGAAGCAGTCGGTATCAACCCTATTTCTGTACGCCACCACCTGACCAACCTTCAAATGGAGGGACTTGTTGAAGGACAGGAGGAACGCCACGGAGTGGGACGTCCGCGCCTGGTATATCTGTTGACCGACGATGGTATGGAGCACTTCCCCACCCGCTACATGAAATTGACTACACGACTACTTGCCCAGATGAAAGAAACCATGCCCGGGCCAGTCGTTGCAAAATTGTTCAACCAGATCGCCGAAGACCTTGCCAGTGAATATACCGAAGATATGAAAAACCTGGGTATGGAAGAACGCCTGGACTTCGTCAAAGGTATGCTGGCGCAGGAAGGCTTTACTGTGGAATGGGAGAAAAAAGGTGGTGGGCAATACGAGATCCACGAAATCTCCTGCCCGTATTATCAGATCGGCATCGCGCACCCGGAAGTTTGCACAGTGGACCAGACCCTGATCTCGAAAATGCTCGCTTTGCCAGCCAACAAAGTTCAATGCATTTTGGACGGCGGCGCGCACTGCACCTATGTCGTCCAATCTGTGGAAGTAAAAGCCAAGTAACAAACACTCATTATTTATAAGAGGAACCATGAGCGAAGAAATCAAAGAAATCCAGTGGACAATCCACACCACCCACCCTGAGACAGTAAAGGAAGCCCGCGCAAAACTATCAGAGGTGATCGACCCCGAAATTGGAATGAGCATCATCCAGCTGGGGTTGATCCGCGATATCGAAATTGAAAATAATATCGCCAGCGTAAAGATGATCCTCACCACCCCGTTCTGCCCGTACGGTCCCGCCATGATCGAAATGACCAAGGCCAAGGCCACCGAAGGACTCAACATGCCTGTGACCATCAACATGGGCATGGAAATGTGGGACTTTTCCATGATGGAAGACCCATCCGCGTTGGACTGGGGAATGTACGCGTAAAAGCACGTCAAACGTTGAAGGTCAAATGTAAAAAGACGCCATCCGTTTTGGATAGGCGTCTTTTTCTATCTTTCTTTTTCCGCTTCATCCTTCACACCTGCACTGGCGTGCGGCGCAAGTGTCATTCCACCTTCGACCTTTTCTTCACTCCCCTTTTTCCAGTGCATGGCATGGGGCTGCTCGCCCTCTTCAAAACCTGAAATAATGATCAAGGCATTCGTCACTGTATTGCTTGCGTTGCGCCAGCGATGACTTAATTTCGAAGCGAACAAAAGGCTGTCTCCCGCTGCCAGGTGAAAGAGTTCTTTTTCCACATAATAATCCAATTGACCGCGCAGGCAAAATACAAACTCGTGACCTGTATGCACCATGCCATGCGGGCCGCAAGAAGCGCCGCTCTCCAGAGTGAGCATGAATGGCTCCACCCTTCCGGAAAATTGCTCGCCACCCAATGCCTCGAAGACCCCACGCGTGAACGAGATGCGCGTGCGTTCATCAGCCTTCAAAAATACCGCCTGCTTCTTTTCCGATTCTGTGTCAAAAAATGCTGTGATCGAAACCCCTAATGCATCAGCCAGTTTATAAAGCGTACTCACCGAAGGTGAAGTTTTTCCGCGTTCGATCATCGAAAGCGCGTTCGCGGACAAGCCGCTTTTCGTTCCAAGTGTCCGCATTGAGATGCCACGCGATTCGCGCAAGTTACGCAAACGGGACGCTACATCCACAGAAACAGCCTCCCTCTGAAATGCCTCCATAATACCTCCTAATGTTTTGCGTTAAGAATTCAACTAAATCCAGCCAGATTATACCCACAAAGCCCTGCAATGTGCTTCATGCACGCCGCTGCTGGTGAACCCGCCCTCATGGACTGGAAGCTCTCGGCTATTCCGGCGACCCGGTTGAATGGGTGGGAGATAACAAGCATGAAACGATGCATACTCTTTCTATAATATTTGGATTTATCGCCCTTGCGCTTGCCATTGGAATAGGAACCGCTCCTGCCGCGCCCGTGCCTGCTCCTGCTCAACAGGCATTTGTCCTTCACCCAAAGGGCAGCCGCTCGAGAAGGAACGGAAAACAGCAGGTAGTGAAGGTTCCTGAAGTGACTTCGGAAACCTTTTTATGTGTATTTGATGTCGGTTATACTTAATAGACTTCTTGAGAAAGTCAGATGTAGGTCAGGCTTTTAGCCTGACGCTCTCTGGAATTATGAGGTTTGGCGGGTTACAAACCCGCCCTACAAATACTTATGCAAGAGGTCTAATGAATAATTCACTTTACCAGGTCCTTCGACTTCGCTTACGCAGCCGAAGCGTAGGCGTGTAAGGTGACTGAATAAATTACAAACAGGAATTCAACACATAAAAACGAGAGGTACCTATGAAATATCGATTTTTGATTTTGAGTATTTTGGTGATGGTGGCTGTGTTGGCGGCTTGTGCCCCGGCAACACCCACCCAACCGGCAGTGGACGTGGTGGGCACGCGAGCCATGGAACTGGCTTCCCTGATGCTAACACAGACCGTGGCGGCGTACTCCCCCACCCCGCAGCCTACCTTCACGCCGGAGCCAACCGCAACCCCGACCATTCAACCGACGGTGGCTGAAGTTCATCCGCCAATGGTACGGAATGAGCTATCGGGTTGTTTCATGAAGCCCGACACTGCCTCCACTCGTGTCAGCAATATCAGCCAGTACGAGGAAGTGGAACTGCTTGCCGTTGGCAAGACCCCCGGTTGGTATAAGATCATGAACCCCTATTTCGGCTCTCCCTGCTGGATCGAGGAAAAAGACCTGGATATTGACGGGAACATGGACCTGTCTATCTTTCCGGTGGAGTAAGTGCAGCGATCAGCGATTAGCTTTAAATGAGAAGAACGGCTCTCGAAGGTGACTTCGAGAGCCGTTTTGATTGTATGTGCCCAGTGGAGATTGCTTCGGGAACATCACCCTCGCAATGACGGGTATCTGCTACTTGCTGCCCAGGCGGCTGACGTTGCCTGCGCCGCTGATGGATTCATCGACGACGGGGTTGCCGTAATATTTGATGCTGCCTGCGCCGCTGATGCTGGCGGTGAGTGTTTTCTCAGCCCAAACGGTGGAGCTGCCCGCCCCCGTCATGCGGACATTGGCGTCCTGGCTGCGCAGGTCGCCGCCTTTGAAATCGCCAAAGCCGCTGATGCGCACATCCAGTGACTCGGCGGTACCGTCGGCTTCGATGCTGCCGGCGCCGCTTAGGGTGACTTCGAGACTGGCGACATCGAGGTTGGCGAGGGAAATGTCTCCGGCGCCGCTGACTGTCAGTTGGAGTGAATCAGTTGTCAGGTCCAGAACCTGAAGCGTGCCTGCACTGGACAATGTGATCTTGCTGACGTCCTTGAGGGTGATGACGATCTGCACTCCTTCAGTCGGTTTGACGCGATCATTCCAATTGCCTTCGTTGCTGCTGATACGCAGGACGCCATCTTCCACGCTGCTGGAGATCTGTTTGAGGAGGTTGTCGTCTGCGGTGATGACGATAGAGTTAGCGCTGCCTTGTTTGATGGTGACATCCGCCGGGTAATTGAGTTGGACGGATTCGACGGCTGTGAGTTTGCGGGTCTCAGATTTGATAACGCCAGAGCCATCGATTGCGCCGCTGAATTCGTCGCCGAGGTCCATGTTCCAGGTGATGGGAGTGGGGCTTGCCCAGCCCAATTGCGGGGCGAAGACGATGGCCGCGACTGCGCCGCCCACCAGAAGCAGAGATACGAACAGGCTGCCGTAACGCCAAAAGGAGCTGAGGATGAGGCTGATGCCGAGGCCGATGAGCAGGAAGGGCCAAAGGTGCGTAAGCGCCCAGAGGTTTTCAGTGGGGATGATGCCCATGCCGGTTAGCAGCCAGATGCTGCCTGTGGCGATGAGAGCGAGGGGGAAGAAGTAGGATCGTTCTTTCATGGGGTCTCCGGGGGGTGAAGGTCAGGTCGAAGGTCGAAGGTCGAAGGTCGAAGGTCGAAGGTCGAAGGTCGAAGGTCGAAGGTCGAAGGTCGAAGGTCGAAGGTCGAAGGTCAAAGGTCGAAGGTCAAAAGCAAAGGTTGAGGGGTTATTCTGCTTCTTTGTGGGTGAGGCGGGTGTAGATGAGGTAGAGGCCGAGGAGGATGAGTAGGACGGGGAAGATGGACTGACGCAGAACGGAGCCGCTGCCGATGGAGAAGATCATTTCGAAGAAGCCGCCGAAGATGATAAACATGATGACGCCGACTTTCATGAGCCCTTTGCCAGAGGTGCGCTGACCTTCATCCTGAGCGTAGATGCCCATGATGTAAATGCCAAGGCCGACAGAGAAGAGGATGACCGTCCAGGCGTAGGACCAGCTTTCCCAATGGCCGGTGATGTTCTGGTAGAAGAGGATGAGGCCGACGGTGGTGATGATGGTGCCGGGGATGGCAAGGCCGGAGACGGACTTTCCTCCGGCGAACATGCCGATGAAGAACATGGCGCCTGCGCCGATGATGATGAAGGGCCAGATGAAGCTCCAGAAGTTGAGGCCGCCGAAAACCTGCCCGAGAAGGGAGAGGATGCCGATGGCGATGAGGACACTGCCGCCGATGAGGGCGCCTGCATTGCGTTGTGTGGACATGGGGTACTCCTGTTGTGGTGAATGGTTGGTGGTTGAAGGCGGTGGTCTCGATACGCCGCATAGAACAAGAGCGCGGCTACTCGACCACCTATGATAAAGGATGATCTCTCGATATGCTCCGCAAGGAACGTGCGGAGCTACTCGACCATCTGTGATAAAGGATGATCTCTCGATACACTCCGCAAGGAACGTGCGGAGCTACTCGACCACCTGTGATAAAGGATGATCTTTCGATACACTCCGCAAAGGGTGCGCGGAGCTACTCGACCACCTGTGATAAAGGATGATCTACCTTTACTATACGCCGAAGATGGGGATTGGTTGATTAATGTTGTAGTTCTGGGGGAGGGTTTTTGGAAGGAATGACGATATAAAGAAACCGGAACAAAAGAATGGCAATAGACTCTTGTATTTGAGTTGGGTTCCATGTATAGTGATTATGGCCTTCATTATCCGAATTACGCAGGGACAAGCAATGAGCGAAGAAAAACCAGCAAGTTCCATAAACGCGATCATCAAATCCATTACGGATATTACCGCCTCGGTGGCGGCGGTGATGGGATATGTGCAGGGCATTTTCAAACTGGTGGATACCCCCTACCCAAACACGATCTCGCTGGCGACGATCTTGTTCACTTCGGCGGCGGTGGTGGGTGCGCGTTGGGGAAAGATACACGAGAAGAAAAAGAAACCCGCAAGGAATGAAAAAAACAACAAGACGGGCGTAAAACCCTCCCTGCTCCAGCGGATGACGGAGCCTTTCAAGGAGTCTAAACAGGACCCATACCTGCTGTCACTGACGAGGCGGAGGGCGGAAGCGGGCTTCATCGCGGCGGTGACGGTGTTCACGCTGGGATGGTCGGGTTTTAATATTTCAGGCGTAGTGACAGAGTTAGCCACGGATCCTGACAAGATTTGCAGTTATGCCGAAGGCCGGAATAATCTTTTGATCTATGTTGCAAACGTGCAGGAGATCGGTGAACAGAAATTACTGGTCGCAGACAGGATCTACGAAGCTCTGGTTGACAACCAGGAGGGAAACCAATTTGATGTGTGCCGATTGAAAGAAACATTTGAAGTAAGCACAGCGGCTTTAACCAAAGCAAAGGTGGATGGGGTGGATATCATTCTTTGGGGCCGCAAAGATACGGAGTTTGAAATTCACCTTGAAACGCCGCTGTTCTCAGACCCAGACAGGATCATCTATACGGCAGATGCTGAGGTGACTGAAACACGTGAGTTCATGATCACAGAACCATTAAACATCGCTTATATCGTGGAGTTCACACTGAGCGAAGTGCTGGTGCTGAAGGACCGCGTGCCCGAAGCGCAAATACGGCTGAGGGAATCGATCTACAGGGCGGAAGCGGAAGCGATTAGAAATCCAAGGATGGCGCTCAAGCCTGAAGACCTTGCTGAAGGGCATTACCTGCTTGGGCTTTTTTATGCCCCGCATTTTTCTTCGGCACCGAACGAGGAGAAGGCGATCGAGGAATATTCAGCCGCCATCGACATTGACAAGAATATGTATGTGGCCAGGTTGAACCGTGGGTTCCTACTGTTGGATATGGGCAGGATCGAAGAAGCCAAAGCCGACTTTGACTACCTGATCGAGAATGAGAATCCATTTAAAGGCATGGCTTGCGCGAATCGCGCTACCCTGCAGACCGACCCTGACCTGATCATGAGCGACCTGGACTGTGCCGTTCAATTCGACCCGCAAGACGGTTATTATTTTCGGGGCATTCGATATATGGACCTTGGGGAGTATCCGAACGCGATTGCTGACCTTGAAAAAGCGGTCGAGTACGGCACCGGAGGATTCGATAACTATTACTTCCTGGGGCTGGCACAGTTATATGCAGGCGAAAATAATGCCGCAATGGAGACTTTCAATACCATGTTCCCGCTCGTTGAGGAAGTAGAGTCTCGCGACGCAATGATCGCCGACCTTCAGGAGCGCGCAAAGAAAGACCCCGAAATCAAAGCCGTTGCAGATGAGGTCATTCAGACTCTACAGGCTATCAGGATACCGTGATGGAGTTGTCTTGAACGCGCGCATGCCGCGTGACCATAATCATACACAAAGGAGAAAACATGAATACAGTGCAGAAACCCAATCCAGAACAAAAGCCCAATTCAAACAAGGACATCATTGTGGGGCCAGTGCCTTTCGAAAAACATTATGAAGTCTTTACAAGCATCCAGACCATGCTCAAGGAGCACCTGGCATCGCTGGACAGGGAAAGCCTTTTGATCGGCTTACGCGTGGTATATGATGAATTGGATTCCAGCAGCGAGCCGGATTTTTATCCTTATTCGGTTGAATCTGGCTACCTTGAGCTGGTGGATAATGCCATCAAATGCGGAATGGGAGAGGATGTGTCTGAAGAGGAGTTGATAGAAAAAACCAGGAACGCCCCGATACCGATCACGCTGTTGGATGAAATGTATCAGTTCGCATACAGCGAACTACAAGCGGCAAGCAATACCAAGTTGAGGGTTGGCGTTTTTACCGAGGCGAAGAGTAATCCGATTTACTATGCTGGCAATGCATGCGGGTGCAGCTCAGACACCAAGAAGAGGAAAAGATTTGCCGGCACGAGCACAACGGGCAAAACGATTCCTTCCTGCGGGAGTACATGCCCGTAATAGACCTTTTCATTCTATTCCTGCTCTTTCGGGGGCTGAGACCCTTCGCTTCGCTCAGGGAATCATGGACAGGGTTGAAGGGGAAAAGAACAGACGCAGGTCCTATATGGGAATCTGCGTCTGTTTTGGTGTGGCGGGGAAGTAAATATAAACAAGCCAGGTGAGATGCGCCCGGCTTGTTAGTGTACGTCAGGGTATATAAATGGGGCTAGTCAGCAGCCGGGATCTGGTCGCGCAGTTCCTTTTTGGAGGAGGTTGGTCTGATTGCAACTTTTGGGGGATGTTGGGTTTTGATAAGGGTTTTGTATACTGGGGGAAATGGCGGGACATGGATCGTAAGTTTCCACTTTAGTTGATTTTGAACAGTTGAGTCCAGCCATTGTTGAGCCCTGGGGGCGGCGGTTTGCCGCGCGTTGGGGATAGGTGTTTTGCGTCTTGGGGACGCAGAAAGGTGGGCCTATTGGGTAAAGCAGGCTGAGTATAGGATGACCGAAGGATGACCGAAGGATCACCGAAGGATGACCCTAGGATGACCCTGAACATTTCAACATTAAACTATTCAAAAAAGGAGCCAGAAATGGCAAAAGTGCGTAATAACATCTTTGTGCGTGGATTAAGTGGTTCGGTAGGCGATCAGTTCGTGGTGAAGCAGGACAGGAATGGACGTACCATCATCAGCAATTCCCCCACCTTTAAGGAGAATCGGGAGTTTACGGAAGCTCAACTCCAGCAACAGGAGAAGTTCCGTGAGGCTGCTGAGTATGCGAAAGAGGCGAAAACCCAACAAATCTACGTGGACAAGTCCGCAGAGACGGCACGGACTCCGTACAACGTGGCGATGGCGGATTTCTTCCATGCGCCTGAGATCCTCGAATTGGATGTGACAGCATGGCAGGGCGAAGTTGGACAGGTACTCCGCATTAAGGTGATGGATGATGTAAAGGTGGCGCAGGTGAATGTGGTCATCACAGATGGCACTGGTGCTGTTCTCGAACAAGGCGCCGCAGTGCAGGCGGAAAACCGTTGGTGGAACTATACAACCACGGCAACCGCTCAGGATGGGCCGCGGGTGATCGTAACGGCGCGGGATTTGCCAGGGAACCTTGCCCAGTTCAATTGGGAAGATTAGGTGGTAG
>JADKDM010000022.1 GCA_016714565.1 Candidatus Villigracilis propinquus
TTAAAGGAAGCGCTGTTGAGCGAGATTAAATCCACATTCGAGGCAAGTGCGGAAGTGTACGACAACGAGAGGTTCGTCCGTTTAGGCGATCAAATGTTGGAAAATTATATGAAGGTTTTCAATACGCCAAAAGAGAAAGGATTAATCAGCGATATTTGGAAAAGTCGGGATAACAGATGCGCGATTACTTGAGTTTCATTATCTATATTGCCGTACGATCGTGTTACGTTTATATCATCATGAAGCAACGACGGTTTTTAAATTAACCTTCGTAGTGAAAATAAAAAGGATGACTAGAGAAGCGCGTGTATTTGAAATATCTGATAAAATAAGAGGGACAAGAACATGAAACATCTAATTAGAAAAAGATTGTTAGTTGCGCGAAAATTTTATCCGACTGTAATCTTTGTTTCTTTCCCCTTTAATTCCATTTCTATTTACAATAATTATCAAATAAAGGTTGGCTGAACAAACAGGGGTTCTAATGGTAGCAAATGCCATTTCACAAAACGTACCATTGGCATCGGTGCGGATGATTATTTCCGTGCTTTGGTTCTTTTTGGCTGGGCGCTCAATTGCGAAATATCGAAACGCGCTTCATCAGAGCAAAATTTATGAATGACGAATTTGAACCTTGAATTTCTTGTCCAACAGCGTACTGCTTTTCGACGTCGAAAAGGCTTTGACGGAAGCCCATCTCTCAAAAGAACAATTGAGTTAAGCAAACGGTAAGGTTAAAGTCCTTGGTGAGAAATTGATCTGAAGGATCCTGAGCAGTTGCGATGTCTATCTTCGTCAGATGAAAACTTTGATATCAGAAGCATCGTCAGCGATTAGATCTGACGTGTAGCATGTATTCATTTGTTCGATCCCAATACACAGACCTATACCTGTTAGCAGGACAAGGTTTTCGAACAAATAAATATTACTTACCAGTCAATATTGAACAAAGGCACGTGTCAAAAGCGATACAAGGCAGGCGAATGCAACACGCAACTTTCACATTGGGAAATTCCCCAATAGAAGGTGAAGATTTTGTTGAAGCGTATGCGTTCCCATTAATATCAAAAAGGCGCTATCAAGGAGTGATTGGAATTCTTTTTAGGCAATCTTAAGTCTTTCAGCAGAACAAATCGATTTTAGTTCTCTGGCTAGATAAGCCCTCAAATTCAGCGTTGTAACAACCAATTATTTAAAAATTTGCATGGCAAAATCTTGAATTGCCCAAGCCTGGGCGACGAAACCATTGAAGGTTGGTCTTCCGCACTTGAAATGCGCGACCTCAGTACTGCGGGACATAGTATCCGAGTCGCTGAATTTACTCTAGAAATCGCTAGACGTGCAGGTATGAGCAGTAAAAAATTAATCCATGTTCGCCGGGTGCCTCTTGCAACGATATTGGCAAAAATAGGCATCCCTGATAGTATCTTTAAAGAAACTCAAGGGATATACCAAAGAAGAACGAAAAATTATGGAAAAGCACCCCATTCTTGCATTCAACCTGCTTTCCCCATTGAGTTTCTACAGCCTGCGCTCGATATCCCTTATTGTCATCATGAAAATGGGATGGCACAGGATATCCTCTTGGCTTGAAAGGGAACAAATCTCGCTTGAGCACGCTTATTTGCAGTGGTAGATTAAGGGGACGCGTCCTGCTTTCAGATAGACTCTTATTGTGCCATGGAGTGAAGAAGATGTTTTGAAGCAGATCAGAAAAATTATCAGGCACACATTGACCCGCAAGCAGTCGAGATATTCTTCAGGCCCTTGGAAAGCAAGTCAGACGTGGCTTGACAAAATCGTAAAAACGTCCAACAGGGATTGCTCCTGATGCGAGGAGACTGCTTGATCTGGGGCTTGCGGCATTTGCTACGCCAACCGGAATCCTAATCTTCAGCAGGTACGCGAACCGTTGTATTCCCCAAGCTTGCGAAGTCAGTACGAGAATGCCAGTATCCTGAAAGACCTGTTGGTCAATCTAAGTTATGGCTGCTACGGCTGTTGCATTCGCGAGTGGCTCTTTGTCGGGCTGAACAGGTTCGTTTCGCCCTTCCGAAAATGGCTGAGTGTAATTTCCATTGACTAAGCGTTATGTTCTGTTACCCCGCCCATTTACGAAGCATTACTCGAACGTGATCTCCTCCGCGATGGCTCCCATCATGTTGAAAGAGCCAATGGTTATGGACTTCCAATTGAACCGGGGAGCGCCTGTTGCGGACAGAAGTACGCGTGCTTGGATTTCCTTCGTTGTGTCCCTGTGTGTTACACGGAAGGAGATCGCGTATCTGTTCCAACAGCTACAACCACGCTTGAGGCGCACATGAAGATTACTCTGGTCATTGCGCCAGAAGTTGTGGCTCATATAGTTTGACGAACCTACGAAATGGATGAAAAGGCAGGAAGACACGAAAATAGAACAACTCGCAAGCCCAAGCAAGGAAACCATCTTGCTGTCTATCTTGTTCTTTTTGATGATCCCCTTTGTTTGAATTGTTGACTATTGGACGACCGGCCATCACCTTCGCCTGATCTACTTAATTCCGGTATCACGGTTGCCCGAAGTTGAACAAACCGGCGTGCTACGATTGTTCTTGCATCAAGCCTGACCGTCTTGACATGGATTGCCTGTGATTGTTTTTCAAGTCGGTTTTCCTAAGATCCCTTGACTATTCCCTGGAATTTTTTTTTTGCGTTCGCCTTATCCTGCTGATTGTCACAACCATGCTTTCGGCACTAAAACAATCCCTTTTGATGCCCATCATCTCTCACGCAGGGATCCTCTTACAAAGCAGCACTCAACAACCGTGGTTTTCGACGAACTGGCTGAACGCGTGGTCTATCGCTCCTACACGATCCGGACAGACCCTGACCATCTTTTTTCTATGTTGATAACCTTAAGACCGGTCAATGACACGTTTGGTCACACTGCCGGCGACAGGCTGTTGACAGCCATTGCTGCGTCCCTGGGCCGTGCATACCCGCCAAAGTGACCCTGTTGGACGGGTTGACGGTGATCGAGTTGTTCATCCCTGCTGCTGTGAGACCGGGACAGGCCGCCGCCAAACCCATAATAAGTAAGATCAGGGGAATATTAAATGAGGAAACAGCCAAACCTAATCCCAGGTACATTTAGCATCGACGCACTGACTCATCGTGTCGTCCGCATCGGTAGATGGCATGATCGGAATGGCAGACGAGCGCGCAGGTCAAGTTCGATACCAAGAATAATGTCGATCTTTCGATCTATCCAGAAACAATTATATGCGTCGATTTTATTCCGCCATGGCATTTCACGCCCGTGATAAACTCGTGTAAATAAAATAGCAATGCTTTGGGAATTTTTCCATCCTCACAAATTCAACCTCTTAAACTGCATATCGAGTCCTCAAATGAATCGCGAATTAATCTTTAATCACCGATCGTCGCTGCAGTTGGGTTTGGCTTTGTTGGCACAACTCCTCGCGCATCGTTGGCACGTCCCCGCTACTATGCTGCTACTGGGATCTGAATCCTCCTGGGAGACAACGTCCTGGGGAATCGCAATGTCTTGAATGAATTAGGGAAGGACCGGGGATTTTGATTGAACTTGAAAATGTTCGCCATTATTCCTCTGAGGCTGGGCGCCCTCAACTTGAATCTCAAATCCCTGCGGCAGCGCTGTCGAAGTCGGTAAACCTTGTAACGATTGGCGGGCTGTTATCCTGGGGAGCGTAACCACCCGCGATCGCCTCGGTATGTTGTGGATCTGAATGGCGCATCGCCATTTTGTTTGGGCCGTTAATGACTGGTCACTTCATCCGACGGTTGTCCAGCCGCCACTGCGACGCATTGTCGTATCACGCCGGCTAAAACCATTCCTGAAGGTGAAGCCATCCTGATCGACCCTACTGGCGCTATTTTGGCAATTGCCGTCCTGGATGTTCTGATTGCCACCACCACGCACGGTGCATCGGGTCTTCTTGAAATCGTGTGGGCTTACTCTTTGGTCGAATCATATTGGCTCGCTTGGTTGGAGCGGCGGGTGCATTAGGTCTCTCACGCCTGATGAAACCAGGAATCTTGTTCCATCCGAGCTAAGCAATCTGGCAGCGCTTGCCCGTGTCTCAGTCATTCGGTCTCGCGGAGTGGCTTCAGAGCGAAGCCGGGATTAAGTGGCAGCAGTGGCGATGGGATTGATCCCTGAGGAGAACGAATCAATCCCCGGTGTGAGCACAATTGCGCCATTTCCAAGGAGACCTTGACGACCCTCGGTATTAGCATCCTTTCATTTTGCCCGCAGCAAAATTGGACGTCTCCACCTTATGGGCGGAAGGCGCTTCGAGATTGATGACCGTCCTATTGATCATGTTGGTTGCACGTCCTTTTTCGGTCTTTGTCTCCACTTGGGGCAACCCAAACTCGGGAAAAAATTTTATTGCCTGCGTCATCCGCGTGGAATCAGCTCGCCGCCCTCGGTGGCTTCCATCTTTGCGGTTACCTTTGAAGATTTCCACCTGGTAGGTGGTGAGCGCCTGCTGGCGTTGACATTTTTGGCCATCCCTAACTGTTACCATACACAGCGACCTCTTGCAGGCCGTTGCGCGCCCGCTGGGGTTACAAAGTCTTGAGGGACAGAAAGTCTTGATCGATGCGCCAAATCGGCTAGGCAGAACCATTGCCTGAATCCTGCAGGAAGCGGGGCGGCCAACCTCTTTTACTCTTGATACCAATCAAACATCCGTGGAACAGGCTGAGTTGGATGGTTTGAATGCCGAGTAAATGCGCTTTGAAGAACAATGGAAAACCTGCATGCCGAAGAGGTTGCAAATTCCATGCTCGCCGTAACCTCCAACCCCGAAGTGAATGCTCGCTTGCCAACTAGCGTATGATGCGTTTGGCAACAAACGAGCCTTTCCCGCCTTGGGAAATCCCGCGAAGGGAGCCAATCCAAAACTGCTGACCCAGACCGGCGGTAAACTGGCTTTTTAGTCGCTTCCTTACATTAACGGAAGTGGGAATTTTCAGAAAAGAAATTGGTCGAGGTCTCCTGGACTGTGCCGAAATCCTGGTCGCCCAATCCACTCTCTCAACTCACAATACCTGCAGATCTTTTGCCCGTGATCTGATTGCATGGCAACAACATTGAATGGTTCATGCTGGGCAAGTATGGCAGAACAGGATCTAATTACATTTCTCAGTACTTTGTCCCTGGAAAGTCTGGCGAGGCACTGCACAAAATAAATTGAAAATGTAGCCCGATTTGACTTCTTTTCTTTTCTTATGCTATATTTTCCAAAACGTTTTTGGAAAATAATATGCCGACAATTACAGATGGTAGCAAAAAAACTGAACTTATCAATCACCACCGTTTCACGGGTTCGGATGGGTACGATGATGTCGCCGGAAAAGACCCGCGAGTTGGAGAATAAGATTCGTGCGCAAGATGGATATACCCCAACCGCGCTACCGCCAGCTTCGCCGCCAGCAAACCGATGTCATCGATTAGGTTAATCCTGCCCACGGAAAAGCCCCCAATTTGCCGACCCCATTTCTATTCCGGAGTTCATTGCTGGTTTGGGACGCGGCGTCGCCAACAATTTTGATTTACTGGATTTCGCAGCGCCACCAGACAGCCCCTGCTGGAGAAAGCCTCCGATGAACGCTGGAACCCAGGTCGTAAAGTGGATGGGATCGTTCGAAATCGCATTGCCGGCTGCAAGACTGGCGGTGACCATCTGACAAATCGAAAGACGTCGTTCGGCCTTCCCAAGGAGCGTTCCTAGCTACCCGTTGAATTCATCGGTGTGGGAAACTCGATACAAATCATGGGCATGGATCGAGCTGATTGCCCACCTTGCCAATCAAGGTCATAGTCGAATTGCTTATATTGGAGCATCGGCAGACCCCAAAATCGAATATGACCGCTACCACTGTTACCAGGTCGGATTGCAAGAGGCTCAAATAATTCCTGATCCCACACTTGTAATTCGTGGCAACTCTCACCCCCTGAAGTTGGTTATCAGGCTGCTGGGCATTTGTTGACAGCAGCAAATCCGCCCACTGCAATCGCATGCGTCAACGGATTTAACTGCCATTGGTGCCATGCACGCGGTAAAGCGGACCCAAGCAGGGACGCGACATAGCCATTGCCGGCTTTGATGGGATCGCCGATCAGCGCATAGCAACCGCCTTTGACGACCTGGGATCAGCCAGGCTATATGGAAATTGCCGGTCGGCTGTTGATGATGTTATTGACGCTCATTAACGGCGAAGATCGAAGTGAGCGGCAGGTCTAAATTCAACCAAAGCTGCTAATTCGCCCATCAACCGGCGGGTAAGGCGCAGAAACAACCTGCCAATAAATCGTCTTTTTTTTAATCTGTTACCAAAACGTTTTGGAGAACTATGGAAAGCCTTTTTCAAACATACCCCATCGCGCTGCCTGCTTTCATCTTTTTTGCTCGCATCCTGGATGTAACCCTGGGTACCCTGCGTATCATCTCGCTTTCACGCGGCTGAAGCGCCTGGCTCCCCTGCTGGGTTTCGTGGAGGTTTTTATCTGGGTGGTTGCCATCAGCCAGTTGGTTCGTAACCTGACTAATTTTTCCAGTTACTTAGCCTACGCAGCCGGGTTCGCTGCCGGAATTGCATTGGCATGTGGATCGAGGAAAAATTAGCGCTTGGCACACTCAGCGTGGAGATCTTTGCCGTCTTTGAAGGGGATGAACTTTCAAAACGACTGGCAAATGCCGGCTTCGGCGTGACTGCCCTGGATGGACATGGATCGAGGTCCGGTCAAAGTCCTGTTTACCACCATCCACCGCCGCGAGTTGGAACAAGTCGAAAAATCATCCATGAAGTCAACCCAAAGATGTTCTACTCGGTTGAGGAAGTCCGCGCTTCCAGTGAAGGTGTTTTTCACCCAGGACGGCGCCAGCAGTTAATGAAAAATTTGATTTGATCAAGAAAAATAAGGAGTTGTTATGTGTGGATTTTGCGGGTCAACCCCGAATATTGATATGAATTTTGTAGAGCAGTCGGTGCATAAACTGCATCACCGTGGTCCTGACGAACAAGGCGTAATGCAAACGCCGCTGGGAGCGTTGGGTCATGCCCGGCTCTCGATCGTGGATGTAGCCGCCAGCCACCAGCCGATGACAGATGGTCAGCAATGGATTGTATTCAATGGAGAGGTTTACAACTTTCAATCCCTGCGCAGCCAGCTTTCCGGTCCCTGGCGTACCCAGGGGGATACGGAAGTGGTCATGCGCCTGATCAAGGAACGCGGCATGGAAGCCATTGACGCGCTCGATGGTATGTTTGCCTTCGTATCTTTTGGCGACGAAGTCTTCCTGGCACGTGACGCCATTGGAATCAAGCCGCTCTATTATGTAAAGAACGATGCGGGCATGTTCTTTGCGTCCGAGATCAAGGCGCTGCTTTATACACATGGGGATGTTCAGGAATTCCCCGCCGGGCATTGGTGGAGCACCGCGCGCGGTTTTGTGCGCTACTTCCACATTGATGATCTGCAATGGAACGCCTCACTGCCATCCAACCTGGCTGAGTCGGAATATGATGAATTGATCCGTTCCACCCTGCGCCGCGCTGTTCAAAAAAGACTGATCGCCGATCCCGGTATTCCCGTGGGCGTCAGCCTTTCAGGCGGACTGGATAGCAGTCTTATCACCGCACTGGCGCGTGAAGGACGCGATGTGCTTGACACTTTTGTGGTCGGCATGGAAGGCAGCGAGGATGTTGCCCGCTCAAAGGAAGTTGCCGATGCGCTCAGTACGCGCCATCATCTTTACATGTATGACTTTCAGTAGATGCTGGTGACCCTGCCAAAGGTAATCTACCATCTTGAATCGTTCGGTGTAGCGCTTCTGCGCAGCGCCATCCCCAATTATTTCCTTGCCCGTCTGGCTTCAAAGCATGTCAAGGTGATGCTCACTGGCGAAGGTGCCGATGAAATCTTTGGCGGCTACGAATACTTGAGTGGTGTCACAGATCCCCAGCAATTCCAGCAAGAATTGTGGACGACCACCACCAACCTGCACAACACCAACCTGCAGCGAACAGACAGAATGACAATGGCGCACAGCATCGAAGGGCGTGTCCCATTCCTGGATAAGGAAATGATCCGTCTGGCATTGAGCCTGCCGCCGGAACTCAAGTTTCATAATGGAGGCGGAACAGAGAAAACGCTTCTACGCCGCGCCTTTGCCGGGTTCCTGCCCGATGGAGTCCTCCAACGCCCCAAGCAGAAGTTTTCCCACGGAACAGGCTCTCGTGATCTGCTGTCGCGCTATGCCAATGCCAGGATTTCAGACAAAGACTTTGCCGATGCGCAAGCGCAATTTCCCCAAGCCGACCTGCGTTCCAAAGAGGAATTGTTCTATTACCGAATTTTCCACGAGCAGTTTGGCGAACGAATTCCATCTCAAACGGTGGGACGCACGCGTTCGGTGGCTAAAGGCGAGTTGAATTAGGAATTGAAAAAGTTTAGTTGTAAAATGAACACAAGGAGATGAGTACAAATGAAATTCAGGGTCACCCGACTCTTTACCGAGTTTTTTGAAAGCACACAGGCATCAGGCATCATCCTGCTATTCAGCGCTGGGATGGCGATGTTGCTTGCCAATTCTCCGCTTGGAGACCAGTTCCTCGATTTCTGGCATATCAAACTTGGCTGGGATTTGGGAGCGGTTCATTTGCGATACAGCCTCGGACACTGGGTGAACGATGGCTTGATGGCAATCTTCTTTCTGCTCATCGGGCTTGAGATCGAACGCGAGTTCTACATCGGCGAACTCTCCGATATCAAGAATGCAACCCTGCCCATTTTTGCAGCCTTCGGTGGCGTGTTAACGCCCGCCCTGATCCATTTTCTCCTAAACCGTGGCACTGCCACGCAATCCGGCTTTGGAATCCCGATGGCAACGGATATTGCCTTTGCCCTGGGGATTCTCGCTTTGCTGGGCAGCAAGGTGCCGCTCTCGCTCAAAATCTTTCTGACAGCGTTTGCAATTATTGACGACCTGATTGCGATTCTTATGATTGCCCTGTTTTACACATCGGGTTTCTCACTGGGTTATCTGATGCTGGCAATTGGCATCTTCGTGTTTTTACTACTCCTAAACCGCCAAAAAGTGCATTCGCTTCCCATCTATTTGATTCTGGGCGTGGTCATGTGGTATGCCATTCTCCAGTCAGGGATTCACGCTTCCATCGCGGGTGTCCTGCTGGCGTTTGCACTCCCATTCACAGATGGCAGCGAGAATTCCCCCTCCTATCGTTTGCAACATTTCCTGCACAAGCCGGTTGCCTTCCTCATCATGCCAATCTTTGCCCTTGCAAATACCGGCGTCCAGCTTGGGAGTTCCATCGCTGGGTTTATCAGCGCCAACACGCTGGGCATTCTGGCGGGGCTGTTTGTGGGCAAGCCATTGGGTATCTTCCTGTTTTCATGGCTGGCTGTAAAAACAAAATTGGCGAATCTTTCGGAAGGCATTTCTGCCCGTCATTTGATAGGGGCAGGTTTCCTGGGCGGCATAGGTTTCACGATGTCCATCTTCATCACGCTGCTCGCCTTTGGAGAAAGCCAGATTGCGCAGGACTCAAAGATCGCCATCATCATTGGTTCCATCTCAGCAGGGATCGTTGGTTACTTCCTGCTGCTTCGGGCGTCTCCTGATTTAGTAGAGAACAGAAAGGAAATAGAATGAATCAAAAAACCGTAATTGCCGCCGCGTTGGGCGAGTGTGTCCACGTGGCAGGCATATCCAATTTTTTGCGCCTCGCAGAAACTGCGGGCTGGCGCACCGTATTTCTGGGACCCGCCGTCCCCATTGAAAAAGTGCTCGAAGTTGCCCGCGCCGAAAAAGCCGAGTTGATCGGCATTTCATATCGCCTCACACCGGAGACCGGCGAAAGGTTGTTGGGTCAATTTGCGGAGCAAGCTTCGGAACTGCATGAGGCAGGAGTCAAATTTGTGTTTGGAGGTACGCCACCGGTCGCGGAACGCGCCGCCAAACTTGGTTTCTTTGATAAGACTTTTGACGGGAGCGAATCGCCCGAACAGGTTCTTGCCTATCTCAAGGGACAGCCCGCCCGCGACTTGACCGCTTCAGACTTCCCGCAGCATATCACCGACCGAATCGCCTAACGCGCCCCGTATCCAATTCTGCGCCATCACTTCGAATTACCAACGATGGAAGCCACGATTGATGGCATCCAGAAAATCGCCGAAGCGCAAGCCCTCGACTTGATCTCTCTCGGCACCGATCAAGACGCGCAGGAAAACTTCTTCCACCCCGAACGACAGGATGTGCGTCGCACGGGAGCAGGTGGAGTCCCAGTTCGTACCGCGGATGACTATCGAGCTTTGTACGAAGCCAGCCGCCGTGGCAATTTTCCGATGTTGCGCGCCTACTCCGGCACAGATGATTTCATCCGTTATGCAGAAGTGCTGACCGAAACCCTTCACAATGCTTGGTGCGCCATCCCGCTCTTCTGGTTTAATCAAATGGACGGACGCGGCCTTGGGATTTGGAAGGTTCCATCCGCGAACATCAAAAGGTGATGAATTGGTATGGCGAACGAAACATTCCCGTTGAACTCAACGAACCGCATCATTGGGGCATGCGCGATGCTCCAGATGTGATCTTTGTTGTCTCCGCCTACCTATCTGCATACAATGCAAAGAAAAATGGCGTAAAAGATTACATTGCGCAGATGATGTTCAACAGCCCGCCTGGTACCAGCGATGCGATGGACCTCGCAAAGATGCTGGCGGTGCTGGAAATGATCAAGCCGTTGGCGAAAAAAGGTTTCCGTATCTGGAAACAAACCCGCATTGGATTGCTCTCCCATCCACTCGACCCCGATGCGGCGCGTGGTCATCTTGCCGCCAGCACCTATCTGCAGATGGCGCTCAAGCCGGATATCTACCATATCGTTGGGCATACGGAAGCGCATCACGCCGCCACAGCGGAGGATGTGATAGAAGCCAGCAAGATCGTGCGGCGCGCCATCACCAATGCGCTTGGCGCGCCCAACATGACCCGCTCCCCAGAGGTGCAGGATCGCAAGAGATACCTGATCACCGAAGCGCGTGTCACACTGGAAGTAATCCAGAATCTTGCAGGTCAGGGCGTGGATGACCAATTGGCAGACCCGACAACTTTGGCGAAGGCGGTCACGGCTGGGGTGTTGGATGCGCCCCAGTTAATGAATAACAGCTTCGGGCGGGGAACGATTCGCACTCGCATTGTGAACGGCGCCTGTGAG
The DNA here is from genome assembly GCA_016714565.1 of Candidatus Villigracilis propinquus. Classification (GTDB taxonomy): domain Bacteria; phylum Chloroflexota; class Anaerolineae; order Anaerolineales; family Villigracilaceae; genus Villigracilis; species Villigracilis propinquus. Next base: position 11,272 of record JADKDM010000022.1, read on the forward strand.
GCGGTGGATGAATCGGGACGTGTCCTCTCTGAGAGAGAACGATTGTCCCAATTAGTGTAGAGCGAATTCTTATTCGCTTTATGAAAGGGAGATTGTCATGGCAGAAAAATATACAGTTTTAGGGGCGGGGCATGGCGGCAAATCAATGGCGGCTCACCTCTCATTGATGGGTGCGGACGTGGCAATTTGGAACCGCACTTTTGATCATATTTCGATCATGAAAAAGCGCGGTGGGATCGAGCTCGAAAGCATCGAAGGAGGTCCGCATGGTTTTGGCAAGTTAAGTCTGGTCACATCTGATATAGAGCAGGCAATAGCGCACGCGCAGGTCATTATGGTGGTGTTGCCCTCCTCGGCTCATGCGGATGTTGCAAAGGCTTCTGCTCCGTTTCTCAAAGATGGACAGATTGTCATCCTGCATCCGGGGCGTACGCTTGGCGCGCTGGAGTTTGCGAAGGTGATCCGCGACAATGGTTGTACAGCAGATGTCACGGTGGCAGAGGCTGAAACCTTTATCTATGCCAGCCGTTCCGAAGGTCCTGCACAGGCGCGCATCTTTCGCATCAAGGAGGCGGTGCCGTTGGCTGCGCTTCCTGCAACTCGTAACGAAATGGTCTTGAATGCCATTCAGCACGCCTATCCACAGTTTATTGACGGTGTGGATGTGCTTCACACCGGTTTGAACAACATGGGCGCAATCTTTCACCCGGCTCTAACGCTGCTTAACGCAGGTTGGATCGAACACACTCACGGTGATTACCAGTTCTATATCGATGGTGTAACTCCATCGGTGGCGCGTGTTCTGGAAGTGCTCGACCGCGAGCGCGTAACAGTGGCTTCGTCGGCTGGCGTCCGCGCTCGCACCTCGTTGGAATGGCTCAAACTGGCATACGATACTAATGGCGAAGATCTGCATGAAGCCATTCACAACCAACCTGGCTATTATGGTATCAAAGCGCCGCCCACGCTCAATCATCGCTACATATTCGAGGATGTGCCCATGAGCCTGGTCCCAATGGCGTCACTCGGCAAACGCTACGGCGTTTCGGTACTGGGCATGGAAAGCATTATCAAGTTGGGAAGTATCATCCACCGCACTGATTATTGGCGGCGCGGACGCACGGTTGAAAAACTCGGGCTTGAACAATGGAGCGTGAGTGAGTTAACTCGCTTCGTAAAGGAAGGCGTGATTGAATAGACGGACTCAAAGAGAGTATGATTAGAGACAGAAAGTAGTTTAGGCGAGATACAACGATGGATGAATTTTTGCAAACCACTTTGAATGATCCCTTTGTTCGCAAGATTGCAGCCGCTGTTATCGGGATGATTGTCATAAACCTGATTGTGCGTTTTTTTCAGGGTCTGATCTCAAGCCGCGTGGAATCCAGGGATATGCGGTATGGTATTCGACGTGGTTTAACATTCTTTGGATATCTTGCCGCTATTCTCCTAATCATCGGCATATTCAGTAACCAGTTAAGCAGCATTTCAGTCGCATTGGGTGTGGCAGGCGTGGGGATTGCTTTTGCCCTTCAGGAAGTAATCGTTAGTATTGCGGGATGGATCGCGCTTTCTTTGGGTCAATTTTATACCATTGGCGACCGTGTGCAATTAGGCGGCATCAAGGGGGATGTAATCGACATCAGCATATTGCGCACAACAATCATGGAAATGGGCGAATGGGTTAAAGGCGATCAGTACAACGGGCGCATCGTCCGTATTGCCAACAGTTTTGTATTCAAAGAACCTGTCTACAATTACTCAGCCGATTTTCCATTTGTCTGGGATGAAATCACCATCCCTATTAAATATGGCAGTGACCATAATCTGGCAAGGCAGATCATTTCAAGAGTCGCCAGTGATAGTGTGGGGGAATACGTAGAAAATGCCAGAAATCAATGGGCAGTCATGACGCGCAAATATGCTGTCGAAAATGCGGTCGTGGAGCCGATGGTATTCCTGACTGCCAATGATAATTGGATGGAATTCACCCTGCGTTATGTAGTGGATTTCGGGAAGCGGCGCGGTACAAAGGATTTATTGTTTACGCAAATCCTAGACGCCATTGCTCAAACGGATGGAAAGGTCTCGATGGCTTCAGCGACCATTCATTTAGTTGAGGCTCCAACGCTTGATATTCGTTTACGAAAAGAATAGTGAAAGGTTGATATATGCGCAAAGCCAAGATAATATGCACCATCGGTCCCGCCAGTCGCGATGTGGATGTTTTACGTGGAATGATGCGTTCCGGTATGGATGTGGCGCGACTCAACTTTTCTCACGGCGATGCTGAGACTCATCGTGAAACTGTGAAACGGATTCGCCTCGCTGCTAAAGCCGAAAACCGCCCTGTCGCAATCCTGGTCGATTTACAGGGACCTAAATTCCGCATGGGCAGTATCATAGAGTCGGGAGTTCTTGTAAGGGAAGGAGATACGGTCACATTAACGACAGATGACCTACTAGGCAGCACAATGGACGCGCTGCCCGTCCAAAATCAAAACCTTCCAGTTCTGGTCAAACCGGGAGATTTGATCCTGATCGATGATGGTTTGATCGAACTGAGAGTCCTGTCCACTACAACTCAAAAAGTTCAATGTCAGGTAGTGGTTGGAGGGAACATACAGAACAACAAGGGGATAAACTTGCCGGGGATTTCGGCAGATTTGCCCTCGATGACCGAAAAAGACCGCCAAGACCTGATCCACGCATTGGACTTGGATGTAGACTGGATTGCTCTTTCTTTTGTACGCAGGGCGGAAGACGTTGTTGTGTTGAAAAAGAGCATTCGAGAACTCACGGATCGACACCTGCCGGTGATGGCAAAGATCGAGAAGCCGGAAGCATTGGACAACATCGATCAGATCATAGAAGCAGCGGATGCGATCATGGTGGCGCGCGGCGACCTGGGGATTGAGATTCCCACTGAACAGGTGCCCATGTCGCAGAAACGGATCATTGAACGCTGCAACGAGGCGGGCATTCCCGTCGTTACGGCGACCCAGATGTTGGATTCGATGATTCGCAACCCGCGCCCAACCCGTGCTGAGGCTTCAGATGTTGCCAACGCCATCCTGGATGGGACAGATGCCGTAATGCTTTCGGGAGAAACTTCCATCGGACGCTATCCAATGGAGGCTTTACAAACCATGACGCGCATCATTTGCGAAGTGGAGGAGAAACAGACTGACATTCCCGCCCGCCCCTTTCGTCCGCATGAGGAAAACATCGATCTATCCATTGCCCGCGCGGTGGGCAGCGCCGCCCGTGATGTCGCATACAATCTCGATCTGGCAGCCATCATCGCCGTAACTGCTTCAGGCTATACAGCCCGAATGGTTTCCCGCTACCGTCCACGCGCGCCGATCATCGCAATCACGTCGGATGAACGCGTGCAACGGCAGCTTAACCTCTGTTGGGGAGTGACGCCATTGCTGGCTCCCCGCACTCATAACACCGACGAGATGATTGCCAACGCCTTGCAAACCGTTCGGAAACACGGACTGGTGGAAAAAGGCGACCTGGCAGCCATCACGGCGGGCACAGCCGGCTCGGAGCCTGGCACGACCAACCTGCTGCAGATTCTTGTTGTCCAATAACAAAACGGATTTTCTCAGAACCCGCACATGTAAACCCATTCAAAAAAGGAGCTAAAAATGAACCGATACGAAATTCAATTACTGCAACAAATCAGCGGCAGCCCCGCGCTGACCATCACTCTGCCAACCCATCGCACATCTCCCGAAAACCGTCAGGACCCGATTCGGGTTAAAAACCTGGTTGAACAGGCGACAGCTCGTTTACTCGAAAAATTCAGCAAACGAGAAATAGGTCCACTATTGGATCGACTAAAAAAACTTGTTGATGAAATTGATTATCCTCATACATTGGATGGATTGGCTTTATTTGTCAATCACGATATTGCCCGCGCCATCCACCTGCCATTCACTTTAAATGAACGAGTAGTTGTTGGTGATTCCTTCTTTACACGAGACCTGGTCTTTGCCATGAATCGTACGCCGCGTTACTGGACGCTTGTTCTAAGCGAGAAACCCACCCGCCTATATGAAGGGTCGCGTGATGATTTAGTGGAAGTACAGGATGGCGGTTTCCCCTTAATTCATGAGGGTCCGGGCGGGGAAGAATCATTGCCCGGTGGTTTTGGTATAAAAAAGTCGGCATACCGTGATGAATATCACCGAAAGTTTTTCCGCCAGGTGGATGACGCCCTTAAGCCGTTTTTGGCAAACGACCCATTGCCTTTGGTCGTTGTTGGGGTAGATCGCTTCCTGTCATTTTTCAATGAAGTGACAGACCACAAAGATTCGATTCTCACCACCCTGCAAGGCAGCCACGACAAAACATCCGCGCACGAATTGGCAAAACTGGTTTGGCCATTGGTGAAAGCCACTCTGAGTGAAAAACGCAGACTGGTATTATCGGAATTGGAAAAAGCCATTTCCGAACGGAAGTTCGTTTCCACGGTAGGGGAAGTATGGCGTTTGGCGAACGACGGGCGCGGCAGAATCTTGCTTGTGGAGGAAGGATTCCACTACCCGGCTCGTGTGGATGAAACAGGTAGAATCATAAGTCCCGATGACAATGTTGGTGCACAGGATGTCACGGACGATGCGGTGGATGGAATCATCGAGGCTGTCCTGGAGAAACAAGGACAGGTGGTGTTTCTGGATGATGGACAGCTTGAATTGCACCGACGAATAGCGCTTATCCTGCGCTATTGATTTCGAAATAAATAAGAACAATGACAGAACTTTGGCTTGTCCGTCACGGTCAAACCGATTGGAATCTCACTGGAAGATGGCAGGGGCAGGCTTCTGATGCGCCCGGGTTGAATGAAACCGGGCGCGCGCAGGCGCTGGCAATACGCGAACAAATGAATGGAAATAACTTCTCTGCCGTCTATAGCAGTGATCTGTTGCGTGCCAGACAAACTGCCGAACTGATAGCTCAACCTTTGGGATTAACCGTAGCCTTGGAGCCACGCCTGCGTGAAATTAATCTTGGAGCATGGGAGGGAATGCTCTCTGAAGAGATCGAAACGAAATATCCGCAGGCATTGGCGGAACGGGCACGAAATCCATTTGAAACACCTGCGCCAGACGGAGAATCACCAAGCGAAGTGACGGAACGAGTATTGGCGGCAGTCCATGAAATCGTCGGTAGACATCCCGACGAATCCATTTTAATCGTCGCGCATGGTGTTTCGCTGGCAGTCATCATTTGTAACACTCCAGGGATTTCGGATGGAGGATGTTTACGGGCACATCCCAAACAATGCGCAGCCATATCTCGTGCAATGGCGTCAATAGGGATTTATACTCTTGGGATAAACCATGCAAATCATCCATTTCATACAAAAGTTAATTCACCCATTGACTGCCGATGAAAAAATAGTCGTCACGCAGGATATTCGCGAGTCTGCCTCCTCCAGCTTTGATTTTTTTCTGCTGGTAGTCTTATCGTGCAGTATTGCCACTCTGGGTTTGATTACCGACTCGCCGGCGGTCATCATCGGCGCGATGTTGGTCGCGCCTCTGATGTCGCCGATCATTGGGGTTGGTATGTCGTCCATCACGGGCGATTCGTTGCTGGCGCGCAATTCGGTTACAGCTTTGTTACGGGGAGCAGGGTTGGCAGTTCTGCTCTCCACCATAATGACAATGGGAAATGCCCGATTGCCTTTCGTTGTGTTACAGGAACTTCCGAGCGAAGTACTCTCACGCATACATCCCTCCCCAATTGATTTGGCGATAGCCCTGGCAGGCGGATTAGCCGCAGCCTACGCACTTACACGCCCCAACATTTCCGCTGCTCTGCCGGGCGTTGCGATTGCCACAGCGCTGATGCCCCCGCTTTGTACCGTGGGCATTGGCATTGCTCTTGGACGTTGGGAAGCGGCTGGCGGCGCGCTCCTGCTTTTCGTTACAAACGCCATTACCATCGCATTTGCCTCCGCGCTTGTATTTTTCCTGCGCGGTTTTTCACCGGACACACATATCGTCAACCGACGGCTGCCGCGCACTTTGGTTATTTCAGCGCTGATTACGCTCACTTTGCTTGTCCCTTTAACCTATTACAGCGTTCAATTTTTTCAACAAGCCACTGAGAACCGACAGATTAATGAAGTGGTGAGTGCGGAGGTCGCACAACTCAATGCTGAACTTGTGGAAATGAAAGTGACTCATTCAGGCGATAAACTCGATATGATTATTACGGTTCGCACAAGCCAAGCACTGCGGTATGAACAAGTCACTGCCTTGCAAAAAGCAATTGTGGATGGACTCCAGCGCCCGGTCTCTCTCAGGGTGAATCAGGTGTTTACTGAACAACTAAACCCGCTTGTCCCTCCAACGTCAACCTCAACGCCAACTGTGACTCCAACCAATACGCTTGGACCCAGCCCAACAACGACTCCTACTCCCTTGCCGCCTACAGCGACTGCCACTTTCACGCCAACAGCTACAGCCACGCCAGGACTGGGACAGATCATCAGCACGGAATTGCCGCCATTACAGTTATATCAAACCCCAGATGGTCCGGTGATAGGGCAAATCCGCCCGGGACAGGTATTAACCCTGTTGTATGGTCGGCAGGAATCAAATGGATTGGTCTGGATCGAGGTCATGGATTCAGAAGGCAGAACTGGCTGGATACCGGAGATATATTTGCGGGTGGTTACAGCCACCCCATCAAGTTGAATTGAAAAGAAATAATAAAGTTAGTGATACTTTGGCAAGCTTCACAACATGTTTTTCATCAAATGGCAGGCTAAAAATGGCAAAGAAACGAGTTGCAGTTCTTACAAGCGGCGGAGATGCGCAAGGCATGAATGCCGCGGTTCGGGCAATTGTGCGCACCGCGCTGGAGCGAGGGGTTGAGGTTTGCGCGATTTTTGAAGGCTATCAGGGAATGGTGGAAGGCGGGGAACGCATTCGTAAAATGAACTGGAACTCTGTCGGGGGCATTTTGCAATTTGGCGGCACTGTAATTGGCACAGCCCGCTCGAAGGAATTTATGACCCGCGAGGGTCGCCGGCAGGCTGCGCGTAACTTGATCGAGCATGGCATCGACGGAATAATCGTCATCGGTGGCGACGGCTCGCTTACTGGCGCAAATATTTTTCGAGAGGAGTGGTCATCACTTGTGGCGGAATTGGTACAGAATGGCGACATCTCTGCCGATGTGGCACAGCAACATGCCCGCCTGTCCATCGTTGGGTTGATAGGTTCCATAGACAACGACTTTCACGGCACAGACATGACCATCGGCGCTGATACTGCATTGCATCGCATCACCGAGGCGGTGGATGCCATCACCAGCACGGCAGCCAGCCACCAGCGCACTTTCATAGTGAAGGTGATGGGGCGCAACTGCGGTTACTTGGCGTTGATGGGAGCGCTTGCCAGTGGGGCTGACTGGGTGCTAATACCTGAGGCACCGCCAGATGTCGATAATTGGGAAGATGTGATGGCTGAACGGCTCAAAGCGGGACGCAAGGCTGGGCGAAGGGACAGCATTGTGATCCTGGCAGAAGGCGCACAGGATCGACATGGAAAATATATTGGCAGCTCACATGTCCAGAAGGCTTTGGAGGAAAGACTTGGCGAGGAAGTCCGTATTACCGTACTGGGGCATATCCAACGCGGCGGTCGCCCGAGCGCATTTGATCGTAACTTGGGAACACTCATGGGGTACGAGGCGGTTGAAACTTTACTCGCTGCCCGCCCGGAAGATGGGCTTGTGGTGATTGGCATCAAGAACAATCGTATGACACACCTGCCGCTAATGGAAAGTGTATTGAAAACGCAAGCCGTTGCGACGGCAATTTCCGAAAAAGATTATGAGCGCGCCATCTCTCTGCGGAGTTCGTCTTTTTCAGATGCATTCAAAACCTTGCGGACGATGATCCGCGCCCTGCCTCACCCGATTGAGGCGGGACGGAAACGTTATCGCATTGGAGTGCTTAATGCTGGCGCGCCCGCGCCAGGAATGAATACCGCATCTCGCGCCGCTATCCGTTTTGGATTGGATCAGGGACACAGCATGATTGGAATCCACAACGGATTTGAAGGATTGGCGAATGGGGAAGTAAAAGAGTTGAACTGGATGAGTGTCAGCGGCTGGGCGTCGATGGGCGGCTCTGTATTAGGCACGAATCGCAAGGTTCCCGGCGGAAAAGATTTTTATGAAATGGCGCGCGTAATCGAGGATAACCGGATTGATGCGCTGCTTTGCATTGGCGGCTGGACAGCTTATGAAGCGGTACATGCCATGATGTTGAACCGGTCCAACTTCCCGGCATTTAATCTCCCGATGACCTGTCTGCCCGCATCCATTAACAACAACCTGCCGGGTTCCGAGTTCAGTATTGGCGCGGATACGGCATTGAACAGCATTGTGGACGCGGTTGATAAGATCAAAATGTCGGCAGGCGCGACCCGCCGTTGCTTTGTCGTTGAAGTGATGGGGCATCACTGCGGCTATCTGGCGGCAATGGGTGGCATGGCAACTGGCGCTGAACGCGTTTATATCCATGAAGATGGCGTAGCACTCAAAGATTTACAGCGGGATGTGGAAATGCTTTCAAGCGGATTTCAGGCAGGCAAACGATTGGGGCTGATGATCCGCAATGAGTACGCTAACCCGATCTATACCACAGCCTTTATGTGTGCGCTTTTCGAGGAGGAGGGGCATAATCTTTTCGATGTGCGCCCGGCTATTCTGGGACATTTACAACAGGGTGGCGACCCTTCCCCGTTCGACCGCATCCAAGCCAGCCACTTCGCCCACTTGTGTATGGAGTCCTTGATTCAAGAATGTTCACAGAGCGGAACGCGGGTCAGCTTTATGGGCATGCAAGATGGAAATATCCAGTTCCATGACATGCAGGATTTTGAGCGTATGGTTGACACCGACCACCAGAGACCCAGGGAACAGTGGTGGCTGGACTTGAGAAACTTAGCCAGCATGTTGGCACAGCATGGACCGTCACAATTATAAAACGTACAGGATGATAAAAAATCCCAGGGTCTGTATACAAAATCAATCGAGTCATTTCAAGCTGAAGAGCGTCTTACAGTAGCCTTCTTGATATTTTAAGGTGATGTAATACTTTCGGATCAATTATTGGGCAGATTCGCTGTGGGTAAGTTCTCTTTGTTTGTATTGCAGGTAGGAGCGGATTAATCTGCGTTGAAGTCACGTATTCAGAAGGCTGATCGATTGGATTTCAGAAATCTACCAGCAGGTTATTACGGATACTCCACCGAATAAGTTCATTTTAATACTCTGGCTAAGTGAAAAGAAATTTTCCAAATTAAGGCTGTGGTCAGGTTTATCGGAGGGACTGCACATAAACGTGCAATCCCTCCGATTAGTTATGCCTCAAAAATTATTACGTAAAAGGCTCTACTGTTTTTAACGGGAAGCCCAGGTTACACCGCACTTTTGACGACAGAATTGTGAACACAGAAAACAGAATTTGCTAAAATAAAAAATATCTATCGGTAAGTTTGGTTATATGCAAACGTCAATTTTCCGCATCACAACCGCAATCGGATCAGCCCAGCGTGGCATATATCATGTATACGGGTATAAGTAACCATATACTTTGATGCAACAAAAAACTCCTCAATTATGTGTTTGACATGGTGACTTGAAACTCGCCCTCAACCTGACCTCATACTTTTAAAGGAACAGGAGAAAAGTGTCTGATTGTATGCATCCCTGCCCTCAAGGATTCATGGCGTCGCGGTCTGATTACGATTCCCGCGGATGAAGGTAAAATAACAATATGACAACTTACTGTGACTATTGCAATTCTCACGCCGAAGATACATATAATAAAGTTTATCACGAGACACAATATGGTTTTCCTCTTCAAGACGACAATTTATTATTTGAGCGCTTGATCTTGGAAATCAACCAGGCTGGGCTTTCGTGGATAACGATATTGAAGAAAGCCGACAATTTCCGTTCTGCGTATAGTCGTTTTGACATTGATAAGATCGCATCTTATGATGAAACAGACCGCGCCCGACTGTTAAGTGATGCTGGCATAATTCGGAACCGTCTAAAGGTTAACGCAGCTATTGAAAATGCTCGGCGTATCCAGGGCTTGCGTACTGAATATGGATCATTCAAAGGATGGCTAGATAGCCATCATCCACAAACTTTAGAAAACTGGACCAAACTGTTTAAACGCACATTTCTATTTACTGGTGGGGAGATAGTCAAAGAATTTTTAATGAGTACGGGATACCTGCCAGGTGCTCATACGCCTGATTGCCCAATTTATAGTATTGTCATTGCTGAGCGCCCGGCTTGGTATTTGGGCTGATATTTCCAATAATACACTCATAGGATTAAATCAGTTGCCAACACTATCCTTTTACCGTAGTTATTGTGTTCAAGTCTTGAAGAAGACATTCATCTTCACCGGCGGCGAGATCGTGAATGAGTTCCTCATGTCCACGGGGTATTTGCCCGGCGCGCACCAGAAGGATTGCCCCATTTACAAAAAGGTGGCAGCCCAAAAACCTGCATGGATGAAAAAGTAAGAAATTCTTTTTCCCTTGTATACTTGAGGCAACCATGCCGCCCAATTTCATCATTGCCGGAAGACTGAACCGTGAATACATCCTGCCGCCATCGGGGAATCCCCTTTTGGATTCTCCCGGTGGAAATTTGCTTTATGCCGCTGGCGGTCTCGCAGTGTGGGATGCGAATGCCGGGTTGGTTGCCCGTGTGGGGGAGGATTATCCGCACCAATGGCTGCGTGACTTTGAAAAACTTGGCTTTGACGTTCGCGGCATCCACACCCTTCACGAAGAAAAAAATATCGACCTGCGTAGTTTCATTGCGTACACAGAGAAAAACGAACGCAGTCATTCCAATGCGGTTTCGCATTTTTGCCGCCAATTAACCTTTCCCAAAGGCCTTGCTCGGCTATCAATCCGCGGATGATTCAACCAAAGATGTGCGCGAGTCGGATGTCACTTCTCCTGCCGCGTTGGATGTGCCGAAAGATTTTCGGGATGTCCGCCACATGCATATCTGTCCCTTTGATTTTGTCAGCCAGAGTCAGATGGTCAATCTCTTCAAGGGCGGCTCAGATCAGACCGTCAGCCTGGACCCTGCTCCGAGCTATATGAAGCCACGCTTTTGGCGTGATCTGCGTGTGGTCTTGCAGGGCGTACTGGTCTTCCAGCCCGCGGAGGAGGAGATGCGCTCCCTCTTTTGGGGTGAGACGGATGACCTGTGGGAGATGGCGCACAAGGTCAGTGAATACGGCCCGCAGATCATCGTCATCAAACGCGGGGCGCTGGGACAGTTGGTGTATGACGCGGCGGGACATCATCGCTATGAAGTGCCCGCCTATCAATCCCGCATCGCGGACCCAACCGGTGCGGGCGATGCATTCTGCGGTGGATTCCTGGCTGGCTCCAAAGACGAATGATCCGCTCATGGCCGCCTTGTATGGGAAGCGTCTCCGCTTCGTTGAAAATGGAGGGCAGCGGTCCCTTCTACCCGTTGGATGTTATGCCCGGTCTCGCTGCGGCGCGCTTATTTTCATTGAGAGAATTTGCAAGAGAAGTTTAAGTGCATAACACGGGCCTCGATACGCTCGCATAGAGCGCACGCTACTCTACCATCAAACGAATCATATACTATGGATTAGCCCATGACACTCACAGATCGAATCCTCGAACTTGCAATTCAAATTCAGCAGATCTCTGCGCCGACATTTTCAGAAGGTCCGCGCGGGGAATTTGTGCGCGATCTTTTTCTCAAGGAAAAATTGAAAGATGTTTCGATGGATTCGCTGGGGAACGTGTTTGCGCGACTGCCCGGGAAACAGAAAAAGCCAAAGAGTTGATCGTATCTGCCCATTTGGACACTGTTTTTCCGCCGGTATCAACTTGCAGGTTAGGAAAGAAGCGGAGCGCGTCATCGCCCGGGATTGGGGATAATTCCATCGGTGTCGCGGCGTTGTTTGGCATCCTCTGGTCACTGCGTGAAAGGGATGTGATGCTGACGCATGATGTCTGGTTCGTGGCGAATGTGGGCGAGGAGGGGCTTGGCGACCTGCGCGGGATGCGCGGCGTGGTGGAACGTTTCGGTGCGGACGTCATCGGCTATCTTGTGCTGGAAGGACTCGCGCTCGGGCATGTCTATCATAAGGCGATTGGTGTGAAGCGCTATCGCATCATGGCAAAGACGGCGGGCGGACATTCCTGGTCAGATTATGGCCAGCCTTCGGCGGTGCATGAACTGGCTTCGCTGGTGACGCAGTTGACGGCCTTCCGTTTGCCGCGCGATCCGCGTACCACGATGAATGTCGGCACGATCAGCGGCGGGACGGGCATCAATGTGCTGGCGGCAGAGGCCAAATGTGAATTGGATTTGCGCTCGGAAGACCCGAAGTCGCTGACGAAACTTGTCCATCAGGTGGAGGATTTGTTGATCAACGCGAGCCGCGAAGGTGTGAAGATAACAGCCGAGGTGATCGGTGAACGCCCCGCAGGGGAGATCTCCGTCAATCATCAATTCGTGCAGCTTGCCGTGGACTGCACCCACGAGCAGGGTTTGGAAGCCATCCTCACTGCTGGTTCGACGGATGCGAATATTCCGCTGAGCGAGAATATCCCTGCCGTGGTGATGGGAATCACGACCGGCGGCGGCGCGCATACGGTCAATGAATTTATTGATGTGAAGCCAATTGAGTTGGGAATGAATGGGGTGGTGCGGTTTGTGGAGAGGGTGGGAGGGGGTGAGAAGTAAAAAGTGGGAAGTAGTGGATGGTGAGTAGTGGGGAGAAGATGGCGAGGCGTAAGCGCCAGGTGTTTGCGTAGCGGACGTGATTGACCCAGCCTTGTATCGAGGATGTAAGATCGGCAAATGGAAGTTCGCCGCGTTGATATGCTTTGAGCGCCGCTTTGTATTTGCGCTGAAATGCAAGCCCTTTTTTTCTTTTGAGCCGCCTATATTCGGGATGGATGAGGAAACCCAGAAACGGGATTCCTTCGTTGACCGCGCGGGGTTTGACATTTATTTTCATGCAGGGTCAATCGAAATTTTCCAAGTTCTTGAATGACCTGCTCCCGCCAGAGATTGAGTTCGCTTTTGCTGTTTGAGAACAAGAGGAAATCATCCACGTAGCGGACGTAGCCTTTGCAGCGTAATTTTCGTTTTATAAAATGATCGAACGGGTTGAGATAGCAATTTGCCCAAAACTGGCTGGTGAGATTGCCAATCGGCAGGCCGCGCGGACGCTGGACTGAAAACAAATCATCCCCTGCAAAATACATCATGTCGTATTCCTCCTGCAATACGCCTGCGCGCCGGTTTTTCTTCATTGTTGTCGTTGCGAGGGCGCTCTGTTTTCGCGACGAAGCAATCTCCGGTTTTCCGGGGTTGCTCCCTCACACTGTGCGCCAGCGCATGTGTCGCAAAAACCGTTCGCAATGACGCGATCAATATTTCATGGTCAATGCTGGGGAAGAACTGTTTGACATCACAGGTGAGCACGTATTTGAAGCGGCGGGAAAATTGCTGGGCGCGGTCGATGGCTTTGTGCGTGCCTTTGCCGATGCGGTTGGCGTAAGGGATCAAAGATGAATGATCTTTCAAAACAGGGCTCAATGATATTGCACAGGGCGTGATGCACTACGCGGTCACGAAAGGGCGCGGCGGAGATCAGGCGTTTCTTAGGGTCGTGGATGTAGAAGCTGTGATATTCCCCGGGCTGGTAGGTTTGTTCTTGTAATTCGCGCTGTAATTGTAGGAGGTTATCTTCAAGTTTGTATTCAAACTCGGCCACGTCTGCAAGGCCGCGCTTGCCTTTACTGGCTTTACGGTAGGCGAGCAGCAGGTTGTCCCAATCGTAAAGATTAAGACCTGACAGGTTTTCGCGGAAGTCTGGTGGTTCGTGATTCGTTTCCATACAAAGGTGTTGGTTGATCGCCGTTTTGATAAAACCTGTCAGGTCGGAGTGGTAGGTTGCCGCGCGGCGTGTAATTTCACCGTCCCGAAGGTTTTCTTGGAAAACATGATTAATTCATCATATCCTTCGGGACGTTATTGTGAGTTTGCCGCGCGGTGTGACGCCTACGCCGAGGCCGCGCGGCTCTTCTATATTCGCCTGATTTCACAAGGAAACCAGCCAGGGATGCGCCCCACCATTTTTCCAAAGAGCCTCAACCGTGAAGGCTTCGACTACGCTCAGCCCGCACAACCATTTTGGCATACACAGAAAAGCGTGAGAACACCGCACACACCACACGAAAACCGATGTTGTTGTTCCTATTGTTCGGGTTGTTCCTGTTACGATAGGCGCACCGCACATTCCTATCATTATTGTTGAACGAACCACCGCGCAACACACGGCGTCCTACGGGCACATCCCCGCAAATAACGGCTTGCGCCGTGAATTGCCTATTGCGTTGCACCAACACGGCGGTCGGCCAATTTCGCCCATTTGCGAAACATGTAAATATTGCCCTTGTTGAGCCGGTCCAGCCGGCGGCGGGGGCGCAGGTAGGTTCGTATTTTATCCAGTGATTCATCTGCGGCTTTCAGGTATTCCAACCTTTCTTTTCCCATTCTATGATTTGCCGCTTCCAGTTGTTCGCGTAAATCAAAGGCGGCATCCAGCAGGCGTTTTGTAAAGGTATGTCTGTGCGCGGTTGGAAAATGATTGGTGACGGGCAAAAGCCAGGTGAGGAAATCAAATGTACGGGTGAAAATGGGCATTTCTGTATGAGCCATTATTTTCTCCAAAAATTTTTAATCGGCGGGGGCACGCCCCCGCACCCCCAAGAAAAGAGATTCAGAGACTCCAGAGAACCAGAGTTCTCAGAGTACAGAGTTTAGGAAAAATGGGAGAACACCGCACACACCACACGAAAACCGATGAATCGTTGCCCCTATAGAGCGGGAAGTACCAGCCACGATAGGCGCACCGCACAAGCCTATCATCACTGCCGAACGAACCACCGCGCAACACACGGCGGGCGTCTCCTTCGGGTTGGTTGTTTTCCTTTTTCAAATACTCTGCGTAATTTTCCTGCCATTCCGTGGCGCACCACTCAAAAACATTTCCGCTCATGTCGAGCAGTTCGTAGTCGCTCGCACCCCGTGGGAATGCGCCTACTGTACTGGTGGCGTTGAGACTGGTATCTGCATAATTGGCATGATTGGGCGTGATCTCATCACCCCACGGATAGCGCTGATCTTTTCCTGCGCGCGGCGCGTTCCCATTCGGCTTCGGTCGGTAACCTAATTTTCGATTTCAGATTTTGGATTTCAGATTTTAGACTTTTTGCCTCTCGAATGGAATGCGTACTTGAATCGTAAATCTGCATTCCGCCATCTGATTTCCGCATTTGATCTGTTGCCCATTTGCAAAATGCCGCCGCTTCGTACCAGGTCACGCCTACAACGGGGTGGTTGAGTAGAGCAAACGCGCCGCTGTATCTTGCATGTTCTTTTCGATCTCCGCGCCATTCCAAGCCTGTCTTTGTCCACCATGCATCGTTGACATATCCTTGCGGGTCTTTTACGAACAGGTCAAATTGTGCGTTGGTGATCGGGTAGCGTGACATGAAATAATTGTTGGGGATGTTGTATTCAAATTGTGGATACTCATCTTCGTAAGCGCCTTCTTCCTTTTCCTTGCTGCCCATCAAGAATTTGCCAGCGGGGATTTCACAAAGCAGGAGGTTTAATCCATCGGGTTGCCCTTCGACTATGCTCAAGGCGATGCCCACGCGCGGGTCACCGAGTTTGGCGAGGGTGTTGCCCGCTTCGGCACGTTCGCGCGGGGTGAGGTGGAAGTTTTCCAAAAGATTTACGGTTCGCGGGATCAAGCGCTTCAAAAATTCTTTTCCGCCTGAAGGATTGTCTGTGTCGCTTTCAATGCCTTCATTCCCGAACAGGCAGGCGAACTGTCCCGACCAAAGCAGCGCGCGTTCGGCTTGCTCGGTTTGCGGCTGGGTTTCAGGGCAAAGGTGATAGGTGAGATCAAGCAAAGTATCTCTTGTGCTTTTGTGATTGTAAAAAAGTTCCTCTGCGCCCATCAAAGCCGGGAGACTCCAAAAATCGCCTTCGGCGGCGTGTTTGAAGAATTCACGTCCACGGTTGCGTTTGCCAACGAGGTAACACCCCGCCAGATATTCTTGAATGGTGCGGTGCGGAAAACTGTAGGAAGTTGGTTTTTCCAATTCTCCACCTTTGCCAACCAAAAGCCCGGAACGCTGGTCTACATAATCCAGAAATTCAGAAGCCAGTTCTGCGCTGCCAAGATAATCGGAACTTTCGAGCAAGGTCAGGGCATGTCCGCGTGAAAGGTCGGCATCGCCATTTGTATTGCCAGCCGTGTAATTTGCGCGGTGCGCTTCATAGGCGAGGATCTCAAGCGCGGCACGCAGGCGATTATCGTCTTTTAGGAAAGCTGTCAACGCCTGCGAAGGCGCAAAACTTTCCTCTCCCGTTTTATGTTTCTGCCAGCGGCTGATCAACACATCCACGATCAATTGATACAAACGCACGCGTTCACGCGGCAGGCCAATGTCCTTTTGGTGGATGATGGCGATGCTGGTCAGCATCATTGGGTTGCTCGACATTTCGATCAAGTCACCCCCGCTGGAGGCGTTGGCAAGGTCGTTTGCTCGTCTTTCCGCCTGTTCCGTGTTCATGTGTCCGAGGCGGCTTTGTTCGTTGTACCATGCGCGCGCAAACCCTGCGATCTTTTTCATTTGTCAAATGGGGCAATGGTGTAATTTTGGAAGTTTGGAAAAACAGCCTGTCCCGTGTAGGAGCGGCTTCGGGAGGTGATGATGAGGCGTTCTATTTTATGCAGTTGGATCAATGCGCCCACAGCCTGCCGTACCCGTCCGCGCAGGGTTTGCGGCACTTCATCCAGACCGTCCAAAACCAGTAGAACCTTTCCATTTTCAAATGCTTTTTCGAGCACGGGAATAAATTCCGCCGCTTTTATCTCTTCCCGTATTTTTTCAAGGATGGCATCCGATAATGCCTGTTTTTGATTCTCTGTGGAAAGTACACCCAAATTCAACCCCGCGAGTTTTGGGCTTAAGTCACGCAGCACGATCAGTACAGGGATCAGGTCAGGGTCAATGCCTGTCAGCGGTTCTTTGATCTCTCCCAACAGCACGGCGGCTTGCAAGGCAAGTAATTCTTTTACAAAAGTGCTTTTCCCCGCGCCTGCATCGCCCAATAAAACCAGTTTTTTGTTTTCGGCGGTAACGTCCATCACGCTGATAGGTGTTTCACCCCTTGAGATAATGCCTGAAATCCCTCCTTTTCTCTCTTTCTCCGATGCCTCTTCCAATATTTCTTTGGATTGCGTTGTGTCCAGGTCAATGTAAATCTTATCAAGGGTGATGTCCTCGTCCGCATCGTCGCCGCCCAGTGCGGCTAAGGGCAGGGCGTTGCAGTGGCGGCGTAATTTTTCAAGGTAGGAACGGAACGCATTTTGGGCTTTTTCTTTTTCAACATCCGATTGCGGCGCGTTGGTATAGTGATTGGTAATTTGGGTGATCTGTCCGCCGTTGTTGGCGATCAGGTTGTTGTTGCTGTTATGGAGGATATTTGAGTCCTTCACATCCCTGCCCACCACAATGCTGTAATCCCCCGCCTGAATG
Organism: Candidatus Villigracilis propinquus; assembly: GCA_016714565.1. Classification (GTDB taxonomy): domain Bacteria; phylum Chloroflexota; class Anaerolineae; order Anaerolineales; family Villigracilaceae; genus Villigracilis; species Villigracilis propinquus. The sequence goes on from JADKDM010000022.1 coordinate 28,959, forward strand.
GACTGGGCAAAGGAATGATCCTGCTCGAACATTTCTTCGAGTTCCATTTCCAAACTTCCCAGTACGCGCGTATGTCTTCAGGCTTGCGCGCGGCTTTTTCAATGGCGCTTTGTGCGCTGGGGGAGGCGTCCACTTTTGGTTTGAGCTTTTCCCACAACTCGGCGGCTTTGTTCCAAACCGCGTCGGAGAAGTTTTCCCCCGTTTTTTCAATGGCGGCTTTGGCGGCGAGCCTCCCGCCTGCGATCAGGTAGGGGAGATAGGGCGCTATAAATTTGACGGTGTCTATGGCGAGTTGGGGTATGTCCATGCGTTGCCTCACTGGTTGGACTGGAACGAATTGTGTATCCGTCTGTATTTTACCGCACCGGGAAACAAAAACTTCCGCGCCTGTACTGAAAGCACGGAAGTTTTTATAAAGCCTGTGGCCGAATCTACCTTGACAATGTCACATTCCAAAAATTGGCAGTGCGGAGTCCACAAGTTCTACTTGCGGATGACTGGCATGTCCAGAAGTAGAACTTCTGGACTCCTCTAAAAAAGTTAATGTGACATTGTCAAACTACTCACACATGATGGTCACAAAATTCGCGTTGTAAATGGTCGCGGGGCCGTGGATGGATACCAGCTGAAAGGTTGTGTTGTCAACATATCCCGCTACCATGCCGGTGGGCACGAGGATGGTGAAGGAATCACTGGTGCTCATCATCTGCCAGGACAGGAATTGCGAGTCGAATTTCCATAGCGCGGGAGTTCCGCCGAACAGGCTTGCTGCGTCCGCTGCTGCAACGGGACAGGCGGCGGGGCCGGGTCCGCGGCGGGTATCGGCCACGGTTTCGGGCAGGTTCAGCAGGGAGGGCTGTGCGCTGTCTGGGATGAGGTTGAGTAGATTGCCGAGCGAAGAGGGTTGATTCACCACTGGAACAGGCGTGGGGGTTACCAAACCCAAAAGAACGGGAAGCCTGCCGCTGGCAACCAGCCAACTTCCAACGGCGAGCGTGACCAGCAGAATGGAAATTCCGGTCACGATCATGAATTTTTCACTTTGCTTTTGGATGTCCCGTTCTGCCATCTTTGTCAGTCTGGAAAGGATGACGTCCGCCTGCCTTTGGGTGGCCCCGGCTTGTTTCAGCGTGGATTGGACCACCTGCGGCTTGTCCCCCATGTGGTACATGCGCAGCGCGCGCTCCCAAACTTCTTTGTCGGTGAAGGAGGTGGCGGGAGGTGCATCGAAGGCAACATTCAACGCGGGCGGCGGTATCTTTTTGACGATCGTGCTGATTTCAGCGACCTCCACCCAATGGTTATAAAGGGACGGGTCTGTGGATTCATATTTATCGGAGATGTACTTGACATGCACATGCCGGCCTCCGTCTTCCACTTCAAAGGATATTTCACAGCTTGCGCAATTTAGATAATCTGGAAAGTTGGGCAGGTGGACAGATTTCAGTCTCTGCGCTCCGCAGGCCGGACATTTTCCGTTTGCAGCCCAGGCATCGGGAATTTCCCATTTGGGCTTCGGAGTTTGTGAGGGGTGATCGGCTTGGGTTTCCATAATAATAAAATTGTATCGCTCTCGCTTACACTGAATCCTTACAAAACCCAAACAAGCTGGAAACAATTAAGGGAAAGATGGTCGAAAATAAATGTTCCGCTTCCATTGCTCCGGAAGTAGAACTTCCGGACTCCGCAAAGAAAAAGGCTTCCAAGTTCACTCACCTTGGAAGCCTCACACTATTCGCTGATTACTGCTCACTCCCCACCACACTTCACTTCAACCCCAATACCTCAAACACCTCTATTGGCTGGGTCTTGCCTTTTACGCTCATGTCTGCGTGCGGTTTGGCTTCCACTTCATTCTTTACACGCTCGTGGGCTTCCCTGCTGATGAGGATCTGGTTCTTTGCAGAGTTTTCCTGAATCCGTTTGGCCGTGTTGACGCTGTCACTGATGGCGGTGTATTCGAGGCGCTTCTCTGTGCCGATCAAACCGAGGACGGCGTCACCGTAGTGAATGCCCACGCCAAAGGCGAGGTGCGAGTCCACGGGAAGTTCTTTGTATAAATTCTCCACCGATTCGCGGATGGCAAGTGCGGTCTTGACAGCGCGCAGGGTATGGTCGGGCTGGGGCACGGGCGCATTGAACCAGGCCATGATGGCATCGCCCATGAACTTGTCAATGGTGCCTTCCTGCGCGAGCACGGCTTCAGCCATGGCGGCAAGATAGCGGTTCAAAATGAAAACCAATTTTTCAGGCGCGAGGCTTTCACTGTAGGTGGTGAACCCGCGGATATCTGCGAAGAGCACGGTGATGTTGGTGCGTTTGCCGCCGAGCTGCAGGCTGTTCGGGTCCAGCTGTTCGATGACGGCGGGGGAGACCATGCGCTCGAAGAGACGGCGCTGCGCTTCCAACTTCTTTCGTTCTGTGAGGTCGTCGAGGACAATTGCCACGCCTTGAGTTTTCTGTCCTGCATCCTTGAGCGGCGAGAGATTCAAGCGCCAGTCCACATTGCCGCGGTTCGGCAGGAAGTGGCTGATCTCAAGGTCAACAATGGCTTTGTCGGTGTCGCGGACTTCCGTCAGCCGTGGACCAAGCTCGCCGGAAACAGAAGCAAGCGCTTCGTTAAGAAAATGACCGATGATGTCGATGGAATCGGCACCGAGGATGTTTTCCGCTGCCTTGTTGGCAAGTGTCACCTTGTCTTGAATATCCGCCGTGATCACGCCGCTGGCAATGGATGCGAAGACGTTGTCCATCAGGTTCTTGAGCGCGGTCACTTCTTCAAGGGTGTGTTTGAGCGAGGAGAACAGGCGCGCATTTTCAATAGCAACGGCGGCCTGGTTCGCAAACGCGCCGAGCAGGTCGCGTTCGGTTTCCGCAAAGATGCCGGTGCGGATGCGGTTATCGGCATAGATGACGCCGATGAGTTCGTTTTTCACTTTGAGGGGTACGCATAAAATGGAGCGCAGGTTGAATGCCACGATGCTTTCCTGCCCTAAAAAGCGCTGGTCTTCCTGTGCGTTGGTGGTGACGATGGCTTCACCCGTGTCGATCACGCGCTGCACCACGGTGCGGCTGACGTTCTTCTCGGAGGAGTTGATCGATTCCATTTCCCAGTTGCGCCCCATGCGAATGGCCATTTCGCCGTGTTCATCGCGCAGCATGAGGAAGCCGCGTTCAGCTTTGGTCAGACGCACGATGTTGTCCATCACGATGCGCAGCACTTCATCGAGTTCGAGGGAGGAGTTGATGACCTGCCCCACATCTGCAAGTGCCAGCATGTTGCTGTTCTCGCGCTGGTAAGCTTCCATTTTTTCGCCGATCTGGCTCAGCGAAGATTGCAGGTTGGTGAGATCCTCAAGGGTGTTTTTTGGGAGTTTAAATTTGCCTGCTTCCAGTTCAGCGCGGATCTTACCCGCCTGTGCGCTGAGGGTTAGCAATTGGTCGTGTACAGTTCTTGGGCGTGTCAATTCAGAATTCATAAAGGATACCAAGTAGAAGATGGAAAGTTTCTCGCCTCTTCTTCTAATTGTATCCTAAGATGAAGATTTTTAGACGCGCATATATGGTTTTGTAAATAATATCCCATGCCGCGCCTCGTGCCAGGCTGGTATTGCCCGTCCGTCTTGTGAACAGTGCGGCTTGATATTCCCGCAGCAGGGTATCCACCGACTCGGATGCGTCCGGGATGAGTTCCCGCAGGATGCCGGCTCGTTCCGCGGGTGTGATATATGCGGGCTGCTTCGCGTTCATCCAGCGCAGGCTGACGTTGATGCTGTGAAAATATTTTTGAATGGGGCTGAGCGCACTCCACAGATTCCAGCGGGTGAGCCATGCGGGAGTCTCCCATCCGTTGCGCTCCACCACGTTCTTGAGGATGGCGGAGGTTTGTGTGTTGGGGGCAAAGCGTCTTTTCAGCAGGAAACCGGTCAGGAACAACAGGCCGAGCGTGCCCGCAATGCTGAGTTCGATGATCTGCACGCGTGTGGGAAAACTGCTGGTTTGCAGTTCAAGCGGTATCGGGGTTTGCGGCTCCTCCTGCGCGAGCGCATCCAACTCAGGTTGATTATCGGGCGCATCCAGATTGATGATGGGCTTCTCCTCCCGCGCGAGCGGACGGGTCACCGGTTCCTGGTTGCCGGTCGGTTCAAACTCGATCCAGCCATATCCCGGGAAATATACTTCGGGCCAGGCGTGCGCATCTTTTTCGCGCACGGTAAAGAAGGTATTTTGTAAATTGGGTTCGCCCTGCGCAAACCCCACCGCCAGCCGCGCAGGGATGCCGGCCGAGCGCAGCATCAACACTTCTGCGCTGGCGTAATAATTGCAAAAGCCTTGTTTGCTTTCAAATAAAAAGTAATCCAGCGGGTCTTCGGTGCCTTCGGGGATGGAGACGGCGGTCACATATTCAATATTTGTACGCAGGTACTCGGTGATGGCCGCCGCCTGATCATACGGATTTTCAAGACCAGCGGTGATTTCAGATGCGAGAGCTTGAATGCGCGGCGAAAAATCCGCAGGCAGCTGTAAATATTTTTCGGTCACCCACTCGGGATATTCAGTACCGGCTTGCTGCAATTCTGGGATGATGGGATTCGCGAGCATGGCATTGGTGTGATAGGTTTCCCCCGCCTCCAAATACGGCGACGCCTGCAACGCCACGATATCCATTTTCTCATCCTCAGCATTTTCCCCCGGAATGACGGCATGCAATGACGGCCGGGTGACTGGTCCATATTGGCTGCGCCGCCGAATACAGGATGGTCTGTCCTTTTATATAAACGCTGAACGAAAAATTCAAATTGAAACGCTGCTCCGTATCCGGGATGTTGAAATCGCCATCCTGAGGGGCGTATTCTGTATTCTTCAGTTCTGAGGTCTGCCAGCGATTCTCTTCAAAGCGGTCATACACACGTCCGCGCCAGTACAGGCGTGGAAAATCCCTTGCGGCAGCCGGTGTGTACACCAAAAATGCGATCGCGTCGCTTTGCTTGGCGCGAGTCCCCAGCGCGAGTTCGTTGCGGTAAAAATCCCGGGAGGGAACGTTATCCTTCTTTACTGCGGCGAATATGTTATCCATCTGCTCGTTTTTTGCAAACCAGCTTGCGGAAACTTTTTGCCATGCTTTTCTGGCATTCGCATTGTAGGGCAGAGTATAGGGGATGGTCCACACCATCACGATCAATGCCGCCGCACAGACCATGATGATGTTGTTCATGTCCATGCTGCTCTCTGCCGAGACTTGCACACGCTGCTCTCTCCATTTGATTCGATCAACGATATATTTAATTCGTCCCAGCAATAGCAGCGCTGAGAACAGGTAGGCGCCGAACAGCCAGCTGTAATCGCGGGTGGTGTAGTGGTTCAGGAAAATGATGAACATCAATACCCCGCTTGGCAAGGTGGCAGCCAGCGCGTTGGCATGGCGTGTCAATTGGTAACCGCTGACCAGCGCGGTGAACCAATACGGGATAAATAGAAGCGCCAAAAAGATCAATGGGTCTTTGACGGGCCTGCCGGATGCGAATTCGCTCATACCGGTCAGCAGCCTGCCCGCCAGGATCAAGAGTCTATCCCCCAGGTAGGATTCTTCCTTTGGAAAATCAATGTAGCCGAACCATTGCCAGGTGAAAACAACCAGCATATATCCGATGGATAAAAGGAACACGCCGCGTTTTTGAAATGAGCTTTGTCCCAATGCCAGCCCAATGAACAGCCCCAGCACTGCCACGTTGAAAACATACCCAAGCCCCTCGGCCCAGTCTGTGGTTTGCAGCCGCCACGCTGAAAAAATGATCATCAATAATAAAAAGATGGCGGCTGGAAGATCCCACCAGCGTGCTCGTGATTTTTCCATTCGATGAGTGTACAATGAAGGGCGCTTCTTCGTCAATCGCGAAGTGCAAAAAACCCTACTGGAGGACTATATGCAGACCCTTATTGACGGCGGTATCGCCTTTATTATCGGGCTTCAAAGCATGGGGGATTGGTTGGCCATTCCCATGCGTTTTTTCAGTTACCTTGGGACGGAAGATTTCTTTTTCCTTGTCCTGCCTCTCATCTATTGGAGCATTGACTCGGCGCTTGGTTTACGGGTGGGGCTTATCCTTGTAACAAGCAGCATGTTCAACTATATGGGCAAACTGCTTTTCGCAGGTCCGCGCCCGTATTGGGTGAGTTCGCATGTGCGTGCATTATGGTCTGAAACAGGTTTTGGGATTCCGTCGGGCCATGCTCAAAATGCCATGAGTGTTTGGGGCATTATTGCTGCCTATCGCAAACAAACCTGGGTGTGGGTGGCTGCTATCTTCCTCATCTTTTTTATCGGCTTTTCACGTCTGTATCTTGGCGCGCACTTTCCGCATGATGTTTTGCTTGGCTGGGTCATAGGCGCGGTGCTCGTATGGGCGTTCTCTCGTTTTTGGGACCCTATTGCCGCCTGGCTTGGTACAGACCTTCGCACAGCAGACGGTGATCGCGTTCATCGTTTCGATGATCTTTGTCGTGCTGGGGATGTTGGTCGTCTCGCTGCGGAATGGATATCAAGTGCCTGCACTGTGGATCGATAATGCGCTTCTGGCCGGTACCGAATTGCCTGCTCCTGTTGACCCGAACGGAGTCTTCACCTCGGCCGGGACGGTCTTTGGTTTGGGCTTTGGTCTCGCGTGGATCGTGTCACTCGGAGGGTATCAGGCCACAGGTCCGGTTTGGATGCGCGCTCGTATTCATTGCGCTTCATCCGCTATGCGTTGGTGGGGTGGTGGGTGACAGGCGGCGCGCCTTGGCTGTTTATTCGTTTCAAGATAGTTGAAGACGGCAGACATAAATCTTCAATCTGATATAATGTTGGCGCAATCGGCAAATTCAAATTAATTCTATGCTTCATAGTGCGGGTTCTTTGTTGGCGCGCTATTGATCAGGCAGGTAATCAGGTTTCTAGATGACGCTCGAAAAAGACACACTCCTTCATAATCGTTATCGGATCGTTGATATTCTCGCCAGGCGGCATGGGGTCTGTATACCGCGCCGTGGATGAAAACCAGGGGTTCAAATTGCGCTCAAGGAGAATCTTTTTACAACGGATGAGTACGCGTCAGTTCCGTTTGGAAGCGGTGATCCTTGCGAACCTGAGCCTTCGAACCTGCCGCGTGTTTCAGACCACATCGTATTGGGCGATCAGGGTCAATACCTCGTCATGGATTTCATCGAAGGGGAAGATCTGCGTTTCCGTATGGAACGCCTTGGCATGCTCACGGAAGATGATGCAGTTCATATTGGCGCAGCCATCTGGGGATGCGCTCACTTATTTACACTCCCGCAAGCCCCCCAGTCTTCATCGCGATATCGAACCCGGCAATGTCAAGATCACGCCGGATGGTCACATCTTTTTGGTGGACTTTGGCCTGGCGAAGGTATATCAAAACGCAAGCCAGGCTACTACAACCGGCGCGCGCGCCATGACCCCGGGCTATTCCCCTCCCGAACAATATGGGACGGCACGTACCGACCCGCGAACGGATATTTATTCGCTCGGCGCCACGTTATATGCCGCGCTGTGCGGGATCATCCCTGAAGATGGGCTTGCCCGTGCCATGGATAACGCGCAGCTCACCCCGCTGCGAAAGCGTAATTCAAAAGTATCACGTCGTTTGGCGGCAGCCATTGAGAAAGCCATGGCGGTTGATCCGAGTGACCGTTTTCAGACTGCGGAAGATTTCAAGAAGGCGTTGTTGGGTGCCAAATCCAAAACGCAGCAAATTCCAGGCTATACAGTAATTCCGACCTCCTTTGGGATGCCTTCCCGCCGAAGCAGATGGATGAATGCCGCCAACCCCTTACAGGAAAAGACCAATTGCCCCCAGCCATGGGACCGGTTCCCTCCGACCACAGTGGAAGAAGATCAACCCTTCATTTCTCGCTGAAAAGGCAGAAGGAACGCGAACGCAAACGCCGCAATGTCTTGTGCGTTTCTTTTTTTCTTGTTGTTTTTGCTTGATTATAAACGTGCGTTTTATGCTACCGCAATATTGCCTGAAACGTGCGCGGTATGATTCCGTTCCTGCCCCCAACCAATACAGCAACCAGCATGGCGACGCCCACTGCGCCGCTTCCCACGAGTACCATTCTTCCCACAGCAACTTCCACGATTGTTCCCACTGCAACTAAAAAGCCGCCCACAGCCACCGCAACCATCGGACTTACCAATACTTCGATTCCTGGCGCCGTTGAAACCAGTTCGTCGACAGCCGAGCTTCCCAGCCTGCCCGTCACAATAGGCGGGGGAGCAAACCAGATCGCGTTTGCGTCAAACCGCTCGGGAATTCCGCAGATCTATTTGCTCGACCTTGCGGTAAACGGCGCCACCCAGATCACCAACATGCCCAACGGCGCCTGCCAGCCATCCTGGTCGCCGGATGGATTGAGGCTGGTTTTCATTTCTCCTGCAAAAGGGGCATGGATGGCCCATTTACTTCAACGCCAGCTTGTATATCATCAATGCAGATGGCACAGGCCTGACGCCTGTCCCGCCCAGCACTGGTGGCGACTTTGATCCTGCCTGGTCTCCCGATGGTAAGACGATTGCCTTTACCTCGCTGCGCACCGGGTCAAATGGAAATTTTCACACAGTCAGCGTAGATGATCTTTCAAATATCACCCAGATCACCAAAGGCGCCGCAAAAGTTGAGGCTCGCCAACCGTCCTGGTCGCCGGACGGCACGCAGTTCGTTTATACTGTGAAGCGAGTCGGTGTCTATCAGATCTGGATCATGAACGCGGATGGAACCGAACCCGTGCAGATCGTTCGCAGCGGGCAGGCATACAATGATTATCTCCCTGCATGGTCGCCCAATGGCGAGGTGATCATCTTCAACCAGCGCTGTGCAACTACATTCTGCAACCCCTATTTGATCACTGTTTCCTCCATAGACCGCTCAGGATCACAGGGCAAGCGGATGCAGATTAATGTGGTCACCATTGAAAATGTGCATTACTCCCCCGATGGTTTCTACCTCACGTATGAAGGAGTTGTGGAAGATAACAATGTGGATATTTTCTACATGACAACCGCAGGCGGCGGTCGTGAAAGAATCACCACCGACCC
>JADKDM010000023.1 GCA_016714565.1 Candidatus Villigracilis propinquus
ATATCACAATCAAAGGTAATAACATAAAAAATAGTACATTATTATCCTTTTTTTCACTATTATCATTAATGCCCACAACGTAACGCGAATCCGTCTGATCAAGTTGAACGTTTTTTGCTTTTGATGCACTACTATTTGTTTCACCTGCGAACCTGAAAATTCTGGCCAGCCTTTTTCGTCTTGAACGATATAGATAATCTTGATGTCTAGTGTTCATGGTCTTCCACTCCACCTTATTGAAGGGTATTTTGATGTAGGACTATTGATTTAGTTGTGCCGCTTGAAATGAGGCATGGTATGTAGTCCACTCTACTGTTTACGATAATATTTGAAGTTCCGACTTGAGGTGATTCGGCGACTTTAGCAAACAAGTCATATCCTCCTATAGATCCGAGCAGATGAATTGTGAAGTTGTTTTTATTATTTTTCTCCCAAACTGCAGTGTTGTCACCTATTGACACTGTTTCGCCACAAAACGAGGTGATATTCGATAATTCTATTTTATCAACTTGTTGATAATTACTCGTGTAAATGTTTTTTAATCGTCAGAGTAGCAGTTATGCTGCCAATAAAGCGAGGAACCATTACCAAAAAGAAAAAACCTGCCAATATTGATAGAGCTGGTGTAATCAAATTAGCTTGGATGAACATTAATTTTCGATTTTTTTCTAATAATTGATAAAGTCCCATGTTACGGATACGTCTGTACTTAATATTTATCATACGGAAACCAATAAGTAAAACCAATACAGACAATATACTTGGCCACCAAAATAAAACCCCAAGTGGGTATCAATAACTTTGTTATGAAAGCCCAGAAACCTATAAAGCCAACAGATTGTATTGAAGCTAAAAAGATACGCCAATTTGTAGATGATACAACTAAAACTTGGTTTGTTTGCAAAAGAAAACCTGTATGTAAACCAATATAAAAAACAAATATTCCGACTATAGCGATTATTCTATCTTTAGCCACACTATGGTCACGCCAAGAAATAGGATTGAAAAAACCAAATAACTGATCATAGGTACTAGACGTAACCTCTGTAATAAACCCCCATGCGATAAATGCGTATGTGGCAATTATAAAATTGTCAAACAACAGAGGTAGTGTTCTTGCAATTGAAAACAGGCCAAATTCAAATCCCAATTGTGATAAATATCCTTGTTGGTAAATTATATTTACACAAAGATATATAAATCCTAGCAAGGCAACTCGACTGGCGGAATTTTCTGCCAGCCAACGTTTTTCTTGTGGTCTTGGAGTGATATCAAGACTGTTGGTTGCTCCAAAATGGGGACTTTCATTAGAATGCTTAAAATTTATATCGGCGTTTGATAAGTTATTATACAGAATGAATCATTGTAATTCAATAACCAATTTCATCTTTCATTAGTTGTCAGACAAATTGTAATTTTTTTGACCAACATCGATAGCATGAGTATCCATTAGATGGAGAAAGCCATTCATACCCTAGCAACAAAGGCTATGTTTACTTCTTGCCTTTACGTTTCCTAATAATATCGAATATTTTTTTTGGAAGCTTTTTCTGGATTTTCATGTTCCCAAACTCGAATTACTTTCCACCCTGCTTTTTCAATTGTTTGTTTGTATCTTCATCGCGTATTTGATTTTGTTTTATTTTATTCTTCCAAAACTCAGCATTGGCTTTCGCTTGTGTCCATGAATTGGACAACCATGCCAAAAACACCCATCAACGAAAACCGCCACTTTGACAGATCGAAAAACGAGATCCGCTCTTCTGTTCAATTCTTTGATGGGCTTGATATCAAATTCGATATCGCAAACCTCTTTTATGCAACTCTGAACGAAGAGCTTTCTCAGGAGCAGTATCTCTAGGCTTTGTAGCTTTCATTCGATTTCTCGCACTAATCGAAGATGGCTTAGGATATAGTTTCTTGCCACTTTCCGACATAAATTAAATCCGCTAATAGTGCTGAGTCCAGAGGCTGTCTACCAATTCTCGGATTCGTGATCGAGTTTGTTGAATCAATTGATCATATGTTATATAGCGCGCATTGACTTGAGCAAGCAACTTGACATTCTCTTCATCTGAATCATCAGGCTGGGGAGCAGAACCAAGTACACATATAGATTCGATAAATGGCTGGCTTTCATGAAATTTATTTTTCAGGCATTTGTTTAGCGCACTCTTGTATTTTCGAACTTGTTCCAGAAGTTCAATAGCAGTTACCTTCCTGTTATATTTTTTAAGCTCCAATGATAATATGTTTTCCCAGCAGCTGTTCGATGGCGAATATCAGGCGACCTTTCTTTTCATCTGGAGTCAAACCGGCATCACCTTCTTGAACTCTTTCATTACAGATTCTTCTTTTCGCAGATCGGTACTTGCTCGTTCCCAAGATGGGTCTAGTAACCATAGATGATCAAATATATGCTCTTGAATAAGTCTCTCTTTAGCATTAGGAACAATCTTCTCAAACTTCTTTAACACTTCCATTCTACTCTTTGCTATCTGGTAATAGTGTACAGCTTCAAGTTCATCAATACTAGAAAAGATCGATTTGATTATTTCGAAATCTTCATTACTTTGAATGTGGTCTAGTGTGCTCAGACTATCCTTTAATGCGAGTGTTTCGAAAGCCAAAATTCCGTGTTTATAGAGCTCTTTCTTGTAAATTGGATCGGAAATTGGAAATGCCTCAATTTTTCCAAACAATACACGTGCGTATTTCTTGTTGTCAGGCGATAGTTGAGTAAACCATTCTTTGACCTTCGGATTATCTAAAGCTCTTTTTTCAGCTCCTTCATTTCTCCAGTCCCGCCATTTACTTTGAATTATCTTTAGAATTTTGTCTTGGATATAACTTTTGATTAACTCAAATCTCGGGTCATTTTCTTTGAGGCTCTGCCTATCACTAGTAGCCATATCTTCTTTATCATCGCTATCAAGAAAGTCAGCCCGTATTTCACCGATTAAATACTTTGTGTAAATTCCACCCTCCTTCATATCCTTCAAAATATCCTCATGCATCAACTTGCCCCATGAAAGAATTGATATCGTATTGTTCCCCTCCTCAATATTTTTTTGTTCATCAACTGTTCCAATCCAACCGCTAATTTAAAATTGTTTACTTCGTCAACAACTCCACTTACCTTCTCTTGTTTCTCGGAATTGGAACAGTATTTAATGTACTTTTCGCTGCCTTCACCTATATGCCAAAGATATTGTATCGCCTTGAAGTAGTTTCGGTCGTTTAGTGTTATAGGTTTGCCATTAACTTTTACCGCAAATTTGAACTCATCACTAATTACGCTGAATCGTCTAGCGATTCTTGTTCGCAAAAACTTTTCGGTTGTTGTCCGAACACCTTTTCTTAAATTCCTAAGAATTATCCTCGTACCCTTTTTTACTTTTACTTTTTTCTCGCCCAACGGAGTTGGCCTGTATGGCTGCTTTCCAGTTTTAATCACTTTTTTAATTTCTTCGGAGTTCATTATGAAACCGCGACGTTCCATCGTCGTTTCACTCGTATCTAATTTCACACTTTGTATTTCTATTTCATCTGCTATCGAAAATAAAGATAGCTTGCCAATACCTTTGCGTCCCATTACATGTCGGCCAAGTGGTGTAACAAGTGGCTGGTTTTCTCTTCGGTTGTATCCACCTTTAAGTATTTATTGTTGATGTCATCAAGATTCATACCATCGCCATTATCGATTATTTCTATCGTGCCTTGGCGCTTATTGATTTTATATCAACCTCTAAAGCGTCTGCGTCCCAAGCGTTGGCTACAACCTCTGAAACTACAGCAGGAATATTGCTATATAGACCAATTCCAAGATGGTTTAAGGTATTAAGATCAATGGTCAATTCATATGGAGATAAACTAGTCATTTCAACCTTTTCAAATGAGCGAGGATTGACTTCCCTATTACAACACCTAATTCTACTGGCACAGCATTTCCAATATGGACGCCTAATTTCCTGATAAAGATATCTTTTTCATCCTTGTAAAATCTGTAGTCAGCAGGAAAGGTTTGCAAAATAGCTGCTTCTCTAATAGTTAATGCTCTATCTTGCGTTGGATGTCCAAATCTTCCTGTTCCATAATTGTGGAATTGTGTAGTAATGGTCGAAGAAGGTTCGTTCCACGACATTCTTCCATAAACTGACTTGTATGTGTTGCCAGATGCTTTTTTATGACAGGCTAATCTTAAATCTTCATTCCAATCAAGCCACGTACCGTTAGGCTTGGATGCTTTGATACGCTGTAAATTAATCCAGTGAGTTTTATGCTTCTGTGTAATGGGTCACTTTTACAAATCTCTCCAGCTTCAACTGGGGGGAGATTTCCGATTGCATCCCGCACTGTAACATAATTTGTTTCAGTATGTGTTTTAGGAATCAGAGAAATCTCTCCGTATTTAGACGCCAATAAAACGAGCCTTCGCCTCTTTTGAGGAATTCCGTAATCGGGACAATAGACGTTCGAATAAGAAACAAAATATTGTTTTTCTCTAAAAATGTAACAAAATCTTGGAATATTTTTTGATTAGCCAGATTAGGAACATTTTCCATTGTTACTATGTCTGGATTTGTTTCTTTGATTAGTCTTCTAAATTCACTAATCAGTCTCCATTTTTTTGTTTGCCCCTTATTTTTGATTTTGTTCGAATGCGTTGAAAACGGCTGGCAAGGTGCACATCCAGCAAGAATTTTAGTTTGATCTTTATTGCGCCAGTATTTTTTGTTTATTTCCTCCCCGTGAAATTTAGAAATATCCTTCAAAATAAAATCGGCCTTTACGTTTTCTTCGTAGGCAAATTGGGATGATTCATCTAAATCCACGCCTGCCACAACAGAAATACCAGCCCTCTTCATTCCATAAGAAAGCCCACCAATTCCGCAGAACAAATCTATCGCTGATGTCTTCATATTCGTAATATACCACATCTGTTCTAATATAAAAAAGAGACGGCCTGCCCACCCTCAGGCCGTCCCATCTTTCTTCTTTCCTCTTTCCACTTTCCACTCACTACTTCCTACAACTTCGCAAACCGACTCACCACCTTCGCCGCCGTAGCGGGACGATCCATCACGCCGCCTTGATGAATCAAAATCGGTGTGCCTTCCTTTGCATACTCAAAATTCAAATACGCCTGACCTGTGATGAAGCGCTGACCATCAATCGCGCAGGAGGTGACGAAGCCAATGCGTTCGCCGTTGGCGTTCACCACGGGGTCGCCGTTGTGCGCCATGCGGACGCGCTGGTCATCGAAGGTAAAGCGGATGACGCCGCCCTTGCGTTCTTTCTCGCGCGCCACATAAGCATCCCGACCGATGAACCACGGCTTATACGGTTTGACGTACGAACCAAATCCACCTTCCGCTACGCCCAAATCTCTACCGTCAAATTTGCCTGAACCCAATCCCATTTCGTGACCGTACAACGGCAAGCCTGCTTCGGTTGCAGAAATCTCTTGCGCCCAAGCCAATGGCTTTCACGCCGAACCCCTCACCAGCTTTCATCACCGCCAGCCAGAAGTCCACGGCGCGTTCGGGGTGGACGAATAATTCAAAGGCCATCTTCTCGCCTGTGTAACCCGTGCGCGAGACGATCAGATCGAATCCACCAACCACTGCATCGCACAATTCAGTTCTCTTCAACTTCATAATGCGCGCGCGGGTCGCATCGTCCACGCCCATCGCCAGCAGCGTGTCGCGGCTCTTCGGCCCTTGCAAAGCAATATCAACGCGCATTTCATTACCAGAGCGCGGGTCACGCAGGTTGCGGATTTCCGCATTGTAGCCATACGTCCGCGCCCACGGTCGGCCGTTGTCAATTTTCACTGCGCCATCGCGCACGCTTTCGAGCCATGTGCGATCCTTGTCATCGTTCGACGCGTTCACGACCACGAGATAATTGTCCCAGCCGCGGCGATAGATGAGCGTGTCATCGATCACGTCCGCATCGGGGGTCAGGAAGTGCGAATACAAAGACTCGCCCGGCTGCAGTCCGCCGCAGTCATTGCCGCAGACCGTATCGAGGAACGAAGCCGCATCCGCGCCGCGCACATCGTACACGCCCATGTGCGAAACATCGAACAGCCCCGCCGCATTGCGTGTGGCAAGGTGCTCCTCAAAAATCCCCGTGTACTGCACAGGCATTTCCCAACCAGCAAAGGGAACCATTCTGCCGCCCAAGTCTCTATGGACTTGATTCAACGCTGTTTTCTTTAACTCGCCTTCCGCCTCATTCCACTCGAAGGGCGGCAGCGCCTCACCCTTTAACTGTGGGTTGACTCCAACAAACCAGGGCTTGACTCCACCCTGAAGCGGGGGAACCGTAGCCGAGAGTTTGGCTTTCACTTCATTCACCACAAACGCACCAGGCATACGCTTCGCGCTGAAATCTTTTGTCCCATCCACATTGAAGGATGTGTATCCATCCGAAAGGTCACGCAGCCATGTGGCTACTGCCGAAGCATTCTTCACAGGCACTTGCAGTTGATACGTGTTGTTGTCCACGTTCTTCAACAAGCCCTTTACAACGCCTTTTGGGGTAGCAATGGATGTAACTTGTGTCTTGCCCTTCTTCAACGCAGAGAGATCAGAAGACACCGCGAAATCCAACACCTGACGAATGCGCTGTCCGCTCAATTCGTACACGCCTGTGGTGGATTTATCGTCGATGTAATAGAAATGAGGATAGCCGTTCTTGGTCGGCTTGAAGTCAATGCCTGCGGAAGTCGCCAACTTGCGGATCTTCAACTTGGCTTCATTCAACACATTGAAATCCAACTTTGCGCGGCGCTGTTTGCCTTTCTTGACCGTGTCCACCGAATACGGCGCACAAGCCAGAAGCACATCCGCCATGACGTCTGCTAATTGGCGAGTCTTCTTCTCGTCAAATCCGCGCTGGGTGATCCACGGCGTGCCGAGGCGAATGCCAGATGGATCCATTGAATTCTTGTCACCTGGAATCGTGTTGCGATTGACCACCACACCGACGATGTCCAAAATGCGCGAGGCTTGGTCACCGCTCAGTTTGGTTCCGTCCTCACCGACAATGCTGGTGCAATCGACATTGACGAGGTGGGTGTCCGTGCCGCCGAACGGGACGCGCAGTCCGCGCTTGGTGAACTGGTCGGCCATGGCTTTTGCATTTTTGAGAGTCTGTGCCTGGAGTTGTTTAAACTGCTTGGTCTGAGTCAGCTTGAAGGTTAAAGAAAGAGCCGCGAACACGTTCACATGCGGGCCGCCCTGTTCGCCAGGGAAGACGGCTTTGTCGATCTTCTTCGCAATGGCCGCATCCGTTGTCATCAACACTGCACCGCGCGGGCCGTCAATCGATTTATGCGTAGTGGACATGACCACATGAGCGTATCCGATGGGGGAAGGCACCACGCCCGCCGCCACAAGCCCGCCGATGTGCGAAATGTCCGCGAGGAAATACGCGCCCACTTCGTCCGCGATCTCGCGGAACTTTTTCCAATCTGGAACCCATGAATAAGATGAATAGCCAGCGATCATCAGCTTGGGTTTGTTTTCCAAGGCCAATGCGCGCACGGCGTCGTAATCAATTTTTTCGTTTGAATCAATTGTGTAATGCACAGCCTTGAAGAATTTCCCCGAGCGGTTGACCGACGAGCCGTGAGAGAGATGTCCGCCGTGCAGCAGGTTGAGTCCCATCACGGTATCGCCGAGGTTGATCAGCGCATGATAGACCGCGTTGTTGGCGGGTGCGCCCGATAACGCCTGCACGTTGACGAAGATCTGGTCGGCAGAATATCCGTTGGCGGCGAAGGTCTGCGCGGCGCGGCGGCGGGCGAGTGCTTCGACCGTGTCCGCATATTCCACGCCCTTGTAATAGCGCGGGTCACTGTTGCGGCGGTAATTTCCGAGGCGGGCGGGATAATCGAGAATGTCCTCGTCATCCATCACGCGCGTATCTTCATCGGGATAGCCTTCCGCATAAATATTCTGGAACGCGGAAGACAACGCCTCACGCACCGCCATCGGCGCCGTGGACTCAGACGCGATCAATATCAACTTGCGATACTGCCGCTCCGCTTCCAACTGGGTCAGTTTGTAAACGTCAGGGTCAAGCTTTTCGAGTGAACCACGGAACAAATAATCGGGCATGGGATTTCTCCTTGAGAGAGTTGAATTTTTTTGAGATTGTCAGTCAGACATATGAATTGTAGGACGGGAATGAGGGAAGGTCAAGTGAAAAATGATATGTTTGGGATCTTTCATGTCTGAGGGTTGAGCGTTGAACTGAGGTTCTATTGAAAACGAAATAATCTTTTGCTATCATATGTATGGGTGGATGTTGTTTTTGTGAATCAGTCATTCGGTTGGAGTGGCAGGGAGAGCATCTTATGAAGGTTAAGAGTAAAAGCGTACCGTCAATGCGGATTTTCCTCTCTCATGTATCAAATGAGGCACCGCTTGCCGTCGTTCTGAAAAAATGGATCGAGGCATGTTTTATTGGGAAATTCGAGATATTCGTAAGTAGTGATATTAAGGTTCTGCCTGCTGGAAATCAATGGTTAAAGAGCCTCGAGAAAGCCATTGATAGCGCTGAGGCATTGATCGTGTTGTGCAGTCCTTATTCGGTTACAAAGCCCTGGGTCATGTTTGAATCTGGTGGTGCCTGGGTCAAAAAGATCCCCGTGATTCCAATTTGCCATTCTGGGCAGGCAAAAAATACTCTTCCTTTCCCGCTCGCCTTCTTTCAAGCCTTGGAAGTGGATTCTCCGCTTTTTGTACATGATTTAATTCTAAGTATTTCCAAACAACTGGATTTGAGCTTGCCTGGAAACATAGATCAAGTGGCAATGGTTAAGGAAATTAAAGCTGGCATAAAGAAAATCAGAGTCCCCACGACAACCAGCGGCCCAAAAACAACACTCAGCAAGCCGCGAAAACAGCTTCTCCTTGCCGCTAAACCCGCACGTATCCTGATGAAGATATCGACATCGAATTATCAAAGTTGCACCTGCAAAAAACTTGCCAAATCCCTGAAGATACCTGCAAACAATCTCGATGTTCATTTGCGACATTTGATGGATGGCAAGTTGATCCTAAAAAAAGTTAGAAAAGGTAGTGATTGCTGGTACCTTACCACTGCAAAAGGAAGGAGATATCTCGTTCGACATAAATTGATTTAACTACATATCATTTATATCTTCGTGCAGATGAATACGGCTTGCCCAGAAATTGATTTTGTCGGGGGAGTTTTGTTTTAAGAGCAAAAACCGCTTTCAGGTTTTCCGTTGATTATTGTCAATCTAAGCCCGGGCAATGGTATTTTTCCATCCACACAATTTCTTGATAAGTTGGTAACAGCCCGTTTACATGCTGCCGCTATCATGGGAGAAGGTTGGAGGCGCTCCAACCACAACTTTATCAAGAGGTGAAACTATGAAGAAAAAAATTATGATCGTGCTCGGCGGATTGCTGGCCGTAGCGATTGCCTTTGGCGCAATACGAGCAACCACGGTGTACGCGCAGGCAGGCACCACACCCCAGCATGACGGCGGGCGTGGTCACGGCGGCGGGCGCGGACTCGGTGATGCCGAACTGACCGCTGCTGCCAAAGTCCTCGGCATGACCGCCGATGAACTGTCCACTGCGTTGAGCGAAGGCAAGACCCTTGAAGACCTTGCCACCACCGCCAAGGTGGATATTCAGGATGTGAAAGATGCCATCACTGCAGTCCACGCCGAAGAGATGCGCGCCCAGATCGAAGCGGGCGTAGCCGATGGAACCATCTCGCAGGAAAAAGCCGACTGGCTGTTGGAAGGTCTCGACAAGGGCTTCCTTGATGGTGGCCGCGGATTTGGTCTCGGCGGCCCGCGCGGGAACCATACCGATGTACAGGCCACTTCGACTGCCGCTCCATAGAAATAAAAAAAATATTTGAAAGTAAAAGCTCTATCGGGGAGCCCCGATAGAGCTTTTACTTTCATTTCTGATAAATTATATTAACATTGCAGGTCATTTTCAGGACAATTGGGGGTTGAATTCGCATAAAAATACTTGTACACTTTCCTTATGCCCGCACTTACAAAAACAGGACAACTCAGAGAACTCGAAGGACGCCAGAAATCGCTTTTTCGACTGGTGGAGTTAAGCGTCACCTTGAACTCAACCCTCGACCTCGACGAGCTTCTCCAACTGATTACTGCCACAGCCACTGAATTGCTGGAATGTGAAGCCGCGTCCATTCTTTTGTATGATGAAAAGAATCCGCGCCTCTACTTCGCCGCTGCTACAGGGTCCGACCCTGAAAAACTGGCGGAGATTCCCGTGCCCATTGATAGTAGCCTCGCAGGCACCATCTTCCGCACGAACCAACCGCTGGTTCTTAATAACGCAGAACACGATCCACGTCATTACTCCCTTGTTGCCGACCACATCAAATTCAAGATAAATTCCCTGCTCGGCGTACCCATGCCCATCAAAGACCGCACGATGGGCGTGCTTGAAGCCGTCAATAAAAAAGAAGGCGGCTTCACAGATAGTGACGTGGCCGTGCTTTCCGTCATCGCTGCGCATGCCGCCATCGCCATCAATAACGCCCGCTTATTACAGTCCACGCAAAAAGCATTGGAAAAGGTCAAAGTTTCCAATCAGATCAAAAGCAATTTTCTTTCCATAGCTTCTCATGAATTGCGGACACCACTGGGCATTATTATCGGCTACGCAACATTTCTGCAGGAAAACGCCAAAGGGGATTCTTCCGATCATGCCAATCAGGTGCTGGGAGCTGCATCGCAAATGCACGCCCTCCTCGATCAGATGAGCAACCTGACCCTGCTTCAATCTGATTCAATGGAAATGCGGCCGATGAAAGTTTCCATTCAGGATGTTTTGAACTTTGCTCTGGATGAAATCAAATACACCGCCGCACGGCGCGACCTGCAGCTGGTCCTCGCCTTTGAGGAGAGTCCCATCTTTGTGAATGTCGATGCCGAAAAAACCACACTTGCATTCGTGAACCTGCTCAACAACGCCATTCGTTTTTCGCCAGTTGGAAGCAATATCACCATCGGCGCAGTCCAATACGATAAACAAGTGCAGATCTGGGTACAGGATCAGGGCATTGGGATTCCTGTTGATAAATTGCAAAAGATATTCGAAGAGTTCTATCAGATCGAGCCGCCCAACACACGCAGCTACGGCGGGCTTGGCATTGGTCTCACAATTGCAAAAGGTTTGATCGAAGCACAAGGTGGGAAGATATGGGCAGAGTCAGAAGGGGAAGGGCGAGGGTCTACATTCAAGGTATTGTTAAGCAGAGTGAATAATTAAAAAGTAAGGCTGGAGGGTCATCCCCTCCAGCCTTACTTTTTTTGATTTACAGCAGTCTGCTGCCCGGGTTACTTTGTGAAAAATGGGAGCGGTCTTTTCTTTATGAAATTCCTGAACCCCACAACGATCACAGTCATGAAAACGAACACAACCCCATTCTTAGCAACTGAAAACAGCCTGCGGATAAATTGTCCAGCGTCAAAACTTTGGATATCTTTTTCTGGCTGGTCGGGAACATCATTTTCTATTTGGGCAGATTGGTTTTCTTCGCGTGGAGTTACAGGGTCCAGATGATCGGCAATAGGCTGGACGATAAAATGCATGGCGAGATATAAACCCATCCCCAGAACAATGGCGATGAAAAGTGCCGTAAGAAAACGGCCTGCAGCTTTAATGATCATTACTCACCTTCCAATCCTTCATCGGGATTCGCAAATGCACCGGCGGCTTGTGCGCTCTTAGGCCGGATTATTCCTGTAAGGATCTGGTTGAACGTTCTCCACACCCATTCCCAGTGAAGCGCGAAATGAAAAGCAACAAGTACCAGTGTAAGGTTCGATGCAAGCTCATGAATGGATTCCCATCCGCGGCTTTCAGCAACCTTGATCCCAAAATACGGGAGGAAGCTTTTGGAGATCATCAACCCACTGGTGATGATGGTAATAAAACCTATGAAGATCACAATAGCAACGACATAATTGAGCCGCGAAATATGGAAAACATTCTTGAAGAAATTTAAAGAGATCTTTATCAACCATTCCCAGTGGAATAGGAAATGAATAAGGAGCGTTCCCACCCCAGCCATTAGCAGCCATTCGTGAAGTTGCTTACCTGTGAACTTCGGTTCAAGGGCAACGAGAAATCCTGTAAAAATGAATACGTCCAACCAAAACCTTGTTTTTGCTACCATGTTCTTCTCCTGAATTTAATCTCCCCGATTATATGCAGGAATTGTATTCTTGACATTCCCAATTGCCTCAGGTAGAATACGCTTCGCCTTGCAATCGGGCCTGTAGCGCAGTTGGGAGCGCGCCTCAATCGCACTGAGGAGGTCAGGGGTTCGAATCCCCTCAGGTCCACTATAGGCGGAAAACAAATAAATATGGGCCCATAGCGCAGTTGGGAGCGCGTCTCAATGGCATTGAGAAGGTCGAGGGTTCGAATCCCTCTGGGTCCACTAAAGTAAAAATTGAAAAGTCACGGCAGGAGTAGTAGGTTAACCCGTCAGCGAGTTGGGAGAGTGAGGTGGAAGCCCAGCACCAGTGTCAACGGGACACTATCTTCCTCAAAGGGAGTAAAGATTGAACTCGCCTGTTTTCTCGAAAGAGAGACTGTGTTGGTGAATGAAGTAGTCAACACCGGGAAAGCCCGTTATAGCAACAAAGTGACGTTCGCATGTTGAACGTAAACTGGGTGGTACCGCGGAGAATACTCTTCGTCCCTGATGTGGATGAAGGGTTTTTTGTTTAAGTGCAGACGACGGACCGTGGACAACAGACCGCAGAAAAGATTTTATGGTCAGCCGTCTATCGTCAGCGGTCAAGAAGGAAAGGAGGCTCGCATGAAAAATATAAAAGTCTTTTGGAAGCAGGGTCCATTACTTGCGGGTCTTCTGCGTTGTCAACTCGATTGGAAATAATGGAGCCAGTCACCTGGCATCTGAAACTTGTAGTCTGATACTTATTTCATGAGGTAAGAATGGCTGAAACGAAAAAGAAAAAAGATGTGAAGAAGAAAACTGCGGTCAAGAAGACTGTGGTGAAAAAAGTTGTTGCCAAAAAAGTGACAACCGCGAAGGCAAAACCTGTCGTTAAGAAAGCAACTGCCAAAAGTAAGCCTGTTGTTACATCGTCTGCAAAGGGAAAGAAGGTTGTTGCAAAGAAAGTGATTGCAAAGAAGACAGCCGCCACCCCAAAAACGAAGAAACCCGTTGTAAAGAAAGCGGGTACGGCAATCGTCCCTGCCAGGCAGATGGCGGTAGTCGTTGCAACAGAGAAGCAGAAGGCAGTTGTGCCAGTGACCGACAAACCAAAAGCGATCGTGCCTGTTAAAGCAGAAAAAGCTGCCGAGGAAGCGCCTGCCCGTCACGATAAATCCTATCAGCCACAAGCGATGGAAAAGAAGTGGCAGGATAAATGGGAAGCGGATCAACTGTATCGTGCAGTGATCGATAACAGCAGACCCAAGCATTATGCATTGACCATGCTGCCGTACCCAAGCGGTGACTTGCACATCGGTCACTGGTTCTCAATGATCCCTCCCGATACGCGCGCACGCTTTATGCGTATGCGTGGCTACAACGTGATGTTCCCAATGGGCTTTGATGCGTTTGGTCTGCCTGCGGAGAATGCGGCCATCAAGGATGGTATCCATCCGATGAAGCGCACGTTCCAGAATATTGATCGTATGCGCACACAGATGAGAACAATGGGCGCGATGTTCGATTGGGAACGCGAAGCCGTCTCTGCTGACCCGCGCTATTACAAATGGACGGAGTGGTTCTTCATCCAGTTGTACAAGGCTGGATTAGCCTACCGCAAAATGTCTGCGGTGGATTGGTGCCCGAAGTGCAACACTACGTTGGCACGTGAACAGGTTTGGGGTGATGACCGCCACTGCGAACGCTGCGGCACACCTGTCATCAAGAAGAATTTGGATCAGTGGTTCTTCAAAGCAACCAAGTATGCCGATGAACTGTTGAACTTTGAAGGTATTGACTGGCCCGAGCGTGTAAAGACCTTGCAAACCAATTGGATTGACCGCAGCGAAGGCGCGGAAGTGCAATTTAAGATCGATTGGGAATCGGTCTATCGGGAATCGGGTAAAACCTATGATTCCCAAACTCCGACTCCCGATTCTCAAATTACCGTCTTTACAACCCGTCCCGATACGTTGTGGGGCGCGACCTTCATGGTCTTCTCACCTGAGCATCCTCTGGTGGATGAGATCACTACGCCAGAAAATAAAGCCTCAGTTGCGGAATACAAGGCACAAGCTGCGCGCCAAACGGAAATTCAACGCGGCGCAGTGGATAAGGAAAAGACTGGCGTGTTTACTGGTGCGTACGCCATCAACCCCGTCAATCAGGCGCGCATTCCGATCTGGATCGCGGACTATGTGATGATGTCCTATGGCACGGGTGCGATCATGGCTGTGCCTGCGCACGACGAACGCGATTTTGCATTTGCCAAAAAGTATGAACTGCCCATCGTCCCAGTCATCAAGCCCGAGGTTGAGTCTGAAGCGGATGGAGCGGAGTTAACTGCCGCTTTCGTAGGATCAGGCGTAATGGTCAATTCAGGCATGTTGGATGGGACGAAGGTCAACACAGAAAAAGGAAGAAAGAATCCGAGCATTGCGGCAGTGTTGGATTGGCTCGGTCAGCAGGGGATTGGAAAAGAGTCGGTCAACTATCGTTATCGTGATTGGTTGATCAGCCGCCAGCGTTATTGGGGTGCGCCGATCCCGATGGTGAATTGTGAAATTCATGGTTGGAACCCCGTGCCTGATGATCAGTTGCCTGTGCTGTTGCCCGAAGATGTGGAGTGGAAGCCGACGGGTGAGTCTCCGTTGAAATTGCACCCAACGTGGAAGCACACGACCTGCCCGGTGTGCAACGGCCCCGCCGTGCGCGAAACCGATACGATGGATACCTTCATGTGTTCGTCGTGGTATCACTTGCGCTATTTGTCACCGAAGTATGATCTGGGCCCGTTCGACGAGGCTGAGTACAACTATTGGATGCCTGTTGATACGTATACGGGCGGCATCGAACATGCCACTATGCATTTGCTGTACACGCGTTTCTTCCACAAGGCCCTGCGCGATATCGGTATTGTTGAAGGCCACGAGCCCATGCTGCAATTGCGCAATCAAGGCATGGTCTTGGGTGAAGACGGCGATAAGATGTCGAAGAGCAAGGGCAACGTGATCGCGCCTGATGTGCTGGTCAATCGTTATGGTGCGGATACAGTCCGCGCCTACATCCTGTTCTTTGCACGCTGGGAGATGGGAGCACCGTGGGACTCGCAGGGCATTGAAGGAAGCGCACGTTGGGTGCGCCGTGTGTGGACTTTGTTCACTGACCCCGCTTCATCCTCGCCGACGCCTGCCACTGAAGAAACCAAAAAGAATCTACGCCGCAAGGCTCACCAAACCTTAAAGCGCGTGACCCGTAATTTCGAGAGTTTTGAGTTCAACACCATTGTTTCCTCTCTGATGGAGTTGATGAATGAGATGTACAAAGCACGTGAAGCGGGCGCCGCTGGCAGCGACGAGTGGAAGGAAACTCAGGAAATCTACTTGAAGATGATGGCTCCTGTCACTCCACACATCGCTGAGGAATTGTGGTTGCAGTTGGGCAAGCCATACTCCATCCACCAACAAGCCTGGCCCACCGTAGACGAAGCCGCCACGAAGGAAGACTCGATCGAATTGCCTGTCCAGATCAACGGTAAGGTGCGCGATCGAATCACCGTTCCAGCCGAAGCGACAGAGGATGAGATCAAGTCCACCGCGCTGGCGTTGGAAACTGTCCAAAAGTTTTTGGATGGCAAAGAACCGAAGAAGGTCATTGTGGCAAATCGAAGACTGGTAAGTATTGTTGTGTAAAGAATTAGGTGATTAGGAAAAAGCTCCTGATGGTTGCAAAACCGTCGGGAGCTTTTTTATTCCATGAGATTTGAATTACAGCCAATGTCGCGAGGAACACAACAGACAATTGAACTACTGATGTTTTGATGATTTTTTGCAGTAGAAAAATCCCCGCAAATGTGTCAAAATTGAAGGGGCAAAAATTTCCATGCCCTGCCACAGTATTATTAGGAAGAGTGAAATTCTCTCTACAACCGCCAGGCCTCGCCAAGAATGAAGTTGGGGAACTGTGACGGTTGTTTTGTCTAAACAAGGATATCCAAAATGAACAACCAACGACAGGAAATGGATATGGGATTCACCCAAGAGGTTATTCCAGAATGCCATCACTTGTGTTTGATCTATGATAGTGAGGAACAGCGCCGAAAAATTGTTTCAAAATATCTGGCAGCCGGTCTGAAGCGGGGAGAAATAGTCCGCTATTTCTCTGATACAACCGCTCCAGATGATATCAACGCCTGGCTCTCGGAAATGGGGATAGAACCGAGGGAGGATGACTCCTTCCGTATCATAAAAGCTGAAAGTGCCTACTGTCCGAGTGGAAGCCTTGTACCTCAACAGATAATTGACAATGCGGTAGCGCGCTATGCCATGGCTAAAGAGGCTGGCTTTAGCGGTTCGCGTGTCTGCGGTGAAATGACCTGGGTACTGAGAGGCATTCCTGGCTCGGATCGCCTGTTGGAATATGAGGTTGGCCTTAATATGATTGAGAATGACTTTCCCCACATCGGAATGTGCCAGTACGATGCCCGTCTTTTTGACGGCGTCACGTTGTTCAAGGTGCTCCAGGTGCATCCTTTCATGGTCGCACAGGGGCAGATTGTCAGGAATCCGTTTTACATGAGGCCGGATGAATTCCTCAAGCAACTCAAGCCCGGGTAGTGAAAGTTGGTAGGCTTCGGAAATCATCCATAAGAAACTCTCACCTAAAGACACCAAAAAAGACTTCTGAAGTCTGTCTGCGCTGCAAACATTAGACTTTATCGGTATTAGAAAAACTTCCTGAAGGTTGCCATTAGGCGCTCAATTTCCTTAGCAATTCTCAGTATGTCGTTGCGAAGGCGGTAGCCCGAAGCAATTCCCCAATTATAAGGAGACTGCTTCGGCGAAAACCAAAAGCGCCTCGCAGCGACATGCTCATAATGAGAATTGCTGCAATTTACTTGAAACAAACCTTCTGGACTGGTATACATGTTATTTCTGATAATGTCTATTATATTGTCGCCAGGAGATGTTGCTTATGAAAAAGAAAAGGGGCAGTACTGGAAACAAACATCGCCCAGAAGCAGACGCGCGCGTTTTGGGACAAATCCTTGCAGCGCAAAATATTGAATTTGTACTCCCCAATACAACCCACATCGCTGAATTCTTTGCTGAGACGCTGATGACCATTCCCGGAGTATTATCTTGCCGTGTTTGTCTGGAAGATATGTCCATCCAAAGAGGCGAAATGGGGAGCGGGATTTGCGAAGAGTGCGTGTCATCACGAAGAAAATCCGCCGAACAAAAGGAACTTCCTTTGTTTAGTTCCGATTTCAAGTGTCGGCTGGACAATCAGTTGGGCGTGCAATTCAACGCGATTAGTTCACTTCATCATCACTTCGGCTTTTTTGTTTTCCAGATAGATGATCTCGAAGTTTTCAATGTTTACAAACCCTTCATTGTCAATCTTGCCAATTACGTAGCCATCTCGCTTGAAAACCGCCTGCAAAGGAATTTACTGCAAAAGGCCCGCGATGAATTGGAATTCAAGGTGGGGGAGCGCACGCAGGAACTGATGGTGGCCAATGTGCATCTACAGGAAGAAATCGAAAACAGACGGCAAATAGAAGAAGCTCTGCGGGAAAGCGAAAGACAGATCAAGCAGTTAATTGACTCATCCCCTGTTGCAATGGTTGTATCATCAGGGATCAAAGAACACGTCGAATGGGTCAATGATAAATTTATCGAGTTATTTGGTTATACCAGCGAAGACATGCCCAGCGCGGAACATTGGTGGCCGCTTGCTTATCCCGATGTAGCATATCGGGAAGCCATCAAAGCACAGTGGCAGACACGGGTTGAACAGGCCATCCGGACGAAAGGTCAGATCCAACCCATGGAAGCAACGGTCAGGTGTAAGGACGGTTCGTACCGCTATGTCGAGTTTCGCCTTTCTTCGATTGGATCCAAACACCTCATTACCTTTGTTGATCTCACCGAACGCAAGCGGGTCGAGGACGCGCTTGCGGCCAGGGAGATGGAAATGCGTAATTTGGCGGATTCGTCCCCCGGCCTGATGGGAATGTTCCACCTTCGGCCCGACGGTACTATCTGTATGCCTTACACATCTCCACAAATCCAGAATCTGTTCGACTTGCGTTCAGAAGATTTGGTGGATGACGCAGCCTCACTTCTCGCGCGGACACATCCTGATGATATTCAATGGGTCAACGAATCCATAGCCGAGTCGGCCCGCACCATGACTCCATGGCATATTGAGTATCGTATCCTGCACCCAACCCGTGGGGAGCTGTGGCTTGAAGGTTCGACGAATCCCAAACCTCATCCTGATGGTGGCATCATCTGGTATGGATTTGTTCACGATATCACCAAGCGTAAACAGGCGGAGGAGGCTTTACTCGAACGCGAAAAACACTCGCAGTCACTGCTCCGTTTATCCAGGAATCTGGAACGCTCGCAAACCTATAATGAAGTGTTGAACGCTGCGCGCGATGAAGTAAAAGCTGTGATTGGTTATCAAAACTTGTGGGCTTATCTGCTGACCGATGACAAAAAACATTTCAAAGCGCTGATCGCAGGTGGATTGGTGGGAGATATTTTGATGACAGATGAGAATGTTGCCATGCTTACCATCACAGGCGACCGGATGCTTGAGGAAATTGCGGAAGCCAGAGAAATCGTGATGGTCGAAGATGCGCAGACAGATGAGCGAACCGATAAAGAGATCGTGACTAGATTAGGGAATCGCACGATTGTGAATATCCCCATCATCTTATTTGACAAACATTTAGGGACAGTTGGAACAGGAACATTTGGCGACGAAGGGGTGCGGGTACCTACAAAAACCGAACAGGAATATCTCATGGCTTTGGCGAGCCACATGGCGGTTTCACTTGACCGAATCCACTTGTTCAATAAGCGCGGGCAGGCTGAACAGTCATTACGCGAAAGCGAAGAGCGCTTCCGCTCGTTTGTGGAAAAGGCGAATGATATTGTTTATACGATTTCACCGGATGAGGTCTTCACCTATGTCTCTCCTAATTGGAAGGAAATTTTAGGGCATGAGATCAGCGAGGTGGAAGGCAAGTTGTTTGAGATTTTTGTTCATCCTGACGATCTCGCCACATGTCGCGAAGTTCTGAGCCGAACCATCAAAAGCGGCGAGAAACAATCAGGATTCGAATATCGGGTAAAACACAAGAATGGAAGCTGGCAATGGCATACATCGAATGCTTCAGTGATCCGTGATCGTGACGATAGGGTAATCTCGTTTCTGGGGATCGCACGTAACATTACCGAACGCAAACAGGCGGAAGCGATGCTGCGCAAACGCGAGCAGGAATTTCGTACTCTGGCAGAGAACTCACCCGATGTTATCGTGCGCTACGACACGGAAGGACGACGCATCTACGTCAACCCCGAGTTCGAGCGGGTTAATCACCTCTCGGCAC
This sequence comes from Candidatus Villigracilis propinquus, assembly GCA_016714565.1. Lineage (GTDB taxonomy): Bacteria > Chloroflexota > Anaerolineae > Anaerolineales > Villigracilaceae > Villigracilis > Villigracilis propinquus. The sequence continues at coordinate 19,637 of JADKDM010000023.1, forward strand.
AGGAAGTGCAGGGCAAGACACCGGTCGAACTTTCGACAGAACTGGCACCGAAGGCAGAGGTTTTCACGGAAAAACTTATGGCGGTAATAGCGTCTGGTACCGTTGACAAGATTGACTTGTCCTGGACCAAGGATGAGAAGCCGATATGCTGGTTTGTGCGTCTTGTGCCCGAATTCGACGCGGACGGTAAAGTGGCGAGCGCACTCACCATCTGGAGCGACATCTCTGAGCGCAAGCGGGCAGAGGAAGCACTTAGGGAGAGTGAAGAAAAATACAGATTGTTACATGAAAATGCCGGTGTTGGAATTGGCTACTACAAACCCAATGGCGAGGTCATTTCCTATAATTATCTGGCTGCTAGCCACATGCAGGGAAAGCCCGAAGATTTCAAAGGGAAATCGATCTATGAAATCTTTCCAAAACAGGAAGCCGATTTCTATATGGATCGGATAAAACGTTCCTTGTTAGCAGAATCAATGACTGAATACGAGGATCATCTGGATCTCCCTTCGGGTGATAAATGGTTCCTAAGCATTTATGGCAGAATATGTGATTCACAGAAAAACGTGATTGGCGTACAAATCATCAGCCAGGATATCACCGAACGCAAGCGTAATGAAAGAGAACTGATCACACTTAACCGCGCCATTAACCAATCGACCGATGCAGTCTTTCTGATCAATGAACAATTGGTTTTCGCTTACGTCAACGATGCGGCCTGCCGTTCCTTGGGCTATACACGGGAAGAACTCTTAACCATGGGGCCATCGGACATTGATGCTACTATCACATATGATGCAGCCAAAGGCATCATGAGTAAACAGTTTAGAAATGGCTCTTTCCCAAGATTCGAAACGCAACATAAAACGCGCGATGGACGCGTTTTTCCTGTGGAGATCAGCTCTTCCGTGGTTGATTACGATGGTGCAAAATTCAGTCTTACAACAGTTCACGATATCACTGAACGCAAACAAGCGGAGGAAAAGTTGCGTGAAAGTGAGGAACGCTACCGCGCCATTTCGAATCTGACCTCAGATTATGCCTATTCTTTCCGCCTTGAAGCGGACGGAACCTACACACGCGAGTGGACGACTGAGACATTCTTTAAAATTACCGGCTACTTACCCACCGACCCACAATTCATGAGTGGGATGATGTCCATTGTTCACCCTGATGATCGTCATATTTTGGAAGAGCGCAACCGACGCTCTGAAGCTCGTGAAGAAGTAAGTGCAGTCGCTTATCGTATCATCCGAAAAGACGGCGAGATCCGCTGGCTTAATAATTTTGGAGGATCCACCCACGATGAAGCAACAGGCAAGGCGATCCGTTTCTATGGTGCCGTGAGTGATATTACCGAGCGTAAACGTGCCGAAGAGGATTTGCGCGCGAGTGAAGAGAAATATCGTGCGCTGGCAGAAAACATCCCTAATGTTGTATTTCAATGTAAAAATGATTCACGTTACACGTTTATCTATCTTAACAACGCCATTGAAGAACTAACTGGTTATTCCAAGGATGATTTTCTTGAAAAAGGACTTAGCTTTTTAGATCTCTATCATCCAGATGACCTGGAAACCATGCCAACCCCGAGAGAAAATAATATAGCCAAAATCAACCAGAACCCATTTCATGTCACTTATCGCATTCGCCACAAATCTGGAGAGTGGCGCTGGGTGGATGAATGGGGGACAGGAATTCTGGGAACCGATGGCAGGGTCGAATACCTTGAAGGCGTTATGATGGATGTCACCGAACGCAAGCTTGCCGAACAGACATTGCTTGAGAGTGAGGAACGGTATCGTCTATTGGTAAGCCTATCCCCGGATGCAATTGGGATCCATAAACAGGGGATTATTGCTTACGCTAACCCTGCCATGCTTCATATCGCAGGTTCAAAAAATGCGGAGGATCTTATCGGAAAGCCTGTGCTGGATTTTATCCATTTGGATTTCCACGAGATCATTCAAAAGCGTATAAATGGTGAATTGGGGGATAATATCGATACATTCGTCGAGGAGAAATTCATCAAGCTCGATGGTTCCCAGGTTGATGTTGAAGTTGCCGCTGTTCCCTACGAATATCAAGGACAACGATACACGCAAGTCATCGCGCGGGATATTACCCAGCGCAAACAACATGAACGCGAACGGGAAGCCATTATTTCTGTCAGCGCTGTATTGCGTCAGGCTGGCACAAAGACAGGGATTCTAAATATCATTCTCGACCAGTTGGTTAGCCTGTTTGAAGTGGATGGAGCCATGCTCGTTATGCCCAATGCTCAAACTGGCGGCTTCGTCAACGAAATGGGCCGTGGGATTGTTGGCGAAAGAATGACAGGGCTGGTCATCCCGGCCGGTAGGGGAGTTTGCAGCTGGGTGACCGCAAATAAAACCGCCTATTTAAATAACCATGCAGATCAGGATCCTTTATTTTATCGTCCAGAATTGCTGGGTAATTCTCACTGCGTGGCATGTGCTCCTCTCCTTGCGCAGGAACAGGTCATTGGCTCATTGTGGCTTGCTCGTCAGATGGATTTTGTTGAACAGGATCTGCACCTGCTCACGGCCATTGCCGATATCGCCGCCAACGCCATCCATCGCGTCATGTTGCATGAACAGACTGAACTACAGCTGCATCACCTCATCGCTCTGCATCAGATCGATATAGCCATCAGCAGCAATTTCGATTCAGACCTTACGCTCAACGTGATTTTGGGCAACGTGAAAAACGAATTGGAGATGGACGCAGTGGATATCCTGCTGATTAGCCCGGTTACCCACACACTGGATTTCGTTGCCGGGCTTGGTTTTCGGACGCACGGTATTGAGCAATCGCACGTCAAACTTGCAGATGGATTTGCTGGTACAGCCGCCCAGGAATATCGAACCGTTTCATGCCCCGACCTGAAACTGGCTCGTGGAACTTTTAGCCGTTCCTCGCTATTGGCTGATGAAGAGTTTGTTGCACATTTCGCCACCCCGCTGGTCGTAAAGGGACAAGTCAAAGGCGTGCTGGAACTCTTCCATCGAAAGGCATTTGAACCTGAATCAGATTGGATTGACTACTTTGAAACGCTGGCAACTCAAGCCGCGATCGCGATCGAAAGCGCATCCCTTGTAGAGAATCTACAGCGTTCCAATACAGAGCTAATTCTTGCTTATGACGCCACCATCGAAGGTTGGTCGCGCGCTCTCGACCTGCGAGACAAGGAAACAGAAGGCCATACCCAGCGTGTGACCGATATGGCATTGGAGCTTGCCGACAAAATGGGAATAAGCGAAGCAGAAAAACAGCATCTATGGCGCGGTTCTTTATTGCATGACATCGGAAAGATGGGTGTACCAGATTCCATTCTGCTAAAACCCGGTCCGCTTTCCGAAGCTGAAGAACAGATCATGAGGCAGCATCCCATGTATGCATATCAAATGCTTTCCCCGATCGCATATCTTAAGCCGGCGCTGGAAATATCTTACTGCCATCACGAGAAATGGGATGGCAGCGGTTATCCTCGCGGTCTCAAGGGAGAGGAAATCCCGCTCTCTGCGCGCCTGTTCGCAGTAGTGGATGTATTTGACGCGCTCACGTCTGACCGTCCCTACCGCAGGGCTTGGCCACGCGAAGATGCGTATAGCTTCATTCAGGAGCAGTCTGGCAAACACTTTGACCCGCAGATCGTAAAGATAGTTCTTGAAAATAAAATGTGGTGATCGAGGGGCTTTACTATTGTAAATTCGGGCATATTTGCTGTAATTAGTCACTTACCATTTTTTTATATCAGTCGTACAATACGACCTAACATAAATGCAAGGTTGGTTTAGGATAGATTTACTCATCACGGCTCATTAATACAACTGAGAAAGGCGGGCATATGAGAAGGGGCTTTTTGTTATATCAATTTAACTTTGGGGGTGTTTTTAGAATTTTCCTGCTATTCCTTGTTGGGGCGGGTATTTCTGGATGTGGGGGAGCAAGTCAAGTAATTCCTGCCAAGCCAACAGTTTGTACACCGCAGGCAACTAGTGTAAATATTTATAGAGCAACCCCAACCCCGGTTCCGATGCAAATATTGACACAAGCTCCAATGACGAATGGTTCTCCCCAAACGGGGATAGAGAGCATTCCCAATAATCTTACACAAGAGCAGCTATTAGCTTTGTTACAACAGACATCGGGGCAACCGGTGCTGACGGCTTCCGCCGGCACGAGTAGCGACTTTGGAACTCTGATCTATGAAACGAAAAGCTGGTCGGATATACAAACCATAAAACTGGACGATATGAGCCAAGCACAGATCGTGGTGACATTTCTCAGTCCACAGTTAATCAGGACTATTTATGGCAATGAAATGCGCATCTATGGGTCTACCAGTTTGAATCCCCAGATCGTACTGGATGAGATCGCGAAACGTGACGAATTGATATTTTTTGTCATGGTTATTACGAGCACTAACAATAATCTCGGCCCTGCCTCCCACAAGATACTAATCCCTATTCGGGAAATGGTGATCGTGAATGCCGAAGATGTGATTGCGCCTCCGTTACGTGATGATCATAAACTTTCTATGGAAATCAATACTTCGTTTGAGCCTGTCTTTGGATACCTGACGTATCCCTTTGCCATGCAGTATGGCGTCGAATGCAGCTGGGTGCTCAACCCTACATTTAATAAGAACATCTTCATTACGGTTCCCCATATTGATGTGGATGGGGTTTCCACCGGTGCCTATATGTGGGAGATTCCGTATTCCCCATTATTCAGTTCTGGCCTTCCTGCATATTCTCCAGGTACTGCGGCGTTTGATGCAGCAGCCCAAATACCCAGCTTTTTAACACCGCCAAGCCCAATGGTGAGTCTCTTAACTCCGTATGGATTACCTGAGGCTGCATTCTGGCAGATCTACGCAGGATTTCTTTGGAAGCAGGTCTTGCAGGGAATAAAGTAATCCGTCACACCGCACTGACGTACGGCGCAATGACGATGGAAATTAGTACTCTCCTGCAAAACCTCTATCACTACCCTCCGCTCAAATAAAGCATGGCATAACATGCCAGCCAGTGTTCCACCATGTAATCGGAGCCGGTCACTGCGCCCATGCTTGCCTTGGCGTGGGCGTCACTTCCCGCCTCAAGGTGTGGACGCCGTGCATCGTCCGCGGGCAGGATGGCGTTCAGATGCTTCCATACAAATGCTCGATACACGTTCAGTCCATGCAGATGGGCCAGTTGACCATCCGATGCGTCGGATACAAACGCTGGTTCAAAGAGGGACTTGGGCTCCCCAGATGAAAGCCTCGGCAGGAAGGCACCCAACCAAGTGAAGAAATTCTTCCCGTTCGAGGACGAGGCTCATCAAGTCCACTTCTGTCAATGCAGGCGAGAGGAAGTCTGTTCCGCTCGGCTCGTAATGAGCGGGGTAGTCGCGGTCTGTGCCATACCATTGGATCGCGGCCTTGGTGATGGCGGTCAACAGGCGCGAGTCGCCTTGCGTTGCCAGGTATCTTGCCCACGGCACCGAGCGCGCCAGACCGAATGCGCTATTGCTGTGCATCCCCACGCGGATGGGATACGTTGCCTTTGGCAGCCACGCCAAAAAGGATTCGGTGATCACATCCGCCATTGGACGCGCCGCCTCAAGCCACCGGACAGCTGCTTCATCATCCCAAAGAGTCAACTCGTGGACAAAGGTCAACGCCCAGCCCCAGCCGTATGGACGTTCGAAGCGCGGGTGGGAACGCAGATACGCTGTTTCCTGCGAAAGTGCATCTTTGGTGAGATGCGCATTGAGCACTTCCATCGCTTTGGTTGTATCAAAGGCTTCGGGCGCCAATCGCAATAAACGGATCAATACCCAATGCAATTCAACACTTGAATGCCAGTCGAAGCAGCCGTAAAAGGCGGGGTGCGCCTCACGCGGCCTCGGACGATCTTCCGGTCCCGTCATCATGTGCTGCATTTGATTCGGATATTCCTGCTGTATGGAGTGGATGATCGATTTTGCGTAGGTTGAAGCCACTTGCTCAAGAGAGGTCTTTGCGTTTTGAAAATTGGTCATTGGAATATTTTACTCTCAATGGTTTGCAAGTCATAATTATTTCATCCAATAATCGAATAAAATACAAACATGTCTGCACCGCGAAAACTTCTTACCAATTTTGACAAGGCCCTCATCATCGGCATCATCCTCGGCGTGCTGGGGATCTGTGCTTTGACCGCCGTGTTCTTTTTTCTGTGGGTCAACCCGCCCGGGCGAAGCGTGGAGCCAACTCCGTTTGGCGCGGCCACGGCCACGCTGGATATTTCCGCATCTGACCTGGCTTCCACGATGGCGGCGGGCAATGTCACAGCTACGCCAACTGTTGGAGTACCCACACCAGTTTCCAGTTTTAGTGATGATGCGCCACTCGTCGGCAGGATCGTCTTCACCTGTTACATCCAACAGATCGATCAGATATGCATCATGAATGCAGATGGGACGAATCGCAGGCAGGTTACCGAATCGGATGCGACATCCTTTTATGCGTCTCTTTCGATGGATGGGGAGATGGTCTTTTACTCCTCGCGCGAAAGCGGACAATTTCAAATTTATTCCATCCGCTCCAATGGGAAGGAATTCAAACGCCTCACACGCGTATCGGGCAGTTTCTACGCGCCCGAGCTTTCTCCAAGCGGACAATGGATCGTCATGACGAAAGACGGCGATGGCATTTGGCTGATGAAGCCCGATGGCACGAACCCGCATGCCCTCACCGACAAGGATGATATTGACCCGACCTGGTCTGCCGATGGTTCGATGATCGCGTTTGCTTCTTCGCGTTCGGGCCCGCGCCAATTGTTTGTGATGAATGCGGACGGTTCCAACATCCGCCAGGTGACAGATTTGAAAGATATGGGCGGGCGCAGTTCCTGGTCACCGGATGGGACGAAGCTGGTTTTTTACGCAGGCCCGGAAGCGGATCGCAATATTTACGTCATCAATGTGGATGGGACGAATCTGGTGCAGCTCACCGACGGCGGAGATAATCTCGGCCCGAGCTGGTCTCCCGATGGAAATTGGATCGCATTCACTTCCTTCCGCGATGGCAACAACGAAATTTATGTCATGCATCCCGATGGGACGGGCGTGAAGAATTTGACGAATAATTCAGGTTCCGATTGGCAGCCGAGGTGGGGGAGATAGGGGGAAGTGATAAGTAAAAAGTGATGAGTAATAAGTAAGAGCGGACTGCTTCACGAAGCAATCCGCTCTTACTTTCTTTAAAGCTTTTCTCAGTGTTCTCTGTGGCAAAAGCTCTTAACCCTTCCACGGTTTGAAGCGCGGTATCCAGCGGGGGACATTAGCTTTATACCTCACATAACTTTCCCCAAAACGTTTTTCCAAGCCGGGCTCTTCCGACAAAATAAAATAAACATGGTTGATGACGATGAAAATCCCTGCCCACACGCCAATGATCCACGAGCCCCAAAAGATGGCCTGCCCGATCAACATCATTGCCACGCTGGTGATCATCGGGTTGCGGACGTGGCGGTACGGGCCGTACACGATCAGCTTTGTCGTCGGGTCCCACGGAGCCAATGTCCCCTGACCGATGAGTGTGAATAAATTAAAACAGAGCACGAACAGCATCAGTCCGACCCACACGAACAGACCGCCTATGATCATTCCCGTCCAAGTTGTGGAAGTGATCCCCTGCCAGCGTGTATCGTAGGTTACAAAAGAATTGAAAATCCACATGGGGATGACGATCACCACCATGAATGGCAAGAGGATAACAGCAAGGAGATGTCGCAGGGTTTTGAGCATAATAGGAAAACCTCCTCAATTACTAGACCTTATCCGATATAAGAAACAACGTCCCGAAGGTTGATATTCCCTTTGATTTGCTTGAAAAAGCCTTCGGGACGGTTATTTCACTATTACTGCTTATAATTTCGGCCCTTCAAATTCCGTCCACCCACCCACGCACCGACGATGGTCCCGAGGATGGCGACAAGGAAGCTGAGCAGAACAGCGGTTTCAAACCAACCCTGCGTCAACACCTTGAGGATGAGAATATCAAGCGCCGCCACATTTGCTCGAAACGAAGCAGGGATGAATATCCCCAGCACGCCGCCGAAAAACGCGCCGAACAACATGCCCGTGTAGGCCCCAATACTCACCCCGCCTGTATGACCCGCCGTCCGAACCACGAGCGAACCCGTAAACGCGCCTGTGAACACACCAAGGAGTCCGCCCGCCGCGGCGCAGAATAAAACGCCATTCCAGCTCACACTTAATGCGCCCGTGATCGCCCCGATCAACGCGCCAAATACAATCCCAATCCCTGATCCAAAGACGCTGCTTTTCAAATACAGTTTGTTTTCGATCATTATTCTTGTTTCCTTCGTATAAAATTTTTCGTAGTGGCGACTTCAGCCGCTGCTTATTTGAGAATAATTGATTTTACTTGTTTACACTCGCAAAAACTCCGCGATCTCCCCAGCCGCATCTTTTGGCAAGCCCACTTTCCCCAAATCAGCTAAAATCAAATACCTTACCAAGTCAGGCATTGGAGAAAAAATGACAAATCCCGAATTTAGCGATGATATCGATGGGGAGCAATATCCCACAGGCGACCTGGACACCGATGCGATAGAAGCCTCGGTTCGTTCCATGCTGAGCGCATTTGGCGAAGACCCGAACCGTGAAGGCCTGCAAAACACGCCCAAGCGAGTGGCCCGCATGTACCCCGAATTATTAAGCGGCTATCGCACAGATGTGGAGAAACTGGTCAATGGCGCGATCTTCAACGTGACCTACGACGACATGGTCATCGTGCGTGATATCGAGTATTTTAGCCTGTGCGAGCATCACATGCTGCCCTTCATGGGCCGCGCCCACGTCGCCTACATTCCCAACAAGCAGGTCATCGGCCTTTCAAAAATTCCCCGCATCGTGGATATGTACTCCCGCCGCCTGCAAGTGCAGGAACGCATGACCCGCCAGATCGCGGACTTTCTTCACGACCTGCTCAAGCCGCAAGGCGTGGCCGTGGTCGTGGAAGGCTTGCATCTTTGCGCCATGATGCGCGGCGTGAAAAAGCACGATGCCCGCATGACCACCTCTTCCATGCTTGGCAGCTTCCGCAAAAGCATCAACACCCGTCAGGAATTTTTGGATCATCTCAACCGCGGCGCCGAACCACTGAGGATTTAATATTTTTTGGGATTGCAAAGTCTCCGACTTTGCCCGCCTCCGACTCAAACTGACGCCTGCTCGGCAAAACGAACCGCATCTCCCCCGCTGACAGTTTTCATTCGCCGCGTTTGCGCTCGATCTCCACGCCCACAGACTTCGCAAACCGCACCGCGCTTGGCTTTTCCACACGCACAATGGCTTTCTGCACCAGCGGAATATCAAGGCATATCTTTGCAAGATCATTCGCCAGAGCTTCCACAGTCAACCGCGCGGCAGTCTCCGCATGAGACTGGATCTTTTTTGCCAGCGCACTGTAATCCACGCAGTCGTTGATATCGTCCGTTTCACCTGCGCGGGACGTATCCGAATACACAGTCACATTGATCAGCATATCCTGCGGCGTTTCCCGCTCCCAATCCCGAATCCCAATAATGCCGCGCACATGCAGATCTTTGATAAAAGTTTTATCCATAAATTCTCCTGAATTGATTTTATCATTTCGAGTACTTTGTCTTTTCACACTTTTCCAATGTTCACACCGAAAATCCCAAAGAATCGAATAAAATTGAGAGAACAATCCACTTTATTGGAACAAGGAGTAAGTCATGGCAGGTGCGCTGAATTTTCAATGGCAGAATGAATATTTATTGAAGACCATTTACCCCATGCGGTTGAACAAGCTGCGAGACTTCCTCATCTATTACAAGGAAGTTGACCTGTGGGCAGACTACAAGAATAAGGATATTTCCACCCTCAAAGCGGATGTGGACGAATATGAACAGGGTATGGAAAATGCCCGCATCGCGGACTTCAAACTGTATTCCAGCTTGCGCGATTATTTTATGCTGCCCGATGTGAAGGGTTATTTCATCAAGTACAAGCCCATCGAAGAAGAAGCGATGGCGCTCATCCAGAAGAATCACGCGCTCTTTGTCTCTTCTTGGCCCAAGGATATTCGCGGTGAACGCGCCTTCATCCTGAGCCGCATCGAGTCGTTCAAGACCCAGCTCGGTTTTCTGCGTGATCGCATTCGTTACCTGCAGCGCCAGCTCGATGGGATGCTGGCGGAGCATCCTAACCGCACCAAAGTGGAGACCGAGTTCAAGCTCAAGAACGAATCCGCGCTGCCGATGGTGCTGGAAGAGATGGAAAAATTGCGCCAGTTCGAAGGGACGTACAACAAGCTCGAAGGCCCCAAACTGGAGTGGTACAAACTCGCCAAAGCTGACCCGAACTACACGACCACTGAAAGTGAATACCTTGTCAACTACGACCCGAAAATCCCCGTCACGATCAAGGATATTGTCCGCTTGAAGGTGGAACAGTACACCAAGACTCTCGAAAGCAAGGATCAATATCAACTGCTGGCGGACATCCGTGCGCGATTTGAGAAGGAACCAAAACGCTTCCCGCTCTGGCTGCAATATATGGTCGTCCATTTTTCAGGGATGCGCTACAAGTCTGCACATGGTTCGTGGGCAGACCCGAAAGACTTACTCGTCCGCTTGCGTTTGGAAGAAGTAAAGAAGGCGCAAGCCGCACTCAGTGATGCGGACGTAGCCGCCAAATGCGCGGAGAAGATCGCCCAATACGAAGGGACGGGTTCGAACAAACCCGCGCTCGCCACCGCCGCAGATAAGGCATGGAAAGATAAAGTCACCATGCACATGAAGGGAGTCAAAGCCAATGGACCCAAGACCAAGCGTGCGGGTCTGGCTTCGTTGGTGGAGGAAGAGGCTCGGTACGAGTTCATGTCCATGACGACCGACCAGGCCCTCGCGAAGTTGGAGGCGATGCAAAGTCAACTGCCGCCCTGGGCATGGAAGATGATCGTCATGCTGACATCGCTGCGAGTCAATCACGTCACCGATGCGAATTGGGAAACTTTCACCCCTGAAGAGGATAAGATCCGCTTTGCAGACATGACCTACTACCCGATCTTTAGCAAGTGGGCCTCGGATAATACGGGCATGTGGCGCCCCGAGCATGGACGCACGCATGAAGTGATTGTGACGCGTGCGGTTTGCAACGAAACCGCAGAACACGCCCAGCACATCCGCGGGCATCTCCCGCCCGGTGGGTTGACCGATAATGCGGCGCGTTACGTCAAACTCGCTGCGGAGAAAGCGCCGGGCGCGTATTTCATCCACGCCACGGGTGCGGAACATTACACCCAGGGCGCCAGCATCTTTTGGCTGCGCTATGTCAACACTGAGCCGAGCGTTTGGCAGATCCCCAAGCCGACTCAGGATTCAAACGGCGTGGGGTTGGTTTCTGCCGAATTCATGGGCAAACGCCCAAAACCCAAAGGTGACAAGAATGCGCCGCCTGCTGTGCCGTGGGAATACAAAGGCGGCGGCATGACCCGCACGCGCACCACCATTGACGCTGATAAAAAGAAGGTGACCCAAAATCAGTGGCTGCGCTGGATACATGAAGCGACGGCCATCGAAGTGACGGACACCGCCGACGGAACTTACGTCTACACGTTTGAAACATCATTGCCCGATGACTTCCGCGGCACCTCCTGCCTCGGCATCTTCCGCAACAGCTTGCGCTGGAACCTTTCAGATGGAGACGAGGATAATTACAACCGCTCCTTTGTGGGTTACGCTCCCGAAGGGCAGGTTCCGCTGGAACACATGAAAGTGATGATGGATTGGAATAAGATCATTTTGAAGTAAGTTTGAAACGTGGTCTTCCTGGCATAAAAAACAGCCCTGCATCAAATGCAGGGCTGTTTTTTACACAGAGAAATAAACGCGGTAATGGCCGCTTCTATTAAGTTGCGGTAAGATAATAATATCCCTCACCCGGGTTTGTCCAAGGTGTAGGACCACTATCAATATAACCATCTGGGAGGAAATAGTAGTTGTAGTAAGAATTCCAGTACGGGCTAAAAAATCTTATACCATCGCCTTCCTTAGGGGCATTATCCTGGCAATATTCACCCTGTGACTGCCAAGATGTCGAGGGAGCAGGAAAACTATCATCATAAACTGTGTAGCAATACTGAACGGGACCTTGTGCTTCAGGCACATCCGTCCAGAACCTTGCGCCGCCAAAGCCAACGACAACACTGTGTGCCCCAGCCTTTTGGGAGGTGCGGCAGACAACCGTGGTCGCATCCTTCTGGGCGCAGTAGAGCGGGAAATCATTTCCGCCTTCCACTTGCACAAAGCCGCTGTTGAGTTCATCCTGCGAGAACTCGCCCGTTACACGGAAGATGAATCTTACCCCGCCTTCGTCGTTTCGCACTTGAACAAGCTCCAAGGCGGATCCGGCGAACGCGGTCCCGGTGGTCACTGCCAGCAGGGCAACCAAAATAAGTGCAGATACAAAAATTCGTTTCATCTGAGTGCTCCTTTTTGTCCGAATTAGTTTGTGTATAACTACAACAAACTCATTCTACTTTAATCAAAATTGGAAGGCAATACCCCAGTTGGTTTTGTAAGTCTGTTGCAGAGTGTGAAAAAAAGCACATTTCTGGTATCTTCGGCAAAGTGGGTTTAAGCAGATCAATATTCTTCGTAATGCAATTTGTTGATATGCCCCATAGTATAATTTAATCATCCTTTGACGCATGGAAGAATGTGATCATGACAACCAAGAAAATCTTCTTTTTCATTCTGATCAGTTTCAATGTAGTTCTTGCTGCGTGTGCCTCTCCCCAGTCAACTGGCACTATCGAACCAAGCCCATCTTCGCCAATTGAAACTCTATCCCCGGTTCCAACAACGTACACTCCCACTGACCCGCCTACGCTTCAACCCACGATCGTTGCAAGCGCAGGCGGGTCAGTGGTTTACGATGATAATAAAAACATCATAAGTATAAATTTGGTAACCGGCGAAACCAAGACCCTGATCTCCAGGGAGGAATTGAAGTTGATCTTGGGTGAGGATAAATCTGCTGATTCGTACACATACGGGCGTGATAAGCCAATTGAGATCGAGCTTGCATCTGATCTCAAAAAGGCGCGTGTATCCATCTGTGCCGCTTTGGATAGCCGTTTCCGCTGCGTTTTTGAAGATTATGTCTATTCCCTTGAGGATAAAAGTGCGGTCAAATTAAAACTGCCGTCGGATACCTATGGCGTTTATTGGAAGTGGTCCCCTGACAGTACAAAACTTGCCGGTGCCGCATGGACGTACATTGGGGCAGCCTATCAATTCACACGGTTTTATTCAATCAATAGTGACGGTACCAACCTGACTGCCCTGCCCGCCATAACCAATGACAACTGGCAAATTGTCTGGCATCCAGGAAATAATGTGGTACTGCCCCTGACTTTTATAACAAACTTCAGGTCAATATTTGTGGATGGTTCCGCAGAGATGGATATTGCCATTGATGGGCTGCAATGGAACGACAAGATGGAGTGCCTCACTTTTTCACCGGATGCCAGCAAGGCCGCCTTTATTATCAGGCGGGATATCCCCAAAAACCACGACTGGCTCTACATTGTCCGTTCCGATTTTGCAGAACTTTCCCAGGCGGCAGAATATGATATCGACTCGCGCTATGGCTGCAAGATTAATTGGTCGCCGGATGGCAGCTACATTCATGTGGGGTATGAATACGTTCTAAGGGAGGAAACTGGGCTGGCCACTCAAACTGATAAGGATTTGCTCCCCTTAGACAAGGTACTCAACCTAAAAACTGGCGAATTTTTGACAGCACCGGCTAATTCCCGTGCCTGCACCTGGACGCCAAAGGGTGCTTTGGTATACGAAAAGAAAGATATTACTGGCGAAGGTGTCGGAATCGAAGTAGCCAGCCTGGCGGGTAACGAGTCTGTTCAACCTCCGGAAAATATTCTGGCCATCATCCGCCATTGTCCGGTCCAATGGCTGGAGGGGGAACTTAACCTGAATATTCCCGAGGGAATTTCTGTCCCCAATGCCTGTCACCCCGGAGTTGTCAATCCGGATGAAATGGAAGTGCAGCCAATAAACTCATTGTTCGATATTCTCGAAGCCTCCTCCCAACTGGATGGCGAGACCTTGAGCGTGGTCATGACCTTTGATTCGGCAAGCGCTAACCTTGCTTCCTACCTGACCCCTGATGTTACAGATTTCCCGAACGGATGGGATGTCCTTGTGGATGTTGATAACAATGTATTAACAGGCGATCAGCTTGGGATCGACTATCGTTTTTCTGCTGCTGTACTGCCGGAAAATAATGGCACTCCTCCAAGCCTCCGAAGCGCCATACTCAAATACGATGCCGCAAGAAAGACGTTTGTTCAAGTGGACGAGCTGAAAACATCATTTAACTTCTCGAAAAAAACTCTCACTTTTAAAGGGAAAATTCCCGAGATTTCCCAAAACACCCGTCTGGTGTTTTTATCCCGATTAGTAGATAGCGCTGCTGCCAGGTCTGTGGTCGGTGATCGCATCTGTGAATAATAAAAACGCTTTTCCGATTGAACAGAACTAATCTGGCAATATGGCAGGTCACGCGAATGCGTGGCCTGCTTTTTTACTGCAACTTTTTCGCCCCCACTCCTGTATTACACTTTAGCTATGACTACGCCCACTGACCGCGACTTGATCCTGTGCGCCCGTCGCGGCGACGCCGAAGGGCGTGAAGCGTTTGGCGAACTTGTCACGCGCTACCAGACGAGCGTCTTCAACGTCTGCTACCGCGTTTTGCACGAGCGCGGCGAGGCGGAGGATCTCGCGCAGGAAGTTTTTATCCGCGCCTACGACCGCATCCACACCTTTGACATCGAGCGCGAGTTCGGCCCGTGGATTCGGCGGGTGGCGGCCAACCTGTGTCTCAACCACCTCGAAGGGCAAAAGGTCACGGCCGAGTTGGACGATGAACGGGACGCTGACCATGCTCCCAGCCCCGAGTCCGCCCAAGAGGTCCGCGAACGAAGCGAGCAAATTCGCGGCGCGCTCGCGTCCCTGCCCGCGCATTATCGCGTCGTCGTTGAACTGCGGCATTATCAGGAACTGTCCTACGAAGAGATCGCCGAAGAATTAAAAATCCCATTGAGCGACGTGAAGAGTCATCTCTTCCGCGCCCGCAAAATTTTGGCGGAGAAACTCCATGCATCTGACTGAAGATCAACTCAACGAATATTTAGACGAAGCCACGATCGAGCGTGTGCAGATCGAAGAGCATCTCTCTTCCTGCGATGAATGCGCGGCGCGCTTGTCCACTCTTCAAAATGTATTCACCGAATTGGATTCCCTCCCCGAACTGGAGTTGACTCGTGACCTTGCCGCGCCGTTCACTCTCCGCCCGAGCCTGCCAGCCCAACTACCAAAATTCCTCACGCTGACAGTGACTCTGCAAGCCGCCGTCGCGCTGACCGCCATTGGAATTGCCATTCCGTTTATTGCCAACCTTATGCCTTCGATCAATCTGTCCGCGTTTGTAGGCGTGTCCATTCAATTGCAGACCCAATGGACATCATGGCTCGATACACTTTCCACATTCCAACTCCCGCCCATGCCCGAATTACCCATTGTTGAAATGTCCAGCCTGTTAATCACCCTTGCGGGTGTATCCGTCATTTGGATTCTGGGCAATGGCTTGTTGTTACGAAATCAATTGAAGTAACCGTAGGGGCGGGGTCTTCCCGCCCAGGGCAAGAGAATCTTGCCCCTACATCAATTAGGAGAATTACATGACCGATATCCTTCGCATCTTCTTCATCGTCATCCTGCTGACCATCACCCTGGCCGCATATTTCCTTGTTATCGGCGCATTATTCGCCAGCCGTGTGACAAAGACTCAAAGCATCATCAATCAGACTGCTGGCCGCGCTTTCGGTTTGGGATTGATCAATTTCCTTTTCTTCGGAGTGATCGCGCTGGTGTTGTTGTCTGTTGCAGAGAACGCAGGCGGATTTGTCAAAGGTATATTGACCATCCCAGCCTTGCTCATCCTCGCATTTCTCTCCGTGCTCTTGAGCCTGGGTCTTACAGGCATGGTCAACGTCCTCGGCGAACGTCTCTTCTCAGACCTGCCCACATGGAAGCGAAATATTTGGAGCACAGTAATTTTATGTTTTGCTTGCGCATTGCCATTTGTAGGTTGGTTTCTGCTTTTACCTTATGTGGGATTCGTTGGCATCGGCGCATCCATTTTGGGATTCTTTCAGCGTAATTCATAAACCACCGAATCACTCTTTCTTCTTTCCTCTTTCATCAAAAAGACGCGCCCACCCCGCGTCTTTTTGATTTCCTAGTCCCTAGTCACTAATCCCTAATTCCTAACCTGCAACTTTCTCCCACCCATCCCTGTACAACCTATAACTCAATAAACGAAAGGAATTTCCCAATGGCCGACATATCCGCCATCTTCTTCATCTTGTTAATCATAGGCATCGCCTTCCCAGCCATGCTCACCGCGTGGTGGCTGTTGTTCCCCGCAGTCATCTCCCGCGCCCAAACCCGCGTGGACAAGACTCCCATGCAAACCTTCTGGATGGGAGTAATGATCGTCATTGCAGTCACCATTCCCATTGTTATTCTGCTCGCCCTTCCGTTTGGACCTGCCAAATTTATCGGCTGGGTTTTGCTCGCGGCATCTCTCGCGCTTTCTTCCATCGGCTCCGCTGGCATCGCCGCTCACCTTGGAAAGAGACTCACAGATCAAAGCAGCCTCTCCCCATTGAACGGATTCATCCGCGGCTCGGTCATCCTCGAACTCGCCGCCTTCTTCCCCGTCCTCGGCTGGTTCTTCATCTGGCCGCTCATGCTCATCACAGCCTTCGGTGCGACTGGCTTTGCGTTGCTCAATTGGAAACCAAGAGAAAAAACACAACCAGCCGCAGCGCCCATCTCAACACAAGCTTAAACCGCAGAGACCGCAGAATTTCTTTCTTCTTTCCTTTTTCTTCATATCTACTCACCACTTTCCACTAATCCCATGCCCCTCTCCCGACGTGACTTCCTCAAACTCGCCTCCCTCGTCACCGCAAGCGCGGCGCTCTCATCTTGCGCTCCCTCGCTAGCGTATAGCAGACTCACAGGCGGCCTGCCCACCGTCCCGTGGACAGCGCTCTCCGCAAGTGACTTCCTCGCGCTGAACCGCATCACCTTCGGTGCAAGAGTGGAGGAGCGTGCCCGCTTTGTAGAGATTGGTTTACAAGCCTATATCGAAGAACAACTCAATCACGAATCCATCAACGACCTCGCCTGCGACCTTCGACTTTCGACCTTCGACACATTGAAAATGGAAGCCAACGAACTCGAAGGCATCAGCAATCAACTCTTCGACGGCTACGACCGTGAGAAAGTCCCCAACGAATTGCGTCAGGCAACCTTCCTGCGCCAGCTTTACAGCAAGCGTCAACTCTACGAAGTGATGGTTGAATTCTGGAGCGACCACTTCAACATCTTCATGGACAAGGAAAAAGAATTCTTCCTCAAAACCGTGGATGACCGCGAAGTGATTCGCAAACATGCGCTCGGTAATTTCCGCGACCTCGTGTGGGCGTCCGCGCATTCGCCAGCGATGATGATCTATCTCGACAATCAAGCCAACGAGAAAAGTCATCCCAACGAAAATTATGCGCGTGAGTTAATGGAACTCCACACCCTCGGCGTGGACGGCGGCTACTCTCAAAAAGATGTGATGGAACTTGCGCGCTGTCTCACGGGTTGGAATGTGAAGGAACATTTTTGGCTTGGTGATTTTGTCTTCAAGGAAGACCTGCATGACACAGGTGAGAAAAATGTTTTGGGTCTTTCGATCCAGCCGTCGGGTCAGGCAGAGGCGGAGCAGGTCATCGAAATGCTGGTTGCGCATCCATCCACCGCAAAATTTATCTGCACCAAACTCGCGCGTCGCTTCATCGCCGATAATCCGCCAGAGCAACTCATCGAAAAAGCCGCGCAAACTTTTCTCAACACGAATGGCGATATCAAATCTGTGCTGCGTGTCATCCTGCTTGATGGCCTCCCGCTCGCGCAGCCCAAATACAAACGCCCCGTCAATTTTCTTTTGTCTGCGCTGCGCATGCTCAATGTTGAAACCGATGGCATCGCGCTGCATGAATATCTCGTCCGCATGGGGCAGCTTTATTTCAACTGGCCCACGCCCGATGGCTACCCCGATTACAGCGAGGCCTGGCAGGGCAACCTCATGCCGCGCTGGCAATTTGCCTTCGCGTTGATTCGCAACGAACTCGACGACACAAAACACAATCTCAATGCTTTACTGGATGTCTCGTCTACTGGCATTTTACAAGACGATATAGATTCAATTACATCTTTATTATTAGGCGCCCCGTTAGAGCGCTTCGCTCGTAACGAAATAATTGACTCCGTCCGAGCAGCAGGCGCCACCGATGAAGAGACTCGTCAAATCATCGCCGCAAGCATCATCGCCTCGCCCGCGTTTCAATGGCGTTGACAATGTAGTAGCGACAAGCAACTTCAACAATTGAGATTGCTTCGACAAAAAGCCGTTACTCGCAATACGGAATAAGGATTTTTAATGCTTACCCAAACTTTACCAACCTGGCTCCCCCGCTTATCCTTCGCCCCCGTCAACACCGCCCCGCGCGGAGATACACTCGTCGTTGTCTTCCTCCGCGGCGCAGCGGACGTGCTCAACATGGTCGTCCCACACGGCGAAGACGCCTATTATCAATTGCGGCCTTCCTTGGGAATTGCAAGACCTGATGATTCAAAAACGAAGAAAGAAGAAAGAACAGTTGACTTGGATGGTTTTTTTGGTTTGCATCCAAACATGAGTCCCTTGCTTGAAGCATGGCAAAGTGAACAGCTTGCCATCATCCACGCCTGCGGCGCACCTGACGAATCGCGCAGTCACTTCAAAGCGATGGAACTCATGGAGCGCGGCGTGGACGATGAACGCGGTCCCGCCTCAGGCTGGATCGGACGTCACCTCGCCACGTTGAACACGGGCAACTCATCACCATTGCGTGCCGTGGGAATGGGAACCCGTCCGCAACGCAGTTTGAGCGGAAGTGTGCCAGTCTCTGCCCTGCGCTCGATTACGGATTTTCATCTTGGCGGTGATTTACGTGCTTTGCAGCAAATGCGCGCCGCATTGGAAACAGTTTATGCAGGCGATATTTTGGGACAAGAGACTTTATCCATCATGGATACTCTCCAAAAACTTGATGTCCAAAATTACCAATCACCAATTACCAATTACCCCGACACCGAATTCGGCCTCGCCCTCAAACAAACCGCCATGCTCATCAAAGCGGAAGTGGGACTCGAAGTCTCAGCCATTGACCTCGGCGGCTGGGACACGCACTTCGCGCAAGGCTCATCCGCTGGCATCATGCCCAACCTGATGAAAGACCTCGCCGAAGGACTCGCCGCTTTCCATGCCGATATGGCTGACCATCAAAATCAACTTACCACCGTCACCATGTCCGAGTTTGGACGGCGTGCATCTGAAAACGGCAGCCTCGGCACAGACCACGGTCACGGCAGCATGATGATGGTCTCGGCGGCAATGTGGACGGCGGCAAAGTCCACGGGCAGTGGCCTGGGCTGGCGGAAGGTCAACTCATTGGGCCAGGTGATTTGGCGGTCACAACAGATTATCGTGATGTGCTTTCCGAGATTTTGACGAAGCGATTGAACAACTCAGCCACGAATGAAATATTCCCCGACTATCAGCCGACCATGCCAAATGTGATTGTATAGTTTTATGGATTTGCAGGGCGCAGTAATTTGAGATAACATCAAAATAGTTTTTATTTCATAGGAGGATACTATGCTTCGACTCGGTTATTTCCTTTCACTGCTTCTTGTCCTGACCTTGGCCTGCTCAGCGCTTTCAGCCCCTGTGGCTAATCCTGTTGAGCCTGTTCAGGAAATCCCAACCGCACTTCCTCAAAATATAGAATCTCCAACGCAGGATGTTGCCCAAACATCCGAACTTCAAAATTCCGCGCTTGTGGATTTTTACGATCCTGCCCGCAATCCAGCCGATGATCTGACACAAGCCATTGTGGTCGCGCAAAAGGAAAACAAACGCATCATGCTTGAACTAGGTGGAGATTGGTGCATCTGGTGCAAATACATGGATGACTTCTACAAATCCCATCCTGATATTCTGCAAGTTCGCGTTGAGAATTATGTGCTTGTGAAGGTAAATGTCAGCGAGGAGAATGAGAATCTGGAATTTCTTTCGCAATTCCCTGAGGCAGCAGGCTATCCTCACATTTATATTTTGGAAAGCGATGGGACACTCCTGCATTCCCAGAACACAGCAGACCTTGAAGATGGCGCGGATTCGTATGTCCCTGAAGTGTTCGTGGCTTTCCTGCAAGAGTGGGCTCCGGCTAAATAAAACAAGGGCGACCGTATCGGTCGCCCTTTTAATTTCTTACTACCTTCCAAAATCCACGGCAATGTAATCCCCAAAGCCTCCACTTGAGTAGTATGCGTATCCAACGCCTATTTCTGTTGAGTTTGGATTCAAGATCGCGTCACGGTGAATCTGGTCGCTCATCCACCAGATCATTGCCGCCTCTGGCCCGCCTCCACCGTAGATGATCTCTTCTGTGAACGTACCTGAATATCCCGAAGCAAGCACTCGTGAATAAGATGAAGAACCATTTGAACCGGTGTGGCTGATGTTGTTATTGCAAGCCATGTCCCCTGCGTGGCCTTGCGCCGCTGCGCTGAGGACAGAATTAACTGCCAGAGCAGGCAGGCCAGCGTTTGCACGTTCTGAATTAATGAGGGATGCGATCTGGTTAACGTAACCGGCATTCTGGCTATAACCACAATACGCATTTCCACCGGATGTTCCGCCCGAGGATGATTGTGTGGGACTCGCTCCTAAAGTAGTGGGGACAGTTGTGCTGCTTCCCACTACAACCTTCACCCAAAATGTCTTTTCAATTCCGATGAAGACATCACTTCCTGTAACGGTATTCAATGTGAAGTAGCCTGTGTACGCGCCATTCGTGGCGGGAGCGGTCAACTCCACAGAGACTTGGACCTTGTCATTTGGAAGAGTGGCAGCTATCGGCGCGGAAAGAGGCGCGCTCATTTGGTCGCCCGCTGCGAACTTCAACGAATAATTGATCCACGGACAGGTGCCAGTGTTCTGGAATTCCCAGGTCTTCGTAAATTTCTCGCCAGCCTTTACTTGCGTATTGTCTTGAATGGTCACATCACGCAAAAGGACGGCGGTGTTCGTGCAGTTGGCTGGCGCGGTGATGGCGAGGGTTGGCGTTTCTGTGATCGCAAGCGTGGGAGTTAAAGTAAGTGGAACAAACCCCGCCTTCGTTGGCGCAAGTGTAGCCGTGACAAAATTCGACGGCGTCGGTGTTTCCACATCATCCACCTGCACCGAGACGCAGGCAGATAAAAGAAATAGAAGAAGGAATGTGATTAGTATTTTATTTTTCATAGAGTGGTCTACGGTCTATCGTCCATCGTCTGGCTCAAAACATCATCAACTGTCCCTTGGATTCTTCGACGGGATCGCTGGCAACTTGTTCTTCAAATGTCTCGCGCGTCAAGATCGGGACCTCGAGCAGGCTGCGCAGCAAACGATATTTCACCAGCTTATGTTTTTTCAAACGCACCTTGAGCGATGGGTCGCGTTCCTGCTTGTAGGCTGCGAGTGCGGCGCGCCCGCCGGGGATGACGATGATGGTTTGCTCGTCGGCATGTTCCAGCGCACGGTTGAGCAAGGCGGATGCCAGCACATTGAATTTTTTGACGACCCGTCCGTTATCTTTCCAGGTCACTACTTTATCATTTACAGATGATTGATAGTTAAGTCTTTTCCCGATTTTTTCGATCAGCCCAAAGATAATTTTCAAGTCTTCTCGCCGCGCGGATGCGATATCTTCGTCGCGCAGCTTCCAGCTTGCACCACTCTTCTCTGCATACGAATTCAGCACTGCGTAGATCAACCCCTTGGACGGAGTCAATCAACCCCGGAAAGCGCGGATACAGATCCTCTTCCACTTCCAAAAATATCGCGTTCGGATTCTTCTGCAAATAAGTGACCACAGCCATTTCCGCAAGGTCTGAAAGCGATTCTTCACTATCTGCTGGTCGAGTAGAGCGAGTGTTCTTCTCGCTCGTATCGAGACCCATTTTCATATTCACCCCCCACATCCCCGTCTCCAAATTCTCGCCCGTCGAATAATGCATGAATCTTTCATCATCCTTCAAGGCTGATGAAAATAATCCATGGATCTTTCGCAAGGTTTCATCGAATTCAAGTTCAGGCTGCTTGAGCGCATTCGCTTCTTCCAAAGCGATCAGCCCCGCAGTGTGGATGTGTAAATAACTAGCGGGTTCACCGCGCGCGCATAAGTATTCATAAATGGATTTTTGCAAAACGTCTGCGTCTGTATTCGCAGGCTTCGGTTTTTGCGCGGTTTTCCAAATGACTTGCACGGCATCATGTTCGGTTCGCAGCGCAACGCTTTCCAATTTGAATCCCGCCGTGTGCGCCGCCGTAAACGCCGAAGTAATAAAAGCCGGTTCGGGTTCGGGGATGAGGCAGAACATCGGCACGCCATCCGCGAGCAAACCATTCAAGTGACTGAAGATCGCGTGCAACGCTGTCGCGCTCCACGCCCAGTCATAACGCCTGCGCCGCAGCGCAACTTTGTACGGCTCCACCGCATCCTTGCCCCACAGCCAGCCAGCCCACAACGCAGAAAGAGTCCAAAACGCCTGGTTTGGGCGCGGCACTGAGCCGATCACTGCGGCGATTGGAATTTCTTTTTTGACTTCATCCGCAAGCTGTTTGAGACGACCTTCATAGATGCAGATGCCGCCACTCTCTGGAATTCTCTTTGGCCACGCTTCAAACGGGACAGGTGAGCCTGATGCGGCAAACAAGCCGACTCCACGCTCAAGCATCATCCACACGTTGTGCTCGCGGAATTGATTCGGCGTGCTCAACTGCTTCGGTCTCGGCCTTTCGGAGGGATGCGCCCATAGCGTGTTGCCAGCGTCACAGGCCAGAAGGATGAGCGCCATCAGCGCGCGTTTTCGCTCGGGAGATAGGGTCAGGCTATCAAGGCGGTTGATGACTGTGGTCAACACATACAGCGGGCGTGGCAAATAATGCTGAATTGCCTCCTCCGCATAATTACGATCTTCATCTTTGAGCGAGACCACACGCTCAAAAGCGCGCGAACGGTGCAGCCCGTCTGTGGCTGCGATCCGTTTTGCGTGTTCCTTGTCTTCCTCCGTGGCGGAATGCTCGCCAGAGTCCCCGCACTGTGGGCATTCATAAATGCGTGCGTAGGGCGTGTCCTCTCCCTTGTGCCAGAGAAAAGCCTGCGCCTGAATTTGTTGGTTACATTTTTCGCATGTGGTGAAATACAGGGATTGAAGGTGTCCCGCGAGTCTTTCCTCCCCTTTTTTGACTGCCCCCAAATCTGCAAGTGCGGCGATGAATTCTGATTCTGGCGGCGGGTTGGCGAATATCTCCAGCAGAAAGCGGGTGACGGGGTTGTTGGCCGTGACGAGTACACGGTATCCGCTGCGCGCGGCTTCGAGGACGAGTCGCGGGGAGAATCCGAATGGGTCGAGCAACCAGCTGCCAGTTACGCCCTGAGCCGCGCCGAAGGGTTGATGCGAGAGCCAGGCGGAGATGACTCCCTCTTCAAGGGGAGGCAAAAATCGCGAGAGCGGTCCCGAATCCGCTGGTTTGAATCCCGGAATGTAAGGCTGGTGCTCCATCTGAGGTAGATACGCATCCTATCATGGCGGGCAAAATTACCCTTGGCTCATTACAACATTGTCAATGGATTTCAAAAAATTGTATGTAAAATTGTACTCGAAAAGGTGATAGAATCTTGTTAAGGAAACAACACACATGGCATCCGGGGAACAAATACTTATCGTTGAGAGTGATCCAGATATCGCGGATTTGATCGGGAGGCAATCGCTTCAGCCGCTTGGCTACCAGGTGACTGTGGTGGGGGATGCGGCCTCTGCGCTCAAACGCGCGGTTCAGACTCCCCCGGACCTGATCCTCGCTAATTTAAATTTGCCTGGCTTGAGCGGGAAAGACCTGATCGCGGCGCTGAATTCCCAAGGCGTGAAGTCGCCTCTCATTATTATTGCAGAAAAAGGACAGGAGGCGGATGCCATTCAGGCGTTTCGGCTGGGCTCCAACGATGTAATGTTCTGGCCTCTGCGCGATGCTGAAGTAGTGTCCATTGTAGAGCGTGCCCTGCGTCAGACTCAGGAAACCCGCGAACGGCAAAAGCTCGACCGCCAGTTAAAAGCCGCGAACGATGAGCTGCAAAAGAGATTGCGCGATTTGATGAATATCCTCTCGATTGCAAAGGCTGTGGTTTCGATCACAGACCAGCGCGTGTTATTTGACCGAATTCTCGAAAGCGCCCAGCAATTGGCCGAAGCGGATATGTGCTGGCTGATGCTGCGCGATGAAAAGACCAAAACGTATTTGCTGCGCGCGCAGCGAAACCTGCCTGAAGCATGGGCCAAGAAAATGAACCAGCCCGTGGATGACGGCATCAGCTCGCTGGTGGCGCTTTCAGGCGAAAGTTTGCTGATGAACGGATCGCCCTTGCAGAAGTTTAAACTGGCTTCGTTGGGCAAGGCGGCAGGAGTCATTCCGATCAAGATCCAAAATGAAGTGATCGGCCTGTTGATCGTGGCTCGCAAGAATGATCGTGAGTTCTCCCGCGATGCCCAGACCATGCTCGAAGCCATGGCAGATTACGCGTCCATTTCGCTGGTGAATGCGCGCTTATTCCGCGCCCTCGAGCAGACTGCTGAAAATGCGCGCGCGGGTGAGAAACACCGCCATGCCGCGCTTGAGTCCATTCGTGAGGCAATACAGGGGGAGGTGCAGGCGGCAACGTATCCGTTGCATCTGGTGTTAACTGAGATGCCCGGCGCCCTGAACGCTGAACAGAAAAAAGCGCTTGAGTCTGTTCAAACTGCATTGCAACGCCTTTCCCGTTCCTCTGAAAAGACAGTAGTCCCATCAAAATAAACGAGCACCTTTGACCTCATGCCAAATCAGGATCTTATTCTACTTGCCCTAAACTCATCGCCAATTTTAGATTTGATGCAGCGGGCATTGCATGCTGCCGGGTATGAAGTGGCGGTTGCGCATGATCGATCCGGGTTGAATAAATCCATGCAGGAGGCCATCCCTGCGTTGATGATCATTGGAGAGACGTTTGCCGAGCAGGATGGTTTTGCCATTTCAAGCGAAATGCTGGAACGTTTTCCCACGCTTCCGATCATTTTTTATGCGGATAAGGATACGACAGGCTTTGCCAAGTCTGTGCTTAAGAACGGGTTGAGCGGGTATCTCTATCCGCCGCTGCAAATGGCGGATATTGTGGAGGAAGTTCAGAAAAGCCTTGCGCGTGCAAGGAGATTGGGGGATTGGCTGCGCCGCGAAGTGAGACGAACCACATCGTCACTGGCGGAAAAAGCGAAAATATCTGAAGCAGAACGAACCAAGCTGGAAGCGATCATTTCCAATATTCAGGACGGCGTGGTGGTGATGGATGAGCATCAGCGCGTTCTGTTGGTCAACCGCGCAGTACGTGACATATTCAACCTCGGCGAGGCGGAAGTGAATGGCCGTTCATTCGGAGATATTATTTCGAACGCGGATATGGTTGCCCTGTTATCCCGATCAAGTGAAGGCCCATTGAAATATCACGAGATCAATTTTGACGATGGCCGGGTGTTCAACGCCCAATTTACCCCGATCCCGAAAATAGGCGCGGCCGTGACCATGCAGGATATTTCCTACCTGAAAGAATTGGACCGCCTGAAAAGCGATTTTATCCATACCGTTTCACATGACCTTCGCTCGCCGCTGACTGCCGTACTTGGATATACGGAATTGGTCGAACGCACAGGACCGTTAAACCAAAATCAGCAGGAATTTTTACATCGCTTGCAGGGAAGTGTTCAACATATCACGAACTTGATCAACGATCTGTTGGATCTGGGCCGGCTCGAAGCAGGCTTTGATACGCGCCGTGAGATGATCCAGCTTGATGGTGTGCTTAAATATACGCTGGACATGTTCGACTCGCAGGTTAAGAAAAAGTCCATTGACCTTGCGGTGGATATTTCCCCCAACATTATGCCACTGCGCGCAAACCCGATTCGTATTCGCCAGATGCTGGATAACCTTGTTGGGAATGCCATAAAGTACACGCCAAATGGCGGCCATATTCTTGTCAGCGTTTCCATGCAGGATAAGCAGATCGTCTTTAAGGTGCATGATACCGGTCCCGGCATCAGCCAGGAAGAACAAAGCCGTGTCTTTGAAAAATTCTATCGCGCCACCAATGCTCCTGATGGTGTAACAGGTTCCGGTCTGGGGCTGGCTATTGTCAAGTCCATTGTGGATAGCCATCAAGGGCGGGTATGGGTCGAGTCAACACTTGGGACGGGTTCCACGTTTGTGGTTTTGCTTCCGGCGCATGAATAATTTTTTCCTCTCCAGGTTGTAATTCATTTCGCTGAACCGCAACATGAATGTTGCGGTTCTTTGTTTATTAAATGATGTTGCCGCCGAGGGTGAACTCGGCGGCAACTTTCGCCAAAGGAGGAGACAGGGAGGAGATTATTGAGGTGTCTTAGTTCCGTCTCCGCATTTATATTAATCGATTACATTTTTTTAGGCTATCGTCAAATGTCACCGATTGAATGTGATAATATTCACAAATAAAACTATTCTTTCAAGAAGGCTCTTGCCAGTGAAATGGCCTCCTCCAAAGTTGAGTAGCTTTTTGTGATGATCGCAGGGTCGGGGTTGCCGGTGATCATTTTTGAAACCCTGCGTCCCTGTTCGTGAATGCAGAGTACCGGCTTGCCGATGCCCAGGGCGTACGCAATCTCATATCCCACTCCGTGGGACGGCACACTCACTTCAGCGATCAGCACATCGCAATTTTTTATCCAATTCACATCACGTTCATAGACATATTGCGAAGTGAGTTCCCGTTCATTTTCCATCACTTCCGATTGCGCCAGATGCGAGGTGGGAATCTCATGTCCGTCTGCTGTGAGTGCGGCGACGATCTGCTGGTAGGCAGACTCCAATTCGCGCCCGCCGGTAATGGAACAGGCAAAATAGATGTTCATTTGTCTTTATTCGGGAGGCGTGAGAGGATGGAAGTATCACGTTTTTTCTGCGTCGAGGTTGTGTTCGTGGTTGTCTGCCCTGTCCGCATACTTTCAAGTTCCGAGCTAAAGCGCATCCAGTCATTGACGAGGATCACAAAATGCGGGGTTTTATCCTTGAAGAAGAGGGGTGAAAGGAAAAGCCGCAAAGATGACTGCGACATTGGAAATGCATTCAGCTCCAGCACGATCACGGTCATTCGCGCAATGGGTTCGATGATCTCCGCCTGCCATTTGGAAACGCTTTTGGGCGGGAAGAGCGAGCCCATATTCGCAGACGATGTGCGCCGCAATCTTTTGTAGGAAATGTTCAGCCGCAGGAAGGGGGTTGACAGCCGCAGGTGATCGCTAAATGGCTGGACGTAGGCACTGTTGCGAAGGATCAATAATAACAGACCGAGAAAAATATTCAAGCCGCCAATGCTTGCAATGGCAAGCCAGCGCCATTGCTCAAGCCCCCAGCTGTAAATTCCATAGGCCAGCAAAAGCATGAACACCCCAAGCGTGAGGATCGCCGGATACCAGCGATTGATCATGTGGGTGTAGATGACGAGAGGATAACGACGTCCGCTTTTTTCCTTTGCCATGTTACGAATCCTTTTCGCTTCCTGCTGGACCCTTGGCCTGGTCGCCGTTTAATTGGACAATTAACTTCCCGATGGCTTGTTCCAAATGCTCGCCGCGCAGGCTAAAGGTGATGTCACCGCGTGTCTTTTCGATGATGCCGCGTGCGAGATCCGTCTGGCGGCGCAGGCCGTTGGTGATGGCATCGGGATAATCCACGGTGACTAGGACGGAGTAGATCTCGTCCATGTAGCCGAGCAGACGTTCCACTTCGGGGGAATAGCCGTGGCGGAGAATATCCATCACGCGGCGGCGCAATTCGCCGACGACTTCTGCCAACCCGTTGAGATATGTTGCAGGTTCAACGACCAGCTCTTCGGGAGTCTGAAGCGGTTCGTTCCGAATTAAGGCGCAGGTGACGTTCGCTTCGACAAATTCCTTTAATGAATCCTGTGTGTAGCCTGCGTAGAATAAATCCGGATAGGTTGCCAGAGAGTCGCGCAGCGTATCTGCAAGTTTGCGGGCTTCCAGCAGGTGCGTATTCATCGTGTCCGTTTCATCGCGGTGGACGGCGCGGATGGCGAGGGAGCAGGCGCGGGTAAGCTGGCGCGCCTGGGCGAGGGCGTTGTCGCGTGCGGCGGTGCGGGCGTCAAAATTTTTGCGGATCTGTTCGGAAATTTTTTCGAGCTTATGCATGGTTACTCTTTGGGTGGTTCGGGCGGCTGTTGGAATGGACGGAAGAGATTGTCGGCGAGGGTGGAGTTGGTGGGGATGTGGATCTCTCCGAATGCGCTTTCGTAGCGGGCGATGTTCTCGGTGAGGGCGCGCACCAAAAGTTTTGCACTTAGCGGGGTCATTACCACCCGCGAGCGGATCTTTGCGCGCGGTTCGCCGGGCAGAAGATGTGCAAAGTCTATGACGATGTCTGACGGCGAGTGGGCGATACGTGCAAGGTTGGCGTAGACGAGTTCAAGGTCGGCGGGGAGTTCGAGCACGGGACCGGTTGGTTTGGGTGGGATTTGAGGTGGAGTTTGAGGTGTGGTCATGATCTTTCCTGCTATATACCGCGTGATAAGCAAACAGGTCTAACAAGCCCGCGGTGGATTTGTTAGACCTGTTTCATTTTGAGTTGACTAGAATGGAATGTCGTCTTCGGGGGGAAGCTCGGCCATTTCCATGCCGCCGCCACCTGCCACAGGCCCGCCATCAACATCGTTACGTGAAGAGAGGAAACGAACGGTGGAGGCTGTGACTTCAAAAGACGAGCCGACGGATCCATCTTGTTTCGTCCACACTTTTGGGCCGCCCGTGTTGGGGTCTGCGCTCATGCGGCCATCCACGAGAACTTGCTGGCCTTTCTTGAGATATTGATTGCAGATCTCGGCCTGTTTGCCCCATGCTGTGACGCGGAACCAGATGGTCTTTTTGACTTTCTCACCGTTGGCATTGGTGTAGGATTCGTTAACCGCAACAGAAAAGCTCGTAACGGCCTGGCCTGATGGCGTATAGCGCATTTCAGGGTCGCGCCCCAAGTTGCCAGTGATGATGATCTTTTGATAGCTCATTGTTCCTCCGGGTGTATGTGTATGATTTAGGCTGAATATGAATTAACCCATGGAGTTTCCTCAGGGTTTACTTCCGCAATTTTATCAGCAAGTGTGCAGGCGGGGCTATAGCGAGGTAATTCCGCAAGTGAATTTACTTCTTGTTGAAGCAGAATTACTTTATCTTTCCCCGTTGACTTTGCAAGCTGCTTTTTAATACTTTCCTTTTGCAGCCCAGGATGTATTGATTTTCTGTTATTTGAAGCTTGTTTTTTCATCTTGTTCAGGCCAGTTTGTGTTGAGGTACCCGCCGAACTGCGGCGGGGAAATAAGACAGTTCGTATTGTACCCGTACTTTCTTTTTTTGTTAACAAGTAAAGCCGATTATGAGGTATATATGTCTGGCAGGTAAGAATCATTGGGGCTAATGTTGTCTTTTGAAGTATTCACAAAAGGAATTCAGCTGCTTTTTGATAGGCTGTTCATTTATGGAGAGAATATGAAACTTGCCATCAAACATTATGGCATCATTATTAGTACTCTGATTACTGCCTACCTGCATATTTCTCTTTACCCGGATTTTAGCTTTACATTGAACGGGTTTGGTTACATTGGCTTGCTGTTTGCTTATTTTTTACCGATCGCTTTTCTGCAAGATAAGGAAATTCATTTAATCCTCTGGTGGGGACTTGTAATTTACACCATCGCTACCATTATATTATGGGTGTTTATTGGCGATATGCATTTTGTGGCGGGAACATCCAGTGCAACCGGCTATTACGCCAAAGCCGCCGAGATAGTGCTGCTTGCATTCCTGTGGGCTGATAAGCCCAAGTAACAGGAGTGCTTTTTTATTGTTAAAGGAGAAAAACATGAATCTCAGTCTTAAGCACTACGGCATTATCCTTGGGGGCGTGCTCGCGGCCTACTTCCACCTTATTCTCTTCCCAGATATTGGCTTTACCCTAAATGGGCTGGGATACATCGGTTTGCTGGGCGCTTACTTTCTGCCGATCCCATTCTTTCAACAACGGCATAAAATGGTCTGGTGGGGATTGGTCGGCTACACCCTGTTGACCATTGTCTTGTGGGCGATTATGGGGAACAAGCAATTCGTGGCAGGTACAACCAGCGCCATTGGGTACTACGCCAAGGCCGTTGAAGTATTTATGCTGGCTTGTTTGTGGGCAGACAAGCCGAAATAATTTATTGGATATTCGTTGAAGCAAACGTTTTTATTGGTATATTGTGGCCATGGAATGGAATATCAAATATAGTTTGGATGAGCATCTCATCTATGTGAAAACAAAAGGAATACTAACTGTAGAATCCGCGAATTTGATGGTAGAGGATATCGTCAAAGCCGCCGCCTGCCATCAATGTGACAACCAGATCGTGGATCACCGTGAGACTACTTTTGCTTTACAGCTTTTTGAGTATTACGAGCGCCCCGAAGTAAACTCGAAGATCGGTATTTCACCCAGGTGGAACATTGCCATGATATTCAAAGAGTTGACCAGTAATACTCTTTTTATGGAGACGGTCTTCCGAAACCGCGGATATAACTTTTGTCAGTTTGATGATATTGGTAAAGCGAGGAAATGGGTTCTGAGCCAATAAAAAAACGAAGGCGTTACGCCTTCGTTTTTTTATTGGCTTGTGCGGGCCAGCCTGCGCATGGCTGCCATCTGACGGAGGTGGTCCACTTCATG
The DNA here is from genome assembly GCA_016714565.1 of Candidatus Villigracilis propinquus. Taxonomy (GTDB): domain Bacteria; phylum Chloroflexota; class Anaerolineae; order Anaerolineales; family Villigracilaceae; genus Villigracilis; species Villigracilis propinquus. The sequence continues at coordinate 50,759 of JADKDM010000023.1, forward strand.
CGCCAGCATGAGCAGAACCCAGGTTTTGTAATTGCAGACACCAAAAGTGGTGTTGACTTCCGTCTTCTCCGGTTCATGTGAATTGCGTGTTTGCCCAAGCACGACCTGAATGCGTTCCGTGGCGGCATTCAGACTCACACGCAGGTCTTTGATCGAAATATTCTGTTTTGCGCCTTCGCCAAATCCTCGGGCGGCCTCCACCACGTGGGGCAACTGGCTTGTGGAAATATCCAGCAATTTATTGTGATAAAAACCCTGCGTGTAGATCAGATGCGTTATCGATTCGCTGATCGACCAGAATGGATGCACAGATGAGGAAAAAGCCACTTGGTCATCTGTCAACTCTTCCAGAATTTCGCGCGTTCGTTCACGGGTTTGAAAAAAGGTCTCGATGAACTCATCCAACGGGTAACGGGAAGAAGCCTCCAGCCAGGAGATGTCCTTCGTAAAAGCAGACAGGATCAAAGGAGTCAGAGCGTCTGAAGATATCATCAATAGGAATTTTATCCTATTTCAAACATCCCAAATATGGGAACTTTTTTGACGGCGTCGTCGTTTCATATTTGCTTTAGAGAATAGAGGTAAAAATGAAACTATCAACCAACACAATTATTGCTTTTTTCGGTACTTTAATAGTAGGCATGCTCGCGCTTATTACAGTAGGCGTATTAGCCATGCCCATCCTTCAAGCGGATCAACCTGAGCCGATGGATACACAGGCCACACTTCAAGCGATGGTAACGCAGACGGTATTTGCATTGACACAAAATGCCCCGACACAAACCCCGCCTCCTCCCACGCTGACGGCTGTTCCGGTTACGAATACGCCTGTTCCCACTTCCACGCCGATTCCCCCCGTAACGTATTGTGACTGGGTGGCCTTCGTCAAAGATGTCAACTTCCCTGATGGCTCTGTGGTTGCGCCCGGCGAGACCTTCACAAAAATCTGGCGCTTGAAGAACCGCGGCACCTGCACATGGACATCTGACTATATGCTCGTCTTTACCAGCGGCACGCAAATGGGCAGCACTACCGCAGTCCGTTTACCCGGAACTGTTCTACCCGGGCAAAACGTGGATGTTTCTGTAACGCTCACTGCGCCCACAGGTTCTGGCCCGTACACCAGCAATTGGATGCTGCGCAATCCGTCCGGTGCGCTCTTTGGAATGGGTGACAAAGCCAACGTCGCTTTCTATGTGGATGTTCAGGTGAAGCAGCCTGTCACGGACTTGCCGCACGGCACAGTTACCGGCAGCCTGTGCTACCCGAGCGAATTCAATCCGCCAATGACGTTGTACTTCGAGAGACTCGACACTGCAGACAGGATACAATTCTCAATGGTGGAAGCCCAGAATACCTACAGTGTTTTACTTCCCAAAGGCTACTACTATGTGTACGCATGGGCGCCAAACTACAACCTGGAAGGCGCGTATGCAAACCCAACCACGAACCTGATGATCCCCGTCTTTGTCTCCGGCGGGCAGACCACAAGCGCCATCGATTTGTGTAACTGGAGCCCATATCCACACGGGCGTGGGAAATAACAGCTACATACTGTAATAGCAAAAAAGCCTTCCGAGTCGTAATTTGACTCGGAAGGCTTTTTTATGAAAATGCCAAATGCTATAATTTCTTATCCCTGTTGGAAAGGAATTTACAAATGACTATTATCTACCGCACAGGCACAGTAGAAGATTCTCTCCCCGTATTCAAAGTGTTCCTCAAATCCATTATGGATTATAGCGAGCGCATGAACGTGATGGCGATCACAGGCGGGAATGACCCTGAAAAACTGGCGTTGATCTGGGAAGGACGCAAACAGTTGTTTGACTTCCTCGCCAGAACCGCGTCCCAGTTTTGGCTGGCGGAAGAGGATGGCGAGATATTGGGATATGCACGCTCCATTGAGCATGATGGACATCAGGAGTTGACCGAATTCTTCGTATCTCCGAACCAGCAATCGGCGGGGGTGGGAGGCGAGTTGTTATCGCGTGCCTTTGCGGATAACGGCGCACAGTATCGCACCATCATCGCTACATTGGATGAACGTGCCTTGTATCGTTACATGAAAATGGGCGTGCGTGGACGTTTTATGTTCAAGTATTTTTATCGCAAAGCTGAAAAGGTGCATGTGCAAACCGATCTCAAGATCGAACGCATGGACCTACCCGCGCACCTTGAACAAATGAACCAAATTGATAAAGATCTGGTCAATCACACACGCAAAGATATTCATGAATGGCTTGTTTCTGTGCGTGAGGGATTTGTATGCAAACGCGGAGACGATATTGTCGGGTACGGTTATGTTGGCGCCAACCACGGGCCGTTCGCTGTGCTGGACGAAAATGATTTCCCCGCTGTGCTTGCCCACGCTGAAAGTTTGACCGCTGAAAAAGGGGAGGAATTCGGTGCAGCGGTGCCCCTCGTGAACAAAAAGGCAATTGAATATTTCATAGAGCACAAATACAAGATCGATACGTTCTCTGCGCTTTTTATGAGCAACGTGCCATTTGGAAAGTTTGAAAATTACTTGTGCTTTGCGCCGGAATTCTTTTTGTGACATTTCATAAATTAATCCGCGCAAAAGATAAATCAAAAGGCGACTCAGCCGAGTCGCCTTTTTGTTACTTCATCATTCTTGCAGCTTTGCGGCCGATCTCCACCGCAAAGTTCGTGCCTCTGTCCCAAGGATAGACTTGACTCATCGATGCAAAATACAAGCCTTCGATCGGGGTTTGAATATCGGGGATATTCTTTGAATGTCCAACGAGCGGAACAGGCTGCGCGTAATTTGTTTTGTGTACCCAAATTTTGTTGATCCACTCGCGCTTGAATTCGGGGTTGAATTTTTGGAAGGCGGGAATAAACCGCTCAAGCAATTCATCATCGCTCATTGAAAAATATTCGTGGCCCAGTTCCAGATAATCACCCGCGTACACAATGCGGTCGCCGCCAAAATTTTCGCTCGAAACAAAATTCGTGTGCTCCACCAGCGCGAGGAACGGATAGCCTTCCTCCTTCGGCACATTGAACCAGTAATAGCCATCCTTCGAAATCGAGTGTTTCAGCGAGAGCGTCATCACCACCGCGCCCATCGACTTCAAATCCAGCAGGCCCTTCAAATAATTTTCAGGGAGATCGGGACATAACTTTGCCATCAGATTCGGTGACGTAGTGACCAATACCTTATCGAAGGATTCACCGTCCACGCTCAAACCTGCGGACGCCTGATCCTGCTTAATGGACTTGATACTAGCTCCAAGCCGAATCTCCACACCCAATGCGCGCAGCTTCTCCGCGAACAAGTCTGCAAAGTTTTGAAAGCCGCCTTCGAAGGTGCCGAGGCGGGTGGTGCGAGCGTGCATGCGCGCCCACATCCACGCCATGTTGACATCTTTGTAGTACGAAGCAAATTTACCGATCAGCAGCGGCTGCCACATCTGCTCGTAGACTTGTTTGCCCGCGTATTTCAACATCCACTCATGGGCAGTGACCTTTTCCAGTGCGCGCCAATTATTTGTGAGGCGCAGGAACAAGCCAACGAAGCCGAAGCGGATCTTGTTCAATCCCCAGCCGAGGCCGGGGAAGCGCAGCGCGTTGAGGATCGAGTCAAAGGGATACCATTTCTTTTTGTAATACATCACCGTCAGTGGACGGGGGAATTGCACCTTGTCTTCCAATCCCAGCTCGCGGATCAAGCCCAGCATTTCGCTGTCTGACTGGAACCAGTGGTGATAGAACTTCTCCACAGACCACTTCCAATGCGGTTCCTTGAAACCGCTGGCCAGCCCGCCTGCATATGTTGCGGATTCAAAAATGGTGACATCATGCCCCGCTTTTTTTAGATCCCATGCGGCAACCATGCCGCTGTACCCTGCTCCAATAATTGCTATTTTCAACATGCACTCCAGATTTTAGAAATTGAAATAACGTTACTTGCCGTTGTTTATTTTTTGTTCCAGCCTTGCCGCAAGAGATTTGAGCTTGCCCCATTCCCAGCGGACAGCGTACATCATTGCCAATGATTCGAGCCAGCGCACATCGCATTGCGGGTCTTCGGCCAAACGCTCGAAGATCTGCGTGGCTTCATCGTCTGTGCGGCCTTCTTTCAGGTATTGATTGGCTAATTGCTTGAGATACGCAATGTTGTTCAGGTTTTCGTGATGGGATTTCGCGATCTTTTGGCGGGTTTCCCACATCAATATGGTTACTCGTTTGATGGCCGCTTCCAGTTCCTCGGTGGTAAACGGTTTGACCAGATACTCCTGAATACCCATGGAAGTTGCAGCTTTCACGGTTGTTGGATCATTTTCCGCGGATATGATGATGCAGCCTGTGCCGGGGTATTCCTCAATGATGTGTTTGTAAGCCGTCAATCCATCCATGGCGGGCATGTTGATGTCCAAAATGACAATGTCTGGGTGGTATTCTTTTGTCATCTCAACCGCCTGCACACCATTGGACGCGATGGCCGTCACTTCCACATTGTCCATTGTGGCGATCATCAGGCGGGTGTTTCGGCGTGTTTCATGGACATCATCAGCGATGAGGATGCGTAATTTTTCTTTTTTGGATACAGCATTTTGAGTCATTTATATGCCTCGCGGGCGATATTTAAGTATAACTCAGGCCTGTTTGGAAAAACTAACTACTCTGTTGTTTCATCCCTCAACGCATCGTTCCATTTGATGCCTTCGCGTGCGAGATAATACGCGCCCAAAATGGTAATGGGAAGCCAGAGAGCGACGTGCAAAGTGAGTGTGTATCCAGCCGCTGTGGCCTGGTCTACGCCGTAGGCTGTCAATACTGCGATGCCCGGAGCGTCGAAGGTGCCGATGTAGCCGGGGGCAGATGGGATGGTGGTGGCAAGGTTGACGATGCCGTTCATCAGCATCAACGCAAAGAATGAGACGTTGAAATTGAAGGCGTGCATCACGAACCAGTATTTGCCCGTCTCCAACAGCCAGATGATGACCGAAGTAAAGAAGACCATCAACACGTTAAAGGGAGAGCGCAGCGAAGCGAGTCCATCCAAAAATTTGTTCATGATGCCGGTGATCTTTTCGTGCAGGCGTTTTGGGGTCAATCGCTCGATCACCCACAGACCGATCTTTGAAGTGGTTTGCGGGAACATGGCGGCGAGCAAAAAGACTGCCAGCGCACCGAGAAAGACTCCCGTGCCGTAGATCGCCACTTGTTGGATATTGCCAACGAAGCCGGATGCGCCGGTGAGCTTTGCCAACTCTGATAAATTGACGAACACGAAAGCCAGCATCACCACGCCGTCGAAGATACGCTCCACGATGATGGTAGCGAGAGATGCGGAGACAGGCACGCCTTCTTTGCGTTTCAAAATTATGGCACGTAGCACTTCTCCCGCGCGGGCGGGGTAGATGTTATTGCCCATGTAGCCAATGGTGGTGATGGGGAACATGGTCTTTGTGGGGATCTTTTTGATGGGGCCAAGCAGATAATGCCAGCGCCATGCCCGAATCCACACGCCGATGAAGTAGACGCCGATGCCGGGGATGAGCCAGATGAAGTTCGCTTTTTGTACCGCGTTCCAGAATTCTTCCAGCTTTAGGCCGCGCAGGGCGAGCCAGATAAATAGGATGCTGATGAGCACCCCGAGCCAAAATTGCCATTTTTTCATAGTGGCTGATTGTACCAAAAGAGCAAAAGGTTGAATGAGGAAGGATGAGGGATGAATTTGGTAATCAGGAAACGTCCCGAAGGTTTCCTTGAAGGACATCGTTGAGTTGCTCAAACCTTCGGGACGGTGTATTGCCAGCCCCAAGTTATTGAAATGATACTAGGAAAATATAAAATATTGCTTCGGCTATAATGAATTAAATAAATTCAGAAGGAAAATTATGAAAAAATATTGGCCCTCCATTCGCGATTATCTTTTGATCATCGGTTCCAGCTTAATACAGGCTGTAAGTCTTCGTCTATTCTTTATCCCTGCAAATCTCGCCTCGGGCGGGGTGAGCGGTATTTCACAGTTGATCAACCACTTCACGGGCTGGCCCATCGGTTTGATGGTGTTGATCGGTAATGTGCCGCTCTTTCTTTTGGGCTGGCGGTATCTCGGCGGGGTTAAGTTTGCCATGCGTACGGCAGTTGCCATTGTTACTTATTCTCTGTTCACTGACCTGCTTTTGAAAATTCCATCTTTTATTTCTTATTCCCAAATCCTCATTGATGATTTGAGCGGTGACATTTTCCTCAATTCGTTATACGGCGCGATCTTCAGCGGTATCGGCTATGGGATGGTGTATCGTGCGCGCGGCACGAGCGGCGGTTCGGATATTCTGGCACGCATCCTCAATCACTGGCGCGGAATTTCCATGACCCAAAGTTACCTGATCGTGGATACGGCTGTCATCCTTTCGGCTGGATTTATCTTTGGCTGGAAGGCAGCTTTGTATGCGATGATCACGTTGTATGTCAGCGGGCTTGTCTCTGAGACGGTGCTCGAAGGCGGCGGGACAGTCCGCACGGCGATGATCATAACGGCGAGACCGGAAGAAGTATCCAACCGTGTGATCGCAGAAATGGAGCGCGGCGTAACGTATCTGGAAGGCAAAGGTGGATACACTGGCAGTTCTCGTCCCGTTCTGTATTGCGTGGTCAACCGCGCGGAGGTGGCGTATCTCAAAGCCATCGTACATGAAAGCGACCCCGAAGCCTTTATGGTCATCGGGGTCGCGCATGAGGCGTTGGGGGAAGGGTTTAAGCCGTTAAAAGGGAGATGAGTGAAAGCCCTTCAAGTTTCTTGCTTTGGAGGGCTTTTTTTAATTACCAATACTTTTACTATCTTCACTTCCTCTTTATATACCCAAACTGATTCAAAGCATTTTGATTGTTGCGCCAGTCTTTGGAGACTTTCACGCGCAGTTCGATGAAGACTTTTCGTCCGCCCATTTCTTCGATCTGTTTGCGGGCGGCACTGCCAATGGACTTGAGCATTTTGCCGCCTTCGCCGATGACGATTCCCTTTTGGGATTCGCGTTCCACAAAGATCGTCGCGGCGATGTAGGCCATGCCGTTCTCGCGTTCCTTGAATTCGTCCACGCGGACGGCGAGGCTGTGCGGAACTTCGTCACGCAGTTGGATGAGGCAGGCTTCACGCAAAAGGTCTGCGGCGATGTCTCGCTCATACGCATCTGTGATCTGTTCTTCGGGATATTCAGCAGGTCTTTCGGGAAGGGCTTGGATGAGAGTCTCAAGCAGTTCGCCCAGCCCAAGCCGTTTCGCTGCGGATATTTGCATAACGTTCGGGATGCGATCATCCGACTCGTCGGCCTGTTCGAGCAAATCGAGATAGTCTTCGCTGCGGGCGGACACTTCGTCAGCGCCGATGGTGTCTATTTTGTTTAGTACCAGCAATCGGCGGGTGCGAAGCGAAATGCTGTTGATCAGATTGGCGATGAGGATGTCATCTTCTGTTGGGGGGGAGGCAACATCCACGAGCCAGAGAATCAAATCCACACCTGCGAGGGCTTCTTCGGCTTCATAATTGAGGAACTCGCCAAGTTTGTGACGGGCGTTATGAATGCCGGGCGTATCGACGAAAACGATCTGGGCGGTTGGCAGGGTGAGAATGCCAAGCTGACGGCGGCGTGTGGTTTGCGGACGCGGCGAAACGGCGGCGATCTTCTGCCCGAGCAGCGCGTTGACGAGGGTGGACTTGCCCACGTTGGGGCGTCCGATGATTGCGACAAAACCTGAATGATGTGTCATGCGTTTTTGTTTTCCATGTTTGATGCTATTGTATCTGTTTTGTCTGCCAGTTTGCAACAACCAGACTCAGGATGATGAGGACTGCGCCTGTGATCACTTCCCAGGTGAGCGCCTCGTGCAGGAAGATCACGCCAAGTGTAACGCCGCCAAGCGGGAAAAGATACGTCACCATGGTTGCGCGGGTGGGGCCGATCTCATGAATGAGATAGAACAACATAATGAAGGCCATGCCGGAACCGAGGATGCCCATCCACAACAGGGCGACCCAGGTGATGGGCAGGGTGGGGAGGTTGACTGGCGCTTCGAAGATAAATGCGGAGGTAACCATGACGACCGAGGCAGAGACGAGCGGGCCTAGTCCGCGCAATGTGGCTGGGATGTCTTCCGTAAATATGCGGGCAAAGATGGAACTACCCGCATAGAACACACAGGCGAGGATGACGGCTAACTGCCCCAGCAGGGAACCGGTGGAACTTCCAATATCCTTGCTCATCAGAACGACCACACCTGCAAAACCGATCAGCAACCCCAGCACTTTCGGCACGGTCATTTTGTCGTCATGCAGCATGAAGTGTGCCACCAAAATGGTGAAGAGCGGAACCGTGGCATCGAGAATCGAAGCCACGCCCGAGTCGATGGATTTTTGTCCCCATGAGATGAGGAAGAAGGGGATGGCAATGTTGGTCAGGCCGAGTACGCTCAGTGGTATCCATTCTTTCAGCGTGCGCGGCAGGGGAATGCGCTGGATGATAATGACCGCCGCCCCGAACAAAAGCCCGAAGAAGGCGCGAAATGCGACCAGTGTGATCGGGCCTACTTCACGCAGCGCAATTTCGATCCACAGAAATGATGATCCCCAGATGGCTCCCAATGTAAGAAAGACAGCCCAGTGTTTGGTTTTCAATTTGACTCCTTTTACTTTTAAAATTCTATCTGACAGATTGCCATAATTACTTTTTCATCGTAACCAGCCTGACAAGATTTTGCTGTCGAAGCTGCCGAAATGAAACGCCCTGCCCGATTGCCATCAAGACGGCCTTGGGGTCGGTGACGATGGTGCCTGAGATCACGTTAATTCCGTGGCTGTATAGAACCGGAGAGAGGGGAGTGCTGGGACCAAGCAAGACCACTTCTGCGTGGGGCTGACGAAGTTTCAGCAGACCGTCAAATGTTTTGTTGACCAGAGTCATCGCGGTGATGGCAACGATGTCTGCCTGCGGGATGATCTCTGGCGCGGCTTCGGCGGGCAGGTCACCTTCTTTTGGCTCCAGTTCCAGAACCCATAGATTTTTGACTTGCGGCCTGAGCTGATCTACAAATGGAAAGTGGCCGACGATGGCTACGTTTTTATCCGCGCCGTGTTGGGAAATGTAATCTTCTGCTTTGAGATCGAGCCATTGAGAGGAGTCTCTTGGGAGCAGGGCGTTGATGGCTGCGAAGCCGATGCCAATTTCGGTAAAGCTGGGGGATTCGATGAGGCTTGCCAATTCGAGAGATGACATTTCATGCAGGTGACCTGCACCCCGCACGGACGGCTGTTTGTGATGATCGCAGTTCGGGTTGGACAACGTGGCTGCCAGCCCGCAACGGAGTCCGTCAGTTGTTTCGGCTAACACGGCTGTGCGCGCAAGCCCAATTTGGACAGCAAGGATTTTCCCGGGCAGAATGGCTTGAAGCAAGTCTTCATTTAGATTCATTGGCTGACTTTCTATTAGGGCTTACGCACAGTTCAAAATCTATTAGCCGCGAATTACACGAATTTTCGCTAATTTCTAAATAATTCGTGTGAATTTGCGAAATTCGCGGCAGATCATGTGATCTTGCGTAATTTCTATCTATAATGTTTTTGTGAAGTGTATGGCTCAGGAATCGAACTTCTTCACCAGATAATATTCACCGCGCTCAAAGCCGCGGTCGAGATAATAATTGCGTGTTCCAACGGCGGCGATGACTGCGATCTTTTTGTAGCCGTTTTCTTTTGCCAGTTTATCCGCTTCTTCCAGCAGACGTGTGCCGAGTCCTGCGTGTTGGGCGGCGCCTGTTTTTTCGGAGCCGACTTCGAGGGATTGTCCGTACACATGCACTTCGCGGATGAGCGCAGCGCCGTCCAGTTCGGGAATGCCTGTTTCTGGCGAGCCTGCTTTCGGGAGAGAGAGGCGGATGAATCCTGCCAGCCCATCTTCTGGGGTGATGAAGGAGATGAAATGCTCTTCGGCGAATCCCGCTTTGTAGATTTGGTCATCGAGGCGCAGGTTGGCAGAGTCCACGCTTTTGCCTTTTACCTCGCGGCAGCGAATGCACTGACAGCGTGTGCCGCGCTCTTTCATGATCTGTTGAATATCCTGCCGCAGACTGGTGCGCGTGTTGCCTTCGACCACATTGTTGCCCGGAATATCGCGGATGACGCGGTTGACGCGGCAGTAGCGCGGGATGCTGGGCTTGATGTCCACGAGCAGTTCGACGAGGTCATCCATGCTGTAGGGATGGAATTCGCCGCGCTGCCAGTATTCATACAACTCGGCATTCGCCAGCAATTGATTCGGATAAATTTTTATTTCATCGGGACAAAAATCTTCCCATAATTTTGCGAAGTCTGCGCGGTCACTTTGCGGAGTGGCACCCAAAAGATTGGGCATCCAATGCAGGACGATCTTGAATCCAGCCGCACGCAGCAGGGCTGTAGCCTTGCGCGTGGATTCGACATCGTGTCCGCGTTTGTTAATTTCCAAAATGTGGTCGTCAAAACTTTGCGCGCCCATCTGCACTTTGGTCACGCCGAGGTGACGCAACCATTTGATCTCATCGGGATTGATCTCATCGGGTCGGGTTTCAATGACCAGTCCCACGTTGCGGTGGATGGCTGTCTCGTTGAAGGCCTGTACTTCTGAGAGATCAGCTATTGCGAGCGCAGAGTTCGATGCGGTAGGCTTGGGTTCTTCCTTGCGGTCAGTGTGGGGGAGTATGTTCATTGCGTCAAAGCAACGGGTAACGAACCATTCCTGATAATCGCGGCGATACGATGACCACGTTCCCCCGAGGATGAGCAGCTCAATTTTGTCCGTGGGATGCCCGAGATTGGTCAACGCGCGCAAACGGTTATGGACTTGCTCGTATGGGTCAAATTGATGTTCGAGCGCGCGCATGGCACCCGGCTCATCAGGGAGATAGCTTTTTGGCATCCGCACATCAGTGGGGCAGAAGATGCATTTGCCTGGGCAGGGGTACGGCTTGGTCAGTACGGTTACGGTTGTCACGCCAGAAAGAGTCCGCATGGGTTTCATGCGGATGCGTTCGAGCAAAACCCCATTTGGCTTGATCGTGCCTGCCTCCACCATTTGGTTGTACGCGGCAACCAGCGCCGCCTTGGTGAGATACCCGCCTTCATCCAATGGGTGGCTGCGTAAGGCTTTCATCACATCGCTGCCCTCGCGGATCTCATCCAATACGTGATGAGCCAACGCAAGTTTTTGCGGGGTGAGGGTGTTGATCTTTTTCCACTGTTGTCGTTTCTCGGAGAAATCCATAATATTATTAAACGCTCGGCAGCCAGCACTCAGCTTTTTGCTTTTCGCATTCTGCTTTCTATTTTTTCTCTACAGTAAAGTCTATTATTTAACTTACCTTATGGAAAACAAGTGTTTTTCATGCCATGTCCTTCGACTCCGCTCGCATTGTCCCAATGCTCTTTCGGGAGGACGAAGTTCGTGCTGAGCGGATGTTTTTCCGGCTTGTGGTCGAAGCGTAGGTACTTAAGGTGAGTTATTTAACCTTCGTCATATCCGTTTTAAATTGATTCTGTACATCAACAATATCTTTTTTGTGGAACATATCCGTGTGCAGACCGCATTCTACTTTGTCTTTGCCAGCCCAGCGGCCAGCGCGCTCATCGTCATTTGCGCCGATGGCAACCGTGCAGGGCGCACAGCCGACGCTTTTATATCCCTTTTCATAGAGCGGGTGTTTGGGCAGGTTGTGCTCTTCCATATATTTTTGAACGTCCGCTTTTGTCCAATTTAATAGCGGATTGATCTTCAACAGCCCGTTATCCTGCAACTCCAGAATACTCGCCTGTGCGCGGTTCGAAGTCTGGTCGCGGCGTATGCCGCTGATCCACGCCTTCACATCCTTCAACGCTTCCTGCATGGGCTGCACCTTGTGTAGATAGCAGCATAGGTTTGGGTCTTCCAACGGCAGGGTGCGAATGTTCTGGCGCACAAACAGATCCCAGCGCGGGTCGCGGTACAGGTCGATCACGTTGAACTTCCACTCTGCAGCGATCTTCTCACGGAACATCAAAGTTTCCCAAAAATGGTAACCTGTGTCGATGAAGAAGACGGGGATCGCGCGCTTGAGGTGTGTCACCATGTGCAGCAGCGGCATGGATTGGGTCTGAAACGATGAACTCATGGCAATCTCGGGCCAAAACGTATCCGCCGCCCACTGAACGATCTCAAGCGGGGTCTTCGTCTCAAACTCTTCTGAAAGTCTTGAAATTTCATGCTCTGGTAACATGCTGGCATTATACCGTTATGTGCTGCCAAAGGGTAAAGTGCCCGAAGGGTAAAGTGCCCGAAGGGTATAATGCCATTATGAATTCTGCCACTGCCGAACGCCTCATTCAACTGAACCGCGAGTTTTACAACCGCTTCGGCGATTCTTTCTCTGCCACACGCCAGCGCCTACAACCCGGCGTTAAAAAAATTCTTGAAACAATTCAGGAGGATGATTCCGTTCTGGACTTGGGGTGTGGTAACGGGCATTTTCTCTACGAGGTCGGCAGGCGTGGTCACAAGCGGCCGCTTCTTGGCGTGGACTTTAGCCTGCCTCTGCTCCGAAATGCAGAATCCACGCAGGGGGTTTCTTTTAAGGAGATTGATCTTACGAAGCTTTCATTGATCAGTGACCAGTTATCAGTCACCGATCACTGGTCACTGATCACTTTATTTGCAACTTTGCACCACATTCCATCCACTGAAATCCGCCTCGATATTTTGCGGACGGTGAAGAAGTTGTTGAAACCTGGCGGGCGATTCATCCTGTCTAATTGGCAGTTTTTGAACAGCGAAAAATTGAAGGCCAGAATCCAGCCGTGGAGCAGGGTCGGTCTTGCGGATGAAGATGTGGATGAAGGGGATTATCTATTGGACTGGCGCAGCGGGGGAGAGGGGCTGCGGTACGCGCACCAATTCTCAGCGGAGGAACTGCTTGGGTTGTGCAAGCAGGCCGAAATGAGTCTGAGCGAAAGCTTTTTGTCGGATGGGGAAAATGGCAGGCTGGGTCTGTATCAAGTCTGGCTGAACGTCTAATTCAGTTCATTAAGCATCACACGGTTGCGGCCCGCATTCTTGGCTTTATAAAGAGCCACGTCTGCCCGTTCAATTAATGTGTGCAGGGTATCGGCTTCTTTTGCCTCGGCAACGCCAAGGCTGATAGTAACGCGCAGCGCGCCGGCATAGGTTTCGAAGGGCTCATTCATGATGAACTGGCGCAGCCGCTCTGCAACTCGCGCCGCTGATTCGAGATTGGTCTCGGGCAGGAGGATGACAAATTCTTCGCCGCCATAACGACTGATGAGGTCCACGGTGCGCGAGGTTTTCTGGCAGCGTTCTGCAAGTTTTTGCAAAACCTCATCGCCGACTTTGTGCCCGTAATGATCGTTGATGCGTTTGAAGTGGTCGATGTCGAAGATCATGGCGCAGAAGGGACGGTTGATGCGTCGGGCGCGCCGAAGTTCGAAATCTCCCTGTTGCAGCAGCCCACGGCGGTTGAATATTCCGGTGAGCGCATCGGTGATGGCTTGCGTTTGTGTCTCTTTATATAGACGTGCATTCTCGAGCACCACCGCCACCTGGTTTGCGAACTCGGTGGCAATGTTGATGTTTTCTTCTGAAAAGTGATTCGCTTCGGAACTATCTATGGCGAGCAGACCTATTGTTTTGTCTTGGGCGATCAACGGCACGCCAAGCCATGAACGGATATGGTCATGAGGCGGGGATTTAAAGTTTTCGTAAACCTTCCACGTCTCAGGCAGGTGATACGGCTTGCCGGTTTCGATCACGACACTGTTGGGGTTGTCGCCGGGGATGTGGAATCGAATGCCGATGACATTATCCATATTATCCCAGCCCTGTCCGCCGATGATCTGTAGGTCACTGCCGTCCAATATTTGCACGGAGGCGCTGTCGTACGGCACCACCTGGTTGAGCTGGTCGAGGATTTCGTTGACCGCTTCATCCAGTTCCAGCATTTCTGTAACGGCCACACTGGCTTTTCGCAGGGATTCGGATGTATCGGCCCTGCGTTGCGCTTGTTCGACTGCCTTGAATTTTTCCAAAGCCAGCGCGATCAAGGCGGTGGCCTGCTCGCTGATCTGGATCTCCTCCAGTTGAAAAGTGTGCAGGTTGTCAAAGGCAAGCAGGATGCTGCCTAATTTTTGTTGTCTGGCGATCAATGGCAGCACGAGTATGGAGCGGGATGGAAAACTGTTGATGATGCGCTGGTCGGCATATTGGGTCGATTGGGTGTCTTCAATCACAAGAGTTGAGCCGTGTCTTAAAGCTGCCTCGGTGAAAGTGCGTTCACCGGGTTGTACTTCAATCTTGCTGTATGTTTCTGCGAACTGTCCGTATGCGGCGAGGGGAATGGTGCGTTTGTTTGTTTCATCCCATAAGGTCAGGAAACAGCCGTCTGCATGGATCAATTCGCCGAGCCGTGCCACAATGATCTGAGCCATGTCCTTTATATCTTTGGATTGCAGGGAGATGGTCACCAGTTCATGCAGCAGGTTGAGAGTGTGCTGGCGGCGCAGTAACTTTTGTTCCGCACGCGCGCGGGACTCTGCGGAGCCGAATATGTTTGCCGTAGTCTGGAGCGCCTCCAGCTCGGTGCTGGTCCAGTTGCGTTCTTCGAGACATTCGTCGAACATGATGAGTCCCCACCACTGCGAATCCACGAAGATTGGCACGGCGGCCAGGGACAGGGATCCCAATGGTTTTAAGAACTCCTGCTCTTCCTGTGGGAAGTCACTGGTCTTTCCGTACAGGGGAAGTCCGCGCGAAAGATAACTCTCCCATCTTTTGAGCCCATTTTTGTAAAACTCTACATGCTGCAATAATGGATTTCTTATTTGTGGGGTAACCCGGGGGTCAGCCCATTCGTAACAAAGGCTGAAATTAACGGCTTCTTCGGCATCTTTGTAATTCATGGCCACATAAATATGGCTGACACGTGCGGCCTGTCCGATCGTCTCCAACACAGCCGGGACGTTGTGTTCCCATTTGGATTCCTTCAGGAATTGCTCTGCTGCCAGGCTGATGGCCGACATGATCGACTCGCGCAGGGAGAGCGCCATCTCGGTTTGTTTGCGGACGGTGATGTCGTGCAAAATGACCATGGTATCTGGGATGGTCTGTTTTTTGGAATTTTCCAGCGGAGAGATCGGGGAAACGATCAATTCAAAAACTTTCGCCTGTTTCCCCTCCTTGATCGTAATCTCAGCACGGTTCTCCTTTCCAGTTAAGTATTGGGATATCTTTTCAGCATAGCGCTCCGATATATGGGCAAGAGGTTGTCCAAGCACCTCATCCTCTGTGCGGTTGAATAATGCCTCCGCAATCGGGTTGATATAGGAAATGCGGTGCTGTGCGTTCAAGACCACTACGCCGTCTTTCATGTTCTTCAATACGGTCAGGTGTTCTGGTGGCAGCACTTCCAGCAGGCGGTATTTGATGATGGCCCAGGAAAGCCCAAGTGCGGTCGGTAAAAAGAATAATGGCGTCACATCAAGGTTTTTGATCGGATTCGCCTTCGTGATGAAGAGAAGATTTCCGAGTGTTGGGATTAATAGTCCCAACACTACGATACTTAATTGAATGCGGTAGATCCGCGGCCTTTGCAACAGTTCAATGATCAACAAGATATTCGTGGATGCCACCAGAATGTACGAATAGATGGTGTGGACCCAAAAGAAATTCTTAAATCGAACGCTTAGCAGTTGAAGTCCCCCGGAAGCGGCAAGGGTTTCCATATCCCACATCAAATGGTGATGGTTGTTCGTCCACACGAACAGTAGTATCAAAGAGGGTAAGCCCCAAAGCAGTATTTTTGCGCGCGCTGTGAGCAGGTGGCTTTTGCCTGTAAATTCCAACGCGAAAAAAAACAGAAACAACGGAACGGAGATGATCCCGATATATTCGATATTAACGATGAGAAGTTTGGTTTGCAGGTTGCTGGCGAATATCTCAAGGCTGTACGCAAACGACCACACAGACATGGCGAGCATGACCCATGCGAACGGAGTGACAGCCACCGCGGGTCTCTTGCGCCAGGCATATAACCCCAGCCACGCGTACGGTATGGCGGCGACCAGATATATTAAAGCGACATACTCGTTTATGCTGTTAAACATAATTGCATTAATATTTTATTCTTGATTTTCCGTCTTTTTCGTTGCAACTTGGTCATTATGATCTTTTGCTTTCACTTTTGTTATTTGCCAGGAATGAAAAGAATTGATCTGGCATGCTCTTCAAAAAAAACTTCGCGTCATACGTTGGCGCGAAGTAAAAAAGACCCGGTTAGAGTATCACCTTTTGCGGTGCAGCGACATATTGCCACCAATTGTTGTGAATTCCGTTTTTACGCCCCGCCACCTTTGGGAAGTGTTTAAACCACCATTTATGATGGGCGCGGATTTCGCCATTGCCCCATTCGGCTGCAGTGACGATGCGCACATCCCCTTTGAAATTCGGGAAGTTCAATTGCCAGTCGTAACACTCGCTTTTTACCGGCGTGGTATTGCCCCAGTCGTAATCCTGCTGGCTGTTGGGCGCAAAGTGGATATTGCCGCAGGCGGACTTGCCCGGCGCGCTCTTCTCATATTGAATAAAGCGTTTCCATAAATTTGCGGGGCCGGTTAGTTTGGCGAAGGTTTTTTCCATGATCGATTCGGCGCGATGCCCATACGCCTCCTCCATTTCGCCGATATAACGTTCATAGGAAAAGCCCATTACTACGAAGCGGCGCTTGCTTGCAGATGTGTTTTTCAGCGGCTGTGCGTTGCACCAGAACGCACCCGGCCCGCCCATGGTGGATTCGTAAAAACCGGCATGCGGGAATCCGAAGATCCACACCTCATCGATCTCGTTCCTTGCCACACGTTGAAGAATATTGTATTTGGTGAGGATGGCAGTGTAATCCGCTTCCTGCGGCATATGCGGTGTGGATTTGCGTGTGAGCACATCCAGATAGGTCTGTGGGGTGTATCGAAACCCGTCAGTTTTTGCCGGAAACTCGTCAAGGTCCACACGCTCCACAATTTGATAGCGCACCAGCCCCGCAGTGACTTCGAGCATATCCGCCATGAAGCCTGTGATCAGGTCGGAGACGCGATACCATTTTTGCGATTGCGAGAGGGTTGTCCCGCTAGCTTTATCCATGACCGGGTCATACACGATCAACAGCACCTTGCTTTGAGTGATCTGAGCCGGTTCGGTCAGGCTGTCTGCAGGGAATTTTGACGCGGCGGATGTGGATCTGAAGAGGTCAAAGAACGAGTTGAGAAAATTAGTCATAAAATTCTCCTTGATGGTTACGGCATGTTCGCGGCGAAATAGACCTGCCCATCCACTGCAAGATATAACACATGGTTGGGGCTGACCGTTACAGCGCTGGCAGGCCCGGATGAGATCGGGTTAGAGGAATCTGCCGCCGGACGGAACTGATTCTGCAATTCAAGGGAGCGCGGTGCGAAACGCATCACCCCTTGCGAGTCTGTGTCCAACAATAAAATGGACTGATCTGGCGGGGCGGCGAAAAGCAGCTGTGTGAAATGCGCCGTGCTGAACAGGTTCATATCCTGATAGGCGCTGAACAGATTCACCAGCGGCAGCGGGTCTTTGCATTGGGAGGTGCTTGTTTCAACCGTGGTAAAAGTGCAGACCGAAAGATGCCCGTCGCCGTGCAGCATGTACAGGTCATCGCCGGAGATGATGAAGTCGATCACATCTTGGGTGGGGGTCTGCTTGCCGAAGAAGAAATACGGCTGGTCTGTAAATGTGCCGTCTTTCCCGTTATAGACCCAGACCGCGCGCGCGGGGGCGTCCAGCACATACAGATTTCCATTTGACATCGTAAACGCGGTGATATGTCCCCAGTTTGTAGCAGGCTTGGGCAGAGGAACGATCTGCGGCACCGTCCCCGGCGCACAATACAGGAGGTATCCGTTTGAGTCGATGCCGAGCAGGGTGGCGTTGAAGGAGTTTAACCCCGGCAGCGCCAAAATATCCACCAGCTGGCCGACCGTGTACGAGCCATACACCCCCGGGCGACAGTTGAAGTTTGAATCAATTTGAAAGCCGCGCCCGCCGGGAGCAGGGACGGCACGCAAAGCCTCTCCGGTTTCGGCGTTGAGCATAAAGAGGTCGGTCTCATTGGCGGCCATGCGGCTGATGTTAATACCCGGCTTGCTGCTGAACGCCGCGTTGAATTGCAGGCGCGTGATGCCCAGCAGTTTATCGAGGTTGTCATTCGCTTCCTTGCGGAGTGTGACCGTTTCATTTGTTTCGCGGTGCGATTCGGCGATCTTCACATTATCCAGTACGTTGTTCCAGGCAATGCGCTGCTCCACGGGGTTGGTGAGTGCCTGAGCCTGCGCCTTGTTTTCCAGCGCCTGCGCGAGGTAGGCATCATATTGCTGGCTGACCCCATAGCGCAGATACACCACAACCAGAACCACCACCACCATGAGCGGCACGAGGACTGCCATGAAAAACATCAAAGTGGAGGAAGGCATCGGAGTGGACGTGGTCTCTGCATTTGGCAGCAGACGCGGCAGGAAGTTGCGGAATTTTTCGCCGAGAGTCCCGCTCAACCTTCGGGTGGCCTGAATGCCATTCGCAAGCATTTTCGCCATCTGACGGGTTCTCTCGGACGGTTCGCGCGGCGCTTCGGGTTCGGTCACTTGTTGAGGCGCGGCAACTTTTTCTTCAACGGGCAGTTCTTCTTTTGGCAGTTCTTCTTTTTTTTCAACTTCAAGAACCGGCGCTTCGATTGGTTTGCCGATCTCTGGTGTGCTTGTTTGCGGCTTCGGCTGCGCGCGCGGAATGGATGATGGAAATGCGCGCGACGTGGTGCTGCGCGGCAGGCTGGCTAATGGATCGGCTGGCGGTTTTTCGCCTGGGAGGGGAGTCTCCTGCTCTGGAGGAATGGAATAGGCTGAAGGCTGAACATAATGAGCCGACGGCTCCGGTGCTGCGGCGGGTTCTTCGGGGGCAACGTCAAACTGCTCGGGCGTGGATTCAACTTCCTCGCGATGTGGCAGGTTCGAGATTAAAGGAGGAGGCGGTGGAACTTCTTCCTTAACTTCCTCTTTTATTTCTTCTTTAACTTCAACAGCCGTACTGATCAGGTTTATTTTCCCTGTGCCGTCTGTGACTTGTAGCAAAACGGAATTCAAGTCCTCGCGGGTAAGGGTGGAAAGGCGGCGGCGCATCGCATCCACTGACGAGGGGCGCGAATCATTGAGCGTGCTTTCCCATGAGCTTGGAATTCTGCCCGCCAGCAGCAGACGGTCGCCTGCGCTTAAAACGATCTGACCATAATAAATGCTTGTGTTTTGGCTGATGCCCAATCCCTTGCCCGATGTGGCCGGCTCGTGGATGTGACGGGTTTCATCTTTCCCGAACCAATACATGTGCATTGGTCCGCTGATCGATAGGGTGCATTGCAGATCGCGCAGCGCGGCAAGCGTGAGCCAGCCGTTCGCGTATTGTCCGCGCCCGCTGGTGGACATGTTGCGGTCAAGCAGGGTCTTATTGACAAGCTCGGCCGCGGTGCGTAACGCGTTGGTGGTGGAACCCGTTGTTTGGTAAAACGCGTTGACGGCATCCTGCGCCACCTGCATATATTCGGACGATGAAAAAACCGCGTTGCCCGTCAGCAGCAAATACACCAGCAATCGATCCTGATTGCGGATGCGCGCGGCATTGGGTGGTGGTGTTAATGCAATCAAACCAGGCAGGCTGGCAATTTCCTGTCCATTGATTCTGTAAAGGGGGGCGAGAGTGAGATCGAGTGCCATGTAAGAATAAGCCTTAAGCGCATGTCAAACCTGACAGGTTTTAGCATAACCTGAACAGGTTGAAATTCTGTGAATAAAAAATCTGTTTGGTTAGCCGACACCTGATGAAAACCTGTCAGGTTTTCACACCGACATTATAACTGGTAAAATTCGGCGGCTATGGAATATACACTTCACAAAGATTTTTCCGAAC
Source organism: Candidatus Villigracilis propinquus (assembly GCA_016714565.1). GTDB lineage: Bacteria > Chloroflexota > Anaerolineae > Anaerolineales > Villigracilaceae > Villigracilis > Villigracilis propinquus. The sequence goes on from JADKDM010000023.1 coordinate 70,777, forward strand.
TAAATGCACAGGAGTGGAACGACCTTTTGAAAGAATCGGTCAGTGACACTCCCTTTTTGCGCCATGAATATCAACGCGGCTGGTGGGAACATCGCGGCGGCGGCGAGTGGCAGAACGCCCAACTCGTCCTTGTTTCTGCACGCGAGGACGGCAAGCTGATCGGCATTGCCCCGCTTTTCGTTGCGGAATACGAAAGCAAGCCCGCGCTTCTTTTAATAGGAAGTATTGAAATTTCCGATTATCTGGATCTGATCGTGCGGACGGACGACCACTCGCGCTTCATCACCGGCTTGTTGGATTTTCTCGCCTCTTCCCTAGCCGGCAGTTGGTCAGCCGTCGATTGGTACAACCTCCCCGATTCATCTCCCACTCTCGCTGCCCTCAAAGCGGAATCCGAATCCCGCGGCTGGGCTCATCTCGAAGAGATGTATCGTCCTACCCCGCGCATTGCCTTGAACGGTGACTTTGACGAATATCTCTCCCGCGTGGAAAAGAAACAGCGTCACGAGATCCGCCGCAAAATGCGCCGCGCCATCGAAAGCGAACGCGGTGTGCGCTGGTTCATCTCAGACATGGCCGACCCCGAAGCGGAAATTGATTCCTTCCTGAAATTGATGGAACAGGATCAGGGCAAAGCCAGTTTCCTGCGTGAACCCATGCGCGCGCAAATGCGGGATGTCATCCGCACGGCACATGAGAACGGCTGGCTCTGGCTGGCCTTCCTCGAAGCAGACGGTCAACGCATTGCGGCGGCGCTCAACTTTGATTACGAAAATAAACTCTGGGGCTACAACGCTGGTGTCAACCGCGACTTTATGGATTTATCCCCAGGCTGGGTCTTGCTGGGTTACGTTTTGGAGTGGTGCTGTCAAAACGGCCGCTACGAATTCGACTTCATGCGCGGCGATGAAGATTACAAATATCGCTTCGGCGGCGTTAATTCGATTTCATGCGCGGCGATGAACATTACAAATAACGCTTCGGCGGCGTGAATAAATAAGTGGGGCAGGCAAACAAGAAATGGGGGAATAGAAGTTTTGGCTTGCAGGGATGATGATCTTAAGAAAGTCCATGTTCTGTCCTCATGAAAAACTGGAATTGTGTTTTTGGGGGGGGGGGGGGGGAGTGGAGGAGGTCAAGCCACCATTGATTTTTCCATTAAGTGTTCATTTCACCTTGGTGTTTGGTTTTTGCATATGGTTCCAGTCATCTGTTTCGCCGGTGGGAAAGAGCGTCAACCGGCCTACGGGGATTAGACTCCAATGCATTCAGGCATTGGAGTCCGTTTTTTTAAATGGCAAATTCCCAACTTCGGGAGTATGATTTATGCCTATTGGAGGCACCATGCGAGACCTAACCAACGATATTCTAGAACTTATTCGGCGCACATCCAGCTCTCTGCCGCCAGATGTGGAGAAGCGTTTGCGCGAATCCATTGAAAAGGAAGAACCGGGTTCCGCTGCACGCGGGGCGCTTGAAACCATCCTAAAAAATATTGACCTGTCGCGTGCCAACTCCACGCCGATCTGTCAGGATACGGGCACTCCTATTTTTCAGGTGCATTATCCGTTGGGCTGGTCTACGATCCAGCTCAAGGCGCAGATCCGTGCCGCGATGGCAGAAGCAACCAAACGATCTTATATGCGACCGAACGCTGTCGATGCCATCTACGATAAAAATACCGGCAACAACCTCGGCGGTGATGACTTCCCTTATATCCATTTTGAAGAAACTGAAAGTGATGAACTCACCATCGAGTTGATGCTCAAAGGCGGCGGATGCGAGAACGTGGGCCGTCAATATTCCCTGCCTGAGAATTCCCTTGGCGCAGGGCGTGATCTGGCTGGCGTCCGCAAGGTGGTTTTGGATGCGGTACAAAAAGCACAGGGACAAGGCTGTGCGCCCGGCGTGCTGGGCGTGTCCATTGGCGGTGACCGTGGCTCTTCTTATATCAAGTCCAAGGAAGTATTGTTTAGCGAAATGGGCACACGCAACACAGACCCGAAACTCGCCGAGCTGGAAGAACGCCTGACGAAGGAATCCAACGAGATGGGCATTGGTCCCATGGGCTTTGGCGGCAAGACCACCGTGTTGGATACAAAGATCATTGGCTTGAGCCGTTTACCCGCCTCTTATTTCGTCTCTGTTTCCTATATGTGCTGGGCATATCGCCGCCGCAAGTTGACGGTGAAGGGCGAAGAAGTAACTTACGATTAAGGGAGAGAATAATGAAACAGATAACTACTCCAGTCAGTGACGAAGCCGTCCGTGATTTGAAAGTCGGTGACACGGTTGCAATCTCAGGCATGATGGTCACCGGACGTGATGCCGCTCACAAGTGGATGATGGATACCTTTATCAAAAAGACCCGTCCGCCTCAGGGTGATGATTTGCAAGTGTATGAAGAATTGAAGAAGCTGTTGAGCGGTTCCATTATTTATCACTGCGGTCCTGTCGTCACCGGGCTTGATACGAAAGACTATAAATTTATCGCCGCTGGACCAACGACCTCCATCCGCGAGGAGCCGTATCAAGCGGACGTGATGAAGCATTTCAATGTAAAAGGCGTGATCGGTAAAGGCGGCATGGGCGCAAAGACCTTGAAGGGCTGTCAGGAAACGCCAAGCGTGTACTTCCACGCCATTGGCGGCGCAGCTTCCTTCCTTGCGCAGACGGTGAAAAAGGTGCATGGTGTCTTCAAGATGGAATTTGGCGTACCTGAAGCCATGTGGGTTATCGAAGTCAAAGAATTCCCCGTGGTTGTGACCATGGACTCCCATGGCGGCAGTCAGCATGAGGTCATTGATACCTCGTCCAAAAAGGTGTTGGACGAACTGCTGGAAAAGCCATATTAATTGCCTTTGGGCGGGATGTTCCCATCCCCCCAGGTTTTTAATCAGATCTCAGTTTGAGTTAGACATGATATATAATAATTTGTATGCCTGATCGGTTTCGTCGATTTTTCAGCAGTCCGATCTTCGATAATGAAGAAAAAACACGCATGGCGCGAATACTTAATTCTTTTGGGTGGAGCGCCATTGTAATTGTTTTTATTATTACGCTGCCTCGATTTGTTTCCGGGGGATGGTTAAGCCGTTCTTCCATGTTCGTTTTACCGTTGATCATTTTTATTATGTTGGGAGTGCTGGTTATCATCCGCGCAGGCTGGGTGCGGAGCGCCGGGGTGTTTTTTGTCGCCTCCATGTGGCTGGCTATGACGTTTCAGGCATGGAATTCTGATGGCCTGCGGGATGTTTCCCTCATCGTTTATATTGTCATCATTCTGCTTGCAGGTTTATTGCTTGGCTGGCGTGAGGGATTTTTCTTTGGCTTGATCAGCATTTCCATGCTTTGGGTTTTCGCCTGGCAGGAAAGGCAGGGGCTGCGCCAGTTTGAATTCGATGACCCCTACAGCTTTGCCCGTGACCTTAGCGCTGTCTTCGTGCTGGCTGGTATTCTTATCTATCTATTAATTCATAGCTTAAATCGTTCTCTGGACGAATCCCGCCTTGAGTTAAAGGAACGCCTGAAAACCGAGGAAAAATTACACAGGCAGGCTGACTATCTTACCGCTCTGAACGAAACAGCGTTGGGATTGTTGAACCGCTCCGACCTGCGGCCGTTGCTTGAGTCAATACTAACCCGCGCATGTGACCTGCTCAACACTGAACACGGTTTGATCGAACTCGTGACACTGGATGGTTCCGTTCTTCGGCAGGAGGTGGGGCATGGTGTTCTTGCAAGATTTAATGGCTCCATCGCTAATAGAGGCGAGGGCGTAACAGGCACCGTATGGGAAAGTGGACAGGCTCTCATTATTAATGACTACACCGCCTGGGAAAATAGAATGGAAACTTTTGTGGAAGCCAGCTTTTTTTCCGTGTTGGGCGTTCCTCTTAAAGTAGGGAATACAGTAATTGGGGCGATCGCAATTGCACATGTGGACCGTAAAAAGATGTTCACGCAGGAGCAGCTGAATCTTATGGAACGCTTTGCCGCCCTGGCATCGCTAGCCATTGATAATGCTCGTCTCTATGAACAGGCACAAAAAGAAATTGCCGAGCGGAAAATCGCTGAGCAGGCGTTACGTTCCAGCGAGGAATTGTTCCGTAAAGTGTTTGATAACAGCTACGTTGCCATTGCGATAGTCACCCTTAAAGATGGAAGATTTTTACAGGTCAACGCCGCTTTTGCGGAGTTGACCGGGTATACACCTGAAGAGGTGTTGGGAAGAACCTCTGTGGAATTGGATTTGTGGCAGGGCGCGGGAGATCGTGAAAAGTTCGTGCAAAACCTGTTGAAAAAACACTATTTGCAAAACATCCCAGTTGAATTCCTGCTCAAAGACCGCCCGAACAAAACATCCATTGCATATTACGAATTGATCAACATCAAAGATCAGCAGTGTATTATCTGCATGTTCTATGATATTTCAGAACAAAGGCAGTCTGAACGGGCGCTCAAGGAAAGCGAGGAACGCTTCCGCAAAGTATTCCAAGCCAGCCCCGTGGCCATCTGCATAACGACATTGGATCACGGACAATTGCTGGATGCCAATGAAGCGTACTGGAATCTGACAGGCTACGAACCCAAAACATCCATTGGCAGGACGGCCGAGGAACTGGAGATGTGGGATTCCGTGGAAGACCGAAAAATTTTTGTGGAAAAAATTAAACTAGAACGCTCTATCGTTAATCCTAACTACGAATTTTTGGTGTATGAGACCCTCCAGCCGCGCTCGGCGATCGCTTTCTACGAATTGATCGAGATTGATGCGCAGCCTTGTGTTCTTTCCATGTTCTATGATGTTACCGAACAAAATCGGGCGCAGAACGATCTGTTAAGCGCTGAAGCGCGCACGCGTGCTATCCTGCGGTCCATTCCCGATATGATCTTTGAGGTCTCCAGAGACGGGTTGTTTTTGGATTTTATGGCCTCTGCGGAATTATCCCCCTTGATGCCCTCTGAGGAATTTATTGGCAGGAATATCAGGGAATTATTTCCGCCTGCAATTGCCGAACAGACCATGTTTGCCCTTGAGCGTTCCCTGGAATCAGGACAATTGCACGCATTTGAGTATGGGATGCCGCCGGGGGAGGAAGTCCAGTTTTTTGAGGCGCGTATTACGGCTGTCACACTTGAGTCCGCCATTATTATGGTGCGAGATATCAGCCAGCGCAAGTGGGTGGAGACCGAGCGCGAAAAACTGATCAACGAACTGGAAGAAAAGAACAGCGAACTGGAGCGGTTCACATACACCGTATCGCACGACCTCAAATCCCCGTTGATTACCATCAAGGGCTTCCTTGGATTTTTGGAACAGGACGCCGCCAGCGGAAACACAGTGCGCCTGAAAGCCGATACCCAGCGGATCGCAGACGCCACCGATAAAATGCAGACCCTTCTGAATGAACTGCTGGAATTATCGCGTGTAGGGCGTTTGACGAATCCATACCAACTTGTCCCGTTTGAAGAGCTGGTACGGGAAGCGCTGGAAATTGTGCATGGCCGCTTGCACGAAAAAAATATTGAAGTCCATGTGGATGAAAACCTGCCCATTATCTTTGGCGACCGCCAACGCCTGATCGAAGTGCTCCAGAACTTACTGGACAATGCCGCCAAGTTCATGGGGCAGATACCCAATCCCCGCATTGAGATCGGGGTGAGCGGGCAGGAGGATGGCAAGCCGATCTTCGTCATCAAGGATAATGGCATCGGCATTGACCCCGTTCATCACGACAGGGTATTTGGCCTGTTCAATAAACTGGATGCAAGATCCGAAGGCACGGGCATTGGACTCACTCTGGTGAAAAGAATTGTCGAAGTCCACGGTGGCAGGATATGGGTCCAGAGCGAAGCGGGGAAAGGGGCGGCGTTCTACTTCACGCTTCCTTCCAAATCTGACAGCTGATTCGTGATATAACTGGCGCTATCTCATTCGAGGAGGATTCTTCATGAAACGTGCGGTCAGCATCAGCATTGGTTCATCCAAACGCAACAAGGCAGTGGAAGTGACACTGCTTGGCGAAAAAGTCAGCATTGAACGCATCGGCACTGATGGGGATATGGAAGCCGCCGCACTAAAATACAAGGAACTTGACGGAACAGTGGATGCATTTGGCGTGGGCGGGGCAGACCTTGGCGCTTTGGCAGACGGCAAGTGGTACCCTTTTTATTCGGTAGCCCCCATGGTTCGTTTCGTCAAAAAGACGCCGCTTGTAGACGGCGGTGGATTAAAGAACACGCTGGAAAACAAAGCCCCCGCATTTCTCGACACGAAGATTGCAGAATATATCAACTCCCGCGGACGTAAAGTACTGGTCGCCGTAGGCGTGGACCGATGGGGACTCTCCCAGGCCTTTGCAGATGCCGGATACGAAACCGTCTTTGGCGACCTTATGTTTGGGTTGGATATTCCAATTGCCATTCATAAGATCAGCCAGCTTAAAATTATTGCCGCATTGCTCATGCCCATTGCGGGCCGCCTGCCCTTTGCGTGGATCTATCCCACAGGCGAAAAGCAGGAAAAACGCACACCCAAATGGGGAAAATATTATGCCTGGGCAACCGTCATCGCAGGCGACTGTCATTACATCAAACGCTTCATGCCGGCAGACCTGACGGGCAAAGTCATCGTCACCAACACCACCACCACTGAAGACGTAGCCGAATTCAAAAAAGCGGGCGTGAAATACCTCATCACCACCACCCCCGTCATGGATGGCCGCTCCTTTGGCACCAATATGTTGGAAGCCGCGCTCGTGGCTGTCTCTGGCAAGGGACGCCCCCTCACCTGGCCCGAATTAACCGAAATGCTCGACAAACTTGGCTTTGAACCCCAATTGCAGGAGTTGAACTAATATGGATGCCATCATAACTGCTGGCGGAATTCCGCAGCCCGGCGACCCGCTCTACGCTTATTCCAACGGCAATTCAAAAGCGTTGATCGATGTGGCAGGCAAGCCCATGGTGCAATGGATCTTGGACGCGCTTGGCGATTCCAAAAAAGTGGATAACGTCATCGTCATTGGGCTTTCCGCAAAAAGCGGACTTACCTGTAAAAAGCCGCTGCACTATGTCTCCAATCAGGGACGCATGCTGGCAAATATCGTAACCGGTGTGAACAAAGCATTGGAATTAAATAAAAAGAACGAATACGTTCTGATTGTTTCCTCCGATATTCCCTCCCTCAAAGCTGACATGGTCGATTGGCTGATAAAGACTGCCATGGAAACCCGCGATGATATTTATTATGGCGTTTGCCCGCAAGCGGTGATGGAAGCACGCTTTCCCACTTCCAAACGCACCTATACCAAACTGAAAGATATGCATATCTGCGGAGCCGATGTCAACATCATTCACGTCAATCAGGTCACCGAGCATCTCGATACCTGGGAGGCGCTCATCGGCAACCGCAAGAGTCCACTGCGCTCTGCCGCCGTGATCGGCTGGGATACGCTCTTCCAACTCTTTACCCGTCAATTAACATTGCAGGATATGGTGAAGCGCGCCTCCGAGCGCATCGGCGTCAAAGGCCGCGCCATCATCTGGGATCACGCCGAACCCTGCATGGACGTGGATAAGCCGCATCAACTGGAATTGATGCGCGAAGATATGGAACACCAGAAGAAGCAGGCCGCAAAAAAGTCCGCAGCAAAAACGAAGGCAAAGAAGAAATGAGTTTTCGTTCCATCCTCGAACTCGATGCCCGACTCTCCAGTCAATTGCGTGTGGCTGAAAAGCCGGGTTTTTTGCGCAGCGTCGCCGTCTTCTTTGCCCACTCCGGCGACTCATGGTTTTGGTTCGCCGCGCTCATCATTGCCTGGTTCTTCAGCAGTTCAGCCTGGCAGCAATGGGAAGTCGTTGAGTTCTTCGGCATCCTCGGGTTGGCAGGCGTGGTGCTTGCGATCAAGTTCCTCGTCCGCCGCGAAAGACCCGCCGGCGAATGGGGCGGGATCTATCGTAACACCGACCCGCACTCCTTCCCATCCGGACACGCCGCCCGCGCCTTCTTGATCGCAGTCGTCGGCTCGGCTCTTGCCCCGCCCTGGCTTGTTACTGTACTATGGATATGGGCCCCGCTGGTATCTCTCGCACGAGTTGCCATGGGCGTGCATTATCTTTCGGATGTCGTGGCTGGCGCAATTTTGGGAACCATCGTCGGCTTGGTTGGCATACAAATCTACCCACCCATGGTGAACTGGCTTGTCTCATTGATCGGTTTCCCACTCTGGTAGCTTCACCTTGAAAAATAAAGACATGGATTGCAAATACGCGTCCATGTCTTTTTGTTTACCAATCCAGATGGGCTGTTACGATTACCGCTCTGTCGGGGGCTAAACCCCCGACAGAGAGAACCATGTCACCCCTTCGGGGTTTAGTGTAAAAGAGGATTATATGAAAACCCACACTTTCCGTCTCAAACCAACAGAGGACTTATTCGACTCCATCGAAGCATTCGTTGCAGAGAAAAAGAATCGAAGCAGGCTGCGTGCTCAGCTCAGTCGGCAGCCTGACCCACGCCACCCTGCGCCTTGCGAACCGCGATTACTACAATGAATACGAAGGCCATTTCGAGATCGTCTCCATGACCGGGACAGTTTCCATCCACGGCTCACACATTCATGTGGCTATTTCCGATGGAGACGGAGTCACCACCGGCGGACATCTCGTCAGCGGCTGCAAAATTTACACCACAGCCGAGATCGTCATCGCTGAATTGGATGATGCGGTGTACAAGCGTGAATTGTTGGAAAATGATTCGGGGTACGAGGAATTGGTTGTATATAAAAAGTAGGGGCGGGGCTGCGTAGCGTCCGCCCCTACAAAGTCATTTCAACGCCTTCAAAAACTCTTCCTGATTTCTTACAGTCTCTTTGAATCCCAGCCGTTTCCCCAATCTCGTTAGTTGCGGCGGATCGACATACGTTTGCGCGAGGATCTCTTCCTGACCGAATATCTCACGAGCGGGGCCATCCAGAAGCACCTGTCCCTTGGACAAGGCAACCACGCGCTCGAAATTCTCTGCACAAAAATCAATGTCATGCGTAATGGTGATGACGGTCTTGCCTTCTTTTCGCAGTTCCGCGATCACATTCGCGATCCGCGCCACGTTGACTGCGTCCTGTCCTGTTGTCGGTTCATCGAAGATGACAATGGATGTGTCCATTGCGATGATGGAAGCCAGCGCCACCATCTTGCGCCATGTGGGGGAAAGGTCGTAGGGATTCGTTTCAGTCTTGTCACTTAATTCAGTCAAAGCCAGCGCGCGCTTGACCAGCGCATCGATCTTTTCTTTGGAATAGCCCAAATTGCGCGGGCCAAAAGTGACTTCGGTCAACACATCTCGTGAGAACAATTGCTCGTCCGGGTTCTGAAAGACATAACCGACCCGTGAAGCAAGTTTTGCCACCGATGTTTTTTTCGTGTCCCAATCCCCGATCAACACCGAGCCTGAAGTAGGCTGAAGCAAGCCATTCAAATGTCGCACGAGGGTGGTCTTCCCTGCGCCATTCTGTCCAACAATAGCAACTTGTTCGCCTGCTGTAATGGTCAACGAAATGCCGCTGATTGCTTCAAGTCCAGTGGGGTAGGTGAAGCGTAAATCTTTGATCTCAATGTTCATTTCTTGAACCCCTCCACGGCTTCATCCAACGTGACAGGTAAATTTTCTTTTTTCCACAAGCCTTGCTTCTTCGCTTCCCGCGCCGTGGACGTATAGCGCGAAATGCCAAATCCATTCTCGGCTAATACGTCTGAGGTCAATACTTCATTCGGTTTGCCTTCGAGCAGAACACTGCCGTCTTTGAGAGCGATGACACGGTCTGCGAATTCAGCGATCCATTCCACTTTGTGTTCCACGAGGACAACGGTCATGCCCTCCTCAGCCATCTTGCGGATGGTGCCGAAGACTTCGCGGGTGCCGATCGGGTCCATTTGCGAGGTCGGTTCGTCGAGGACGAGCAGCTTGGGGCGCATGACCAGGATCGAGGTCAGAGCGACGCGTTGTTGTTGTCCGCCGGATAAAGAATAAGGCGAGCGGTCTGCCAGATCGCGGATGCCTGTCAGGGCCATGGCATCCTCCACACGGCTTTTCATTTCTTCGCGTGGCACGCCGATATTTTCCAACCCGAAGGCGATCTCTTCAAAGACGGTGTACTTCGCGCCCGAAATCTGGTTGAACGGATTCTGAAACGCGAGCCCCACATTCAAGACCCATTCATCAAGCGTGGACTTGCTGGATTCTTTTCCGTCCACTTCGATGGAGCCGCTGATCTCCCCTTTGAAAAAATGCGGGACGAACCCCGCCAAGGCATAACACAGCGTAGACTTGCCCGCGCCATTCGGCCCGACAATGGAAACGAACTCACCTTCGTTCACCTGCAAATTTACATTTTGCAAAACGGGCGCTTTGGTGAGCGGATATTTGTATGTGACGTTTTGGAGGTTTACGAAAGCCATAGGTGTCTCGCTCTGTGACGGGGCTTAGCCCCGTCACCAGCAATTTGGTTTATGAAAGCCATAGGTTCAATGCAATGGAGAGGATGATGAGGATGACGAAAACCCAACGAAGCATTTGATCAAAAGATGGGTCTGGGATTTCATGTAGGGAGGTCTTAGCATGTTTGGATGTAAAGCCACGCGCTTCGATGGCGATGGCGCGTTCTTCCACTTCCATCAGTGAGCCGAAAACCAATGGCCCCACGAGTGGAATCAACGAGCCTGCACGTTTGAGGAAACTGCTTTCCGTATCCAACCCGCGCGAGCGCTGTGCGGCAATAATGGTTTGAGACTTGGCGATGATCTGCGGGAGAATTTGCAGTGTGGAAATAATGACATACGCAAATTGTCCGGGCAATCCGCGGCGGGTGAGGTCAGACATCAATTCGCTGGGATGGGTGGTGACGAGGAAAAGCGTGAAAGCCGAGACCATCACAAAGACGCGCATCGCATTTCGGAAAGCGAACATCAAACTTTCCAGTGTGACATCCAAAAAATAGAACTTGAAGATGATGTCACTTCCCACAGGCTGAAAGAAAGCCTGCATTAAAAATAGGAAGCCAGCCGCAGGTATGATGAGGCGCAGCGCAGTGATTGAAAATTCACGAAACACTTTGCCCAGCAAACTCAATGGGATGATGGCCACAAGCACCAGCAGGTGAGGCGTCCAATACCAGGGAAATGTGAAGGCGATCAGGATGAGGGTGAGGGTCAACACCAGCTTGGTGAGCGGGTTGAGGTTATGGATGAAGCTGTCTCTTTTTATGTGGAAGGAAAGTCTCTCATGCATAGGCGCTGATTATAAACGACAAAAAAGAGACCAGGCTTGCGGCCTGATCTCTTTTTATCGTCATTGCGAGGGGTGCTTGACGGAGTGCGTCGGAGCGCCCTCCTGCATGACATGGGTTTTATTTATCCACCAAGAATATTGCGGAGAATGAACGCGGCGAACAACACGAGTGCAACGACAACACCGATGGCGATGTAGAGTTGATTCTTGTTCGTGCCGCCTTCGGCTTCCACCTGATCAGCCTTGGGATAGCCGCCGATGGTGCGCTTGGGCAGACCCTGAATGATGGCGAATGCGATCATGGCTGTGGTGATCTTGTCCACTGGTTCGGTGAGGAAGCTGGTGCTGACCACGGCAGACCAAATGCCTTGACCAGTCTGGAGCAAATACGCGGTGATAAAGGAGGAACCGCTGGCAGTGATACCGCCGAAGAGATATACAGCGATGGGGGTCGAAACGATGGCAGCGGTGAGTGCAACCACGAAACCGGTCACGACCACTTTCCACCAGGATTTGAAGAAGCCCCATTGAGCCATACGTCCGGCCATGTAACCGATCATTGCAGCAACAGGCCACCAGGGAAGAGCGCCCGGGTCAATCGCCACACCCCAAACAACGTTGGAGAGTGCGCCGGTGAGAGCGCCAGCCCACGGCCCGCACAAAGCAGCGACCATTACGGTTCCGATGGAGTCGAGGAAGACGGGAAGTTTGAGAACGAGAACGATCTGACCCACGGCAATGTTAATGCCGATGGCGATGGGGATGAGTACCCACGTCTGAGTATTAAAGTTGTTCTTGATCTTTTCTAACATTTATTCCTCCGAAAGAATGTTGTGAAAATGTATTGCTTTGCCTATGATAACACTCGACATTACAAATCGTCACGAGATGGTTTTCGCCAGCTTTTCCATGCGTTCCAAAAACAATTCCATGAACATGCGCGGACGCACACCCATTGCCACTTTCATGTTCGGCTTTTTCTTTTCATAGTTATAAAAATCAGCAAACGTGTTGCCCAACCCAACGCCCGTGGAGATATCCACATCCACATATAAGTCCTGATAATCGCAAATCTCAGGCATGTAGGTCAACGCCAGAGTCATCGGGTCGTTGATCACGCAGCCGTCTATCTTTTGATATTCATCGTGGAACTCCATGTAAAAGCGGGTCGAGTCCGAAATGAATTTGGTGATCGGCGAATCGATCTTCAACAAGCGGTTCAGATCTTCCTTCAGGAAAATACATTCGTAGGTCACGTCCAGCGGCGTGAGGATGATCGGCATCCCCGAATGAAAAACGATGTGCGCGGAATGTGGGTCAACAAACGTGTTGTACTCCGCCAGCGGCGTGGTGTTGCCCTGATGCTTGATCGCCCCGCCCATCACGAACACCTCTTTGACGTTCTGTACAATGCGCGGCTCTTTGCGAATGGCAATTGCGACATTCGTCAGCGGGCCGATAGCCACCAGAGTAATTTCCCCTGGATGGGACATGATCTGCTCGATCAGATAATCGCTTCCGTGCTTAATCTGCGGCTTGGTTGCCGGTGCTGACAAATTTGCGTAGCCCAAGCCGCTGTTCCCATGCGTCTCCGGGCTGAGCAGGGACTCTTTCACCAGCGGCAGATCACAACCCTGATACACAGGGATATGGCTCGCATTCGCAAGTTCCAAAATCGAAAGCGCATTCGTCGTCACCTGCTCAGCAGATGCATTCCCGTGGACTGCGCTGATTCCATCGAGAACAACTTCGGGCGAGGCAAGAGCGAGCAGGATCGCAAGCGCGTCATCAATCCCGGGGTCAGTGTCTAAAATAATATGTTTTGGATTCATAATGTTTTTCGTAGTCTTTCGTAGGTCACGCTTTTAGCGTGACGCATTCCAAATGGCAGGCTATAAGCCTGCCCTACAGAGTGCTTCCATCCTCTCAATGAATAATTCCACAAAATCCCGCCCGCGGACATCCAGCGCGACCTTTATGTTCGCAGGCTGCTTTGCCACTTTCATAAAATCTGCAAAGGTCTTGCCCGTGGAAACGCCGCCTGAAATATCCACGTCCACATAATGGTGTTCGAAGCTGAAAATTTCAGGAGCAAAGACAACTGCCAGAGTCAACGGGTCGTGCAGAGCGCAGCCTTTGAAGCCTTCATACTTCAAATAGAAATCCATGTACGTCGCTGTGGCATCGCGGACAAATCTGGCGATGGGGGAGTCGATCTTGTTCAGCCGTTCCACATCGTCAGCAGTAAGCAGGCATTTGTAGGTTGCATCGAGTGGAATCAACGTGATCGGGATACCGGAATTGAAAACAACATGCGCGGCATGCGGGTCTTCATTGATATTGAATTCGGCCAGCGGAGTGATATTCCCGCCTGAGCGGATCGCCCCGCCCATGATGACCAGTTCCTTCACTGCTTTTGCAAAACGCGGCTCCTTGCGAATGGCAAGCGCGATATTGGTCAATGGGCCGATGGGGAAGATGCTCAGTTCACCAGGCTCTGCCAGCACACGCTCGATCAGATAATCAACCGCATGTCCCTCAATTGCCTTGGATTTTGGCTTAGGTAAAACCGCTTCGCCAATTCCGCTTGAGCCGTGAACGGCTTCGCCCGAATTGTGCGGCGTCTTTATCAGCGGATGCGAGCATCCCTGCACAACAGGAATATGACTCGCATTCGCAAGCTCCAGCACAGACAAGGCGTTGCGCGTGGCTTTTTCAATGGTGACATTGCCCTGTACCGTGGTCAACGCTTCGAGTTTGATCTCCGGTGAAGCGAGCGCAAGCAAAAAGGTGAGCGCATCGTCCACGCCGGGGTCGGTATCAATGATGATTCGTTTTGGGGGCATGTTAATTTCCCGTCATTGCGAGGAGGGTGTTTTTCCCGACGAAGCAATCTCCACTATTGCAATGACATAAACCTTTCTACTTCTTCTTTTGTGGGTAGGGATGGCTGTGCGCCGAGTTTGGTTGTGGCGAGTGCGCCGCAAGCACACCCGTAGCGGACAGATTCTTCAAGAGATTTGTTATTCAACATAGCGGAAGCAAACCCGCCAATGAACGCATCACCGGCTGCGGTTGTATCCACCACTTCAACTTTATACGTGTCTACTTGTGTAGCTTGTGTACCCGTTACGACCAACGCGCCTTTGCTGCCGAGTGTCACGATCACGGTTTTCACGCCGCGCTTCAAAATTTCCTGCGCCGCAAGTTCCGCGGACTTCACGTCCGTGACGGGCATATTCGTCAGCAGGGAAAGTTCGCTTTCGTTGGGGACGAGGATATCTATCAGCGTAAGCAACGCTTCGGGGATTTGCCGGGCAGGCGCGGGATTAAGAATGACCGTGGTTCCATTGGCTTTGTATCGCCTGGCAGCGTGTAGCACTGAGTCCATTGGAATCTCAAATTGCAAAAGCAATATCTTTGCATCCGGTGCGGAGTCTATGTCATGAAAATCCACTTTGCCGTTCGCGCCGGGGGAAAGGACAATGCTGTTCTGCCCGTTCGCATCCACGATGATGATGGCCGTGCCAGTGGCTGAATCATCCTGCGCGACATGCGAGGTGTTGACGTTGTTCGATTTTAGATTTTCAATGAGAAGCGGAGCGAAGTTGTCTTTCCCTACGCGCCCAATCATGGCGACGTTCGCGCCCTGCCTTGCAGATGCCACGGCCTGATTGGCTCCCTTGCCGCCGGGGATGGTGAGCAGGTCACCCCCGCTGATGGTTTCGCCCGGCTGCGGAAAACGCGGCGAACGGACAACAAGGTCTGCGTTCAACGAACCGATCACGATGATGTCGTATTTTTGGGTGTCTGACATGCCCGCAATTTTACACTATCGTTATCTCGGTTGAACCACTCCGTCTTTCACATCCCAAATGTCAGAGCCTTCCATAAATTCGGGCGTGAAAAAATTCAGGTCGGTGGTGGTGAACAAGACTTGCTGGTCTTTGTCCACATACTTCAACAAATCGGCGCGGCGGTTCACGTCCAACTCGGCCATCACTTCATCGAGCAAAATGACAGGCCACTCACCCGTGCGGTCTTTCATCCATTCCACTTCGGCGAGTTTGAGCGCGAGCAATGTCGTACGCAGTTGACCGCGTGAACCGTAATCGCTCACGTCCGCTTTGTTGATGATGAAGCGCAGGTCATCACGGTGCGGGCCAATGGTCGTCACGCCGCGCGCGATCTCTTCGGAGCGAATTTGTTTCAGCCGCGCGAGAAAGCCTTCCTGAATTTCGTTCAAGTCAAGCGAGGAACGGTCAATGACCGTATCGAGTTTCAATCCTAATTGTCCGCTTGGTTTGGGCAATGGATCGAAAGCAGGTTCGTAAGCGAGGCGCAGGATCTCGGTTCCGCGAGTCAATTCGTGATGAATGCGGGATGCGAAGCGTTCGATCTCCTGCACGGCCTGGATGCGCCACAAAATGATTTGCGCCCCGAACTTGACCAGCGCCTCATCCCACACCTGAAGCTGGTCGCTGTTTCCTCCGCGTTCGTTCAACGCCTTGAGCAGTGCATTGCGCTGAGTGAGCGCCTGATTGTATTCGCTAAGTGCGCGCGCATACGAAGGGACAGCTTGCGCCAGTGCGAGGTTGAGATAACGGCGGCGTTCGTCCGGCCCGCCTTCGATGATCTGCGACATCTGCGGGACAAAGATGACCGCGTTGAAATGACCGATGACATCGTTGGCATGACGCTTGGCGCCATCCAGCAAAATTTCCTTGCGCAGGCGCTGACCATTCACGCCAGTCGGCTCAAGAATAAGTCGTGCTTCGAGGCGATGCTTTATCTTTCCGCGCTGATAATCTGCCACAAGCCGCGTCACTGCCAGCGGATTCTTCGCCTCGTGGAAATTGACGATCTGCCGATCTACATGCGTTTGAAACGATGTGAACGCCGCGAGAAAATAAATGGCTTCGAGAACGCTGGTCTTGCCCTGTGCATTGCTGCCTACCAAAACAGCAGCCCGCCGTGGAAGTTCAATATCCAGGCGGGTGAGGCTGCGAAAGTTGGTGAGGGAGAGATGCTTGAGTTGCATGAGTTATGGTCAAAGGTTACAGGTCGAAAGTCAAAAGTCGAAGATCAAGCGTGCGACCTTTGACCTTCGACTTTTGACTATTTTTTAATCCAAGTCCACATCGTCTGCTTCGTCTGCGCTTGGTTTCCAGACGCGGGTGGCGAGGTCGGTGAAGAGTACGCCGTTGAGGTGGTCGATCTCGTGTTGGAAGATGCGCGCCATCCAGCCATCCACTTTCAATTTGACGGGGCTGCCGTGGCGGTTGAGCGCTTTGACCTGAATGGCTTCGTATCGTTCCACTTCACCCTGCAAGCCGGGGATGGAAAGACAGCCTTCGATGCCCATCACTTTTTCCTCGGAGACCTTCACGATCTCAGGGTTGATGATGACGTAGAGCTTCTTCGGCTTGGCGGGAGTGTCTTCGTTCTCTTCTTCGTCGTCTTCATCTTCGGCGTATTCGATGACTGCCAGTTGCTGCGAGACGTTGATCTGCGGCGCGGCGAGACCGACTCCCGGCGCATCGCGCATGGTGTCGATCATATTGTCTATTAATGTTTGCAGGTCTTTATCGAACTTGGTGATTGGTTTTGCCTTGCGCCGTAGGATAGGGTCGGGCAGGTTTACGATGGGGAGTAGTGCCATTCTTTGTTTTTCCTCTTTATTACAAATTCACGCTCTGACGGGTCACGAGCGCCAATGATACTTGCATTGTGGACGATTCGCCAGCGTAGACCTTACAGATCTCCGCCGGTTTCGTTGCCCCCGCCGTAGCCCATCTGATCCTCTGCATCCTGGTCTTCCTCTTCGCCGAGGGGCATGTCGTCGAGGTCTTTCTTTTCCCCTGCAAAGGGGTCGGTACTGTTCGGGTTGGCAGAGGCAGGTGCGGGCTTGGCGGGTGAAGCGAATTCATCAATGTTTTGATGATACGCCGCCAGCCAGGTGGCAAAGCGTTCGCGATCATCCTTGCCCGCATCCTCATTCTTTTTGGCGATGCGCGCCGCACGTCTGCGGTTGATATCTGCCTGCACGCTGGCGGGGTCCATCACATCTTCAAATCCCATTTGCGTACCGCCCACGGAGATCTTCACCGTGCCGTAATTGAAGATGATCGGGATGATGCCGTCTCTGGAATAGGAAGTACTCAGAATATTTTCGATCTGTGCCGAGCGGCGTTCTTCCTTGCCGAAGGGCTTGCGGTCAATATCGAAGATCTCATCGTTGGTCACCATGAAGATATCGTTCTTCCAGTCTTCATATTCGTACCAAAGCCAGGCGCTGATGGGGAGAAGCAAGATGAGCGCAGTGACGACGATGGTATCCGGGCTGTAGGTGCCAGCGTCATTCACGCGGATCAGAGAAAGGTCAGGGGAGGAGGCGAGGCGGACAATGCGCCAAATGATGAAGGCAATGGTGGCAAAGAAAGAAGCGAGAGGCTGCCATCCCTGCTGCACAAGAATGACCCAGTGTTTGTGGTAGATGACCTTACCGCCTTCTTCAATTCTCAGCTGGAATAATTTTTGAAGCGCAAGCATCCAAAGCGGAGTCTTTGCAGCTTTCTCTTCATCCAACTGCACAACGGGGGTGAGTTCCACCTGTGGACGTTTTTCGAGCGGCATGCCCAGTTTCTGCTTGATGGTGTCCTTCATCACATCCATCTGGCTGCGGGTGGTGATGGCTTTGGTGCGTTCCCAGTATTCGCGGATCATGTCCGCGGCTTGCACGGGATGATCGACATGGTCGAATTCAAGCTTGCCCACGAAGGTACGGACGATGACATTGCCATAATTGAGGATGCGTCCCAACGCATCACTTTCCACACCGACAGAGAGGATGGTGCCCAACGGCGCTTCCTCACGGCTATCGTACAGGAATATGATCTTCTCGAGCCAGATCACACGTTGATTGGTGACGATGTAATAATCGTTGCTCCAGTCAATGATCTGCCAGAGACCCCAGCCAAGTCCACCGATGAGCGCGATCAGCCCAAGTGCGTAAGGAGTGGTTGCCTGTGAAATAATGCCCGCAGCGAAAAGGGCAATGGGAATAAACATAAAAAAGACCGGCCCAACCAACGCCTGATACAGCCGGATCTTATGACGGCGCGCAATAAAATAAATGACTTCGTTCTTGCCTAGCCATTTGAAATTTGTGGAGCGCGCCAGTTTGCGGCTCTTGATGGAGACCTGAAAATTAGGTCTTAGTTTTTCATATTGGGAAAGCAGAACTTCAAATCCCTCGCGGGAGATGAAGAGCAGGGTGCAATGCTCGGAAGCGATCACGTTTGCAACGCGGTTGCGGTTTTCGAACAGAGCTTCTTCGCCGAAATAATCCCCCGGGTAGAGTATGGCGAGCTGCTTATCTTTGTTTTCCGGGCCCGGCGCAGTCACCTTTGCCTTGCCTTTATAGATCATGTAAAAGCCATCAGCCTTGTCGCCGCGTTTAATGATCACCGTACCAGCAGAAACTTCTTTTTCAACAAGTCGGGTACCAATGACGCCCAACTGCGTCAAGTCCAACCCGCTGAAGAGGTGCATCTTGTCTAAAAAGGCGGCGCGCTGATTATTCTCGATCACGATTTGATTCTATCAAACTTCTCGAACAATCGCACAACCGTAGGCGGGAGATTCTGTCAGCTCTGGGAAATGCCCTTCGAGAAGCGACTCAATTGCCAGGTCCAGAAAGAAGCGGGTGGGGACTCTTTGCCGAAAAGTGACATCATCCACCGAGCCGCGATAGCGCAGGATCCCATCCCGATCGATGACGAAGACATGCGGAGTGGTCTGCGCCTCGAACATATCCGCCACCTCGCAATTCGCATCATGCAGGACTGTGGGCAGGCGGCGTGCTGCGGAGACATTCGCCACATCCTCGGCAGTTTCGTTGCGGTTCGAGGCAATCGTGAGCATGGATACATCATCCCGCCACTGCACGAACATGGACATGATAGCCTTATCCGTCCGCTCCGAGTGCGGGCATTCACACGACCAAAAATTGACGATGACAATTTGCCCGCGATAATCACTTAAACGATGAAGCCTGCCGTGAAGGTCAGGCAATTCAAAATCGGGGACGGGGAAATTCAGTTGTAAGGTCATTTTGTTGGAAAGTTGTCAGGTTGGAGGGTTACACGATTAACTTTCAAACCTTCCAACGTTTAAACCTTTAAATGATTTCCACACCTGCTAACTTTTCGATCACCCCCACCACAGCCGAGTTGTCCAACTCGCCCAATCCCATATCGATCATCATTTGGTAGAGCCTGGTGTTGGCTTCTGTGCCAGAGATGGGGACATCGTATTCCTTTGCGGTATCCAACACGATGTTCATATCTTTGAGCTGCATGTAGGATTTGAAGCCGGGGTTGCGATTGCCATCGAACAAGCGCGGCGGTTTGATGTCGAGCGCCCAGCATTGCGCGGCGCCCGCTTTGATGGCATCCACAACTTTGCGCGGGTCCACACCTGCTTTCTTTGAGAAGACAAGCAGTTCGCCCATCGCCACCATCTGTGCAGCGACCATGATCTGATTGGCAGCCTTTGCCACCTGTCCCGCGCCCGCTTCGCCGACGTGGGTGATGGTCTTGCCCATTGCCTGAAAGACCGGCATCACTTTTTCGAGCGCACCCGCATCGCCGCCGACCATGATGGTGAGCGTGGCATTGCGCGCGCCAATGTCACCGCCAGAGACGGGGGCATCCAGCGAGAACACGCCTTTTTCTTTTAACTTGTCCGCGATCAGACGGGCGGAGGCTGGCTTGATGGTGGAGTTATCCACCATGATGAGTCCCGCTTTCGCGCCTGCGAGGATTCCATTTTCGCCGAGGGCTACTTTTTCCACATCGGGCGAATCGGGTAAATTGGTGAATACGATATCTGTTTGTTCCGCAACTTCCTTTGGCGAGTTCGCGGCGGTTGCGCCTTCGGCTACCAGTTCATCCACTGCGCCACGCGAGCGGTTATGCACGACCACGGGAAAGCCCGCCTTGAGAATATTCCGCGCGATAGACTTGCCCATTAGCCCCAGACCGATGTATCCAACTCTTAACATGAAGAGACTCCTTGATTGAGAATGATGCGGGGATTATAACGCGGCCCCGACCCCCTCCGCCCTAAAGGGCACCTCCCCCAAATACGACGAACTTCAGTCGCATTTGGGGGAGGCTGGGTAGAGGCAGGCTTGGGGTAGGAAAGAAGCGGTTACTTGATCGCGTACATCACACTGACGGTTACTGAGATCGCCAGTTGACCGGGTTGGATCGGCACCACTGCGGCATTTGTGGCAACTCCACCGCCGCCGCCCTTGCCTTCAAAATAGGCCACGGGGCTGCTTTCGTAGAAGCTGATGGTTTGAATGTCCGCGAGGGAAACGCCAGCGGTATCAGCCAATTCCTGAGCCTGTGTCTTGGCATCTGTCACGGCGATGGCGCGGGCTTCCTTCACTGCGGCGGATTTGTCGGCCACATCGAACTGAATGCTATAGATGTTATTCGCGCCCGCGCTGACGGCGGAATCGAGCAGGTCGCCGAGGCCGTCCAGGTTGCGCACGGTCACATTGACGGTGTTATCCACCACATAATTGGTGCCTGTGATCACGCTCATTTCATCGTAGGTCGGGTTCGACCAGATGCTGAAGTTGGTGGTGTGGATATCCTTCTCGTCCACGCCCGCCGCCTTGATGGCTTCGATGACCGCGTTGGACTGTTCCTTGTTCGTCGCAACGGCTTCCGAAGCGCTCGAGCTTTGGGTATTCACACCGATGTTGATGTAAGCAATGTCTGGGGTCAGGTAGACCTGACCCACGCCGTTCACACTTAAAGTGCGCAGGTTTGCAGGCGCTTCCTGATTAATGGTGGTCGGCCCGCAAGCGCTCAATACGAGGGCGAAGGCCAAAAGGGCAAAAGCAAAAAATTTAGTACGCATGGTTATCTCCTTGTTATTTGTAATCCCAGATAAGACGCCCCCTTTCTCAAAAAGTTCCCTTGTATTTTAGTTCATTTACGACTAAAATTTTGCACAAATGTTCTAATAGGAAACCATGCCAATTAATTATCAGGAAATTTACACGCAGATCAAACAGGTTGGTCAGGGTGCAAAGGAAAGAAGAAAGAAGAAAGAGGAAGCGCAGGAACTGGCAAAGACCCTGCTCGAAACCTATTCTTCTGAACTGGACTTTCTACGCTCGAAAGTGGAATCTGCCAAAGGGGTGGACGCCAACATCCGTTGCGCTGTCCCGTTGGATGAAGCGCTCGCCTCTCGCTTCGCGTACCCGATGCCTGATTCTGTTATCCAAGCCACACTCATCGCCGCTGACGGTTCTCAAGCCATCGCGGACCGGCACAGCCCGGTGCAATTTTGCGTCATCAACGTGGGGGCGATCGCCATGAGACCGAATTCTGGTGAAACCCCAGCCGTGGAAGTGGAAAGCGAATTATTCTTCGGCGACGCCATCGAAGAGAACGGACTCACCACCGATGGCGGAGTCGCCCTGCGGCGTGACCTTGCCGAGCGCAGCGTCATCGAAAAGATGAGCAAAGGAATGAAAGGCTCGGTCGTTTCGTTTACCGACGGTACGCTCGAAATCTTTCGTGCCAAAGATATTGATAATGCCAACATGTACCGCAACACCGTCGACAAGTACATCTCCGTCCTCTCGCGCTTGCAGGGACGGGGCATCATCTCAGCAGGGTATATTGACAAACCCTCTTCCAGCCTGGTCGTCAAACTTCTCGAACTGACCCAGATCACCATTCCTGAAGATATGGAAAAACTGCGTAATGCGCCGCCGCTCAAATACGTCACAGATCGGTGGCTGTTCGGCTACAACAACAAATTATTCCAACTGTTGCCTCCCGGTCACCGCTCGGCGATCTTCAAGATCCAATCCAGTTCAGAGAAGAGCTACAAAGGCGTGCTCGAATTGCACTTTTTCTATCTAAACGTCGGCATCGAGGGACATCCGTGGCCTGTGCGGGTTGAAATCCCGCGCTGGGTGGTGGATGACAACGCGAAGTTGGATTTGCTTCACGCGGTTCTAGTCCAGCAATGCCGCATGATGGGCAGCCGACCGTATCCATATTTATTGCACCGCGCGCATGAGACGGCGGTGGTGAAGAATGAAGAGAAGCAGCAGATCGAACAGATGCTGTCACTGGAATTAAGAAGAAATAGCGAAGATGTGGACGAGGGCTCGAACAAACAGTCCGCGAAGGATTTGCAGGGAAGAACCAGACGTTAATTCGTCATTGCGAGGGCGCTCTTGTTCTTCGCCCGACACTTGCGCTGCACGCCAGTGCAGTGAGCAATCTCAGACTTAATCATGAGATTGCTTCGTCGGGAAGAGCACCCTCCTCGCAATGACGGGAGGATAACTATGACACAACCAATCGAGATCGGACGTTTACTTAGCGCAGGGATTTCAGGATTCACAGCGGGCTGCCGTGTGAATCAGTTGAGCGTGCCTTCGTTCGGGGCGCTGGTCCGCGCGCCGCTGGGGGATGGGTATCAGGTGTATGGACTCATCCACGATATTCACATTGACGATGATGGGCTGGTGCGCCAGTTGGTGACGGCGGATAATGTCAGCGCAGAAGTGATGAAGGACAACCGCGAGCGCCGCATTGTGCCCGTGGAAATGTCCGTGCTGGCGGTGGGGTATGAGCAGGATGGCAAGGTTCATCATCTGCTGCCGCCGCGTCCGCCGCTGAGCTTGGATGTGATCTATTTGTGCGAGGATAAGGATATCGTGCGGTTTACCGAGAAGTTCGGGTATTTCCGTCATATCTTGAATGGCAAGGATGTGCCTGTAGGGGAAGTGCTCGCGGCGCATATTTTGCAGGCGGGGAAGGCGAGGGGAGTGGAAAGTGGAAAGTGGATCGAGTCCGCGACGCAGGAAGTGATTACGTTGTTGAGAGATGATTACCCAACGTTGATGAGTGTGTTGGGTGCGTTGGCGGATATTTCGTAATTAGAGTTTTCCGTCATTGCGAGGGCGATGCTCTTCCGCCCGAAGCAATCTCGGACTTAATCATGGGATTGCTTCGTCGCAAAGAGCAAGAGCGCTCCTCGCAATGACGAATAAAGAAGAGGTTTTTATGAACATACAACGAACTCAAATTGGCTACCTCGTCGGCGGCGGATTGAAAGAGAATTTCCGCGTGCGGCTCACTGTTTCTCCGCAGGAGATGCAGGAGGGGGCGTTTGTCGTCATCCAGAGCGGACATTGGAATTATTACGGCATCGTGACGGATATCAATCTCGGCGCAACGGACCCGCGGTTTGCGGATGAGCAGACGGAGGTGCGTTTCCCTGCGCACATCGCCAAGGCGCTGCATGGACAGACGTTGTATGCGAACCTTGAGGTGCTGCCGAACCTGATGCTGGAGGTTGGTCCCGATGAAGGCACGCCTGAGTACAAAGATTGGCAGGGAAAAATTGACGCGGGCTTGAAAGATGCGCCGCGCATTTTGCCCGTCAAGAATATTCCTCCGCACCATGCGGTTGTGTCGCTGGCGAATGAAGGGGACATTGCCGAGATCTTCGGTGACCCGAACAAGGAAAGCAATTTTGTCATCGGGTATACGCGCGAGCAGAATCATCCCGTGTGCATTGACCTGGATAAGTTCGTGCAGCGCTCGTCTGGAGTCTTCGGGGCGACGGGCACGGGCAAGTCGTTCCTGACGCGTCTGGTGCTGGCGGGGTTGATGAAGCACAATCAGGCGGCGGTGCTGGTGCTGGACATGCACAACGAGTATGGGTTTGACGATGTGGCGTCAGACACGAAAAAAGCCGTGAAGGGATTGAAGACCCTGTTCAAGAGCGGAGTCCGATGCGTTGGCTTGGGAGCAGGAAGCACCATCAGAGGCAATCAAGTTGACTTTAATTTGGAAATCTCCACGGGTGATATTTCCACATCTGATATTGAAACGCTTTCACGCGAGTTGAATCTGCGCGAGACGACGCCGACGATCCTGAATGCGTTGTACACGACGTTTCGGGATAAGTGGTTCACTGAGTTTCGTTCGATGAATCGGGATACGGTTGTTTTTGAAGATGAAAGAGGAAAGAAGAAAGAGGAGCCTGCTGAAGGAAGTGTTGCGAAGTGGGCTTTGACGAACGGTGTGAATGTGATGGCGGCGGAAGCGCTTCATGACAAACTGCGACGGCTGTTCAGCCAACCCTATATCGCCGAAGGTGACGCTGCAGCGAATAACTCGATAGCGCAGATCATCCAGTCGTTGGAGGCGGGCAAGCATGTGGTGCTGTCGTTCGGCGAGCATGAGAGTGATTTGGATTATCTGCTGGTGTCGAATTTGCTGACGCGCAAGATCCGCGCGGCGTGGGAGAAGAAGACGAATGAGTTCCGCACGCACGGCAAAGCGGAGCCGAAGCCGTTGATCATTGTGGTGGAGGAGGCGCATAAACTGCTCAACCGCGAAATGGCGGCGCAGACGACCTTTGCGACCATCGTGCGCGAACTGCGCAAATATTATGTGACGCTGTTGATCGTGGACCAGCGTCCGTCGCAGATCTATGATGAGGTGATGAGTCAGTTGGGCACGCGCATCAGCGGCTGGCTGGGCGATGACCTGGATATTCAGGCGGTGCTTTCGGGTCTTTCGGGGCGCGACTCGCTGCGCGGAATGCTGGCGCGTTTACAGCCGAAGGAGGAGGTGCTGCTGCTCGGTTGGGGTGTGCCGATGCCGCTGCCTGTGCGCTCACGCCGATATGATGAGGCGTTTTGGAAGGAGATGAGTGGGGGTGGGAAGAAATCCCGTGAGGAGAATTTGAAGGAGTTGGGGTTTG
>JADKDM010000024.1 GCA_016714565.1 Candidatus Villigracilis propinquus
AATTCGCCTTTGGATCTTTACACCTTCTTGAACCCCGCACTGGACAGCAACTCCAGCGCACGCATGGAACGGGTTCCGCCTTTGCAGAAGACAACCATGTCATCGGCGCTGTTCAATTCGGAGAGGCGCCCCGCCAATTGTCCCAGCGGAATATTGACAGCGTTGGGTAGGGCAGAAATCTGCAATTCGTGAGGTTCACGCACATCGAGCAGGATCAGGCTCGGGGTAGATGAGAGGCGGTCTTTTAATTCCACAGCATCAACATCCAAACCTGCGCCAGCGGAACCTTCTTCGCCGTAATCATGACCGGGCACGCCGCAGAACTCTTCGTAGTCGATCAGTTCCTTGATGTCGGCATTCGGGCCGCAGACACGGCAATTGGGATTCTTCTTGAGCTTGACGAAGTCAAAGGTCATATCCAGCGCGTTGTACAAAAGCAGGCGTCCGATCATCGGGTCGCCAATGCCGAGGAGCACCTTCAGCGCTTCGGTAGCTTGAAGCGTGCCGATGGTGCCGGGCAAAATTCAAGCACGCCGCCCTCCGCACACGAAGGACAAGTCCCGGCGGCGGCGGCTCAGGGAAGAGACAGCGATAACATGGGCCTTCCTTGGCGTAGAACACGCTCACCTGCCCATCAAAGCGGAAGATGGAAGCATACACATTTGGCTTGCCGAGGAAAACCGCCACATCATTGGTCAGGTAACGGGTGGGGAAATTATCCGTGCCGTCGAGGATGATGTCATAATCCTTGGCAATGCGCATGGCGTTTTCAGAAGTGTACGGCTCGTTGTAAACATCCACTTGAATGTCGGGATTCAAATCCAGCAGCTTCGCCTTCGCACTTTCCACTTTCAACTTGCCAATGGTGGATGTCCCGTGGATGATCTGACGTTGGAGATTGGACGAATCGACGACATCGTAATCTACAAGACCGATGCGCCCCACCCCCGCCGCAGCCAGATACAACGAAACAGGCGACCCCAACCCGCCAGTTCCCACGATCAACGCGGACGAGTTCTTCAGCTTGCGCTGGCCTTCCAGTCCCACTTCGGGGATCAACAAGTGGCGCGAGTAACGCAAAATTTCTTCGTGATTAAGTTCAGGCAGCATTAGCCTCTGTCCCGTCACGCGGCTTTGCGAAAACGGGGCTCCGAGGGGAGGGCTTCGACCAAAACAACTCCTCGCAATGCGTCCGCCCGCGATGGACGGAATCAAGCATGATCTTCTCGCCATCTTTGATGGGAGTATTCACACCCTGCAAATCCTTGATGTTGTGCTCGCCCACGAACAAATTGACAAATGGACGCAAGTCTCCGCCATCGTTGAACAAATGCGGTTTGATCGTCGGATATTGATTGGTGAGGTCTGTCAGCGCCTCGGAAATGCTCGTACCATTGACAGTGATTTCAGCTTGTCCATTGGTGTAGGCACGCAACGGAGTTGGGATTCGTAAAACAGGCATGAGGAGTCTCCTAAAATTTTTATTTTGTCACAACTCGGTGGTCGAGTAGTTTCGAGCGACAGCGAGAAACGTATCGATGGGCTCTCGACCACCTAAGCTGTAGATTTACAACGTCTGTATCTGTTCCATCAACTTCTCAACACGGGTCACGCCGTTATTGACATAGCGCGCCTCGCCGCGGGCATTGAGCAGAAAGGTCGTCGGCACGCTCATCACGCCCCAGGTCTTCGCAAGGTCGGGGCGTTCGGTGGCGTCAATTTCAACGACATGCAATTTCTCGCCCAGCAGACTGGTCAACTTCTCCAGGGCAGGACGCTGCACGGTTTTGCACGGAGCGCAATCGGGCGTGGTGAAATAAACAATGACAGGCTTATTCGGCAATGGATTCAACAGAGAAGTCACATGGTTGTTTGCGCGTGACAGTAAAAATTGATTCACCAGCCAATACGCGCCCACGCCCAAAAATATAATACCAACTGCCGAGACAAAACGCAACAAGAGTTCCGAGTTCATGCGGTCACTCCTGCTTTCGGTTTTGCGCCAGGGATCGTTCCCACAGGCGGAAGTTTCCCAAAGCTCGGCACACCCAATCTCGCCAGCCAATAATATACGGCGCAGCCCACGCAGAAACCGCCGAAAGCATTCAATGAAGCAAGCGCGATCACGATCCAGACCAAAGTCCAGCCTAAGCCTGCAGAACCGAGGAACAAAGCTATCGAGCCTGCCAAAAGGAATGAGAAGCCAACGATCTGTGAAAAGCGATGCGGCTCGGGGTTGTCATCCAACACATCGGGCTTCATCCATCCACGCGGCTTGAGAATGGACTTGTAAATAAAGCCGAAGCCCGGGGTTTTCAACACAGCGCCAATTCCCATCACCAAAGCCACAAAGGCTGTCAGGATGGGTTGGTTGAGAACAAAAGCAAGAATGTTCAAAAAGATAATGAACAATTGATTTGTCTTTAATGCAGAGTGATCCACTTTTTGTAAGGTTTGCGATGTCATATTAGAATCCTGTGTCGTTATAGTTTGGTGGTCGAGTAACCTGAGCGATCGCGAATATTCATGTGGTCTCGAATGTTTTCGCCATCGCTCGAAACCACCGACCACCGTGTATCTATTGAATTGAAATCTCTTCTTCTTCATACTTCGAACGATCTTCCACTAACCGCCACGAGCGATGACTCACCGACTTGCCGGCATCCACACGCGTGATGATGTACGAGAAAAACGGCTGCGCCCATTCGCGGTCATATTCAGAAGGAATGTTCGGGCAATCAGGGTGCGAATGAAACACACCGATCAAGCTCAAGCCAAGGCTGTCCGCTTTCAATTCGGCTTTGAGATAATCTTCAGGCGTGAACAAAAATCGGTTGTGACGAGCTTCATCTTCGCGCGCATTGGGCAAAGACAAAATCTGCTGCACTTCACCTTCCACGCCGATCAAAAAGCCAGCCCCCTCTTCAGGGTACGCCGTTTCAACATGCTTGCTAATTTCATTCAGAATATTTGTTGTAATTTTCAAATTCATTATCCACCGTCTGTTTTCCACAAACTTTTATCGCTCAAATATTTATAACCGGCATCGGGGAACAGTGTCACCACCACGCCTTCATCCAATTCACTTGCGACTTGAAGCGCAGCGACTGCCGCCGCCCCGGAGGAGATTCCCACGAAGAGACCTTCCTCCCGCGCCAAGCGGAGCACCATCTCATGCGCCGCTTCGGTCTTAACTGGAAGCGGGTTGCCCGCGAAGGACTCATCATAAATCCCGGGCTTGATCGCGCTCGGCATGTGCTTGAGTCCTTCCAATCCATGAAAAGGTGCATCGGGCTGAAAGGAAAGAATTTTCACATCGGGCAGCTGGTCACACAGATAACGCCCCGTGCCCATCAAGGTGCCGGATGTACCGAGGCCAGCGATAAAGTGCGTCACCAACCCATCGGTCTGGGCAAAGATCTCAGGTCCCGTGGATAGGTAATGCGCCTGCCAATTGGCAGGATTATTATATTGATTGGCGTACCAATACTGGTCTGGACTTTCGGCAGCCATTGCACGCGCTTTGAGAATTGCGCCATCCGAACCTTCGAGCGGATCGGTGAGGATTAATTCCGCGCCCAAGGCTTTGAGAATGGTGATGCGCTCTGGGCTGGCACTGGCAGGCAACGCCAATGTGACTGGAATCCCCAACGCCGCGCCAAAGGTCGCGTATGAAATTCCCATATTTCCAGAAGTGGAATCCAGCAGGCGCTTGCCATAGCCTAAGGTCCCCATTGACGAGAGCGGTTTGGATTATGTTCAACGCGGGCCTGTCTTTGACAGAGCCGCCCGGGTTAAACCATTCAGCTTTGGCGAATATTTGCACATGTGGATCAGGCCGAGGCGGAGTCGGCGAAGCGGGAGGAGCGGCGTATTCCCCACATGGGCAGGCAGCCCATCCAGCGAGCGTAATTTCGATTCAGTTAATCTAAAGTCTAGTAAGGTCATGAAGTCTCTTAAATCAAAAGCAGTCAACGGGTAAACAAAAAGACGGCGAACAAACGCCACACTATGCAAAAGTTTGCTAGCGGGGGTCGTCCAACCGTCTGATCCCGTTGACTGCGGAAAGGTCTATCTCAGGCGGTGGCTACGAGCCCCGCGATAGACACAAGCAGTTCAAGTAAGAGTTAATTGTTTTCATGATTTTCCTGTTAGATGTGCGCTATTTTACTTATCTTACCAGATTTGTCAATATAGAAATTCATCCGCCCGTTTGGTGCGACGCACTTCCCCCAGCGGCAGATGCCATCAATATCACCTTATCCCCTTCTTTTGCTCGGTTTCCATTCCGTTCAAGTCCCTCATGTGGACGCCGTTCACAAAAATATTGAAGTGCCTGCGTAACGCGCCAGTTGCGTCAAACAGATGCGGTTTCAACGCGGGATAACGGATGAGGACATTATCAACCAATTCGGCAACCGTGGAGCCGTTCACTTCAAACTCACTTTGGTTGTCCACATAGAATTTCATGAGCGCGGGAAATCGGACGATAGGCATATGTTAATTTTACTGCGAGTTGGTCACTTCATTACGGGAAATACTGTTTCAACATTTCATTTGCCAGAGCTGCATAAGCACCACCTGTGTCTATATCGCGGACATAGGTCAACTGATTGAAAGCAGCAGCGCGGTTACCTTGCGCAAGGTGGGTCATGGCGAGGTGGATGTATGCAGAAAAATAATTCGGATAATTGGCAATTACATTGGACAAGGTTTGTTCAGCGTTGGCATATCGTCCTGAAGACAAATAAGACCAGCCTAAAGCATCCAACGCATATGGATCGCCTGGCGCAAGCTGAGCAGCATTTTGCGCGGCGGGCAAACCAATATCTTCCACCTGAATTCCATTCTCTGCACAAAAATTTGCCAGGAGCCGCCAGTACGTTGCTTCTGTTGGAGCGAGTTCGGTGGCTTTTTGATAAGCCGTTAATGCAGAAGTGAGATCACCCAACTTGAAATAAGCATCGCCAAGCGAAGCCTGCCACGCGGGGTTGGTCGGCTCGAACTCGGCGGCCAGCGCATACTCGGCGCGCATCTGTTCATATTTTCCAAGGCGACTCCAGTACAAGCCGCGCAATGCGCGAACGATGACGGATGTGTGATCGAGGGTCAGCGCGCGATCAAGTTCCACGCTTCCACTCTGACCGATTTGCTGTTTCGCTTCGCCAAGCCATGCCCACGCCCCTGCATTTTCCTCATCCAGTTCGATAGCTTTGTCAAATGCGGCAAGGGACAATTCCCATTCCTGCACGAGTCCAAGAGCGCGGCCAATCGTCAGCATTTGCTCAGAGGCTTCGGGTTGGGTGGCAGAAAGATTCAAGGCGGCGATCAATGTCTGCACCGCGGATCAGTTTCAGGGTCTAGAGAAGAGGCGAGGTTAATTCGGTGAGGGCTTGTTCCGGGCGCGAGGAAGGTCAGCAAGAGTCCAAGTCTGTAATGGGTGTAGGGATCGCTCGCATCGAGACGCAATTGATTCTGAAGCGCATCCCGCTCGGCCGGCCAATCTTTTTGTGCGCGATAAATAAAGGCAAGCCCCGCGTACAGCGAAGCGGAATCATAAAAACGCAACCCCAGTTGGTAGGCGTTCAATGCAGAAGGCATGTCGCCTGTGTTGGAGTAGGAATTTCCAGGGCAACCCAGCCCTGCTCGCCGAGTTTGGACGGACGATCTAATAAAGCGATCGCGGCGGGGTATTTTTATTTGCATATTCGGCGATGCCCGCCTTTCTCCAAAAGATCGGTACGCCAGGGTAAAAGGCGCGCAGCCTGTTGATAATGCACAGCGGCGTTCGCATACTCCTGCGCGGCAAGTTCAGCGTCTGCGCGTTTGATGGAGGAATAGCCCGTGTAAAGGATTGGCAAAAGAATAGCCACAACAAGCACAGCCGCCACGAGCAGGATGGATATTTTTCTATTTAACATCGTAATGGTAATTATACGTTGGGTGAGCCATATTTTTTTGAACTGGCAGTATAATCACAAGTGCATGAACGCATTTACCAGCTTAATCCTCACACAACTTACCGTCCCCCCAGGGGATTTGATCTACTATATTGTATTGGTGTTTGCTGTAGCGAGCGCATTGCAATCGGCCTTTAATCATTGGCGGGTTAGTGAATTTCCGCAGGCAAAACGCGCCTTTGCGGGGCTTGGCATTTTACTCGGCGCACAGATCCTCATGTTCGTTTTGAGCGGCCTCGGCTGGCAGCAGATCATTGAGCCGAGAACGATCCTGCCACCGTTGGACAGGGCTTTCATCGCCTTCGGGATCATTTGGATCACATGGCTGTATGCTTTCCCTGAACCCAACCGTGGGGCAGATGCAGCTGCCACGTTATTAAGCCTGCTCATTTTGGTCATTCTGGGAGTCAGCCTGCTCACATGGCAGGCTCAGATCGCAGACCCTCAATTCGCTTCATTAAGTTACAACCAAACCTTCGATGATTGGTCGTGGCAGATCGGTTCATTGCTTTTGGCTCTGGTTGGGATCGCCATCCTGTTCATCCGCAGACCAGATGGCATGTGGAATGGGATCACCCTTTTATTCCTTGGTTTTCTCGGGCATGTGGGGCATTTGTTTTCCAGATCGAAGGAAATTATTCGGGGATCGTGCGTCTGGCGTATATGGCGGCGTATCCCATGTTATTGACGCTTCCGCAGCGGTTCGCGCTGCCGAGCCATCAAGCTGTTTCTCCGCCGCCGCCCGTCCTGCAAGCAGCCAAGCAGGATACGACAAATCACGAACGCAGACGGTACAGCACCGACCCGAAAACATTCCATGCCATGCTTGCACTGGCGGCAGAATCCAACCCCACAAAAGTTAGTCAGGCTGTTACCCGCGCCATCGCACAGACGATGCTCTCCGACCTGTGCTTCATGATCTATCTGACAGATAACAACAATCAGATGGTAATCGCCGGTGGATATGATCTCATCCGCGAAGACAGCCTTGAAGGCGGTTCGCTTAATAAAGGTTCGATTCCCATGCTGGCGAATTCTCTTCAGCGCGGACGTCCATTGCGAATGCCTGCCAGCAGCACTTCCGCTGATATCAAGGGACTGGGCGATATTCTCGGCCTGACCAATCCCGGTCATTTATTGAGCGTGCCGATCCTCACACCGGAAAAGAC
The DNA here is from genome assembly GCA_016714565.1 of Candidatus Villigracilis propinquus. Lineage (GTDB taxonomy): Bacteria > Chloroflexota > Anaerolineae > Anaerolineales > Villigracilaceae > Villigracilis > Villigracilis propinquus. The sequence goes on from JADKDM010000024.1 coordinate 7,130, forward strand.
AGCGCTGGGTGGTATCCTTCTGCTCTCCCCTTATTCAGACCGCACATGGACGGCGGAAGATCAGGCATTTCTTTCCAACATTGCCACTTCGCTGGTACCCATTATCAAGCGCAGCCAAAATCTAAACAAGCTGGAATCGCAGGCAGAGCAGGCGCGCACGCAGACCATTCAACTGGAACGCCAGGTGCAAGAACTCAGCCAGCAACTGGAAGCGGCCAAAGCAGAGATCCAAAAGGGCGGCGCAGCGGAGGCATCGTCCCTGCGGGTGGCGCAGGAAGAATCGATTCAGATCATTGAACAGTTGCAGCAGGAAAATGCGGAACTGCGTTCCGGGAAAAACCTACAGCCTTCGGTTTCCTCTCCACAGGTTGAGAAGGAATTGAAGGCAACCTTACAGGAGGTTGCCCGCCTGCAAAACCAACTCGCAGACGCGAACATGAAAGCGCACGAAATGGAAAAGGGACGCGCGGCTACAAAGAGTACAGAGCAGGCCGAAGTGATCGCTTCCATTTCGCAGGAATTACGCCAGCCGCTTTCCTCTATTGTGGGTTATACAGACCTGCTGCTTGGTGAATCGGTGGGCATTCTCGGCGCGCTGCAACGAAAATTCGTCGAGCGGATCAAGGCTTCGACAGAGCGCATCCGCAGTTTGACGGATGACATGATCCAGATCACTACGCTGGAAAATGAATTGAACGACCTCAAGCCCGAATCAGTGGACTTGAATTCGATCATTGATAATGCCATGTCATACACAAGTACGCAGGTGCGTGAGAAAAATATTTCCATTCACCTGGAATTGCCAAAGATACTGGCGCCATTCAAGCAGACCGCGAAGCCTTGCAACAGATATTGATCCACTTGCTGCAAAATGCCGGGGCGGCGTCTCCGTTCGAGGGCACGGTCAGGCTCAAGGTCCAGACCCAGAGCGAAAATAATCTAGAATATATTCTCATTCAAGTATCAGACAGCGGCGGCGGCATCGCATCTGCTGACCTGCCGCGAGTCTTTACCCGTTTGTACCGTGCTGAAAATGTTCTCATTCAGGGCGTTGGTGACACAGGGGTTGGTCTTTCTATTGCAAAGACGCTCACCGAAGCGCATCATGGACGGATCTGGGTGGAAAGCGAGCAGGGTGCGGGCTCCACATTTAGCGTGCTGCTGCCAATCGCCGGTTCGACAGTTTCTGAAAAAGTAGTGAGACAAAAGGAAAGAAATGACGCAAGGCTTGCGCGACTTTGGCAACGCGCTCGTGGTCGCATTGCTCTCGATCAGTTTGATGATGGGAGCATTATCGATCTCGCTTGTGGAATTTGTTCCTGAGGAGGCCCCAACGCCTACCAACGTTCTGTTTCCTTCGCCGCTTCCACTTACCTGCCGACGGCAACGCTCATTCCCCTACTGCTACATTTTTACCGGGGACAGAAACTCCAACTTCCACGGCCATCCCAACAAACACAAATATTTCAGTGCCGGGTAACTGTTCGCACCCACGGGCTGGGGGCAGATCTCAGTTCAACCCTACGACACATTGGACAGCCTTGCCTTGCACGATACCGCGTGAACCGGAACGAACTGAAAACGCGGAACTGTCTGGTCGGTGATAACCTGTTTGCCAATACGGTTTTATATGTTCCACCTGTTGCCACCAGCACAGTACAGGGATGTAGCATTGGCGCGACCGGTTGGATAAAAAACTACACTGTAAAATCTGGTGACACCATCTACGCGATCGCAACGAACTACAACACTACAGCAAACTTGTTGAAAAGCGTCAACTGCCATCCAAGCGACTTGATCCACGCGGGCGAACTTTGTGGGTTCCAGCGGTCCCACGCGCACCCAACCCCAACCCTGTTACCGGGCAGTACCGCCACGCCGTATCCTACCGACCGGTTGACTGAAACCGCACTGCCGTTCACCTTCACAGCGCAGCCCAGCAATACACCCGTGCCGCCAACAGCGACTCCGCCCCAACCTCCACACCTATACCTGAACTCAACTGCAAGCATGACAGCGTTCCCATAACAGCATTTGCATCACAACTCACTGAAGACTCCAACGATCATAGATGAACTCATTTAAGTATCATTTGCCAGCCGCAATCCTTTTCCTTTTGCTATCGGCTTGCGGAACAGCGTCGCCTGTGTCTCCTCAACAAGGCTCTTTACCATTTATTCTGATCACATCAGCGCCAAATTCAACCGCAACGCCAACTCCTTTTCAACCCTCCCTGGTCACACCCACCCTGCCTTCGCTGTACACCTTTGACACAAATTTCAGGCACCCAACTCTTTCTTCCCACTGAAACACCATCTCCAATGCCAATTGTTCCAGAATCGCCCACTGCCACCCCCAGCCTAAATCAACTTTTCCCGATCAGGCCGCTCCGCCTGCCCAAGCCAATCCAGTGGAACCAACCGCTCTTCCCCCACTCACCGATAATGAGACGGTCAACTTCCTACTCATCGGCTCAGACAAGCGCCCCGGCTCATCGTATCGCACCGACACGATGGTCATCGCCATCGTCTGGCCCAAGGATGGACAGGTCTCGCTCATTTCCATCCCACGTGACTTGTGGATCTACATTCCAACTGTGGGGATGCAGCGCGTCAACACCGCCTACCAAAGCGGAGAGATCGGCGGCTACCTCGGTGGCGGACCGGGTCTCTTAAAAGACGCCATCGCCTACAACCTCGGCATTCGCATTGACTACACCGCCATGGTCGATTTCGACGGCTTTCGCCGCATTGTGGATACGCTCGGCGGAATCGAAGTCCCTGTCTCCTGCGCCTACACCGACTGGCGGCTGATCGACCCATCCTACGACCCGAACAACGAAAACAACTGGTGGCTGTACACCGTCGGCCCGGGACAAGTCCACATGGATGGCGACCTCGCCTTATGGTATGCCCGCTCCCGTTCCAAATCCAACGACTTTGACCGTGGCCGCCGTCAGCAGGAAGTGCTGCGCACCATCTTCCAAAAAGCCCTGCAAACCGATACCTTCAGCAAGATTCCCCAGCTCTACAACGATTTCTCCAGCACGGTCATCACCGACCTCGGCCTTACTGATATGCTCCGCATGGCGCCCTACGCCGTCAACTTCACCAACGCAAACATCCGCGGCTACTTCATCAACCCGCCGCTCGTCAGCCCGTGGACAACCCCCGGCGGCGCATCTGTCCTCCTGCCCAACGAAGAAGCGCTAAAACAAATGCTGGTCGAAGCCACCACCCTGTCCGCATATTCCGTTACCCGCGAAACCATCACCGTGGAAGTTCAAAACGGAGCCAGCTTTGAAACCCTGGAGTCCCTTGCCGCATCACGCCTGAACTATGCGGGCTATCAAACCATCCTTTCGACTGCCGACCGCCGCGACTACGCCAACTCCGTACTGGTGGATTTCACGCCCGGGCAGGATCCCGCTCAACGACAAACGATCATCAATAGCCTCGGCCTGTATTCCGCAAATATAATTTCCCTACCCGATGCAAATAGCGCAGCCCAATACCGTGTCATCCTCGGTGCTGATTATCAACCCTGCTTCCAACCGCAGGAACTCACCCATTAGACCTCTTGCAAGGAATTTTCCGGGGGTGGGAATTTTTTGACCGCACCACGAGGGCTTTGCCCCCCGGCCCTCCCTACCCCTTGCTTTTGCGGGGGGCCCCCCCCCCCCCCCGAAAGCCGGCCCGGTCTTTAGACACTCCTCAACGAGATCTGGTTTTCGAAAAATCCCCAGTTGACAACCCCCGCCAGATTCGCTAAACTATACGAAAAGACTATGCGCTACTGAGCAAGGATAAAATTATGGCAAAATCAACAGATTCCGCACACATCAATTCAAAGACATTACTTCCCACCGCCATCAACGGCTGGGAAATGTTCCTATACGACCAGGGACGCTCTTCCAACACAGTAAAAGCATTCCTTTCGGACGTGCGCCTGCTCAACCAATTCGTCGCCCCTGACCAATCGATTGGCTCGATCACAACAGATGACCTCAACCGCTTCTTCACCTGGATGGAAAAGGAACGCGGCATTCCATGCAGCCCAAAGACACTCTCGCGGCGCATCACTTCCGTGAAATCGTTTTTCCGCTGGCTGAACCAGCACGGCGCGCTCGTCATCGACCCCGCCGAAAAAGTGCTGCAACGCTCCGCCATCAGCCCCATTCCACAAGTGCTAACCGAAAGCGAGTACGAAGCCGTACTGCTTGCCGCAGACCGTCACCGCCGCGAAAAGAAAGCAGATGCCCGTCCATACACGCTCGTCTACCTGCTGCTCATCACCGCCATCAAAAAAAGCGAGTGCCTCGGCATTCACATCAACCACATTGACCTGAACGCCAAGAACGGTCCCCATCTTTTCGTCCGCTACGCCAGCCCCGCCAACCGCTATAAGGAACGCAAAATAGATCTCGATGAAGACTGGATCGCAGCCTACAAGGAATACCTCACCCAATATCAGCCTGTAGATCAGGTCTTCGCCTGGTCACCGCGCCGGCTCGAATATTTACTCGAAGATATCGGCGAAGAAGCAGGCCTCACCAAGCACCTATCTTTCGACATGTGCCGCTGGACCTGCGCCCTACGCGATTATCAAGCCGGTGTGGAAGTGGACAAGATCCGCCAAAAGCTCGGCGTCTCCAAGATCCAATGGCGCGAGTTGTTCATCAAACTCAAACAATTAAATGGTGAAATCAAATAAAAAATCCCGTCGATGACGGGATTTATTTATTCGGGAATTTTCTCAGGCGGGCGGGTAATGGAAAGGTAAAAGATCTTGCGCGTCTTATCCGTTAACCGATACGGATGCGCAGGACGATACCCAGGCACCCAAACGATCTCATCCCCAGCGCAAAGTAAAGGCCAGCGGTCGCGCGCGCGATGCGGCACCTTTCTCGTTCACAAAAAATCGGACAACTTTTGCGAATGACCATCCATGCCCAGCGGCGAAAATGATCACCCTGATGACGCGGCCTCAATGCCAGCGAATCAGGCAAACGCTCCGCATCCAACCAGACCTGGAACTGGTCGTCGTTTCGTTCGGCCTGTTCCCTCGCTAAAGCAGGGAGATGCCAGCGCTCACACCGATCTTCCAACCACCTGCAAGCACAACCTGCTGCGGAGGTGAAATGGAAACAGGCGACTCACCCGGCATTTGAGGCCACAGGTCAAAGGGCAGTTCGGCATCCAGTGTGCCAATATAAATATGGTCTTCTTCACGAAACATGCGCAGGCCGGCCTTCAGATCTACGCGAGAGGAAGGTCCGCCGTGTTTAATGAGATTTGTCGCACGCTCCAGCACAGAGAAGGTAACATCCACGCCCGGGCGAAGAATCTGCATAGCATGTTTGACCAGGTTACGTTGGAGACCGAGCGAGCTTTTTGAAAGCAGAGAATTGTCGAACGTGACAACTTCCTTATCATAGGAGATAACAATCTCCCGCCAGGCTATCTCCAGCGTTTCGGCCACAAAGGTGTAATCCCCTTTCAACGATTGAGACATGCGCAAAATCGCTTCCCTAAATTTCGGATTGTATGTTTCAAGGTTGGGAATCAAAAGATGACGGATACGGTTGCGTTGAAAGTTCAGCGAATCATTACTTGAATCATAATGCGGACGCAAACCGTTGACCGCGCAATACACAACCGTCTCTTCACGCCATAGGTCCAGCAATGGGCGCACAACGGGAATCTCAGGGTCAAAGCTCGGGATGACTGAACGATAGGACATGCCCTTCAAACCAGCAATGCCGCTGCCTCGCAAAAAATGCATGAGTACAGTTTCAACCTGATCATCTGCTGTATGCCCCACAGCCACCGCTTGGGCATTGTATTGGCGGGCCAGCTTGAACAAAAACCGGTAACGCAGATTTCGCGCCGCCTCCTCGATGGATTGCTTATGTTTCTCCGCATGGGCGCGTACATCGGCACCGCCCAAATAACAGGCAAGCATTAAACGGTTGGCGGTCTTTTCGACCATGCGCGCATCCGCACCCGATTCAGGCCGGAGGTGATGATCGAAATACGCAACGATAACAGGATATTCCGACTTGCGAAGCACTTCCATCAGGCACAGGCTGTCCGGTCCGCCGGAAACACCAGCCACAACCGGCCTGTCTTTTGACAGGCTGCACTCATTCGTCAAGATTTCTTCAACATTTTCTAACATGTCTTTATTTCAAATTCAAGCCAACTGATACAACTCAACCAGCACCCCACCTGTTGACTCTGGATGAATGAAGGCATATTTTTTTCCATCCGCTGCGGTGCGCGGCTCTTCATTAATGAGCCGAATATCTTTCGCTTTTAGCTGGGACATCATCCCATCAATATCATCCACTTCGAGGCAGAGATGGTGCATACCGGGGCCGCGCTTGGCGAGATATTTGGCAATGCCTGAGTCGTCGGTGGTTGGCATGACCAACTCAACCTCGGCTCCGGCAATGGGTAAAAATGCCACTTGTGATTTTTCCGCAGGGACATCACGCAGTTCATGAAGTTGAATCCCCAACGCATCCCGCCAGAATTTGAGGGACTTTTCCATATCATCCACTACGACGGCGACATGATTGACAGCTTTGATGGTGGGCATAAATGATACTTCTCCGTTTGTGCTATTGAATTTACTACTTTGATTTTACTCCAGTATCTTGACGGCTATAGACAGGGCCAGCTTTGCCCATTCGGCGTACATTTTACCTGAGGGATGCAAGCCATCCCCTGCGATCAAAGCCTGGTCAGTTACCGCCTCACGGGAAGCAGGGGTAACATCCACATAGTGGACGCCTGCCTTTTTGGATTCCTCGAGGTTGATCGCGTTGTAGGCATCGATATCAGCGGCGATTTGCCCAGTATCTCTGCCCCAGGCAAAGGGAGTGACACCCCAATCAGGAATGGACAGGACGATGACATGCTCTGGTTTCCCGTCTGCAAATTCAACCGCCTTCCCAAGTAAAAAACGAAATTCCTCGCGGTATTCGTCCATGTCGTAGCCGCGGTATTGATTGTTGACGCCGATCAGCAGGGAGACCATGTCGTATGTCCCTTGCGGGTTCGCGGCTTGAATCCCTTCCCACAGTTCGCTTGTCGTCCAGCCGGTGCGGGCGATGATGGTGACTTCGATCTCTTTTGATGGATCTACAAGTGCAGCTAGTTGATTGGGCCAGCGTTCTGTTTCTGAGACGCTTTCGCCGATGGTATAGGAATCGCCAAGAGCAAGATAACGATATGTTTGATTTGACGGTGCAGGTGTAGCCACGGGACCTCCGCAGGAGATGAGAAATAATAAAGCAAGAAACATGAAGATATTTCTAAAATTAAGCATTGTTTATTTTAAACCATACAAGGACATTCCATGGAATGTCCTTGTATCTAAAAATTGAAATAAAAGATTAGCCACGAATTTTTTGTAGTCATTCGCAAAATTCGCGTAATTCGCGGCTAAAAAGATGAAAGGCTTACAACACGCGGACTTTCATCCACAAGCCGGGGACGCGGCGGATCTTGCCCCAAGCGGATAAACTCGCGCGGCGGGTGAAGACGTTGTAATCGTGCTTTTCAATATCATCCAAAATGCCTGAATAAAAAGTGGACGCAGCGCCGATGGCGAGTTGACCTTCGCGCTCAAGCATTTTGACGCCTTCCCATGATTCTTTGTAGAGTTGGCGGGTGCGGTCAATTTGGAATTTCATGAACTGACGCCAGTTATCGGTCACGCGGCCTTCGGCAATATCCTGTTCGCGGATGCCAAATTGTATAAGCTCTTCACGCGGAAGATAGAGACGCCCGTTGCGGTAGTCCTCCCCTGCATCTCGCAGGATGTTGGTCATTTGCAGGGCAACGCCAAGCTTGATGGCGTAGGGTACGGCATCATGTCCCTTGAAGCCGACGATGTACATGCTCATCAGTCCAACGGTGGACGCCACTCCGTAGCAGTATGTGGCGAGGTCGTCAAAGGTTTGGTAGCGCGTTTGGGAGAGGTCACGGGCTACACCATCGATCAACTGCAGGGCGTAGTGGCGCGGGATATGGTATCGGGTGAGGGTATCTGCCCATGCGGCGGCGACCAGGTCATCGGTCGAGGAAGAGGCGGTTTGGACAATGTTACGCCAGTAGTCCAATTCAAAGTCGCGATCCTTCTTGGATTCGACTTCATCCACAATATCATCCACGGTGCGGCAGAAGGCGTACAAGGCGCGGACGGCGGAACGCTTTTCTTCAGGCAGCAGACCGGATGCAAAATAGAAGGATTTGCTATGAGCAGCCGTGATGACCTCGGCCTGTTTGTAAGCGTTGCGCAGCGAGGCATCACCTGCCCAGTACGAGAAAAACGGACGAATGGACGGATGGGGAATGTGCCCCGCGAGATCGAGCAGTTGGTGTTCCCAGCTGGCGTGTGCTTGCATTTTTTTATTCTCCTGCATGTTGGACTTGAAACCTTGGTCTTGAATAAACGGGTTGTGTAGTCAAACTTTCTGATAGTTGAAATTTTACTGGAATTGTCTCATTTGTCAAGGTTTTGCAAAGGTATTCATGAAACCTTGACAAATAATAGACAAGCAGTAGAATAGACTCAATAAAGCACTCACCCGCAACAAAGTTGCCTTTACTGCAAGTTCTATTTGCGGATAATGTGAAAAGTCCAGAAGTAGAACTTCCGGACTCCGAAACAAGGCAGAGCAAGTAATCAAGGAGAAACAAAATGACCAAAAGAAAAACAGCAGTTGTGATCGGCGCGGGAATTGGCGGAATTGCCACTGCCGCCCGCCTCGCTAAAAATGGATATGAAGTGACCGTGCTCGAAAAGAACGAGACTCCCGGCGGACGCTGCAACCAGATCCTCCGCGATGGGCATCGCTTCGACATTGGCCCGACCCTGTTCCTGATGCCCGAAGTTTGGGAGGAGACCTTTGCCTCTCTCGGCGAAAAGATGAGCGACCACCTCGACCTGCGCCGTATAGACCCGACGTATAAAGTCCATTTTGATGATGGACTGGAGTTGGAATTGACTTCCGACATTGGCAAGATGCAGACCCAGCTTGAGAAAGTGGAAAAGACCGCTTTCACAGGTTTTCTGAATTACATTGCCGAGGGCAGCAAGCATTACAAAATTTCACTTGAGAAATTCGTAGGCCGAAATTTCTTCAACATCTTTGAATATTTCAGTCTTTCCAATTTGCCGTTGATCTTTCAATTGAAGGCGCTTGGCAAGCACTACAAAAATACAAGCCGCTTCTTCAAAGACGAACGCTTGAAGGCTGCTTTCACTTTTCAAAATATGTATCTGGGATTAAGCCCGTACGATGCCCCTGCCACCTACTCCCTGCTGCAATACACGGAATTGGCCGAAGGCGTTTGGTACCCCATGGGCGGGATGTACGCCGGCATTCAGGCACTCGTCAAAGTGGCTGAGAAGCATGGCGTGAAGTTCATCTACAATGCGCCCGCAAAAAGAATCCATGTAAACGAAACCAAAGTAGTCGGCGTTGAAGTGGAAGATGGCCGCAATTTCCATGCTGATATTTTTGTCGGCAATGCAGACCTTCCTTACATCTACGACCAACTGCTCCCCGACCGCGCCGAAGCGAAGAAACTCGTCGAAGACAAACTCTACACCTGCTCCACCATCATGTTCTACTGGGGTGTGGACAAGGAATATTCGCAGATCGCGCACCACAACATTTTTCTCGGCGGCGATTACAAGGCATCCTTCGATCAGATCTTCAACGATCACACTCTGCCTGAGATGCCGTCGTTCTACGTCCATGCACCGAAGCGCACTGACCCAGCCGCAGGGCCTGAAGGGAAAGATACTCTTTACGTTTTGGTTCCCGTCGGTCATCTCGATGCACGCAGCGAACAGGATTGGGACGCCATGGTCAAGCGCGCGCGCCAGACCGTGCTCACCCGCCTCGCGAGCGAATTAGGAGCAACCGACTTGGAGCAGCACATCAAGTTTGAGATGGTGTACCAGCCCAAAGTGTGGAAAGAGCGTTTCAATCTGGTGAATGGAGCGGCGTTCGGGCTCAGTCACAACTTCTGGCAGGTCGGCTATCTGCGTCCGCATAATCGTCACAAGAAATATAAGAACCTGTACTTCGCGGGCGCATCCACCCACCCCGGCACGGGACTGCCAATCGTTTTGCTTTCTGCCCGCCTGACAACTGAACGAATTCTTAAGGAAGAAGGTACAATAGCTGTGCAAAAGGTGGTCAAACCCACCCTAAACCCAGCCTAAGGATATTGTATGTTCAGTAAATCCCCTGCCTTCAACTTGAAAGCCGTTTTGCTCGAAACCGGTCTCGCCGCCGACACATTGCGCGCCTGGGAACGCCGCTATGGATTGCCCACGCCAAACCGCAGTGCGGGAGGTCATCGTTTGTATTCGCAATACGATATCGAGACCATCAAATGGCTGATCGCCCGTCAGGCAGAGGGACTCTCCATCTCACGCGCTGTGGAAATGTGGAATGAACACATCGCCTCCGGGCTTGACCCGTTGGCTGGTTACACATCTTCGAGTTTTTCCTCCGCCCAAGCCGCTTCTGCCAACGCCGCCCCAGACACAACGCTGGACATGATCCGCGCACAATGGATCACCGCCTGCATGAATTACAGCGAAGCAAATGCCGAACAGGCGCTCAACAAGGCCTTCTCCATCTTCCCCGTCGAATCAGTTTGCATGGAAGTTCTGCAAAAAGGCATGTCTGAGATCGGCGGACTTTGGTACGAGAATCGTGCCACCGTGCAACAGGAGCATTTCGCATCCGGTTTGGCCATGCGCCGCTTGGACGCCCTGCTAAGCGCCTCCCCCACCCCAACACGCCCGCAGACCGTGTTGATAGGCTGCCCGCCCGGAGAATGGCATACGTTCACTCCGCTGATGCTTTCGCTCTTCCTGCGCCGCCGCGGATTGAATGTGATCTACCTTGGTGCGAATGTCCCTGCAGAGCGGTTTGAAGAAACCGTTTCAAAAACAAAAGCTAATCTGGTCATTCTGGTTGCACAATCTCTCACCAGCGCGGCCACACTGCAAACAACAGCCTTCACTTTGCTTGGGCTAAACATCCCTGTTGGCTACGGCGGACGTATCTTCGTCATGCGCGACAGCCTGAAGGATTACATCCCCGGGCATTATCTCAGCAATGCAGTCGATAGCTCCATTGAGCAGGTTGAAAAAATTCTGAAGGGCAAAGACAAGGCCAAAGAGACAAAGGTCGTTTCACAGGAATACAGTGCCGCGCTGCACGCATTTACCTCACGCCGAGCTCATATTGAAAGCACGATCAGGGAAATGATCCAGCCTCTTTCTGTTGACCCCGAGCACTTGAACACGGGCATTCACTTTCTGGGAGACATCATCACAGCCGCCCTGCAATTCGGTGATATGGAACACGTCTCTGACGAAGTGGAATGGTTGAAGGTATTACTCCAGTCTCATCAGAGACCTGCGCAGGAATTGTCAGATTTCATGAACGGCTACTTCCACGCCGTGGATAAACACATCAACGGCTCTGGAACGCCGATCAAAGCCTGGCTTCGCGTGCAGGCAAACCAAAAATAATTATGGCAAAAGATATCCTTTCGACCTTTTATCACAACCTATTACCCCTGTTCCCTCCACGAACAGAAAAATATTTAAATCGGCTCAAGCCTAAAGATCTGCAAAGCTCCAGCTTCCGCTATATTTTTTCCGTGAAAAGCATGACCACGATCAGCCACCTGATCGAAGACTCAGTTATCGAAACACCTGGAATTGCAGACACGCATGTTTCATTTCAATACTTCTCACGTATCAACGCGCAATTGGATCAATATGTAAAGGTTGCCGAATCTTCCAAAGGACTATGGTTGTATGGCATTCCAGATGCACCCCTTGCAACCCTGCCGCGAACGATAGGCATCGACACGAGCGGTACTCCGTTGGAAAACTACTGGTTCGTAGTTGCCTATGGAGAAGGCATCTACGCCACCCTGCTAGCCGAGGAAATTGACCCAGAAGATAGCCAGCGTCTCTATGAAGGTTTCTTTACATTTGGTTCTGAGACCGCCTTTCAAATCATCTCGCTTTTGCACCATATGTTTCCAACGCAAATCTCCGAGCCTATTGCACCAGAACACCAATGAAATGAGTAATCATGAACAACATTCGTATTGTTACAGACAGCACGTGTGATCTGCCCGAAGAACGCACAAAGCAACTTGAGATTACAGTTGTCCCTTTGCATATCAACCAGGGCGAAAATACCTACCTTGATGGAATCAATCTCTCACGGGAGGAATTTTACAGACAACTGCCGGGCTATCAACCTTCTCCCTCCACAGCCACACCCGGGCCTGATGCGTTTACAAAAGTCTACAACCAACTGGCGGATGAAGGCGCGCAAGCTGTCCTCTCCATTCACATTTCGGAAACTCTGAGCGCCACCATCAATGCAGCACGTGTTGCCGCCGAACAATTTACCCGCATCCCGGTCACCGTGCTGGATTCTAGTCAACTCAGCCTCGGCACAGGCTTTCTCGTGGAGAAGGCCGCTCTACTGGCACAGACTGAAAAAAAGGTCGAGGAAATCGTATCCAGCTTACAGGAAGTAATGAAGCGAACGTACGTGTTCGCATCCATCAAAACGCTGGAATATCTACGCCGCAGTGGACGCATGAATTTCGCCATCGCAAAATTTGGCGAGCTGTTTCAGATCAAACCGTTGCTGCATATGAATATGGGCAAGGCCACGGCTCACCGCACTCGCACGCAAAAACGCGCCACCGCACGCCTGATGGAATGGCTGGCTGAATATGCGCCGTACGAAAAACTGGCACTCCTGCACGCAGGAGTTCATGAAGAAGCCAGGGCGTTATATGAACAGGCCCGTTCCTTTTTTCCACAAGGCGAGGAAATTCTGATCGTTCAGATCACCCCCGCTCTCGGCGCGCATCTCGGCATTGGCGCACTTGGGTTTGCCTGCATCTCAAAGGAATAAAAATGAAAATTGCAAAGACCATCTCCATCCTCGGCATGATCGCCATGACCGCAGTATTGATATACGGATTTACCGTCGGTGACTTCTTCGGCGAAGGCAGCAAGCTGTTTGCCATGCCGTGGGGCATCGTCTCTCTCGTGGACTTGTACACAGGCTTCACGCTCTTCTCGGCTTGGATCATCTACCGTGAAAAATCCCTGCCCGTTGCCATCCTGTGGACAATTGCCATGATGACCCTCGGCTTCTTCGCTGGCAGTCTTTATGCTTTCGTCACATTGCAATCCAGTAACGGTGACTGGCGCAAATTCTGGCTCGGCAAACACGCGTAAAAAACTCTTTGCTCTGTCAGGGGCTTAGCCCTCGACAGAGCGGAGTGGATGACAAATAATGAAACAACAAAAATGGCGCGAACTGCTGGATGAACTCCGCACTGTATTTGCAGGACGCAACTCTTTTTTAGACGCGATCCTGCCGCCGATCCTATTTCTTCTGGTGAATGGGCTGGTTGGTTTTCAGGCGGCGATGTGGAGCGCGTTGCTCCTCTCGGTAATCATTGCCGCAGCACGGGTCATCCGCAAGCAACCTCTGCTGTACGCTCTGGCTGGCGTTGGCAGTGTGGGAATCGCAATCGGCATCGCCTGGTTCCTCGGCAAGTCGGAGGGATTTTTTCTACCGGGCCTGATCAGCGGAAGCATGACCCTGTTGTTGACCATCGTCAGTCTGGTCATCCGCCGCCCGATGGTAGCGTGGACAAGTTATCTCGCCCGCCGCTGGCCGTTGGATTGGTACTGGCACGAGAAAGTGCGGCCAGCCTACAGCGAAGTGACATTCGCATGGGCTATCTTCTTCGCCGCCCGACTGTTTTTACAATTCTCGCTTTTTCAAAACGAGAATGTTAATTCACTGGCCATGACAAACTTTATTACCGGCTGGCCTGCAACGATCCTCTTATTGGTATTCAGTTATCTCTACGGCACATGGCGGCTCGCAAAACTAAGCGGCCCGAGCGTGGAGGAATTTCGCAGCAACGCCCCGGCTCCGTGGCAAAGTCAACGGCGCGGGTTTTAGTTAAAGGGCTCTCGCGGTATTAAGTACAAAGGCTGAAAGGCCTCTGCCGCGAATTTCACGAATTTTCGCTAATTTGCAAAAAAAAATTCGCGTGAATTAGCGAAATTCGCGGCTAAGGGTTTTTAGTCTCCCGTTAATTACGCAAGAGCCAGTTAAAGTTTACACAAAGGATTCTATACATGAAAAAAACTGATCGCAGTTCTCTCGTTATTTTCCCCATTTTGGTACTCATCGGCTTTCTGGTCGCTTTGGCGGGTAGTCAGGGCGGGGCTTCTATTGCAGGAATTCCCGTATTTGGCTTGTCAGTCGGGCTGGCGTTTTTGATCCAGTGGCTGGTCTTCATCCCTTCGTATTGGTTCCAGACTGAAAAGTTCTTCGACCTGACAGGCAGCCTCACTTATATCTCCATAACGATAATGGCCGTATTGGTCAGTCCCGTACTTGATAATCGGTCACTGCTGCTGGCAAGCCTGGTGGTGATCTGGGCGGTTCGTCTGGGAAGTTTCCTCTTCCGCCGCATCCAAAAAGCAGGCAAGGATGATCGCTTTGATGAACTCAAACCTTCCTTTTTCCGTTTTCTAAATGTTTGGACGATCCAGGGGCTATGGGTAACCTTTACAGTGGCCGCTGCTCTGGTGGCGATCACAACAGCGAACCGAAAAGAATTGGACTTATTTGCCATTGTTGGTTTTCTGATATGGGCTTTGGGTTTCGCCATTGAAGTGATCGCTGACGCCCAGAAAAGCCGCTTTAGCGCGAATCCTGAGAACAAAGGTAAGTTCATTCAAACGGGACTCTGGTCTCGATCCCGTCATCCCAATTACTTCGGTGAGATCATGCTTTGGGTCGGCGTCGCGATCATCGCATTGCCCGTTCTGCAAGGCTGGCAATGGGTCGCCATGATCTCCCCTCTTTTTGTCACTCTGCTCCTTACCCGCGTAAGCGGTGTCCCGCTGCTTGAAAAGAAAGCCGACACAAAATGGGGCGGGCAGGAAGATTATGAAAACTACAAAAAGAAGACGCCGGTATTAATTCCGCGCTTGTAATTTTTACTGTAGGGGCGGGGTAATCCCGCCCCTACTATCGGAGAAAAATGTTCATTCAAATTCTACAAATCATCGCAGCCGTAGGGACGATCCTGACGGGTCTGTTCTCACTGCTCAAGCCAGAAGCCGTTACCGGTTTTACGGGCCTCCGTCCCGAAGGTGGACGCGGCATCACAGAGATCCGCGCTATTTTGGGCGGATTCTTCATCGCGCTTGGCGCCGCTCCCCTCTTCCTCAATTCACCCATCGCCTACATGATGTTGGGCATTGCTTATCTGGGCGTGGCAGTTGTTCGCGGAATCTCCATGATCGTGGACAAGTCCATCATTCAATCCAACGTCATCAGCCTGATCGTCGAAATTATCTTCGGAGTTATTTTGGTTATCTAATATGAATCGTATCGAACTCAACACCCCAGCCCCCAACTTCACACTGGTAGATTTCAAAGAAAATGAGATCAGCCTCTCGGATTTCAAAAACAAAAAGAACGTTCTTCTGGTTTTCAATCGCGGCTTTGTCTGACCATTCTGCCAAAAGCATATGGCGCAGTTGCGCCACGATTACGACAAGTTCACAGCACAGGATACCGAAATTGTAGTGGTCGGGCCTGAAACCCCGGCCGCCTTTAAAGAATATTGGAAAATGCATCATCTTCCGTTTGTCGGCCTCCCCAACCCAAGTCACACCGTCTTGAAAATGTACGGGCAGGAAGTCAATCTGTTCAAGCTGGGTCGCATCCCTGCACAAGTCCTCATCAATAAACAGGGACAAGTGCGCTTTGCTCACTATGGACATTCCATGAGCGATATTGCAAACAACGAAGAGATCCTCAAACTGCTCGAAGAAATGAACAAGGAATCTTTAGTACCGGTAAAAGCGTAACAACAAAGGAAATAATGAAAAACAAACCTCTTATCTCTATCATCCTCGTCGTATTTATTGACCTGCTCGGCTTCAGCCTCATCCTGCCGCTTCTGCCCTATTACGCCGAAACCTTCAAAGCCAATCAAACTGTGACCGGCATCCTGATCGCGTCCTACGCGGTGATGCAGTTGATCGGCGCGCCCATCCTTGGCCGCCTCTCCGACCGCTTCGGACGCCGCCCGGTTTTGCTCGTCAGCGTCTTCGGCACTTTCCTCGGCTTTTTGCTGCTCGGCTTCGCCAACGCCTTGTGGATGCTCTTCGTCAGCCGCATTATTGACGGCATCACAGGCGGCAACTTGAGTGTTGCACAAGCCTACATCTCCGATGTCACCGATGAAAAAAGCCGATCCAAAGGTCTCGGTATGGTCGGCGCTGCCTTCGGCCTCGGCTTCATCATTGGCCCTGTCACAGGCGGGTTACTCAGCCAATGGGGCTACGCGGTTCCTGCCTTTGCTGCCGCAGCTATTTCCTTCATCAACCTCATCTTGATCTACGCCTGGCTTCCTGAATCACTCACCGAAGACAAGCGCAGCCAGATGACAGAAAAACGCCCCGCCGTTACTTTGAACGCCCTGCTCGTCGCATTCCAACGTCCGTTCACCGGCTCCATTCTCATCACACGTTTCTTCTTTGGTCTCGCCTTCGCCATCTTCCAAACCATCTTCGCTTTGTACGCGCTCGCGAAGTTCAACCTCACCGCGCGTGACACTGGCTTCGTATTGACCTATGTCGGCGTGCTCTCCGTCATCGTGCAGGGATTTCTTGTTGGTCGTCTCACCACCCGCTTCCGTGAAGATCTGCTCATCACCGCTTCCGTGATGTTGATGGCCGTCTCCCTTCTCGGCTGGGCACTCGCGCCTTCCTTGATCTGGCTGTACGTCATCATGCCCCCACCGCCCTCTCTGGCGGTCTGCTCAACACTCTGCTCTCCAGCACATTGACCAAAGCCGTAGCCCCGCAGGAGGTTGGCGGCATCCTCGGTCTCTCCACGGCTGTGGAAAGCTCTACGCGCATCATCGCCCCGCTTCTTGGCGGCGTGCTGCTTCAACAGATCGGCACATGGGCGCCCGGCGCATTTGGAGCAGTGGTCATGGTCGGCGTCAGTATCTTCGTTTTCATCACCATCTACAAACCCGATCGTTTTCACACTGAAACAGAACAAACCTGTACCCGTTCCCGCTTCGGATTAATCAATAAACCCTAAAGGTCTCGTGCAGTTCTGAGAATGAACATTAACAAAAAGACCTTTAGGGTTTTACTCAAGGAATTGCATCATGACCGACAACATCACTCGTTATGAGCTGCCCGCCACAGGGATCACCCTGCTCGGCTACGTGGTACGCCGAATGCACAAAACCCAGTGGCTCATGTCCATCCCTGCATTGCTTGCTGAAAACAAAAGCGACAAAGCGCTCGCACAAATCGCCATGTATGCTGTCACATCTTCAACATCTTTCGGGCGCGCCTACTATCAGCCGCAATTCAATTCCAAAGGCGCGGAAGTTACCGAAGCAGACCCGCAGACAGGCGCAATCGTCACCGCAAAATTAGTTGCCACATCACCAAGTTATTTCATCACCTACACCGCAGCCATGCCGAATGGCGATATGTTCTCCGGCAGCGAAGAGATCACAGGCACCACCGTTGGCCTGCGCGGACTCGGAATGCCTGCGCCGTCAAAATTCAATTTCAAATCCGGCGAGTACAGCGCCGAACTGACCGGCCTGCTCACCAGCGAACTCGCGCTCTCGCTCATTGGCCGAACCCGTATCCGCGCGTATGGTTTTCTCAACTTCAACGACAACAAAAATAACACGGGTAAATTAAGCATTGATCGCAGCGAACACATCAGCCTTGAAATCAATGGCAAAAAAATGGAGGAGCACTTCGTATGACTTCGATCTGGTGGATTCGCCGCGACTTAAGATTGACGGACAACCTCGCGCTTCATTCCGCGCTGACGGCTGGTTCAGTCATCCCAGTCTTTATCCTCGACCCGGCATTTTCCTCCCTATCTCCCCGCCGAAACAATTTTCTCAACGAAGGGCTTCACACCCTTCGACCGGGATTAAGAACGCGATTCCTATCTTGTCATTCGCAAGGCAAACCGCTCGAAGAACTCCGCAAACTGTTTGAAGAGACTCGCGCAGACACCATCTTCGCCGAAGAGGATTTCACGCCCCATGCCCGCGAACGGGAAGCCCTCATCTCAAAAATCCTGCCATTGCAATTAATTCATGGACAAACCGTCCACCACCCAAAGCATGTCCTCAAACCAGACGGCAGACCGTACACCGTTTACACGCCGTACTCCAAAACATGGAAAGCAAAATTAAACGGATTCAAACTCATCCCTGCCCCTGAAACGATCAACACCCCGGCTGGAATCAAATCTGACGCTTTACCAGCATACGAAAGCAATCCCCTCTTCCCAGCCGGTGAGCAAGAAGCATTGGCACGCCTCGAAGAATTTCTACACAAACGAATCTACGCCTACGCCGATGACCGCAACCGCATGGACATGGACGGGACATCCTCTCTCTCGCCATACGTGCGCTTTGGAATGCTCGGGCTGAGACAAGCCGTCAGTGCGGCGAGACAGGCCATGAGCGGGGAAGAAGCGCAGAAGCAAAACATAGCGCGGAAATTTGGCTCAACGAATTGATCTGGCGCGAGTTCTACATCCAAATCCTGTATCACTTCCCGCATGTGAGCAAAGGATCGTTCAATCCATCGCTGGCAAATATCCCGTGGCGAAATAACGAATCAGAATTTGAAGCGTGGAAACATGGACGCACGGGCGTGCCCATTGTGGATGCGGCCATGCGCCAGCTCAAACAAACAGGCTGATGCACAACCGCGCGCGTATGATCGTTGCGTCGTTTCTGGTGAAGGATCTGCTGATCGATTGGCGCTGGGGCGAAAAGTGGTTCGTGGAAAATTTGCTCGATGGCGACCTCGCCGCGAACAACGGCGGCTGGCAATGGACGGCTGGCACAGGCACCGACGCCGCGCCATATTTCAGAATGTTCAACCCCATTCTGCAAAGCGCGAAATTTGACCCGCATGGAGAGTACATCCGCAAGTGGGTTCCCGGAGTTATGCAAATTGAGCGCAAAGGAAATTCACACGCCCTGGGATTTTGACCTCAAAGTGAATGGGTATCCTGAAACGCCTATCGTGGATCGTGATGTTGTAAAAGAAAGAACTTTGAAGGCGTATAGTTTTTCAAAAACAAAGAGTTGAACATGAACAAAAGAGATGTTTCCATTTCAATGAGTGAAGCAACGACTAAATCACTTGTCATCGCGCGCCGATTGCGATCCTGCAAGTGATCTCCATTCTTTTGATTACGGTTTTCCTTCGATACCCAACAATGCCAACATGGCCGTGTATGGATTCTTTGCTGTTTGGAATTCTGCACATGAATTGATCCACATGTTCGCGTGGGCGTTTTGCAAAAGTTTATTAAGCGTTTTCAAACTGGCTTCCAATGGAAATTACCTACACCGTACGCGCATTGTAGGAAACCATGGACATTCGTCCCTATCGCATTGGTTCGCACATGCCCGGTCTTTTGCTTGGCATTCTGCCTGGCTTGTCAGCCTTTTCACTGGTGACGTTTTACTCTTTTTATTTGGCTTCCTCTACAAGCGCCGCAGGTGGGACCTTCTCATTCTGTGGATCATCCGCAATGTAAACCAAACACGCTAGTTGAAGACCACCCACCAACGCGGGATGTTATGATCTATGAATCCTAAAAGGGATAAAGAACATGAAATCTAAAAGGTTTTTT
This sequence comes from Candidatus Villigracilis propinquus, assembly GCA_016714565.1. Classification (GTDB taxonomy): domain Bacteria; phylum Chloroflexota; class Anaerolineae; order Anaerolineales; family Villigracilaceae; genus Villigracilis; species Villigracilis propinquus. The sequence continues at coordinate 26,955 of JADKDM010000024.1, forward strand.
CGTGTGGCGGGAATTGTTCTAGTTGCACTCATTCTGATCCTATCGATCGGCCCGTTCTTGATTCCTGTGCCGCCATTGGAAAACACCGTCTCCGTTGAAGAACTGACAGACGCAGACAGCAAATTCGTGGAAGTGAACGGTGTCAACGTGCATTACAAGACATGGGGCGAAGGCGAGCCCACATTTATTTTGCTGCACGGCTTCGGCGCAAGCCTGTTCTCATGGCGTGAAGTGACCGAGCCGCTCTCCCAATTTGGAACCGTCATCGCCTATGACCGCCCCGCATTCGGCCTGACCGAGCGTCCGCTGGAATGGGAAGGTGAAAGTCCGTATGGCCCACAGGCGCAGGTGAACATCGTCATCGGGTTGATGGATGAACTCGGTATAGAAAAAGCAATTTTGGTTGGCAATTCCGCCGGTGGGACAGTTTCCATGCAAGTCGCTTTGCAACACCCTGAAAGAGTGGAGGCTTTGATCCTCGTCGATGCCGCTGTGTATGCAGGCGGCGGCGCGCCTTCGTGGAGCAGACCCATTTTGAAAACGCCGCAATGAATCATGTCGGCCTGCTCATTGCCCGTCAACTTCAGGCGCAGGGAACTGAGTTTCTAAAACCGCCTTCGACGACCCCTTCAAAGATCACGCCTGAAATTTTTGCCGGCTATCAAAAAACCTCTAAATAGAAAACTGGGATAAGGCGCTCTGGCAACTTACAGTAGCCAGTGAAGAAGTGGATTGGCAGATCGCGTGAATGAGATCACCTTGACTCCGCACTGGTCAACAGAGCGACGATGAACGCATCGTGCCTACCGAACAGTCGCTGCGGCTTGCGGACGAATTACCCAACGCTGAATTAAAAGTCATCGCACAAAGCGGACATCTCCCGCATGAAGAAAAGCCTGTTGAATTCATGCAGGCCGTCACCGAGTTCCCTTCCACACTGCCATGAAAAAGCCATCACCCCTGAACTTGGGCGCGAAGCCCCGCTTGCATTTTTCAAGACCCGTTCCCCGCTTGGCCCTCTGGAAAGCGATGGCAAAACATGGGACGCTTCTTCCAGATCCCATCCCCGGCTTTCGTCCGCACGTAGTTTTTGGGCCTGAGGCTGCGCGCAGTGCTGGTCACTGAATGAAATAAATTTCTATGGCGCAACACAGACCCGGTGATAGATCTGCTGCGGCGCGGCGTGTTGGTAACTGATGGAGAGGAACACGATCATTATCGCGGATTGATGGAAACGCCTTCCACCTTCGCAGTTACCCAATTGCACCCAAATGATGATCGAGCAAACTGACCGGGAGTCATAGTCCAAATGGCATGACGGGCCAAACTGTGGATATGCTCGTTAAGGCCGCAAGAGCCTCGCCCTGCTCATTATCATGCAGACATTGTTCAACAAAGATGCTCTGGGACGATATTCCCAAAATTTGGGAACCCAATCCTCAAACTATTCAATATGTTTCGCCGGGCGCGTGGATCCCTGGTGCAAAAATTCCGCGCTTCGGGTATGGAAAATCGTTGACGCGCAATTGATGATTATTTGTATCAAATTATCGACGACAGACGACAGACGCTGAAGCGATGGTCAGTCGTCCGTCGTCCATCGTCACAATGATCTCCTCCAGCACCCGCATTGACGCGGGTCTGGATGACGACACTTACCCGCGTACCAGATGTTGATGTTGATCGCAGGGAACGATACCCATCGCACTGCTAGCATGGACATTCGCCTTGCTGGGTCAGCACCCTGAAATTCACCTCAGCAGTGCAAAACTAATTGACCAGACGGAAGGCAAATATCAACCACTGGACAACGTCATCAAAGAATCCATTACGCCTCTACCCGCCCATTCACATTGGCAACGCCGCGTGGCGGAGGATGTGGAACTCGCAGAAGGCACAGTCCCTGCTGGCAAGAGCGAATGTTTTGCTTCAATCTGACCCTACCCACCGCGACCCGTCTATCTGGGAAAACTCGGAAGACTTCTGCCCCGAACGCTTCTCCCACGGACGTAAGACTCCGCCAATGAGCTATATCCCATTTGGCGGCGGGCCGCGTGCCTGCATCGGTGCGGCATTCGGTCAGGCAGAGGAACGCATTGGCATTGTTGTACGGTTGCTGCAAACCTTTGCCTCGAAACCGTTGAACGCAGACAAAATCCACCCGCACAGGGGCGCGACGCTGTCCCGCACCCCGGGTGGATGGATGTAAAAGGGTGCGTAGATAAAAGGTTAGCAAGCATTACGTAGGTATACAAGAAAAACTGGTCCTAAACTGTAAAAACTATTCAACTATCAAACTACCCAACATGACTTACTTGGATTTCTCCTACGCTTCCTCGTACTTCCCATTCTTATATTTCTACTTCACATGCAGGGACAATAAAATGAACCGACCCACACCTGGCTTTCTCTCAAATGGCCGTGCCGTGAAGATCGATCCTGTTCACATTATCCTCACGGTGGGTAATCCACGCTGCCGGGATAACTATCTCGTTACAGGCGTTTGGAATTGCAACCAGAACTCGTCACCAGCATTGTCATTATTATGTCTCTACTAAGAATATACATTCCCTTTGTTTTAGGAAACGATCTCGATTGTGGTGGTGGTTCCTGCAAAAAGACTAGTCCATAATTCAGGAATTTAAGCCAAAACAAAACACTTGCTTACGTGCCCATTGCTTCATTTTCCGTTATTCTCTGATTCATTCCCACTGCGCTTTCACAGGACAACCAGCCCATCAACACCCTATCTATCCATCATATTTATTCTGGCATTCCTGCCATCTTCCCAAAGGTTTGGATGGCGCGGATATTTCTGGGTACTACACCGCAAACTTGTTTGCTCGTACCTCGTCCCCACCTATCTCTCGCTGATGGATATTATCGCAAAGCCTGACGGATACCACCTGGCCGACCGCAAAAGATCAGACCACCGGGCATTCTCTTCGGCATTCCGCCCCTGAAGGCTGTTGATCTTCTTCTTCATCACCAACATCCTCGTCGTTTTCGATGATTACTTTACCTCCACCATCGGTCAACAATGATCTGGCGGCGGGAAATCAAATAACTACAAAGGACCCCGGCAACGTTTCAAGCAACTCGAAAAATAACAATATTCAATATCGAAACTCTTCCATAAAAATGGATAGGGAGTCAAAACCCCAAACTGGTTTGTGAAGATGGAGAAATGCTCAAACCACCCCAGGCCAGTAGGCAAATCCAAGTGGATCTCACACCTTCAGCACTGTCCAACCATCCCGCCATACACTTCATCAGGTCAATTGTTTGTGATTGTAAGATGCCCACGCCAAAGCAGATTTAACTTCTGAAGTGACTGCCACGGGGAAATTGACGGTGGAAAATACGGGCGCTAAGTTCTATATTTGGTTTCGTTTGGTAAACGCGCGGGGAGCAAAACATACCTACATCACCATTCAATAAGTATTTATAGGGCGTAGCTTAAACAGCTGGATATTCAATGGGATGCCAGGTTTTCAACTTGACTTATATCTCAAACATTCATCTCGCTTTCCCGTTTCCTGGGATTATTTACATCGTAAAGATGTTAATCAACTCTGATTGATTTTCAAACTGCCATTAATCATGGTTTAGTAACATCTCCATGTTTGAGATAAAAATTAGAGATGAGAGAGATTATAATCAACAAACCTGAGACAACCACTCAGTGAATACTTCTGGTGTCATATATATGATGAATTAGGCTTTATTAAAGCAACCATCGTTTGATCATCGAATGCAACCACTTTCACGCCCATAGAATTGAAAATTGGCTTCGCAGGCTGGACGCTGATCGATGCTCACGGTCAGCATTCGGCACTGTCTTCTGGGGCGGGCTGGGCCGCCGCTATTTGGAAGCGTGATCGGCGCATCCATTTTGTACTGATTCATCGACCTGCCGCCCAGTGGTGGACTTTCACGTACCCCGGTGTCCCTTCGCATTGATGAGTCACATCGAATGTGTGGAACAGATGGCAAAACGTTGGGGAATTGGCTTTATCTTCTTCGGCAGGACTGCTTCCCTGGAATCCGGCACGTTGGTCGCGATCCCTGTAGGGTTGGTACGTCCTTCCTCACTTTTGTGTGGGGTGCAGCTAGCATTTGCAGGTGCTTATATCTGGTGTACGCCATTCATCAGCGCGGGATATTTCGGGGGGTACCGGAACGGTACGTACCAGCGGCATTGTAAAACAGGCTGCGCCAGTATGTTCTGACGGTTATGGAATATAAGTATAGTGTTTATTATCTGGGTGCAGTTCTATTTGTGGTGAATAATTATTCCTGGTCAAAATTGAGAAAGAGTAAACAAAAAGAGACATGAGCTTCGTGTCTCTTTCTTGTTTATACAGCCGTTTCATTGACCAGATCTTTAATCCATTTCAGGATTTCAATCGTGCTACGAGCTGGATAAAAGGCTTTGGCTACTTCCTTCCAACATCGCAAAAGGTACATATAGGTTAAGGTGGCGGGCAAAGGTGGTACAATGCTGCAACACGCAGTGGTACGCTGACGAACTGTAGATAGAGCAAAGCTCCACGGGTGAGCGCAAAACGGGTGCCGCCTGCGCGCAAAATACTTGAAGGTGGAGGCTGAACATGCGAATCCGGGGTGGAGCCATCATCACACCAAGGCTGACGTTGTGTTCGCCGCTTCCAGACAGGCTGAAGCTGGCAACAAGGTGGCATCCTGTAGAATGATGATCTTGCCCACCATCGCATGGGCGTGAAATGCTGGCGATGACTACGCGGCGGATGGTCTCAGGCCTCTCTTTGATTGAGCACCAATCCAGGTGACATACCATCCAGTACCCCCATTGCTGAGTCCGCGGAAGACCATGGGCTTAAGCTTCCATGGGCTTGGATGCTGACTGCCGCTAGAGTCCAGCAATGTGGGCGTAAATGGCGTCGTAAGTTGTGGAGCGCTTTCACTGACCAGAATAATTCATTTGCCATGGTACGGGTGGTCTTGTTAATTTTTGCGCAAAGAAGTGCCATGTCAAACGAGAATAATGTCCGTAGTAGCTTTTGGCAAAGTGAGGGAGTCTTCGAGGGCAGATAAGGCCAATGATCAGAATCAATTCAGGTAAGGCCCAGCCTGAGGCAAAGGATCGGCGCGTTCTGCACTGAGAGAGCGGGAAATCCTTCACAGCAAAAGATCAGCATAACCGAGAATCGTCTGGCAACTAAAGCGCTGACTGCGTAAATGACCGTCATCCGCATTGAGTTGATGCCGCATGA
>JADKDM010000025.1 GCA_016714565.1 Candidatus Villigracilis propinquus
GCCGTTTGCAGATTGGCATCTTATCCTCGTGATCCGGGCTGGCGCTGGTCGGCGTAACGGTCGGCGGACTGGCTGCTGGCTTTTTTTAAATTAAATGGCTGGAAGCTGGCTCATCGCGATTATACCACCATCCTTGTCATCGTACCACTTATCGGGCTGTTGTTCCTTCACGGCTCCCATGGGCTGGAGACGGGTCCGCGCTGGCAGGTTTTTCGCTGTCCTCGGTTTAGAGATGACGGTTGGCCCGGTGATCATGGTTGTACTTGAAATGGTCACGCTTCTTGGGATTATCGTTGCAGGCGCAGTCCTAATCGCGATCCTTGTTTTAGCCACATTTCAGATATGATCCAGCTCTCCCAGATCATTCAAGCGGAAACCAGTGAAGATGTGCTGCTCATTTGCTTGCGCGCCTTATATTTCCAGCCCATTTTGCAATTGCCGTAGGCATTGGGTATATTGCCCTCATCGTTCCGCTTATTGAAGAGGTGCTGAAAGCCTCTGGCGGTCTGGTTTTTGCATCGAAGATCGAAAGCCCATCTCTCAGGAAGTTTGTGCTGGGATTATTGAGCGGAGCCGCCTTCGCATTGATCGAAAGCCTGAATGCCAGCGCAGATGGAACCACCAGTTGGCTATCATTGTCAGCGATGCGCGCGGGACAAGCATCCTGCACATAACGGCTTCCGGATTGATGGGCTGGGAATCGTCTCTGCCTTCAAAGAGAAGCGATACGGGCGTTTTTCGCCGCCTATTTTCGGCGTGAAATGATCCATGGAATTCCGAACACTATCTGCTGTGGGAACGGGTCTTTCCGCCCTCGGCAGATCGATTGAATAGACCAGAGTGGCACCTTAATTGCCCCCGCTTTGGTCATGGATTGCTCGTTATGGAGTAGGTATGTTTGCGGTCCTGCTTGCCTCCAACCCGAAAACTTAGGAATATTTCCAAACCGACTACCCTCGAAGAAAAATGACATCAAAAGAAGAGGAAGTACAATCCGCATGAATTACTCATCCACAGCACGGGATGGAGACCTTGCCCAACTAGTCGGCCTCACCCACAAGCATTTTATTATCACCCCCAAAGCCGGTGGAGATTTTCAAAGTCACCGTGGCGTATTGGGAACACGACGACCTCATTGGCAAACCCGGGCTCGCAGGTGGTCTTCAGCCACGCAGGCGCACCTTTCTTTTATTACAGCCTTCACGCCTTGCAGACATTTTGAATGAACTCCCCGCACCACCAGATCCTCTGCCGAAAGACATCGGATATCCTCATTCAAATGGGCGTGGCTCCCGGTCAAACTGTGATGGAAGCAGGCACCGGTTCCGGTTCCATGACCATTGCATTGGCTACGCCGTCGGCGCGGAAGGAAAGAAGTCATCTCGTATGAACATAAACCGGATGTGCAGAATCTGGCGCAAGAATGTTGAACGCATCGGCCTCGCTTCTCGCCTGACCTTCAAACTGCGCGACATTCAATTGGGCTTCGACGAAACTGACGCAGACGCCTTATTTCCTCGATGGTAAAATCCTTTTGACTACATCGCCCAAGTCCGCAATGCCCTCTGAAGCCCGGCGGTTTCTTTGGCACAATTCTGCCAACCTTTAATCATGTGGAAGAACCCTTATTGCCCCAAGACTAAACAAGTTCGCATTCATCGAAGTAGAACTCATCCTGCGCTACTACAAAGAAGCGGATCCAAGCCGCCTCCGCCCCACTGACCGCATGGTGGCGCACACTGGCTTTTTAGTATTCGCCCGAAAGATCGAAGAGACCCTCGACCCCGCGCGGTGGAATTAGCCAACGAAGCAGGCGTGGATTCATAGCAGGAGGACCCCATGTTTCGACGCCGTGGACAACACGCATGATCCGCAGAATGGCAAGACGGGGAGGACCCTCCCGCCCGTTTTGCAGCAAGCCAACCAAATGATGGCTAATGGTGATTATAAAAACGCCGCCGAATCTTTTCACGCTCTGGCAATGGGAGCAGAAGCAGTTCCCGCACCGCGCGCCATTTTTATATGTTGAAGCAGGACGCGCCGCAATTCTCAGTGGAGAGACAAAACCGGCATCGCAGACCTGCGCCGTGGATTAACCGCTGGCAACCAGCAGCGTTTTACAAGAATGCGGATGCAGGTTCAGCATCGTGAATGAATTACGGACACGCGGTTTGAACGCCGAAGCAGAAGAGATCTCCAATTTATTGAACGGCACCTCCCCACCACACCAGCCGAAACAGCCGCTCCTCAAAAAGGCCTGTACTTGCCAAAACCCTTGCCCAGCCTGCGGTGCGGCGGTAAAGCCGGACGAAGTCGAATGGCTGGACGACATCACTGCCGAATGTTCCTATTGCGGCGCCCGATACGACGAAAAATAAACTTTATTCGATGAGCCATTTAGATCGAGTTCATTTTCCTAAAATTGGCAGAAGCCGCGCAAAACGCCGATCTCAACAGATACTACAGATCCCCGTCAAACCAGAGACGCGATTAGCAGCGCTACGGATGACCGTGAACTTTTTGAAAACGCTTGAGCTTTTGTAGCCGAAGCGCGAACTTCATCCTCCCGAAAGAGCATCGGGACAACACTTGCACCGTACGCCAGTGCGGTGTGTGAGCGAAGTTGAGGATACGGAATAGTAAACTCTCGTTTTGCGTAAGGTGAGCTAAATATAAAAAATCCGCCATCGAATGATGGCGGATTTTGTTTCAAAATAGATTTTGAAGGAGCCTACTTCTTGGCTGCGCCTTACTTTCTTTCTTACCGCGTTCCACACTAAGTCCGAGGCGGCGGCTTCCAGCGCCAGGGAACGACAGCCCGCCACATCAACAGCTTCCGTCTTCGGGCGGGCGACAGCGATGGTTTCATCTTTCGTCATTCAAAATGCGAATGGCATCGGAGATTTCCGCCAGATCGCGGACGCGAATGCTGTTAACAACCAGCGCGAGCGCGGCGATATCAATCGCAAGACGCTCAGGAAGATCGGTGGGCAAACATTCCACTTCGAGCTTTTTCGATGTTCTTTCACCAAACAGCGTTGTAGTCCTTCACAGCACCGGAAACGCCCACGGAATTCAAGGCGAACGGTCAAGGATTTTTTCTGTGAGATCCAGCCATAAAATCAATGTGAGAGATGTTGCCCTTGATGAAGTTGCGCTGGCGTTCGCGCACAAGTGCGGGGTATTCCTTGCCTTCCAGGTCAATTGTGACAGGCTGGAAGAAGACAACTGCTCCTGTAACAAGGCTGGCATAGGCGCTTCCAGCGAGATCGCAATCGGATCCAGATACGGCCATAGATCACCGCCGGTAATTGACCATCACGGCGCATGGCTTTCACCTGCTTGCCGATCGTCACGTTTTACAGCTTTCAAAACTACTTTATCCATCGCCACTCCTCGGGCGCCTCTCACCCGTTAGATTCACGGTTACCTTCACCCTATGAAATGATGTTCTGAAAGCGCACGCCGCTGAACATTCAAATTATTTTTTACTGAACAACATGCGCCCCAATAAGAGCATGATGCCCGCAAACAAACCGCCGACCAACCCCGCGATCAACGCGCCGCGTATCGATCACTGTGATCACGTTGCCTTCCACTTTTGGCGATAACAGGATAAGCGACTCAATGCGCTCGCCACGGACTTCACGTGCCGCCACAACGCCAGCGTACGCATTGCCGAACCCGACGCTTCCACCTACAACCACGCCTGCCTGCCCACAATGGACATTGTCTCAGCCCGGGCAAATGCCACCCCACTCCCCCTGCGTGGTAACTTCCTGTGCCTGCACCAACCCCAATGCCGACTGACGAGACGTCACATTTGTTGCAGTTACATGTGCGCCACGCTCTGGCTCAATTCCACATCTTCAGACTGGATTGTCTGAGCGGCGCTCTGGTGCATTCGCACCAACTCCGCTTTGACCATCTCCGCATTTACTTGAGAGAGATTGGCCACCCGCGGCTGCTCGGATTCCCCAGGATTTCGTTTTTATCTGCCATGTATGCCTTTTTGCCTTGCGGCAGAAAACGCCTCCCCACGGAGGCGCAATAGTACGAACGGTTGCATTTTATACGGTGGAAGGGGTTTCGTCAAGGAAAAAAGCCCTTGGCGCCGCATAAAACAGCAGTTATTCCTTCTTGAAACGGTCCCGCATCCCTTCACCTTGGACTGTAAATCGGAAGAAGTCGCTTTCCACGATTTCCTTCACCTGTTTATCCAGTTTGGAGCGATCCACCATGATCTCCAACTGCTGCACGCGGGCACGCAGGGTCTTTTCACGTTGAGCCACCTTGCCTACCATGACCTTGAATACGCCAGTGAGAGTATCGATCTCATCATGGAAACTGCGCGAGTCTTCCGATGCTTCCTTCCACTCGTGGCTGTAATCACCTTCCCCGATCTCCTTGGCCACACCGGCCAGACCAATAATGGGACGGGTCAAAAATCCCGAAAGCCAGAACACCAAAAGGAAGATAAGAATATAGCTCAAGACGAAAGCAATGGCCCCGTTACGCAAAATATTCGCGCGAACCTCTTCGATATAACTTGCCTCAATGTCAATACCAATGGCACCGATGGCGTTTCCACTGGCATCAACAATGGGCGCATACGAAGTGATCCAACTGCCAAAGTTGTCGGCTAATATGGCGTCCATGCGTCTGACCTGAGCCGTCAACCCATTATGAATGTTTGACGAAGTTGATGTGTAACTGCCACCGAAATCCGCATGCGCGGCTCACGAAAGTATCCTGTACTGCCAATGGCAATGATCTCGCCTTCATCAATGCCGTTTATGTAAGTGTAAATACGGGTCTGCGGCTCGATCTGCTGAACAGCCAATAGCCAGTTTTCATGTTCAATATACAGAGGATTATCTTCAGGTAATACCCGTTCTCCTCTTTGGGGTATCGGCGGTGGGGTTTTCAGGCGGACAGGCCGAGTTATTGGTACTTTCCTCTTCATAGAGTTTACAAAACCTTCCGTGTCCATTCCCTTAATGGCGCCGTTCAGGTTTGCTGAAGATCGGTTGTGATGGTCTCAAAAACACGCGCAGATGTATATTGATAAAACCAGTAATAACTGGCCACAAACACCGGGTGAAAATAAGAATAAATCCGATCCAGACTTTCAGGCGCAGGCTGAAAAAGCGTCCGGCTGGTTTTATTGGTTCTGTTCGTTGTTCGCTCATGGTCATCACATCCTATACATTAATGGTTTCAAGTACTTCAAGAACTACAGGGTGTTGCTCGGGCAAACCGTAATGGTCCACCAAAAATGCCTCTACAAAATTTATGATCATTTCACGGGTAAATACTTCCGTTTTCACTTCCGTGTTCGGTAAAAAGCCGATATGCATGGGTGAGAAACGTGTGTTCGCAAGTTCTTCCGAACGACTGCGTCCTTCTACTTCGGGAGGGAAGATGGGCTCAACATATTTTAACGGCAATTGCACCAAGCCGTTACGCATGTAGTGCTCCATCAGGCGATGGGGGTTCCACCTCGTTCACCATTCCATAAAGAGTGGATCTCTTTTTTGTTTTGCATCACGTATCACTTGATGCAAACATTCATAAATAATGAATACCGCCAGCGTTTGGTCTGCGGCAATTACTTTCCGGAAAGCCGGGTCCACCGCAAGGGAATGAGCCAGACCGCAGCGCCGCCCGCGGACATAACGAAAGGTACGTAACCCTGCAGGTTGACCGTCCACCTCGACCAGCCAATAATGAACAATATGTCCTTCACGATGCTCATTGCCGAACCGGGCGCGCCGCCTCATTCTCGAGACGTAATGCTGATACTGCGGAAATAGTTTTGCATACAGCCCCGAGCATTTTTTCAATTGCGATCCGTCGCCTGAACCAAAGAAGTTCATAAATGGCAACATTCCCGCCTCTCTTACAGGATTCAACGACATTACTTATCACCCTCCAAAATCCAATTTATCCAAAACACTGGCCCCGCGTGTACGGCGTTTCAATTGCCAGTTTAACATACTCTGTTCATACGTGGCACGCACCCGAAATGAGGCAAATACTGCCAGCAGGGCAACGACAACGCCAATTCCAAGGTAGATGAGCGAGTACTGGTCTCGAACGAGGCCAAATTTCAAACCAAGAGGATGACAGCAATGCCACTAAACTTCCTATGATCGTCCCGCCGGAAGGAAGGTAACTGTCAATAAACATGCTAACGCGTCCACGCTTCGTTCGGGACCATTGCCTGAAATGCCTTACGCGTTGAAAGGTCCACCGTGTCATAGGTCACACGCGAAACGCCTTGCGCGGCTGCAATTGCCACATAACCGAGGAATAAAGAAATTCGCGATGATGGAACCCAGCATTACAAAAGGTTGGATGAGGAAACTGCGTTTCAAAGAGATGCGCTCAATGATCTTTGCAGACGCCTTGCACAAAGATCGAAACGAAGGCGATGATCAGATTGCTGAGCGTAAAAAAGGATTGAAAGCCGCTTCCGAGATCAAGTTGGCATCAGATAATACATCGTAGAGGAGGATGGTCATCACACTTCCGGCGGCCAGCATTCCCAAGGCCGACCACGCAAACGCCGGAACGGTTTTAATGAACTCCCAGCCTTCTGTAAGGGTCTCTTCATTGAATCTTGTTTGCCGCTTGGCGGAGCGAGCTTCACCGTCCGCAGGCGGGTTTGTGCGATTAGAAAGGCTGGGAAAATATTGAGGCGTTGAGTAATAGCAATTTGACGGGACCAAAATCCCAGCTTGGCATCGATCGCGCCGATCCTCAGGTCAATGATGGTGCCGAAAAAGGCGAAATTCGCAATGATCGGCATAATGCGGCGTCCTGTTGCGGGGTCGTAAATATCATTGACGAGTATCCAAAAAACGACAGGGAAGAAGCGCCACTGCTGGTCATTCAGCAGATAAATCAATGTGTAACTGACTGGTTTTGGGAAGGAATTGAGAGAAAGGTCAACGGCAGGACGGCGTATAGAATCACAAAAACAAGCAATACGCCTGCCAAAAGTTTGATGCGGTCAAAACGGTCCACGATGAGGGATTGAATGCCGGTTGCCAGAATCAACAAAACCATGTCAATTGCCCAAACCAGCAGAATGTAATGGTCTTTCACTTCCGCCAAAAACCCGCTGACGGATACGACTTTTGTGATGCCCATGGCCGCATAGTTCGCAAAAATAAGCCGAGGGAAAAACCAACCCCCGACTCACCGGTGCGTAGCGAATCCACTGTCTCAAACGATCTATCATGCAATGCCTCTACAACTGTATTTATATTTTATGGTTTTCAGGAAGCTGCCTGAGTATATTTTTCAGGATCGTTTTCAAAAGAGACCTTGCAGCCAAGGGAACAGAAGTAGTAGGTTCTGCCTTTGTATTCAGATTTCCACTGCGCTGTGGCAGGGTCAACTTCCATTTTGCAGACCGGGTCGATTTCCATGAGCACTCTCCAGAAAATTTTGTATCGCGAGTATACCCGATTGTACGAACCCAATAAATATAAATAGCTCACCTAGCACAGTAAAAGATCCCGAAAGATTGATATAGAACACCTGAATGACCATTACGCCCATTCGGGGAGTATGAATCGTCAAGCTATCATTAAAGTTAGGGTAATGCAAATAAGCAAAAAAAACAGTTAAACTCAGTTAGGCAAATTTGAGTTTTTCAAAACAATCTGGACGTATTCCAAATCAGGGTATCGGACACAGTACGTACGGCATTTGAACCAAGAAAATAAATATAAAAGGTTTAACAAATGGAACCCAAGAAATCCAGCCAGAAAAAAAGATTGGGAAAATCCTCCTCAGGGGAGCAGGTCTTTCGCCTTATGTTTGAGAACCATTCGGCGGTCATGCTGTTGATCGAGCCGCAAACAGGCTTGATCCTGGATGCGAACCCGGCAGCAACGGTTTTTTATGGGTACCCAAAGTCACAACTTTGCGGCATGGTGATCAGCCAGATCAACATCCTGCCGGCTGCACAGGTTGAAGCGGAACGGCAAAAAGCATTCAAAGAGGAACGGAATTATTTTATTTTCACCCACAGACTCGCCAACGGAGACAAGCGCATTGTGGAGGTTCATTCATCCCCGATCCCCTTGCAGGAGAGGCAGGTATTATTTTCGATCATTCACGATATTACTGTTCGCAAGCAGGCAGAGGATGTAATGCGAATGGGGGAAGTGAAATACAAAGCTATTTTTGAGAATGCACCGATCGGTATTTTCCAATCCACATTGGAAGGGCGCTTCCAGAGCGCCAACCCGTTTCTGGCGCAGATATATGGATACGATTCGCCGGAAGACCTGATCGCAAGTATCACAAATATCAGCCAGCAGATCTATGTAAACGCTTCAGAGCGCCTGGAGTTTCAGCGTATCCTTGCTGAACAAGGGGAAGTCACAGAATTCATTGGGGAGAATTATCGCAAGGACGGGACGATCATTTGGACGCAAACCACTGCCCGGGCAGAAAAAGATGAGTGCGGAAACATCCTGTATTATGAAGGTTTTATCACGGATGTCACTGCGCGTAAAAAAGCGGAACAAGCCCTGCAAAACGCGCGTGATGAATTGGAACAGCGAGTAAAGGAGCGCACGGAGGAACTGACGCAAGTAAACGGGGATTTGCGAAGGGAGATCGGCGAGCGCAGGCAAGCCGAATTGGAACTGCGGGACAGTGAGGAGAAATTCCGTTCCATCGTTGAATATGCCACAAACGGCATCTCCCTGACGGATGAATATGGCATGGTTGTGGAATGGAATCCTGCGCAGGAAAATATTCTGGAAAGAACGCGTGCAGAAGTAATAAACCGTCCGCTGTGGGATGTTCAATTTCAAAGCATGCAGCCTCACCGTAGAATCCCGGAAGTGCATAAAAAACTGACCGAAATCTTCCAACAGATGCTCACGACAGGGGAAGTTCCAGAGCACGTGCGTGATCAGGAAATTACCATTCAAACCACCACCGGGGCTAAACGCATCATTCGCTCCTTTGTTTTTAGTATCAAGACGGCAAACGGGTTTCGACTGGCCGGAATATCATGGGATATTACCGAACGCAGACAGGCTCAAATGGCGCAGCAAGAATCTCTGGAGCGTCTTCAAAAAATTGCGAGTCGTGTGCCAGGGGTTGTGTATCAATATCGGCTGCGCCCCGACGGAAGCTCCTGTTTCCCTTTTGCCAGTGGAGCAATACACGAAATCTACAGGGTAAGTCCACAGGAAGTGATGGAAGATGCTTCCAAGGTGTTTGAAAGAATCCACCCCGATGACCTTGACGGCGTCGCCGCCTCCATACATAAATCAGCAAAAGAACTAACCCCATGGAAATATGAATACCGTGTGAAGTTTGAAGACGGCGTCATCCGCCACCTTTATGGAAATTCAGCACCTCAGCTGGAGGAGGACGGGTCTGTGCTCTGGCACGGCTTTATCGCAGATATTACCGACCGAAAAATGCTGGAGAACGAACTTCAGGCACAGCGGGATTTTGCCACACAGATCATCAACGCCATGGGACAGGGCCTCACCGTCACCAACGCAGAAGGCCAATTCGAGTTTGTCAACCCGGCATACGCGCATCTGTTCGGCTACGATACGGCGGAGCTGATCGGAAAATATCCACGGGACTTAACAGTAGTTGAAGATCACACGACTCTGGCGGAGCAAAGGCACAAGCGCAGAAACGGTGAAACGTCTACATATGAATCACAGATTCGGCGTATAGATGGAAGCGTTGCACAGGTGCTGATCACCGGAGTGCCGCGCGAAAGCAATGGAAAATTCAATGGAGCCATCGCGGTAATCACCGATTTGACCGAGCGAAAGAAAATGGAGGAAACGCTGCGTGAATCGGAACGTTTTCCCGTTCGATCGTGGACGCCATCCCCGCCAAAAATTGCCATTCTTGATGAAAACGGCCTGATCGTTGCGATCAATCGTGCATGGCGCGAGATGGCGCAAAACAATTTGGAAGAGCCTGCTCTGGTCTGTGAAGGCACAAATTACCTTGGCGTTTGCGATGCGACCAGCGGCCCGGAAGGTACAACGGCTGCCCTCGTTGCAAAGGGCATCCGTGCGGTGATATACGGCGAATTGCCTTCTTTCTCAATTGAATATTCGTGCGATACTCGCTTAAATAATTACTGGTACAACCTTCAAGTGACGCGCTTTGTGGGCAGCGGCCCCATCCGCGTGGTGGTCGCGCATGAAGACATCACAGCACGCAGGCAGGCAGAAAAGAGAGTCCAAAAGCAAAACGGGTATTTATCAGCCTTGCATCAAATTACGCTTGATCTGCTTGACCACCGGGAAATGGATGAATTATTCCAGGCAATTGTAGACCGCGCGGCAGTTCTGCTGGACGCCCCCTTCGCAGAGCTTATGCTTGAAGAGGACGGGGAACTGGTCGTTCAGGTGTTTACAAAGAATCAATTCTTTCAAAAAGGGGAACGGGTCGGGCGCGATTCAGCAATAATAAGCTGGCAGGCGTTCGACACCAAAAGACCGGTCATTCTGGATGAATACTCCGCGCATCCACATCACCACAAATTTTCTTATGAAACTCCGATCCACGCTTTGGCGGAATTTCCCGTGCTTGTCAGGGACAAGTCGATCGGCGTGCTGGCATTGGGACGTTCGGAAGCCGGGTATATTTTCAGCGAAGAACAGATCAAGAGCGGCGTGGCATTTGCGCAACTAGCCGCGTTGGTATTGGATAACGCTCAATTATTATCCGCAGCCGAACATGAGATCGGCGAACGGAGAAAAGCCGAATCTGAACTGCGTCAGGCTAGAGACCAATTGGTGAATCTGCATACCGAGCTTGAAAAATCCTATGTGCTGGAACAAAGGCTGGCACGAATTGACTCATTAACCGGCATTAACAACCGCCGTTCTCTGCTGGAGTCCGCCGAGCGAGAACTGCAAATCGCCATACGCTATCAGCAACCGTTTGCGATCATGCTGTTCGATGTTGACCGATTCAAGAATATAAACGACACTTTTGGACACCTTTCGGGAGACCAAGTATTGATGCAGATCGCACAAACTACAAACGATGAGCTCCGTTCCATGGATGTGATCGGTCGGTATGGCGGCGATGAGTTTATCGTCCTCCTGCCTCAAACCAATTCAATGGATGCGTATGCTCTTGCAGAGCGTATCCACGCGAGTATTTCAGAGATCCAGATGGGATCTGGGAACAACTTGATCGAACTGGCGATAAGCATCGGTATTACGCAGGTACAACTTCCCACGGCGAGCACTTCCGGGTCTCTGGATGAGCGGGTGGATTCCGTTGAGCGGATGATCCTGCGCGCTGATCAGGCCTTATATGTCGCCAAACAAACCAGAGACAGCCGCACAATCATCATAGACCCAGAATAGGTTCTGGGAATTTGCTGTGGATATTTTTATGTTCTGAGGCGGGGCGGGAACAGCAAGGGGGAGAAAATTTTTCCAGAAAACAGGGGCTACCAACAGTTAAGAAAGAAGCGCGGGGCATATCGTCGAGGAAATCAATCATCCTCTTCCAATCTTTCAAAGAGCCCTTTTACACCGAGTTGTTTTCTATAAAACGACAACAACTCGGCTGCTTTTTGCTGGAACTGTCGATCCGAATCCCCAAGGGTGGATAATTCATCAAGATGTTCGAGGTGAGCGACAAGCCGCTCGCGGAAGTTGTTATTTGGCGAAGCGGGCAAAAGCGTTTTCAATTCTTTGATTCTGTCTTTGATCTGTTCGATAATATCCAGCGCTTCGGACAGCGGAGTGCTTTCATCGATGACCTGCTTGAGTAGTTTGCATTTATAGGTACGGCAGGCATGTGGATAATCTGGCGAAGTATGGATCGGACACTTCCCCGCCCACAGCGGACATGGCAAGCCGAACCCGCGGTTTTCCGGTTCGACACCGAGCACGTTCAATCCTAAGCCGCGGACGGTTTGCACTTCAACAGATTTGAGCTTTGCCCAGAGAAATAAATGCCCTGTGCAGCATAGCCCGCACGTGACGCACAAGGTGTCTGCCGGGGATAGGATTTCATTCGTATCGGTCATGGCGGGAATCATATCCTGCATTTTACAAATAAGAAAGCGGGCGTACTAAACGCCCGCTTTCTGTTTATTCTCCGAACTTGATACCCTGCGCCAAAGGCAAATCCTTCGACCAGTTGATGGTATTGGTCTGACGACGCATATACGTCTTCCATGCATCTGAACCAGATTCGCGACCGCCTCCTGTTTCTTTCTCGCCGCCGAATGCGCCGCCAATCTCCGCGCCCGATGTGCCGATGTTGACATTGGCAATACCGCAATCAGAACCGCCCACTGAAAGGAAGGTTTCCGCTTCGCGCATCGAATCTGTGAAGATGGCGCTGGAAAGTCCCTGCGGAACATCGTTGTGAATATGAAGCGCCTCTTCGATGGTTTCATAATCCAGCACGTATAAAATCGGTGCGAAAGTTTCCGTCTTGACGATCTCCGTTTGCGTAGGCATTTTGATGATGGTGGGCTGCACAAAATTTGGCCCAACTTTTGAAAGCATCTCTCCACCTGCAAGCACTTCGCCGCCATCGGCTTTGGCTTTGTTGACCGCATCCATCATTTCTTCTACAGAAGTATTCACCACCAGCGGCCCCATCAACGTATCCAATTGAAGCGGGTCGCCAATGCGGACTTGTTTGTAGGCATTGACGAGTTTTTGAGTCAATTCTTTTGAAATGGACTTGTGTGCAATAATGCGGCGCGTGGATGTGCAGCGCTGTCCCGCCGTGCCAACGGCGCCAAACAAAATCGCGCGGGTTGCCATTTCAAGATCGGCCTTGGCAGTGACAATGATTGCATTATTCCCGCCTAATTCCAAAATTGTTTTTCCAAAGCGGCGCGCCACGGTTTCAGAAACATGAATACCCACTTGCGTGGAACCAGTAAATGAAATCAGCGGAACGCGCTTATCGTTCAACATCAACTCACCTACATCACGGCCGGAGCCGATGGCAAGATTGAAAATCCCAGACAGGCCGTGATCTGCCATCACTTTATTCGCAATATGCGTCACCGCAACCGCAGTAAGCGGCGTATAAGAAGACGGCTTCCAAATCACGGTGTCACCGCAAATGGCGGCGAGCGCAGAGTTCCACGACCAAACCGCCACAGGGAAATTGAACGCCGTCACGAGTCCCAAAATCCCAAGCGGGTGCCATTGTTCATACATGCGGTGCGATGGGCGCTCCGAATGCATCGACAGTCCATACAACATGCGGCTCTGCCCCACCGCGAAATCGCAAATATCGATCATCTCCTGCACTTCACCATGACCTTCCGCGCGGATCTTGCCCATCTCCACGGTGACGAGGTCGCCGAGCGGTTCTTTGAACTCACGCAAAGCATTTCCCAAATCGCGGACAAGATCGCCTCTTTTCGGCGCTGGAAGCTGCCTCCATTTAGAAAAGCAGTTTGCGCCGCTGAGGCCACTTTCTCGTAAGACTCAGGCGTGGCTTGAATAATTTTCGCCAAAGCCTCGCCTGTCGTTGGATTGTAAGAAATTAGTTCCTTGCCATTCTTGTCCATCAACCAGCCATCCACGCCAGTGCTTGCGCCTGCGTTAACAGGTTGAATATTTAACTTTTCGAGAAGGGATTTCATGGGAGTCTCCGTGATCTGAATTTTCAAAGATTCTAGCATGAAAAAAGAAAAGGATGAATTTTGAATAATGCAACATTATCGTTCGTACTCCTTCGAGCTTTTGTGGTTCAGTTTTTAAAGCGGGATTACAATAAACTTATGAAAAGACAAATTCCCTATCACGGTTGGTGTTTCGTATGCGGGCCAGACAACCCGCACGGCATTGGCATCACCATGTTCGTGGATGACGATGGCGTGCTCACTTCTGAATTCACATTGAATGAAGCGCATCAAGGTCCGCCGGGACATACCCACGGCGGAGCATCCGCGGCGATATTGGATGAGGTCATGGGATTGGTGGTTTGGGCGGCGGGGCATCAGGTGGTGGCTGCAAATATCAATATCAACTACCGCAAACCTCTTCCCCTGCATCAACCGCTTTTGGCCGAAGCACGCATCACCGAGGTTGGCGAGAGAAAAATAATCAGCGTGGGAGAAATCAAATTGGCTGATTCAACTGCCGCCGTGAGTGGAAGCGGGGTGTACGTCATCGCGCCACATTTATTTGAAGCATCACGATTGAAAGGAGCAGCTTCATGAAAACCATCGGGTTGATCGGCGGGATGAGTTGGGAATCTTCCATCGAGTATTATCGCATCATCAATGAAACCGCGAAGGAAAAGCTGGGCGGACTGCACTCGGCAAAAAGTTTGATGGTGACCGTGGACTTTGCTGAGATCGAAAAATTACAGCATGAAGACCGCTGGGACGAGGCTGGGCAAATTTTGGTTGAATGTGCGCAAGACCTCGAACGCGGCGGCGCGGATTTTATTGTGCTGTGTACCAACACCATGCACAAACTTGCGGATCAGATCATTGCCAATGTGAATATCCCCTTTTTGCACATCGCAGACGCCACCGCAGAAAAAATTAAAACGGCTGGAATAAAAAGGATCGGTCTGCTTGGCACGCGCTTTACAATGGAGCACGATTTTTACAAAGGCCGCCTGATTCAAAATTTTGGTCTGGATGTTCTCGTGCCCAACGAGGCGGATCGGGAAATTGTTCACCGCGTGATCTATGATGAATTGGTGCTGGGAAAGATCGTGGATGGTTCAAGGGAAGAATATAAGCGTATTATGGAATTGCTTATCGCACAGGGCGCGGAGGGCATCATCCTCGGCTGCACCGAAATTGAATTGCTCGTCAACCAAAGCGACAGCCGTGCGCCGCTTTTCCCAACGACATTGATCCATGCAGTTTCTGCAGTGGAATATGCTCTCAAGGACTAAATGAAGTATTTCTCTTTTATAGTTCCACTTTTGCTATTAAGTGCCTGCCTCGCCGCCCCCACGCCGGAACCCACGGCCACTGTGGCTGTTCCGATCATCATACAAGTTGAAGAAAACCCGTACAGGCCACAATCAAAAGATGTTGGTGCAAAAATTGCAGGCGCGATCGTTGACAACACAAGTCTGGTTGAGCGCTTTGACCTTGATCCCTTTCGTGTGGAGTTGAGCATCTCCGGTTCTGTGCCAAGTGTGTGCAATGAACTGCGGATCGATGTTGCCCCGCCGAATGCAAGTTATCAAATTTTCATTGAGGTATACAGCTTGATAAGCAAGGGAGTAAACTGCGACAATGTCTTTCAGCAGTTTGAAGCCAGCCTGCTGCTGGGTGTTTATTCAGATGGAAGATATACCGTATGGGTCAATGATGGATATGCAGGAGATTTCATAACTTATTAATGAAACTTATTACAGGTGGAGAACGTCTGAGTGACAAGGAGTTGCCATGAAAAAAATAATTGCGCTATTGCTTGTTCTGATCTTTGCATTAACCGCCTGTATACCAGATGCAGATGAACCCGTTAGTACAGATCCCGCTTACACAAATACATCCATTCCATCTGAACAGAATTCGTACCTACCCAAAACAGAAGACCAAAGCCTGACCCGCAGCGCAGTCTTTGTGGATTTCAAGGAAATGCTTACGTTGGAAAGTTTTCCACTGCAATTTATGCTGCACCTTGTGGGCAGCCTGCCCACACCCTGCAACCAATTGCGCGTGGCCGTCAGCCCGCCTGACGCTGACAAAAAAGATACTAGTGGATGTGTATTCCGTCTCAGACCCCGACAAAATGTGTATTCAAGTTATTGAGCCTTTTGATGTCAATATTCCACTTGGGAGTTTTCCCGAAGGCAAATACACGCTTTGGGTAAACGGTGAAATGGTCGCGGAATTCCAATCATAATTATCGTTTTGAAAAAGAGGTTTTAATTTTTGGCCGCTAATTTTCGCGAATTTCACTAATTTTAAAAACAATTCGCGAAAATTAGCGCAATTAGCGGCTAAAGATTTCTACTCCATTCTGCTGACCGTGCCGATCTTTGCATTCACCAGCTTCACCAGATCCCCCACACCCAATTTAATATCCAACCCGCGCTGCCCGCCTGAGATATAAATTTCATCGAAGGATTGCGCAGCCGAATCGATCACCACCTGAAAGCCTTTGTTGATCAGCGCCAGCGGAGAAATGCCGCCCGCCTGCAAACCGGTCAACTGCTCGGCTTCGCGTTCACTGGGCAGATGCATTTTCTTCTCACCTAAAAACGACGCCAGCATTTTCAAATCCACCACGTGCGGGGCGGGAATCACCGTCAGCACCGGCTTGCCTTTTTCACGCTTCGTGACGATGGTCTTGAAGACCTGCTCTGCTGGCGCGCCCATCAATTGGGCAACCTCCACCGC
This sequence comes from Candidatus Villigracilis propinquus, assembly GCA_016714565.1. Lineage (GTDB taxonomy): Bacteria > Chloroflexota > Anaerolineae > Anaerolineales > Villigracilaceae > Villigracilis > Villigracilis propinquus. The sequence goes on from JADKDM010000025.1 coordinate 16,379, forward strand.
GCCGAGTTTTTCGGCGGGCACTTCGTGCGTGGAATATTTCACCTTGCGCGAATCCAAAAATCTTGTGACATTATTTGTGATGGTCATGTGATATAAAATCCTGTACAATTATATACATAAAGGAGGCTGTCATGTCCGATCAGGAACAGGAAAGACTCAAAAGACTCCGCGAGAAACAACTTCAGGCGCGCGACCCGCTTGTCAAACAGCGCAACTTCCAACACAGCAGTTCCGTCAAAGAAAAACGGATGCGCAAACCCTTCTCCCTTGCCAAGGCGTGGAAGAAGGACATTCCCCACATCATAAAAGCCCCATTGTACGGCCTGCTTCTCGGCGTTGTCGTCATCTTTGTTCTGCCAATGCTTTGGGTCTCACCCTACGCAATTTATGCGGGCGCAGGGATAACCCTTCTGCTGATCATCTTTGGAGCGATTATGGGAAATTCACTGGACCTGCGCGACGATATCAAAGACCACATCAAATAGACGACGGACTGCGCTTCGCTCTTAATCTCGAAACTGATTCTGCACAATAATCATTATCCACACCCAACCATTGGAGGCAACATGATCAGCACGGAAATTCTTTCCCAGTTCAATTTATTCAACGGACTTTCAGAAGCACTGCTCAAAGAGATCGCAGCCATGAGCAAGGAAGTTTCGTACAAGAATGATGAGTTCGTTTTCCGCGAGGGTGAAACAGCGGAAAATTTGCATTTACTCGTCAAAGGAAGTGTTGCCTTGCGAGTCAAATTGACTTCACGCCCTGAGAGTGTGACCGTTTCCTTTATTTCTACACCGTTCCAAAGCTTTGGCTGGTCTGGCGTGGTGCCGCCCTTCCACTACACTTCCAGCGCGCAATGCGACGAGGACTCGGAAATGTTGACCATTCCATCCGCGGCATTCATGAAGCTGCTGGAGCAGAATCCCGAAGCAGGTTTCAAGGTCATGCAGCGGATTACCGTTATTATTGCAGACCGCTTGAGGAATAGCCACCAGGCGCTGTTGAAGACGATCTAACATCAGAGTAGGAAAAAGCAGCAGGAAACAGAGGCAGGTATGGGCGCGACACGAAGCGTCCATCCTGTTTTGATTCTATAATCCAAAGTAGTACAATTATCCGAATGAAAACAGCCACCGCAACAATTCCGCTTGAAAAACTTTTAGAGCAACTCCCAGACACGTACACTGTTGCAGACCGCGAGTTGGTGCAGCGTGCTTATATCTTGGCGGAGGAGGCGCACCGTGAGCAAAAGCGGCATTCGGGCGAGCCGTACATCAATCACTGCATTGCGGTGGCGAGCATTCTCGCGGAGTTGAAAGTGCCGTCGGAAGTGATCGCTGCGGGGCTGTTGCACGACACGGTGGAAGATACGAGCATCACTCTGGCGGACATCCGCCGCGACTTTGGGGACACCGTAAAAATTCTAGTGGACGGCGTGACCAAGCTCACCCACCTTCCGCGAGTCTCGCGCGGCGACCAGCACGCTGAAAATGGAAACAACAGCAACGAACCCGAAGAACCCGTGATCGAGCCTGCGCTGTTGGGCCGCAAAGAGGATATGATCTCGGAAACACTGCGCAAGACATTCCTCGCCATGGGCGAAGATGTGCGTGTGGTGCTGATCAAGCTGGCGGATCGTTTACATAATATGCGCACGCTTGGGCACATGCCCGAGCACAAACGTCAGCGCATAGCACAGGAAACGCTGGATATTTTTGCCCCGCTCGCAAACCGACTCGGCATCTGGCAGATCAAGTGGGAATTGGAAGATCTCGGCTTTCGACATGTGAACCCTGAGAAATATAAGGAGATCGCAGAACTGCTGGCGGAAAAAAGACCAGACCGCGAAGCGCAGTTGGAAGCGATAAAAGAAAGCCTGTTAAAACTGCTTGAGAAGAATAACATCAAAGCAGAGATCAGCGGACGCCCCAAACATATTTATTCGATATTCAAAAAGATGCAAAAAAGGATAAACCTTTCAATATGCTGCATGATGTGCGTGCGGTGCGGTTGATTGTATCTGACGTGCCTTCATGCTATGCCGCACTGGGTGTCATCCACACCACGTGGCGTCCCATTCCTGGTGAGTTCGATGATTACATCGCCGCGCCGAAGGATAACTTTTACCAGTCGCTGCATACGGCTGTTGTATACGAAGATAAACGTCCGCTTGAGGTGCAGATCCGCACTCACGAGATGCATTTGAGTGCGGAATACGGTATTGCCGCACACTGGCGCTATAAGGAAGGCACGAAGCATTCCGACAAAAATTTTGAGCAGCGGGTCAATTCTCTGCGTTCGATGATGGAATGGCGTTCGGATGTGAACGACGCGGCCGAGTTCGTCGAATCCATGCGCAGCGATGTGTTTCAAGACCGCGTGTATATTTTCACCCCGCGCGGTGACATTATTGACCTGCCTGCCGGTTCCACCCCTATTGACTTTGCTTATCACGTCCACACGGATATCGGTCATCGCTGCCGCGGGGCGCGGGTGAACGGCAAGCTCGTTCCGCTTTATCAGGAATTGAAGACGGGCGACCAAATCGAGATCCTTACCACCAAACGCGGCGGTCCCAGCCGTGACTGGTTGAATGTGAATCTCGGGCTGGTGCGGACGTCCCGTGCGCGCTCGAAGATCAAGGTCTGGTTCAAGAAGCAGGAAGATGAACAGAATCTGGCGCAGGGACGCGACACACTTGAACGCGAACTGCAACGGCTCGGGCTGACGGAAGTCAACTACGAAAAGCTGGCGCGTGACATGGGTTATAAAATTCCAGATGAATTGTTCATTGCGCTTGGCTGCAGCGACCTGTCCATCAGCAAGATCATCAGGCAATTTTCCGAAGCCGATGTCACAGAGGAAATTCTCGCGGTGAATGCGCCTTCCTCTCCCAAAACTTCCACTGATGCGGTGGAGGTGGTTGGGCTGAAAGGCATGCTTTCCACCATGGCGCGCTGCTGCAACCCCATGCCCGGCGACCAGATCGTGGGCTTCATCACTCGTGGACGTGGCGCAACCATCCACCGGCAGGATTGCCCGAACATTCTGCAAACCAAAGACCGTGAGCGCATTCTACAAGTGGGCTGGGGTCACGTGGAACGGACATATCCCGTACCGGTGAATATCAAAGCCTATGACCGGCAGGGACTGGTGAGCGATATCTCCAACCTGCTTGCGGATGAAAATATCAACATCGCAAATGTGACGGTGAACGTCAACCGCAGCATTGCCGACCTGCGCCTGATCATTGAAGTGAAGGACATCTCCCAGCTTAGCCGTGTGCTCACGCGCATCGAGAATTTGCCGAATGTGATGGAAGCACACCGCATCAACCCGGGGTAATTCAAAGCGTACTGCTGAAAAGTTTAACGATTCAAAAACAATTCCAAGGGTGTGCATGGGGTATAATCGCGGCGCATTCAACATGTTATCAGTCACTCAAGCTCGAGAACGTATCCTTTCCCATTTTCAAACTACAGCAACAGAAAGCACTCCACTGATTGCTTGTGCAAACCGTGTATTGGCAGTGGATGTTGCTGCCACGCACGACCTCCCCCTTTTGACAATTCAGCTATGGACGGCTTTGCCATTCGCTCGGAAGATACCTCCGCTTCACGTATCACTTTGCGTGTGGTCGCGGACATTCCCGCAGGCTCCGTCCCCACAGTAGCCCTCAAAGCAGGTGAAGCTGCGCGCATCATGACCGGCGCACAATTGCCTGCTGGTGCGAACGCCGTCATCCCCGTGGAAGATACCGACTTTCACAACCGCGACGCAGGCACATCCGCACCTGAGACGGTTTCGCTGGAAAGGGCATGGAAAGCCGGACAAAACGTCCGACTGCGGGGGATGGATATTCACGCCGGGGATGTGGTCATAAAAAAGGGACAACCTCTTAAGCCGCAGGATCTCGGTCTGTTGGCGATGCTGGGAATCTCGAACGTGGAAGTTCACAAAAAGCCGCGCGTGGCTTTGCTCTCTTCAGGTGATGAATTGCTGGCAGTGGACGCTCCGCTCGAATCGGGCAAGATCCGCGATTCGAATTCATATACACTGGCGGCATCCATTGAGAGCGCAGGCAGCGAGGTGCTGCGGCTGGGCGTAGCGAAAGACACGCGTGAATCTGTGGAGGCGATTTTTCAAAAGGCAATGAGCGAAGATGTAGACTTTATCCTCTCGTCTGCGGGCGTGAGCGTGGGAGCGTTTGACTATGTGAAAGAAGTGATCGAATCCAACGGAGCGTTGGATTTTTGGCGTGTTAACATGCGCCCGGGAAAACCGCTGGCCTTTGGAAAATATTTCGACAAAAAATTCATCGGCTTGCCCGGAAACCCTGTCTCGGCATTCGTTGGGTTTGAGGTTTTTGTGCGTCCCGTGCTCGAGCGGCTGAGCGGCCAATTGGGCAGCAGCAGGCGCAGGATTAAAGTAAGAAGCGCCGAAGAGATCGAATCAGATGGAAGAGAAAGTTATCTGCGGGCTAAAATCCGCGAAGAAGACGGTGTCCAAATCGCCCGCCTGACCGGCCACCAAGGCTCGGGAAACCTGCTCTCTTTGGTACAGGCGGATGCTTTACTTATTATCCCCGCTGGTGTAAAATGCGTGCCTGCTGGACAGGAAGTAGAGGCTTTACTATTATGAGGAAGCATGGATAAATGGCTGTACCGCGCAACGCTTGCGCTTGTGATCGTCGGTTTGCTTGTTTCGGTTTACATGACCATCTACAAGGTCACATCCAATGACAGTATGTGCCTGGGCTCAGGCGATTGCTCCACTGTGAACGCGAGCATCTATTCCGAAGTGAACGGCATCCCTGTGGCTGCAATTGGTGTTTTAGGGTATTTGGCAATCCTCGCCGTGCTTTTGTTTGAAAACCGAAATTCGTTTTTCAGGCAGAACGGCACACTGTTGATCTTTGGAATGGCGCTGACCGGTTTCATATTTACGGTCTGGCTGATCTATGTTGAGGTCGCCTTGCTAAAAGCCATCTGCCCATTCTGTGTTACATCGCAGATCGCAATGACGCTCATCTTTATCGTGGCCGTCATTCGCCTGATTAAAACCCCCCAATCTTAGGAGGAAGTGAAATATGCCCCGTATTAAATGTCACTACGCAGATTGTGTGTTCGTTGATGAAGGATATTGTTCCGCCGCAGCGGTGGAGTTGGATCCGGACACCGGCTGCGCCACCTATTCCCCATCCGATGCCACCATCGTCAAAGAGGATGACTGGGACGAAGAGGAAGAATCGGAAGAATGGGAAGACGAAGAATCTGACGAAGACGACGATGAGTGGCTCGATGAAGAAGACGAATTCTAGCGCCGCCTCTTTCTTTAACTGATAATTGAATCTGCAAAAAAGCCTTCTCTGCGTGAGAAGGCTTTTTTGATTCGTTTAACTATTTCCCAAACTGATACAACAATACACCAGCCGCAACAGCCAAATTTAGCGAACTGACCCGCCCTTGCATGGGAAGTGACACCGTCACATCACAGGCGGCGGACTGCTCTTTTGAAAGTCCCTTTTGCTCGTTGCCAAGCATCAATACCCACGGGGTTTGCGGGACGAGCGTATCGTAGCCCACATCTGCTTTGGCGGAAGTGCCAATGAGCTGATACTTCCCCTCGCGCGCCCAGCCTAGAAAATCATTGAATGAGGTTTGGATGATGGGTTTCCAGAACAAGGTTCCCATGCTGGCGCGGATCACGGACGGATGATACAACTCCACACCGCCATCGAGCAGGAAGAGTGCATCCGCACCAACGGCATCAACGGTACGCAGGATGGTACCGACATTGCCAGGGTCTTGCGGAGAAACCAACGCTACCGCTTTCTTAAACGGCTTTACATCCTTGAGCGGGCTCTTCCTCTGGCGGACGATAGCGATAATGCCCTGCGGGTTTTCCTTGTCAGCCAGCGCTTCCATTACCTGAGCAGTGACAGGCTGAGGCTTGAAAGCGAAGCGGGTAATTAATTCATGCGCGAAGGGACTGGTCAACACTCCCGACGAATACAGGATCGTTTCCACATCCCAGCCAGCTTCCACAGCCTCGCCAACGTGATGGATACCCTCAACGAGGAATAAGCCGCTTTCGTTACGCGCCTTCTTTTGGCGCAGCGCACGCGCCTGTTTGATGAGCGGATTGCTTGTGCTGGTGATCAACGGTTTCTGCATATCCCAATTGTAAATGACATCTCCCAAACGTGCAGATTTTTCGTTGCCTGTTTTGGAAAAACTACACTATATTTACCGATAGGAGTAAACCATGTCCACAATTACCCAACAATCCATGCAAAAAAATTATTGGAATTACGCGCTCTGGCTGGCAGTCTTTACCATCGTCTACAACATCGCCGAGGGATTGGTATCCATCGGATTTGGCGTCAGCGATGAGTCACTCGCGCTCTTCGGCTTCGGCGTGGACTCGTTCATCGAGGTGATGTCTGGCATTGGGATTCTGGTGATGGTGAACCGCATTCGGCAAAACCCCGAAACATCACGTACGCCGTTCGAGATCACTGCCCTGAAAGTGACGGGCACGGCATTTTACATCCTCGCCGTGGGACTTGGCGTTTCGGCTGTTTACAACATCGTCACCAATCACAAGCCTGAGACAACGCTGCCGGGGCTGGTGATCTCCATCATTTCGATTGCCATGATGTGGCTGCTGGTAACGGGCAAACGCAAAGTGGGACGGACGCTCAATTCCATGCCGATCCTCGCGGATGCAAACTGCACGATGGTTTGCATTTACATGTCGGTGGTGCTGCTGATTTCCAGTTTCATTTATCAGTTCACTGGCTTCGGCTTTGTGGACAGCCTCGGGGCATTGGGCTTGATCTATTTTTCGATCAACGAAGGGCGCGAGTCTTTTGATAAAGCCAAAGGCCTTGAATGCAGTTGCGAAGATGAAAACTGCAACGATTAATCCTGCCTGCTCTTTCGGGGGCTAAGCCCTCAAAAGAGCCAAAAAGTTACCGAGTACTGCAAAAAGAGCAAACTGTCATTCGTTTATAATTACTTCCATGAAATCCCTTCAATGGCTGGCGTTTTTGCTGACTCTGTTTTTGTATTCATGCCAGCCAAATTCCCCCCGCTCCATCACCATCATTGACGGCGAAACGATACTCACCGTTACATCCAGTTCAAAACGCCGCTGCTGATCCTGACCGAGGCGGGCATCACACCGCAGCCCACTGACCGCGTACTCGTGAACGGCATCCCATTTGCACTGGACGAATCGATTACAGCAAACGATTCCTTTCAACTTCAATTGCGCCGCTCGGTCCCGCTTACGTTTGTCACTCCGCAGGGCGAGCTGACGATTCAAACATCCGCGCTCACGGTGGGACAGGCATTGAGCGAAGCGGGCTTTTCGCTTGGCATGAATGACGTCATCAACCCGCCCGCTGACACTGCCGTCAACTCTGCGATGACCGTGACTTATTTCCCTGTGCGTGACTTGGTCGTTACAACTGGCGAGAAAACGATCACCATCCGCTCCGCCGCAGGGACGGTTGGTGCGGCTCTTGCTGAGGCTGGGATTCCACTGTCAGGACTGGATACCAGCTACCCGCTTGAGAATGAAGCGTTGCCTGAAGACGGGCAGATCCGCGTGACGCGAGTATCCGAGTCCATCAGCATTACAATGGAATCCATCCCATTCGAAGAAGAGACTGTTGATTCAGCGGACGTCGCTTTTGGCGAGGAGAAGATCCTCCAGCCCGGCGTGAATGGGATCGCGATGGTGCGCACGCGCATCCGCTACGAAGATGGAAACGAAGTAAGCCGCGAGACGGAAGATAAAACGATTTTGCGCGAACCGCAAAAACAGGTTGTGGCAAGCGGCTCGAAGATCGTGCTTGCGCCTGCGGGCGGCGCCATCCCGTATGAATATTGGTACGCCACAGAAATGTACGCCTCGTGGTATTCGCCATGCAACTCAGGAACAGGCAGCTGCTCATACGGAACCGCAAGCGGCGCGCCCGCGGGTTTTGGCATTGTGGCGGTGGATTATTCGATCTATTCGTACTTGGCTGGCATGAAGGTGTATGTCCCCGGCTACGGCGCAGCCACCATCGGCGACACAGGCGGCGGACCGATCATCGAGACTGCCTTCGGTGTGCCGCGCACAAAATGGATCGACCTTGGTTACAATGACAATGCAATCGGCGGACTCTCCGGCTGGGTGACGGTATACTTCCTCGCGCCTGCCCCCGCTGAAGTTCCATATTTTTTGAAATAAATTCATCCGTCCTGAGCGGAGCGGCAGGCAACTTCAGGATGAAGTCGAAGGACAATTGATGTGAAAAAAGATATATCGCCTCCCCATCCTTCGACTGCGCCGCAAAAACCACGCGGCTCCGCCCAGGATGAAAAACTAAGTACACAAAAATGACCAGATCACAAAAATACACCATCGGCGTACTTTCCATCATTGCCTGCGCCCTATTGGGCGGGCTTGGATATTACGCGTACGCAAATTATCAATCCTTCGCAGCCCAGCCGCTCGGCCCTGCATTACCAGTCAACCAGCAATCCCTGCCGCCCACGTGGACGGCCTCTCCCGGCCCATCGCCAACACTCGCAGGGTCTGTCACTCTCGTGCCGCTGGTGAACTTCCCCACCTCCACACCACAGGCTTTTTGCGGCGGACCCAACATCATGAACATCTTGCTCGTCGGCGCAGACACCCGCGGAGATAATTACACCTACGGACTCGCAGACGCCATCCGCGTGGTGCGCGTGGATTTTTCCATCCCGAAGGTCACCATGCTCGAATTCCCACGCGACCTGTGGGTTGAGATTCCTTACATCTCAGACGATCTCAACGGGCAGGATCACGAAAAGCTAAATCAAGCCTATCTCTACGGGCAGCCCGGCTTCCAATATTGGGACGACCCCAGCGCAGGACCCGGTCTGCTGGCGCTGACCCTCAACAAAAATTTCGGCGTGCAAACCGAGCATTATGTTTCCATCAACATGCGCACCTTTGAAAATATCATCAACGCTCTCGGCGGCATCGACGTGAACATCAAAGATGAGCGGGCTTCAAAAAGCACAGGCTTGCCTATCGGCACCCATCATCTGGACGGCGCGGGTGCGCTCAAGGTTGCGCGCAACCGCGGCGGTGGCAGCTTTGAACGCGCAGACAACCAGAACATCGTCCTGTGCGCGTTGCGTAAAAAACTCACCAGCCCAAATGTGGTCACCCAGATCCCGGCCTTGATCGAATCCTTCCAGGACAATATCCGCACCGATTTCACCCCCGAACAAATTTCACAACTGGTCTGCGTTGGCACAAAACTCCTGCCGCAAAACATCGTCCTCACCAGCTTCCCGCAGGAGCTCTTCACCCAAACCCGCGAGTTCGACCCCGTCTTCGATAAACGCATCGCCATTCTGGATGCCGACTTCAACATCCTCAGCGACTATGTCAGAAAATTCCACGCAGGCACATGGCCCGCGCCCATCCTCCCCGCTGCTTCGTCCATTGCTCCCGAAAACGAAGACGTCCCTCTGGTCTGTGATTAACAATGAAATACAACAACATTCAACCGCTCAATGCCGCCGCCGTCCTAAAACGCTACGGCCTGCGTGCCGACAAAGCCCTCGGCCAGAATTTTTTACAGGACGATTCTGTTCTTGAAAAAATTGCGGACGCCGCAGAAATTTTGGAAGATGACTGCGTCCTGGAAATTGGTCCCGGCCTTGGAAGTCTCACACGCTATCTGGCTGTCTCTGCCAAACAGGTGACAGCGGTCGAACTGGACTTTGACCTGCTTGCCCCACTACGGGCAGTTCTCTCGCCTTATCAGAATGTGCGCGTGGTGCATGGTGATATTCTCAAGCTCTCCATCTCGGAATTAATAGACCAGCCCAACTACATCGTCGCCGCGAACATCCCGTACAACATCACCTCCGCCATCATCCGCCACCTGCTCGAAGGCGACATCAAACCCCGCCGCGTGGTGTTGACCATCCAAAAGGAAGTTGCCGAACGCATCTGCGCCAAGGCTGGAGATTTGAGTCTACTGGCATTGAGCGTCCAGGTCTACGGCAAGCCCAGCATCACCGCAAAGATCCCCGCCGGAGCATTTCACCCCGCCCCCAAAGTAGACTCCGCCATCCTGCGCATCGACATTTACGATGAACCGCTCATTCCCCGCGATTTACTAAACACCTTCTTCAAACTTACCAAGGCAGGCTTTGGACAAAAGAGAAAGACCCTGCGCAATTCACTGGCTTCAGGCTTGCACATCCCCACCACAGAAGCCGAAGCCCTGCTCACCTCCGCAGGCATTGACTTCATGCGCCGCGCGGAAACCCTGTCCATTGAAGAGTGGAAAGTTTTATGCGATAAGCGATAAAATATCAATACAGCATAAAAATCTTTATCGGTTGAAGGCTTTGAGTTTTTCAAAATTTCGAATCATCAAATCCTTGCGTTACGCCAACTGATAAGGAGAACAACATGCCCAGGTCAAACAAAATTCTGCTCGCGTGCATCGCCCTCATCACCATTCTCGCCTGCAATGTGCCCGCAGGCCAAACCCCAACCAGTGAACCGGATTTCATAGCCACTATTACCGCGCAGGCTGTTCTTATTCAGCCGTCCAACAATCTGTTATCCCCATGGTGATTACAGCCACCCCGATCTATCCATCCCAACAATCAACACAGAGACGCCCACCGTCACATCGACTCCACCGGGCATCGCCACGGTCACCGTCAGGCGGACACAAACTGCCGCAGCGGGCCCGGAAAGGAATATGACAACCTTGGCGCACTACTCAAAGATGAAACCGCAGAACTTGTCGGGAAAAACACCGTCACCAATTATTGGATCATCAAGAATCCAGACCGTGACGGAACCTGCTGGCTTTGGGGAAGATACGCAACGGTGAACGGGAATACTGACAGCCTAAAGGAAGTTGCCATCCCACCCACCCCACACCATCCCTGCCGGGCGCGGTCAAAGGGCTGTCAGCGAACAAGATCTGCTTCTTCAACGGAATCAGCTACGATCTCGCAGGATCGATCAGTTGGGAGGATGTATCCAACGAAGACGGATACAACATATATTCAAATGCCGGTCATTCCAGCACCAATCCACGGGACGTGACCACATCCGCCATCCCGAAGTTACAACTTAACCCCGGCGGCTCCATCACCCTGTTTGTGGAAGCCTATAATTCCGCAGGCAAATCTCCGAAAAGATCCATCGACATTATATGCCCGTAAATTTATGATCTCTCCCTAACCAGCCTTTCAACGAATCTGCCATAGCACCTTGCTAGGCCGGATATACTATTGCCCCCTCCTTGACCTTTCCGTAACTTATGTCATAATCGTTATGAAAAGGAGAGAAAATGCTTAAAAATAAATCACTCTTATTATTATCCGTTCTATTGATCGTTTCCCTGACAGCCTGCAACCTCCCCAGCGGACAGAGCACAGCCACGCCAGACCTGGTACTAACTGTCACCGCCCAGGCACTTCTGCTCCAACCGGGCGGGTTCACTTCAACGCCTGAGTTCACATCAACACCCGGCCCAACACCCACACCAGGATTTACCTCCACCCCACCGTGCCGGAAGTTTCAGTAAGCACCGACACCAACTGCCGCACAGGTCCTGGTGTGCAGTATGATCGTGTCGGCGGACTGTTGGTGGGACAGACCGCCATTGTCGTTGGTAAGAATACATCCACCGGGTACTGGATCATTAACAACCCCGGCAAATCCGGCACATGCTGGCTTTGGGACGAATACGCAACCGTCAGCGGGAACACAGCTGGGTTGACCGAGTATGCCATCCCGCCCACACCGACCCCGACAGCAACATCCACAGCGACGGCAACTCCCACGCAAACAGCCACACCCACGCCGCCCTCCGCTGTCACAAATCTGGCCGCTGTAAAGGCTTGCGCTCCTCAGGTATTACCCATTTATTTATATGGCGGAGTTATCAACTGGCAGGATAATTCCAATAATGAAGGTGGTTTCAATATTTACCTGAATGGCGGTTTATTTGGCACTGTCGCAGCAAATATCACCACCCATCCGATTCCTCCGCTGGCCCTTGCGGCAGGAACCCCCATCACCTTGAGCGTGGAAGCGTTCAACAGCGGCGGCAAATCAGCCAAAGTGGATGTTGTCGTCATTTGCCCGTAAAACTGACATCGTCATAGAATAAAAAACAGCCTCGTGGAAAATCCACGAGGCTGTTTTCATAAATCTAAAATCGTTAACCGAACTAGGTGCCTTCTTCCCAGGAATTCAGGTAGTGAGTCTGTTCCGGGGTGAGGATGTCGATCTTGACGCCCATCGCTTCGAGCTTGAGGCGGGCGATCTCGTTGTCAATGTCAGTCGGGACGGAGTAGACCTTCTTCTCCAGCTTGTCAGCATTCTTTGCCATGTATTCGGCAGAGAGAGCCTGGTTGGCGAAGGACATGTCCATCACGGAAGCAGGGTGACCTTCGGCGGAAGCAAGGTTGATCAAGCGGCCTTCACCGAGGATATTGATCTTGCGTCCGTCCTTGGTGAGATATTGGTCAACGAACGGGCGGACACGATTCGGCTCGCCAACGCTCATGGCAGCGAGGGAAGGAATATTGATTTCCACATTGAAGTGACCGGAGTTGGCAACCAAAGCGCCATCTTTCATCACTTCAAAGTGATGCTTGTCGATCACGTTCAAATCACCTGTCACGGTGCAGAAGATATCGCCGATCTTGGATGCATCGGTCATCGGCATGACCTGATAGCCGTCCATGACCGCTTCGAGCGCCTTCATCGGGTCGATCTCGGTCACGATGACCTGAGCGCCCATGCCGCGTGCGCGGGAGGCGAGACCACGTCCGCACCAGCCGTAGCCGGCAACGACGAAGTTCTTGCCAGCCAACAACACGTTGGTGGCACGGATGATGCCATCCACGGTGGACTGGCCGGTGCCGTAGCGGTTATCGAATAAGTGCTTGGTCAACGCATCGTTCACAGCGATGACGGGGAATTTCAAAACTTTGTCAGCTTCCATCGCCTTCAAGCGGATGACGCCCGTGGTGGTCTCTTCGGTACCGCCGATGACGTTCGCGAGCATCTGCTTGCGCTCTGCTTCGCTGAGGCCTTGCGCCCATGAAGCGAGGGATGGCTCGAGCTTTTCGAAGCGTCCCATTTCGATGAAGAAGAGGGATGAAACGAGGTCAGCGCCATCGTCCTGGGTCATGTGGGGCATATGCTCCAATGCGGCGCGGATGTGCTTGAAGTAGGTAACTTTGTCTTCGCCCTTGATGGCATAAACAGGAATTTCGTACTGGTTCACCAAAGCGGCGGCCACATCATCCTGAGTGGAGAGCGGGTTTGAGGCAGTAAGAACGATGTCCGCTCCGCCTTCCTGCAGGGTGATCATCAGGTTCGCGGTTTCAGTGGTAACGTGCAAACAGCAGGAAAGGCGCAGTCCCTTGAGAGGCTTTTCTTTCTTAAAGCGTTCGCGGATGGAACGAAGGACGGGCATTTCGCGTTCCGCCCAATCAATACGGCGGCGTCCGCCTTCGGCTTGTTGTAGGTCTTTGATATCGTAATTATTCATTTAATGCTCCTTTATTTATATCGTTCAATTGTTTCTTATTTTACTTGAGAAAAACATCCAATTGGCCGCCATCATCAAAGTGCCGGCGGAAACGTTTTACGAACTCTGCAGCGGTGTAGGAATGGTTCTGCGTGCCGCGCTGTTCGAGGCAGTACACAGCAGAAAGAGAACCGATCTCACCGCACAGTTTCCAGTCAAAGCCGTGGGAATAGCCTGTCAGGAAGCCTCCACGGAAAGCATCGCCCACACCGGTGGGGTCTACTACTTCATCTTCAGGGACGGTGGGGATATGAACCGAGTCGCCATCTGAATACAAGTCAGCACCGTCTTTGCCACGTGTGATGACGAGCACCTTCACATGATCCAGAATCTGATCCAGGCTCCAGCCTGTCTTCTTTGAGATCAGACCGAACTCGTAATCATTGCAGAAGAGGAAGTACGCACCTTCCATATCCCGCGCCAGTTCAGCCCCTTCGAGACGTAACACCTGCTGGCTGGGGTCGTACAAATATTTGATCCCCAACTCGCGGCATTCTGCGGGGAATTTCATCATTGCATCCGGTGCGCTTGGGGAAACGATCACAAGATCCGGCTTGCTCGGCAACTCCTTGATGGACTGGGTTGCTGAGTAGGCCATTGCACCAGGGTAGAAAGATGCAATTTGAGCAGAATCAAGATCGGTCGTGGCAAAGAACGAAGCGGTAAAAATGCCAGGGACGACTTTCATCAGCGATGTATCCACACCTTTTGAATCAAGCCAGGCACGATAATCGCCAAAGTCTTCGCCGACGGTTGCCATCACGCGCGGTTTTTGTCCGAGCAGCGCCATGGTGTAGGCAATGTTCGGGGCAATACCGCCGCGTTGTTTGGACATGCCGTCCACAAGGAACGAAAGGCTGATGGACGCCAGACGTTCGGGAAGTATTTGTTCCTTGAATTGACCGGGGAAGGTCATCAGGTAATCGTACGCAACGGAGCCAGTGAGCAAAATATCCATAGTTATTCCTTGTCGCAGTAAATGGCGCACTCATACGAGTGCGCCATAGTTAATCAAGCAATGAAAAGTTTATCACGGGGATTTGTGAATGTAAAGTTTTTGAACAATCAATTTTCTAAGGTCTATTTTCAACCAGCTTCTTCAAACTCACTTCGAATGGCGGATATGCCACGCCGTTCTCGGTCACGATGCCGGTAACAAGTTTATGCGGTGTTACATCGAAGGCGATGTTGCGGGCTTTTGCGTTGAGCGGCGCAACGCGCTGGCCTTCAAATTCCAAGCCCAGCACTTCCTGCGGATTGCGTTCTTCAATGGGAATCAGATCACCATGCACGAGCGAGAGATCAATTGTGGAGGTTGGCACGACAGGATAAAACGGCACGCCATTATCAAACGCGGCCAGAGCAAGCATGTACGTGCCGATCTTGTTTGCCACATCTCCATTCGCGGCGGTACGGTCGGAGCCGACAAAACATTTCTGCACCTTGCCAGCTTTCAGGAAATATCCGGCTGTGTTATCGCTGATGATTTCGTATGGAATTCCGTATTGTTCCAACTCCCAAGCCGTGAGGCGCGCGCCTTGCAATCTTGGGCGGGTTTCATCCACAAAGACGTGGATCTTTTTGCCCTGCTCATGCGCGGTACGAATGACGCCCAGTGCAGTACCCCAATCCACTGTGGCGAGCGCGCCCGTGTTGCAGTGATGGATGATCGTATCGCCGTCGTTGATGAGCGCCGCGCCGTGTTCTGCCATGCGTTTGTTGATGGCGACATCTTCATCCGCGAGTTTTTGCGCTTCATCCAAAACCAGTTGACGAAGATCATCTGCGCTTCGCTCCGCGCTGGAAGCTGATGCAACTTCCATGAGCCGATCCACCGCCCAGGCAAGGTTCACCGCCGTGGGGCGTGCCGCTTTCAAAGTGGCGGAAGCTGCCTGTAGGTCAGCAATCAAGCCCGAGCTTGAGGAAGAGGCGGATTCATATCCAGCGAGGGCGAGACCGAATGCGGCAGCCGCTCCAATGGCAGGTGCGCCGCGGACGACCATATCCGTAATCGCAATGGCAACTTCTTTATGTCCGCGATAGGCTAGGACTTCGAAACGACCTGGCAGAATGCGCTGGTCGATCATTTTTAGTTCGTTGTTTTCCCAAAATACAGTTCGCATGGTTTACCTTTTAAAATACATTTCGCGCAAAGCAATGAGTTTGGCTTGCGCTTCTTCAGGGACGCGTTTCACTTCGCCGAGCATTTTCGCGCGCCAATAAACTTCAGAGACGTGTTCGATGCGTTCCAAATGAATCAGCGCTTCATCGAGATTTTTCCCGTACGTGAGGCTGCCGTGCTGACGAAGCAGCATGGCGTTGTGCGTCTTCAAAAACGGACGGATGACTTCGGCATCTTCATGTGAAGCGGGTGTGGCATATTTTGTAGTTGGCACATCGCCAAGAGTGAGCAGCACTTCGGGCAGCACATCCACTGGAAATTCCAGATCAGCGACAGTGAGCGTGGTCGCAAAAATGGGATGGGCATGCACCACCGCGCGAACATCATCGCGGTGTTTGTACACTTGAAGGTGCATCGGCGTTTCGGAAGATGGCTTGCGGTCTGGGCGCGAGGAAATGATATTGCCATCCAGATCAACAACAAGCATATCACTGGTGCTCAAGCGTCCCTTTGAAATACCGGAAGGTGTGATGAGAACATGGCCGTTTTCCATTCGCACGGAAATATTGCCATCGTTGGATGTCATCAAATGGCGTTCGTAGGCAATGCGCCCGCATTCAACAATTGCGAGGCGCAGTTCAGGTTCATTTAGTGTTGCAGAAAAATTTAACATGAATTCCAATTCTTAACTGCTCTATCGGGGGGCTAAGCCCCCGATAGAGCAGAGGCAGTTTTATTGTTTTATCTCAGTCCAAATCTGGTCATACAAGGAAAGTGCCGCGCCGAGATCTTTTACTTCGTGACCTTTCTTGAATTCCTCTGCGGGGGTGTTCGTGACCGAAGAAGCCATGTAGGCATCATACACTTCGGTTTGATTCGCTTTGGCATATTCGAGTGCGGCGGCATTGGGGCTGGTATAGGGATAATCCACCAGCGTCAGCCATGAAAGCTCTCCTTGCAACATGTAATTGAACCATGCATAACTTGCATCCGGGTGCGGAGCACTCTCGGGAATCGCCATGCCGTCATAAAAAATAATGGAACCTTCAGACGGGAAAACATACTTGAAGGCGGGGTTTTCCTGCTGAGCCAAAAATGCCTCGCCGTTCCAGACGATGCCCAGATCCACATCACCAGCCAGCAGCGGATTCTTCGGGCTGTCGCTGTCAAATACGCGGATGTTCGGCATCAGTTCGAGGAGCTTTTGCTTGGCTTCTTCCAATTGAGCCTCATCGGTCGTGTTGACGTCATAACCAAGCGTGAGCAAAGCAGCGCCGATCACTACGCGGTTATCGTCCACTGAAACAATGCGGCCTTCGTATTCCGTGCTCCACAGATCAGCCCAGGAGGTCGGCGGATTTGTCACGGTCTCACTGTTGTACACAATGGCTTGTGTGCCCATTTGGTACGGCACAACATAATTCACGCTATCGCCATACGCGCTTACTAAACCGGCATCCAAATTTTTGTTGTTCGGCAACTGGCTTTGATCCAACTCCTTCAACAATCCTTCGCGGATCAACACGCCGATCATGTAATCGCTGGGGTGTACCACATCATAGGGATTCACATCCTGACCAAAAGACATCTTGGTATAAAGCTCTTCATTGGATGAAAAATAATCAGTGTTCACATCCACGCCATAGACAAGACCGAAGCAATCGATAATGTCAGCGGGCACATATTCCGTCCACGTGAAGATGTTGATCTCCTTGCTCTCAAACTCGATCCGCGGATTTGGCTCCGGGCAGACAAATCCGCTGGAGGTGACTTTTTCAGCGGACGGATCGCTCTTTCCCGACGCACATCCCGCAACGCCAAACAACAAAAAGGCCGTCAAGATCAAACGGCCCAAATGGTGAATTTTGCTTTGTATGTTCATTTTTCCTCTTCTATTTTTTATTGACTTGCACAGCGATTATATATCACACACAACTCGAATACAACCTTGCTTGACGCTCCCGTCTTTTGACGTTATAAAAACAGGATGAAGTACACCAACCCCACTACAACTTCAGCCTCAAAGATTCGCCTCATTCTTGGACTTTGGCTTGCTCTTTCCATTGCAGGCTGTTCCATACTCCCGAACATTCCCGCCATCCCCCCGGGTTGGACGGTGACACCCAGCGCATCCCCCACTCTCGCAGCGACGTCAACACCGACCATTACGCCAACTCCGCTAGTCGCTGCCCGTGTCACTGTGGGAGAAAAGGCTTTCTTCAATGGGGACTACGAAAGCGCGCTTGCAGATTATCAGATCGTGCTGCAAGATTCGCCAGACGCCTTGCTGCGCGCATCCGCCAAGTGGGGTGAGGCGCGCATCTATTACGCGGGCGAACGGTACAACGAAACACTCACCGCTCTGCAAACCCTGATCACCGAATACCCCGATTCTCCCTATCTCGCGCAGGCGTATTTTTTGCAAGGTTTTGTTTTTTACCGCCTTGAAAATTATCCGTCCGCCGCGGATTCGTGGCAGACATACCTCGTGCTGCGCCCCGGCTATCTGGATGCGTATGTGCAGGAACTGCGCGGTGACGCGCTGTACGATGCCCAAAATTACACAGAGGCACTGTCTGCGTACACAGCCGCCATCCAGTCTCCTGCGCTTGGCGACGATATAGATCTGGATCTGAAAGTGGCTTCTACACATACAAAAATGGGGAATTACGATTCCGCGCTGGGGTTGTACGATGGCATCACAGCGCGCGCGCCGAACGATTACGTCAAGGCTCAGGCGGCGTATGAGTCCGGGTTGGTGTATCAGCTTCAGGGGAAGAATGATGCGGCGTCTGAAAAATTCCGCCTCGCCGTGGAAAATTATCCGCTCTCCTATCATTCCTATCTCAGCCTCGTCGCGCTGTTGGATGCGGGCGGCACTGTCAGTGAATTGGACCGTGGTCTGGTGGATTTCTTCGCCGGGCAATATACGGTTGCCATCGCCGCCTTTGACCGATATCTCGAATCCAAACCTGCGGACAATGACGGCACGGTCTATTATTACCGCGCACAGGCTCGGCGCAACATGAGTTTTTATGATGAAGCCATACAGGATTATGAGACCTTTATTGCGGGGTATCCAAATCACCCGAATTGGGGTGACGCCTGGGGCGAGAAGGCGTTCATTCAATGGTCGCAAAAAGATAATTATTCAGCCGCCGCACAAACGCTTTTGGATTTTGCGACAGCGGTTCCAAACACTCCGCTCACCATAGAATATTTAATGAGCGCGGCACGCATCTACGAACGTGACGCACAATACGACAAGGCTGTGGAAACCTGGGCGCGTGTTGCGAACGAATCCCCCGGCTCCTCGCAGGCAACCGATGCGACATTCCTGATGGGCGTCATTTATTACCGTCAGGGCAATTTCCAATTGGCGCTGGATTCATTTGAGCGCAGCCGTGTCCTTTCACAGACGTCAACAGGACAGGCTCGCGCTTATTTATGGCTCGGGAAAACACAGCAAAAACTTGGCGACAATGCAGCCGCGTTGGATGCCTGGCGTGTGGGACAGAACCTTGACTCCGGCGGCTACTACAGCGAGCGCGCCCGAGATATGCTCACAGAACGCGCTCCATTTGCGCCCGCTTCATCGGTCAACTTCACGCCTGATCTTGCCGCCGAGCGCAGGGACGCAGATGCATGGATACGATTAACCTTCAACCTCCCACCCGAAACAGATCTGATGGGATTAGGCACTCTCGCATCAGACCCGCGTGTCATCCGCGGCAAGGAATATTGGAATATTGGGCTATACGAAAAGGCGCGGCTTGAGTTTGAAAATCTGCGCATCGAATTGGAAACAGCGCGGGATGCCGTTGGCAGCTATCGCCTTGCGAATTATCTGGTTGACCTTGGCTTATATCGTTCGGCTATCTTTGCAGCGCGTCAGGTGCTGACGCTGGCCGGGCTGGACGAACACACCGATTCGATGATGGCGCCGCCCTACTTCAGCCGCCTGCGCTATGGCTTGTATTATTCAGATCTTATCCTCCCTGAATCACAAAAAAATGGATTCGATCCACTGTTCACGTTCAGCGTCATTCGACAGGAGAGTCTCTTTGAGGGATTTGTCAGCTCCAGCGCGGGCGCGCAGGGGCTGATGCAGATCATCCCAACCACGGGCGCGCAGATCGCCTCGGAACTTGGGCAGATCAATTATACGGAGAGTGACCTCTATCGCCCGACTGTAAGCGTTCAGTTTGGAACGTATTATCTTGCTAAAAATCTCAAATTATTCAACGGCGATCTGTATGCCGCCCTCGCTGCCTACAATGGGGGACCCGGTAACTCATTGGAATGGAAGAGCCTCGCTGGGGATGACCCCGACCTGTTCCTCGAATCCGTTCGTTTTGAAGAGACACGCAACTACCTCCGCAACATTTACGAGATTCATGCGGTGTACAAGCGTTTGTACGGCGCGGCGGAATAATTGACTATTCGCAAATGAAAAATTCGCGTAATTAGCGAAATTCGCGGCAAAAATAAACCTGACTTAAATCAAAAAGGGATGAAGGCCTCACAGGAATCCTTCATCCCTTTTCATAATCACGAAACTACTTAATCCATGTGCGCCAAAACGCGTTGATGCGCTGTCTCCACATCCATATCCAGCACAGAGATCAACTTATCCCTGCCATTCTCGCCGGCCACGATCTCCACGCGCGATTTCGGCACGCCGAGCACTTCCGCAAGAAAAGCCACCAGCTCAATATTGATCTGGTCTTCTGCGGCATCGGAAGCCAGATGAACCTTGATGGTTCCATCATCCACCACGCCAACGATCTGGCTGCGGCTGGCACGCGGAGTCACACGAACAGCCAGAGCCGATCCGCGCTTGCCGTTATGAAGGTTAAAATTTCTGGTCATGGTTCACCTCGTTATAACGAAAGAATTATGGAGATCAAGACCCGCGACAAAAACTCAACCGCAAGGATCAAGATCAGAGGGCTAAAATCAAGCATTCCTGACTGCGGCATCAAATTACGGATGGGGTTCAGGAACGGATTCACGATACGATCCAACGCCTCACGTACCGGATGATAAGGCGGCAGCACAAAAGAAAGCAGGGACGACGCAATCACAACATAAATAAAAAGCCGGGCAACCGACGATAAAACCAATGCAAATAGATCCAAATTCATTCCGTCTCCGTATTATATTTTCTGGCGCCCACAATTGCCGTCCCCACCCGCACAAAGGTCGCACCTTCTTCCACAGCTACTTCGTAATCCGAACTAGTGCCCATCGAAAGCTCCGAGAAATCCACCGACGGAAATTGCGCTGAAAGATATTCCTGCAAGCGTCTCACCTTTTGAAAATACAGCCGTGAAAATTCAGCCGTTTCGCCAAGCGGCGGCATCGCCATCAAACCGCGCACTCTCAAATGCGGCAGAGCTAACACCTCATTCAACTCAGCAGACAATTCCTGCCAGCGCGACTCGTCCCATGCAGGCCAGCCGCTTTTGCTGTCCTCGCCGCCGACATTGAACTCAAGCAGCGTAGATAAATCTCTGCCTGCTTCACCGCAAAACCGATCCAGTTTTTTGGCGAGTTTCGCGCCGTCCAATGAATGTAAAAAATTAAAGTTCCCAGCCACTAGCTGCGCCTTGCGGCTTTGCACATGACCGATCATGTGCCATTCTACCGCAGAAAATTCACGCAGAGATTGAATTTTCATGACACCTTCTTCGGGGTAATTCTCGCCCAAGATATTCACCCCCGCATCAATGGCCGCGCGCACAACTTCCACGGTTTGAGTCTTCGTCACCACCACCAGCTTCACAGATTGGGGATCACGCCCCGCCTTTTTTGCGGCAACAGCGATCCGATCCAGCGTTGCCAGATATTTTTCTCGTATGGAATCAACTAATTCGCTCATGGATTTATTTTACCGCTTGTAGCATAATTTACTAAACTATTGGAAACATGTAAGGGGGGGGGATGAATTTTTATTTTTCCCCCCGGACACGTAACCGAACCGCGCTTCTTTCCTACCTCAAACCTGCTTACAACACCCAAACATTCGCCACGCTGGTAATTTCAAACCAGCGCCATCAGCACGCCGAAGCGACCTGTCTTCCCTTTTTCGGCACGGTGCGAGAACCAATCATCCAAATGACAGGCCGTGCATACGCCGGAGACCTGCACCTGCTCTACGCCCGCGCTTTGCAATTGGATCAAATTCGCCGTCCACAGATCCAGATAGGTGCTGCCATTTCGAGTTTGGATAACGTGTTCCGCATCTTTGCCATATTTCACGCGGAATTGCGAGGCAACATCCTCGCCGATTTCGTAGTGGTCCACGCCAATGGATGGACCGATGCCAGCGACAATATCTACGGGATTGCAGCCGTAGCGGGCTTGCATGGCATCCACGGTTGTTTTTGCAACACCTTTTACGGTTCCCATCCAACCGGCATGAGAAAGCCCGATGACATTTTTCCTGGGGTCGTGAAAGAGCAAGGGAACGCAATCCGCGAAGCGCATGTACAGCGTGACTTCGGGATTGTCCGTCAAAAGGATGTCGGCGCGTTCAGGGTGATTTTCGAGCGGACGGGGTGCGTCAGCGTAGACAATGTCTGTGCCGTGAACCAGCCACACGTCGTGGATGGAGGCGCGGTCTCGTCCAAGCGCATCAAATGTGCGGATGCGATTCGCGGCCACGTGAGCCGGGTCATCCCCCACCGATCCGCCCAGATTCAGGGAATGCCAGGGAGCGGGGCTGATGCCGCCACGGCGAGTAAACACAGCCTGCGCTATTCCATTTGAAAAGACATCAAAGCTGTAATAGCGCAGACCGTCCTTTTCGTGGAAAGGCATTATTCCGAAGCCTGATGGACTGCGAATTTTTTGGCGTAATACTGGCGGGTTTCGCTCATCGACTCTTCGATGTTGGGATAGGCGAACCAGGCGGTCATCAGCCCGAAGAAGGCGCCGGTAAGTGCGCGCAGGAAGGGCGTGCTTTCACGGTAGGGAACGATGGAGGCAAGCCACGGCCAATCGAACTGGCTGAATAGTTGAGAGAAACCATCCAGACCGATGGGGCCGATGCCGATCAACAGCCAGACCAACCAATGCACTGATTTGATGCGGCGGCCCGTCAACCCGAATACGATGCCGAAAAGAAGGATGGCAAGGTAAATGGCTGAGTCACGTTCACACAAAGCGACCTTGTAACCTACCGTGTCATCACCGATGTAATTGCGGGCGTCAAAGCGGGTAACGCTGTAGGGGTCGTCAAGATTTGCAATTGCCGTTACTTCTTCAAAGGTTTTGACGCCGCTGACACCTGCCTCTGCCAATGGATAAAAAGCCTGTTCACCATAAAGGAAGAAGGAGCGAAACCCGAATTGATGACAGAAGGGTTTGTACATGCGGTAAATAACCTGTGCGGGTAATTCAACATTGAGCTTCATTAAGGTCGGCGCGAGAAAGGGAAGCCCGACATAAAACAGCATGAATAGATTTAGCAAAAGCAAATAGCGTCTGGCGATCCA
This sequence comes from Candidatus Villigracilis propinquus, assembly GCA_016714565.1. Taxonomy (GTDB): domain Bacteria; phylum Chloroflexota; class Anaerolineae; order Anaerolineales; family Villigracilaceae; genus Villigracilis; species Villigracilis propinquus. The sequence continues at coordinate 39,636 of JADKDM010000025.1, forward strand.
ATAGGAAACCCGGTCTCCGGTTGTCACATTTTGTCCTTTTTTGATACGCATTTTGTATTCAGGATCTTCCAGTTTCTCCAACTGGTTTTTTCTGTCGAACGCGGCGCCGATGGTCATTTGCAGTTTCTGAGGTGTGATGGGCGCCTGGATCGAATAAGGCCCGGCTTCCACAACGGGAATGATCTGCCCATATTTTGCCACCAGCGCAGAATCGGTATCGATATCCACTTCCACGAGGCGGTGTGGATATTTGGATTGAAGTTCAGCCAGGTTGGCTTTCACTTCGTCACAGAGGTGGCAGTCTTTGCGGGTGTACAGGGTTACATTGAGCATGGACGTTTCCTATTAAAAAATAAGGCCCTATGAAGCTGTTTCTTAAGTTCTTTTTTCACCACGGAGGGCACCGAGCCCACAGAGAAAAAGCTTTAAAACCTCTGTGCTCTCCGTGATCTCAGTGGTAAATTCCCTTTGATGTAGACTTAAGATACGCTCTCTAAAAGCCTTGGGGCGTCTTTCAGACGACGATTAGATCCCAAAATTGAAATAAAAGAATTGGCCTTTTTGTGCGATCAGCTCGAAAATGCCAGTGAAGAGCATGATGCCGACGATGACAAGGATGACGCCCATCGCGATCTCGACATAACGCATGACCTTGTTATATTTTTTCAGGATGGTAGTCACCCAGCCAATGCCCAACGCAGCCAGCAAAAACGGGATCGCCAACCCAGCGGAATAGAATGTGAGCAACGTTGCGCCCTGAGAAATAGAACCGCCGTTGACGGCAAGAGTGAGGATCGTACCGAGAACGGGTCCCACGCACGGAGACCAACCCGCAGAGAAAAAGACGCCCATCAACGCCGAGGAGAGATATCCCATTTTTGGGTCTGGGGCTTCCTGCACGCGGGTGTCGTAGGCAAGGAACGGGATATGGAACACGCCGATCATGTGCAGACCGAAGACGATGACGACAACTCCGCCGATCTTTGCCAGCCAGAAACGCAAGTCGTACAGCAGACCTCCCGCAAAGGAAGCCGCCACGCCAAGCAGAACAAAAACAAAGCTAAAACCGAGCACAAAGGCAACGCCATGACTAAACGTAAGCCAGCGGTTGGGGTGGTCGCCTGAACCCGCGGCGCGCCCGCCGAGGTAGCCTACATAGGCAGGCACAAGCGAAAACACACAGGGGGAAAGAAAGGATGCCAGACCAGCCAGAAAAGCGAGCCAAACACTAATTTGGGAGAATTCCATGAATTTTAATTCCTCGGGATTGGGAGTCAACAAAGTTCGAGATTGCTCACCGCACTCCCGAAAAAACATCGGGACAATGTTGCGTACGGTGCAAGTGCAGGTGTGACGAAACCATCAGCTAGAAAGTTCTCTCTGTCGTTTGCACGATCGTGCCGTGGTCAGGCAGAGACATGCGAAGCTCACTTTGGGCAAGCGACACATAAGGGGATGTCCAGCGGAAGATCCACTTGGCATGTTCCGGCAAGACATTGATACAACCATGCGAGCGTTTCTCGCCAAACGCATTGTGCCAGAACGCGCCGTGGATGGCGATGCCTTCGCCGCTGATAAATGTATTCCACGGGACGGCAGGTGTCGAATAACCCGCCTGAGCGGAGCCAGCCGTCATATTTTTGGAAACGATCTTCCAATGTGTGATCAAACTTCCTGCGGGGGTGGCAAATTCATCGGTCAATTGTCCATCCGCGCCGATCTTTTTTCCGCTGGAAATACGGCAGAAGAACACTTCGTTCTTGCCTTCAAAACAGGATAATGTCTGGTAATCCAGATCGACGGAAATTGTCTTTTCATCGGGATTAAAGTCCGGACTGATGGGCGCAAGTTCTTCTTCGGTGAGTATCTTGGCTGCGGCGCCATCAAACCAGAAGAGTTCACCGTAGCCGCCATATCCATACCCGTGACCGGTGCCATCTTCATTCCAGCGGTATTCCACAAACCCATTATTCTGGCGGACCTGGTCAACCCACACCACCTGGCTGTAATACAGACGCGGCGGAAAATTATGTTCGATATTACTTTGCAGCCAGGGAGAGGCAACAATACCCTCGAGAGTCAGATCAACATACGGCACGGTTATTTCCACCCAAAAGCCAGTCTGTCCGGCGGGTATCGCTGCGACGGGGACATTGGGAAGGTTGCGAGTGAGTTGAACCACCGAGCCATACACATAGCCCTGCGGCGTCTCCACATAGCGTTGGTTGGCCAACCCGCCGATCACATTGCCGATCACCTCGCGATTCCATTCCACGAGTGTATCCGCGCTCAATTTTCCGATGGATGTATTCAAGCCCGGGTCATTTGCAGGACGATTGCGAATGTCCACATCCGGATCTGTGACACGGCCAATGATCTCGCTGGCTGGGAATTGAGGCAGGCGTTTTGGCGAATACAATGGTTCCAGCTCGGGGAAATAATAAGGTCTGAATGCCATTGCACCCAAACCAACTCCCGCTAATTTTATGAAATCACGTCGTGAGATCTGTCTTTTCATTCTTCACCTTTGTAAAAATAATGAATTGTCCGACAAGCATACCTTCAAACAAAAAGAGCGTCAACGGGCGGGTGAGAAGGGATTAATAATTTCATATTGGGCGCGGGAGTCCGCAAGTTCTACTTGCGGATAACTGCAGCCTGTCCTGGCGGAATATCCAGAAGTAGAACTTCTGGACTCCTCTAAAAAAGTTAATGTAACATTGTCGCAATACTCAGCTTTCCAGATAATTCTCCAGCGCGCGCAAGCAATTCGAGCTGAGTTTGTGTCCCACCTCATCTTCGCAATACGTGATCTTCGCGCCAGCCCGTTCCAACTCCTGCATGGATGCGCGCGCGCGATCCACGGGGACCATTTCATCCTGCGTGCCATGTGCCACAAAAACATGTTTTCCGGCGAGCGGTTTCTTTTCAATAACATCTTCCAAACCGGAAGGGAGAAAACCCGCCAACACACCCATCTTGCGAATACGCTGCGGATATAACAACCCGACCACATTGACCATTGCCCCGCCCTGACTGAATCCCATTAAATCAAATTGCCGCGCCTCGACCTTAACCGAAGCTGAGTACTCGTCTATGAGCTGGATCAAACCCTCAGCGGCAGGTAAAAGCGTTTCGAGACTGGGCCTGCCAAAGGTTGCAGCTTGAGGCGGACGCCAGGAGAAGCCTTTCGATTCCGCAGCGTGAGGCGCTCGCGGCGCAATGATCCAATAAGTGGAAGGGAATCCACGCGTGAAAACCCACATGGAATTTTCGTCACCCGTCCAACCGTGGATCATGACCAACAGGCGCGGATTTTCAACGGACGAGGGGCGGGCGCGCAATGTCCAGCCATTGAAAGTGATGAGGTCTGTGTTAATCGCGGTTTGCACGTTTTACGATCCAATCCAAGCCAAAGAGGGAGAGAAAAATTAATCCGATTGGTACGGTTGCGCCAAGCAGACAAAGAAGCGCTGTGACTGCTGCGCCAAAACCATAGATGGCCCAGATCAAACCGATGCCGATGATGAATAACATAAAGAACGCGCCGATCAAAATGCGCGTGTTCGTATCCTTCATATATTTTCGCAGATCACGACTCATCGAGTTACTCCAAGTAGTATTTTGGTGAAGCGCGCCCGCCAGGATACTGCTTTTTTGAGCTGAGGCAATACTTCCTCAAGCGCCTGCTCCCCAAGCTGCGCGAGGTCTGCAACCACCACTTTATCGAGCAAGCCAAAATCATGCACAGCAGGGCGGACGATGACTTCGGGTTTTTCCAGCTCAAGGCGATAATGAGCAAGCGCACGGCTGCTCACATCCACGGCACGCAGAAAAATATCAAGGGATTGCGCCAGCGAGATGCGCGTGATACGTTCAGCAATTTGGCGCGGAAAAATGCCCGGAACGGGAATGGTATAAGGCCGCACAGGTTTGTCCATCGGGTCGTTCAGCACAACTGCCACAACAGGCAAGTCTGGAGACAACATGCGCGCCACAGAAACCGGGACGGGGTTAAGCACACCACCATCCACCAGTTCCCAATCAGCGATGCGTTGGACAGGAAAAATACCCGGCAACGCGATGGTCGCGAGAACGGCATCCTTCAGAAATCCGCTGGAAATAATAATTTCGCAGCCCGCGTTAATATCCACGGCCGTCACAGCGCAGGGGATGCGAAGATCGTCAAATGTTTTTTCTCCGAGCATTTGGTCGAACAGTTTTCGCGCACCCCCAAGCCCAAGCATGGAAGGTCCATCCAGTGCATCGCGGCTATATAAATGTCTTTGGTCACTTTCTTCAAATGCCGCTTGAATTTCCTGCGGGGAATACCCAGCGCAATATAAAATGCCAACAAGGCCGCCAAAGCTGGTGCCTGCAACCGAACGAATTCTGTATCCTTCTTTTTCAAGGCGGCGCAAAACGCCGATGTGTGAATTTCCCTTGGCGCCGCCCCCGCCCAATGCCAGTGTAATATCCATGTTAATTGAAAAGCCTTTCTTTATTTCATAGCGTCAAGTAGTCAGTTGAAAGTTTTTTGACCTGCCTCTGGCTTTTCGGGGGCTTAGTCCTCGAAAGAGCGGAAATAGTTTTTGAAATTATTTCCGGCCAAATATTTAGACAGTGTGTACGAAAAAGATTATACCTTTTGAAATTTATATTAATCCGGATCGCGGATCAACCAGACCGCCACACCTGCACCAATGATCGCCGCGAAGATCAAAACAACCACAAGAAGTTGGGATGATTTCGGTTTTGAAGCGGATTGTCCTGCGGATTGAACTTCAAGTGTAGTTGTGGGAGCCAAAACCGTAGGAGAAGCCACCTCCGCGGTGGGCGTGACCGGGACAAGGGTTTCTGTGGCGGGCGGCGTCAGCGTTGCTGTGGGAAGGTCTGGTGCGGGCTGTGTGGCAGCTTTTTGAACCAGCAGCGCCTGTCCTTGATATACGACCAGATCTTCGCCGAGGTTGTTCAATGCTTGAATATTCTTGATGGTAGTTCCATACTCGATGGCAATGCTCCACAGGGTTTGCCCATATTGCACGGTATGGATCACATCCCCACCCGGGAGCGCGGTGCTCTTCACCACACCCACCATATATTGGCTCACTCCCGCCGCCTCAATTGAGCCCCCCGAGCTGCCAATAACAGATGACGCACTTTCCTGCATTTGTCCATTGCCTGTGGCGGCGGCTGTATCCACCGCATAATAATAGCCGCTGGAACTTTGCGAAACGCCCGCGCCAATGTGTGTAAAGTTCTGGGAAAGCATGGTGTTCATGTGGTCGGCATCCTGCCACGCGGCCGGAACCCCGTCCCAGACGAGCGGGCTGTTCGAGTTCAAAATATTCTCAGAGCGAAACCCGCCGCGAGAAAGGTCGCCTGCCAATGGAAAACCAAGCGAGAGCAGTTGCTGGGTATAGGTTATACCGCCCGGGCGAGAGTGCGTTACCTGTCCGGTGGCGGCCATATAATCCGCCTGAGATTGGGCTGACTGCATCAGGATGGAATGCCACGTCAACGCGGGCAATCCGTAGGAGCTCCGCAAACTATTAACCGCGCTGATCAACTGATCTGCGGATGTGATCTGGTTTTGCGGGCTGGCGAAAACTCTTTTTGGTTTTGTGAAACTCAACCCCGTTAATAGAAGCACAAGAAAAAAAACGTAATATATTTTTTTCATGAACAAGCCCGTCTATGCGATCAACATTTTCAATGCGTCCAACAATTTATCCATATCACGCTTTGAATTATATCCCTGCACTGAGAGGCGGATCAATTTATTCCCGCGCCAATCGATCAGTGGGATCTCAACACGGTATTCATCATAAAGTCTTTTTTTTATTTCGATGATGTCGGTATTTGCCGGGAGCGGGGAAACTGTCATTTGGGCGAACCAGCCATCGGCGGAGGGATGAAGCGGAGTCAGTCCCGTTAATGAGTTGATGCGCTGCCAGGTATCCACTGCCAATTGATGACATGCGCTTCGCACCTTAACCCAATCATGCTCCTGCTGAAATTGAATCGCCGTCGGGACGGTTAAGAACGCCGCCACATCCCGTGTGCCCCACCATTCGTGGTGGTCAATGAATGAGGAACCACTCGGCGTTTCGGATTCGTATCCCCACGAGACGACTAACGGTTTGAGCAGGTATTGCATTTCAGGCCGCGCATACAAAAAGCCAGCGCCCTTTGGAGCACATAGCCATTTATGAAGATTGCCGCCGTAAAAATCCGCACCAAGGGAATCAAGATGAAGCGGCAATTGTCCCGCCACATGCGCGCCGTCAACAATGGTGATGATATTTTTTGCGCGCGCGAGTTGGATTATTTTTTCAATGGGAAAGATGGTTGCCGTTGGCGATGTGATGTGGCTGAGAAAGATCACGCGGGTCCGCGGCGTAACGCCCCGCCAAAAGGATTCTACAAATTCATCCTGCGAAGCCAGGTCAACGTGCTGGTTGATATAGGCAAAGCCGCGCTCCTTTGAAAGGAAACGCCAGGTGCGGTCCATTGCGCCGTATTCGTGATCCGTGGAAAGCACTTCATCACCCGAGCCCAAGCCCAATGAACGTGCCACGATGTTCAGGGCGATGGTCACGTTTTGGGCGTAGATTACATTCTCCGCGCTCGTGCCGAGATATTTCGCAAGCACATCGCGAGAGATTTTCATAAGGTCATTATGACGCCTGCCCAAAAACTCAACGGGCTGATTTTCAAGCTCGCGCTGCCAGCGCTGATATTCTTTGAACACAGGATTAGGAGTCGCGCCAAAGGAACCATGATTGAGAAAGGTGACAGTTGGGTCGAGGAGGAAGTATTTTTTGAGATTGTACATGGAATGATTATACGAGATTACAGTTTGATCCAGCAAAAAAAGAGTCAGGGACAACATCTGCTATCCATATCAATAACCCGCCTATTTTGGCTCAAGCCTGCCGAAAGCTCGGCTGGTAAAATGGGTCATTCAAACTGAGAGAATAACATGTTCAAAATCATACGTAACGATGTTAAATCTGTATTGGAACGCGACCCCGCCGCCCGTAATGTTCTGGAGGTCTTACTATGCTATTCCGGCCTGCACGCCATCTGGGCTCATCGTCTGGCTCACAAACTCTGGAAAAGCGGATTCAAACTCCTTGCGCGCTGGCTCTCCCAAGTCACGCGCGGCATCACCGGAATTGAAATCCACCCGGGTGCAACCCTCGGAAATAATTTTTTCATTGACCACGGCATGGGAGTTGTGATCGGTGAAACCGCCGAAGTTGGGGATAATGTGACCCTGTATCATGGCGTCACCCTTGGCGGAACCAGCTCCCAAAAGGTGAAACGCCACCCAACTTTGGAAGACAACGTGGTCGTTGGCGCAGGGGCAAAAATCCTGGGAGCGATTACAATTGGAAAAGGAAGCCGTATTGGCGCAAACGCCGTGGTCGTAAAATCCACCCCGCCGAATTCCGTCATTGTAGGAGTTCCCGGCCAGGTATTGGTTCGAAATTACGAACATTCACCAATTGACCTCGACCACAACCTGATGCCTGATGCGATCGGGGAAACCGTGGCGGCGCTGGTTGTTCACGTGGAAGAATTGGAAAAAAGACTGAACAGCCACTCCTCCAATTCGCCCGTTCTGCACATGTCAGACCACGGCATTTGGCACGGAGAAGATTTTGCAATCTAAATAAATACTCACAAAAGGATATTGAAAACAATGAAGAACCGTAAACTTGCAATCGTCGCTGTCGGCGGCAACTCGCTGGTAAAGGATGAAAAGCGAAAATCATCCCGCCATCAATATATGATCGTAAAAGAGACCGCTCATCACATTGCCGATATGATCGAAGCAGGCTGGGACATGGCCATCGGCCATGGAAACGGACCACAATTGGGCTTTGCCCTGCGCCGTTCCGAAGTGGCATTTCGCGCAGACGGCGTCCCTGCCGTACCGATGGATATTTGCATCGCTTTGAACCAGGCCGAAGTTGGCTACGCACTCCAACAAAACCTTCAAAACGAATTATTTAAGCGCGGTATCAACAAACAAGTAGCTACCATCCTTGCTCAAATGCTTGTGGATGAAGACGATCATGCCTACCGCCTGCCCCCCACCAAGCCCGTTGGCAGCTTCATGAAGGAAGATGAAGCCAAACAACTGGCGGGACAATGGGGCTGGAATGTGACAGAAGATGCTGGCCGTGGTTGGAGGCGTGTGGTTCCCTCCCCGTTCCCCAAGAAAATCCTTGAAATCGAAACCATCCGCACACTGGTGAACGCCGGTGTTGTTACCATCACCACGGGTGGCGGCGGCATTCCCGTGATCGACGAAGGCGATGGTCAGCACCGCGGCATCCCAGGCGCGGTTGACAAGGATTATGCTGCCAGCCTGCTCGCACAGGAACTCAAAGCAGACCTGTTCGTGGTATCCACAGCGGTTGAGAAAGTAGCCATCAACTTTGGCCGTCAAAACCAAAGATGGTTCGACAAAATGACCCTTTCAGAGGCCAAAAAATATCTGGCGGAAGGAGTCCATTTTGCAAGAGGTTCCATGGCTCCGAAAGTCCACGCCATCGTCTGGTTCTTGGAAAATGGCGGCAAGGAAGCTGTTATCACCAACCCTGAAAACATCGGCAATGCGCTTAACCACAAATCTGGTACATGGTTCGTGCATGACGGCGTAAAGAAGTTTGTGGTACCTGCCAAATTGGCTTCAGCCAAAACAAAGGCAAAAACACCCGCCGTCAAAAAACAGGAAGCTCCCGACAAGGCAGGAAAATGAGTCTAAAGAAAAGAGTACGAGACGCCTGGGACGTTTTGATCCATGGCGCAAAAGTGACCCGCAAGCGAAAATCAATTCCGCCGGTCAGCGCAGAGGATATTGCCGATGCGAAAATGTTCTTCCCGATGGATAAATTTTTTATTCTCGGGCATTCGCGTTCAGGCAATACACTCCTGATGCGTCTCGTACGTCTTCACCCTGAAGTGCATGCAAATTACCAGGGCACATTTTTTTCGCGCCCGCCCGGGCTGGCTTCGCTGGTCAACACTCCGGAAGTGGAAGAATGGTTCACGCGCGGAACCAACCGCTGGAATCGCGGACGCGACCTCTCCCCGCGTGTGCTGCGCGCCATCTCCGATTTCATCATGGAAAGCGACGCGCATCATGCCGGACCCACAAAACACATCGTCGGGGATAAAAGCCCAACCACTGTGACGCACGGCAAAGCGGTGCGCGACATGTATCAGATCTATCCCGATGCGCGCATGGTGTACATCGTGCGGGATGGACGCGACGTGATGGTCTCTGACCGATTTAGAAATTTTGTGGAGGAAAAATTCCTGCGCAAAGGGGATGACAAGATCATCGCGGCTCTGCGCTCAGATCCGAAGCTGTTTACTGGCGGTGGACGCTCGATCTTTACTGAAAGCTGGTTGCGCGACAAAAACCAGGGCGCCCCAAGCTGGGCCGACAACCTGAAAGAATCAGTCTTCGAGGGCAAACGCCTGTACGGCGACCGCTACTTCCCCATCCGCTACGAGGACATTTTAGCCAATCCTTTTGAAGAGATGAAAAAATTATGGCTGTTCCTCGGCGTAAAGGATGTTGACCCTGCGCTGGAAAAATCCCTGCTCGCAGAAGTTGCCGACAACCCGGACGAGAAATGGCAGGCACAGCGGAACAACTCCCTCGCGCCCATTTTAGCCAAAGGACACCCCGGAAATTGGAAGAGCTTCTTCAACGTGCGGGACCGCGAGATATTCAAGGAAATCGCCGGAGAGCAACTGATACAGTGGAAATACGAGAAAGACCTGAACTGGTAATCAACACGGTCACAGAATAAAAATATCGCATTTGGGGGATCCCAGAGTTGACTTAACCACTCACCTTACGCACTCGACCTTGATCCCTGAGCGATAGCGAAGAGTCTCTTAGATAATCGTAGGGGTTCTTTGCTTCGCTCACGCGTGCCCGCTGCATGGTGCAGGCAGAACGACTCTGCGTAAGGTGAGTTGCGTAATAAGGCAGGATACAACTCAAAACAGTCAAGCTATATGGTTATAATCAACTTATGCGTTTCAACCTATTTAGACAATCCGACGTCCCCGAGAAATATCGTTCCAACTTCACAAACCTGTACTTCGACATCGCCTGGTACGGGGTGCTCAGCGGAACCGTAGTCAACTTCATCAACGTGTACGCCACCCGTCTCGGCGCAAGCGGTCTGCAGATCGGCCTGCTCACCGCCATGTCAGCCGTTGTCAACCTATTCCTCGCCATCCCCGCAGGCCATTGGATCAGCAAACGCCACACAGGCCGCGCTGTCTTCTGGTCATCGGTCGTCTTCCGTATCGGCTACCTTCTATTTATCCCACTGCCCTGGCTTTTCAGCAATCAGGGGCAGATCTGGGCACTTATCATCCTCACCTTCTTCATGGCCATTCCGCTCACACCGCTCGGCGTCGGCTTCAACGCACTCTTTGCCGAATCCGTCCCGGACCGTTTCAGAGCACGAGTAGCCGGCACACGCAATGTCACCTTTGCCATTGCTTACATGCTCACCTCCCTCGTGGCGGGTTACATATTAAAGAACGCCACCTTCCCCGGCGGTTATCAGATCATTTTTGTGATCGGAGCATTCGGTGCGGCGATGAGCAGTTATCACATCTATCACGTTACACCTGTGCAGGATGATTCCACTCCGCTTCCTACCCCACCGACAATTGATCCCGACCTACCAGCAGAGTCTCCCCGCGGCATTACCTCCCTCCTCCGTCTTGACATCTGGAATACCCATTTCAAGAACGTCCTGATCGCACTCTTCTTCTTTCACTTCGTTCATTATTTATCATCACCACTGTACCCACTCTACAACGTGAATGTTTTAAAGCTCAATGACAGCAACATCGGCAACGGCACAGCCTTCTACTATTTGACCGTCCTTATCGCATCCACACAGCTCGGAAAGATCGTACAAAAATACGGCCACAAAAAAGTGACGGGCTGGGGCGTGGCAGGCATGGCCGCCTACCCGATCATGCTGGCCTTCTCCCAAACCGTTTGGCAATTCTACGCACTCTCATTTCTCGGCGGATTCTTGTTCGCTATGGTCAACGGCGCGTACGCCAATTACATGCTCGAAAACATTCCCGCGCATGACCGTCCCTCACATCTTGCGTGGTACACCATCGTCTTCAACTTTGCCCTGCTCACCAGTTCCATCATCGGCCCCCTCTCTGCCGATATGATGGGTCTTGCGCCCGCGCTCATTCTCTTCGGCATCATGCGCATCTTTGCTGGCTTCTACCTGCTCAAATGGGGGTAGGCGCTGTTTAGCACCTATCGTGCGCTCCATGCACAAAACAAATCCCAACCTCAATTCATGCTAAAATCATCTCGTGACTGAAGATATCAAAGTAATCGCACTTAACCGCAAAGCCAGCTTCGAATATTTCCTTATGGAAAAATTCGAGGCAGGCCTCTCCCTCGTGGGATCAGAGATCAAATCCATTCGCGCAGGGCAGATCAGCATTCAGGAAGCCTATGTGGATGTGCAAGAAGGCAAAGAAGCCTGGCTCGTCGAAGCGCATATCGCCCCATACGAACAGGCTGGAACCCACTTCAACCACGAACCGAAACGCAAACGCCGTCTGCTCCTTCACAAAAAGCAGATCGCCGAGTTGTGGAACAACGTCCGCATCAAAGGCATGACAGTTGTTCCACTTCGTGTCTACCTGAAAGACGGACGCGCCAAGATCGAGATTGCCCTCGCCAAAGGCAAGAAAGCCTACGACAAACGCGCCACCATCGCCAAACGAGATGAAGCGCGCAGCAACGAAAGAGCAACAAGAGTTAGGTAGTTGGTTGGTGATTGGTTGTGTAGTTATCTTATTTTGCAACTATCAAACTAACAAACTACAAAACAAGGAAACTAAACCATGCCCCCATCCACCATAGGCGGAATCAATCTGCTCCCCGAGGCAGAAAAACGTGCCATTTACGCACGTTACATCCCCACTCAACTTCTCGACAAATACGATATCCCTCCGCTCACTTCAGCATCCGGCTACAACCTGCTGCAATTCCGCTTTGCAACCGGCTCCACCGATGTGGAAATGCGTCTCTTCCACAAAATAGATTTCCCCGACCCCATCCTCTATGCCCATCTCACTGACACCCTCAACGGACAGATCCACGTCCTGCTTTATATCCTCAACGACCCTGATTCCCCCCGCTATGATGTGGACAAAATGCCGAATGGCTCACCGACAAAATTTGGCACGTTGCAAAGAAATGTCGAAGCGGAAAAAACTGCCCTTGAGGCCGGTCTGGCACCCGGTCAGGTACGACGCGGATTGAGATTGCTCGGTCAGGCTATTGATGCATTCGAGACCTTTGTCACCGCACTTGGCCATGACATGTACTTTGTCGAACCTTTGTATTATCACAACGCCGTCATCTTCGAGCGCTACGGCTTTACCTACCAAATGGGCAAACGTCTGATGAACAGCATCCATGATGGCTTTCAACCTGGCGGAGATTTGCACGCACACCTGGACGGCTCCACTCCCTTCAGAATGCCCGAAGCCGCGAACAGCGTCCGCAAACGCTCGTGGGCCATCCACGACGGAATCCTCGGTGAGCCTTTTACCAATGTCACCATGTACAAACGTGTGGGAATTTCCGCAGGCATAAGCACCACCCCCAATTGCGCGTGGTAATTTTTTTCAAACAGACGGAAAAAATAAAAAGAAAAAAGACCATGATAAATCATGGTCTTTTTAGTAGCGGGGGCAGGACTTGAACCTGCGACCTTCGGGTTATGAGCCCGACGAGCTGCCACTGCTCCACCCCGCACCGAATAGTTGAGCCCGCCGATATTACCAAGTTAACACAAAAAAGTCAAGCAGAGTTAACGCAGCAGGGAAAATGAAGATAAATAAAAATTTTACGACATTAAAACAATAGTACCGAAGGCTGAAAGTATTTCATATGAATTGGTGTATAATGAATAAACCTTAACAAACTTAAATGTAAAAAATATAAATGTTTGTAGAATTTTTTCAAGAACAGGTACCATATAAATTATTATGAAGACTACCACACTTCTGGTTATTGAAGTTAAACACGCAGAAATCCCTTCCTTTGCTTCCGACTTGCAAAAGAAGGGATTTGATGTACATATTGCTCAAAACGGCAGCAAAGCAGTTGCATTGTTGAAAGAAGTAAGCCCAAGCCTGGTGGTGATTAACGCCGCTTCCTTAAGAAGCACAGGCTTGCGTATTTGCCAATCCCTTCGGGAAAAAGATGCCAAGCTCCCCATCATTCTTATCCTTGAAGATGACAAGGAAGTAAGCAAGGATGCTGCGGATGCGATCCTGACCCTGCCTTTCACCGTTCAAAAACTTGTCAACCGCATCAAGCCGCTGCTGCCCGGTGATGGTAAAAATGTTTTGCATGTTGGCCCCATCCGCCTTGACCTTGAAAAGCGCCGTGTGCGCTGTCTCGGCAAAAGCACAAAGCTCACTCCGCGCCTCGTCACTTTATTACATTTATTGATGGATAAACACGGTGAAGTAGTGGAACGTGAACCCCTCTTTAAAAAAGTATGGGAAACGAATTACACCGGAGACACGCGCACACTTGATGTGCATGTGTCATGGCTGCGCCGCGCCATTGAGCTTGACCCCGATAATCCAAAATTCCTAAAAACCGTTCGCGGTGTCGGCTACCGCCTAGATATTTAGCTGAAACTGTTTTCCCTGAACAGTCACCAATCGGATGCACGCTTCGCGCTTGCCTCCGATTTTTATTTTTAACTCAAGGGGAAGTTCACCGCTTCGTGCGTGACGTTGGGCCTGCGCCGCGCTCTTGAACATTTTTCCATCCCAATCTGGGTCCACCTCCCAAAAATCCACGTCGAGTGAAGTTTCAAGGCTGATGGTATCGCCAGCGATCTTTGCTTTTATTTTCTTTGATTCATACGCAACATCACTCTTGACAGAAGAGTCCCGCTCAAAGGAGAAAACAGAAGTTGTTTCAGACAACCTGGAGCGCGCTGTTTGAACAGCCCGCACGGATTCATCACAAGTGATGAACTTGCGTCCATTTCTTGCCGCGACCAAAGAAGTGGTGCCGGAACCGCAGAAAAAATCCGCGACGAGATCACCTTTGTTTGAAGAGGCGCGGATGATTCTTTCCATGAATGCCTCGGGTTTTTGTGTGGGATAGCCCGTGCGTTCATTGTGCAACCTTGCCACTACTGGAAAATACCACCAATCCTCAGGAACTTTGCCCCGCTCCAAATCAGGGACTTTTCCGAAGCCTGCCTTGCGCGATGATCTGAAGGTCGTCACAGTATTCGGACTGTATGGCTCGCGGACATCATCTGCATTGAAGATGTAATCCTTGCTTTTTGCGAAAGATAAGATCGTATCGTGCTTGCGATTGAAGGCGGTCTTGATCGGCGATGGGCCGTGATAAGCCCAAATGATCTCATTGATGAAATTCTCTGCACCAAATATCTCATCCAGAATTAAACGCGCGTACGCATCAGCGTGCCAATCGAGGTGGAGGTACAAGGTTCCATTTGGCGCAAGCAGGCGATGCATCACGGTCAGTCGTTCATAAAGGAATTGCAAATAAGAATCAAGGTCTGCCCAGGAATCGTGATAGCCTTCGGCTAATTTCCATTTGGAGGGCTTGCGTGAATCCTCTCCCCTGCCAACGCGGGCGGAGAATTTTCGGTTTGTGAAAAATGGAGGGTCAGCGTAGATCAGATTGATGCGACCTTCATATTCAGGCAGCAACGCCGTCATCACCGCGAGATTATCCCCGAGGATCACTCGGCCATCTGGATGAGATTTTGGATAGCCGCGTCCATTCGGGTAGAGAACTGAATCTTGAATAAGAGTGGCAGGCGCGGGCGGAGAAAGATGCTTTCCGTTCCAGTTGAGGATTGGCATGAGCGAAGCGTATCCTTAGGATAAAGAATGGATGTTGGGATGAGAAATCAAAAAGATATTAATAATGGACTTCGACCACGGTGCCAAGACCGCGATTGGCGACCGCGTCGCTGGAGTGGTCAGGTTTGACCCAGCGGAAGATCCAATTGGCTTCTTCGGTGCGCATGTTGATACAGCCATGACTCATGGGCGCGCCAAAATTTTCATGCCAGTAGGTGCCATGGAAGGCATGTCCCTGCGTAGTAAAAAAGGATGACCAGGGGACGCCGGGCAGCACGTAATTATCCACATCGGCAAGAAGATTACCGGTGGTTTCGCTGCTGAAATAGCTATTGCCCATGTGCTTTGCAGGGACTTTATCCATAATGGAGAATTTCCCAGTGGGTGTGGTGGTTGGGATGCCCGTGCCGCCTGTGGGGTCACCTGGTACGCCAGAGGAAATGTTGGTCTGGAAAACAAGATTGCCGTATTCATAGGCATACAGTTCTTGTTTGCTGAGGTTGATCTCGATTAGCTTTTGTTCATATGGCACATCGGGTGAAATAGGCGCCATGTAATCAGAGGGAAGAACACGCATATGGATTGCTGGTACATAATAGGTAACATTCGAATCCAGTTCATCAAAGATCTGATACCACGGGCCTTTATAATCTGCCATGGGAGGACCCTGCTCCAGCGCAACAACCCAATGCACAGAACTATAGTACAACGGAGGGGAAAGAGGCTCCCAGCCATAGGCCTTTGAAAAACGATATGGCGTGGTAAATGGGACGGAAACATCTGTGATCAGCCGTGTGCCTTCAGGAATGGTGCTGGGCGGTGTTTGGTAGAGCGTCTTCACGCGATGCAAACGTCCGCGATGCATATAGCCCCCCCACACCTTATACCAAACCGGGTTATGAGGCGGCTCTTCAGCGGTCACCTGCCCGTAGATGTGTACTAATTCGTCACGATACCAGGTAAGTTCAATGCGGCTATCATCGGTAGGCTCTTTGCGCACGGGCATTTGAGCCGTGGCAATTCGCACAACGAAGCTATCGTCAAAATCAGTTAGACCCGGCAAGAAAGGCGAGAACGCCAGTCCACCGAGGGTGAGGCCGCCAAGTTTTAAAAAGTCACGCCTTGAAAGTAAAGATTTCATGCCGAAAATTTTACCCGATAATCTTTAAGAATTAATGAGAATATGATGAATAAAAAAACTGCCATCCGTTTCTGGATGACAGCTGGAATATTCAATTGTAATTAAGACTACACGGTTTCAACGATCATATCCTTGAGCAAGATCTCAAGCGCCATGGAATGACCGCAGCGCCGGTGTGTGATGAAAAATTCGCAATCGCAGTTAAAAACGCCTTTATTGTAGGACACATGGTGTTCGCTATTATCGCCATGAAAGTCTAATTCAAACTGATTGAAGTGAAAGCGGTGCCTGTCTTCAGCATATCGTTTTGCTTTTTCTACCTTACCTATCAGTCCAGAATCCATTGTATTAATCTCCTTTTTTGAGGGAATATAAAAAAACACACGCGGGAATATCCGCGTGTGTTTAATCAACGAGCTTGGGTACTTCCTGAAATAATCGCATGATGGCATTACCTCGATGTGATGAGTATAGTACTTTTCAAAATGCGAGTCAATGACGAATGTCAGAATGTTATGGAATCGTATGGCATTTGTAGGGTTGGAGTTGGATGATGACGGATGGCGTCACACAGAGTGACTATACGCAAACAAGCGCATCCGCTTCAATCTCAATCTGAAAGTTGATTCTGCTTAATGGACATTCCCGCCAACCGACCTGACTCACCCGCGAAAATGTTATCTTTCGCGGGTGAGTCAGGTCGGCTTACTTTTTCTTTTTTACAGCCTTCTTTGCAGGGGCTGGCTTGGGTGCGGGTTTATTAACAACCGCCTTCTTTTTTGCCACAATAGGTTTAATCACTTTCTTTGTTGCAACCGGCTTTGTTTTGACAACAACCTTCTTAGCTGGCTTGGCTTTGGGCGCAGCAACCTTCTTGACCACAGCCTTCTTTGCCTTCGGGGCTTCCTTCTTTGCTGCGACTTTTGCCGCTTTCGCTTTAACAGGTGCTTTCTTTGTCTTCGCTTTGGATTTCACCGCCGCCTTCTTCGCAACCGGCTTCTTTTTGACAGCCGCCTTGCGGACAGCGCGCTTTTTCTTGGCGGGTTTTTCTTCCACGACAACTTCTTCCGCAACCGCAAACAACTTCTTCCACTCATCCTGCATGGACTGTACGCCAGCGCCATTCAATTGGTCGCAGATGGTTTTCCATTCGATGTCGCCCACGAAGCGGAAGTCCATGAAGGCGTGGGATTGATAAGCGCCGAGTTCCACGTACAGGCCTTTATCCCAGATCTCTTTGCAGGAGCGGATGTATTCGAGATGGGTGACGTAATCTTTGAAGATGACATGTCCCACACGGGGCAGGCCCAATCCTTCGGCGAGGTTTCTGCGTTTGGTTTTGCCTGAGGATTTATCAATGTAGGCGGCGGAGGTTTTGATCCAGCCTTTGGTATCGGCGAATTTGTTGTGATAGATGACCAGTCCGCGCTCGTCGTTGAAGCGGTTGGAGTAGGCGAAGACTTCTTCGTCCACGCCGCCGGAGGGGCGGTAAAAGTCATAGAGTAGGAACTGCTCGACGTCAGCGAACAGGTAACGGCGGTGAAGGATCGGGAAGATGCGCCATTCGTGACCACGGACGAGTCCATCATCACGGGTTTCATCCCACTTGGGACGGCGGAATTCCATCCCATATTTTTCTGCAGAGACCTTCCACTTGACCGTGGCCGAACATGGGCAGGCCGGGCAGCGTGGAGAGGACGGTGGCAATGCCAAAATATTTATCGCCTTTGCCGAATTGCTCGACGGCGGTTTTTTCGTCGGGGTTGTTCATGAAGTTGACGTAACGCTTGAGAATCTGCGGGTCAAACTCCAATGTGTTTTTGATGGCCATGCGATATTTGGCGTTGTCTTCATCGCGGAGCATGTGCATGAATGCGGAGTTGTACACGCGGTGCATGCCAAGCGTGCGGACGAAGTACCCTTCCATGAGCCAGAAAGCCTCGGCGAGCAAAAGTGTATCGGGAACTTCGGCGGCGACACGGTCTACAACCTCGCGCCAGAATTCTTCGGGGACTTTGTCGTCGAACTCGGACTTAGTCATACCATATTGCGAGCGGGATGGAATTGCCCCGCCTGCACCTGGCTCGGGGAACCACAAGCGCTGCACATGTTTCTTGGCGAGGGTCATGGCCGCATCAAAACGAATGACGGGGAAATTGCGAGCCACATGCAGGATGACCTGAATGACCGCTTCACGCACGACCGGGTTGGTGTAATCCAACTGAGCAGTATCGTTCCACGGGAAGGATGTGCCGTCGTTGCCGTGATAGATGTAACGTACATCACCTGTTTGGTGATCGCGGCGTTGGAACGTTACGGCGGCATCGGTTTTGTCGTAATAATGGTCTTCGAGATAAATGCCAACGCGCAGATCGTCTGAAAGATTTTCAGACTTGAAGGAGTAAGAAGGATATGGGGAAAATGACGAGGAAAGGAACCAATCAGGATGTTCAACCACCCAGGTGGAATCAATGCCCATGTGATTGGGAACCATATCGGCAGAGAGGCGAATGCCGCGCGCCCAGGCACGGGTGCGCAAACTGTTCAAGGCGTCCCAGCCGCCGAGGTCACTGGCAATGTCGTAGGAGTGGAGCGAGTATGCGGAAGCGACAGCATCTTCCTGCCCCATGCGCTGTTTGATGCGCTGAGAGGCGCGGCTGCGTTCCCACAGACCGATAAGCCATAAGCCGGTGAATCCACGTGATGCGAGCAAGTCAAGTTCTTCGTCTGGAATTTGGTCGAGGGTGACGATATTGCGTTGATATTGTTTGGAAAGCTGGTCGAGCCAGACGTAGGTATTTTTGGCAAGAAGAACCAAACGCGGCATCCAGTCTTTGTCTGTGCTGTAGCGTTCGAATTCGGCGTATTCAGCAGAGGCAAAGGTAGGGACGTAGGTTTCAGGCTTGGAGAAATCCACAGGTCCATGCTGGCGAATGGCATCTTCCTTCAAATAATCGACGGCGCGCAGGATGCGGGTGGAGAATGTTTCGCCGAGCAGGTGTCCCCATCTTTTGATGATGAACTGCAGTTGGCCTTCCAGCGAATCGGGAGAGGCTTTGATGGGCGCTTCGAGAATATCTGTGAGAGATTCGCCCAGTGATGATTCGCCGTTTCCAAAGCCGGGCTGATGCGAGAAGAAATCCAGCAGCAACTGCATGGACTCCTTGTATGCAGAACCGCCCATCACGTTTTCATCGAACAGATCCTTGTATCGATCAACCGCAGGATTCTTGTTGAAATTGTTGATCAGCAACATCTCTTCAATGGAAGCTGCGCGCACACCGCGGCCAAAGTCACTCGCGTTCGGGACCTTGGTGGAAAGATACACTCCCGCTGTGACCTCGCCGCGAAAAACAGCAAGGGGCGGGAATTCTTCCGTAAATTTTATGAGAGTCAGGTCATATTTTGAGCCAATGTTGGATTGCAACATGCCCATGGCTCGCCCCATGACACCTGTGTAACGGCTATAAAAATGCTTGAGGAGGATGTGAAAGGCCTCATCAAGCAGGGAAAGTGCATATAGGTCAGTGGCAGGTACGAGGTCCGTGCGAAGCGCTGACATTTGGACGGCGAAGGCTCGGGCGGATGCCAAATCCGAAAAAATGACATGCCCATCCGGGCGAAAAAAGGACAGAGAGAAGTTATATTTTTGGCGTGAAGCGCGGGATGTAAGCATAACAACAATGATAACCGATTTGCGAAATTTTTCGAGTAAAATCTTCCAAAGAAATTATGAATACTATATCGCTGACTCAATTCATTTACCTTCTTTTGCTTGGCGGGTTGTACCTGCCGGTCATTTTTTTTGCAATACAACGCCGCGATGAAGGCCACGAGGCTGCGACCTGGCTGGTGGCTTTTTATGCCCTGCTTGCATTGGTGTTGAATGTCGCCGAAGCGGTCTGGCCTGCGAGGGATAACGCGCTTCGTATTCAGGAAATACAAACATATGTGGCGTTTACACTGGGGGCGATCACGATCATTGCGTTAAAAACATTTTTGAAGCGCGAGACATGGTGGGTATGGTTTGGCTTGTGGACAATATTTATTCTCGGACTCGCGCTCATTCTTACGAATGCCTTCAACCTGCCCGAAACGCTCTGGACAAACGGCAAGCTGGTTCTGTTCCGTTCACGGCTCGGCCCGGCCTGGGTAATTTTGGGCTGGCTGATCATTGCGATCGGTCTGATCCTTGAACTTGCGAATGCGGCCAGGCAGGCTCGTCAACAACTTTTTCGCAACCGCCTGAATTACTGGTGGCCTGCGCTCTTCCTGATGTTCCTCAACGACGTTGTTCTTTTCTCAGGGATAAATGTAATTGGGCAGCCGCTGCGCCTGCCTGTTGCGATTATCCTCGCGTATGTGGTCGGTACGCATCATGTCCCAGATCTCAAAGGTATTCTGCGGCGCGTGATCGTTTACATCGCCATCGTGGTCACCATCGTCGGTTTTTACGTGGCAGGATTTTTATTGATCCAGACCTTGTTTGGCACACGCTCAAATTTCAATCCGCTGCTGGCCGGAGCCTTCATCTCCCTGCTGCTGGCGGTGATCTTTACCCCGCTGGCATCGCTCATTTCACGCACCATCAACAAATGGATGAAAGGCGATCAGTACGATGCCAGCCTCACCATTCACCAATACAGTGAAAGCATCAGCAACATCCTCGACATGGACAGGCTCGCCAGCATCGCTGTCGGCATCATTCTTGAAGGGATGCAGATCGAGCGCGGCTTCCTCTTCCTTGTAGATGGAGAACGGCAGGCGGACGGTCACAAGACCTACAAACTTCGCTCTGCACGCAGCCCTGAAGAAAGACAGCTGGTGGCTGTAGAACTGGATGAAAACGGGATACTGGCTTCCTACTTTATTCGGGAACAACGTCCGCTTCTTCAATATGACCTGGACCTGCTCCCCGCCTTCAAGCTGACTCAACCCTTTGAGAGGGATTGGTTCAACCAGCTGCGCGCCGAGGTCTACATTCCCATCTTTGCAAAAAAACAGTGGATCGGCCTACTGGCCTTTGGTGCAAAATTGAGCGGCAACCGCTACACCAAGGATGATCTCATAACCTTAAGCTCACATGCCAGCCAGACCGCTGTGGCATTGGAAAATGCCCGTTTGGTGGATAACCTGATGCGTTTGAACAACGAGCTCCGTCAGGCACGCCGCGCATTGGAGAAAAACAACCAAAGCCTTGAACGTCTTGACGAAGCAAAATCCGATTTCATCAGCATCGCATCGCATGAACTCCGCACGCCGTTGACCGTGATCAAGGGCTACACAGAAATGCTGATGGAAGATACCAACCTCGACAAGAACATCAAGCATATGATGAAAGGCATCCACGACGGGACGATGCGCCTGCATGAGGTGATGGACTCGATGTTCGACATCGCCCAGATCGACGCGCGCTCGCTTAAGCCGCACCTTCAGCCAATTGAATTCAGTCACCTGATCAAGGAAGTCTGCATGGAGCAGGCAAAATCCATTCGGGAACGTGAACAAACTCTGACCATTGACTTGCCAGCCCTGCCACACGTCAAGGCAGACCCGAACCTGCTGAAAAAATTATTCCATCACATCATCCGCAATGCGGCCAAGTTCACGCCGAACAAAGGCAAGATCAGCATTACGGGTCATCACATCCCTGCCATTATCAATTTACCGAATGGCGGTGTGGAGATCATCATCAGCGATACAGGCGTAGGTGTGGACCCGAACCTGCGTGAAATCATCTTTACCAAGTTCTATCAACCCGGTGAATTGGGCAAACACTCCACCAGCAAGACGCGCTTCAAAGGCGGCGGCGCTGGTTTGGGGCTGGCTCTCTCCAAAGGAATTGTGGAAGCCCACGGCGGACGCATCTGGGTGGAAAGCCCGGGCTATGATGAGATCAATTTCCCCGGCAGTCAGTTCCACGTCATATTGCCGTTGACCAAGCTGGAAAATGGCGAGCAGCAAAGAATAAGTGAAGAGATAAAGTTTGAGGTGGTTGGGGCGAAGAAAGAAGTTGTAACAAGTAACAAGTAATAAGTTAAGAAGTAACGAGCGGATGATTTTCATCCGCTCGTTTTTATTTTCTTATAGCAAATCGTGCGAGGGCAGTTAGCAGACCAGCTATCAAGAGTATGAATTTGATCGTCGCGCAAAAAGCGGCGATCTGTGGAAATGATGGATTCATACTTCCAGTGAGTGCCTGCCAAAGGGAATAATTTTCCACAGCATCAAAAAGCGCAGAGGTAAACGCGCCCCAGCCCAGCCATGCAGTAATGCTGCGATACCAGTTCGTTTTGCCATTGCCTGCAAGCAGGAGACCGAGCGAAAGTGCCAGGGCGTAGACGGGCATGAACAGGTAATCAAATCCCAGCCCAAAGGCGGCGGTGAGGCGCGCGTCTTCGTCCCATGAATTGATCATCGCCTGAGACGCGTCAAATGTGCGCGCCAATTCAAACGAGACGATCCCGCTCGGCGCCGCGGACGTTTGCAGCGGCACATCCAACGGGCGGAAGACGCCGAAGATCACTAGAGTAAAAGCAAAGAAGAAATAGAACAAGGGCTTTCGTAAATTTTGAGGGACAAATTCAAGTGGGTGCTGCATGGAAGTTCCTTGTTGAAAGTTGAAGGTTGAAAGTCAAAGGTCGAAGGTCAAAAGTCATTGCATCCGAATTTCGACTTTTGACCTTCGACACCCTAGAGCTTTTTCCGATAGACGCGGTTATTCTTATACTCCACGCCGTTCAGGTTTTTCAAATCCGCGCGCATTTGCTCGGTGGTCTCGGCAACCTGCGTCATTTCCACATGCACGAATTGATCGAAATTCAGCAGGGTGTTTCCCATGGCGTAATACAGCAGGGCATTGCCGCCATGTCCCTGGAATTCAGGCAAAATCCCCATGCCGTTGACAGAGACTGTGTTCGTGCGGCGCATTTCCAGCAGTATGTCGATCAGGCCGAACGGGAACAACTTTCCTTTTGCGCGCTGCATGGCAGCAGACACATCATAGAACGCGAACAAAAAACCAACCACATCCTCGCCATGCGTGATGATCTTGATCAGGCGGTGATCGGCGATGGTCATGATATTCTCCACTACAAAATCAATTTCCTTTTGCGAAAGTGGATAATATTCCCAGTTAGCCACAAAGGCATTATTGTAGGCGGTCCCGATCCGATCTGCCCATTGAAGCAATTCCTTTTTATTCTTGAACATCTTTATTTCAAGATGACCGCGCTCCATCACCCGTTCGGAGATGCGCTTCACCCGCTCAGGGAGTTGAAACTTGTCCGCGGGAAGATAACACGAGACAAAATCCACTTCCTTGACGAAGCCCTGCGCCTCCACCAATGACTGGTAGTAGGCGTGGTTATAATTGAGCATGGTCATCGTCTGACGGTGCTCATGGCCGAGGATCAACGTCCCGTATCCATCCAACGGCCCCATGCCTTTCGGGCCGATCACGGTTTCCAAACCGCGAGCTTTAGCCCAGCCAAAGACCGTGTTGAACAAAACGGTTGCGGCTTCCAAATCATTCTCACACTCGAACAGGTAGAAATCCGCGGTTTTCTCATTATGAAATTTATTGAAAGGATTGTTCTCAATTGCAGCGATACGCCCCACATCCTTCCCGTCACGCACAGCGAGAAAAAACTCCACATTCGAGTGCTCGTGAAAGGGATGCTTTTTGCGGTTAAGCTGATTGTACGCATCCACGTTCAACGGCGGCACCCACTGCGGGCAATCCGCATAGATGCGCTGGGGCAACTCCACAAAACGCTTAACCTGCTTTTTGTTATCGGTGTCCACTTTTTCGATGGTGAGCATAAAAAGTCTCCTGCGGGAAGGAATAATAGCTTGTGCCAAGTATATAACACCTTATATTGGATTGGTTATTTCCAAAAGGCAAAAAATAACTCCGTGCTATACTTGGGAAATTCCAATAAGTAGAGGCAAAATGACCGGTAAAACTCATCAGGAAATGCTGGCAAAATACGCGGAAGCCATCGTCAAGGTCGGCTTGAATATCCGCGCCGGGCAGCGATTAATCATCACGCTTATGGCTACCCGTGGCGTACCGCATCAATTCGCTCCACTGATCCATGAAATAACTAAAGCCGCCTATGGGGTCGGCGCAAAATATGTGGAAGTGCTCTGGGGAGATGAAGAAATGCTGCGCCTGCGCGCCCAGTATGCGCCACGCGATTCTTTTGATGAATATCCAAACCACACCATTGACGCCATCATGAATATGATCCAGAACGGCGATGCCCTGCTTTCCATTTCAGGCGCAAACCCGGATCTGCTCGGCGGACTCGACCCTGAAATCGTCGGCTTGATGCAATCGAAGCATCTGCAAGTCGCCAGCAAGGTTAGTGAAAAAGTGACCACCAACGCCATCAACTGGTGTGTAGTTGCCGCAGCCGGTGAAGGCTGGGCCATGAAAATTTTCCCCGACCTTCCTCTTGAAGAAGCAAAGGAAAAATTATGGAAAGCTATTTTCGAATCCACGCGCATTGACCAGCCCGACCCAATCGACGCATGGCAAAAACACATCGCGCTTCTGCGGGAGCGCGCCAAATATTTACAATCCAAACAGTACACCGCTCTGCATTACAAAGCCCCCGGCACAGACTTTACCCTCGGCCTGCCCAGCGGACACCTTTGGATCAGCGCCCAATCCATGGCGCAGAACGGCATTGCATTCACAGCCAACATGCCCACCGAAGAAGTCTTCACCCTGCCAGACCGCAATCGTGCTGATGGCGTCATTACCGCCACCTTCCCGCTGAGCTACGGCGGCACATTGATCGAAGATTTTCAGGTGACATTCGAGAACGGACGCGTTACCAAAGTCACTGCCAAGAAAGGCGAAGCCGCTTTGCAAAAACTGGTGGACACCGACGAAGGCTCCCACCGCCTCGGTGAAGTTGCGCTCGTGCCTGCCTCCTCCCCCATCGGCCAGCGCGGACATCTCTTCTACAACACTCTGTATGATGAAAATGCCTCCTGTCACATTGCGATTGGAAGAGCCTACCGCTTCACGCTTACGGGTGGAGAGGAGTTGAACGACGAGGAGTTTATCTCCGCTGGTGGCAACGTCAGCCTGCAGCACGTGGACTTCATGATCGGCTCTTCAAAAATGGACATCGATGGCATCAACAAGGACGGCTCGCGTGAGCCTGTCATGCGTCAGGGTGAATGGGCATTCAAGGCTTAACACGGGAACTGACCAATACAAAATATAAATAGTCCCGTGTAAAAACGGGATTATTTTTTATCATCCTCTGTAATAATCGCTAGAAATTCGTACGCAAGGAGACGATTTATGCCAGTAAAGCCCAAGCTCAGTACAGATGAAATCCTAAAAGCTGAGTACAACTACATTGCCAACACCGTTTTTCAGGCAAATGAGGATCGTTCCCGTGTTGCCTCTTTTTATTTTGTAACTGTCGGCTCACTAGTGGCGGCCATTCTTGGCACGATCTTCTCAACCGAAAACATAAAAAACTTTGCCCTTGCATTTGTGGGATTATTCGTCACCCTCACTATCCTTGGCGCGTTGACGCTGGCGCAATTGGCCCGCCTGCGCGCGGCATGGCACGAATCGGTGCAAGCCATGAACCAGATCAAGGATTATTACATCAAGCACAATAAGGAAATCGAACCAGCATTCAAGTGGAGAATAAAGACCCTTCCAAACACTGACAAGCCATACAGCATCGCAAACTTAATGGCCATTGAGGTATCTATGTTAAGCGCGATCACCAGCGCCACCGCTTTTTATTTCCTTCTTCTCACACTGGGCAATATCGCATGGTGGGGCTGGTTGATCCTGGCCGCCACGCTTGCGGGGGGCGGTTATGCTCAATGGATGTGGTACAAGTCTCTACTGGTGGATGATCAATAAATTCAAAAAAAGAGAGAAAACATGCCCCGAGACTACCAAAGCCAATCCCCGACTGCGTTTCAAAGAAGACCGCACCTTACGAAGGATGGCGCGTGGATACGCGCCTTCCTCAAGGTTGCGCAAGTGGGGCACATCGCCACATCGGTGGATGGGCAGCCCTTCCTCAACCCGACCACATTCTGGTATGACGAAGACAATCATCAGATCGTCTTTCACTCGAATGTTGCGGGGAGAATCCGCTCAAATATTGAGGCCAACCCAAAGGTCAGCCTTGAGGCGAGCGAGCTGGGGAAATTGCTTCCGTCCAATGTGGCGCTCGAGTTCTCGCTCCAGTTCCGCAGCGTCATCGTTTTTGGTACGGCAAAAGTTGTAACCGATCCCGATGAATCGCGTAGATTGTTATATGGCCTGATCGGCAAATATTTCCCCGACATGAGCGCGGGGAAGGAATACCGTGAGATCACGGAAAAAGAACTGCGCGCCACTTCCATTTATACGATTCAGATCGAAGAATGGAGCGGCAAGGAAAATTGGGAGCAGCGCGCAGACCAAAGCGACGAGTGGCCGCCGCTCGACGCAAAATGGTTTGAATGATTGTGAGGAAACATGTCTGAAAACACTCGCACGGAAGAATTCAAGATCGACGGGGAAAAACTGATCGCCAAGGTGAAGGAATTGATCCACGAAGGCAAGATCCGAAAGATCATCATCAAAGACAAAGAGGGAAAAACATTGATGGAAATTCCCATGACCTTCGGCGTGGTCGGCGTGCTGCTGGCTCCACAACTGGCGGCCATTGGCGCGATCGCCGCATTAGTCACCGAAGCGACATTGGTCGTGGAAAAATCCGAGTAAGCTCGTTTGTGGAGTCCAGAAGTTTTACTTCTGGACGTTCATGGATTGCCCACAAGTAGAACTTGTGGACTCCATTCCATATATAAAAAAGGAAAGAAAATGAAACTATTTGGAATTGCATTTTGGGTCACCATTTTGGCACAAATGGTCATTCGCGCACCGCTTAACAAAAAGCGCAGACTGGAGAAGATGAGCGAACAGCAAATTACCGGTCAGGAAAAATCCATACTTGGCCTGCTATTTCTGGGCGGATTTCTTCTTCCGCTTCTCTACTCAACAACCAGCTGGCTGGATTTTGCAAATTACAACCTGCCCGGTTGGGCAGGTTGGATTGGTGTTGTGTTGATCGCCGGGGCACTCTATGTCTTCTGGCGCGCTCATGCGGACCTTGGACTCAACTGGTCGCCCACGCTGGAGATCCGCGAAAAACACGAGCTGATCACTCGCGGCATTTACGGAGTGATCCGTCATCCCATGTATGCTTCACAATGGATATTGGCAATTGCCCAACCCCTGCTCCTGCAAAACTGGCTGGTGGGTTTTGCAAACCTAATCATTTTTGTTCCGTTCTATTTCCTGCGCGTGCAGGCCGAGGAAAAGATGATGCAGGATTCGTTTGGCGATCAATACCGCGAGTACATGAAGAAGACCGGGGCGGTATTGCCAAAACTGGGTTAATCACCTAAGCTCAATGGGAACGATATTTTCAGCCGCAGTTCTTTTACCGTTGCACAAGAAAAGGAAGAAATAAAATGGGACTCTTTGGATTTGGCAAGAAAGCTGACAAGAACGTACCCGTACTCACCGTGGACGAAGTCCGCGCGCGCTTATTGACCCTGAACCGTGAAACCGCCCCGTACCAGATCATCGACGGCGCTTCTCAAAACGTGGACCTGATCGCCGAATGGAAGATCGTGGATGCAAAATGGTACGAGCTGTTTGCGAAGGCGAGCATCAACAAGGTGTTTCGCATCTACATGAAATTTGACATGGATAAACATCAAGTGCGCGGCAAGGATGAGGAATTCACCGTGGAATGGCGCGCAGGCGTGCCGGCGCTTTCGATCGCCGCCTCAAAATTTCAGGGACAGATGACCTCGGTGGAATTTGGAGCTGCCTACGCTTTTACAGAAGAGCTAAAACCCGGCGTGGTCTACAACTATCGCTTCAGCACCAATGAGATCAAGAAACCGATTCAGGAAGCCGTAACCGCCTGCGGATGGGGATACAAAGGCGTGGCATTCGGTAAGCTGTAGTCCTCGTCACAAACATGAATAAAAAAGTGACAGTCACCTTTGTGGTGACTGTCACTTTTTTATTCGATCACAACCCCATCCAGATTTTCTTCTGACTCGGGATATTTCATATTCAGTCCTTCGAGCGTATCCACCAGCACGGAGGAGATTGCCAAGTCGCGGAACCATTTTCGGTTAGCAGGGATGATATACCACGGGGCATATTCGGTGCTGGTTTTGCTCAGCACATCTTCAAAGGCTTTCATATATTCAGGCCAGAGTTTGCGTTCTTCAAGATCACCGAGGCGGAATTTCCAACGCTTGGTCGGATCATCAAGGCGGGCTTGCAGCCTTTCCTTTTGCTCATCCAGATCAATGTGAAGATAGAACTTCAGGATGGTGGTGCCATTCTCTGCAAGAGTACGCTCGAACTCGTTGATCTGGTCAAAGCGTTTCCCCCACACCTCAGGCGGGACGTAGTTATGCACACGCACAACCAGCACATCTTCATAGTGACTGCGATTGAACACCACCAATTCCCCTTTACCGGGTACTTGCTTGTGAACCCGCCACAGATAATCATGGTCAAGTTCTTCTTCCGTAGGCGCTTTGAAGCTGGCGACCCGCACTCCCGCAGGGTTGACACGGTCAAACACGCGGCGGATCGTGCCGTCCTTGCCGCCGGTGTCCATGGCTTGCAATACGACAAGCACTTTGTGTTTGTGCTCGGCGAACATTAATTCCTGCAAGGTTTCCAGCTTGCCATTCAATTTTTCAAGTTTAGCAAGCCCTTCTTCCTTGCCGCCTTTGAAATCACCCGTGTCGTTCGGGTCCCATTTGGAAAGCTTTACTTTTGTTTCGGGTTTGACCAGATATTGTTTCATGGAACATCCTCTTTATTTGGAGATCACTTTTCCACACTATAACCCTGCATCATCATCGAATTGATCACACCCCATTTGGCGCGGGCGATCTCCTTCTTTTTACCTGAAAGGCGGCTGATCTTTATATTTTCCATGGGCGCAAATAAATGCAAGCTGAAATCTGGTGGGGCGTCTTCGTCACTCGAAAAGATGGTGCCCTCGACCTCAAAGACTCCCGCACAGATAATTACCTTGAAGGGTGTTTGAAAATCCTCCCAGTTACTCAACAAATCATCTTCTGCGGCAGGGTCATCGGAGAACGCAGCAACTACATTGAGCATGGACGGGATGCGCCAAAGGTCAAATGCCCGCGCGGGGAGATCGAGGTCACCCACAGGCTGGACGCGGGCATCCTTCAATTCCAAGCTGTTGTTCAGCGGATTTTCAAAGTCTGTATCGAACGCGGCTTCGAAAATGGGATAGTCCGGGATGTTATATCCGTCGATCAAATAGTCAGTAGAAAGAACGGAAATGCGATAGGCGGTCTTTGGTTTGTCTTCTTTCTTTTTTCCGAAGATCATAAGAGTCTCCTTGAAAGTATGATTGTATGGTTCATTTGACCTCTTACATAAGATTCGTAGGGCGGGTTTGTAACCCGCTAAACCTCATAATCCAAGAGAAAGTCAAGCTAAAAGCCTGACCTACATGCGACTTTCGGAAGAGGGCTATTATAACCAGCAGGCGAGATAAAAAGCCAACATCAAGAAATCGTCTGCCAGATTTGCACGCCTGCTGGAAGAGAAGGCAGGGGCAGATTTCCATTTATGACCGTGCTGGTTATGCAAGTGAACAATTCTCGAAATTGAGTGCCTTCAGCAATCCCGCCCAATGCAACAGGCAATGGACCCGCAGGGTATTCAGTGGGGCCGCGATTACCCACCACGATGATCTGTTCTTCGTCTGTGTCGCGCAGGTAGGCGAGGATGTTTTCTTCAGCAAGCAAGACTTGAAAGCCGCCATCGATCAACGCGGGGGATGTGCGGCGCAGCTTGATCAAAGTTTGATAATAGGCGCGCAGGTCGGTGTCCCATTTGGATGAGTCCCACTCCATGCAGTTGCGTGCATCGAGCGCGCTATTGCCGCTCATGCCGATCTCGTCGCCGTAGTAGATGCACGGGACGCCAACATACGTCAACAGGAAGGCAACTGCCAGGCGGTTACGCGACTGATCCTGCCCGAGCATGAAAAGGATGCGCGGCAGGTCGTGAGATCCAAGTAAATTGAATTGCTGGCAGGCAATGATCCACGGGATGGCAGCGCGGCTGGCCTGCCACGAATCCACAAGCGCCTGCGTTGACCATGCCACGCTCGACTGCACATTGCGCGGCTCGGCGTGCTGGTTGACCTCAAAATGGTTGAGCCAATATCCAATGGGATTTGTGAAGCCAAAATAATTCATACTGGCATCAAGGTTGTCCCCCTGCAATTGCAGGCTGCTATCGAAGAAGTTTTCACCAAGCAAATACGCGGAGGGGTTCTCCTCCTTCACCGCCTGCCGAATGCCCGCCCACACTTCCGCTTCCAGTTGATCTTTGCCGTGACGGGCAAGCATGTTGGCAACATCCACGCGCCAGCCGTCCACGGCGTAGGGAGCCTTGAGCCAATGACGGAAGATCGAGTCTGTGCCAGCGTACATGGTCTCGCGCAATTTCTGGCTGCGATAATTTAACTTGGGCAGGCTGCGCACGCCAAGCCACGATTCGTATTCATCGGGATGTTTGTGAAAAGTGAAGAAGTCTGCGGTGGGCGCATTGGGATCTTCCAACGCGGACTTGAACCAGGGATGCTCCACACCAGCGTGATTGGGGACAATGTCCAGGATGAAGCGAATGCCGCGTTGAGCAGTGGCATGCCGCAGCGAGATAAGAGCCGCGTCACCGCCGAGGTGCGGGTCCACTTTGTAATAATCCAACACATCGTAGCGATGATTGCTGTAGGCAGTAAAGATCGGATTGAAATAAATGGCGTTGATGCCGAGGTCGGTTAGATAATCGAGATTCTGTTCCACGCCTTGAAGATCGCCGCCATAGAATTCGACCATGGCTGCGGGCCAGTTGCTCTGCGCTTCGCCCCACGCCCGCGCCTGTGACTTGACCCCTTGATATTCGAATTCGCCGCTGCGGACGTTGCTGGCGGGGTCGCCATCTGCAAAGCGGTCGGGAAATATTTGATAGAAGACGCTCTCACGCACCCATGCAGGAGCGGCATACTCGGCGAGGAGGCGGAAGTCTTCCGCGTCTGTGGGCACATGCCTGTGCGGACCTGAGCCGTTGTACCACCATGCACCATCCGTTGTGAAAAGCAAAAAGCGGTAGGAAGTCAGCGGCATGTTGAGGCGCAGCTTTGCAGACCACCATGTGCAGGTGGTTGAGCTTTGCGATTCTTCGATGTGCATCTCGGCAAAAAATTGTTCGCCATCGGGACAGGTGCGAAGCAGAATGCGCTCGATGGGCGCATCCACGGCGGCGCGCAAGCGGATGGTGACTTCATCGCCCATGTGCAGGTCTGTACCGCCGGGAGATAAAACATAGCGTTTGGAGCCATCGTGATGGATGGAGGAAAGATAAGAAGTTGGGTTGTTGGCGGATGTCATGGCGCCTATTCTATCAAAATGCTTGGCGGCAAACTAGCAAACTTCACCCGTAGATCGGACGGTGGCTTTCAACAAACTCTTGACTACTTTGAAGTCGATCTTTTCAGGCTTCGAATAGCGGATGCAGCCTTTGCCCAAACTGACACCTTTGATTTTCAGCATTTCTTTATGCGCCTTCATCACATCCGTCCTCAAAATGTAAAGGCCAATGAAATGTTTCTGGCTGGCGAAACCGACTTCCACCACGCCGTTGCGTGAATAGCACGGCCCGCCGTACTGCATCGATTCCTCGAAGCCTTTCAAGTTGGCGAGGCACAGCCTCCGTAATTCTTCGAGCGCGGTCTTTCGCTCGACTGGGACTTCTTCAAGATAGGCTGTAACATCTTTGGCTGTACTTTGCATGGGAATGAATCTCTAATTTTCAATATCCTATTGGGGAAGGAGTCAGGCGTGATGTTCGGTCATCCGTTGGACAAACCGCATACCTGAGAGGATCTGATCGACCCGCTGTTTGGAGAGTGACCCGATATATTCCCCCAGCTGCGCCTTCCGCACCGTGGATACTTGCGAAACGACCACGATACTTTGCTTCGCCAAATTCGCCTCGCCTGCTTCGAGCAACACATTGCCAGGCAGGTTTGCCCGCTTGATATTTGTGGTCAGCGCACAAACGACGACAGTATTAACGCGGCTGTGATTGATCGCGTCATCCTGAATGACCACTTGCGGGTGTGTATAGCCTGCATCCAGATCACTCGATTCCTGCAGGGGCACCCAGTATATGTCGCCTTGATTAACTTCCATATTCCTTATTTTACTCTGGGCCAGCCACTTGAAGACTACGGCTGTTATGTTATATTGAGACAAAATCCAATACAAGGACAATACTCATGCGCTATAGATTTCGATTTATTATCAACGACGAAGACATTGCGGAATTTGAAACAGACGCCAATCCTCCCAGCATCGGGGACGAAGTTGTGATCGGCCCGAATTTTATTACCCCAGATAAAGCGGACCTGAGCCACAATACCTTTGTGGTCAATAATCTTTTGCATATGTTCAATGAAGCAGACTCTACTCTGGTAGAAATTTCACTTGAAGTGTTGGATTAACGTCAATAATGGATAACGAAAGTATGTCATGCTGAGGGGCGTTTTTTGCCCCGAAGCATCTCTACCAAGCTATATCCGAGACCCTTCGGTCGCTGAAAAGCGCTCCCTCAGGGTGACATGATGGTGGTTTTGGCTTATCCATTATTCACGTTGGATTAGGAAGCTCATACCCCAAATTGTCTACCGATCTGGACAGCCAGGCCAGACAGATCAAACATCAGTAAGCCGGTAATCCCCAGAAAAGCCAGAAGGTGGTTGCCATGTAAAACACCTGCCTCCCAATTTTTGAATTGTATGAAACGATAAAACAAGCTGCATTTATGCTTCGCGCGGCTCTGCTTTCAAAAGAAAAATTCCCTGCCAGACGCTAACGACCACACTCATTACAAAAGCGCCTCCCTCAAGTTCAGGCAGCAGGTACACAAACAGTGACATAACTCCTCCCAAAAAATACAGCGCAACCAATATACGCGGAAGGCGTTTGGAGGCCCAACCTGCTGACCCGATCAATAGCAAGGCCCACCCGAAGAAGTGCCATGCCGCCCCGATCACGCCCGCTACGAGCGTCGCCCAGACAGTGAGAACTGTGATGGATGATTCCAGATGCAGGTCGGGATGAATCAAATGGTAATGACGGTTGGCAGACCGAATGCAAGCAACAGCCACAAATGCGCATGATGCGGCAATGGAGGCAAGCAAGGCCAGATCCATACGGCGCGGAGCGTACACACCGATACGTTCCCGAAGGGCAATGACTGCGATAATGAGGCTGGCAGCCCAAACGGGTCCGTACAGAAAATCAGCGAGGGAATAGGTAAACGGCCCCATCGCATCCCGCAAGTTCCCCGCCAGGTAGATCGAAGCTGACGAGACAATAGCAACTGCCAGCAGGAAGGAAGCGAGCCCGCCCCATTTCTGCATCGATTCATTTTCTGATTTTGGGCCGAACATAAACTCACATCCTTTCCATGTATGGCGATCAACAGCAGCTCAAACGGATAGGCATACACCGTTTATGTATGCATTATAAACAAAATCGCTCATAGACTTATTGTTTTCAAACGCGGACAAATGGGATCAAGGGAACACTCCCTCTAAAAAAATAAGTGCGGACCTTGAGGGTCCGCACTTATCAAAAACAGTAATGTCAAAACGTTTAATCCAAAAGTGACTGGGGAATATTGCCGCCGTTCTCGGCGATCTTCTTCAATACTTCCTTGTGGAGCCAGGTGTTCATTTTCGCTGAGTCGCTCATCATGTCGGCGGGGCAGCCAAGCTCGGTGGCAAGTTCGTTGCGTGCTTCGCGGCTGCTGTCGATGTCCAATATTTTGAGCAAGTCTACAATGGACACTTTCCAGTTGAGGTCTTTTCCTGCGGCAAGTTCTTCGAGGTGTTTGACCACATCCACAACGGAAATTGCCACGGGGGCGGCAGGAGCTGCTGCGGCATCGGCGGCTTCTTTTGCAGCCTGAGCAGCAACAGTTGCCTTGACTTTTTCTATGGTGGCTTCCGCTTCTTTGGCGGCGCGTGCAGCCTGACCTGCTGCCAGAGCGGCTTCGGGTCTTTCAGCGGCTACGATCTTGGCAGGTGCGGAGGGTGCGGCGGCTGGCTCTTCCTTTTTCTTTAGGTGAAGCTTTTCGAGAATTTTGTCAAAGAATCCCATGGGTAGTACTCCTTTTTATGTTTGGAAAGAATATGATTTGGATACGATCTGTATTGATCTATATCCTTTGAGTAGTACACCTCCATTATATTCGCATTAAGCGTGGATTCAATCCCCTATCGTATGGCTTTTCCAAAGTGATTAAGAGCATTGAGGTTCTGGAACAATGAGGTGATGAATGATATTTAAATAGTTTTTTCTACAAATCACCCCGTGGACTTGCTTTTCCTAATACGAGATCAACCGCCCAATTGCGGATACACCTTCTCTGCCCAGGCGTGGATGGCTTTCCAGTCGCGGTGATCGCCTTCCTTCCATACGCCGAAGAGCACGCTCAAGCGGAACTTGACTCGCTCCGCAAAGGATTCTACTCTGCTGATGTTCAACGTGCCTGCGAAGAGACCTTCATCCACGGGCCGCACCAACTCGCGGACTGGCCCAAGCCAGGAGGAGATGTGTTCACGATACTTTTCTCCATTTGGCATGGCGAGTGTCATACACACAAGGAATGCCGCGAAGGGTTTCTTTGCGAGAGTTTTTTGATTCGTCCTGACGAATTGCATGGCCTCAGGCAGCCACGCCGCCCCGCGGACTGCACTACCCGCCACAACAGCCTGATACGCATCCAGGTCTTTGACTTCGTTCATCGGAAGCACATCCACCTGCGCGCCGCATTCGGTGAAGGTCTTTCCAATCGCCTGCGCAACGCCGGTTGTGGCGTCCAGTCGGCTGGCATAAGTGATCAATATTTTCTTGGACATCGGAATTTCTCCTTTCCTCCACTGTATAACGTTGACAGGTTCTGTGGAAGTGAGTTTTATCCTTGCATTTTGACACGCAAATGCAAAGACCTGACAGGTTTCTACAAGGCCATAATTAACAAGCATCCTCGTCGGCGCATGGGACTTGGTCAACTCATGTCACGATGAAACCTGTCAGGTCTGCCATTACCAAAAGTGACTGTCACCTATCTCTTCCAAATTCAGACCGACAAACTCCCATTCCCATCCCACTAATTTCCTACATACAAGTATTTTCTTCTTTTGTAAAATGTCTAATATCGGGGGGATACGGATGTCCTCCTGAACAACACATCATTTTTAGGAGGAAGTATCATGAGCGTGAAATTCAATGTTGTGGAACGGGGAAATCCGAGCAATCGCGAAGCCCCAAAGAAGTTCTATCCATCCATTCAATCCAGCGGACGTGTGACGACGCGCGAGGTGGCAGAGATGGCCGCCCAGCGTTCGACCCTGAGCAAGATGGACATGATGGCTGCCATCGAAAGTTTTCTGGAGATCATTCCTGAACAACTTGCGAAGGGCAACATCGTGGAGTTGGGCGAATTCGGCTCGTTTTGGCTGAGAGTGGAAGCAGAAGGCGCAGAAAGCACGGACGCCGTCAATGCCACCCAGATCACGGCGGTCAAGCCGCGTTTCAACCCCGGCAAGCTGTTCAAGAAGATGCTGGACGCCATCGAATTCGTGAAGGGAGCGCACGTCACTACTCCCCCCGTAGAAGATTAGCCTGTACTGTACCTTGCAGAGGCGGATAGCTATCCGCCTCTGCTATTTGATAGAGAAGACCCTTACTGGCTATCCGCAAAAAAATGACAGTACATTTTGGAAAAGATGACAGTACAAGTTTAAGAAAATGACAGTACCTT
>JADKDM010000026.1 GCA_016714565.1 Candidatus Villigracilis propinquus
TGCCTTGATCAGAATGGTGCAGCAGATCAGCTGTTGGTTGGCGATATTAGCAGCCATCTGCAACCTGACTGTATCTACAGGGTACAGTATTCATTTGCTCAGCCATCCCTTATTTTAACTTTCCGTCCGAACAAATCAGAACGATGGCTAGATCCCAACCAACCTTCCGCGGTGTCAATGTATGTGAAATCTTGTTGTTTTTTGTGTTGACGGTATTTGCAGAAAGCCCTGGTTCAGGTGATTGGGTGCGGGCATCACACCGGGCTGACGTTAGGTGGTCACAGGATGCCAACCTCGCCGTTTTGAGGTGCGAAAAGCCCTTCTCTACGCATCAAGCGCGCCACTCGATGTTTGATCACGCTTGGAAAGCCTTGGCGCTTCAAGCTAACCTGTATTCGTGGACTGCCATAGGTCTTGCGACTCCGTTTGTATTCCTGTGAATTTGCTCCACCAGCGCGGTTCTCAGCTCTCGTGGACTACTTTTCTGGTCGCCAGGCATAGTAACCTGCGTGTCACGTCTAACATTTGACACATGCGCTTGATGCTAAATTCCTCGCGATGCTCCCAGATATTTACTGGTATCTCATGCGCTTTCCGGAGAAAATGTTGATTGTTTTTCGTCTCTCGCGCTCTTCTTCCACTTCTGGAAGCCGCCGTCGCAGTTTGTTGATTCACGCCGGGCAGCTTCGATATCACTCGCCTCTAGGTGCTTGATCTTCCCATATGCAATGACTTGGTACCGATCTCGCCATTTCACTAGCAGCCCAGGCGTGATTCCCAGTCACGCTCGATCTGCCCCCGCGCTTTTGCCGCTGCTCTTCAACAATTCCAGAGCCTCTAATTTGAATTCTTCCGTGTACTTCCGATAGTGCGGTTTCTGTTCATCCATGATCCTGCTCCTGTTCTTCTAGTCTACTGGATTATGGACATTTTTCGTGTCTACTTTATCGGGGCAAGATCATTCTAAAACAGTTGGGAATGTTTCAACACCAATACTTTATAAAGGAGATTCTTTGCCTGCAAGATATAGCGAAGTGTTTTCAACGGCTGAAGACAATCAGGATAAGGTAGAGGTGGAATTGTTGCTTGGTGAAAACAAGAAGGCTAGCGACAATAATTCTTTAGGTAAATTTTCGTTTGACGGTTTCCCTCCTGCGCGCAAAGGTATCCCACAAATCGAGTTGCTTTTTATTGTTGGGATGGATTTAATGTTAGATGTTACAGCAATTGATAAAGCGATGAATCGTTCAAAAAACCTTGGTGTAATAAATCTCATAAAAGTACCTCCTCCTTCTATCAAAGACCCGTTACCAGCAAAAAGAATCTCTGCACCTAAGGATAATCAAACTTATTCAGATAATTATGAAGACATTTTTAATGAGGTTTTTAATAAAAATTTAAATATGCCCCCCGCGACTAAACCGCAAAAAAGGGGGGAAGACATAAGGCTTCAACTAAAAATCTCACTTGAAGATGCTTTTGATGGAATAGATAGAGAAATATTATTTGAGCGCTTTGAATTGTGCAAAGTGTTTAAGGTAGTGGTAAAGTTTTTTCGATTCAATGTGTAAACTGTCAGGGTAAAGGTAAAAAGTTGACAGAGGAGAAGTTTACAGCAAAAATTCCCGCTGGTGTGGATACAGGAACAAAAATCGATTTCTGTCTTTGGGACATTGTGGAGAAAAAATGGTGGATTGCAAGGAGATTTGTATGTAATTATTTTGATTCAACCATTCGATTTTTGCTCGAGACAAATTGAATGTATTAATTAATCACCCGATTACAAAAGAGTTGCTGAGCAAGGCGGTGTATCTAACATTCCGTCTTTTGGCGTAGAAAGGGGGACAATTACGATCGCTATTCCCCAAAACACTACTATTGAGAATGATTCTTTTATATAGAGAATGCTGGGGTTTGTCAGTTTAAATGATAATAATCGTGGAAATATTATAATTGTTGTAAACGTATATAATCCTAGAGTAGTGTCGCAAGAAATCAGAGGACAGCTTAATCGAATTAATAGATATTTAGGTTAAGCAGCTCAAATTATGTTCGTATAACACAAAAAGGACGGCTAAGTGGTCGATCGAAAGAATTTAGAAGATAATCCTCTCGTCATTGCGAGGAGGGATCTCTTCCCGACGTAGCAATCCCTCGCAAAGTCTGAGATTGCTTCGCCGCAAAGAGCGCGGCTCTAACGACGGGAATTCTGACCATTTACCGACTACTTGAACCGTCCTTCAGTTTACTCATTATTCTAAACCCTTCCACACTGTACTCACCCCAGCCCCCTCCGCCCTATCGGGCACCTTCTCCCAAATGGGACAGAAAACTTCTCATGTTAACCATGTGTAACATGTCCCATTTGGGAGAAGGTGATCTTGCCCCGATAAAGTAGACACGAAAAATGTCCATAATCCAGTAGACTAGAAGAACAGGAGCAGGATCATGGATGAACAGAAACCGCACTATCGGAAGTACACGGAAGAATTCAAATTGGAAGCTCTGGAATTGTTGAAGAGCAGCGGCAAAAGCGCGGGGCAGATCGAGCGTGACCTGGGAATCACGCCTGGGCTGCTAGTGAAATGGCGAGATCGGTACCAAGTCATTGCACATGGGGAAGATCAAGCGCACCTAGAGGCGAGTGATATCGAAGCTGCCCGGCGTGAAATCAAACAACTGCGACGGCGGCTTGCAGAAGTGGAAGAAGAGCGCGAGATATTAAAAAAAACAATCAACATTTTCTCCCGGAAAAGCGCATGAGATACCAGTACATTCGGGAGCATCGCGAGGAATTTAGCATCAAGCGCATGTGTCAAATGTTAGACGTGACACGCAGTGGCTACTATGCCTGGCGACCAGAAAAAGCAGGTCCACGAGAGTTGGAGAACCGCGTGCTGGTGGAGCAAATTCACACAGAATACAAACGGAGTCGCAAGACCTATGGCAGTCCACGAATACAGGCTAGCTTGAAGCGCCAAGGCTTTCCATGCGGACGTCATCGCGTGGCGCGCTTGATGCGTAGAGAAGGGCTGCACCCTCAAAAACGGCGAGGTTGGCATCCTGTGACCACCCAACGTCAGCCCGGTGTGATGCCCGCACCCAATCACCTGAACCAGGACTTTTCTGCAAATACCGTCAACACAAAATGGGTCAGCGATTTCACATACATTGACACCGCGGAAGGTTGGTTGTATCTAGCCATCGTTCTGGATTTGTTCTCACGGAAAGTCGTGGGCTGGGCGATGGCTGAGCAAATGAATACTGCACTTGTAGATACAGCCTTGCAGATGGCTGTGCTAACACGCCAACCAACAGCTGATCTGCTGCACCATTCCGATCAAGGCAGCCAATACACCAGCTCGGCTTACCAAGGTAGCTTGATCAATGCGAACATCCAGATGAGTATGAGTCGGGTTGGAAATTGTTATGACAACGCAGTTGCTGAAAGTTTCTTCGGCACGCTTAAGGCTGAATGTGTCACCAATCAGTTCGCAACTCAGGCACTGGCAAGAACAACCATCTTTGAATACATTGAGGTTTGGTACAATCGCAAACGCTTGCACTCCACTCTCGGGTATCTTAGCCCTGTGGAGTTCGAGCAACAGTCTGGACATTAATTGTGTCTATTAAATCAGGACAAGGCCACCAATACCTTTCGATCAGATTGAGTTCAGGACAATAAGGAGGCAACCAGATCACTAAAAGACGATGCTCGAAAAGAGACAAAGCGGCTAGTGCTGCGGAACTTTTATGATATGACACATTGTCCATCACTAAAACTATACGACCTGTTGGATAACACTCAACCAGCAAATACTCGATAAACTCCAAAAATGTCTGAGTGTTCTTCCAATGGAGAATGATATCAACGGGGTCATTCGAGCTATTGAGTTTGCCTTGAATAATGAGTAAAGAAAACCCTCAGCACCTGCCACTCGCATTCGCTCGGGTACGCGTCTCCCCAAATGGGAAACCAAGTGACAGTCACCTTAAAGGTGACTGTCACTTTTGATTCGTGGCAATGATGTTTAGCGAAGCAAGTATTTTGAGTCTTTAGGCTACAAGGTGATCCCACAAGGGGACGATGTCCGCTTTTGGAATAATCAGGTGGAGAATGATGTCAATGGGGTTATTCGAGCAATTGAACTGGCTTAAAGTGACGTTTGACACAGTCCGTTTTGGAGGGGAGATGTATATAATCTTTCAGAAGTAAAAAATTATTCTGGAGGAATCCACTGATGAATCCCACTGCTGTGATTGTTATCAATTTAGCTTTGTTGTTTTACTCCATCGGAGTTTGGAGTGAACGAATTCAGGGACGCCTTAAAGTCTGGCATACCGTTTTCTTTTGGTTTGGACTGGTGTGTGATACGTGGGGGACTGGCATGATGTTCGACTATGTGGGTGGAATGAGCTACGACATTCACGGATTCTCAGGCCTGCTTGCTATTATCCTAATGCTTGTCCATGCAATCTGGGCGACTTTCGTGCTCATCAAGAAAGATGAAAAAATGATCGTAAGTTTTCACAAGTTTAGCATCTTTGTCTGGCTGATCTGGTTAATTCCTTATTTTAGCCCGATGGTCTTTCAAATGCTGGAAGCAGCGAAGTAGTATTGCATAATCGATGTTTGTCCGCGGTAGGAATGGCGGGAGAGTAGGGGAAACCTGACATGTCTCATTAGCTCCACTGTTGACCATAACGTGCGCGTGGTCGTGAGTTACAGTTAATCGGACTTTCGCTGAGATATGTCAGGTTTTTGGTGGAGTATAATGAGGATATACAGGATATATCCTCATGGCAAATAAAATTTTAGTCTCCCTCCCCGAAAAATTTTTAGAAGATGTAGACCGCGTTGCGGCGGCAGAACACCGCTCGCGCAGTGAGCTGATCCGCGAGGCGTTGCGGGCGTATCTTGAAGTGCGCGAGAGCAAAAAGGGGAAAATTGGGGAACAGTCCGCCAGTTATAAGGTCAAGAAATCTAAAGCAAAATCTACATCCAAGGATTCTTTCCCGAATATTGAAATGGTTAAGTCGACCAGGAGCCGGCCGCCTCCGGCCAGGTTTTATTCAATGAGTTAATTTGGATGCTACGCCTGATGAGAAAATAATGGAATATGCCGCCAGCGAACACAGGGCAGTTATGACATTTAATGTTAAGGATTTTATTCCACTCTCAGTTCAATATTATGAAGACGGCAAGGAACATTATGGAGTCGTTGTTTCAATAGAACTTTCCCACGGAGAACTTAGAAGGCGGGTCACGAAACTTTTAGAAAGTGTTACTGCTGAAGAATTGGTAAACGCTGTAAGATATTTGTAGTCCACGGCGGGCGGTGCCAGGGAAGAGCCCACTCCCGCAGAAAGAAAGCTGTGGGCATATTTGCGTGGGGCTAGGGTGCGTCGCACCAGACCGACAGGATAATCTGTTTAAGTAGATTCTCTAATCTGCTGATTCGTCCCATTTAGTAAGGTGCGACGCACTCCAGCATTTCACAAACCGAATATGATACCGAACGAAGCAAGTATTTTGAGGCGCTGGGGTACAAGGTAGTCCGCTTTTGGAACAATCAGGTCGAGAAAAATATCAATGGAGTCATTCTGACAATTGAGTTTGCTTTAAATAATGAGCAATAATCACTTTTGTTGCATAGTAATCTGATGGCACTTTGGTTTTAGGATAAAATACCCGTCCTATGGAATCCTCAAAAAGACTAAAAATATTCTTAAGCTGCATCACTCTTGGCCCATTACTAGGCTTCCTGTTGACCAGTCTCTGGTTCGCGGGAGGGAACACGGTTTGGAAACAAGTGGATTATTTCCCTTACCCTGTGGAAAGTATCCTTACCCTGCAGCCGTACGGCAATGAGTTCTGGGTGACGACGGCAGAGAATGAGACCTATCATATTCTGTACCCGTGTGAGGGAACAGATGCCTGCTGGGAGCCAGTGGATACCGTCCCAGACGTGGCGCCGAGTGATAAATACACAGTCAGCGATAACAAATGTGAGAGCGATTATTTCATTACCCCGCTGTTCCGTACGATCAAGACCTGTGTTTCTTCCACAATATTTGCGGAAGCCTCCTCAGACGGTACAGCAAATACCGGCGAGAATCCCTGGAGGGTCTCACTTGCGGTCACAAGCGACAACGAACTATGGATCTGGCAGAACCCGTGGGATTTTGCAAACAGGGTCATTGCTTTCCAGGTCTTTTTTACTTTTATCGGCTTATCCATAGGGTTGATCGTTGACACCCTGGTAACGCGAAAGACCGGATAACCCTATTTTCCAGTAACAGAAACAGCAGAGGGAAACCTCAAAAAATCAACCAAAAGACAGTCACCTTAGCGCAGTACCTGCGGGAAAGGTGACTGTCACTTTTTTTCGACCATTTGAGGAATGGCAGGAGGGGCGATTTTCTGAGAAAGTCCTGAGTGTCCAAAGCGGGACGATTCGCCTCAAGTACAATCACCGGCCAAAGGAAACTCAAATGACAACACTTATTAGTACCGATTCCAAAACAGCACGAGAACCTTATCAAAATTCGCCGCGGGTGGAAAAAGATGCCGAAGGAGTTTGGCATATCCGCGGGTATACAGAATCCAAGGATCTGCTCAAGCAGGACCTGTTACAGGATGGCTTTGGCGCCGAGAACATCTTCAAGTCCAACCTCGAACCAGTCCTGTATCAGTATGGCGAACCTCACCGCAAACAGCGCAGTGCCATTGCGAAATACTTCAGCCCCACGACCGTCTCGCAAAAACATTGGCCGATGATGGAGCGTGCGGCAGATGAGATCCTTGCAGATCTTATTCAGGCCAAACAATATAATTTGAAGACTCTCACAACCCGCCTTGCAGCGGTGGTGACTGCGGCAGTCGTTGGACTCAACCCAACCAAAAGTATGATCCGCCGCATTGATGCCATGCTCCACTCCCCTCCCGCTCCTTCAACAAATCCCATCCTGCGTTTCTTCGCTGAGATCACAGGCTACTCAGGTCAATTTCAATTTTGGTTTTTTGACGTCCGCCCTGCCATCAATGAACGCAAACGCAATCCGCAGGATGATGTGGTTTCCTATATGCTGTCCAAGGGCAAGAGCGGACTCGACATTCTGGTTGAATGCATCGTCTACGGCGCGGCGGGCATGGCAACCACACAGGAATTCATCTGCACGGTGTTGATGCACGCCATGGATAACCCGAAAGTCCGCGAAGCGCTGACCTCGGAGGATATTGATGTCCGCTACGAAGCCTTGCATGAGATCCTGCGGCTGGAACCGGTCATCGGCAAGATCAAACGCAAGGTCATCAACGAGCCGGTCAGCGTGACGAGCGGCGGCGAAACCCACAACATCCCCGTGGATGCAAAGATCGAATTCCACGTGTACGATGTCAATGCAGATGCGCAATCGACCGGAGCAAATCCCGAACAAAACTGTCCGCATCGCGAATTGGACAAGGGAACGTATCGTTCTCTGATCGGGTTTGGTTCCGGTCCCCACCGCTGCGCGGGCGAGCACCTTGCTATTGCAGAAACCGATATCTTCATCCGCAAGCTATTGTCCCTCAAGGGATTGCATGTCAAGCATCAACCTGAAATAAAATACAACCAAACTGTGGAAGGCTACGAGATCGACAATTACATTATTGGAATCGATTGATCAGGTTTATCTCAATAAGAAAACTGCCCTGAGAAATATTCTCAGGGCAGTTTTTTATCTCTTCTTATGGCCTCCACGAAGGCGCGTACCAATCGTACTCTGTGGAAAGGCCCGGGGCCTGCAAAATTTTCTGTTCCAGCGTGGCGAGGTTGACAATGAACAAGTGCCCGCCTGAGATCGAAGTTGTCTCTTCCACGAGCAAATATTTTCCATTCGGC
Source organism: Candidatus Villigracilis propinquus (assembly GCA_016714565.1). GTDB lineage: Bacteria > Chloroflexota > Anaerolineae > Anaerolineales > Villigracilaceae > Villigracilis > Villigracilis propinquus. The sequence continues at coordinate 7,887 of JADKDM010000026.1, forward strand.
GAAAAGAGCAGCCGCCCCACCGTAGTGCCTTTATATACCAACGACGGATTCTCTCCCGTGCGGCTCACCACATACACTTCCGCAGTGGGCGTACCGTTTGCAAAACTGCCGTAATAATTGAAAGCGATCAAATTACTATCCGGCGACCAGACTATTGGATACACGGACCCGCCAGTGAAATTGGAAATTGTCACCGCAGCCGCGCCGCCCGGCTCCGTCACTTTCAATGTATGGCTTTGCGTGTTGGCATCGTAATCATCATAGACAAAAAAGCCTGCATCTGGCGAAGCAATGAATTGCGTCCTCGCCGCCATTGACTCGAACATCGGGAGAACCTGTCCATTTGCGGCACGAAGCAGGTACACACTGCCAGACAAAGCCGAACGCATGATGATATCGTCCGAATACCAACCATCCATAATATATGGTCGTCCCTCCACAGGCAGCGCCGCCGAAACACTTTTCAACTCCGAGCCGTTCGGGCGCACCACATACACTTCCTCCCCGCCGAGTCCATCCTGCGTGCGGAAGGCGATCCACGAACCATCCGGTGACCAGAACGGCGGGTCGATGTACGCGAACTGCGCAAGTGATGTCCACGTTTTGGAGGCGGCATCGAACAGCCACAATTTCGTGGGCGTGCCGTTCGGCTGGTCTGAGTACGAGAACGCGGCATACTTTCCATCCGGCGACCAGCTCAAGGCATTGATGGTGAAGTTAAAAGCGAACGGAACGGGGATAACTTCCAACGGCGGGCAATTGGCATCGATGACGCAGGTGCCGGATACTTTCACCAATTGAATGGATTGGCCTTGCTGGCGCGGCTGATAGAAGAAATACAACTCGCCCGCTTCTTCCTTAATCTGTGGGCTGGATTCTGTTACAACGGGCAGCGCCTCACTTTGAGTCTGCTCAGGCGCAGGATCAAGGCCGGGGGTCGCAGGAACAGTTGTCAGATTAAAGAAAGAGGCGGGGGTTGGAGTCGCAGCCGGGGAACAGGCGGTGAGGAAGATCAAGAGCAGGATCAAGAGTCGCTTCATAAAGTCTCCTGAAAAAAACGACGAGGACTTAATATAAAAGTTCCCGCTGCCTTGTGGCAACGGGAACTTATTAGTTCGGACAAATTTATGGAGTGGCCGTTGCCGTCGGTGTTGATGTGGGTGTTGATGAAGTTGAAGTTGGTGTGGCAGACGGAGCGGCGAGTGTGTTCGTGGCCGTTGCAGATGCCGCTGCCGTTGTTGCGGTTGGAGTGGCGCTCGCCGGAACAGCAGGGCCGACGGAGGAGTTATAGATGATGGGCGCGACCCAAAGGGCGCGGTCGCCTGCAGGGGAGCCGGTGGAAAGCACGCTGAGAACGAACTTCACATCCTGGCCAACCAGCGAGCTCAGGTCAACATCTGCGGTGTAAATGCCGCCTTCGTATTTTTCAACGAATGCCCAGAAGGTTTGAATGGAGGAACTGCCAGCCACGGAGTAATCGAGGCGGAAGACCACATAGCAGGTGGTGGCGCCGTTTTCACAGTTCACAATGGTGCGGAATTTGTCGCCGGCTTTCACTTTGTAGGCGGGGTAAATACCCTGGATGTAGCCGTTGTTCACATTCTGCGGGAAGGTGACGATACCCGGGCGGCTGTCGTTGGTGCCGTTCTCCAATTTTGATGGATTGGTGATGAGCACAAAACCTTTTGCGTCACCATTCGTGCCGGGGCATGGCAGTTCGCCCGCTCCGCTGTACCATTTGGCCGCACAGACGTTGGCAACAAAGTCATAGCTTGTTCCGGCAATCGGTGTGGCAGGTGTGGATGGGGTAGCCGGAGTGCCTGCTGTGGCTGTCTTTGTGACAGTTCCAGGAACGATACCCGTGCCAGAAACCTTGATCTCAACCCAGAAGGATTTGGTTCCAGCAGAGCCAATGCCGAAGGGAACGCCGGTGTTGCTCTTAAGCTTCCAATAACCGCGGTAGGTGCCGGCTGTGGTCGGTGAAGTTAATTGAACAGTAATATCCACGGTTTGGCCGGGGGCCACGGTGGTAGGGATGAGCGCGGTATCCGGCCCACCCATTTTCTCGCCAGAGTCAAACATGAGGCTGTAATTCGTCCATGTGCAGGTGCCGATGTTCTTCAAGCGCCAGGTCTTGGTAAAGCCAATGCCCGGAGCCAGGGATGTGCCATCGGGTACGGTTACATCCGAAACAAATTGAGCGCGGTCACAAGCGTTGGGCGTGGAAGTAACCGAAGAAGTAGCAGTTACAGTCGGGGGTGTGCCGGTTACTGTCGGCGTGATGGGTGTAGCCGTGGCAGGTGTAGTGCTGCCGCCCGCGCGTGAAATAACAGGGTTGACCCACAACGAACGATCACCCGTTGGTGAACCATACGCAGAAGTGACGAGAATGAACTTCACATCCTGCCCGGCCAATGAACTCAGGTTCAGGTTGACGTTGTACGTCCAGCCTTCATATTTTTCACGGAAAGTCCAGAAGGTCTTTACCGCGCCTGTGCCGATCTGATAATCGAGGCGGTAGGCAACGTAACAACTGGTGGCGCCGTTTTCGCAGCCAATGGTCGCCTGGAAGCGGTCACCGCTCTGCACTTTGAAGGCAGGGTACACACCTTGAACAAAACCATTATTCACATTATTGGGAGCAAGCAGCAAACCGGCCTGAGCAGATTCAATTCCGCTTTCCAGTTTGGGCTTGTCCAATTTAATGGCAAAACCGCTGGCGTTGCCGTCAGTGCCGGGGAAGGTCAATGCGCCCGCGCCGCTGGTCCATGTGGCAGATGCGGCGTTGGCGGTAAAGTCATAGCCGGTGCCGGAAGCCGCGGTGACATTGATCTCAACCCAGAAGGATTTGTTCGCGGTTGAACCAATGCCGAACACGCCGCCGGAAGCGCTCTTGAATTTGTAATAGCCAAAGTAATGACCAGCCGCGCTGGGCGCAGTCATATCCAGAGATATGTCCACGGTCTGGCCGGGGGCAACCGTTGTCGGCAGGGCAACAGAAGCGGGCGCGCCCATCTTCTCGCCGCTGTCAAAGATCAACGAGACATCGGCGCTGTTCCATGTGCATGTGCCAATATTCTTCAGTCGCCAGGTCTTCTTGAACGTAGCGCCGGGCGCGTAGCTTGTACCATCCGGCACAGTTACATCGGCGATGAATTGCGCCCAGTTGCAGGTGGCCGCTTTCACTGGCTGCGCGGCTGCCGCAGGCAGAAAGGACACCATCAAGGCGATCAAAAGTAAGGCGGTAGCTAATTTGGTTACAAATTTCATTTCTTCCTCCATCAACTTAAGTACTAAATAAGAACGTTGTAAAGTCTCATAAAGTTCCTTTTGACTATACGCCATCCCTAGTATAACTTTTCTTTAACAAATGTTCAATAAGAGAAAAGAACCATTTTCCGCCTATTTCTTCTTAATTACACATGAAATCGAATCATAAAAGCATTGCACTATAATTGCAGACATGCCACGCACCATTCTTCATCTAGACCTCGATGCGTTTTATTGTTCAGTGGAAGAAACTCAAAACCCTGAACTCATCGGCAAACCATTCGCAGTTGGCGGCAAGCCAAACGAACGCGGCGTGGTGGCATCGTGTTCGTATGCCGCACGCGCTTTGGGCGTGCGCAGCGCCATGCCCATGTCTCGTGCGCTGCAATTGTGCAGGCAACTTATCATCGTGCCGGGGCGGCATAAACTCTATGGTGAGTACTCCGAAAGTGTGATGGAGAAATTGCGGGATCTGACTCCCCTAGTGGAACAGATCTCCATCGACGAAGCCTTTCTCGACATCTCAGACATTCGTGAAGATCCCGTGCGCCTCGCTCTGGACCTGCAAGCTGATATCCGCGTCGATCTGCAGTTACCCTGCTCGATCGGGATCGCATCCAACAAACTCGTGGCAAAGATCGCCACCGAGGTTGGGAAGAAATCCAGCAAGAGGAAGAACGAACCGCCCTTTGGGTTTACCATGGTCCCTGCGGGCGAAGAAGCAAAATTCCTCGCTCCCCTGCCCGCGGATATGCTCTGGGGTGTGGGGCCGAAAACTTTTGCAAGGTTAACCGAGCTTGGCATCCACACCATCGGTGACATTGCCAACTGGCCCGAAAAAGAACTCGTCAATCTCTTTGGCGAAAACGGACGCGACCTGTGGCACCACGCGCAGGGAATCGATAACCGTCCTATTGTCACTGAATACGAAACAAAATCCATCAGCCAGGAAACCACCTACAACGTGGATGTGCGCGATGAAAAGACTCTCGAAAAAACGTTGCGCGAACAATCCAAAGATGTAGCGCGTCAACTTCGCAAAAATGATCTCGCGGGAAAAACCGTCAAATTGAAAATCCGCTGGTCTGATTTCACCACCTTATCAAGACAAGTCACGTTACCCACCTCCACAGATAATGAAGATGAGATATTCCACACAGCCGTCAAATTGATGAAAACCGTCCGCAAGCCGAATCAAGCCGTTCGGTTGATCGGAGTCGGCGTCAGCGGGATCGGTGCTCCAGTACGGCAACTCAGCTTGTGGGACGAAGGAAGCGAAAAGTCCCGCAAGGTGCAAGAGGTTGTGGATCAACTTCAAGAAAAATATGGAAGGGATGTCATCCACAAAGGGGAATAAATCTGGAAACTGATATTTTTCTAAAAGCGGGAATATGTCATAATTTGACATATTCCCGCTTTATACTTTTCATGGATGTGACACAATGAACAACACCGCCACCCGTCTGATCACGCTCATCTTCCTGCTGCAAAACCAGCCAAACCAGAAGGCAGCTGAACTCGCTGGCAAGCTCGGCGTTTCGCTGCGGACTGTCCACCGCTATTTTGAAATGCTGGATGAAATGGGAATTCCCGTCTATTCAGAGCGCGGGCCGTATGGCGGGTTCTCGCTCATGCGAGGCTACAAAATGCCGCCTCTGGTTTTCACACTCGAAGAAGCTGTGGCTGTTGTTTTGGGAACGGGACTGGTGCAGGAATTGTGGGGCGACTTGTACCGCGAATCTGCGCAGGGCGCATTGGCAAAGCTGGAAAATCTGCTGCCCGAGGAGCAAGCGCGTGAAGTGACATGGGCGCGTGGTTCGCTCGTTGCTACAGGAATGAACCGCGCCGACTTGAAAGCGCAAACACCCACACTGGAAAAACTGCGCCGTGCAATTCGCGAACACCGAAACGTGAGAATGAAATATCAAAGTAATCAAGTCCCACATCCCACCGAGCGCGGACTCGACCCGTACGCACTCGTCCACCGCTGGGGCTGGTGGTATGTAGTCGGGTTCTGCCATGTTCACAAAGAGATCCGCACCTTTCGTGTGGATCGTATTTCCGAAGTTAGTTTGTTGGAAACATCCTTCGCCCAATCGCCTGATTTCAACTTGCAAGTGTATTTGAAGAACGAAATGCAAACACAGCCGCAGATCACTGCGCGTCTGCGCTTTGAACCAGCGTATGCAAATATGGTCGCGGGCAATCAATCGTATTGGGAGACGGTCGAACCGCAACCAGACGGTTCGTTGGAAGTCACACTCTCCTCCCCCACTCTCGAATGGGCAGCCAGCACAACACTGGCCTATGGCCCCGCTGTGGAAGTGTTGGAACCACCCGAGCTTCGGGCAATGGTCATTGAATGGCTGGAAGTGACCACAGGAAAATACAAACCATGAACGATAAAACCATCGAATGGCTTTTGCAAGGCGAGCCGTGGGTTGAATATCGCACACGAGTGGATTTGCTCGAACAATCACCGGATGATCCGCAAGTTATTGCGGCTCGCAAAGCCATGCTTGCTGACCCGAAGATCAAAGCCCTGCTCACCGAGTTGACCGATTGGCCTGGCACCGTGTTGAACAGCCATAAATCTGCCAGTCAGTCCTTTCACAAACTGGAGTTCATCGCAGCGCTGGGACTGAACATCAACGACGCGCCAGTGAAGAAGATCGCCGACAAGGTGATGAAACATCAATCCGAGCAGGGGCCATTCCAATTGCCAACGAATGTCCCTGTGCATTTTGGCGGCAGTGGAAAAGATACGTGGGCGTGGGCTTTGTGCGATGCGCCAGTTTTGCTGGCTTCACTGATCCAAATGGGAATGCGGGATGACCCGCGTGTGCAAAAAGCAATTGAATACTTGAATGGACTCGTCCGCGATAACGGCTGGCCTTGTGCCGTCTCACCAGAGTTGGGAAAATTCCGCGGGCCGGGGCGCAAAGATGATCCATGTCCATATGCAACATTGGTGATGCTGAAAGTGCTGGCGCATGTGCCTGAGTTGCAAGAGAGCAAATCCACAAAGATCGGCGTGGAAACTTTGCTCTCCCTTTGGGACGAAAGCATGGAACGCCATCCATACATGTTCTTCATGGGCACAGACTTCCGCAAGCTCAAAGCTCCGCTCTTCTGGTATGACATTCTGCATGTGTTGGATATTCTGAGTCATTTCAAGTGGGCGCAGAAAGATAAACGCTTCAAGGATATGCTGCAAGTTGTGGAATCAAAAGCAGATATTGATGGAAGATATATCCCCGAATCCATTTGGACGGCGTGGAAGGATTGGGATTTCAGCCAGAAGAAAGTCCCGTCCAAGGGGCTGACATTTTTTGTTCAACAAATATCAAAAAGGAATAATCATTAAGGAGGGCAACATGCCAAAACCAACAACAAAGATTCAAATCATTGAAACAGCGCAAAAAGAACGCACCGCGCTGGAAGAACTGCTCGCCGCACTGACGCCCGAACAGATGACGAAGCCCAACGTCATTGGCGAATGGGCGGTCAAGGATGTACTGTCCCATCTCATTGAATGGGAAGGGATGGTGATGAAATGGTACACGGAGGGAGTGAAGGGCAATATCCCTGCCGTGCCTTCGGAGGAATACAACTGGGGAAAACTGCCGCAGCTAAATCACGCCATCTTCCTCAAGCACCGTGACAAGCCGCTTGCAGAAGTTATGAAGACCTTCAAGGCTTCGCACAAAAAGATCATGAAGATGATTGAAGACATCCCTGAAAAAGATTTATTCACCCGCAAGGTGTACAAATGGGCGAACAATAATCCGCTGGCTGCGTATTTTGTCTCTGCCACGGGAAGTCACTACCTCTGGGCACGAACGACAATTCGGAAAGCGATTAAGAAGTAAAAAGGAGACTGACATGAAAATTCTTGACTTGAAAAAACAGTACAAACATCTGTATCAACCCTCCGCGAAGAAGATCGAAACTGTGCAGGTGCCAAACCTGCAATTCGCCATGATCGATGGTGCGATTGAAAAAGGCTCCGAGCCGGGGAAATCACCAAACTTTGCAGAGGCAACGCAGGCTTTGTACAGCCTGTCCTACACGCTCAAGTTCATGCTCAAGAAGCGCAAGACCAATGCTTTTGATTACCCCGTCATGGCGCTCGAAGGATTGTGGTGGGTGGAGGACGGCTTTTTCGATATCACCGTGAAGGACAATTGGTTCTACACGCTAATGATCATGCAGCCCGATGTCATCACCAACGAGATTTTCGAGGAAGCCCGTGAACAAGTCCGCAAGAAGAAGGGTGACAGTGAAATGCTTTCGAAGGCAAAGCTCGCCCATTTTGAAGAAGGCTTGTGCGTGCAAACCATGCACATTGGGCCGTATGCCACCGAACCCGCCACCATCGACCGCATGAAGGAATTCATGGCCGAGAATGGATTAGAAGATAACGTCGGGCCAAGAGGCGGTAAACATCACGAGATCTACATCAGCGATCCGCGCAAGGTTGCACCTGATAAAATGAAGACGGTGTTGAGACATCCTGTTGTAATCAAAGTTTAAAGGTTGAAATGTTGGAAGGTTTGAACGTTCAAACCTTCCAACATTCAAACGAGGAAAATTATGAACTGCTTCTACCATCCCACTTCCCCTGCTGTTGGCGTATGCAAATACTGTCAGCGCGGACTATGCTCCGAGTGCGCCGCCGTTATGGACGATGTCATCGCGTGCAAGAATCGCCACGAAGATGAAGTCCACCAAATTGAGCAGCTTGCAGCGCGTAACTTGTTCCAATCCAAAAGGGTATCTTCTGGCTACATGCGCAATGCAATTTTCTATGGGCTGGTGGGCGGGGTATTCGCAGGCTTTGGGTTATGGCAATTGAAATGGCTCGGATTGCAAGCAGTGGTATTTATTATGCTCGGAGTCTTTTTGCTTTACGCAGCAGCAGCCAATTACTTTGAGGGAAGGAAACACAAATAAACTTCATGGGCACATGGATCTGTCATCTTCGCGTCGCTGAAAAACTGCTCCCACATTTTCCCGAATTAGATAAAACCCTGTTCACATTTGGGAACCTCGCGCCTGACTCGGGCATTCCCAACGAAACATGGACAGAGTTCGACCCGCCCAAGGAAGTGACCCACTTCCTGCATAGAGGCGAAGGCGAGGCAATGATCCGCGACCTTGATTATTACCGTGAGTATCTTGCAGAGTTAAATCCGCAGGATGATATTCAAAAATACAGCTTTAGGTTGGGATATTTCACACATCTTTTCTGCGACATCATGTGGTCAAAATATATTCTCCACACAACCGTTAACACTTTCCGAGAATTGATTGATGAAGACAAGGATAAAGCTTGGAAGCTGATCAAAAAAGACTGGTACGGACTTGACCAAGTTTACAATCATACCCACAAAGACGGACTGTTCTGGCGGGTTATTCACCCAGAACCTAATCCGCCCTCGTACCTGCAATTCATTCATGAAAATGCCCTGCACCAGCAATATGATTACATCCGCAAATTCTACGGCGAATATGACCCGTACTGGTTCGAGGACAGAAAATATCCCTACCTCAACGAAAGCACCATGTCCCGCATTGTGGATGACATCACGCGGGCAACCTTATTCATTTTGAATGAACTGAAACACGCTGACTTTCAAGACCTGCAAAGCACAGCTCAAATCCTGCCGCAGGAATACATGCAGCCATACAAAATACCGCTCGGCGATTTATAGCTATAACCCTTTTCTTGAATCACAAGTGCGTCGCACCAGACGGGTCAGATCAAAAAATCTAATCGATGTAGATATTCCTGTTCGGTTAGGTGCGACGCACTCTACTTGCAACCCTTTTCGTTTTGCTGCGTAAGACAAATAGACAAAACGAAAGGAGCAAAAATGAGCGACGTAAAAACTCTCACCCGAAGCAAGTCCAACCGCATGGTCGCGGGCGTATGTGCAGGCCTTGGAGATTATCTCAACATCGACCCCACCGTCATCCGCCTGTTATTCGTGCTTGGTTTCTTCACCTTCAACGGTGCCATGCTGTTGGTATATCTCATCATGGCCATCGTAACCCCTGAGCAGTAAATAAAGTGACAGTCACCTTTAAGGTGACTGTCACTTTTAATCATCGTGCCAACGCGAGGAAGACATCCTCCAGAGTTGGCTCTCCCCTCTCGATTTTTTCAACCTGAATATTATTCTTCTTTAAGAGGCTTTGCAACGCCTCTTTCTTTAACTGTTGGCTGATGACTCGTAAATGATCACCCGCCAACCCGACACGTTCGACTCCGTCCATTGCGTTCAGCAATTCCAATCCCTGCTCGAGCGGATGAGCGTACACTTCCCACACATCACCTGTGATGATGGAGCGTTTTAGATTGGTGGGTGTATCCATCGCGAGAAGTTTGCCATCTCGCATTACGCCGACTCGTTCGCAATATTCTGCTTCGTCCATGTAATGGGTGGTGACGAGGATGGTCACGCCGCTTTCGGCAAGTTGATAGATCAAGTCCCAGAATGCGCGGCGAGCGGTTGGGTCAACGCCTGAGGTGGGTTCATCGAGAAACAATAATTTCGGCTCGTGGACTAATGCAATGCCAAGCGAGAGTCTCTGCCGCCAGCCGGTGGACATATCCCTTGTCAGCGTATGTTCATGCCCTTTGAGGCCGACCAGCTCAAGGGTATGTAAGATGCGAGCTTTGTCGGTGATGCCGTACACGCCGCCGTAAAATGTCAAATTTTCGAGGGTGGTCAAATCATCATAGATGGCAAATTTTTGCGACATGTATCCAACACGCGCGCGGACTTCTTCGCTTTGGCGATAGACATCGTAGCCGAGGACAGTCGCTTCGCCTTCGCTGGGCGTGAGCAGGCCGAGCAGCATGCGGATGGTGGTGGTTTTGCCCGAGCCGTTGGGGCCGAGATAACCAACCACTTCGCCCGCGTTCACTTCAAAGTTGATGTGATCCACGGCGACGAAATCGCCGAAGCGGCGCGTGAGATTTTGAACAGAGATAACAGGTTTAGTCATTGCGTTCCTCTTGGAGTTCCAAATCTTCAAATTGTGAACTCGAATGCGTGGGCGGGGGGGGGGCCGGCGGCGGGCGCGCGGGGCGGCGGGGGCCGCCGGGGGGGGGGGGGGGGGGGGGGGGGGGGGGGGGGGGGGGGGGGGGGGGCGGGCGGGGGGGGGGGGGGGGCCCGGGGGGGGGGTTCGGACAAGGCAATGAATACATCTTCCAAAGCGGGCGAAACAACGCGAAGTTCATCCACGTGGCCGCCCACACTTGCGATCTCGGCTTGCAATCTGCGGATGACATGCTGAGCCTGTTCATCCCGCACGCGGATGTGCAGCCTGTCACCGAATGCCTGTACATCTTCAACGCCTTCATCTTGATGTGCAACATGACGGATCAATTTCAACGGCGTGCCGCGCAGCTCAAGGACGCGTCCATTGAGGCGCGCGCGCAACGTGGACGGTGTATCTTCGGCGATGATCTTTCCGTTCTTCATGAATCCAACGCGATGACAGCGTGAGGCTTCATCCATGTAGGGGGTGGAGATAATGACGGACACTCCATCACCTTCGCGTGACCCAACCAACTTAATAACCAATTGCCAAAAATCCTGTCTGGTGACAGGGTCAACGCCTGTGGTGGGTTCATCCAATAAAAGCAGGCGCGGACGAGTGACAAGCGCGGTTGCCAAACCAAGCTTCTGTTTCATACCGCCAGAGAGTTGACCTGCGCGGCGGTCTTTGAATTTTCCCAAGCCCACAAAATCGAGAATTTCCATGGAACGCGGCAGCCATTCGGAGGAAGAGAGTCCGCGCACTTCGGCGAAGAAGCGGATATTCTCGAGAACGGTCAGGTCTTCGTACATGGAAAAGCGCTGCGAAAGATAGCCGATGGTGGAGCGGGCTTCTTCGGTTTGCTTCAACACATCAAAGCCGCAGACATTCACCGAACCTTCATCTGGCAATAAAGCGCCAACCAACAAACGCATGGTGGTGGTCTTCCCTGCCCCATCCGAACCGACGAGTCCGTAGATCTCGCCAGAATTGATCTGCAAGGAGACACCGTCTACTGCGCGGGTGTGGCCGAAGTGCTTATATAAATTTTCTGCTTGAACTAAATACTCGGTCATAAATTTCTCTTTTCGTCAAAAGCTATTAGTCAAAGGTCGAAGGTCAAAAGTCAGATGAAGAAGCTAGGCTTCCTGGTCAGCCATCATCCTCATGATCACGACGCTGACGCGGGTTTGTTTCCAGATATTTTATAAAATTGGCGATTTGCCGCGAGCAGGTTTGAGATATCGTGAACGTCTCTTTGAACTGTTCTTCCGCGAATTCAACTTTGGATCAGAGCGATATAAAGCACCCCCTAACTTCACCAGCAGAGGCACCGCCATTCAAACAAAGTTGATCACATTGCACATCGGTCACCGGCTTTCAAAACCTTCGGCCTGTGGTTCTCAAGGGAGAAACACTGCCGGCGAATTGACGGGCAAGCCAAAGTCACGGCTAAACCCCTGCTGGTTGGTATGATCATAGACGGCATTCGTTAATTGTCGAGCAGTCTTCCACGCTTCGATATCTTCAAACCGAGTAATCCCAGCCATAGCTTCTCCTTAGACCTTTGACTTTCGACCTTTGACTCTTACTTGAACACCACATCTGCGGGCATGCCGGGTTTCAACTTTGCTTCGGGGTCTTGGACGCTGAGTTTGATGGCAAACATGGTGGCGCTGCGGCCTTCCACGGTTTGGACGTTACGCGGAGTGAACTCGGCTTTTTGCGCGATCTGAATGACGGTGGCGGAGAATGTTACGCCGGGGAAAGAGTCCACGGTCACATCGACAGCTTGACCGAGGGAGACTTCGCCGTAGCGATTCTCAGGGACATAAACAGTGATGGTCAAATTGGTGACATCGCCAACAGTGAGGGCGGCAGCACCGGGTTGGACAAATTCACCGGGTTCCACATTGCGGGTGAGGATGACTCCGTCCATTGGGGCGTTGACCGTGAGTTTGGCGATCTGCGCATCGAGCAAGCTGAGGCTTGCTTCTGCCTGAGCGAGAGCGGACTTCGCCTGTTCCAATGCGTTTGCGGAAGCGATCACGGTTGGAGATGCGGCACCAGTCTGCAAAGAGAGAAGACGGGCATAGGCGGCATCGTAACGCTGCTGGGTCACGAGAACCTGTCCACGGGCGTATTCGACGTCTGTGACGGCTTCGGAATCCAGCAAGTCGTTGTATGCGGTTTCAGCATCATCGAGTTCGATGAGGGCATCGTCGTAATAATCCTGCGCGGCGTCGAGAAGTCCGCTGTTATCGGAAGCGCTGCTGGCCTGGTCTTTGACCTGTTCTGCAATGACAAATGCGGCGCGGGCTTCGGCAAGTCTCTTTTCGGCGTTGATGTAATCGGTCACATCCAAACCGACGATGACTTTATCGAGCTTGGTCACGGCTTCGTCAATGGCGGCTTGCGCGGCGTCCAATTCAACCTGGGCGGCAGCGATTTGCTCATCCTGCTCAATGTACCAGTTGGGTTGGTCAAATTCACTGGGGGCGGTAGTCTCCCAATCTTTGGAGCGTTGCGCGGCTTGGGCAGCGAGAGCGGCTTCCAGCGTTTGATCATATTTGGTTTGGGCAGTGGCTAGGGCGGCGTTGGCAGAGTCTACTGCAGCGGAGGAAACTGCCCGTTGGGCAGCAAGCAGGCTCGGGTCAAGATTAAGAAGCGGCTGTCCCTTCGTCACCGATTGACCTTCATCGGCGAAGACGTCTGTCACTTTGCCCGCCATCTCAGGCGCAACATTCACAATGGTGGCTTCGATGGAACCGGAGGCGGTAAGTGCGCCAGTGGTTTCATCTTTGAGGGATTGAAATCCGAAGTAGGCAAGGGCGCCAATGATAATGACGGCAACTAAAATGCGGACGGGAAGAGGGGGAAGTTTATTTTGCATGGAAGACTCCTTTTGTATATGTCCTTCGATTGCACTCAGGACGAAAAATTTAATCTAATCGTTTTCTAAATCTCATTGCGGCGGCGCCCATAATGACTACGCCGAAGATCGTGAGGGAAATGATCTCGCTTTGGATGGCAGCAAAGCCAACTCCTTTGATCATGAGAGCGCGGATGACAACAAGGTAATACCGCAGCGGAATTGCATAGGAAACAAGCTGTAGGAATTTTGGCATGGCCTGAATCGGGAAGAAGAAGCCAGAGAGGAAGATCATCGGCAGGTTGAACATCATCACAGTGAGCATGGCTTCCTGCTGCGTGTTGGCAACCGTAGAAGCGAACAACCCAATGCCGAGACTGGACATTAGAAACAGACCAGATGCCAGTGTGATAAGCAAAAGACTGCCGCGCACCGGGACTGCAAACGCGAGATGCCCGATGATGAGAATCTCAAAGGTTTCGATGAAGGCCAGAATGACGTAAGGCAACAGCTTCCCCACGATCAGTTCCCATGAGCGGATCGGAGTAACGATGAGCTGCTCGATGGTGCCGCGTTCACGTTCACGCACAATGGTGGTGGCGGTGAGAATGGTGGTGATGAAGGAGAGGATCATGCCGATCACGCCGGGGATCATGAAATACGCGGAGCGGAAATCGGGGTTGTACCAAACCTGTGTGCGGACTTCGAGCGGCGGGGCAGGCAATGCAGAAGAACTCCGCAGGGTCATTTGCTGTTCCAACACTTTGGTCGCGTAGGATTGGCCGATGAGCCGCGCCGTGGAAAGTGCGGTTGCGCCCACGCTGCCATCGGAACCGTCCAGCACGAAAAGGACTTGCGCCTTGCCGTCCAATAACTGGCTGTCGTAATCTGGCGGAATAACCAGCGCCGCACGGATCTTGCCCGACTCGATCAACTTCTGATATTCCTCAGTAGAGTTGACATAGTAATCAATGCGGAAATAATCCGCCGCGCGAAAGGCATCCAACAGTTCGCGGGATTGCGATGACTGGTTTTGATCCAGAACCGCCATGGGAATATTCCGAACATCCGTGGTGGCCGCATACCCAAGCAGGAACAATTGAATGATGGGCATGACGATGATCAACGCCAGCGTGCGCGGGTCACGCAAGATCTGAACAAACTCTTTTCGTACAATGGAAAAAATTCGGGTATTGAGCATAAGCTTTCCTTTTTATAAAACTGACAGGTCTTTCTAGATTTCTGTTTTCATAATGCCGTGCATGTAAATATCCACATAGGCATCGAGTGCGTTTTTCGGCATGAATTTTGTTAGGATGGAGTTTGCCATGATCATGTCTGTAATGATGTACGAAAGGATCATTCCGATAAATGAGCGCAACAAAATTGCAGGCTGGGTCACGCGCAGATTTTTTCTCGTTTTTACAAGTTTTTCAAAAATAGGCAAAATCTTCGGCACAATCTCTTTGAGCAATGCGGCGCCATGTGCTCCGTTGAATTCCACGATCTCGATCAACATCAATTTGACATAATACGGCTGCGAGGTCAGTTCCTTAATGACAATATGCGCTGCATTGTTCAGGAACTCCTCCATCGTATCTCCCTGCGCCTCAGAGAGAATAGGCAGAATTTTTTTGTAAGGGTGTTTGTCCACAACGATGGCTTCAAATATCTCTTCCTTGCTTTTGAAGTGGTTGTAAATTCCGCCCAGCGCAAGCCCCGAATGCTCCGCGATCTGGCGCATGGAGGTGGCGTGATAGCCATTTTCCATAAAAAGCTCAACGGCAGAATCTTCAATTTGCAGGCGGGTGCGCTCGCCTTTGGTCTGTGTCTCTTCAGTCATGTATTCTCCAAGAAATGAACGAACGTTCGTTTTTATTTTATTCAAAACAGGAAATCTGTCAAGGAAAAATCCGTTCCAATTGCCACAGAGGCCACAGAGTCCACTGAGATTTAAAAGAAATTCCCTCTGTGCCCGCTGTGTGCTCTGTGGCTAAATCTTTTCATATGTTCACAGAAGTCCTCCCCTCTCTGATGGATTACAATCCACCCCATGCTCACAAATTTGGAAAAAGAAAACAAACAAAACCTGAAATACAACCTCACCGTTGGCCTCGTAGATGGTAGCCTCTTTGGTGTTGCGCTCGGCTTCGCATCCTTCGGCACCATCCTCCCGCTCTTCGTCGCATCCATGACCAGTTCCGCCCTGCTGATCGGACTCGTCCCTGCCATCCACTCCGTCGGCTGGCAGTTGCCGCAGCTCTTCACTGCAAGCAGCGTCTCACGTCTGCGCCGATACAAACGCACAGTCATCATGACCACCATTCACGAACGTCTGCCGTTTTTGGGCTTTGCAATTGTTGCGCTGCTACTCCCCTTCATCGGCTTGCAAGCGGGTCTCGTAGCTACATTCCTCTTACTCATCTGGCAGGGACTCGGCGGCGGATTCACCGCCAACGCATGGACATCCATGGTCTCGAAGATCATCCCGCCCGAAACACGCGGCTCATTTTTTGGAATGCAATCCGGCCTTGCCAACCTCTTTATCAGCGGATCGGCTATTGCGGCAGGCTATATCCTGGATACATTCGATTCTCCCTGGGACTTTGCAACCTGCTTCATCCTCGCAAGCATTTTCTTCGCCTTATCATGGGCCTTTCTCGCAATGACTCGTGAACCTGAAGATACCGAAAAAATCATCCCTGAAGAAAAGACCCACTTTTGGGACGACGCAAAAAAAATATTAGGCAAAGACAAAAACTTCAACTGGTTTCTGGTCGCGCGTTTCCTTTCCCAATTCGCCACCATGGGATTTTCGTTCTACATCATCTACGCCTTGCGCCGCTTCGACATGACCCCCATCGTTGCGGGCTATCTCACCGCCACACTCACCATCTCACAGACCATAGCCAACATCGGCATGGGCTGGATCGGTGACCGCATCGGCCATCGCGCCATGCTCATCCTCGGCGCATTCGCCGCCTTGCTCAGTTCCGTACTGGCATGGAACGCCACTTCCCTCGCATGGTTCTATCCCATCTTCCTTCTCACGGGTCTCGCCAACGTCTCCATCTGGACGATCGGCATGGTGATGACCGTGGACTTCGGCACCGAAGTTGAACGCCCCATGTACATCGGTCTCTCGCAAACCCTCACCGCCCCCGCCACCATCATCGCCCCCATCATCGGCGGCTGGATCGTGGACTCGGCAGGCTTCATCCCCACATTCACCATATCCACCACACTCTCGGTTGTGATGATCGCGATACTTATATTTTTGGTGAAAGATCCCAGAACACATCTGACCGTAGACCACAGACGATAGACGACGAACCACTTTCTACTTTCCACTTTCCCAAGGAGCCTCCCATGTCCCTCATTAAAGAAAAAGTAAACCAAGCCGTTGAAATCCTCAAAGAACAGCAGACCGATATGTGGCTGACCTTCGTCCGCGAGACAAGCGGCGTGCGCGACCCCGCGCTCGATTTCCTCATCGGCGACAACGACCTCACCTGGCCTTCCGCGCTCATCCTCACCCGCAACGGTGACAAAGTCGCCATCGTCGGCAATCTTGAAAAAGAAGCAGTACAGCGAATGGATGTCTTCACCGAAATCATTGGATATGACACTGCCGTGAGCGGCCTGCTCAAAGAGACGATCACGCGCCTCAACCCCGACCGTATAGCTGTTAACACTTCCAGAAACAATGTCCACGCTGACGGTTTGACTCACGCCATGTACGAGTTCCTCAAAGAATATCTGGCTGGCACGCCATACGCAGACCGCCTCGTCAGCGCCGAACCCGTCATCAACTCCCTGCGCGGACGAAAAACTCCAACCGAACAAGCCCGCGTGCAAAAAGCCATCGAGATCACAAATCAGATCTTCGAGAAAACTTTCGCCTTCATCAAAGTCGGCATGACCGAAATTGACATTGCCAACTACATGCACAACCTGATGAAAGAATACGGCGTAGGCTTTGCATGGCCCAAAGAAAATAACCCCGCTGTCAATTCAGGCCCGAACAAGATCGTCGGCCATAACGGCCCAATGGACATCAAAGTTGAACGCGGACATATCATCCACTTTGACTTTGGCGTGAAATACGAAGGCTATTGCTCCGACATTCAACGTGTCTGTTACGTCTTGCGCGAAGGCGAAACCGAAGCCCCGCTCGAAGTCCAGCGCGGATTCATCACCATCCGCACCGCCATTGAGAAATCCCGCGAAGCCATGAAAATTGGCACAGCAGGCAAAGAAGTGGACATCATCTCGCGCGACATCGTCACCGACTCTGGCTACCCCGAATTCAACTACGCCCTCGGTCACCAGCTTGGACGCGTAGCACACGACGGCGGCGCATTGCTTGGCCCGCTCTGGGAAAAATACGGCGACTCCCCCAACCAGAAACTCGAAGCAGGCCAGATCTTCACCATCGAGCCAGGTCTTGCCGTCACTGGGTATGGCTACATCGGCCTCGAAGAAGATGTAGTGATGACAAATAAAGGCGCAGAATATTTAGGCGATCCGCAAAGAGAGATCGTGTTACTGAAAGGATGATTTGACGGTGGACGGACGATGGACAATGGTAACCGGGCTTTACGGTCTGCGGTCCACCGTCCACGGTCTTTTAAGTAGAACCAACTCAAAGGTAGCCAATGCCCATTAATCAGAATCAATTGTCAGCAAATGACGAGGCGCATTGTCCTATTTCGCGTATGACCTCCATCACTGGTTATAATCTTCTCAAATGATATACTCCTACTTGTGAAATTTATCACCATAAAGGAATTAATATGACACAGGAAGATCCAAGAATTTTGGAATTGAGGAAGATGCGTGCCAAAGCCCTTGAAGGCGGCGGCAAGGAACGTAACGCAAAGCAGCGAGCCAAAGGAAAGTTGACGGCGCGCGAACGTGTTGAACTGCTACTTGACCCGGGCACGTTCAACGAGATCGAGCCATTCATCACACATCAAGGCGATGAGATGGATTTGTTGAAGGAAAAGTTTTATGGGGATGGGGTTATCACAGGCTACGGACAGATCAACGGGCGGACAGTTTATCTATATTCACAGGATTTCACAATTTACGGCGGCACACTCAGCGAGATGCAATCACACAAAATTTGCCGTGTGATGGATCTGGCAGTTCGCAACGGCGTGCCGTTTATTTCACTCATAGATTCAGGCGGCGCGCGCATTCAAGAAGGCGTGCGTTCGATGGGCGGCTATGCAGAAATTTTCAGACGCAACGCGCAATACTCTGGCGTGGTTCCGCAAGTGAGCGTGATGCTTGGGCCATGCGCGGGCGGCGCGGCCTACTCCCCTGCTTTGACAGACATGGTCATCATGGTGGAAAAATCATCCTTCATGTTCCTGACGGGGCCGGATGTGATCAAAGCCGTGACGGGTGAAGTGATCGATGCGGAATCATTGGGCGGCGCAAGTGTGCATACATCGGTTAGCGGCGTGGCGCATGTGAGCGTGCAAAGTGAAAAGGCTGCGCTTGAAATGGCGCGGCATTTCCTTTCTTATTTGCCATCGAACAATGTAGAAAATCCTCCGTATGTTCAGCCTGCCGATTCGTTATCGCGAATGGATGAAGAATTGAATCACATGATTCCGCTCGAAGCCACTGAGCCGTATGTGATGCATCAGGTCATCGAAAAAATTATCGATACAGATTCTTTCCTTGAAATTCAACCCGATTGGGCGCGTAATGCCATCGTCGGTCTTGCGCGCATTGGCGGGCACAGCGTTGGCATCGTCGGTCAGGAACCTGCCATCATGGCGGGCGTGATCGACATTGACGCCGCCGACAAGATGACCCGCTTCGTGCGCATGTGCGACTGCTTCAATATTCCGCTCGTCACCTTTGTGGATTCGCCCGGCTTCCTGCCTGGCATTGCACAGGAACATGGCGGCATCATTCGTCACGGCGCAAAACTTTTGTATGCGTATTCCGAAGCCACCGTGCCGAAGATCTGCGTCATCACCCGCAAGGCGTATGGCGGCGCGTATGTCGTCATGTCCAGCAAGTATCTCGGAACCGATGTCACCTACGCGTGGCCGTCTGCTGAGATCGCTGTCCTCGGCGCGGAAGGTGCGGCAAATATTTTGTTCAAGAAACAAATTGAAACCGCAGCAGACCCCTCTGCCGAACGCAAAAAGCTTGCGGCTGAATATCGCGAGAAATTCAACAATCCATATTACGCCGCTTCCACGGGCTATGTGGATGACATCATCGAGCCGCGCGAATCAAGACCGAAGATCATCGCGTCGCTGTCTGCACTCCGTGACAAGTACGCGCCCGCGCCTCCGCGCAAGCATGGGAATATCCCGGTCTAGAAAGTAGAAAGTGGAAAGATCACTCACTACTTTCCACTTTCCAATCTTAAGGTAAAAACTATGACGACAGATTTAATCCTTTCCCTACAAATCACCGCCCTTGGCATGGGGCTTGTCTTTGGCGCGATTCTTTTGCTGTGGTTGATGATGGTGATCTTGACAGCACTGACCGCAGATAAAGAATCTACTGAAGATGAAGTTCCCGCCTCACGCTCCGCGTCACCCGCAGCTGATTCTGTTTCTGAAACAGGATACAAGCTGCAAGCTGCTGCCGTCGCTGTGGCAGTGGCACTCGCGGAGCAGGAATTATCGTCCGCGCACCCGCTGCCTGAGCCGCCCACGGCAATCGTCTCTGCATGGCAGTTGGGCATGCGGACGAGTCAACGCTCGGAAAAGGGCAATTTTAGAAGGCACTAACTCTCACCCTGCCCTCTCCCAAAGAGAGAGGGAAAGATGAAATTATGAAATACAAAATCACAGTCAAAAACCAAACATACGAAGTTGAAATAGAAAATATTAACGCAAGACCCGTCATTGCGCATGTGGATGGTGAACGGTTTGAGATCATGCCCGGGGACGTGAATCAGGCTGAAACAAAGAAAGAGGCGGATGCGAAGGCGGAGAAAAAATCCTTTAATCCGAATCCTGTCAAAGCGGTATCGCCTGCTCCCTAATCCCGCAATTAGTGGAAATAATTTAACCGCTCCCCTGCCCGGCACGGTGGTGGATGTGTTCGTAAAAGTTGGCGATAAAGTGGAAGCGGGACAGGTTGTGCTGATCATCGAAGCCATGAAAATGAAGAACAGCATTCGCTCGGTGTTCAGCGGAACGATCAGTGAAGTGCTTGTCAGCGCGGGGCAAAGCGTGGCGCACAAACAGGCATTGGTCAAGTTCGCGGACTTGGGCGAGGCTTCGTGGATGTAAAAAGAGTTTCAGGTTACAAGTTACAGGTTGCAGGTATCTTATGGATTTAACTTCTCTTTTACCCGAGTTGCTGAAAGGCTTCACCCATTTCACGCTCGGCAATGCGGTGATGATTTTTGCCGCGTTGATATTGATCTACCTTGCTGTATTCAAAGAAATTGAACCCGTACTTTTGTTGCCCATCGGCTTTGGATGTTTGCTGGCGAATATTCCGCTGGCAGGCATGACCGCCGCCGAAGGCATGACAAAGGTTCTGTACGACGCAGGCATCAAAACAGAATTATTTCCACTATTGATCTTTATTGGCGTCGGCGCGATGATCGACTTCTCGCCATTGCTTGCACAGCCGCGATTGGTCTTGCTCGGCGCGGCGGGACAATTTGGAATCTTCGGCACATTGATATTGGCGGTCTTATTGGGTTTCCCATTAAATCAAGCCGCTTCCATCGGCGTGATCGGCGCAATTGATGGGCCAACATCCATTTTCGTGGCGACCAAACTCGCACCTGAATTGCTCGCGCCGATTGCAGTGGCGGCATATTCATACATGAGTTTGATCCCGATCATCCAGCCGCCTTTGATGAGATTGCTGACCACAAAAAAAGAGCGCATGATCCAAATGGACTATGCGCCGAAACCGATCTCTAAAAAGACACTAATTTTATTTCCTGTTGTATTAACTTTGGTTGTCGGCTTGCTCGTCCCTGAAGCCACGCCGTTGATCTCCATGCTCATGCTGGGCAATTTGCTCAAAATGTCTGGCGTAGTGGATAGACTCAGCAAGGCCGCAGAGAATGAGATCATCAACATCTCCACATTATTTCTCGGTCTGGCAATTGGCTCCACCATGAGCGCCGCCGCATTCCTCAATTTGGACACGGGCAAGATCATGATCCTGGGATTGTTCGCCTTCGTGCTCGATACCGTGGCAGGATTGTTATTCGGCAAATTGATGTGCGCCATCTCAGGCGGAAAGATCAATCCGCTCATTGGTGCGGCGGGAATTTCCGCTTTTCCAATGGCGGGACGTTTGGCTGCGAAAACTGCCAATGACGAAGACCCAAATAATTTCATCCTCATGCACGCGATGGGAGCGAATACCGCAGGTCAATTGGGGAGTGTGATCGCGGGTGGTATTTTGCTTTCGGTTGTGAGTAAGATGTTGGGGATTTTGTAAATGGGCATTGACGACAAGACGATGACGGATGGGTTATCATCCGTCTGTTTAAATTCTCTTTTTTTTTTCTCCTTTTGTTTTTATTTAAAATTAAAAAAAAAAAAAAAAATTTTTTTTTATTTTTTTTTTTTTTTTTTTTTTTTTTTTTTTTTTTGTTTTTTTTCCCCCCCCCCCACCCTATTCTTCCTTTTGTCCTCTTTTTTTTCTCTTCTTTTATTTTTTATTTAAATTTTTTTTAATTCCAAAAAAAAATCCCCGCTGAAATTAAATAAATTATTCAAATTAAAAATTTTTCCCCCCCCTTTAGTGAATAAAATAATTTGTAAAAAATAACCTCCCCCTTTTTTTTCCCTTTTTTTTCCCTCCTTTTCCCCCCCCTTCTTTTTTTTCTTTCCCCTTCCCCAAAATCCTTCTCATCCTTTTTTTTTCTTTCTTTTCCTTTGTTTATATGTCGATCGTACGCGGTGACTTCAACTTATTCAATATCTTCGTCACCAGCATTCCACCAGGCACTGCAAACACAAAGGTCAACACCACCGAAATAATCCAAGGCCCAAATACCGATCCAAATAAATGCATAAACAACGGGGTCTTCTTTAACCACAGTTCCGCTCGCGTCCACGCAATGCAATTCATACGCAGTAGATGGCTGCTGATTTCCAAATTCATCTGCTGTGGTTGTTGCATATGTATAACTTTCAGGCGTTGTACCCTCGGGGCACAACCATCCCCCAGTAGTCTTGATCGCAAAATCGCTAAAAGAACTCACACTTCCCACAATAAAAAATACAGGCATTACACAACTGCTTATTATGCAAATTAGAAGAAACCAGATCACGCACCCTGAAACCGCTGTTGACTTGGCATTGTTCATTTTTCTCTCCTTTGCAGTTTATTTGGACAAATATAGTATTCTTTCATAACAAAAGATATGGTCAGTTTGTACCAATTTGCGCTATAATCAAAGTTGTCTGACAACTATAATCAGGAGTATAAAATGACCACCATTGACCTGACTCTGCACAAAGACCGCCGCGCCCGCGCCATCCAACGCGCAAAAGAGCGCAACATCATCATCCCCACCTATGCCCAAATGAAAGACCCTTCCAAAATTCCTGCGAAAGTTAAGGAGGAATTGACGAAGATCGGACTCTGGGACATTCACCCCCGCAATCTTTTCCGCATCAACTGGCACAACCAACCCACCGCCTCAGGCGGGACGTATGGCGGAGTCAATTACATTGAGCTTCCCTCTTCGCTGACGGGAGTCAAAGCCCGCATCATTGCCATCGTTGGCAAGTGGTTCCCCACCGGCGCACACAAAGTCGGCGCGGCATTTTCATGCCTCGTTCCTCGCTTGGTCACCGGTCAATTTGACCCGACCACCCAAAAAGCAGTCTGGCCTTCCACTGGAAATTATTGCCGAGGCGGCGCATATGACTCTGCCCTGCTCGGCTGTGAATCAATCGCCATTTTGCCCGAAGGCATGTCGAAGGAAAGATTTGAATGGCTTGCCAAAGTTGCTGGCGAAACCATCAAAACCCCGGCTCTGAATCCAACGTCAAGGAAATTTTTGACAAGTGCAAGGAACTCGCCAACTCTGGTCAAGACCTGATGATCTTCAATCAATTTGAAGAATTCGGCAATTATCTCTGGCACTACGAAGTGACAGGTCATGCCATGGAAGAAGCGCTCAAGCAAGTCATGGGCAAGAACGACCGCTTCCGCGGTGTGGCTTCTGCAACAGGTTCAGGCGGCACCATTGCCAGCGGTGACTATCTCAAACAGATATTCCCCGAAAGCAAGATCATCGCCAGTGAAGCCCTGCAATGCCCGACCCTTTTGGAAAACGGCTTCGGCGCGCATCGCATCGAAGGCATCGGCGACAAGCATGTCCCGTGGGTTCATAACGTGAAGAACACAGACTTTGTCACCGCCATTGACGACAATGCCGTGGTCAACATTGCCCGCCTCTTCAACGAAGAGAATGGACGCGCCTATCTCGTGGAAAAAGGCGTTCCCGAATCCACCATTGCCAACCTCGAACTGCTCGGTTTCTCCGGCATCGCAAACGTACTTTCCTGCATCAAAGTAGCCAAATACTACGAGATGGACGAAAACGATGTGATGATCACCATGTTGACCGACTCGATGGAACTCTATCGCTCACGTATGCATGAGATGCATCAGGAATTCGGCCAATACAGCGAGAAAGACGCCGCTGGCGATTTCGCCCGCTACCTGCATGGACAGTCCACGGACAATATGCTCGAGCTCACCTACCCCGAGCGCCGCAGAGTCCACAACTTGAAATACTACACATGGGTCGAGCAGCAAGGCAAGACCTACCCTGAAATTCAAGATCAATGGTACGCCCCGAATTATTGGACAGACGTCCAAAAGCAGGCGGATGAAATTGATGAATTGATCGTAGAGTTCAACAAGGAAGTTGGAATTTCGTAGAAAGCAAAGTGACAGTCACCTCGCGCTCTGGGGGTAAAGGTGACTGTCACTTTTTTACAAAGACATCTTCAATCCCGCTAACAATAAAACAATCCCGATCATCTGAATTAAGTGAAAGACTCCATTGTTGTCAAAATACCAAACGATGGACTTTCCCGTCTTCCCCAGCGCCTGCACCACAGCAGCCAGAATCGTCACAAAGACTCCTGCGAGCATCCAGCCCGCGCCGGGCAACGTCCCTTGGAAGAAGATAAAAACATATACCCCAAGTGAGAACAACATTGCCACTACTTCATAGGCAATGAAGGTCATAAAACTGCCCGGGCGCAGGACCGTGATCAAGAAAAACAGCAACCCAACTATCAGCGCGGCAGGAAGCGCAGTTCTTGCCATCGCATCCCCGCTCAGATCGATCAACGCGCCCACCACGAACAAGCTGAGCGTCCATCCCAAAGACAAATTGATCGGCATCCACAAGCGCTCATTCGTTTTTTGCGTCATCTCAAAGCTATGCGCGAGCGCTGCCACAAATGCAGAAAAAGCCAACAGCCCAAACGCCCATCCCCAGACCGCGGATTTTAATCCTGAAAATTGAAAAATTTGAACCGCAGCATAGCCTGAAAAAATCCCGAGCGCCACATCGGTGAGCGCAGTCATCTGCTCAAAACGTGATGGATGAATCTTCATTCCAACTCCTCGTGACGTTATAATTAACTCGATGCTTAAACCCACTGACTTGATTCTAGTTGCCCTGCTGCCCACCCCAAGGGATTTGGAAATTGCGCGGCTGCTCGGATGGTACCGCATTCCGCTTCGCACCGCGCCGAAAGTTGTTGCCGTGGACTATCTGGCTTTTTACCAACCCTCAGCATTCGGCGAGCGCGGCGGACAAATTGAATTCATCGCCGAGGTGCGCGGGCACGAACTGACCACGCGCGGCGAGTTATTGAGAGATGAAGCCAACCACCCGCGCGCCCGCGAGGAGTATTTCAAAATTCAATTGGGCGGGCTGGAAAAATTGCGCGAGCCGATAAAAACGGATAAATGGAAAAGGATCACATTTCTTTATTCCACGGGTGAGTATTTGGTCAACGCAAAATTGTTGAACGATCTGGTTGTGCAAAACGAAGAACGCCAGATCTTGTGGAAAAATCTGCGCGAACGGGCTGAAAATGAACAGCTTTACAAAACAGACCTGCCTGAAACAGACATCCCGCCTGAGATTTTGATGGCATTATTGGGCATAAAGGACTTACAAACTGATTACGACGTCCCCTAATGGTACTCCGGTGGCTTGATTCTGCCTCTACTAAGTGATAAACTTCATTCAAATGCCAGCCGATCTGCTTATTGTTACCCCTTCAGTTAGTCTTGGTGAATCCATCCGTCAAATTTTGGATGAAACTAAGCTCTATCGAAGCCATGTTGTCAACAACAAGGCTTCTGCTGTTGTGCGCGCTGATGAAATTGGCGTCCCCCTTGCGATGCTCGACGCTGCTCTTGGCGAAGACTGGGTACTTGAGATCGGAAATGCGCTGCGTACGGTTCGCCCTGCGCTCAATCTTGTTATCCTCTGCGAAGAAAGTGGAAGTGTCCCTGCCTTCGATAGCTTGCGTCCATGGATACTTGTCCGCAAGCCGTTTAAGATGTCAGGGTTTATGACGGCGATCAGCCAGCCGCCGCAACAGCGCCCTGCAGCTCCGCCCCCCCCCAACCGACTGCAACCGTTCCCCTGCCGTGGCTGAGTGACCAGACCAAAGCAGCGCAACACCTCACCCGCCTGACATTGGAATCTTCCGCGCAGGCCGCATTGATTACCCTCAAAAATGATCTGTGGGCATACGCGGGCGGCCTCTCACAAAACGCCGCCAAGGAAGTTGCACAGACCGTCACCCGCAATTGGGACGGACAAAAAGGTTCAGACCTTCTGCGTTTCATCCGCCTGGAAAGCACCAAAGCCGAGCACATGCTGTACGCCACGCGCCTCACATCAGATACCGTGCTTGCATTCGTATTCGATGCCGAAACCCCCTTCAGCACCATTCGCGCACAAGCCAGCCAGCTCGTCAATGAGTTTGGGAGCGACAAACCCGAACCACAAAAACCTGCCAAATCTGCACCCAAACAGATCAATGATTTTCCCGATGACCTGGAAGAGAACGAAGAGCTGAACATTGCTCCGATCTCAAACATTCTTATAGATATTCCCACGCCAAATCCCACGCCCGCTTCTACACGTGACCTTGGCATGGCGCGGCCAAAAGAAAGATTCGACCCCAACCAGACACGCGTCTCCGAACCGCTTTCAAATGCCTCAGTTTTCAACCGTGAAGCATCTCCCTCCATTCAAATGGGACACCGCATGATGGATCAGACTCAAGCTTCCAAAGCGAGTATTGAACCTCAAACAGTACTTGATGAAGCGGAAGTTACGGCACCGTCACGTTTGAACCAGAGACCGGAAACACCCGTTTCCAGACCCGCCAGCGAAACTGATTCAACCCGCGAAAGCCCATCCACAGAAATTGCGCGAAAACTCGTTGTGGAACCCACCACGGCTGGCTTGTACCATCTGACGTACGCCTGCCTGCTCGTGCCGAGATTTTCCTCCCATTACATCACCGGCGACCTTGCCGACCATCTCGGCGACTGGCTCCCGAACATCTGCATTGCCTTTGGCTGGCGATTGGAATATCTGGCGGTACGCCCTGAGTATTTGCAATGGGTCGTGAATGTTCAACCGAATACATCTCCCGGTTATCTCATGCGTATCATGCGCCAGCAAACTTCAGAGAAAGTTTTCGCCGACTTCACCCGTTTGAAGAAGGAAAATCCCTCTGGTGATTTCTGGGCGCCTGGATATCTCATTATGGGCGGCACGCAGCCGCACCCGCCGCAACTGGTTCGGGATTACATCCGCCAGACCCGTCAGCGCCAGGGACAGGAAGCCGCTCCACCTGCACCGCGTGGACGTCAATAAAAAAATTAAGCGCAGAGTATAATCAACTCTGCGCTTCTTGTTTAACATTCCATATACCCGTCATTGCGAGGAAGGCACTTGTTCTTCCCGACGAAGCATCTCATTACTGCATTAGAGATTGCTCCCGCACTTGCAATGACAATTGAGTAAACCATGCCCCCTACCCTTTATCTAATTGACGGACACGCCCTCGCTTATCGAATGTACTTCGCCCTCACCGCGGGCGGAGGCAGCGGACGCTGGATGACCTCCACTGGTGAACCCACCGCTGGAGTGTATGGCTTCGCGCGCGAACTCGTCCGCGTGCTGGAGCAGGAAAAGCCCGAATATCTTGCGGTTGCATTTGATGTAGGCAAAACCTTCCGCGATGCGATCTTCCCTGAATACAAAGGCACGCGCGAAAAAATGCCCGATGACCTGCGTCCGCAGTTGGACCGCATCCGCGAGATGGTGGATGCTTTCAACATTCCGCGCCTTGAAAGGGAAGGCTACGAAGCAGACGATGTCCTTGGGAGCGCTGCCAAAATAGCGATGGAACAAGGCTTGGGCGTAAAAATAATCACAGGTGACAGAGACCTGCTCCAGTTAGTCAATGAGCGGACGGCTGTCTATCTCGCAGGGGATGATGCGACCTACATCTCCGATGCGGATGTCATCAAAAAGCTGGGCGTGCGCGCCGATCAGGTTGTAGATTACAAAGCCATCGTTGGCGACACATCCGATAATATCCCGGGCGTAAAAGGCGTGGGCGAAAAGACTGCGATCGCTTTGCTGGAAAAATTCCAGACATTGGATGCGATCTACGCCAACCTCGATAAGGTGGAGAATCGTTGGAAGGGAAAATTTGAAGCGAGCAGGGAAACGGCATATATGAGCCGCGACCTCGCGCAGATCGAAGTCAACCTCAAAATAGATCTCGACCTTGAACACGCGGCTATTAAACCTTTTGACCCGACCAAACTTGAAACTTTTTTCAAGGAAATGGAATTCAAGACTCTGCTTGCAAAAGTCCCTGCCATCAGCGGACATGCGCCAGTCACGGAAGTGATCGCCAGACCAAAGAAGGGCAAGGCTGGCGAACAGATTTCCATGTTCCAGAACCAGCCGCAGATCGTGACGTTCTCACAGCCTTCCACCATTGAAGTGATCGTCGTGGATACTGACGAAAAGCTCGACGCGATGACAAAAGAACTTGCGAAAGCAAAAGTGATTTCCTTCGATACGGAAACAACCTCCACCGAAGAAATGAAAGCAGAGATCGTCGGCATTTCGCTGGCCGTCAAAGAGGGACAGGGGTATTACATACCCGTCGGTCATTCGATTGGCAAGAACCTGCAAATCGAAAAAGTGATCGAAGCCATCACGCCATCCATGACGAACGCGAAGATCGGCAAAGTGGCGCACAACGCAAAATATGATTACATCGTCATTGCACGCTATGGACTTGTCGTCTCGCCGTTGGCCTTCGACACGATGCTCGCTGAATTCATCGTTGACCCATCCTCACGCAACCTCGGCTTGAAAAATCTTGCATCTTTCCGCCTCGGCGAAGAGATGACGCATATCGAAGAACTCATCGGCAAAGGCAAGAAGCAGATCAGCATGGCAGATGTTACAGTGGAAGCCGCCGCGCCATACGCCGCCGCCGATGCGGAAAATACGCTGCGCCTGATGCCCATTCTCGAAAAAGAATTGGAGCGCGTGAACGGCAGAAAAATTCTGGACGAGATCGACATGCCGCTCACCGAAGTGCTTTCCAATATGGAAATGGCTGGCGCGTTAATCGACACCAAATTCTTCGCCGAAATGTCGAAGGAATTGGAAAAACGCCTCGCTGAAATTGAGAAGGAAATTTACGGCCACGCAGGCAAGACGTTCAACATCAACTCGCCGCAGCAACTTTCGGATGTGTTATTCAATCACCTGCGCCTCGAACCACCCGACAAAGGCCGCAAAACAGCTACGGGCTTTTACTCCACCTCAGCAGATGTGCTCGAAGCCTTGCGCGATAAACACCCCATCCTCGAATGGATCCTTGAACAGCGCGAACTCTCCAAACTCAAATCCACCTATGTGGATGCGCTCCCCTTGCAGGTGGATGCGAACACGGGCCGCGTACACACCTCCTACAGCCAGATCGGCGCAGTGACGGGACGCCTCTCGTCCAATAACCCGAACTTGCAGAACATCCCCATCCGCACCGAGACGGGACGCCGCGTGCGCAACGGCTTCATCGCTGATAAAGGCAACGTCCTGCTTTCTGTGGATTACTCGCAAATCGAATTACGCATCGTCGCGCACATGGCGCAGGATGAAGCCATGCTGGCAGCCTTCCGTGCTGGAGAAGATATCCACGCCACCACTGCCGCTGCCATCTACGACATTGAATTGGACAAAGTCACCAAGGACATGCGCCGCCATGCAAAAGCCATCAACTTCGGCTTGATCTACGGCATGTCCGCATTCGGCCTCACCCGCACTACAGAGTTGACATTGGCCGAGGCGGAGGATTTCGTCAAAGCCTATTTTAGGAAATTCCCGGGCGTGAAAAAATATCTCGACGGTATGCGCAAACAAGCCGCCGAGATCGGCTACGTGGAAACCCTGCTCGGACGCAAACGCTACTTCCCTGCCCTGCAAGGCAAGGTCAATGTGCAGATGAAGAACCGCGAAGAACGCGAAGCCATCAATGCGCCCATCCAGGGCACCGCCGCGGATATTATGAAGATCGCCATGCTGAAGATCCCCTCCGCGCTGAAAGATGCGGGCTTGAAAGGCAAAATGCTATTGCAGGTACACGATGAACTCGTGTTGGAATGTCCGAAGAGCGAAACACAAAAGACTGCGCAAGTCGTTCAGGAGACGATGGCAAATGCCTACCCGATCAGCGTGCCCCTCGAAACAGAAGCAAGAGCGGGCGCGAGTTGGGGCGAGATGTCCGTATTGAAATAATCACAAGACCCTAAAGGTTTCTTCGCGATCAAAAATATAGGATTGTCATGAAAAACCTGTAGGGTCTCTTTCGTAACAAGGTTATAATTCCATATCCAATGAACAAATCCTCGCACACGCGAAAGTAGAAAATAATTATGCCCGGACGAGATGATATTTTTCAAAAAGCAATGAACGAAGGCCACTCCGCAGCCTGGGACCAGGAATGGGACAAGGCAGTCGGCGCCTATCGCCGCGCCTTGCAGGAAATGCCCGATAACCCCAAGGCGCTCAGCAGCCTTGCGCTTGCCCTTTACCAGTCCGGCGCCATCGAAGAGGCATTGCATATCTACATGAGCGTAGCAAAGCTCTCTCCCGATGACCCCGTGCCCATGGAAAAAGTGGCGCAGCTTTCTGAACGCCTCGGAAATTTGAAGAACGCAATGGACGCCGCCATCCGTGCCGGTGACCTCTTCTTGCAGCAGCGTGATACTGAAAAAGCTCTTGAAAACTGGGCGCGCGTTACAAACCTAAACCCCGAACACGCCATTGCACGTTCACGTCTTGCGCAAGTTCATGAAAGGCTCGGTCACACCCAGCAGGCCGTAACTGAATACCTAGCGCTGGCCAGCATCATTCAACGCGCGGGCAATGCCGAAAAATCAAAAGAGATGGTGGATAAAGCACAGTCTCTTTCGCCCAACAGCACCGAAGTAAAGCAGGCGCAGACTTTGCTCAAGACGGGACAACTGCTTCCCAAACCGATTCGCGGCAAAGGCGGTACGGGACCGATCCGCATGTCGCAGATCAAGCAATTGCAGGAACCTCAAAAAGCCGCCTCCGGTCTGGACCCGATCACTGAAGCACGCCAAAAAGCATTGACCCAGCTGGCAGAGCTGCTCTTCGAATTCTCCGATGACAGCCCCGCCGCGCAGGAACGCCGTGGTCTTTCCGCCATCATGAAAGGCACGGGCGGAATTTCCATGCAGCAATCCGAACAGACAAAAGTTGTGCTGCATCTGGGTCAGGCCATTGACGCGCAAAGCAAAGGCAAGGAAACGCAGGCCGCTGAAGAAATGGAAGCCGCCATTGAAGCGAACTTCAAACACCCCGCGCTCTACTTCAACCTCGGGCTGCTGCGCTTCAAAGGCGAGCGTTTTGAAAGCGCACAACGCTTTTTACAGAATGCCGTCAAACACCATGATTACGCCCTCGGTACCCGCCTGCTGCTGGGACAAATGCTCGTCAAAAAAGCGGATTTCCACAACGCCTCACTGGAATATCTAGAAGCATTAAAGCTCGCCGACTCCATGACCGTCTCTGCAGACAAAGTAGATGACATCCGCCAGCAATACGAACCCATCATCGAAGCGCAAAAGAATGAAAAAGATGATGTTGTCCTGCGCAAGATATCCGAGAATATCGACAGCCTCCTCACCCGCCCCGACTGGCGCGAACAACTCCACAAGACCCGCGACCAAATGCCAAAGCAGGATGGCGACATGCTCGCCCCGCTGGCAGATGTGATCCTGCAAGCCCAATCCAGTTCCGTGCTCGAATCTA
Source organism: Candidatus Villigracilis propinquus (assembly GCA_016714565.1). Taxonomy (GTDB): domain Bacteria; phylum Chloroflexota; class Anaerolineae; order Anaerolineales; family Villigracilaceae; genus Villigracilis; species Villigracilis propinquus. The sequence goes on from JADKDM010000026.1 coordinate 39,470, forward strand.
TGAACCGCATCAATCAACTGGCACGCATGGGAACCCTCCGCTCCGCGATGGATGAAGCCTACGACGCCATTACGCACGCCCCCACCTACCTGCCCCTCCACACCCTCATGGGTGACCTGCTCGTTCAGGAAGGCCGCCCTGTGGAAGCGATCGCAAAATATACCGTGGTGGCACAATCCTACAGCGCACGCGGTGAAGTGCTGCAAGCCTCCAAACTATTACGCCGCATCATCCAACTCTCCCCCATGGACCTCGGCGCACGCAACCGCCTCATCGATCAACTCGTTGCACGCGGACAGGTGGACGATGCCATTCATGAATATCTCGAACTCGCCGCCATTCACTACCGCCTCGCCGAACTGGATATGGCCCGCAAAACCTACACCATCGCCCTGCGTCTCGTTCAACAAGGCAACGCCAGCCGTGACTGGAACACCCACATCCTCCAGCGCATGGCCGATATTGACCTGCAGCGCCTCGACTGGAAACAAGCCTTGCGCATCTACGAACAGATCCGCACCCTCGCCCCCGATGACGACTCCGCCCGCAAACAGATCATTGAACTCAACCTGCGCATGGCCCAGCCAGACAAGGCCCTGAGCGAACTCGAGAATTACATCAACCACCTCGAAAGCCAGAACAAAAATGAACTGTCCATCACCTTCCTAGAAGAACTCGTCAAGGAACACGAAGACCAGCCGCTGCTCAAACGCACCCTCGCCGCGCAGCTCCATCAAATGGGGCGCACCGCCGAAGCCGTCACCCTGCTCGATGTCCTCGGCGAAATCCTCGTGGAAAAAGGGGACCGTGACGGCGCCATCGACGTCATCAACCAGATCGTACTCATGAACCCGCAAAATGTGGAAGAGTATCGGCAGCTTCTAAACCAATTGAGAAGCGTATAAAAAAATCCCGCACACGACATCGAATGTCCATCGCCAACACGCGGTGGACATTTTTATTTCCCGCCTCATTCTTAATCTGTTACCTGCCCCTGTTTCAAAAACATTTTCGCACACAGTACCGCACGATCTATCTTGCGAGTCATTTCATAAAACAAAAACTGCTTAAACCATTTGACTAATGACAATCCTTCACTCCATTCGGTGACAAATGTTTACGAAGGGATAAACGCACCTGCGTGCTATAATCCGTGCGATTTCAATATTGGAGAAGCAATATGCTAAAAACCCAAAACAGCGCCGTGATGAAATGGCTTTACATTTTCGCCTTCGTCGTAGCCTTCCTTGTCGTCTTCGGGGGATTCGTCCGTCTCACCCGCTCGGGGCTTTCCATCGTGGAATGGAATCCCATCAGCGGAGCCATGCCCCCCATCGGCCAGCAGGCTTGGGAAGAGGAATTCGCCAAATATCAACTCACGCCCGAATACCTTAAGATCAACACAGGCATGACCCTTGAACGCTATAAGTTCATCTTCTACATGGAATGGTTCCACCGCAACATTGCACGCACAGCGGGGCTGTTCTATGCCATCCCTGTTTTCTACTTCCTTTTCAAGAAGACCATTCCCTTCAAGGAATTCGGCATCTATTTTGTGATGGGCATTCTCTTCATTTCACAGGCGGTTGCAGGCTGGGTCATGGTTGCCAGCGGCCTCGTGGACCGTCCCGCCGTCAGCCATTTCAACCTCACCATCCATCTTTTATTGGCGCTCACCCTCTTCGGCCTCGCTTTATGGACAGCCTTTGGACATAAATTCGGGTTTCACGATGCCAGTAAAAAAGCTGTTTGGTCTCTGCCTTCCAAACTTTCTCTTGTTGCATTTGTCGTCCTTGTTATTCAGATCACTTACGGCGGCTTCACCGCTGGCCTCAAGGCGGGCCACGTCTCAGACACATGGCCGACGATGATGGGCGCGCTGATCCCACCCAACCTGTTTACCACCTGGGTAGCTGTCTTTGAATCGCCGCAGACCATCGTATTCATCCATCGCTGGTTCGCATGGCTGGGAATTATCCTCGTGCCTGTGGTGTTCTACTATGTCAAAAAGCAAAATTATCCCGCCGATATTCAGAACGGAATGAAGTGGTTGATCGGCGTGGTCGCATTGCAGATCACATTGGGCGTGCTGACCATTCTCTCCTACGTCAACATCGTTATCGCGTTGCTGCACCAGGCCAATGCCATCGTCCTGTTCGGCCTCGCCGTGTATTTCATCCATCGGTTCAGAGCATTGGACGCGAAATAAAATTTCAAAAGATCATAATATAAAAAGAGAAGAAGCCTTGCAAGGTTTCTTCTCTTTTTATATTTATCAAGATAATCACAAAACCCCGAAGGGGAGACATGGCTTTGGACGGCTGAAGCTGACATTTTCTGGAATCATGGGGGTGCATCTGCACAAGTTTGGATTTTTCTTCGTGAATGACATTGTCAGTGTGGAAAATGCCAAAGATCAGGATCATGCTCATTACAAAGCAAGAGGCGAAAAGGTCACTGCCGTCATACCGCCAGCGGATGGTTTCTTCCAGTCCAGCAACCGCGCACGTTATAATTCAAATTAATACAGGCTCATTCAAAAACTGCACTATACTTCCTGCTCATGAAATATCGTTCCGCGAAACTCTTCTCAATTTTCGGCATTCTCCTCCTGTCTGCCTGCGTCTCCTCCAGCATGCCCTCTGCCGCACCGGAACCTCAAAACGCGGCAATCGTCATAAAAGAAACCGATCCATCTGAATCCCCCAACTTCAATCGCTCCATTCGTTTTGAACATATCAGCCTTGAGGAAGGCCTGTCTCAAAGTGTCATCAACGTGATCTTTCAAGACAGCATGGGGTTTCTGTGGATCGGCACGGAGGACGGGTTAAATCGATATGACGGGTACAGCTTCAAAGTCTACAAACCAGAGGCGGATCTTGAAAACAGCCTTAGCAACCGCTGGATCACATCCATTGTGGAGGATGAGGATGGATATATTTGGATCGGCACCCATCAAGGCGGATTGAACCGCTTCGACCCCCGCTCGGGCCAGTTCACCGTTTACAAGCATGATGCCACCGACAAAAATTCCCTGAGCAACAACCGCATCAATACGCTCTACATCGGCAAAAATAACACCCTTTGGGTTGGTACAGATTCAGACCTAGACCGCTTCGACCGGACAAGCGAAACCTTCGTCCACTTTCTCAGCGACGAAGACGGTTTGAAAAACCCTATCACAGCCCTGCTTCAAGATTCCACCGGTTTGTTGTGGATCGGCATCCGCGATAACGGCTTATATCAATTGGATGAAAGTACGAATTCGATCAAGGCTTTTACAACGGGCGAAAATACCAACAGCCTGAGCAATAACAACATCACATCCATCGCTGAGGATGCTGAAAAGAACCTGTGGATCGCAACGCAAAGCGGACTCAATCGGTTCAAGCCCACCACCCAGTCCTTTGCGCGGTACAACAACCGCCCGGACAACCCCGAAAGCCTTTCCAGCGACGCCGTGAATCAGTTATATGTGGACCACAACGGAGTCCTGTGGATCGCCACCAATGACGGACTCAACATCTTCAACTCGCAGCTCAACCAGTTCATCCACTACCGCCATGAACCGGAAAACCCGGGCAGCGTCAGCAATAACCTGATCCTGTCCATTATGGAAGACCGCGGCAAAGTAATGTGGATCGGCACGAACGGCGGCGGCCTGAACAAATACAACCGCAAACAGGATGAGTTCGCCTACTATCGCGGCGACCTCTCCAACCCTAACGGTCTGAGTGGAAATCTCATCTCCGCCCTTTTTGTGGAACCGAACAGCACGGTATGGATCGGAACCCTCGACAGCGGACTCAACCGCTTCAGCCCCGCCACAGGTGACTTCAAGCAATATCATAATGATCCCCAGGACCCCGCAAGCCTGAGCAGCGACCAGATCTTTTCCATTCTGGTGGATCGTCACGGCACATTATGGGTTGGGACATCCAACGCCCTTAATCTTTTCGACCCCAATACCGGCACCTCCCGCCGCTTTGAACCGCTCAAAGATAGCAGTGGTCTCTCGGGCACCCCCATTTACACGATGTACGAAGACCGCAAGGGAAACATCTGGCTGGGAACCAGCAATGGGCTGGACCGCTTCAACCCTGCCGACGAAACATTTGCCCGCTACAAACATGATGCACTGGACCCAAACAGCCTGAGCGATTCCCCTGTGGTTGCCATCAAGGAAGACCTGCAAGGTGATCTCTGGGTTGGCACCATGGATGGCGGATTGGACCGGCTTGAATACAGCACCGGGAACTTTATCCATTACCACAACCGCCGTGGAGACCCAAAAAGCCTCGGCAATGATTCCATCCTCTCGATCTACGAAAGCAATAACGGTACAATGTGGATCGGCACAGCAGGCGGGGGATTAAGCCGCTACGACCTGAAGACCGACTCATTTACCACCTTCACAGAAAACGACGGTCTGCCTAACAATGTCATTAATGGCATTTTGGAAGATAATGAGAACAACCTTTGGATCAGTACCAATTACGGCCTTTCCCGCTTCAACCCCTTTACCAATGAGTTCCGCAATTACACCGTCAGCGATGGGTTGCAGAGCAATGAATTCAACTCCAACGCGCATGCCATCACCCCCTATGGCGATATGTATTTCGGCGGCATCAACGGCATCAACTTTTTCGACCCGCTTGCCATCTCAACCGATACTTATGTGCCGCCCATTGTGCTTACTTCACTCACGCAGAACGGCGGACCGATAACAACCGAGACACAAGTGGAAGCGTTGGATGAGTTCACTCTGCAATGGCCCGCCAACTCCTTTGAATTCGAGTTTGCCGCCCTCTCTTACAGCCAACCGAATAAAAACCAATACGCCTACAAACTTGAGAATTTTGACGACAGCTGGAACAACATTGGCACAAAACACAACAGCCTGTACACCAACCTGCCCGGCGGAACCTATACCCTCAAACTCCGCGGCTCCAACAGCGACGGCATCTGGAATGAAGCAGGACGCTCCATCACGTTGACCGTTATCCCGCCGATGTGGGAGACCTGGTGGTTTCGGGGACTGTCTGTACTGGCTTTTGGCACCATGCTCGCGGCCGGGTATCGCTGGAGGGTCAAGAGTATTGAAAGCCGAAACCGCCAGTTGGAAAATATTGTTCAAAAGCGCACATCTGACCTCGAAAAACGCACGCGCGATATCGAAGCCCTGTACGAGGCCGATGAGCGCATCATCCGAAACGTCACTCTTAATCAGGTTTTCCAGACTTTGGTGGATGTATCCGTCTCTGTGCTTAAGGCAGACCGCAGCGTGGTTTTCGTTTGGAATGAGGAACAGAAAAAAATACTGCCGCGAGTCAGCCGCGGGTTCCAGCCTAAAACCTTATACGCGCTCAACTTCCACGAAGGCGAGGGCAGGGTTGGGCTGGCCATGACAACCGGTGAACCCATCATCATTTCGGACTTGAAACTCAGCGCCCTGCGCGGCGATATTCAAACCGTCATTCGAGATGAGGGAATTCAATCCTATGCCCACTTCCCCATCGTGGTGGATGGCCGTGTGGTGGCGATCTTCAATGTAGCCTATACACGCCCCAACGCTCTCAATGATGATTCCATCCGTCTGTTCACCGCGCTGGCGAACCGCGCATCCCTTGCCATTGCAAATATGGAATTGTTCGAGCAGACCAAAGACCTGGCTGTGATGGAGGAACGAAACCGCCTCGCCCGGGACCTGCATGACAGCGCCAAACAAAAGGCATTTGCTGCGCTGGCGCAGTTGGGCACGGCCAACGGCATCATCCGCACCAGGCCAGAAGAGGTCATCCCCCACTTAACTGAGGCGGAAACGCTCGTATACGAAGTGATTCAGGAACTGACCTTCCTCATCCAGGAAATTTACCCGATTGCCCTGCAGGAAAAAGGGCTGCCGACCACGCTTCGGGAATATGTCTTCGAGTGGGAAAATCGCAACGACGCACTGATCAACCTCACGGTCCAGAATGAGCGCGCCCTTCCGTTGGATGTGGAACAGGCGGTGTATCGCTTTATTCAGGAGGCGCTTGCCAATGTTTCACGTCACAGCAAGGCAAAGCGGGTGGACATTTCACTGGTTTATAATCCTGAGTCTCTGCAAGTTATTATCGCGGATGACGGGCACGGGTTCGACATGAACCAAAAAGCAAAGGGCATGGGATTCCGCTCCATGCGCGACCGCATTAGCAGTATTCGCGGAACCGTTCAAATTCAGAGCGCGCCCGGGCAGGGAACCCGCCTGATCGCGCAGTTGCCCATTAAAGGTTAATTGATCAGTCGAAAGATTTTAGAATTGACTTTGCTCAGTCTTCGGCTATTCGTGGGCTTAGACCCCGAAAGAACAGGAAGAGCAGCAGATAAAAGGCTAACGCAGGAGAATAATTATGAAACATAATCGTACAAGTATTTTGATCGCAGACGATCACGAAGTGGTACGGAATGGCATTCGCTCGTATCTGGAGACGATCCCCGATTTTCAAGTGGTGGGCGAGTCTGCGTCGGGTGAAGAGACCCTGGCCCTGGTTTCTGAACTGATTCCTGATATTGTCCTGTTGGATTTGATCATGCCGGGCATGGATGGCATTGAAACCACGCGGCGGGTCAAGCAGGTCAGTCCGCGATCCCAGGTAGTGGTGCTGACTTCCTATCACGAAGACGTGCATATCTTTCCCGCTCTCAAGGCAGGTGCAATCTCCTACATCCTCAAGGATATGAAAATGGAAAAACTGGTGGAGGTTTTGCACCGCGCAGTGCAGGGAGAGGTGACGCTGCATCCGCGGGTGGCTTCGCGCGTTTTGCAAAATATCCGCGGCGAAAACAGCGGTGAACAACCCTTGTTCACAGAACTGACCGACCGTGAAACGGATGTATTGAAGCTCATCGCCGCCGGATTGACGAACAGCCAGATCGCCGAGAAACTTGTCATCAGCGAGAATACGGTGAAAGGGCATGTCAGCAATATCCTGAGCAAACTGCATCTTGCAGACCGTACTCAAGTAGCGGTCTACGCCTGGCAGCAGGGCATTGTCAACAGGAACAGCACATCAAAAGATTAAGCGGGCTTGAACTTATACCGCACACGGTCATAAGTTACGCTTTTTTTAGAAGGTGGAAAGCGCAATTTGTGACTGTGAGTATTATAGAAGCAAAAAGGACACTGCCGTAATGACAGTGTCCTTTTTGCTTCTAACGATAAACCTTTTACTTGCCCATCTCTGCTAGGGCGGCTTCGATCTGCTGCTGGAAGACGTCAATGGTTTGCGCGCCTTCGATCAGGACGCTCTTTTCCTCTCCGTTGACGGTGTAGGTCATAATGAACGAGGGGGTGGCCTGAATACCGGCAGTAATGCCGTTCTTCATATCTTCCGTCACCAGGTCGTTATATTTGCTGGAGTCAAAACAATCGTTGAATTCACTCATGTTCAATTCGAGCTTTTCGGCAAATGCAACCAGGCGGCGGTCTGTATATGCGCCTACATTTTCGCCAGTTTGATTTGCAAAAATAATATCGTGCATTTCCCAGAACTTACCCTGGTCGCCTGCGCAATAGGCAGCTTCAGCAGCCTGGCCGGATTCCGCACCGATAAATGCGCCAAAGGAATGGTATTCAAAATATACGGTTCCATTGGCTACGTAATTTTGAATCAATGCTTCTTCGGTATTTTCAAAGAAGACCCGGCAGAACGGACATTGGAAGTCTGAATATTCCTCGATCTTGATCGGGGCGTTTGGGTCTCCCACAGCATTGAAATTGACGCTGGGGCGAGTATTTGCAGGCGCATCGGCGATTGCGCCCACCGGTTTGAAGTTTGGATAGATGATTAGAAACGCCACAAAAAGCGCACCAATGGTGATCAGCCCAATGCCTATCAGGCGTGACCTTTGCTCCTTGCGCCTTAATTGTTCCTTGCGGACCTGACGCTTGCTCATCTCTTTATCTTTGTTGATCATACTAACTCCTGTGTGTAATGTGATTAAATATAAATTTTCCCATGCTGAAATGGTTTTGTCCAGTAATGGGTTAATGAGTTCTTATTTATTCGCGCAAACGAGCGTCCATCCAGAGGGTCATGGCTTTGAAAACCTCGGCCTGCTCCGGTTCGTTGTGCAGTTCGTGGTAGGCGCCATCCCACAACATCAGGGTGCATTTATCCTTTAGCGGTGCGGCAAATTCCGTGCTGCTGGAGGGGAAGGCAATGGCATCCGCCTTGCCATGCAGGAGCAGCAAAGGCAGGGAGAATTCGCCCGCGTGCTCCAGAGTCCATTTGGTTACGCCAAGCATCACCTTGCCAAATCCGAGGGATATTTTGTCATGCACGAGCGGGTCGGCATTATAAGCATCCACGACCGCTTTGTTTCTTGAAATAGCGCTGGCATCCAATCCACTGGCGAGGGAGACGGTGGGCATCAACGCGCCAAGCACCTTGGCGGCCATGATCTTTGCAGGCTGATTCTCAAGGGCGGTACGCAAGCCCGAACTGGTGGCAATGACGCCTTTCACATTCGGTTTGCGGAGCAGGCCATAATGCAGCACCTGAATGCCGCCGAGGCTGTGACCATATAAAAAGAGCGGCAGGTTCGGGTAACGCAGGCGCGCCTGTTCGAACATCACATCGATATCCTGCATGAAATCTTCAATAGAGGAGATGTGTCCACGAGGGCCACCGGAACGTCCGTGCCCGCGCAGGTCATACGTGAAGAGGATAAAGCCTTCCTTGCCAAATGCTTCAGCCACATGGGCATAGCGCGAGCTGTGCTCCCCAACCCATGCACAAGGCAAACCACGGCCTTTGGAACGACGACAGAAGGCTCCCAAACCTGGGCGAACATATCCAAACCGTCACGAGATTTCCAACTTAATTCCTGATGAGTCATATCAACCTCCGATGGTGATCTTGAATTCACATTGATGAGCGCCCATTGCACGACAGGCGCGTTCTTCGATATCGTGTTCCTGGCCGTCCGCCCAATACAAACATTCGCGGATGAGGCCAAAGGTTACAAAGCAGACCGGGGCGTTGTCGGATTGATTCAAAGCGGTGGCAGATGCCTGGTCGACCAGCAGCAGGTCCAGGTCCTGGGTATGAACCGTGATGCTTCCATTCGCCGCACTGAGGATGCGCGCAAGCAATTCCAACGCGGGTTTGCGCCGCGCCGATTTTGGCAGTCCACGGATCAACGCCGCCTGGGCTTTGATCCCAAAGGAAGCGTCATTCAACAGGCCTTGCCAGAGCTTGGCCCCGATACGCATTAATATCCCGCGCGCGCCCCGTCCATAATAGGTACGGATGGCTGCCTGCAGGGTGGAATACGCCTGCGCTATCCGCGCTTCATCCAATGCAATAAAATGCGAAGGATGCGCCCATTCCTTTGGAAGCCCAGCCTTGGAAAGAACCGCAGTAACAGTCTCATGGCCGATCTCTGTTGAGAGCATATCTACAAATTTCGTCATGATGGGCGAAGGAAAAGTTGGTTCGCTCATACGACCCCCATTGGATGGACAAGTACGGGGAAATATTCGCCGGTGCGAGCGAACCCAACTTTTTGATAAAGGGAAAGGGAGGCATCGTTATCCGATTGTGTGTTGACGGACAGCCTGCCGATCTGGTTTACGCTCAAATACTGTGTGAGGTCGTCCACCAATGCCCGTCCTATTCCCCTGCCTTGCGCTTCCGGCCGGACCCCGAGCCTGGCAAGGTGTGCCCCAAACGGATTCCCCGTACTGATCTGATATCCAACCAGACCCAAATCATCTTCAGCAACACACGCATATAAGGCTTGCGAATACGCCCGCTGGAGCGACTCAAATGTATTGTGCCAAAACCTGCCGAAGGCAGCCATGTCCAGCTTTGTCACTTCGGCCATATCTGTGCCGAGCATGGGACGGAGTTGAACTACGCGCCGCGGTTCAAGACGGACTGTTTCTTTGACATTCAATTGCAGTATGACGATATTTTGTTTTAGCTTGAACCCGCTGGAAAGCAGGATATTCTGGAACCACTGTTTCGTCACAATTGCCGTGATCTGCGCCTGCGGATTCTCTGCCAGCATCTCTTCACAAGCCGCCTCCCAAAGAAAAGACCAAGCCTCCCTGCCAGATAGATTTTGATGAAAAGAAAAAAGCCTGATCCAGGCTACATCCTGCGGGTCTTCCGGACAGGCCAGGGCGGCGATGATCTGACCATATTCTTCCAGAACCCAGTAATTCCGCGAACCGAGCCATTCCAGCGCAGACCGCCAATCCAAATGACGGTGTGTGTTGGCTTCAAAAAATACTAGATTTGCGATCTGGCTATGGTCTTCCGCAACCGCGCGGCGAACCTTCAGGTTGGTACTGATCATTTGATTAAGCGAAGGAAGAATCTCAAAATACGCTCGAAAATCCCCGGGTTTTCTTTGGCTTCCAGCGAACCCATCATCTTAAATGCTGATTCTGTGACCCTGCCTGATTTCAACTTAAGCGCCGCAGCCGATTTCATCACCATGGCGCGCAGGTCACCTTCCCCCGCCTGACCAAATAATTCGGCAGAGCGCTCATATAATGCAATGGCTTCATCGGTACGGTGGAGGGCTTCCAGCGCGGCGGCGGTATTCCCAAGGGCCATTGCCTGGCGCTTAATATCCTTCGCCTCTTCAAAAATTTTCTCGGTACCCAAAACCGCTTCCAAAGATTCCTCTACCTTCCCCGCTTGCAGCAAGGCAACGCTCACGTTGTTCATCATCTCTGCGGCCGATGCACCCGAGCTTGCAAGGGTATAGCCTTCGGCAGCCTGACGAAATAATTCAGCGGCCTCGCCAAATTTTTTTTCCGCAAAAGCGCGTTTGCCTTGTGTTTCGAGCTGGGTTGGTTCAATTGTCATGAGAATACCGTAATAGTCTATGATAAAAATTTACAGGGTAATATCCAGCAGACCTTCGGCAACGGAGCGTAATTTTTCCCTTGAGAGGTCGCTGAGTTTCATGGCCAGTTCGAGATATGGGCGGTTCACAGGCTGGCAGACAAAGTTTTGCATTTCGGCGGATAGTTCAAGAAACTTTTGAAGAGCCCGCTGGCTATTCAACCACTGCCCCACCGGCCCGCTTTGATCGAAGAACGTATCCACCCGGCTGCCTATTACCAAAAGGATGCTCTCTAGTTCTGGTACGGTGATCGGGCGCTCACCCAGTTCATACGACTTAAGTTTGGATTGCGAAATTCCCGTTTCAGTTGAGATATGACGAATGGACATATTCGCGTTCGTTCGTTCCTGGCGCAGTAATGCTCCGATCATGCGCTGGCGCAGCGCGATCAAACGCGTCATATCCACCGATTCCATCGCAGAAGACGCATCCGATTTCGTCTCGTTTCCCCAAAAATGCGAGATCGGCAGTTTTAGAAAATAAACGAGCGTCTCCAGTTCGGGCAAGGATGGAGCGCGGCGTCCTTCCTCATAAGCACGGAACAGGCCGGGCTTGATCCCAATCGCATCAGCACATTCCTTAATGCTGCGGCGTTCCGCCATGCGGGCATCCCGAATCAACAGGCCAAGTTTTTTCTCACGTATGGTGATCTGAGCGTTATTCATAATTCCTCGTCAAATAAGATGTCTAGATTATAGCAGAGTGTATCAACGGCGCGAGTTCGGATTGGAAGAAGCCTTCGGTGGGGCAAAGACATCCGCGCTGAGTTTGAAACCAGCCGCTTCAAGCCGCGGCGTAAAGTTGGGCCGAATTCCCGTTGCATTTACCTCGCCTAAAACTTTTCCATCAGTAGTCACACCCGTTTGATTAAATTTGAAGATGTCGGTCAAAACAATAATTTCACCTTCCATGCCTGCAACTTCTGTAACAGCAGTTACTTTACGCTGGCCATCCTTCAAACGAGTCTGTTGAACGATCAAATCCACCGCGGAGGAGATTTGCTGGCGAACCACCTTAAGAGGCAGGTCCATCCCCGCCATCAGCACCAATGTCTCAATGCGGGAAATGGCATCCCGCGGTTGATTGGCGTGGACGGTTGTTAATGAACCATCGTGGCCTGTATTCATAGCTTGCAGCATGTCCAGCGCTTCCCCACCGCGCACCTCCCCGACGACAATGCGATCCGGCCGCATACGAAGTGAATTCTTCACAAGCTCGCGGATCGTAACTGCGTGTTGACCATCCGCATTCGCAGGCTTGGTTTCCATCCGCATCACATGGTCCTGTTGAAGCTGTAACTCAGCCGCGTCCTCAATGGTAATAATGCGCTCATTCTCCGGAATATAACCGGACATGACATTTAACAAGGTTGTCTTGCCCGAACCCGTTCCACCGGAAATGACGATATTAAAACGGGCTCTCACGCAAGCCTGTAAAAAGTCTGCCATTTGACGGGTCAGTGAACCGAAATTGATCAGGTCCTCCGCCTGCAGCTTATCCTTGCGAAACTTGCGGATCGTAATGGAGGGACCATCAATGGCAACGGGGCGCACCACAGCATTAACGCGCGATCCATCCGGCAGGCGCGCATCCACCGTCGGAGAGTCAAAGTCCACGCGGCGCCCGAGCGGTAGAATAATGCGGTCGATCACACGGACGACATGGTCGTCATCGTCAAAGGTAACAGTGGATTTGGTAAGCTTCCCATTTTTTTCAACAAAAATTTTCTTTGGGCCATTCACCATGATCTCCGAAATATCGGGATCATCCAACAGACTTTGAATCGGTCCATACCCAAGCAAATCGTTCAGAACCTGGTCAAATATCTGTGCTCGCATGTCTTCCGGCAGCTTCAGCTTTGTTTGTTCAAAAATAGCGCCAATATTTTTTCGGACAAAAGCATTACGGTCCCCGGCCGGTACCCCTTCCATTTCAAGGGCACGCAGCAAATTATCCGCAAGAAATTTCTTGAGGCGAGTGAGATCCTGGTGCGTAAAGCTTCTCGGTGCAGAGGGATTGAGGGATGTCATTCGTGCAATGCCTCACGTCCTTCATCTTCAGAGGGCATGACCCAAACGATCTGAGAACGGTTTATCGCCATAAACGGGGCAGTGAACAGAACCACATCCCCCGCGCCCAGAATGGAAACATTCGTAACAGCAAGAAATGATTCATCACGTTCCAACTCATTCTTAAAGCGCTCTCCCTGCCTCACATGGATGAAACCACGCATTAAGTGGGTTGCGGTTTGGATCAGGCAGGAAACAGGCAGTTTGGTAATAACATCGGTGTAGAACTTACCCTTCTCATCATATTCAATTGTCATAGAAATTCTCCATTGTGGGGTCGGAAAAAATATTTTCTGCAGATATATTTATCCCAACCTGATTTTTTGAGCCAGTACAGCCAATTCCCGCGCAGTGTCCTGGAAAATAATGGAAGCCGTGTCACGGGGAAACTTTAGAGAAAACGGCTGGTGATGACCATTTGCGAATGCAAAATTCGTACCAAGATAAGGCATTGCAATATTGATCTTCATCCCCAACATATTTTCCGCCTCCGTCTTACTCAACCCCTCCAGGCCAATCACGCGATTCAGGATCGTGAACAACGAATTTGTACGCATACCCTTGCTTTTCAAATAAGCCAATAATGTCTTTGTCAACGGCACCGTGCTGACATCCGTGCTTATGATCAGGCTGACAAGGTCCGCATGTTGGATGAGAGGCAGGGTGATCTTTGAAAGTGAGCGGCCAATATCCACCAAAACATAATCATAGGAAGCCTTAACGGCAGTGATCACATCCCAAATGCGCCCGACCTTCATTTGATTACTGCTTTCCGGGTCCGGCGAACCGGCCAGCAGGCCGAACCGCCAGATATTCATCTGGTGCAGTTCTCGTCGGAAAAACTCCGGGGTGGTTTCCGCTGGCGGCATATCGGTTACGGTGACGATATTCTGACTACCCTCATAACCGACGATCGAAGCAATGGAGCCAATGGGAAGTACAAGATCCAGAACCGCTACACGCGCTTCCGGCTGATACTGTGCAATATTCATGGCAAGGTTCGCGCATAAAGAAGAAGTACCTGTCCCACCTTTTGCACTCAGAAAAACGATCAACAAACCACCCTGTTCCATCACATCCGCACCAAACCCAAACAATCGGTTGACGGTATCGTTAAGGATGGCAACAGCTTGGCCGGATTTGGCAATGTATTCGCTAAAACCTGAATCGAGACAGGATTTTATCCTACCGTGGCTTTGATCCCCGCTCAAGGCAATGAGCGGAACATCTGCGGTACGCCCGTCCTGTTTCAGCTTTGCAGCAATCTCCTCCCCTTTTATATCTGCCAAAACCGGATCCACAATGACCAGGTCGGGGTGGTCACGCCACGCAGAAATCAAACCCTCCTTGCCGGAGCCAGCCTGAAGTACTTCATAATTTTGCTCAATCAATTTACGCGCAACGAAGTTTCGGCTTGCAACATCTGCATCAACAATGAGGATTTTTTTTCTAGGCATCAGGCGAGTTCCTGCGCATGCTCACACATGCGATCCTGTCATGGTTCGATCGGAGGCATTAAATATCCCAAACCGGATCGGGTGACAATGTGGCGGGGGTTATGAGCATCCTCTTCCAGTTTCTGGCGAAGGCGGGCAATGCTCACCCACAATATTTCCTTATCTGTCTTATATTCCGCGCCCCACACGCTCGTCAACAACTCCTCCGAAGTGAGTATCTTGCCGATATTATGGGCAAACTGAAGCAGAAGACGATACTCAGTTGCAGAAAGTGAGATGGCTTCCTCTCGCCGCCATACTTCAGCGCGGGCAAAGTCGATCTTAAGATCATCGTGGGTGAAAAAGCGGGCTTGTCCGGTCTCAGCAGGAGGTTGGGCACGGCGCAACACCGCTCTTACTCTCGCAAGCAGCTCTGTTGCAGAGAAAGGCTTCACCAAATAATCGTCCGCACCCAGGTCAAGTCCGCGTACACGGTCCTGCTCTTCGCCGCGGGCGGTAAGGATCACAATAGGTACGCTTGAAAATTCGCGGATGCGCTGACAGGTACCGAAACCGTCCAAACGGGGCATCATCACATCCAGCAGAACCAGGTCAATGGGCTGCGCGGAGAATACATCCAAAGCCTGCACACCGTCCTGAGCAGTAGCTACCTCATACCCTTCCGTTCGGAGGTTTGCCTCTAAAAGCCGAAGGTAGCGAGGTTCATCGTCTACGATCAAAATTCGCTTTGCCATAATGATCTCCTTGATAAAAAATAATGAAAACGGTCAAAGCGTTGGGTCTGCGGGCAACTCAATGAAAAAGGTTGTACCCTGATCCAACACTGACTCTACCCAAATCTTACCATGATGTGCCATAACAATTTGCTTGCAAATATACAACCCAAGCCCAGTGCCTGTAACCGTGCGCTCGCCCGGGACACGGTAAAAACGTTCGAAAAGGAACGGCAAAAAGTCCTCGGGAATGCCCTCCCCTTCATCCGCAAAAGCAAGAAGTACCCGCTTGCCAAGTGACTTCGTTGAAATTTTCAGCCTTGAACCGGGGGCATACTTGATCGCATTGCTAAACAGATTCTCAAACACCTGCGAAAGACGCACCCCATCTCCCAAGACCGGGGGTAATATATCCAATTCAAACTCGATCTTCAGCTCCGGGTGATGCGTATTGACCCGAGTGGCAACATCGCGAACAAGCGCATCAACGCGGACGGGTGAAAATTTGAATTGCAACGTCTTGCTCTGCAAACGCGCCGACTCGAGCATATCCTCGATCAATCTCGTCAAACGGTCGGCCTCTTCATCGATAATATTGAGAAACTCACGTTGGGTGGCATCATCCCACTTGGTATCCTGCCGCAATAGACTTGTGCTGTATCCCTTGATAAAGCCAAGCGGCGTGCGGAGCTCATGCGAAATAGTGGATACAAAATCATCCTGCAAACGCATCTGACGCTGCACCGAATCAAGTTCGGTGCGAGCCTCCTGCAGATCCCTGCGCTCGATCAATGCCGCAGACCAAAACGCCTGCAAAGACGCGATCTTGATATGCAGGTCGGAATACTCCGGCCCTCCGAAACGGATAAAGACAAGCGCTCCGCAAATCCTTGAAGCAATGTTCAATGGCATTCCCAATAAATGCGGCTGAGCCAAACGGTCTTTATCCCGTCCCAAATGCTTCGGCTCTTTTAAAACCATCTTTTTTGTTGCCAGAACTTCGGTTGCCACACGTTCCCCCCAAACGGCATCCGCCTCAGCCGTCTTCCCGCGCCCCATAGCCCGCGCATATGTAATATCCAGGCTCTTCGACTGCGAGTCTTCAAGATAGATGACTACATTATCGAAAACAAAAGACCCTCGTAAGGATGTAAACAATGTATCCAGCGAAGCCTTCCAATCGTGTTTGCTCTGAACTTCTTTTAATACCGTATGTAAGAAAGAAAGGGTTAAATTATCCATGATTAATCCCGTACCGCCAGTAATGGGAATTTGAAAGTGGAACCTTTCCCTTCCACCGACTGTACATCCAACAGGGAACCGTGCGCTTCAATGATCTGGCGCACAAGGGAAAGCCCAAGGCCCGTACCGCCATAATGCCGCGTGGACGAACCATCCAATTGATGGAATGGTTCGAATATCTCCTTCAAACGATGTGGAGGAATGCCAATGCCACTATCGGTGATGGACACCTGCACCAGGTTATCTCCCTCCTCTTTGAGATTGATCACCACGCTTCCACCTGACGGGGTGAATTTGATCCCGTTATCGAGCAGTTGATTCACCACCCAGCCGATCTTCTCTGGGTCGGCCTGCACTGCCGGAATGGAATCAGGGGCTGCCACAAGAACTTGTACCCCTCGCTCCTCGGCCTTGTTCAACGCGGAAGTCGCCGCCAGCGAGACGATCCGGCGCACATCGATCTTTTCCATTTTCATGCTCATCTCGCCTCTTGAAGCGAGCGAGAACATGATCAGGTCTTCGATCATGCCTTCCAATTTTGTCGCGGCACGCTGGCTGACCCGCAAAGCATGGCGTTGATCTTTTGAAACCTCGCCTAAAGAATCAGTGACGAGCAATTCCAAATAGCCTTTAATATGCGTAAGCGGGGTACGCAATTCATGCGAAATGTTCGCCACAAAGTTTGCTTTCATCTGGCTCAACTCGGAAAGCCGGGTAAGGGCAGCGTTTAGATCTGCGGTACGGTCTTTTACCCTTTGTTCTAGGTTACGGTTCGAAGCCTGCAAAGCGGAGCGCAGTTGGATGATCTGCTCGGTGACCACCTGATCAAGAGCATCACGGTCGAGCAGCTCCAAATCCATTAAGGCCTGGCCGATTAAACAGGGAATCCCCTTTGATATCTGTTCCTGCTGAAAAGCCAGAGCTTTTTGCAAATCGGTATCGCTGATTAATCCCTTCTGAACGATATATTCGCCCATGCGGGGGATCAGCATTTCAGGAGTGAGCTTTGGAAGGTTTTGTGAATTCATTATTTACTCAATCGATCATTGGTCAGCAGATCAAGACTCGAACGATTAAAATCGTTGCTACATCTTACTGCAAAACCCATTCGCCGTTGATCATGGTTGCAGTTGCATCTAATGTCAACAGGTCGTTGGGGTCGATCTTGAAAGGGTCTTCGTCCAGCACGATGAGATCGGCAAGATAATTTTCTACGAGCTTACCAAGGCGATCTTCAGCGTTGGCGGCGTAGGCTGCGCCCAGGGTATAGGCAGATAATGCTTCAGCCAACGTCAATTTTTGTTCGGGGTACCAACCGTCGGCGGAGGGTGAACCGTCTGCTCGTCGTCTCGTGACCGCTGCGTGTAATCCCAAAAACGGATTCGGTGATTCGACGGGCGCATCCGATCCAAAAGCGATGGGTGCGCCGTAGTTGAGTTGAGTCCGCCAGGCGTAGGAAAATTTGGAGCGATCTCCCCAGAAGCGGTCGGCGGCGTACATATCGGAGGTGGCGTGGATGGGCTGCATGGAAGCGATGACGTTGAGCTTGGCGAGGCGCGACGCGTCATCGGGATGGATGACCTGCACATGTTCAATGCGGTGACGCAGATGCGGCAGCCCGTGTTCGGCTTCGTATTTACGAAGCTGTTCGTAGGCGTTGAGGACTTCGTGATTGGCGCGGTCACCGATGGCGTGGACGGTCATGCTCAGTCCCACATCGGCGGCTTTGCGGCAGTGTTCAAAAAGTTCTTCGCCATCCATGTTGAGAATGCCTTTGTTCTCGGATTCATTTTCATAAGGCTGGAACATGGCAGCGGTGTGCGGGCCGAGCGCGCCATCCATGAAGGCTTTGACGGAACCGATCCACAACCACTCATCGCCAAAGCCCGTGCGCAGACCGAGTGCGTTGGCTTGCTCCACGCTTTCAACAGGAATATTTTTATTGACGCGTAACTTTAGTTTACTGCTGGCGCGCAGTGATTGCAATGCCATAAAGGAATCGCGGCGGTCAAAATCGTGGACGCCTGTGATGCCCATCTTCCACAGAATGGGTTGGGCTTTTTGAATGGCTTGTTCAATGTCAGTGATGCTCGGTTCGGGGATTGTGTTACCCACCAAGGCCATTGCGGTTTCAAGCAAAATGCCTGTGGCCTGTCCTTTGGCATCGCGCTGAATGGCGCCGTCTTTTGGATTGGGGCTGTCATTGGTGATGTTCGCCAATTTCAACGCGACATTGTTTGCCCATGCGGCATGTAGTGATTTGGCTGTGAGATAAACGGGGTTGTTCGGGGCAATGGAATCGAGTTCGCTTGCGGTAGGCCACTCGCCACCCACTGACCATTCGTTTTGATTCCAACCGTGTCCCAAAACCCATTCACCGGGTTTGGAATTTCTCGCCCGTTCCGCCACGCGGCTCAGGCATTCTTCTTTTGTTTTCGTTTCGCAATCTACTTTGGACAAGCCAAGCGAATAATATTGCAGGTGGATGTGCGCATCAGTAAGCCCGGGCAAAATGGTTTTGCCTTTCATATCCTGCTTTTCCAGTTTGCCATGCGCGAGGCTTTCGAGTTTGTCCTTCTCCCCTACTGCGATGACCCGTCCGCCTGCGATGAGAATCGCAGAAGCAGAGGAATGGTTTGAATCAAGTGTGTGAATGTTTGCGTTGTAGAGGAGTTTCATGGTTCTCATATTGTAGGGGTATGGAGACCACCCCCTACGCAATTATGTCAATTTATTCAGCAAGGAGTCCAGTTCTTCATTCGAATAATAATAGATGGTGATCGTGCCGCCATTCTTGCCGTGTTTCAAAGCGACCTTTGTCTCGAGGCTGCGCTGCAGGCGTTTCTCCACATCCGCCGCATCTGCACTGTGACCTGGCTTTCTAGCCTTGATGGGTTTCTGCCCCGCCAGCTTTCGCACCAACTCCTCGGCCTGACGGACGCTCAACGAAAGGTTAAGAACGGTCTGCAAAGCGGAGGCCTGTGCCTTTTGCGTAGAGAGCATCAACAAAGCGCGGGCATGACCTTCGGTGATCCTGCCATCCACCAGCGCTTGTTTGACGACATCCGCAAGGCCGAGCAGGCGCAGGGTATTCGTCACTGCCACACGGCTTTTGCCGACACGCTTGGCAACCGCTTCATGCGAGAGACTGAAATCCTCCACCAATTGACGATAGGCTTCGGCTTCTTCCATCGCATTCAAGTCCGCGCGCTGGACGTTTTCGATCAACGCGAGCTCCAACAATTCCTGATTGCTCGCCTGACGGGTGATGACTGGCACAGTCTTCAATCCCGCACGCTGTGAAGCCTGCAAGCGTCTCTCGCCCGCGATCAACGTATAAGAACCGTCAGCTTTTGGCAAAACGATGAGCGGCTGAATAACCCCATGCTCACGAATGGACGCGGCCAGATCAACGAGATCATCTTCCTTGAAATGCACACGCGGCTGATGCGGGTTGGGTTGGATCAACTCCACTGCCACCTGCTGCACGCCTCCGCCGCTGCTCACAAACGTGGATACAGAATTGGGGGAAGGTTTTCCACCAGGGATCAGTGCATCCAATCCTTTGCCAAGACCTTTTCGTTGAGCCATATGTTTACTGCTCCTTGCAATCATCAAAATAAACGACCATAGACGATGGACGATAGACAATGGTCTATGGTCTGCATCAACCGTCAAAATTTCTAATTCTTATCGCCCTTCAACAATTCCTTCGCCAATGCTTCATACGCCAGCGCGCCCACAGAGGTTGGTGCATATTCCGAAATGGGCAGCCCATACGAAGGCGCTTCCGCAAGACGGACGCTGCGCGGGATAACACTCTTGAACACCTGATTCGGGAAATGGCGGTTCACTTCCGCGACCACATCGGTGGAAAGATTAGTGCGGTTGTCGAACATCGTCAACACCACGCCGCGCACCACCAACTCAGGGAACAACGCAGAACGAACGCGTTCGATGGTCTGTGTCAATTGACCGAGTCCCTCCAATGCGAGGTATTCGCATTGGACAGGCACGATCACCCCATCCACTGCCGCCATCAAACCATTCACGGTCAACAGACCGAGCGAAGGCGGGCAATCCACCAGCACATAATCGTAACGATCTGCAATCGAGAGAATCGCCTTTCGCAAACGAGACTCACGCGCCAGCTCGTCCACCAATTCCACTTCCGCACCAGCCAGTGACGGCGATGACGGCAGCAAAGATAATCGCAATCGTTCATTCAACAACACATACGGGAAAATATTCGGTTCACCCAGCAAAGCCTCATACGTGCCGCCCTGCACACCGAGTTTATCCACACCTAAACAGGAAGTGGCATTGGCCTGAGGGTCAAGGTCCACCACCAGCACATTTTGACCGATCCGCGCAAGATAAGCCGCCAAATTAATAGTGGAAGTCGTCTTACCCACTCCACCTTTTTGATTCACCAATGTATAGATCTTCGTCAAAGTAAAACCTCCATCAAACAACGCTCAATTTCTTCACGGGTCGGAATTCCATTCAACCCAACACGAGTGACCGAATAAGCCGCAAGGTTGGTCGCAAACCGCGCCGCCTCCCACGGATCGCGCGTCTGATGCAAACGCACAAAAAACGCAGCCGCAAAAATATCGCCCGCCCCTGTCGAATCCACTTCCTCCACAACGGGCGCACGAAAACGGCGGCGATCCCCGTTCCAATGCAGCACCGAACCCGCTTCCGCTTCCGTAAGACAAAGGACCCGCGTCTGATGCGCCATTGATTCGACGATCTCCAGATCACGATTAATATCCTCGATGCTCATCACCACGCCTCCTACCCGACCGAGGACCTGGTCGCTGTTTTCCCAGGCAGTGGCAAACACCTTGCCATTTTCATCCCAGCCGCGCATCCATCCCTGCGGCGTAACACCCACCAATGAAGTTGGGAATTGCTTTGCCAGTCCAGCATCCAATTCCTGCGCGATCGGCGCAAGGTGAACGATGGGGGCGTTTCTCCACACCTGTGGCACATGTTCAAAATTGATCAACCCGGCTTGATGGTGCAAAGTCTGTATGCGGCCGTTTTCCGTATAAGTATTTTCAAAAACTGTACTGTATTCAGTTGGGGTGTTGATGATCTGGATTCCGTTCAAAGCCTGCAACGGAGCATCTCTCCCCGCAGAGGTGACGATCCCCACACTCATGCCCAATGCCCGCGCTGTCAACGCCGCATACGAGACCAAAAAAGACCGCAAACTATTGTCTGCGGTCTGTAGTCAACGGTCAAAAAAAAACTATTCCTTCGGCAAAATTACCACTTTGCGATGGGGGTCTTCACCTGTGCTTTCGGTGATGACAGCGGGGTGGCCGCGCAATTCAATGTGTACCACGCGGCGCTCGTTGGAGTTCATCGGTTCCATGGTCACTTTGCGGCCGGTCTTGGTCACCTGATCTGCCATGCGATTGGCAAGCTGACGAAGCTGCTTTTCGCGGCGGGAGCGGTAGCCTTCCACATCCACAGTTAATTGCACCCATTGCTGCGTTTGTTTTCCAACGATCAGGGATGCAATGTGTTGAAAGGCGGCCAGGGTTTCAGCGTGACGGCCAATCAGAACGCTGAGGTCTTCCCCGCGCACATCCACTTGAAGGCTGCGGCGGTCATCGGTGCTGGCATCATCATAATTGGCTGAGACTTGCGCCTGCAGGCCAAGGTGATTGATCAATTTTGAGACCACTTCCTCTGCAGTGTCCAGAAGCTGGTCGTGGTCGGGACGCTCTGCTTTTTTTACAGGGGCAGGAGTTTCTGCAACGGGTTTCTTTTCCGTTTGGCGGGGTTTCTGCTCTTTTTGCCTGGGCGTAGATTCTGCCTTTTTTGCAGGAGCAGGCTTACGGTCCGCACGAGGCGCGGCCTTGGGCTTCTCTTTCACTGATTCGGTTGGCACATCCACAACGGGCTTGTATTCCCCGGGTGGAGGATTCACGCTCAGGCGTACGCGCACCTGGCGGCCGCCTAATCCGAATAATCCTTTTGTACCTGAATCCAAAACTTCCACAGAAACGGCATCTGCCGTCAGGCCAAGTTGAGCGAGCCCTTGTTGCAGGGCTTCTTCAACCGTTGGGGCGATGACTTCAAGCGTAGTGCGCTCGCTCATGTTGCCTCCCTACTTTTTTGTAGTGGTGATCGTTTTACTGCCGCCGCCAAAAAGGTTGCTCCAATTGGCGCGGCCGGTTGCGGCGTATTGAACAACGCCGAGAAGGTTACTGACAATAAAATAAACTGCAATGCCGGAAGCGAAGTTCAATGCGAACCAACCCAGCATCAACGGCATATAAATGCTCATCATCTTTGTCATCTGAGCGCTTTGATCGTTCGGGTTTGTAGATGTGGGCATGGTGAGTTTGGACTGCACCCAGGTGGTCAGCGCCACGATGATGGCAAGGGTGGGCAAGCCAAAACCAAGGATCTGGATGGATTCAGGCCGGCCAAGGTCCATCCATAGGAAGGTGCTATTAAGCGGGATGATGTTCTCGACATTCTGGAATGGATACACAGTGCGGGCAAGCTGCAACATATCGAACGGGGTGGCTGAAAGCGCGCGCGTGATGCTTTGATACAGACCGATGATGATGGGGAATTGAACAAGGGTCGGAAGACAGGAAGCGAAAGGATTGATGCCGCGATCCTTGTAAATGCGCATTTGTTCCTGCGCAAGTTTTTCCTTATCCTTTGCATACTTCTTCTGGATCTCGATCCATTCCTTGTCGTTCTGCAATTCCTGCATGGCTTGCGCGCCTTTTACCTGCGAGGAATTTAATGGCCAGGTAATGAGCTTGATCAGGATGGTGAACAAAATGATCGCAAGACCGAAGGTGTGCGGGCCATGTCCAAGAATGTCATAGATCCACAATAAAAGGTTGGTCATGGGTTGAATAATAATAGTTTGCCACATGGGTTGATATCCTTATTTCTCGGGCGTGAACGTCCAGGCTTGTTTGCCTTCTGCGTCAAAAGCAGCGAGACTAAACTCAGCCTGATAGGGGGCCACGAGAATCAGATCGCCGGAAACGACTGGCGAGGTGTATATTTTTCCACCGGGGGTTTTTTCCCAGATGATCTTTCCATCACGATCGAGGGCGAAGAAAGAGCCCGATTCAGTCGCAACGTATATCTGATCCCCCACTATGAGCGGGCTCGCCACGATGGGGCCATCCGGCTTCACCGCATCCCAGTTTTGGCTGCCTGTTGCAATGTCAAGCGAATAGATGCTGCCATTCAGATCGGCGTAATAAAGAGTTTCGCCGTTAAGGATGGGAGTTCCCCAGATCCAATTTTCGGCTGTTGCGATGGCTTCATGTTGTCCATTGGATTGGATGAACTCAACAGTGGAGGCAAAGGAACCGATATACGCACCGTCTGTGCCGATGGCCGGGCTGCCGGGGGCTGCGCCGCCGAGGTCAATGGTTTCGTTGACTGCGCCCTGGGCAGGGTCAATGATATGGAGGTGGTGGTCAAGCGAAGTTACATAAAGAAGCGTGCCGTCTGTTGAAGGGGTTGCCCACAATGCGCCGCCCAATTGAATGGGGTCGCTATCCTGCTTGCCGCTCAGATCGAGGATGTACAGGTAACCGTCTGTGTTTGGAGCGTAAATGGTTTCGTTCAAGACCAGTGGGGAAGCCATCCACGCGCCTTTTGAACCGGTGAAAGATTCGGTCCAGTTTTCCTTGCCTGTTTTAGGATTGAGGCTGAGGAAGGGGTGATTTGTTCCCGCGCTGCCGATCAATAATTGTCCATCTTCTGTAAGGACAGGGTTGGCATAAAACAACACTTTGGAATCGGCTTCGGCCGGGTATCGCCAGACTTCTTTGCCGTTCTGAACATCTACAGCGTAAATGAAGGAACCGCTGGAAATATAGGCATGCTCCGCATCTGCCACAAGGCCAGGCCAGTTATTTGAAAGAGGTTGGCCGCTGCACGCGCTGAGAAAGATCGCGCCAAGAGCCAGTAGAGAAAATAACAACAATCGTTTCGTTTTCAAATTCGTATTACTCCTTGCTTGTCGTAACCGCCATGCACATGACGATATATTTTATTTTACGGGGTCATACCCGCCGGGGTTGAAGGGATTGCAGCGCAGCACACGCCAGACCGCCATCAAGGAACCCTTTAGCGCGCCATGTTTATATACTGCTTGATAACCATAATGGGAACAGGATGGATAAAAGCGGCAGGTATTTGCGGGCAGGCCTGGTGATACCACCATTTGATACAAACGAATCAAAGCCAGCACAGCAATGCGCGGCCAGTTTGCCAGGTTACGCGGCATATCGCGCAAACGCGGCTCATGAGAATAATCATGAAGATGGAATTGATTTTCAGGATTCATCCTGGGGACTCGTCCACGGGGAGGATTCTTGCACGTTGGAGGAGGTTAAGAAGCGCGGAGCGGGTATCTGTCAGAGTGGCAGTGACAAGCGGAGGTCTGGCGATCAGGATCAGGTCCCAGCCTGAAGCGATTGAAGGAAGCAGGGGGCGCATGGCTTCGCGTAAAAGTCGCTTGGCGCGATTGCGGTGGACTGCTGTCCCTGTTGTTTTCCCTGCGGCCACTCCCACACGGATGTGCGGGGATGCTTTGTCACTGGCCTGTGCTACTAACACAACAAGCGGATGGGCATAGGACTTGCCTGTTCGCCGCACCCGCTTGAAATCTTCGGACCGGGACAGTCGAAATCTTCTCTGCACCCGCGCCTCCATGGAGGTCTCCGCGCCGAAACGCGAAGAGACCTACCAACGAGTCTTCTTGACGTGCTCGTTGGACTTTACTGTGAGCTTGTAACGCCCCTTAAGGCGGCGGCGCTTGAGCACATTACGGCCATCAGCTGAGGACATGCGCTGGCGAAAGCCATGCACGCGCACGCGACGGCGGATCTTGGGTTGGTATGTTCTTTTTACCATTCGAAATACTTCCTTCTTGTTAGATGATTGCAATCCCCATAGCAGGGAGTTGGCTTGTCAGTTAGTGGCGCAAAATTATACCTCAAGGCCTTTGATTCGGTCAATTTGGATTCAAAGTCTCTTTAGGGTTTTTCCCCCCCATTTTTGTGGGTTGGGGCGCCCCCCCCGCCCGGGGATCCCCTTAGGAAAATACTTATCCCATATTCTTTGCTTTTTAGACCCTTCAATAAATGAAGACTCAAAAGCGAAGCGGTTGCACAGGGCAATGTCTTCCATACTCATGCCGAGGATTTCGTGAGCAATACGGTATTCATTATTGACATTGGTTTCAAGGACTTCGGGATCGTCGGAGTTGATGGTTACGCGCACGCCGAGATCGAATAACTTTTTGAGTGGATGCGCCTCGATCGTAGGGACAGAGTTGGTCAGGTAATTTGACCAGGGATTCACTTCCAGAGTTATCCCCCGCTCCTTGATCAAGTCCACGGCTTTCATATCTTCGATACTGTGAATGCCGTGGCCAATGCGGTCTGGCTGGAAGTTGTGAATGGTATCAATGACGTACGAAGCTGGCGTATCTTCACCCGTGTGAATGGTAACTTTCAGTCCTGCATCTTTGGCTTTGAGGATCGGTTTGACAAAATCTGTCGCGGGGTAAAACAGTTCGCCATCGGCAAGGTCAACGGCTTGGATGTGCTCTTTGTGACGGATAGCCCAATCTGTAGTTTTGACACATGACTCCGCGCCCATGCCGCGAGAGGTGATGGCAATGATTCCAATTGCCATATCGAACTCTTTTTCGGCTCGTTCCTGTGCGCGGAGCAAGCCTTCGAGACCGGCATCCCAATCCACATTGTGACCGTGAAATGCCCAATCAGGCGAAAAGCGGACTTCAAACAATTTGATATTCTGTTTGGCGCAATCTTCAAATAATTCCCATGCGATGCGCTCGAAAACAGCGGGGGAAGTGATGCTGTTCTGAAAGATCGCGAACGCATCCAGCACAGATTGCAGGTCGCTCAGTTGGTTGTAGACTTTGACAAGCTTATCCAATTCAGAGACTTCATAGGAAGGCAGTTTCAAATTGTATTCACGCGCAATATCAATAATAGTCTGCGTGCGAATCGCGCCCTCGAGATGGCAGTGGATTTCGGTCTTTGGGATGTCGTTATATTTTGGGTCAAAATTTTTCATGGGAGTCCTTTTTAGACGATGGACGATAGACTGCGGGCCATGGTCTGCGGTCCACAGTCCATGGCCTATAAATTTTACCCTGCTGCCAATTGCAACGCCGTCTGCAAGAGAACATTCGCACCATTCACACAATCTTCCCATTTCGTAAATTCACGCGGCGCGTGGCTGGCTCCATCCACTGAGGGGACGAAGATCATACCGATCGGGCAGACATCCACAAGCGATTGCGCATCGTGAATAGCGCCTGAAGCCAGCACCGTGCTGGACAATCCCAAGTCAGCGCACGATCTCTGAAATGCCTGTTGAATTTCCGCGCTCATTAAATTGGGAATGTGTTTGCCAAGCGGCTCCGCAGTCAACTGCAAGCCAAACTGCTCGGCTTTTTGTTTGGCAAGCTGTATTAATACCGCATCCAATTTTGCAAGCTGGTCTGCATCTGGCGAGCGAAACTCCAGTAAAAAGTCTGCACGCGCGGGCACAATATTTGAAGCCCCGGGCACAAACTCGATCTTGCCGACATTCGCAACGCAATTCGGAAAATTCCGCATCACGGTTTCGCGCGCCGCCAAAATAAACGCCGCTCCCCCCTGTCCCGCATCGAGGCGGTCTTCCATCGCCGTAGAACCCGCGTGATCTGCGCGGCCAACATAACTCATGCGATACGAGCCATAGCCCACGATTGCAGAGACCACGCCAATATCAATGCCCGCACGCTCCAATCGCTTGCCCTGCTCAATGTGCAGTTCCAGATAGCCAGCCACCGTTTTCTTCGGGCGCTTCGCCTGCAACAGGCCTGCTTCCGTCAAACCGGCGCCAGCCAATCCTGCTATAAAATTTTCACGTCCACTGTATGGGTTTTGAAAATCTTCGGGATGAAGATGACCGGACAGCGCACTGCTCCCGAACAGACTCAAATGTGTGCCTTCTTCATCTGTGAAATCGATCGCTTCCAGATTTAACTTCAAGTTGATCCCGTTTTCTTTGATAGTTCTCAACGCCTCGAAAGCTGCCATCACACCGAGGGCTCCATCAAACCGCCCACCTTTCGGGACAGAATCAAGATGCGAACCGAAGAGAAGCGTCGGCGCATCCGCAATGCCGCAGGAAAGAAAAGCCGAATGATTCCCTGCTCCATCAGTGCGGAATTCGAGGCCGGAGGCTTCGATCTGTTCACGAAACCATTTGCGCGCGGCGAGATGCGCTTCACTGAAAGTAGTGCGGTTCACGCCGCCGTCGCCTGTAGCGCCGATCAATGCCAATTGGTTAAACGAATCAAGCATACGGTCGGGGTTGATGCGAAGAGTGGAAAATGATTCAGCCATTTAGAATCCCCCCCCCCCCCCCCACAAAAAAAAGGAGGGGGGGGGCAGGGAAATGATTCACGATCCTTTTGTCTCTCGAACTCAGATGGAACGTCGGGCCAGGCCCGGAGCCTTTTCGGGCGGGGGGCCTTTGTCCGTCTGATACATCAGGCGCACTTGCGCCTGCTCAAGGCCGGTCCGACCAGGCCGGGGCGGGTTCCCAACGAATTAAATTGGACATAGGTACCTCCTTTAGGTATGGTTGGTTTATACGTACGCTCTTAATTTAAAACGCCTGCGTTAAAAAAACGCAGGCGTTTTGTTATCATTTTGTTAGAGAATTCAGGCGATTGGAAAATTATTAGCGGGCTTTTGATCAGATAAGGTTATTCCTTGCTGCGCTTGAAATCTACAAAGCGGTAGCCAACGCCGCGCTCGGTGAGGATGTATTGCGGATCGGCGGGGTCCTTCTCCAACTTCTGGCGCAGGTAATTAATATAGAGACGGACGTAATGCGGCTCATCACGATATTCGTAGCCCCACACTTTTTGGAGGAGTTGATCGTGAGATACCACCCACCCGGCATTTTGCACGAGATGGAAAAGCAGACGGTATTCCGTGGGGCGCAGTTTAACAAGCTTGCCTTCCAGCCAGATCTCGCGGCGGTCAAAATCAATCTTGAGGCGCTTATCAATTTCAAGTAAGCCGTGCATGGAGCCGGTAGCGCCTTCCGTGCGGCGGAGAACCGCCTTGGCGCGGCTGACAAGTTCACGCGGGCTGAAAGGCTTGGTGATGTAATCGTCAGCACCATGCTCAAGGCCGCGGACGCGGTCATCCTCCTCCCCTTTGGCAGTCAGCATGATAACCGGCACATTGCTGAATTCACGGATGGTCTCAAGGACTTCAAATCCATCAATATCGGGCATCATCACATCAAGCAGGATGAGGTCCGGCGTAACATCACGTATTCTTTGAATGGCCTGCTTGCCATTAAACGCTTCACTAACCTGAAAGCCATCATGTTCAAGGTTCATGCGGATGAAGCGCACCATGCGCTCTTCATCATCCACAACAAGAATACGGCGGCGATCATAAGACTCAGCCATGTTATTCCCTCACAAAACCGATGATCTTTTCTTCATCAGCATTTTCAAGTATTTCAATAAAACCAATCTTGGACAAAGGCCAGATCACTTTGGTGACATTGTTGTCAAGATAGTGCAGGTCTTTGCCGTCTTTCTGGCGTGGATTAATCACCAGAATAATTGTATCTGTGGGCTTGGGAAGTTCTTCGATCTCTCCGGCTACGGAGGTCTCCCCGGAAATGTGTAAGATCACCGAATACGCCATGAGTTCACTCTCTTTTCTTATTGATTTTTTACCAGAATTTGCAGTTTCATTTTCCCAAGGGCAACAATATCTCCGTGATTGATCAACTGCTCCACATTGGGATTAAGTCTTTTCCCGTTTACATAAGTTCCATTGGCGGAGCCAAGGTCCATGAAGATCAGGCGATTCCCGTCCCGCTTTATAATGGCATGAAGGCGCGATACACCGGCGGCGTATGCCTGATATGGAGACAAATCGATATCCGGCATAATGGGCTGTCCTTCGCTGATACGTCCCATGGTGAATTCGTTACGGGCCGAAAGTGGGAGGACCTGGCCCGTATCCAATAAATGAATGCTGCCCCAGGCGTCGCTGCCGTCAAATGGCTGATATTCATCTTCTGCGCTGGCCTTGTTCACCCTTTTAAAATTATCGGTAGTGATGGTCTGGGTGATAAGGGAATCCTTCCCTACCAGTTGAGCGCCACATTCAGCACAAAACATTGCACCTGCCATGTTGGCATGTTTGCAGGTTGAACAAACGATCATCGTGCTTTCTCCTTTGCGCCGCTTAATAAAAGCGCACGGGTTTGATATTTGATATCCTTATTGCCGCTATCGCTCCAGGAGTGCATTCTTTCCAGGTTATCAGCTTCAAACAGCGCGGTCTTTGCCAGCGAGTGTTCGCCCTGCGATAGTAAATGAGTAGCCAGATTATGCAGGTGACGAGCAGCCACGTCATATTGACCGGAATCCGCCGCAGTACGTGCGCGCTCCTGCATTCTATATAAAGTAAGTCGGGAGAGAGCGCTCAATATTCGGGTTGGCGGCGGCTCTGCGGATGGATTTGGACGAACTTCTCGGGTGAGGTGCAGACGAATGGGCGGGACCGGAGTGGGTCTGGCCGCGATGGATATCTTTAAGGAACCTGACAATAGTATCAACACATCTTCGGTTAATGCTTCCGGTTCCACCAGGAACTCGATCAAAACATGCAGCGGAGCCTCGCGAAGGATCGGTCCCAGATGCATGGGGGATTCTATTTCAACTGCCCCGCCTTCCGGCTGAAGGCGAAAGGCATATTTTACTTTGACGTTCTCTTGCGGCTTGAATTCAAGCAAAATATCGTCAGCGAAAATATTGATCAACGCCTTGAACTTTTCAACAAGCAGGCGCTCAATATCCTTGGGCTTGGAAATGTAAGCGGAAGAGCCGCCTGTTTTACTGGCAAGGGCATCCAGAAAAATATCATTCCACTCATGTCCGATCCCCATACCGGTAATTCCAATATTAAGAGAAGCAGCCTCCTCGGCAAGTTTCAAGCAGGCCTGCTCATCGCCGTATGTTTTTCCATCCGTTAATAAAATGATATGGTTGACTCTGGAGGGATCGAGCGTACGGCGAACCTCGCGCATCCCGGCTTCCAGACCGTTATAGATCTCCGTAGCGCCCGAGGCCTGCATCATTTGGATGCGAGCTTCCTGTTTTTTCTTGTCTGGGCTGACAGATGCGGGGATGATCACTTCGGCGCGGTCACTAAAGGAGACCACACTCAGCACATCTTCAGGACGCAAACTTCTCAATAACTGAATGGCAGTTGCTTTGACAATATCCAGTTTTTCCCCCTGCATGGAAGTGGAACGATCCAACACCAGGCAGATGTTCAATGGCGGGGTGGGCAGGCTGGTTTTTTCCTCGCGTGAACTGACCTCAAGCAGGGCATAGATCAGTTGCGGCTCACCCAGCCTGACAAGATTAGGCCGGCTGTAATGAAGATCATATTTAACAACCGCATTTTCCTCAATTTCAGGAGGCAGGGTGGCGTCATACAGGTTGCGGCGTTTCGGATTCGCAAGCACTTCATAGGCTTGCTGGATATCTAGAAATAATTCAGTTTCTCCAGGAGCCACGTTTTTATCCGGGTGAAGTCGTTGGGCGGCGTCAAAATACGCACGCTTAATTTCTTCCGGTGATGCATCACGGAAGACACCCAAAACTGCATAATAATCGGGCTTTCTGGAAGACATCTTATCCAATCATTTGCGCTAATATGACCGTAATGTTGTCGGGGCCACCGGCGGCGTTGGCAGCTTCCACCAAATTCTGACAGGCACGATGCAGATTCGGCGCATCGATAATCATCCTGAAAATATCATTTTCATTCAAAACACCCCAAAGTCCATCGCTGCAAATCATCAAATATCCGGGCTGTGGAAATGGGATGGTGAAAATATCCGCTTCCAGCGATTCGCCCTGCCCCAAGGCGCGGATCAAAACATTTCGATGTGGAAAATTCTCCGCCTCATCTTTGCTCAGATGACCAAGTTCCTCCAGCCGTTTAACCAGCGAATGGTCTCGGGTGATAACTTCCATTCGGCCATCCGGGTGAACAGCATAGGCGCGGCTATCCCCCACATGAGCAATTGTGACCTGTTGTCCCAACACCAGCGCAGCAGTGACCGTAGTCCCGCTCCCAGGCGCTTCACGCTGAACGTATTGATGGGCCTCCATGATCGAAGTTTCCATAACCTCTTGCAGTGAATCCTGTAGAGGCTGGGTTGGCAGGTTATACAAGTAGGATTGGAACTTTTTGGTGATGTTACCACCCATAATACGAATGGCAGCATTGCTAGCCACCTCACCAAACTGGTGACCGCCCATGCCATCTGCAACGATATACAGCCCAAAGGGGATGCTCTCTGTGCTTCCGGACATGGTGGATGTCTGCGCCAGCACGCTATCTTCATTATGATCACGCTGCTTTCCAACAGACTGGCCCACACTGGCAACGAGCTGTTTCAATTCATATTTTGTATTCTGACCCGCGACAATGGAATTGATCTGCTGGTCGGTAAGCGGCGCAGTAGTAGCCATATCCATTTGTTGAGGTTTCTGTTTAACAGGTTCTTCTTTAGCACCAAATAATTTTCGAAAGAAATCAGCCACGAGAACTCCTTTTAGGCAAACAGAGCATAGACATGATGGTCTGTTGAGCCAAAATATACGATATCGTCAAACACCACCGGGGCGCCGGTAATTGCAGCTTGTGATTCAAATTTCCAGCGCAGACGACCGGTGCGGTATTCAAGACAGTACATACTTCCATCCACCGAACCACAATAGACAGAATCCTTGTACACTGTCGGAGAACTACTCACCTGGTTTTCAGTACGGAAGCGCCAAACTTCCTTGGCGGTCCGTATATCTATACAATAAAGAAAACCGTCAGCAGCGCCAACAAAAATAAAATCATCGGCAAGGGCGGGCGATGAAACAGACCCCTTGCCCAAGCGGAACTTCCAGATCGGCCAGCCGTTCTTCGCATCCAACGCATACAGCGTCCCATCCACGGAAGAAACGTAGATCGCCTGCCCCTTATTAATTGGAGAAGATGTAATCGACCGCTTCGCCTGAAAGCGCCATTTCAACGCACCGCGAAAATCAAGGGCATACATGGAGCCTGACTCCGTGCCGAAATACACCATTTCATTTGCAAGCAGCGGCGTGGAATAAATAGGGCCGTCGGTCGCGAATTTCCAGATCGCCCGTCCGCTCGTGGCGTTTACCGCATGAAGGTCCTGGTCTTCCGAACCAAAGAAAATGTGTCCATCAGAAAATCGGGGAGATGAATATATTTTACCTTCCGTAAAATATGTCCAAACCACCTTGCCATTTCTCATGTTAACACAGTGCAGGCGCTGGTCTTCCGAACAAAAGAATAAATTACTATCAAAAATCAACGGACGGGAAACGATCCCCCCTTCGGAAGGGTATTTCCATTGGAATTGCCCGTCCGCTGCGCTCAAGGCATACAGGTTATTATCATAACAACCTACGTACAACATCCCCTGATGCAATAACGGGGTGCCCCTGATCTCATCCTCGCACTTAAAGGACCACAGCGGCTTAATACCACCCGTGGGAACCGGTATCGAAGAAGTGATCTTGGCAAGTGTGCCCGTCTTGCGGGCTACATTCATCAAGGCTTCCTTCATTGATTCAGCGCTTTTAAAACGATCAGAAGGGTTATATTGCAAAGCGGTATTAACCACCGCTTCAAACTCCATCGAAACATTTGTATTGATGCGGCGGATGGGTCGCTCCGCAAAAGAGAAGGGCGGCTCAAGGCGCGGGTCGCGGCGCGTGATCGCATGGTGTAAAGCTGCACCCAGCGAATAAATATCTGCGATTTGGGTGGCTTCGCCGCGGTACTGTTCCGGGGGAGAATATCCCTCGGTACCGATCATGGTGCCTTTTTGCCCGGTCTGAAATGTCTTCGCGATGCCAAAGTCCACCAATACCACATCACCATTGTGGTTGATCATGACATTGGAAGGCTTCATATCGCGGAAAATGATCGGGTCAGGCTTATGTCCGTGCAGATAGGCCAGCACATCACAAAGTTGGATCGCCCAACTGATCACCTGATCTTCGGGTAAAAAGCCATTCGCATCCCCAATGACAGTTTCAAGGTCCTTGCCGTGGATAAATTCAAGTACAAGGTAGGAATGATCATTCTGGGTGAAATAATCGTAAATACGCGGAATGGACGGATGGTTGAGCGTGGCAAGCAAATTCGCTTCCCGCTCAAAATTCTGCACGATCGTCTGGCGCACAAGCGGATCTGGAGCCTGGTTGATCATCTCCTTCACAGCCACCAGTTTCACCACATTCGGAAAGTGCAGGTCACGGGCGCGATAAACAGAACCCATGCCACCTACACCAATCACATCTTGAATGTTATAGCGGTTAACGAGCGTAACCCCAGACTGTAATTGCTGGCGAGGGCGTTGATCTCCCGATTCCGAACCTATTGGGGATGTAATATTTCTTGTTTCCAGAAGAAGCTCCTGTTCAAAGCAGGGTGAATTAATGAATTATAGTGTGCAGTTGAGGGAATTGCAAATGTCTACGATTGCAGTTTTGTAGGCGGACAGGCTTGCACGGAAGCAATTTCTACGGCACAATTGGCAACGTGAAAATCCTAGCGGTAAGCGACCAGGTCATAGACCGCATGTATTCGCTGCTCCCCAGCGGGCACTTTCAAGATGTGGACTTGATCCTTGGCTGCGGCGACATGCCTTACACCTACTTGGAATACATCGTCACCATGCTAAACGTGCCGATGTACTACGTACCAGGCAACCATGACCCTCAAGACGACCTAACGGATAAACGTTCGCGGGCTGAAGGCGGCCTCAACCTGGACCTGAAAACTGAGTTGCACAAAAAGCTATTGATCGGCGGCTTTGGCGGGTGCATCCGCTACCGTCCAGACGGCGTCAATCAGTACTCCCAGCAACAAGCCTACCTGCGAGCATATCAAATGCTGCCTCAGTTGCTGATCAACCGCATCAAATATGGCCGCGCGCTGGATGTTCTCATCAGCCACTCGCCGCCCTACGAAATTCACGACGACATTAATGATCCCGCCCACCACGGCCTGAAAGCGCTGAACTGGCTGATCCGCATTACCAAGCCGCGATACCACATTCACGGACACACCCACTTTTACAGGAACAACCTGGAAACCCAGGAAACGATGGTTGGTTCCACGAAAGTCATCAATGTGTATCCATATAAAATTTTGGAATTTTAAAGAACAGGAACTATCAAGATAGGAATGGAAGTGAGCTAGAAATGTCAGATGAAATTAATTCACGCGCACGTGCAGATTTTAGCAGGGCACGCTTTAAATCCTTTATTAACCAGGTATTTTCGGTTGTTGCTGGAAAGCACACCACCACCCTGCTCTCGTACGATGAGATCAAGGAAAAGCTCCACATTGGCGGCCCAATTTATCGGGGAGTAAAAACCGTTCGCGTGGAGCAGATCGCGGGTAGTCTGAACCGCTATCACGAGTTCGACCGCGCCTTCCTCCCCAAGGAAGATCAACTCGCCAGCCGCTGGCAAAAAGTCGACCGTGCTTTTTATCAGGAAATCAACCTTCCACCCGTCGTCTTGTATAAAGTTGGCGATGTCTATTTCGTCGTAGATGGTCATCACCGCGTTTCGGTTGCACGCGAGCAGGGACAGATCTACATCGAAGCCGAAGTCCGCGAATGCGCCACGCGCGTTAACATCACAGCGAATATCAAACCCGAAGACCTTGAGATCCTCGGCGCAAAGGTTAATTTCCTTGAGCGCACCACGCTCGATAGAATTCGCCCTGATGCGAATATCAAATTAAACATCCCCGATGGCTTTGAGCGCATGCTCGAACACATCGCCGTACACCATTACTTCATGGGAATCGATCTCAAGCGGGACATCTCTGAAAAAGAAGCTGTGGCACACTGGTACGACACTGTCTACCGGCCGATCATTGAAGTCATCCGTGAAAGCAGCATCCTAAAAGAGTTTCCCGATAAAACCGAAGGCGACCTCTACCTTTGGGTGCTGGACCATCAACATTATTTGTCTAAGGAAGAAGGCCAGCCCCTTCAACCACCAGAAGCAGCAGCCAAGCTCTTTATTGAAGAGAATGAATAACCCATGACTAACCTTCATCCACTTGCAGGAGTCTACGCTGCAGCAATTTCTCCCTTAAAAGCAGACGCCTCTTCCTTCGACTTTGAAGCTGCTCCTGCTCTTTTGCATTTTCTCGCCTCACGCGGATGCCACGGCGCACTACTCTTCGGCACCACTGGCGAGGGGCCATCCTTCTCGCCCAAAGAACGCGAAGCCTTCATGCGTTCTATTCGTGTGGTGCGCAACCAACTGCGCGGATTCAAACTCCTAGCGGGCACAGGCACACCCAGCCTCACAGAAACCATCGAGCTGACCAAACTCGCTTTTGAACTCAATTACGATGGCGTGGTTGTTCTGCCTCCCTATTACTTCCGCAAAGCAACGGACGATGGTTTGTTTCAATGGTTCAGTGAATTAATTGAAAAAGCCGTTCCACAGGGAAAACACCTGCTCGGCTATCACATTCCTGTCATGACAGGCGTTGGCTTTTCTCTGGATCTGCTTGAACGGCTCAAAACAAAATTCCCCAATCAATTCGCTGGTATCAAAGACTCATCTCATGACGAAGCCTTCGCTGCGGCAGTCGGTCAACGCTTCGGAAAAGAATTGTTCGTCCTAAACGGCACGGATTCCTATTTCCACCACGCGCTGAAAAATAACGCGCAGGGTGCTATCACCGCTCCCGCAAATTTGATCTCCGACAATCTGCGCGAGGTTTGGGATTTGTTTCAGGAAGGCAAAGACCCAACCGAAGCCCAAGCAAAAGTCACCGAGCAACGGCATTTTCTGGAACACTACTCCCCCATTGCCCCAGTGCTCAAAGGCTTGCTTCATAAAATACACGGCCTGCCAAACTGGTCAGTCCGCCCGCCGCTGGAAAATTTGGACGAGAAAACTCTCGAAGAAGCAGCGGAAGGTTTTTTGAAGATTGCGTGATCATGTGACAGTCACTTTGAAAGTGACTGTCACATTTATAATCAACTTATGAAAATCTGGCGACTTCTCTACTCTCCCCCATCCACAGGTGCATGGAACATGGCCGTGGATGAATCCATTCTCGAACACATTTATCATGGGAAGGCGAAACCCACCCTGCGTTTATATTCATGGAATCCTCCCTGCCTTTCATTGGGACATGCCCAATCCTTCAAGGATGTGGATATGGAAAGACTCAAATCCCACGGCTGGGACGTTGTGCGCCGTGTGACGGGTGGACGAGCCATCCTGCACACGGATGAACTCACCTATTCTGTCACAGGCAGCGCAGATGAACCCATTCTGGCGGGCGGCATTTTAGAATCATATAACCGATTGGCAAAAGCATTGCTGTATGCTGTTCAATCCTTGAGCGTACCTGTTGAAATGAAAGAACATGAAGATGGACATGCCCAGCAAAACTTGAATCCTGTCTGCTTTGAAGTCCCATCCACGTATGAAATTACCGTGGATGGAAAAAAGCTGATCGGCTCGGCGCAGGCGCGCAAGAAGGAAGGTGTGTTGCAACATGGCTCGCTTCCATTAACAGGCGACTTAACCCGCATTTGCGATGCGCTTATTTTTGAAAACGAATCCGCACGCGAGACAGCCAAGGAAAGACTCCTCGCACGCGCTACAACCGTCGAATCCGTTTTAGGTGTGAAAACTGATTGGGAAACAGCAGCCCAGGCTTTCGTCCGAGGGTTTGAGGCGGAGTTGGGAATCCAGTTCGAGCGTGGAGAAATGTCTCCATCCGAAATCCAAAGAGCTGAAGAATTAGTCAAAGAAAAATATGCGCACGCCTCATGGACGGAGAGAATATGAAAAAAATTCTGGTGTATGGTTCGTATGGGTACACGGGACAGTTAATCGTTGAGCAGGCGGTCAAGGAAGGCTTGTCTTTGATCCTTGCAGGACGGGATGAAAATCTATTGCGTGCGCAGGCTGAAAAATTTAAGCTGGAATACCGCGCATTTTCATTGGATAACATCGCCGCATTGGACTCTGCTTTGCAGGAAGTGGATGCGGTCTTGCATTGCGCGGGGCCGTTCGTGTTGACCTTCCGCCAGATGGCGGAGGCATGCATCCGCAACAAAAAACATTATGTGGATATCAGCGGCGAGATCGAAGGCTTTGAGGCGCTTGCCACGATGGACGAAGATGCGAAGCGAGCGGGCGTGATGCTGCTGCCGGGCGGCGGCTTCGATGTGGTTCCATCCGATTGTTTGATCGCGTACACGGCGGGCAAATTACCGAGCGCGACGAATTTGGAGTTGTATATCAAAAGCATTGGCAGCGGAGTTTCGCGCGGCACGGCTCGTTCTGGAATTGAGAACAGCCACAGACAGGGACGCATTCGCCGCGATGGAAAAATTGTCAGCGTGCCGAACGTATGGGACAGCAAACTTATAGACTTTGGGCGCGGACCTTCGCGATTGGTTACGATGGGCTGGGGCGATGTGAGCACAGCCTATCACAGCACAGGAATCCCGAACGTGACGGTGTACATGAATTTCCCCAAAGTGATGACCAATGCAATGAAGCTCACTCGCTTCATTGGGCCACTGTTGTATACGCGCGTTGCAAAAGATCTCATCAAATGGCTGATCGGCATTTTCTTTGCGCCCGGCCCAACGCGCAGACAAAACGAAACGGGTTTCAGCCTGTTGATCGCCGAAGTGACTGATGAAAAACAAAGCGTCCGCGCAAAACTGCGGACGCCTGAAGCGTACTATTTAACTTCGCTCACTTCCGTGGAAATCATGAAGCGTATTCTTTCATCAGATTTCAAGCCTGGCTTTCAAACTCCGAGCAAAGTTTACGGCGCGGATTTTATTTTGCAATTTGACGGAGTGCAGCGCGAAGATTTATAACTCTTTCTTCATACTGATACTCACAAATGCGCGTATGATCTTTGCAACACTGATACTGAGCGTGTGTATGTCTGGATGAAATATTCAAAACGCAGGCTTGTCAATCCGGAATATTTGTTCTACAATGAATTCAACGCTTTATAAATATTGTATCCACCTATTTTAGAAAGGATGTGTGAAATGTTGAATTTGAATTCAGTAATGATAGGCACAATGCAGCCCCAGGTGTTGGCGGCTTTCTATGAAAAAGTATTTGGAAAGCCCGCGGACATGGTCGATCAGGAAAACGGCTTTTGGGGATGGCAGGTCGGGAGTGGATTTGTGGGTATTCTGACGCATTCCGAAATGGGCGGCAAGGCAAAAGATTCCGGGCGCGTAATGATCAATTTTGAAACCCCTGAAGTCAAAGAGGAGTTCGAGCGTATCAAGGCCCTCGGCGGCACGGTCGTCAAAGAGCCGTATGAAATGGGCAACGGATTCATAGCCACCTTGGCTGACCCTGATGGAAATTATTTCCAATTGATGAACCCAATGTAATTGTTTTTCAGGTATTCAAAACAAACTCACTTCGATCTAAACCTTCGAGGTGAGTTTGTTTTTAAGAGCAGAAATTTTCGAAATCAAATCGTTGAGCAACGTGGTTTAATTGATGAAATCTTTGCAGGCGAAGGTAACCATTACATGAAGAAACGCGTCTACATCATCTACACCGGCGGGACGATTGGCATGCAGCCCACGCCCGAAGGCTATGCGCCTGCGCCTGGGTATCTGGCAGAACAGATCATGTCTATGCCGGAGCTCAAAAGTGACCTGATGCCTGAGGTGGAGATTCAGGAATATGATCCGCTGTTAGATTCAGCGAACATGACTCCCGAAGACTGGTACAAGATCGCCCAAGATATTGGGATGAACTATAACAATTACGACGGCTTCATCATTTTGCACGGCACGGACACGATGGCATACACCGCCTCTGCATTGCCGTTCATGCTGCAAGGATTGGGAAAACCCGTGGTGCTCACCGGTTCGCAGATTCCGCTGTGCGAAGTCCGCAACGATGCGCGCGCCAATATCATCACCGCGTTCACCGTCGCTGCCAATTTCGACATTCCCGAAGTCTGTTTATGTTTCGGCACTCAACTCCTGCGCGGATGCCGCTCGGTCAAAGTCAGCACCGATGGCTTGGAT
Source organism: Candidatus Villigracilis propinquus (assembly GCA_016714565.1). Taxonomy (GTDB): domain Bacteria; phylum Chloroflexota; class Anaerolineae; order Anaerolineales; family Villigracilaceae; genus Villigracilis; species Villigracilis propinquus. Next base: position 79,109 of record JADKDM010000026.1, read on the forward strand.
GCCTTCGCCTCCCCCAACCTGCCTCCGCTCGGTGACATCGGCGTGGAGATTCGCATCCACAAAAATTTGGTGTTGCCTGCACCACAAAGCACATTGCAAGTGCAAGAGTTGAAGCAAGCCAACGTGGGAGCGCTGCCATTGTGGCCCGGCATCTCGGCGCAAGTCGTCCGCAATTTTCTACAGCCGCCATTACAAGGATTGATCTTGCGAGCCTATGGCGTTGGCAATGGTCCCACCAACAACGCGGACTTTCTCGCCGCGCTAGAAGAAGCTACGGCCCGCGGAGTCGTCATCGTAGATTGCACGCAATGTCTGCGCGGAAGCGTCCACCTTGGGGATTATGCAACTGGGTCCGCGTTGGCCCGCGCTGGAGTCATCAGCGGCTTCGACATGACCGCCGAAGCCGCTTTGGCAAAACTATCCTATCTATTCAGTCAAAATCTTCCAGTGGATGAAATCAAAAGCTTGATGCAAACCAATCTACGCGGGGAACTGACCGCGTAACCTCATTCAGACAGTCCCTCCAATGCCAGCGCGATCGCCGCCTCCATCGTCATGGCGCGCCCTTGAGCGGACAGTTCGGCAAATTTCGTTTCATCGATCATTGTGCGGATCTTTGCAAGAATCTCGTCAATGAATTTCCCCTGCATGGGCCAGACAATAGAACGACTCTTTTGGCGCAAGTCGTCTGCCCAAGCGATCAGCAGCGCAGCGCGGACAGGTTCTTCTTGTCGCACAAACAGACTTGCCACAGTTTCGATGGTTTTCGCCAAACCATCGAAAGCATTTAGCTTTTGAAACTGTAAGACACAATCGTGAAGCAGCTCTTTGGCTTCCTCCACATCGTCCTGGTGAAGGAGACCCATCGCCAATTCTCTGCGATTGTAAAGAGACCCCATCAAATCGCCATTCTTTTCGTTCAATTCGATCGCCTTCTTGAAGTATGTTACGGACTCCTGATAATCATTTTGAAAAAATGCGAGATACCCGTAGATAGTCAAAGCGTTTGCCTCCCCTACGGGATTTCCAAGACGTTGAAAAATTGAAAGAGCTTCTTCCGCCATGGGAAACGGCGACGAAAAATCACCATGCAAGGTCAAAAAGATGGAAAGATAGTATAGGGAAAAGGCAAGCCCTGAAAGATTACCCAACTCACGTTGAAGACGAATACTTTCAAGTAAATAGGCTTTCGAGGC
>JADKDM010000027.1 GCA_016714565.1 Candidatus Villigracilis propinquus
CTTGGCGCGGCTTTCCTGTCGTACTTCATCCAAGCCGTCTAAAAGCAAAAGTAATTTATTTCCCTTCACCCAATCGGGCGCGATCTTGCGGGGAACGCTGTACAGGTTGTTCAACTCCTGCGCCAGCCAATCGGCGAGCGTGAGTTTCTCTGTCCACGAGGCGAGGTTGAACACCATCGGGATGGGCTGGGTGACATCTTCTCTGGCGCGTGCAATCAATCCGCGGGCGAGTTCCAACAGCATGGTCGTCTTGCCAGAGCCAGGCGCGCCGAGAATCAGCAGGGAACGTCCCATGCCAATGGAGTCGAAGATCTCCAGCATGGATGTCCCTGCGGGCAGGGTTTCATCGGTGGATTCCTTTTTGATCGCCCACGGATATTGGGTCACTGCTTCGGGGTCTTGTTTGATGCCCAAGTCCAATAATGCCGCACCGTGCAGGGATGCGTCCAGCACGCCTTTGATCCATGCGTTTTCGACGTGGTTGAGCAAGATGCGGCGGTTGCGCTGTTCGAGAGTCTCCGAGTCGCTTTTGAAGATGTTGAAGAATTTTTGGATGATGGTCACATGCTTGTCACCCGCAACAAAATCCCCCGTGACGTTGAGGTCGCCATGAATATTGGTGGTGTTTTTATCTGGCATACCCATCCTCCACTTCCCTGAAATGGGAAGTTATTATGATTATACAAAAAAATGTCGCTTAATCTCAGGGTAAAATGGACGAAACGTTGGGCAAGCAGGAGGCATGGACATGTCGGGACAGGATGAAAAGAAACTGCTCGTTTTTATCAGTCATGCAAGTGAAGACAATGCCGCGGCGAAGCGGTTGACGAAGCGTCTGAAGGACGATGGCTTCGACCCGTGGTTGGATTTAGACCGCCTCTTACCAGGACAGGATTGGAACCTGGAGATCGAGAAAGCTATGCGTGAAAGCGGGGCGATATTGTTGTGTTTCTCGGAAGAATCTGTTTCAAAGGAAAGTTACATCCAAAAAGAATACAAACGCGCCATGCGCATTCAGGAAGAGAAGCCCGAAGGCACGATCTTCGTCATCCCGGTGCGGTTGGATGAATGTGAACTGCCGTTTTATCTGCGCGAGATCCAATGGGTGGATTATCCTGATGATTATGATAGATTGGTGGCTGCCTTGAATGTACGGGCAGGGAGAAAAGCTATGGTGAAGAAAGAGGAAGAGAAGAAGAAAGAACCCAAGCCGAGAAAACCTACTGCGTCCCAAAAAGCAGATGGACCCAATATCGTCGTTCATGGAAATATCAATGTGGGTGGAAATTGGATAAACCGTGACCAGCACAACACCATTACGAACAATTACATTACCAACAACATCTCCTCGCCAGCCGACTTTGTCGCAGCGTTGAATCAGCTCAAGGCGGAGATCGAGGCGCTCAAGGCACAGCCAAATCTTGATTCCACGGTGGCGCGCCGTTTGAACACAGTGGAAGGTGATATTCAGGACGTCATCACCGAAGCAGAGAGTGATAAGCCTGTGGCGGAACGGATCAAATCCACGTTGGAAAGTGCGAAGGATACGATGGATCGCATTAGCGGCAGCATCGGTTCGGCGGTGACTTTGGGAACAACACTGGGCAACCTTGCGTTGATGGCATTGAAAGTTTTCGGGGGATGAGATGAGCGATTACAACATCACAGGCAACGTGAATTGCGCGGATTTCATCGGCGGTGACAAGCACATCACTTACGGCTTTGGCGCAGAGGATGTGGAGCGCCTGATCGAAAAGGTGATTGAGATGATGGGCGCGGGCGGAGTATTCCTGCCAGACCAACGCCAGCCAGATGTCTTGCAGATCGAACACAACGGCGAGACATTGCGCTTTCACCCCGGCGCGGCGCGGCAGCTTGCCAACCAGGGAGAGGAAAGTTCCTACCTGCTCTCAATGACTGTGGACCAGGAATACCAACGTTGGGCAACGCGCTTTGTGCCGCTGGCAGGCAAGATGGACGTGCGCCAGGTGATCGAAGGCTTGCCGATCTCGTTCACCGAGTTCATCATCCCGACGGGTGATGCAAACATGGGTGCACAACCCACCCAGCGACCATTGAAGGACATCACCGAAGCAATGAACAATCACGGCGCGTTTGTGATCCTCGGCGAACCGGGCGCGGGCAAGACCACCACCATGCAGAAACTCGCCTTTGACATGGCGCGCGGATTGCTGAACAGGGAACGCAGACGAACCCCGCTCTTTGTACGACTCAGCCAGCAGGGTGAACGTGACCCGTATGCCTTCCTGCAAGTGGAATGGGAGCGACGCACGGGCAAGCCCTTTGCGCAGGCGCTTCGTGAGGGACGCATCCTGATCCTTGCGGATGGCGTCAATGAGATTCCGCGTGACAAACGCAATGAACGCCTGAATGCCTGGATGTTGTTCGAGGCACAATATCGCGGCGCGAATCAACTGGTCTTCAGCGGACGCGATAAGGATTACGACAATCAACTCAACCTTCCGCGCGTGCTGGTGGAGCCGTTGGATGAAGAACGCGTGCAGGAGTTCCTGCAAAAACACAAAGCCGAAGGGCTGGCGGAGTTACTGAACGACCCTGCCTCTAAACTGGATGAGATGGCGCGCAACCCACTCAATCTTTTTGTGCTGGTGATGGTATATCTGCGCGGCGGCAGTAACCTGCAAGTGCTTGCCAACCGTGGACGGCTGTTCCAATCGTTCACTCAGGAACTGATCGGGCATGAGCAACTCTGGCACCCTGACCCGACCTTGAGCATGGAAGCCAAGACCGAACTCTTTGCACGCCTGGCATACGAAATGCAAAAGCAAGGCAGCGGCACCACCTTTGCGATTGACCTGGCAAAAGAATGCGTTGCCCAAACAAACCCAAACCGCCTTTGGCGAACAGGTGAATGTAGACCACGACGCCTTGTTGCGCTTTGGGCGTGGCGCATCCATCTTTGACCCCGCCACCCTGCCCGACATCCGCTTCTATCATCATCTGCTACAGGAATACTTCGCGGCGCGTGAACTGTTGAGACGCTTCAACACGGGCGAAAACCTCTCCGCCTTTTGGAAGGCGCCGCGTACCAAAGACGAAATGCCTGCCGAAGAAGTAGGCGAATGGGACCCATTGCCTGAACCGCCCACCACGGGTTGGGAAGTAACCACCATCCTCGCCTGCGGACTGAGCAGCGACCCCGCCAAACTGATCGAAGCCGTCCGGCAACACAACCCTGCCTTGGCTGGGCGTTGTATTGATGAAGCAGGTCTTCCCCCTCTCCTTTTAGGAGAGGGTCGGGGTGAGGTTGGAGTGAGGGTTCAACAAGACCTGCTTGCCGATCTCTACAACCCTGCCATGCACCTGCGCACCAGATTACAAGCAGGTTTTATCTTGGGACGCATTGGCGACCCACGCTTCCAGCCGCAGGAAATCAATGGCATAAAAGTTATCCTTCCAACAATGGTGGATGTGCCCGCTGGAACCTACCTGATCGGCAGCAAGGATGGTGAAGAAGATCCATTCAATAGCGAATACCCTCAACACTCTGTTGATCTGAATGCCTTCTCCATTGGCAAGCGGAGTGTGACCAATACCGAATTTACCTGCTTCATGGAAGCGGGTGGCTACGAAAACGAGAAATATTGGGAAGGTGATTTGGCAAAACGCTGGCTGAAGGGTGAAGAGGTTGGTGGCGGTCAATCGAAGACAATTTTGAATGCTTGGCAACAGACTAAAGATTTGCCCGTAGGTTGGCAAGAACAGGTAAAAGATTTTTGGTCGCCTGAACAGATTAAGCAAGTTGAGGAACTTCAAGAAATGAGTGAAGAACAGGTCAAGGAAATGCTGGCAAAGGAATATTCCCAAAAATCCCGTTCTCAGCCCGCGTATTGGAATAACCGCGAAAGGAATAACCCATCCCAGCCAGTCGTTGGCATCACCTGGTTCGAAGCTCGTGCCTACAGCGCATGGCTTTCGGAAGTGACAGGCAAACTATATTACCTGCCAACTGAAGTGGCATGGGAAGCCGCCGCCCGTGGTCTCCCTGAGGGTGAGGGGCAAGTCAAAAAATACCCCTGGGGTAATGACTGGGATAAGGAAAAAGCCAACAGCATCGAAGGGCGCGTGATGAAACCCTCGCCGGTGGGCGCGTATTCCGCCGCAGGCGCAGTGGGTCCTTTTGGCGCAGAAGATCAGGCAGGCAATGTCTATGATTGGACGAGTAGTTTTTTCCTATCCATATATTGACAAGAAAAGCCGAAGCGGAAACCATGGAGCCGAACGTGTCGTTCGAGGTGGCTCCTGGGGCTATGTGCCAAGGAATGTCCGCTGCGCGAATCGCTACAGGGACGTGCCTGGCGGTTTTGATGTCAATTTCGGGTTTCGTTTAGCATCCCCTATGCTCGGGCCGGGGGAAGGGGGGGGGGGGCCAAATGGGGGGGTGGGGGGGGGGAGGAGGGAAGGGAGGGGGGGGGGGGGTTTCCGGGGCGGGAGAGATAAGGATGAAGTATGAGTAAAATGGGGGCCGGAGGGTTGGGGGGGTTGGGGAGGGAAGAAACCCATCTCCGCCAACGACATCAACGCCCAGCGCGACTTCATCGCGGGCGATCAGTACAACCTCTTTGTCCAGCATATCGGCGCATTTACCCCACCACCCGATCTTGCCCAACTGCGCAAAGATTACCTTGCGCACCTCGAGCGCAGTTACCGCGCGCTTGATTTCAAAGGCATTCCCCAACTGCGCAACATCACCAGCGAACTCTCGCTCGAAGAAGTTTATGTCCCATTGCTGGCTCGTCCCGAAATTCCCGATGGCGAAACCTGGGAACGCCGTGTGGCAGGCAGGGGCTTCGACAAGAACGCCATCCCCGAAGAAGCCATGCAGGAAATGGGTCGCGGCATGTCCGCTGCGCCGATGCAGATCGAAGAAGCCCTGCGCGAGAAAACCCGTGTGGTCGTTCTTGGTGATCCCGGTTCGGGCAAAAGCACCATGCTCAAGTACCTCGCCCTGCGCCTCGCCAAAGATAAAGACGCACCGTTGCCCATCCTCCTGCCGCTCAATGCTTACGCCAAAGCCCTTCAGCAAAAAGAGATCAACCTGCAAGCCTACCTCTCCGAATACTTCGCCGCCCGCGCCGAGAGCGTTGCTTCGCTTGCGCCGCTTTTCAAGGAAGCCATCGAACACGGCAAAGCCGTCATCCTGCTCGATGGTCTGGATGAAGTGCAAAGCAACCGCGCTGCCCTCGTTCAAAAAGTGGAAGCCTTCTCACATGATGTGATCGCACGCGGGAACAGAGTCCTCGTCACCAGCCGCATCGTTGGATACAGAGACGCATCTCTCTCCGCTCAGAACTGGTCGCTGTACACCTTGCTCGATTTCACACCCGAAGCGATTCGCACCTTTGCGAATCAATGGTGCCTGGCATTCGAGAAAAGCACCCTCGGCGATACACCCGAAGCGGAGAAGGCAGCCAAAGCCGAAACGGAGAGTCTGCTCGAAGCGCTGCGAACCAACCCGGGCGTGGAAAGACTCGCCTCCAATCCATTACTGCTCACCATCCTGGCGCTGATCAAGCGTCAAGGCGTGGAACTTCCCAAGAGCCGCATCAAGTTATATGACCGCTACCTCGAAACCCTGATCGATGCCTGGAACCGTGCCAGCGCGCTCGATAAAAGCGCCGGGCGCGAATCAATGGATTATGAAGCCACGCTCGAAGTGCTCGGTCCGCTGGCGTTGCGCATCCGTGAGGAAAATCCCACCGCAGGGTTGGTAAGTGCAAGGCAATTACAAGAATGGCTCGCAGAATACTATATGAAAGAATGGGGCCTGAAAAGGGACCCGCCCGCGAGAAAGCGCGTGAGTTCATCGAGAACGTACGTACATACTCCAACCTGCTGGTCGAACGCGGCGATGGGCAGTATGGCTTCATTCACTTAACCTTTGAAGAGGCGCTCGCCGCCTACGGCTTGGTCAGCGCCGGGCAGATCGACCGCAGCAAGACCTTTGCATCCATTCAGGAGCATCTTACCGACCCCGCCTGGCGCGAAACGATTTTGTTGAGCGTGGGCGTGGCAGGGCTGATCAACCGACAGCCATTGGCTGCTGGTGAGATTGCTCGCGCCATCCTTGGCATGAAATGCGCAGAGGAACATACAGGCTACAACATTCTGCTGGCAGGTGCGTGTCTGGAAGATGTGGGGAAAACGGCTTGGGCAGAGTTGCCTCCGCTGAAATTCAATCCGCATTGATGGATGCCATGGCTAACCGCTCCCTGCCGCCCGCCGTGCAACGCGATGCAGGGTTCTCCCTCGCCCGCACTGGTTGGGCACCCAACGATCTCGATGCATGGATTCAAATTCCTGCGGGTGAGTTTTTATATGGCGATGAAAAAGAGAAACAAATAATTGAAACGATGTTTGCCATTCAAAAATATCCCGTCACCAATTTGCAGTTCAAACGCTTTATGGACGATGGCGGCTACGAACAACAGGAATTCTGGGTCAGGATGGCTGGAAATGGCGCATGGAAAACGGAATCAACCAATTATTATTTTCGCCATCCCCTTACTGCAAAACGGCGTACTCTTTTACTTTTGGCATGATGGAAAATGGAACAATCCCCGCTCCTGTAGTTGGGGTAACTTGGTACAGAATGTGAGGCTTACGCTAACTGGCTTGCCAAACAACTAGGGCGTGAAGTTTGTTTGCCTACTGAGGCTGAATGGGAACGCGTTGCCCGTGGTGCGAATGGGAATGAGTTTGCATGGGGAAATGAGTTCGATAGAAGCAAAGTGAATTGCGCCTCATTTTGGGAACAGGATGATAACGCAAGTTTTGATAGGGACTTGCATTTAGCTGGGACAAGTATAGTAGGGCAATTCAAAGATGGTAATACTTCAGACGGAATAAGTGATCTTACAGGGAATGTCTGGGAATGGACAAATTCATGGTTCGAAAATGAATATAAAATCGTGTCGTATGTGGTGGCTCTTGGCGCAGTTATTGGCGGTATATCCGCGGTGCGTATCGCTACAGCGCCGCACCCGATAGCTGCGAGTACTATATCGGGTTTCGTTTGATTTCATGGCTCTTGATGCATCCATCGAAGCGATAGCCAAGAGGTAGATATTCCCGACTTCTGGCTTTCTGAAATGCTGTGGATAGCAAAGTGTGACGGCTTATAAAAAAAAAAAACTCTTGACCAGGCTGAAAGCCTTTGTAATACTATTTTATTACCTGTATTGATGTGCAGGGGATTATCAAAATGATAATCATCCAAAAACACCACCATATATGGTGAAGAGAACCTTTTTATGAGTTTACATCCCACCCCTGCGGGTATGTTTTTTAGCAGAGAGTGAGGCTAACTCATAAGCCCTTGGTCGGGAGTCCAAATCTCCCCCTCGGCACACCAAAGACCACCGCATGGTGGTCTTTTTATATTAGTGTACAATCCAATTTTCTACCATGCAAATTGAGATCAATAAACTTGTCCGCAGTAAACGCCGAACCATTGCTCTGATCGTGGAGCGGGATGGCAGCTTGACGGTGCGCGCGCCGAGGCGGGCGGCGGTGGCGGATATTCACTCTTTTGTTCTGGAGAAGCAGGAGTGGATCATACGCACGCAGGAGAGGTTTAGGTCATTGGCGGAGGCTCCCAAAAGGGAATATAAGGATGGGGAGGCTTTTCAGTTTTTGGGGAGCGAATATGAATTGAGGCTGGTGAAACCACAGCGGCCTGCGTTGAAATTTGAGGATGGGTTTACGCTGGGAAGTACGGCCCAAACCCGCGCTGAACGGGTGTTCACGCAGTGGTACAAGGAGCAGTCGTATATCGTCATTGCGGGGCGCGTCGGGGTATTTTCGGCTCAATACGGGTTTTCGCCGAGGCAGGTGAAAATTTCCTCTGCGAGAACACGCTGGGGGTCGTGCAGCCCGGATGGGACGTTGAATTTCACCTGGCGGCTGGTGATGGCTCCGCTGGAAGTGGTTGATTATGTGGTCGTGCATGAGCTGGTCCATTTGCGCGTGAAGGACCATTCCAGCAGGTTTTGGCGGGAAGTGGAACGGATCATGCCTGAATACAAGGAGCGCAGAAAATGGCTGCGGATACACGGAGAGAAGTTAGGTTTATAGGTTTTTCGCGCGTAGAGTACATGGGGAGGGAATATAAATTAAGGCCGATCAGGCAAAGGCGGGGAATGAAGCGGAAGACAACCGGCTTCCATCCAGTTTTGAGGTAGGGAAATCCCTTATGGAAAAGAACTTCGTATCATGTGAGAATCAACTGGTTTCATAAGCGAATGGAGTTTTCCTATGGTACGAAAAATAACGAAAGCGGAATTGGAAGCGGAGTTACAAGAGGCACAGAAGCGCATTGCGATTCTGGAGGGGGAGCCTTCGACGCGTAGTGAAGAGACCCGCTATCATAGCCTTTTTGAAGAATCGCCGCTCTGTCTTTGGGAAGAGGATTTTTCACAAGTTAAAGACAGACTGGATCAATTGAAGCAGTGCGGGGTAACGGATCTGCGCGAATACCTGTATTCACATCCCGATTTTGTTGCGGAGTGCGCAACGCTTGTAATGATATTGAACGTGAACAAAACGGCCCTTAAAGTATATGAGGCGGAAAGAAAGGAAGATTTATTACACAAGCTGGATAAGATCATCAGCCATAATAACATTTTGACCTTTGCAGATGAACTGCTTGCCCTTGAAAGCGGGGAAAAAACCTACTATTGGGAAGGCACCAATTACACTCTTAAGGGAAGGAAAATTCAGGTAGAAATTTATCTTTCCATATTGCCGGAGTATGCACAGAGCTGGGCGCGGGTTATTGTTTCAACGGTGGATGTGACCAAGCGTAAACTCGCCGAGGAGGAACTCCACAAAAGCGAGGAGCGATACCGGAGCATTACGGAAGACACGCCTGTGATGATCTGCCGTTTTCTGGCAGACGGAACCCTGACCTTTGTCAACTCTTTTTATTGCCATTATTTCAACGTTCCATATCAAGGGCTTGTGGGGAGTAACCTGTTCGAGTTAGTACCGGAACCCGAGAGGGATTTTGTAAGGAATAAATATCTCTCGCTTGATAAAAGCAAACCTTATGTTACATACGAACACAAGGCCTTCGACGCGAACGGAAAGGATTGCTGGCAGCGATGGACTGACCATGCGCTATTCAATGGACAGGGCGAAGTGACAGAATATCAATCCATTGGCGAAGACGTTACCGAACAAAAACAAATGGAGGCACAGCTTGAGGAAAGCGAAGCGCGCTTCCGTGCGTTGATCGCAAATACCGGCGATCTTATTGTCGTAATAGATGCTGAAGGGAAGATCACATTTGCCAGCCCATCCTCTGAACGGATCTTTGGGTATGCGCCCGGGGAGACGATGGAATCCGCATTTACAGATTGGATCCATCCCGATGATCTCACAGAGGTCCAGGTGGCATTTCAAAGCCGTAAACAAAATCCCGAGATTCCCCCACAAATTATTCAAGTGCGCTGCCATCACAAGGATGGCTCGTGGCGGTACGTAGAAGCCCTTGGTACCAATCTGTTGAAAGATCCTGCGATCAACGGCATTGTCCTGAACATCCGCGATGTGACGGAACAAAAACGAGCCGATCTGGAAAAACAGGCGCTGTATGACATCATGCAGGGAATGGCGCTCTCGCAAAGCCTGGGCGAGTTTCTCAGCCTGGTGCATTACTCCATTGAACGTGTCCTGCGGGCCAGGAATATCTTTGTATCTCTGCATAACCCGGTCACTGGGCTGTTCGAAGATGTGTATTGTGCGGATGAATACGATGCCCCCCTTGGGCCTTCAAGCCGCGAAGGCACGCTTACTTCCTATATATTCCGCACAGGGAATCCCATACTCGTCACAGATGAAAAATTTAACGAGCTGGTCGCTGCAGGGGAGGTGAAACTAGTCGGCACTGACTCAAAATCCTGGATCGGGGTTCCGCTCAAAACAGCGGGAAAAACCATCGGCGTAATAGCGATACAGGATTACGAGATAGAAAACCTATATTCTGAAAAGGAACTGGCCTTCCTCGCCTCCCTCTCCGGGCAGGTTGCTTCTGCCGTGGAGAAGAAACAAGCTGAGGAACGGCTGCACGAAAGCGAAGAACGGTTTTCGGCCACATTTAAAAACGCCCCCGTTGGGATGGCGCTGGTGGGGATGAGCGGCGGAATATTCAAGGCCAATCATGCGTTTTGCAGCCTGATCGGTTTTTCGGAAGATGAGTTGACATCAAAAACCTTCCAGCAGATTACTCACATGGATGATCTGAAAGCCAACTTGAATAATCTTGAGCAATTGCTGACGGGGAATATTCATTCGTACCAAATGGAAAAGCGGTATCAGCACAAAGACGGACATTATGTATGGGCGGCGTTACATGTTTCCCTGGTAAAAAATGACAAGGACGCCCCGCTTTATTTGATCGGCTTGGTCCAGGATATTACCGAAACCAAGAAGGCGGGGGAAGCGCTGCGGCGCGCGGAGGAAAAATACCGCACCATTTTCGAAAACTCCCTCGAAGGCATATTCCAAAGCACACCTGCGGGTCGATTCATTACTGTGAACCCCGCCCTCGCCCGCATGTGGGGGTACGACTCCCCTGAAGACCTGGTCACCAGTATCACAGATATTGCGCATCAGGTTTACATTAATCCCGCAATCCGCGAAGAACACATCCGTCAATTAAAGGAACACGGCGGCAACCTGACTGGTTTCGAATATCAAGCGTATTGCAAAGATGGCAGTACGATCTGGGTTTCAGAAAACGTACATTCCATAGAAAACAAGGATGGCATACTGCTTTATGAAGGCACAGTAGAGAATATTTCTTCCCGCAAACAAGCCGAAGGCATTCTAAAGGAAAACGAGAAACGCTACCGCAGCCTGTTCGAAGATTCTCCCATCTCGCTGTGGGAGGATGACTACTCCGCAGTTAAACAAAAGCTGGATGAATTAAAGCGCGCGGGCGTCACAGATTTTGAAACGTATTTCATAGCGCATCCCGAAACAGCAACGGAATGTATAAACCTCATCAAAATCCTGGATGCCAACAACTTCTCCATCAAATTATTCAACGCAAAAGACAAGCAGGAACTGCTGGCAAATTCCAACGTGTTCCTTACCGAAGAGACGACCAACTACCGCGAGTTGGTCAATTTTGCAAACGGCCTGACCCACTTTGAACAAGAGGGCATCAACAAAAAATTAACAGGCGAGTTGATGAACATTAAAATCACCTGGACGGTTGCCCCGGGGTATGAAAACAACCTGTCCAAAGTGCTTATTTCGATCATTGATATTACCGAGCGCAAAAAGGCGGAAGCGGAGATCAGCCGCCAGCTTTCCGAGCTGGAAACTTTGTATGAAAGCGGCCTTGCCATCAGCCGCCTGCTTACGCCCAAAGAGATCGCCCAAAAAGTGATCGAGATCCTCGACCGCAAAATGAACTGGCATCACATTGCCATTCGTCAATATGATGCCGATACAGGCACAGTGAAACTGATCGGGTTCAACCGCGCAGGCATCAACCCGGAAGAGGCGGTAGAATACATCACAAAGCTGAACGAGGTCATTGCAAACCCCAGCCAGGGGCTGAGCGGCTGGGTAACCCTGAACGGAAACTCGCTCCGCATCCCCAGCGTGAAAAAAGACAAACGATATACAGAGACATTCCCTGAAATTCACTCCGGGATCTATGTGCCGCTTAAGATCGGCGGACGGGTGACAGGCTCCATTTCGGTGGAAAGCCAGGAGGAGAATGCCTTTACCGAGAATGACCAGCGCCTGCTGGAAACATTAGCCGGGCAGGCCGCCATTGCCATTGAAAACGCGACTCTCTTCCTGAGAACACAAAAAGAGATCGAGGAACGGCAGCAGGCGGAATCTGCGCTTCAAATGCAAACCGAAAAACTGCTTCAGCTAAACAATGAACTGGAACAACGCGTGCTGGAGCGCACCGCCGAGATCGAAATGACCCGCAAAAGATTACAGCTCGCCGCCGACGCCGCCGGACTTGGCATTTGGGAATGGGACAACGTCAACGGCCGTTTGATCTGGGATGCCCAGATGTATCGCATTTACGGTGTTTCACCAGAGGAATTTGGCGGGAAACTGGAAAGCGTATATGAGTACATCCTCCCTGAAGATCAAGCCATCATGGCTGATACGGCGTACAACATTGTCGTCAACTTCAACACAAATTACCAGATCGAATACCGCATCCTGAGAAAGGACGGCGAGATCCGCACCCTCGCGCAGCAAGGCGTGGCGAAATTCGATGAATACAACATACTAGACCGCATCATCGGTACAGTAAACGACATTACCCAGCAAAAGAAGGCTGAGGAATCCCTGCGCCTTGCCAATACCGAGATGGAGCGCGCCCTGCGGATGAAGGATGAATTCCTTGCCAACATGAGCCACGAGCTGCGCACCCCGCTCAACGCCATCCTGGGCATGTCTGAAAGCCTCGAAGAACAGATCGCAGGCCCGCTCAACGACAAACAAATCAAATACATCCGCACCATTGGGGAAAGCGGAAAGCACCTGCTCGAACTCATCAACGACATTCTCGACCTGTCAAAGATCGAGGCGGGGCGGCTGGACTTGAACATCACTCAAGTATCCGTATCTACGTTATGTGAAGCCAGCCTGCGCATGGTGCGGGAACAAGCCCAAAAGAAAAGCCAGGATATTTCCCTGAAGATAGATCCAGAGGTAAAGATCATCATGGGAGATGAGCGCCGCCTCAAACAGGCGCTCGTAAACCTGCTCAGCAATGCTGTCAAATTCACCCCCAACGAACATAATGTGGGCGTGGAGGTAAAGGGAAATATCCGCAACCAAACCGTCACCTTCACCGTTTGGGACGAAGGAATCGGCATGACCCCGGAGGAACTCAACCTCATTTTCAAACCATTCGTACAGCTGGATTCGGGGCTATCCCGCGAATTTTCAGGCACCGGGCTGGGGCTGGCACTGGTGGCGCAAATGATCCGCCTGCACGGCGGCAGTGTCAGCGTGGAAAGCAAACAGGGGCGGGGCAGCCGCTTCTCGTTCACTCTGCCCTGGGTGGATGTGGAAGGAACGGTATCCGCGAAGAACATGCAGCAGAAAACCGGAACAGGCCCAATATCCAATGAGAAGCGCAGCGGCAAGATCCTCATCGTCGAAGACACCGATTCCATCATCATGCTGTTGAGCGAATATTTAAAATTCAAAGGCTACCAGATTCTGGTAGCCCACAACGGCCTGGAAGGGGTAACCCTCGCCATCAAGGAAAAGCCGGACCTTATCCTCATGGATGTAATGATGCCGGTGATGAACGGCGTGGAAGCCACGCAGCAGATACGCACTGAAAAAGACTTGCAGCATGTACCCATCATTGCCCTCACCGCACTTGCCATGAACGGCGATAAAGAACGCTGCCTGCAAGCCGGCATGAATGACTACCTGAGCAAGCCCGTGCAGATGAAGGAACTGGATGACCTGATCTTGAAACATATTCACAAATCCAAAGATGAAACTACGCCTCACCCTTAACGGGTGGCTGGTCTGGTTCCATTTGCATTTTCCACACTCCAGACTGCGCAACTCAACAGACAACCAAACACCACTGAGGCTGGCTGTGTAAGCCACCGGAGTTTGACATGGGTACAAAAACAAAAACAGACCTGGAAAAAGAATTAGCCGAGGTCATTCAAAAAAACAAAGCTCTGGAATTGCGTCTGGCAAACTCCGAGTCGGAGAAATTGCGCGCCAGCGAAGAAAAATACCGCCTGCTGGCTGAAAACATGTCAGACATGGTCTGGGTGCTGGATACCGCCAGCATGAAGTTCAAATACGTCAGCCCATCCGTTGCAAAACTGCGCGGGTACACGGTGGAAGAGGCGCTGGCGCTTAATTTTGAAGAACAACTGACCGCCGCATCCTTCGAGACGATCATGGCAAAGTATCCAGCACGCATTGCCAATTTTCTGGCAGGCGACCCATCGGCTGTAGTAAAAACAGACGAGGTATTGCAGCCCTGCAAAGACGGCTCCACGGTTTGGACGGAAATCGTTTCGACCCTTGTGAGAAACAAGGATGGCGGATTGGATCTTCTGGGCGTCTCCCGTGATATTTCCAAACGCAGGCAGGCCGAAAAAACCCTGCGGCAAAATGAAGAACTCCTAAAAAGTTTCTTTGAAAACGCAGACAGCCTGATATGGATCAAAGACATGGAGGGGCGCTTTATTGCCGTAAATAAAAAAACAGAAACCGCCCTGGGAATGACGCGCGAACAGATCATTGGGCACAACGTGCATGAACTATTTCCGCAGCATGAGGCCGACCCATACTTCAGCAACGACCAGAAAGTGCTGGAAACCGGACAGCCCCTGGAAGTTGAAGAAACCGCTTTTCTGGACGGTATGTTACACATCTACTCCTCCACCAAGTTTCCGCTGCGCGACTCAAACGGAAACATGTACGGGCTGGGAGCCATCTGCACCGACATCACCGAAAAGAGACAGATCGAGACCGCCCTGCGCGCAAGCGAAGACCGCCACCGCCAGATCTCAGAATTGACCTCCGATTATGTGTATAGCGGGCTGGCCTTCCCCGATGGCAGCTTAAAAATAGAATGGATCAGCGGTGCGCTGGAAAAGATCACAGGCTATACCATGGAGGAACTGACCTCCTTTCCGAACGGATTCATCGATATACTCCTGCCTGAAGATCTGGAGAAGTTACTTGCCCAACACCCGCAGGAACACCAGACTGTAAGTCTTGAATATCGTATTCGCAGAAAAGACGGGAATATCCGCTGGCTTCACGACCGGACCAAACACCTGCCCGGAGTTAAGCCCGACGAAACCAAAAGGCACATCGGCGCAGTACAGGATATTACCGCACGCAAAGAGACCGAGATCGCCCTGCGGAAAAGCGAGGAGAATTACCGCAAGCTTGTTGAAGAACTCGAACAGCACATCCAGGATCGGACGCACGAGATCACAAGCGTTCGGCGCCGTTTGGAGGTGGCAGCCAAAGCCGCCGAACTGGGCATATGGGATTGGAATATAACCACCAATCAATTGATATTCGACCAGCAAATGCACGTCATCTACGGCACATCGCCAGACACGTTCAAAGGAAACATCGAAGGTTTTTTCCAGATCGTTCACCCCGAGGATTCCGCTAATTTAATGTCGCTGGCGCAGGCGGTATTAAATGGGGATCCCCACTATCATGTGCAATATCGAATTCTGCGTGAAGACAGATCCATACGGCACATCAAGGCCTATGGCACCATCCTGAACGATTCCAACGACCAGCCGGAGCATATCATTGGCGTGGTGATGGATATTACGCAGGACAAACAGGCCGAGGAAACCCTGCGTCTTGCGAACCTTGAGCTGGAACGCGCCATGCGGGTGAAAGATGAGTTCCTTGCCAACATGAGCCACGAATTACGCACCCCGCTCAACTCCATTTTGGGCATCTCGGAAAGCCTCATGGAGCAGGTGGCAGGCCCAACCAACGAAAAGCAGATCAAATACCTGGGCATCATCAGCGAGAGCGGGCATCATTTGTTGAACCTGATCAACGACATCCTCGACCTCTCAAAGATAGGCGCAGGCCGGTTGGACCTGAGCATCTCCCGATTTTCGGTGGAGGCGCTTTGTCAATCCAGTTTGCGGATGATCGCGGAACTCGCCCAGAAAAAAAGATTGAAGGTCACCTATCATCTGGATGAGAACGTCCGGACCATACAAGGGGATGAGAGGCGTCTCAAACAGATGCTAGTGAATCTATTAAGCAACGCCGTAAAATTTTCACCGGAGGGCGAAAGCCTGGGACTGGATGTGCTTGGCGATCTGGATGAAAACAAGGTCACGTTTACCGTGTGGGATACGGGCATCGGCATTTCAAAACAGGACATCCCGCGCCTGTTCAAACCGTTTGTGCAATTGGATAACAGCCTCTCCCGCGAAGCAGGCGGCACCGGCCTCGGGCTGATGCTCGTCTCGGAACTGGCGCGCCTGCACGGCGGAAATGTGAAAGTGAAAAGTAAACCAGGTAAAGGCAGCCACTTTATTGTGAGCCTGCCCTGGCATTTGAATATCGCACACGAATCGATTGAAACGCCCGAAACGATGGCTGCTTCACCCGCATCAAACCTACCCGCGCGAACCACACCAGCCAAAATATTACTGGTGGAGGATACGGAAGCCATCATCCTATACATGCAGGATTACCTTGAAACAAAAGGGTATCATGTGACCGTGGCGCGCAACGGATACGAAGGCATGATGTTTGCAAAAAAACTGCTGCCAGACCTCATTCTGATGGATATTCAAATGCCCACCATGGACGGGATCGAAGCTGCAAAAAGCATCAGGAGGGAGGCGTTGTTAAAAGATGTTCCCATCATTGCGATCACCGCGTTGGCCATGCCCGGAGACCGCGAAAAATGCCTGCAAGCCGGAATGAATGATTACCTCAGCAAACCCATCCAACTAAAAGAACTGCACAAACTTCTGAATGCATACATCGAACAAAAAGGAGCAGGCATTGAAAAGCAAGGTCCTTATCGTGGATGATGAACCCACCGCCATGAGCACCCTGGAAGCCATCCTCGCCGGAGATGGATACCAGCTTGATTATGCGGAAAGCGGAAGCATTGCCCTGGGAAAAGCGGAACAGTTGCAGCCGGACTTGATCCTGCTGGATGTGATGATGCCCGGCATGAACGGGTTCGAAGTTTGCCGCCGCCTCCGGGCCACGCCGAAACTTGCTGAAGTCCCGATCATCATTCTCACCGCCCTGGATGACCGCTCCTCCCGCCTGCAGGGTATTGAAGCAGGCGCAGATGACTTCCTCATCAAGCCCGTGGACCGGCAGGAACTGCGTCTGCGCGTCCGCACCATTTTACGGCTCGACCGCTACCGCACCCTTTCCATTCAACGTGAGAACCTGCGCAAAATGGCCGAGCATGTCGTCAATGCGCAGGAACAGGAACGCAAGCGGCTGTCTCGTGAACTGCATGACGACCTCGGTCAGGCATTGATCGCGCACATGCTACGCCTGCAAAACCTGCGCGCCGAGATCCCCGCCGCGAGCGAGAACATCATAAAAGAATTGGAAAGCCTGATCGCAGATACCAGCCAGACCATCAATAAGATGCGCCTGCTTGCGCAGGATATGCGCCCAACCATGCTGGATACCCTCGGCCTCAAGACCACCCTGCAAGACCACTGCCGTGAATACAGCATTCGCACCGGCCTGCCCGTAACCCTGGAGATCGATGAAAAACTCCCCGAACTGCCAGACATATACTCGATCACACTCTATCGCTTTTTACAGGAAACCCTGACGAACGTACTAAAACATTCAAAAGCCAAGCACGTCTGGGTGGAGCTGACTCTGGATGAACTGGAAATCGCAATGACCGTGCAGGATAATGGCAAAGGATTCATGATGGATGAAAAAACCACATCCAAAGGCATCGGTCTGACCGGCCTGCGCGAGCGGTTGCTGCTCGTGGGCGGCAAACTGATCGTCACCACCGCGCCAGGCAAAGGAACCATTATTTCAGCACGCCTGCCAAATGAAATGCTGCCAAAGGAGCAATTATGATCCGCGTTCTACTTGTTGAAGATCACGTTCTCGTCCGCGCCGGGCTGCGGGCGCTGCTGGAACGCGCCGGGGATATTCACGTGCTTGGCGAAGCATCCAACGGGCAGGAAGGTGTGGAACTGACCAAAAGCCTCAAACCGGACGTTGTCATCATGGATATTATGATGCCGCGCATGAACGGCATACAAGCCGCACAACATATTCAAAGCCTGAAATTGCCCGCCCACGTGCTGCTGCTTTCCATGTATTCAGAAGAGGGACTCGTTCATCAGGCGCTGCAAAGCGGAGCCAAGGGATACGTGCTAAAGACCTCGGTCAGCGATGAACTGCTGGAGGCTGTCCGCACCGTGTCGCGCGGCGAAACCTACCTGAGCGCCACGATCTCCTCCATCGCCATGGACAGTTCCTTTCACCCGAGCACCGCGCAGAGCAACAATCCGCTGGACAGCCTGTCCCCGCGCGAAAAAGAGATCCTGCAACTGATCGCCGAAGAACATACCAGCGTTGAAATCGCCGAGTTGCTTTTCATCAGCGAAAAAACGGTGGAAAAGCACCGCGCCAACTTGATGGAGAAACTACATGTGCGCAACCTCGCGGGCGTGGTACGTCTCGCCATCAAGTACGGGTTGATCGATAAAGACTTATAACTTGCTTGAATGGGGGATTCCCCGTATGGCGAGTTTGGACGCCTGAAAATATACTTTGAATTCATAAGGAGTAAATCATGTCCAGTACCATCTTAATTGTGGATGATGAAATTGCCGGCTTACATACCCTCGAATCCATTTTGGACGGGCAGGGGTATCAAATCGTCATGGCCCAGAGCGGGCCTGAAGCCCTAAAAAAAACCCGTGAGCTTTTGCCAGATGTGATTCTGTTGGATGTCATGATGCCAGGTATGGACGGGTTTGAAGTCTGCCGCAGCATCCGCAATGACCCCTTGCTGGCCGAAATACCGATCATCATGCTCACTGCGTTGGATGACCGAAAATCCCTGTTGCTCGGGCTGGAATCCGGTGCGGATGATTACATTACCAAGCCGTATGACCGCTACGAACTGCGCGCCCGCTTGCTTGGCATTACCCGCCTGAACCGCTACCGAAAGCTGTTGAATGAGCGCGCCAACCTTGAAGAGGCCCACGAAAAATTACTGTCCGCCTATGACGCGACGATCGAGGGATGGTCTCACGCGATGGACTTGCGTGATAAAGAAACCGAAGGCCACACCCTGCGCGTGACCGAGCTTTCGGAAAAACTTGGCCGCATGATGGGCATTGTCGATGATGAGCTTGTCTACATGCGCCGCGGCGCTCTCCTGCACGATATTGGAAAACTCGGCGTACCAGACTCCATCCTTTTAAAGCCCGACAAATTAACGGATGAAGAATGGGAGATCATGCACCAGCATCCCCGGTATGCCTACGACATGATCCAGCCCATCGAATATCTGCGTCCGGCATTGGATATCCCCTTCTGTCACCATGAAAAATGGGACGGCAGCGGCTATCCACGCGGATTAAAGGGAAATGACATCCCTCTCTCTGCTCGCATCTTCGCAATCATCGATGTGTGGGATGCGCTGACCTCTGACCGCCCCTACCGCCCGGCATGGAGCAAGGAAAAGGTGATGGCGCATATCAAGGAACAATCGGGCAAGCACTTTGACCCATACGTTGTGGAGCATTTTTTCAAGATGATCGAGATGGAATCCTGATAAAGTTAATGGATGAACACCTCTCTGAATCACTCATTGAAATCTGTGAGTACAACGGGCCCGATTACCAACCGTTAGTAGATTATCAAAACTGGCGTGTGGCGATCATCAATTACACATCCGATCTCACGCCGGATAAGATCAACCGGATGCAAAAACACACAGAGACGGATGAAGTCTTTGTCTTAATGACGGGGCGCTGTATTCTTTTTCTCGGCGAAGGGGAAGAGACGGTTACCAAAGTCCACGGGGTGGATATGGAGCTGTATAAGGCCTACAACATAAAATGCGGGGTATGGCATTCGCACACGTTCAGTGAAGATGCCCGCGTGTTGATCGTGGAAAACCGTGATACAGTGGTGGAAAATTCCCCATTCGTGGGATTGTCTGGGGAGCAATGCAAAGAAATTATTGAACTAACAAAAACGCTCTGGTGATTAAAGAAGAAAGAGGAAAGAATTCTTTCCTCTTTCTTCTTTCTTAATCCAAATTCAAACGTCGGCATCCCCTCAACCTTTGTAACTACTTTGAATAACCCGCCCGAGAGCGGGTATTTTTTTAGGTCGGCTTCGCTCATGCCTTTGCGCGCAGAGGTGACGTATAACTCATTCCTGTCTTTCCCGCCAAAGACACAGGCAGAGGATTGCAATGCAGGGATGGCAACCTGCTCCAGCAATGTACTTGAGTTCGGATTCCACTTTGTGACCTGCGCCCCGCCCCACATGGCGATCCAGAGATTGCCGTCCATGTCGGAGGTCATGCCGTCAGGCCAGCCAAGAGGTTCAGGGAAATGAATCACAGCGCGCGGGTTTGCAATTTGACCTGTGCTTACATCGTAGTCAAAGGCTTTTACTTCGCGTGTGGGAGTATCAATGTAATAAAAGGTTTTATGGTCTGGGCTCCACGCGAGGCCGTTGGAAATGGTCACGCCGCTGAAGAGAGTCTGTGTCGTTTTCCCATCAAACGAATAGAACGAGCCATTGGGGTCTGTCTCGTTCATGTCCATTGTGCCGGCGAGGAAGCGGCCAGCGGGATCACATTTACCGTCGTTGACGCGGTTGGTAGCCGATTCACTCAAAGCGGCGAGAACTGTCTGCCGGGAAGAATCAGGTGCAAAGTCGACGAATGAGGCGCGGCTTTCGGCTCCGCTCAAGCCGAGAATCAGATTCCCGTTTTTGCGTGGAGCAAGGCAGCCGATGAGATCATCCAATTGGGCCAGGAGTTCGACACCCGCATAAATTCTTTTTTCAAGAATATCAACCCAATATAAAGTTTGGGTCTTCGCATCCCACGCGGGACCTTCGCCCAGTGTGGCTTTTGCATCGAGGATCAATTCAGTTTGCATAAAATCTCCATATGCTCAGTTGGGGGCTAAGCCCCCAACTGAGCTAACATATTAAAACCAATTCCGTTTATAAAAAACATAGGTTGCAAGGGCAGTCAGGCCAAGCGAAATGCCGATGACGGTCAAAAACGCGTATGGCTGTCCTTCACCCGGCAGGGCAACATTCATCCCGTAAAACGCCGCAACAATGGCAGGCAGGTTGAGGACAATGGTGAGGGCGGCCAGCGCCTTCATGACCACATTGAGATTGTTGGAGATGATCGAGGCAAATGCATCCATCATGCTCGAAAGGATCTCGGTATTGATACTGGTCATTTGAATGGCTTGCTGGTTCTCAGTGAGCACATCCTCAAGCAGGTCCTGGTCTTCTTCATAGTAATTAAAGAGTTGGGTACGCTGCACACGCTCCATCATCACCTCGTTGGAACGAAGCGCGGTGGCGAAATAGGTAAGGCTCTTTTGATATTTAAGCAGTTCGAGCAATTCACGATTCTGCGTGGATTTTTGCAAACGGTCTTCCACCAATTCGGTGGCACGGTTAATCTCGCGCAGCAAATGCAAGTAACGAGCGGCGGTCTCAAGAAAGATATACAAAGCCAGGCGGTATCGCTTCCCCGTCTTCAACAAACGATATTTGCCATTCGACAGGACTTTTATAATGTCGCTTTCATAACGGCAGACGGTAATAATGCGGTTGCCGAGGATCATAATGCCCAACGGCACGGTATTATATGGGATATCGCTATCGGGCTGATGAATGGGAATGCGAAGAAGGATGAAGGTATATTCTTCATCGCGTTCCATACGCGGCATTTCATCCTGATCGAGGGAATAGTTAATATAATCCATCTCCATCCCCCAGTTCACCAACTTTTCCATTTCTTCGGGCGTTGGGTCTACCACATGCACCCATGCGCCGTTGGCAATCGTTTCTATCTTTTCAAGCCCCTGCTCGGTGGTTTTACAAATTGTCAGCATGACTGCCTCCTTGCGTGAATTTACATCACGCGAAGGCACAAGCCAGCTACGTGATGTGTATTAAAAAATTAAACATGTGTCGCACCCAGTGACCCATACTGGGAGGATTATTATCAGAAGTACCTAGTTCGCTCTCGTCCGTTTTATACATGGTTTCCTTGCTTCTCAGTGCGATTATTTTACGCCCGTTGACGGAATTGCACAACCATTCACCGCTTCTGACTTAACCGTAACCTGCTCATACACCCCGGGCAATGATTTTCGCTGCTGCATTGTTATGCTCATCTCACGCAGTATCTGGTCTCGATGAGCATTCTCCCAATCCACGCCCCGCCCGACGGTAAACCATCGGGCTACTTTTACAAACCCCGCTAAAGCGGGATCAAATCTTTTTCAACTGCGCCAGTGCCTGAAACAAGACTGCCACATTCAGCGCGTGGAGAAACTTCCCCTGCCTCACCATTTCGACCAACTCATCCAACGGCACAAGATGGACTTCGATCTCTTCGGCTTCATCCAAATGCTGTACGCCGGTCAGTTCCACATCCAAAGCAAGATAGCAATACAAAGTATTTTGCTGAATCGCAGGATTCGGATACAACCTGCCCACCTCGATGATACTCCCCGCTGAATAGCCCGTCTCTTCCATCAATTCGCGCTTCGCCCCCTCCAGCGGATTCTCGCCATTGTCTACTACGCCGCCGGGGAGTTCCAGCAGAACTTTCTGCACGCCGTGGCGATATTGCTTGACGAGCACCACTTCGTTATTTTTTGTCAGCGCAACCACATTTGCCCATGAATCAAATTCGAACACATAAGCCTTGTATGGTTTACCACTCGGAAGCTCACAGCTATCTATACGGAATTTCGGGAACTGATAACGGGATTTGAGAATTTTCCAGGGCGTGATGGACATGGGCTACGAGTCCTCGTTCTCTCTCGCCACGCGGTTGATCTCATCTAAACTGACACCGCGTGCCTTTTCCAAGCGCTCGAAACGCTTGCTGAATTGAGTCATCGCATAATTGATGAAGTCCTCTTCCTTCAAGCCAAAGGGGACAACTTCGTAGCGGGCAAATGCATCCCCGATCACGCCTATGGCGGAGGGCAGCAGGGTATTCATTTGCATTTGGAGGTTGTCCCATTCCTGCGGATGCTCCGCGATGAGGCGGGACAAAAGATAAACACCATACGCAATATGGCGGGATTCATCCTGCTTGAGCAGCCCAATCCCTTTGCGCAAGCCGGGGCAAAGGTCATTGCGTTCGAGCATGGTGAAGAAGGCTTGGTAGCCCGTCTCTGCCAGCACGCCTTCGACGACCATGTTATAGGTAACCGATGCCCGTATCTGGCTGGCAGGTGACGGGTCGGAGCGAAGCGCGTTCAACGCGTCGGGCAGGGATTCGTAGAAAAGTTGTCGATAGTTATCGCCGTGATAACGGGATAAGTCTGACCCCTGCCCCAAAGGAGAGGGGAACGCGACTTCATCCATAAATCGGCGGAAGAAATCCGTATGCTTGGCTTCCTCGAACAGAAATGTCGTCAGATACATTTCCTCTTCGAGGCGGCCTTCCTGCGCAATCGCCTGAATGAGCGGAAGCAGGTCGAGCGTCACCGCCTCCTCACCCGCCACGAACATGGACAGGAGCAAAAGGCACAGGTCTTTTTCCTCATCGGTAAAGCCTGCCCAATCCTGCTTATCTTTTGTGAGATCAATGTCTGAGGGATTCCAAATGCCGAGCTTCTTGGCTTTCTCGTACAAACGCATCGGCGGCAATTCACGATTCAGTCCACGGGTGGTGGTGGTAAAGGAAGTATGAGACATAAAATTACCCTTTACTCTATTGGGGTACCGATCGCCCCTTGGCAGGAGGCTCCCGGCTCAGGGTTCTGCGGGCCTTCCGAATAGTATTCAATGAATTTTGCTATTCGGTCATCGGGCAGTGATTCGATGACCAATTGAACCGTCCATGCAGTTAGGATGACAGGCTTGGTTTGCTGCGGGTAGGGACTCATCAATACAAAATCATTTCCCCGCACGGTCGCTCTCAATGCTTCCACCTGATCGATTGGCAAGTCTGAAGGGTACGTTACCCATACCGCGCCATGTTCCAGAGAATGTAATGCATTTCCCAAACCAATGGGCTGGTCATAGATCCCGCAATTTTGCCAGGCGGCAAGGTGAGCGCCAAATGCAGGCGGAATTTCCTCTACCGGCTCTTCCACAACTTTGACATGGTCATGATACACGGTTCGATCCGGAAAAGTCTGCACACCTTCGATCCCGCTGTCATTGGGAAGAGCATCCCGATCATGGAACGCGCCGCTGGACGTCATGTTGGCAGTATCTTCCACATGGGCGGAATCTTCCATGCCCTCGTTGGCGCAGGCCAACACAGAAAACGCCAATACCGCTAACAAGAAATATATTTTTCTATTCATAAATGATTATCTCTCTCACGTAGGTTATATTGAATCCGTGCTACATTATAATTTGACTATGCCTATTACAACCGATTCTGTCCGCACGTATTATGATGAAAATACAAACCTCTTCCTGAAATTCAGCGGGACAAAGAAGGCTCAAAACATCCACCGTTCGCTATGGATGCAGAATATAAAAACTCTCGAAGATGCTCTCAACACTTCGAACGCGCTCATCAAAACGGAGATCGAATCCGTTGCGCCAAACAACGCCCGCATCGCGGACCTTGGCTGCGGCGTCGGCGCGAGTCTGTTTTACATTTATCCGCGTTTGCAAAACCCCGCCCCCGCATTGGGATTAACCCTCAGCCCCGTGCAAGCCAAACTCGCGGGCAACTCTGCCGCTCAACTCGGACTTCAAGAACAGATCAACTTTGCCGAAGGTGATTTCACCTCCGTGCCGCTGCCGAGCGAAGCACTGGATGCAGTCTATTCCGTCGAAGCGGTTTGTCATGCCGTAGACCCTGAAAGCTATTTCCGAGAAGCCAGCCGTTTGTTGCGCAAGGGCGGCAAGCTCATTCTCGTGGATGATTATCAAGCAGCGCGTCCGTTCTCTGCAAATGAAAACAAATGGCTCAAAGCCTACATTGACGGCTGGTACGTCCCCGGCGTGCGGACGATTGAGCAGGTACTTTCCTTTGCAAACAAATATCAACTTCAACTAACAAAGAACGAAGAACTCACTTCTCATCTTCGTCTGCGAAACCTTCCCGATCTTCTCGCCAGCGCGCTGCTTTTCCTCGGCGAGAAACTTCCCATCAAACACGCCATCGTCCCGTCCATGCTGGGGAGCATGGCATTGCAGCAGTGCTTGTCCATGAACGTGGTGGAGTATCGGTTTTTGGTGTTTGAAAAGAACGACGATTGACGACAGACCATAGACCACAAACAACCGTGGTCAATCGTCTGACTCCCCCATGAAAACCATCACCCTCCTCACTAGCGGCACCCTCGGAGATGTCCTTCCCTATATCGCGCTTGGCAAAGGGTTGATGGAAGCAGGGTACAACGTCCGTATTGCTGCGCCGCGCGGGTTTGCGAATCTCATTCAAAACCATCACGTCCCTTTCACCCCATTTGACGGCAACCCCACCGACCTGCTCATCGAACAAGGCGACTCCACACCGATGACGCTTGGCACGAATCCGATTCGGTCACTGCGAGCCACACAAGACTTCCTGCGCAAAGCCCGCCCGCTGTACCGGCGTATGTTGCACACCGCCGCCGAAGCCTGCCGCGGCTCCGACCTGCTCATTCACGGCTTGCCCACCATTTGGGGCGCACACATCGCCGAAGGCTTGGGCATCCCCGCCGTCCGTGCAAATTTGCAACCGCTCACTCCCTCCCGCGAATTTCCATCCGCACTTTTACCGTTTCGTTTTTCTCTTTTTGGAATCGGGAATTGGTTCTCGCATTGGGCTGTGACTCAAGCGATTTGGCTTTCGTGGCGCTCGGAGATCAACCACGCGCGTCACACGGACTTTGGGCTGGCACCTGCCCATCTGCTTGATCCTTCGCTGAGAGCGGATTCTGCCCAACCCTTCACCCTCAACGCTTTTAGCGAACAGATCGTCCCGCGCCCAAAAGATTGGAATGAGAAACAAGTCATCACTGGTTACTGGCGAATAAAAGAAGAAACGAGTGAACGAGTTGACGAGTTGGGAAGAGTGCAGAGATTTATTGACTCAGCAAAGAATCCAATCGCCATCGGATTCGGCAGCCCAGGGACGCAGGGATATTTGCCCATGCTGGAAGAAGCATTGAACCGTGCAAATGCGCAAGCTGTATTAACTATTCCTTCCAAATGGCATAGAGAAATCAAATCCAAAAACATTTTCCCCATCGAATACGCCCCACATGATTGGTTGTATCGCCATGTAAAAGTCGCCCTCCATCACGGCGGTGCAGGGACAACGTCCGCAAGTTTGCACGCGGGCATTCCCACGGTCACAATGCCATTAGCCATTGACCAATTCTTCTGGGGCGAGCGAGTTTATCAAATCGGCGTTGGCACGAAGCCCATCCCCCAAAGAAAGTTGAATGCAGAGAATCTAGCACAAGCCATCACTCAGGCGTTAACGGATGAGTCCATGAGGGCGAGAGCAAAAAATGTCAGCGTGGCATTAAGCTCGGAGAACGGGATTCAGGCTGCGGTGAGTCAGATGCGGAAGATCATTTAATCCCGTCATTGCGAGCCGCGTTCGTTGCGGCGAAGCAATCCCCAAATCGTCTACGAGATTGCTTCATCGGGCTGTCGCCCTCCTCGTAATGACGAAAACGCCACCCCCAACGCAAAAATCGCAAATACACTTCCCAGCCAATACGGCGCGGAGAAAGTGATGAGTTCAAACGAAATGCCTGCGAGCATGGGGCCGAAGATGTTCGTCAGACTCAGCAGGGTTTGGGTGCCGCCCATCAAGCGTCCCTGCTCGCTTTCAGAGACGCGCAGCGAAACCAGCGCCGTGAGTGACGGGATGCTGGTGCCCGTGCCAAGCGCAACGATGGTGACAGCGGGATAAAGCATCCACGCGGCGGGGGCGAGCGCCATGCCAGCGAGACCGACGGCCATGAGCGTGAGGCCAAAGATGGTGAGGCGTTTTTCACCGAAGCGCGGCTGGAGTTTGCCGAATAAAAATCCCTGAATGAAAACGGCGCACACACCAACGTAAAGATAGAAAAAACTATTTTGAGTGGGCGTCCATTGAAAGCGAAAGTTGGAATACAGCGGGAAGTTGGATTGCAGCCCAGCGAAGGCAAGGTTGAGCAGGAACATCGCGATGAGAAGTTTTTGGATGTTGACCTGTTTGAAAAGACCTAGAAACTGTTTCCCGAAATTGAACCCTTGAAAAACAGGTTTGATCTCGCGTCTTTCAAGCGGGAGCGATTCGGGCAGCACAAAATATCCGAAGATAACATTGCTCAACGCAATTGCAGAAGCGATGAACGCAGGCACATACAAACCGTATCGGCTCAACAATCCACCCAACGCAGGGCCAGCCATTAATCCCAACCCGAATGCCGCACCGACCATGCCCATCCCACGCGCACGATTCTCAGTGGTGGTCACATCTGCAATATAGGCGTAGGCAGTGGTGAGGTTGCCGCCTGTTAGGCCGTCTATCAACACGGCAAGGAATACCAATGGGAGCGAATCTGCCAGCCCGAGCATGAAATACCCAAATGATGTGCCAAGCAGACAGATGAGTAGCACAGGTCGCCGTCCATAACGGTCAGAGAGTGCGCCGAGTACAGGCCCCGCAAACAGTTGAGCAGATGCATACAACGAACTCAGCGCACCCGCAATCGCCGCGCCGCCATCCTGCGCCTGCACGAAGAATGGAAGCAACGGCAGCATGATGCCATAGCCGAGCATGTCCACGAAGATGGTGATGAAGATAAAAATTAGGGATGAATTCAAAGTAGTTACCTTTAAAAGAAAATGCTCCCTCGGAGGCTAAGCCCCCGAGGGAGCGGGGACGGTTGAACGTCCCGCACCATTATACGAGATTGTAGGGGCGGGTAACCCCGCCCCTACAATTGCATGGAATAATCAACTGCTCTTAACGGCAGGCGGCTTCGGCAACTGCGGAATGATCCAGTTGATCAGCGCTTGCGGCGAGCGAGTCTGAATGTAGATCTTGCCAGGGCCAGAGAGTTCGATCACCAAACCTTCACCGCTGAACAATGTGGATTTGAGTCCACCAACAGGCTTGGGCTGAACACCCATCGTCCCGTCGAACGCAATGAGATGTGAAGAATCCACGATGTAGGTCTCACCTGCGGCAAGGGTCTTTTCATAAATAGCGCCATAGGATGAAACCAACAGCGTACCCGTTCCCGTCGCTTCGAGCATCGAAATACCTTCGGCAGACATGAACGCTTTCACACTGACCTTCGCATTCAACTCAATGGTTGACTCGGAGGCCATGTAGGAGCCGCTTTGGATCATCAACTTGTTGCCGCTCATTTCGATCACGGCAATGTCGCCGGGAAGTTCAGGCGCAAGCGTCACCTCGCCGCCAGTGGCAGGTGCAACGAAAAAGTTCTGGAAGAAAGATTCGCCGCCGAGCACGGCGCGTCCCAATGACTTGAGAATGCCGCCTTCGGCCTTGGTTTCAATGTTCATCCCGCCAGACATGCTGACCATCGCGCCAGCCTCCGCGCGGATGCGCTCATTGGGTGTAAGTTTTGCAATGGCAAGTGAATAAGACGGGCGGTGAATGATCTCAATATCCATGTAGTTCTCTCCTTTGGTTGATAAGATGTTGACGCGGGCGGGATTATAGTGCAGACGAAAATTTATTACCTTTACAAGTGCATATCATTTTGACTTGAGATCAAAACCGCTCCAACCGCATCGGACTTAAACTGACAGTTGGTTCCTGTCCATTGAGCATTTCAGCCACAACCTGACCTGTCCCCGGCCCAAGCGAAAGCCCGAGCATGGCGTGACCTGTGGCGAGAAATAAATTGTCATGCTTCGGTGACTTGCCAATGATCGGCATTCCATCCGGCGTGGTGGGACGCAACCCCGCCCATGTTTCTTTGACATCCAGTTTTTCATCCAAGCGCAAATATTCGCGCGCGGAATTTTCAATACGTTGAAGCCAAACGGGATCCGGTTCCATGCTGTAATTGCCAACTTCCAAGCGGCCCGTGAAGCGCAAAAGTCCATCCACTGGAGAGACAGCGATCCTGCGCTCACCAAGGATCAACGCATGGCTCGGCATCGTCTTCGTTGCAGACATGGTCAGGCTGTATCCGCGCGCAGGTTGGATGGGAATATTCAATTTCAGATCTTTTGCAACGGATGGAGTCAACGCACCTGCAGCGAGGATGACGTGCTCCGCTTCGAACTCACCCGCGCTCGTTTTAACAACCCGAACCTTTCCCCCCGCTGATTCAAACCCCGTCACCGTCGTGTTCTCCAACATCTCCGCCCCCATCGCGCGGACGCGGTCACTCAGCAGTTTGAGAAACACCGCCGGGTTGAGATGTGCATCCCCCGTGAAATGCACGCCGCCGATGATGTCATCCAATGCGGCGGGTTCCACTTCATGGATTTTCATCTTGTCATACACGCTGACAGGGATTCCATGCTTCTGCATGAACTCGCCTTCGTGCTGTCCATCGTGGAAGGCTTTTTCGGTTTTGTATAAAAAGAGCAAGCCTTTCTCTTGATACGAACAATCAAATTTTTCTTCGGCAACGATCTGCGCAAAATTCTTCGCGCTGAGTTGACCAAGGTCATTCAACGGCTTGATGCTTTTCTGAACATTCGCTTCACTACATGCAAGCACAAATTTCAACAGCCATGAAATGTAATTCGGGTTGAGGCTGACCTTCATCCCAAACGGACTGTGCGCGGGATCGAGCATCCACTTGAGAGCAGAGGTCACCACCCCGGGCGCCGCCAGCGGAATGATGTGACTCGGCACGATATGCCCCGCGTTGCCCGATCCGCTGCCTTTGCCGATCTCTTTGGCATCAAGAATAGTTACTTTGCGTCCAGATTTCAAAAGGTAATACGCGCAGCTTAAGCCTACGGGTCCCCCGCCGATGATTAATACATCATGTTTTTTT
Source organism: Candidatus Villigracilis propinquus (assembly GCA_016714565.1). Classification (GTDB taxonomy): domain Bacteria; phylum Chloroflexota; class Anaerolineae; order Anaerolineales; family Villigracilaceae; genus Villigracilis; species Villigracilis propinquus. The sequence goes on from JADKDM010000027.1 coordinate 29,742, forward strand.
GTCATTCAGTCTCCATAAGACTTTCGACTTTTGACCTTCGACGAGGAAGAGTCAAAAGTCGAAGGTCAAAGGTCAAATTCCATTTGCGAACGGGTCGCGTTCATCCACCAGAATCACACCTTCTGCCATTACCCATGCTTCGCCAGTGATAGTGGGGATAATTTTCTCTCCATCCAATTGCACGCTGCCTTCGAAGATGCTGCCGACGACGCTTTGTTGTTTCCATGTTTGACCAACTTGCAATTTTCCATCGCCATACAAGCAGGCGAGTTTTGCGCTGGTGCCTGTTCCGCAGGGAGAGCGGTCGTAGGCTTTGCCGGGGCAGAGGACAAAACTTTTGCTGTCGGCTTCGGGTGTGGATGCGAATAACTCAACGTGGTCAACTTCTGCGCCGTTCGCGCCGGTGATGCCGTTGGCGGTGAACTGCTCGCGGACGCGCCACGAGAAATCGGTCAGCGCTTCGAGGTTTTGCATGTTGACTTCAAGTCCGTGGTCGTGGCAGAGGAAGAACCAGTTGCCGCCCCACGCCACGTCGCCGTGGATGGTTTTGCCGTCAACGGTGACAGGGACATGAGTCAGGTGGCGGTAGGCGGGGATGTTTTGGACGGAAACTTTATTGGGATACTCCCCGTCATTGCGAGGGCGCTCTTGTTCTTCGCCCGAAGCAATCCCCCTCATTAATTGGGAGATTGCTTCGTCGCTCGCTATCGCTCCTCCTCGCAATGACATGGGATGGAATGTTGCTTCCACAACCCCAACAGGAGTCTCCACCCGAATCACGCCAGGTTGGACTTTGCCCAGATATGCCAGCGAAGCAATGAGACCAATTGTGCCGTGTCCGCACATGCCGAGGTAGCCGACGTTGTTGAAGTAGATGACTCCGAACTGACAGGTCGGGTCGGCGGGTGGGACGAGCAATGCGCCGACGAGCACGTCTGAGCCGCGGGGTTCGTTGAGGACTGTGGTGCGGAAGTCGTCGTGATGCGCTTTCAGCGTGGATAATTTATCAGCAACGGAACCAGTTCCGAGGTCGAAGGGAAGCGAGGTGATTAATCGCGTGGGTTCGCCGCCGGTGTGGGAGTCCAAGTATGGGATTCGTTTCATTATGTCATTATCCTACTCGGTGGTTGAGTAGTCCCGCGTTTTTTTGCGGGACGTATCGAAACCACCAGTGAAAGAAAAATACTTCATTGACGGGTGGTTTCGATACGACGGCGGAAGAGCACCGCCGTCTACTCAACCACCGGGGATTTATTAAAGTAATGCTTTGAAGATTTTTTCGAATTCAGCTTTATCTTCGTTAGTGAGTGGCAGCAGCGGCTGGCGCGGATTGCCAACGGGGATGCCGCGCAGTTCGCAGCCGACTTTGACCTTTTGGGTGTAGCCGCCGCTTTCCATGTTGCGGAGGAGCGGGAGGAGCTTGTCCATGTGCTTGCGGGCTGTGACGAAGTCGTTGGCGAGCGCGGCTTCGAGGACGTTGTGATGTTCGAGCGGAGCGCAGGAGGCGGCGCCGCCGATCCATGAGGTGGTGCCCCACAGGAAGTAGTCGAGCGCCTGATCGTCGGAGCCGCAGATCATTTGATAGCGGTCGCCGTAGCGCAGACGGAACTCGTAGACGCGGGACATGTCGCTGCTGGCTTCTTTGATGCCGATGATGTGATCGTATTTGGTCAGACCGTCCATCACTTCGTAGCTGACTTCGGTGCCCGCGCGCCAGGGGAAGTTGTAGAGCACGATGGGAATTTTGACGGCTTTGGCGACGGCTTCGTAATGCGCGAGCAGTTCGCGCTGGTTGGGACGTGAATACGGCGGGACGGCAACCATGAGCGCGTCGTAGCCCATGTCCTCGGCGATCTGCGAGTAGCGGACCACGTCGCGCGTGGCGCCAGAGTTGGTGCCTGCAATGAGCGTGACCCGCCCGTTGACTTTCTCTTTGGTGAATTTGAAAATGTCCAGCCGTTCGGCTTCGGTGAAGGCGTAGACTTCGCCCGTGGTGCCGCCTGGGACAAGCCCTGCGATCTTGTTGGCGATCAGGTATTCGATCAGTTGTTCAAGGACGGGGTAGTTGATGCTTTCGTCCGCGTTGAAGGGGGTGACGATGGGGGCGTATATTCCTTTGAGTTGCATGGGGTTCTCCGGTTTCAGGTTCCAAGTTTCAGGTTGAAGGTTGCGCCCATTATAAAAGACCTGACAGGTCTACGGGGAACGATGTTTGATCGTGACCCATGTCCGCGCAGGGATTGCGGTTGGCAATGGCGCGGGTTAGACCTGTCAGGTCTGGATTCAGAAAACAGAAATTCAAAATCTTTCAGGAGATAACAGGGGATGCCACCACCACACGAAAACCAACGTAGTTGATGAAGAGAGTGATGCCGAAATCGTGTCGGAAAGCACATCGTGCATTCCTCCGATTATCGCCGAAGGAGCCGCCGCGCAGCACACGTGCATCAGAGGCTATTTCATCCTCGCGACCATCTTTGGCTTTGTAAGGGATAGCTTCTTTCAAACTATGCGTCCACTCCCAGACATTACCACTCATGTCCGCACAACCGTACATCGAGTCACCCTGCGGGGAATAGTCGCCAACTGGGGTTGTTCCTCGTTTTCCGCCTCCGCTCGTGTTGCATTTATTTTTATCGAACTGATTGCCCCACGGGAATTCAAGCCCATCTGTTCCACGCGCGGCTTTTTCCCATTCGGCTTCGGTAGGTAAACGCAAGGTCAAGCCAGAAGGCAATTCGGCTTTAATAAGACCATTCAGCCACTGGCAATATGCCATTGCGTCTGTCCATTTGACATTAGTAACAGGGTGATTCTTTTTCTTTTCCCAACCACCCATGGGATGTTTTATATTTTTGGCTTTGGCATAAGCATTGTAAAGTTCATTCGTTATGGGATAACGCGCCATCCAGTAGTCGTAGGGGACATCTATCATGTGTTGAGGCTTTTCATCTGAGTCGCCATTTTCACTACCCATCAGGAATTTCCCCGCAGGGACGCGCATAAATTCCATGCCGTTGGAGAGGGTGATTTGAAGGTAATCGTCAGGCAGAGATTTATCGCTCGATTCCTTTGCATTTCCATCCCGCTATTTCTTCACCCAATTTATGCGCAGCGGTTTTGTCGAAAGAAGTTTCAACCTGATGTTCATTTTCTGTTGTATTCAAACTTAACGTATCGGCGCGTCGTTTCAAGCTTACCAATAATCTCTGTAATCCCCGATCCCGTTGACCTTCAAAATAATCCGCATATTGCCATTTGGACAAACGTTTTGGAGGTTTACATTCCTCAAGGCGAATGGGGATAATGAAGTGGCTTCAATGGCTTTTTCGATCTCCATGTTCCAATCCTGCCCTGGGTAAGAGTTCTTCTTCGTCCAGCCAGGGTTCAATCCACGGCTCGGCGCGGAGTTTTTGATACAACTCACGCACGGCGGGTTTGTCATTGCTGGAGTGGCAGAGGAAAACGCGGAGAGGGCGGTTCATAAATGATGAAGGATGAATGCAGAATGACGAATTTAGGGGAGGTTTTCCAAGTCGGCTAAATCTTTGAGGCGGCCAGCGGCTTTTTTGTTGGCTTTCAAATGCGGCAGATCAATAATATTGACTTCAACATCGTCAAGCATGTCCACGATTCTGTTGATATAGCATTCGTCAAATTCCACACCTGAAATACCCGTTGAAATTTCGAGTCGCATGGGAGGATGTCCCATGCGGATAATCTTATTTTCTTGGAGAAAAATTTCTGGGGTTAATTCTGGATGGTCAAAACCAAAATCTTTTAATACTGCAACCATCTTTTGTGCGTTATCAGGATGAATGGCAATCCAAACATCCATGTCACCTGTGGCGCGTGGATAGCCGTGATACCCAACCGCATATCCCCCAATGAGAAGGTATCTAACGCCTTTCTCGTTCAGTAATTTCAAGAACTCTTTGAAGTCGAGCGGCAGATTTAGTTCCATAGTTGATCCTTCGGAGGATTTCCACCTGTTTCAGGCGCTCTTGTGGTGTTCTTGCAAGCCAATAAGCCTTTTCGCCTGAGTCATCAGTAAGGGATACAACTGAAAAGGCTTTGCGGTCTATTTTGAGATTCGAGGTCAAATCGCGGTTCATAAATCAATTATACCTGACGAACAAAGACATCCAAGGCTGCGTATTGAGTGTACTGATGAGAAACCACAGAAGATGGGAATTATACAAAACGGACAGTTGGCCGAGTAGGGCAGACAGGTTCCCCACCCGGCAATTTCAAACTGGTAGTAGACAAAGCCATCCAAAATCAATACAATGAAAAAAACAATTTCATACTCCGGAGGAAAGCGCATGAGTAACATCACCGATTTTCTGAACGAAATTGAAAAGCTGGCGTATAAAATATTGCTTTGGGTGCTCCTGCTCCCCAAGACCCTGCTCAAGATCATCCTTGACCCGAATTGGGTGCCCGGATATGTAAAAAAGGAATTGGGCGGCGATTCGGAGAACGCCTTTGACAAGTACATGTCACCGGTCGTGCTCTTCCTTATCGTAACCCTGATCCCCGCCATTCTGACGACCTTCACACCGTCCATGAGTATGGTTGTCTATGAACCCCAGCCATATACAGAGGGTGATCTTCGAGATATGGCATTCACCGTGGATGGCAACTTTATCTCATCCACATCCCGTGTCTTTCACAAGGTATGGTGGGAGGTCTGGAAGGTCGAACAGATGGACGAGGCGGGAAATCCGCTCGGCATCACCTATGGATTCGACGTCGACCGCTCCATTGTCTATTTCGATGAGTTTGGGAACAAGGTTGAAAACCCCACATTCACCTTTGTCTACGGTGAACTTCACGACGAAGTGGACGGGGTCATTCCATTTTCAATTTCAGATACGGGTGATCGAATCCTCGAAGATAGTTCGATATACCAATCCCAGATCACTTTCCTGGACAATAACTCGCTGGAAGATTACTTCTACTATTATTTCGACCAGGGCGAATATCAAATTGCTGTCTACATCGAAAACTACGATCCCAACAATGGGTCGCTCATAGAATCCCAAAGTGACAACATCTTTATCTCAGTGCCAGAAGATGTAACCCAGCAAATGTATTACGACAGTACCTACATGGTCTTTGACGATGGCGGAACATTAACAGCCAGTTCTGATCTGAGCCTCGAAGGGTTTCAAGGCGCTCTTGAAAGCGGTGGAACCTACTTCCTCGCCATCGGGTTTTTGTCCCTGCCGCTGCTGTTCTCCTTCGGCACCAAGATCCTCGGCGAAGAAGGGCTGGGCGAAACCAGCATCAAACAAAGCTTCTACATGCAATGTTATTACTTCTCCCCGATCACTGCGGTGTTCTGGGCATCCTTTTATTCAATTGGTCTCTACACCAATGATATTTACTGGCTTGCAATACTCATGCCGATGATCATTTTTGTCCTGATCATTCTTTGGTTCCTCTCTGCAGAAAGCAATGCCATCATGCTTGAAAGAGGAATATCCCGAGGAAGGGCATGGGGCGTTCTCTTTGTGTTGATCGTCGGGTTGGTCATCGGTTCATTCATGATCTACTTCATCATCACCGACCTCGACTTCCTGAGAAGGTATTCCATCATGCTATACCCGATCATAGGAACAGGCGTATTCATCGCCTATTTTGTCAGGCGCAGGCGCGAACGCCGTTTATTGAAACAAAAAGCAGAAGAGCCAGTCAACCCAGAGCCGTAAACAAAAAAGGAATGAGACCTCAAAATCTCATTCCTTTTTATTCTGCGTATCTACTTCGCAAATCTTATTTTATGTCTATGGATGTTCCAACCTTGATCGACTCCACCGCCGCAAATGTGGACTTGGTCACACCGATGATCTGCTCATACGGAATCGGCGCTCCGACTCCGCTCTTAATTGATTCTGCAAAAACGGCCATTTCCGCCCTCCAGCCTTTGTCCTGTGCGCCGCTTTGGACAGTTTTCTTCCCATCTTTCACAGTCGTCAACGAGACATAATCATCCAACACCGCCACCATGCCTTCGCAAAAGACTTCGAGCCGTTCCTTCGGCATGGACTTGTCGCCGTTGGCGAGATAGTCCACTACGCCGAGGGAGCCATCGGGGAAGGTGAAAGTCATCGAGACATTGTCCTCGCGGTATTTGCCGTTATTCGGCAACGCATGCGCCGTCACGCTGACAGGTGCCGCACCGACGAGGAAAGTGATCAAGTCAATGAAGTGACAGGCTTCGCCGATGATACGTCCGCCGCCGAGGGCTTCGTCTTGAGTCCAATGGTTGAGGGGGATGTAGCCTGCGTTGATGCGGTAATGAGCGTGGAGAGGTTCATTTCGATTTACGAGTGACGATTTTAGATTTTGGGCAAGCGGGGCGAATCTGCGGTTGAAGCCCACAGCTATCAGCGGACAGCTTTCAGCTTTAAGAACTTTGCTGATAGCTGATAGCTGAACGCTATTGATCGCCAACGGTTTTTCCACAAACACATTCTTCCCAGCCTTCAACGCCTTCACCACCAAGTCCGCGTGGGTGTCGTGTCTTGTGAGAATGGCAACGGTGTTGACCTTCGGGTCGTTGATGATCTCATCTTCGGAGGAAGTGGCGTATTGGAAACCAAATTTCTTGCCCGAGTGCTGCGCGTGCAATCCACCTGAGGAAGCGATGCCGACCAGTTCAAAGTCTTTGTTGTTTTTGATGACGGGCAGAAGGGTAGAGTTGGCGAAGAGACCAGCGCCTAAAACTCCAAGTTTACAGGTTGAAGGTTTGAAAGTTGGCACATTAAACCTGACAACCTTTGAACTTTCAAACTTTTCAACATGTGAATAAGTAAGCAGAACGCCAAGGAAAGGTTCTTTCTTCTTCCCTGTGATTACTTCATACGCTTGCACCCCATCTTCAATATCAAAACGATGGGATATGAGACTTTCGACCTTCAACTTTCGACTGGAAAGCAAATCCACCACGGCTTGGAAATTGCGTCCTTCTGTCCATCGCACATAACCGATGGGGTAATCAACCCCATTCTCTTCGTAATTCGCGTCATAGCGGCCTGGGCCGTAGGAGCGGGAGTTGATGAAGGAAATTTCTTTTTCGTAGTACACCTTGCGCGGGAAGTTGAGTCCCACGGCGCCAGTGGCAACGACCTTGGCGCGGTCACGGGCGATGACGCCTGCGAGTTCAACGGGGTCATTCGAGGGAGTGTCTGCGCAGATGATGATACTGTCAAAGCCGCGGTTCGACGTAAATGCCGCAGCGGCGGATTCTGCTCCTTTGCGGGTGACAGCTTCCAGTCCAAGAGAAGAAGCGAGCTTGATGCGCTTCGGGTCAATGTCAATGCCGAGGACGTTGCATCCTGCCGCAGCCGCCAGTTGAATCGTCAATAATCCTAAAAGACCCAAACCGATGACGGCAACATTCTCGCCAAGCTGAGGCTCCGCGAGACGGAAGCCGTGCAAAGAAATTGCGCCGAGGGTGGTGAAGGCCGCGGATTCAAAATCCACATTTTTGGGGAGCGGAGTTAGCAGGTTGCGCGGCACAACATTGTATTCGGCGTGTGTGGCATAGCCGCCGCCCGCACAGGCCACACGCTGCCCGACCTTGAAGCCCTGCATGTTCTTGCCGAGCGCAACGATGGTGCCAGCGGTGGAATAGCCAAGCGCCATCGGTTGGTCGAGGCGGTTGAAAACGGCGTTGACGGTGGGCATGATGCCTTCGCGTTTGGCTTTATCCAAAGTCTGCTTGACGAGGTCAGGACGGGAACGCGCTTTGCCGAGGTAACTTTTTTCTGCAAACTCCACCACCATGCGTTCGGTGCCCGCCGAAACAAGGCTGGCTGAAATTTTGACTAGCGCCTGCCCCTCGCGCGGGGTGGGGATGGGAATATCTTCGATGACCGTCCGGCCGTTTTTGATATGTTGGAGAAGTTGTTTCATGGGCAAAAGTATAACGCAAATCAAATTATAGGCAAAATTGAAGGTGATATAATTTTGCCATTCCATTCAGGAGAATTCAGTTGGCTGATCCCCGTGTTTCAAAATTTGCAAATGTTTTAGTGCAGCACTCGGCGCGCGTTGTGCCCGGTGACCGCATCCTGCTTGAAGGCACCACCGCGGCCGAGCCGCTTTTGCGTGAGTTATATATTCAGATCCTTGAAAAAGGCGGCCACCCGCATTTGATGATGGCTCTGCCCGGCCTGATGCCGTTCAGCCAGGATGAAATGTACCTGACCTACGCCAAAGATACCCAGCTTGATTTTGTGCCGACCTTTTACAAACTGGCGTACGAACAATTTGAAGGACGCATCCGCATTCACTCGGCGACGAATACAAAAGGCACATCCAACATTGACCCTGCGAAAATTCAGCGGCGCAGCAAGGCCAATTCGGTCATCACCGAGGCCCAGTTCCGCCGCGGCGGCGCTGGCGAGTTCAAATGGGTCACCACCCTCTACCCCACCGAAGCCTACGCACAGGATGCGAGCATGAGCCTCAAGGAATACGAGGACTTCGTGTTCGGCGCGGTCCATGCCAATGAGGAAGACCCGATCTCATTCTGGAAGAGCGTGGAAAAAAAGCAGCAATCCGCTGTGGACTTTATGAAGGGCAAGAATCAAGTCATCCTGCGCGGGCCCAATGTTGACCTCACCCTCTCGGTGAAAGGCCGCACGTTCATGAATTCGTTTGGCACTTTCAACATGCCGGACGGCGAAATTTACACCGGCCCCGTGGAAAATTCGGTCAATGGCTGGGTGAAGTTCACCTATCCCGCAAACTACGGCGGCACCAGCGTGGAAGGCGCAGAACTGACCTTCTCCAATGGGCGCGTGGGAACCGCCAAAGCCGACAAGAATCAGGACTTCCTGCTCAAGACCCTTGAGAGCGATGCGGGCTCACGTCATTTGGGCGAATTCGCCATTGGGACAAATTTTGACATTCAACAATTTACGGGCAATATCCTCTTCGATGAGAAGATCGGCGGCTCCTTCCACATGGCGCTCGGCGCAGGCTACCCGGAAACTGGTTCAAAGAATAAGAGTTCCATACACTGGGACATGATCTGCGACATGCGCACCGACTCGGAAATTCTCGTAGATGGTGAGTTGTTCTACAAGAATGGGCAGTTCGTGTTTGAGAAATAGTTTGAAAGTTACAGGTTAAATGTTTGAAGGTTGAGGAAAATCCTCAACCTTCTTTTTATTAATTCCATAGAAATAAGGGCGTGGTAACCCCGCCCCTACAATCTATCATTCATCCCCGAATGAAATGCCGATGTTGCGGGCTGTGATGACAGCATCACCATCCAATTGCACGCGCTTGGGAATTGCAGTTGCTTCTTCCAGCGGAAGGTCGGTGATCTCGCCGCAGCGTTGCGCCACCATACGGTCAAATCCGCCGCGCGCCGCCAAACGGACGGCTGCCGCGCCATAACGAGTTGCCAACATTCTGTCAAACGCTGTGGGCGTTCCTCCCCGTTGAATGTGCCCCAGCACGGTCACACGTGATTCAAAGCCCTGGCTTTCAATGTATTCAGCAACCACCTGGCCGATCCCACCCAGGCGCGGCACATACATCTCGTCCCCTTTGCGGGAAAAGACCTGTCCACCGCCCTGTGGTTTTGCGCCTTCTGAAACTGCAAGAATGCTGAACTTGCTTCCTTTTTCAGCACGCGCACGTATCTTTTTCATGGTGCTTTCAAACTTGAATGGGATCTCAGGAATCAGGATCACATCCGCCCCGCCGGATACGCCCGCCTGCAAGGCAATGAAACCCGCATCCCGTCCCATGAGTTCGAGCACCATGGCCCGGTGATGCGACTCGGCAGTCGTGTGCAAACGGTCCAATGCTTCGGTGGCGATATTGAGCGCGGTGTCAAAACCAAAGGTCACTTCCGTGCCGCCGATGTCATTGTCAATTGTTTTAGGGACGCCAATAATCGGCACACCCTTTTGATAAAGTTCATGGGCACTGTGAAGCGTGCCGTCTCCGCCCAGAACCAGCAGGGCATCCATGTTCAGTCTCTTCATCCCTTTGACGATCTCATCTGAAACATCGATGGTCACTTCCTGCCCGTCGCGAATGATCTTCCGCGCATAGGGATTCCCACGGTTTGCCGCGCCGAGGATCGTCCCGCCGCGCGGCAGGATCCCGCGCACTTCATTCATGCCAAGCGGCACGATCCCATCTTCTTCAAGGAATCCATCGTAGCCATTCCGAATCCCGAAGACCTCGCATTTATATTCATTGATCGCAGTCTTCACCGCCGCGCGGATGACCGCATTCAGTCCCGGCGCATCGCCGCCACCCGTAAGAATTCCAATTCGTTTCATTGTCAACTCCTTTATTCATTCATATTCATCATAGCGCATTCAGTCTGCTTTTACATGAAATTGCCTTTCTTGCAATTCACCCTCATCCCCCATATAATGTGAGCGATGAATACAAACCAGACATCACTATTTCAAACCATTATCAAATGGTTCGTGCCCATCGCGGCCATCATCGCATTTGGCGCATGGATGTACATTTCCCCCGAAGGCGCACTCGGCAAGCTGGACGCCATCGGCTACGCAGTCTGCCACCGCATTGACGCGCGCTCCTTCCAGATTGATGACCGCCAACTTCCGCTTTGCGCGCGCTGCACAGGCGAATTCTATGCCGCGGGCATGGCCCTCATCTTTCAAGCCTTTGTAAGTGGAAAGCGCAGCAAACTCCCATCACGCGGAATCATCGCGGTTCTCGTTCTTTTCTTCCTCGCCTTCGGCATCGATGGAAGCAATTCCTATCTTTATTTGCTCAAGCAGAGTTCCGGCGGCGGGCTGGACCAGATCCCCAATTTATATGTTCCCAACAATGTCCTGCGTCTCTTTACCGGCTCGGGCATGGGCATTGCACTCGCGGCAGTTTTGTACCCCGTCATCAACCAATCCCTCTGGCGTGAACAGGATGACCGTCCCGCGCTTGAATGGAAACCTTTCGGCATCCTCATCGCATTGACAATCCTCGTCAACCTGCTCACACTTACCGACAGCCCCATCGTCCTTTACCCCATTGCCTATCTCAGCGCTCTGGGCACATTATCCCTGCTGGTTTTGGTCTTCACCGTTTTGTGGACCATCATCATGAAACAGGATAATACCTTCGACAACATTCGCCAACTCTGGCTGCCATTCGCCTCAGGCCTGACCCTGGCACTGCTCATGATCCTCAGCATTGACCTACTCCGGCTGCAATTCACCGGCACATGGAGCGGCTTCCCCGGGCTTTCGGGATGAATAGTCATCGTCATTGCGAGGAGCGTTCCCGCTCTTTGCGATACTATCCCGAATGCTTTTATCGGGACGAAGCAATCCCCACTCCATACACGAGATTGCTTCGTCGGGCTAAAGCCCTCCTCGCAATGACGTAATTACAAAAGGAGAAATAAATGGAATTACTACTCGGTGTATTTTCTGCATTCGGTCTTTCCGCCAGCGCGGGACTCAACGCCTACATCCCGCTGCTCGTAGTTGGAACTATCGCGCATTACCTGCCTAACACTCTTTCCCTCAGCAAACCTTTTGACCTGCTCGCCAACCCGTGGATTCTCATCCTGCTTGGCATCCTTGTCATCATCGAAATGGTCGCGGATAAAGTCCCCGCCGTCAACCACCTCAACGACCTCATCCAAACCATTGTCCGCCCCATCGCTGGAGCCATAGCCTTCGCTGCCAGCGCAAACGTGGTCACAGATATCAGTCCGGTGTTGGCACTAGCCTGCGGCTTGCTTGTGGCGGGCAGTGTGCATACCGTCAAAGCGGCGGCTGTCCGTCCGGCAGTAACGGCAACAACGGGCGGAGCGGGAAACGTCCCCGTCTCCATTGCGGAGGATGTTTTTGCCTTCATCGCTTCCGTGATGGCGGTCATGCTCCCCCTCATCATGGGCACGATCACCATCGTCCTGCTGGTACTGGTCATTTGGTGGTGGATGAACAGAAAGCAAAAGGCCCAAACCGCCTGAAACAATTTTATTTTGTTGTTAACATCATTTGCCCAAATTTCTCGTTTATAATGCACGCACGCCATTGTTGTGCGCTATTCATACAAAAGAAAAAGGAGAAGGAATCATGAATGAAATGCCTGTTACCCCAACCGAAGATCAACCCAAGAAGAACAACACACCGATCATTATTGCAGTCGTTGTTGTAGTTCTGCTTTGCTGCTGCTGCGCGGTCGTCGCTGGCGGCTGGTTCTTTGGCGATTCGATCGTCCAGTCCCTCGGAATATAATTTAAATTAACAAAAAATCCTCCGTCAACGCGGAGGATTTTTTGTTTTAAAGACCGCCTGCAATTCCTGCAAGCCATCATATACCTGGCGCTTCAACTCATCATCCAGATCCAACTCGGCCAGTTCATCTTCATCCAAAACCGTTTGCTTTCCATTTGCTGAAACCCACAGATCCAGCGCAAGGTCAACATACGAAATAAAGTCATCTCCAACAACGGCAGGCTTGCCGATGTTGCAATACCAGCCCTTCAGCTTTCCATCATCGCGGTCATAGATCTCAAAGATGTTGTACCACTTGTCGGTGTAAAAAGTTTCCACAAAGCGGTCATTTCGCTTCAACACGATTTCCTGAAACGGCATGTCATCCCGATTGAACAACGCTTCGATCGTCACAGAATTTTCGGTGCGACTCACAGACTCGCCTTCATACTGCCAGGTCACTTCATCTGCGAGATTCTTCTTCAAGATTTTCATGCGAGACATTTTACCTGAACCTTCACAGTGATGACTTGACCAACTCGCGGCGCATCTTTCATGTGGATAACCAAAGCCCGCCTCTCCCTTTAACTTCAAACTGATCCCGCTTAAAAAGCACATCCTCCACTGTGAGTTGAATCTCATCTATTCCCTCATCCCTAGCCCTTCTCCCAAAGGCGGGAGAAGGGGACTGTTGCATTAGCAATGAAACTTTTTCATTTTGCCTGTGATTATGGCTGCAATTCAAAACAAAGGTACCGAACTCGGTTTTGACTTTATTCTCCGCAACCACTTCACCGCCAATTACATTCCCAATTCCCAAAAATTTCGCCACCACCGCGGACTGTGGATCCTTCCAAAGTTCATCGGGAGTCCCATCGCGGATGATGACGCCTTCGTGCAGAACCAGAATGCGGTCTGCAATGGTGATGGCTTCCTCCTGATCGTGAGTGACATAGATGGCAGGGATTTTTGTCTTGTGCAGAATCATCCGCAACTCGTTGAGCAAGTCTTCCTTCATGGCTCTGTCCAATGCGCCGAGGGGTTCATCGAACATCAGCAGGCGGGGTTGGGGAGCGAGGGCACGCGCCAAGGCAATGCGCTGCTGTTCACCGCCAGAGAGATCGGTCACTTTGCGCTTCTCAAACCCCGTCAAATTGACTTGCTCCAAAAGAGCGGCTACGCGCAGCTGAATTTTATCCGTGGGAAGGTTGCGAATCTTCAAGCCGAAGGCGACGTTGTCAAAAACGTTCAGGTGAGGAAAAAGCCCATAGTCTTGAAAGACCAAGCCAAAGTCGCGGAGATGAGGCGGTGTCTGGGCGAGGTCAATGCCGTTGAATAGGATATGTCCACTTTCAGGGAAATCCAATCCAGAGATCATCTTCAAAATGGTGGACTTGCCGCTGCCCGATGCGCCAAGCAAACAGACCGTCTCCCCTTCTGCGACGGTGAAGGAGATGTCGCGCAGGAGCGGCTTGCCTTCGTAGGATTTGACGAGGTTGCGAAGTTCGAGCATTAGAATTCTCCAGAGTCGGACAGGCGTAATTTTTCGATGATGAGGATGGCAAGCGTGGTGAGAACCATGAGCAGGGTTGCCATCGCCATCGCCTGACCGTAGTTGAGGCCGCCAGGCTGCGAGAGGAAGCGTTGAATGGCAATCGGGATGGTGGGATATTCGGGGCGGGTGATGAGCAGGGTCGCGCCGAACTCGCCGAGTGAAACGGTGAAGGCAAAGGTGGCGGCGCTGAGTGTGGCGCGGGAGAGGATGGGAAAATCCACGGTCTGCCAAACGCGGAAGGGCGACGCGCCCAACATGGACGCGGCTTGACGCAGCCGCTCAGGGATGGAAGCCAGCGCGGGCTGCAAGGTGCGGATGACAAAGGGCAGCGCGATGAGCGAGTGCGCGATGGGCACGAAGAACGGCGAGGCCAGCGCGCGGCCAAACGAGAGAATGAATCCCAGCCCAAGCATCACAGCGGATGCGCCGAGGGGCAGCATGATGAAGGGGTCGAGAAATTTTTCAAGGCGGGTCGGTTTGGCGAGCGCATACGCGGCGGGATAACCAAGCGCGAGCGAAAGCAAAACGGTGACACCTGCATAGCCAAGCGAGTTCAAAGCAGCTTGCATAGGCGGGACGTAAAACAATGATCCGCGGCGATTGATGAAAAGTTCTTTGTAGTAATCGGTTGTGAATCCGTATTGGACTTCGCCGCGTTGTCCGCGGTCTGCTTCGAGGCGGGTGAGGGAGCGGATGGGGAGGGAAAGCAAAGGCAGAAGGAAGAAGGCGGAAAGCAGAAGGCAGAGAGACGCGACAAAGATTTTTTCTTTGATGGTTTTGGCTGGTTTGGCAGCGGAGAAGCGCGGGGCGGTTTGGGTGTTGACCTGGCTGATGATGCGGGTGTAAAGAACAGAAAAAATTAGCGTGAAGGCAAGTTGAATCACCGAGAGCAAGGCTGCCAGATTTAGGTTGGGAAGTTTCAAGGCGCGGATGTAAATTTCCACTTCCAGCGTGGAGAAGTTTGAGCCGCCTAGCAAGAGGATGACGCCGAAGCTGGTGAAGTCGAACATGAAGACGAGCAGGGCGGCGGCAAGCAGTGACGGACGGAGCAAAGGCAAAATGATGCGCCGCCACGCTTGAAACGAATCCGCGCCGAGGACACGGGCTGATTGCTCCAGTTTCGGGTCAAGGCGGGAGAGGGCGTTGCCGACGATGCGGATGATGATGGTGGTGTTGTAGAAAACGTGGGCGGTGAGGATGAGTAGAAAGTAGAAAGTGGGGGAAGTGGTGAAGTTGGAGGAAAGAGGAAAGAGGAAAGAAAATAGGCCGCGTGAACCGATCAATGAGTTGAAGGCGGCGGCGACTACTACGGTGGGCAGCATGAAGGGGACGGCGGTGAGGGCGCGGAGGATGGATTTGCCACGAAAGTCGAAGCGGGAGAAGAGGATGGCGGAGGGGACGCCGAGGATGAAGGTGAGGATAGTGGAGAGGGTGGCTTGGTAGAGGGTAAAAAGTAACGAGTGATAAGTAATAAGTAAGTTCTCGGGGTTGGCGAGGGTTGAAAAATCGAAAGTGAGGGCGAGGATTTTGGTGAGGGGGTAGAAGAAAAAGATAGCAAGGAAAAGGATTGGGGCAAGCCAGATCAAAAGACGAGAAAACCACGGAGACACGAAGGCACGGAGAATTTTTTTTCTCAGTGTCTTAGTATCTCCGTGGTTCAACAGGTTATTTGTCATTTTTACAAATATCGAAAAATATCGGGTTGAAAACCCGACCTACTTCATCACTTCCGTCCACGCTTCGATCCATGCGTCGCGGTTGGCGGCGATATCAGCATAGGAGATGGCGGCGGGTTGGTCGGTGACTTGGGCATACTGGGTGAAGACTTCGGGCAATTGAGCAGTTTGATTTACAGGATAGACGAACATATTCAAGGGCATATCTTCCTGAAATTGTTTGCTCAGCATGAAGTCCACAAATTTTTCGGCGAGGTCGCGGTTCTGTCCATTCTTGAAGATGCCGACAAACTCAATTTGGCGGAAGCATGTGCCCGAAGCGACGATCGAAGCAGTTGGCGATTCTGCTGGAGGCGGGGAGGCGAAGAACACTTCCGCGGCGGGGCTGGAGGCGTAGGAGACCACCATCGGCTGCGGGCCTTTGCCAGAAGAAGCGGAGAAGTTGGTGTAATAGGCCGTCTCCCAACCGTCCACGACCACCACGCCGTTGTCTTTCAGGCTTTTCCAGTAGTCGAGATAGCCGTCACCAAAATGGGCGCGGGTGGCGAGCATGAACGCCAAGCCAGGCGAAGACGTGGCGGGGTCTTCCACCACCAGCAAGCCTTTGTATTCGGGCTTTGCCAAATCCTCAAAAGACTGCGGGACAGCTAAATTATTTTCTGCGAAATAATTTTTATCGTAATTGATGCAGACATCGCCATAGTCCACGGGCAGGGCGCGGTAGGTTTCATCCAAAACAAATTCGGCGGGCACATCGCTCAAGGCAGGTGATTGATATGCTTCGAAAATATCCGCATCCAAGGCGCGGGAGAGGAAGGTATTGTCCACGCCGAAGAGCACGTCCGCAAGCGGGGCGTCTTTGGTGAGGACGGCTTGGTTGAGCACAGAACCAGCATCACCGCTTTGGAGGAAGGACACTTTGACGTTATTCGCATCCTCAAATGATTTCACCACACCCTCGCTGATGGCAAAGGAGTCGTGGGTCATGACGGTGAGGGTGGTTGGTCCTTTGGGGGCGCAGGAGGCTAGAAGAAAGACGAAAGAGGAAAGAAGGAGGGTTATTTTTTTCATGGGGAATCCTTGAGTTATGAGTAATCAGTGAATAGCGATCAGTCTTGGGTACGATGGATGATGAGCAGCAAGCCTGATCTGATTTGAACAGATGCAACATCCGCGGTCATTTCGTTGCTGATGCCGCGCGTTTTATCGGGGTAGAGCGTTTCGTGATGAAGATGCCAGCGCAGATTTTCGGTGAAGACGCCTGTGACTTCTCCCTGCCACGGGATGAGCGAGACGATGTCTCCGCTTCTTCCTTCGACTTTGGCCTGGTCTCTGCAAAAGAAGATTTCTTCCACACTGTCAGAGAGTCGAATGTCAAAGGTCGAAAGTCGCAGGTCAGCAAGCAGGGCGATGTTGGCAAGAGTTTGGTCCATGCGGCCGCCGAGGGCAGCGAGGATGAGGATTTGGGCTGGATTCAAAGTGAGTGCATGAGTGATGGCAAGTTCGAGGTCTGTTTCGTTTTTGTCTTTGGGATACAGAACGATCTCGCCATCGAAAGTTGAAATTTGGAAATTGGCAGGCAGCGAGTCCATGTCACCGACGATGACATTGGGCGTTAGTCCCAGTGCGAGGGCGTGGCGTGTGCCGCCGTCCGCGCAGAGGATGAAGTCATCGGGGCGCAGTAAGGTACGGGCTTTTTCAAGGTTGGGCAGGTCGCCGTTGGCGAAAATGATAATTCTAGACATATATTCTTTCATCAAATATGAGATTGCTTCGTCGGGCTGAAGCCCTCCTCGCAATGACATAAAAAAACATCCTCACTGCGGAGGATGTTTTGCATTAATATGTAAAATCCCTCCGCTGGTATTAACCAGATCAGGTGATGCGGGTCGAGCGCGATACGCTCCTCTCAGCCTTTCGGACAGGCTCCCCGTTCGATTGTGAAATGAGTATATGACTGTGGAGTGGAGATGTCAAGACAAAAATTCAGGGCAGTGAACTCTCACTGCCCTGTTAGCGGACTCTGCGCTTCCATTCTTCTTTCAATTGAAGCTCTCGCGGGCTTGCGCCAGAATCGAGCGCGAGGAAGTCTGTCAGCAGGCGGTTGAACTGGGTGGCGTTGTCCACCATGGGGAAGTGTCCCGCGCCTTCTAGGTTGACCTGGTGCATGTGCTGCGGCAGGGCATCCGTTTTTTCCTGCGTCGGGAGGGGAAGAGCAGGGTTGTTCGTGCCATAGACAAAAAGCGAAGGCACGCCAAAATTACGGACTTCATCAAAAAGATGATTGGACTGGAACCCTGTCATCGAAACAGAGACAGCTTGCGGGTCGACCTTTGAGGCGTCTGAAAGGGCGGCGAGGGCTTCGGGTGAGCGGGATGTCAGCCATTCGACAATTTCAGTCGCGGAAGCAGTCCGCATGCGGGAATTGAGCAGGTCATATTCAAGCGGACAGTTGATCGCCATGACCCTATCCACGCTTTCACGTTTTTGTTTGATGAATGTGAGCGCGACCAATGCACCGAGATCGTGGCCAACAAGAGCAACTTTGCCAATGCCCATTTCTTCGAGAAAACGATTGATGAGGTCTGCTTGCCTATCAAGGGGGTAACGCGAGGGGTCGCGGGCTGTATCACCAAAGCCGAAGAGATCTATGGCATAGGCGCGGAACGATGTAGACGCGACTTGCATGGCATTGATCCAATAACGCCATGAGCCGGTCCAGCCGTGCAGGAAAACAATGGGACGGCCGCGTCCCAAAGCCTCGTAATGCACCATCGAACCATCAAGAATGATCGCGCTCATCTACAATTATTTTCCAAATTTCGCCAGAATCGCTTTTACACGCTCGGTTAGTTGATCGGGGGCAAAGGGCTTGAGCAGGTATTCCTCTGCACCCGCTTCCAGCCCGGTCTGGATCTCTGAATCCTGTCCTTTGGCGGAAAGAAAAACAACGGGGATGTTCTTCAACAAGGGGTCTGCCTTCATGGCACGGCAGGCATCGTAGCCGGTCATGCGCGGCATACGCACATCCATCAGGATAATGTCCGGGATGATCTCGGATGCCTTATGTAATGCTTCCTCTCCATTGGAAGTGGCAACGACTTCATGACCTGCAAAACGCAGGGTAAATGCCACAAGTTCGCGGATATCGGGTTCATCTTCTGCTATCAAAATTCTCGCCATGCAAACTCCATTATTTACGGACGGGCAGGGTAAAGGAGAAGGTGCTTCCATCGCCCGACACGCCTGTGCTTGTCATCCAAATTCGCCCGTTGTGCATCTCCACCAATTGACGAACAATCGGCAGTCCCAGGCCTGTCCCGGGTGTTGCAAGAACAAGCGGGTTTTCGCCGCGGAAGAAACGGTCAAAGACGCGTTCCTGATCTTCGGGCGCAATTCCAACACCGTTGTCCTGAACATCCACCTGCACTTCACCATTCTCCTGATGAATGTTCACACGGATGGTTCCGTTCTGCGGCGTGTAATTGAAAGCGTTATTCACAAGGTTGCCCAATATCTGCCGTACACGGTCACTGTCACCAAGAACAGGAGGCAGGTCTTTCGGAGCCTCCAATGAAAGTGCCATTGGCTTCTCCTCATTTTGGGAACGATGCAGCACTTCGGCCACCACATCTTCAGCAATGCTGTGCAGGTCCACAGATTGCGGGTTAAGCGTGATGCGCCCCGCTTCAATGCGGGAAATATCCAGCAGGTCACTGACGAGGGTATTGAGCCGGTCAATATTATTTCGTACCACCTCAAGGAAGTGCATTTGATTTTCATTCATTGCGCCGGCCGCGCCCATCGTCAAAATATCAACATATCCTTTAATGGCAGTCATCGGCGTACGCAGTTCATGGCTGACCGTGGCCACAAATTCCGATTTCAAACGATCCACTTCCACTTCATGCGTAATGTCGCGGATGATGGACACGGTGCCAAGGAAGTCGTTCTGCAAAATGACCGGTGCAAGGTGGACAAGAGCAATTCGCTCATTCTCCAACTCCACCTGTTCGGCGTACGAATCGCCTGTCTCATACGATGACGTATCTTCAGACCAGCGGCGAATGGTTTCAGCCCAGGCCGTGGCAGCCTTCCCGAACAGGCCGCCGATCCTATCCAGTGAGTTACCCAGCAGACGCGAATCGGGCAAACCGAGAATACCTTCCGTGGATGAGTTCACGAAGGTAATACGGTTGTCGGAGCCGGTGACGAGCACTCCATCCGCCACAGCTTCGAGGATGGCTTGCGAACGGCTCGCATCTTCCTGCTCCTTGCGCAGCATTACGCCGAGGCGTTCGGCCTGATCGCGGATGAGCTCATAGAGATGGGCATTGTTGATCGCCACAGCCACCTGGCCTGCAATAGCCTTGACGAGGTTGAGCATTTCAGCACTGAAGAAGTCAGGCACGCGCTGGAAGACCATCAACACACCGATGACATCTTCACCCACCATCATGGGAACGGTGATGGCGCTGCGGTGATCCTGTCCGGCCACATTGCTCCGAACCCAACGTGGGTCGAGATGCAAGTCATTCACGAGAACTGCCTCACGATGTTGAACCACCCAACCTGCCAGCCCCTCGCCGATCTTCAAGGTGAAGCCACGTCCGCCGGGGGCATTGCGATCTGAAAGGTAGCCATATCCGGCGCGGTAATGAAGCAGATTATCCTCCGCGTGAACGAGCAAAATAGTACCCTGTTCCGCGCCGATGGCATCATTCAGCAATGACAATGTACGGTTGAGAGCGCGATCCAGATCGAGGCTGGAGGAAACCTCGGTAAGAATGCGCAGGAGAGTTTCGGTATTCTGTTGTTCACGCTGCAACTGGGCAGTACGCTCGATAACACGTATTTCCAGGTTGGATGCCAGATTCTGCGTCTCGGCAAAAAGGCGTCCATTCTGGATGGCAACGATGGCCTGGTTCGCAAGTGTACCGAGAATTTGCATATCCTCTTCGGTATAAACACCAGACTGATAACTTTGGGCGGAGAGCATGCCGCGCGCTTTGTTGCCTACGATCATGGGCACCGCCACAATGGACTCGGTTTCCCCACCCTCGCCAGCCTGCAAGGGGTTTAATTTCCCAACCTGTTCGCTGTTGGAAATAAGGATGGGCCTGGCGCTGCGGATCACTTCACTGCTCATGCCCTTTCCAAAAGGAACCCGCTCGCCGACGTATCGTTTTCCAAGATCATATAAATAAACAGGGTCAATCTCGTTCTTGGCTTCATCATAAAGAGTAATGACAAACGAGTCCATCGGCACGAGGCGTTCCGCCGCTTTATGTACAGAGATGTAAATTTCTTCCGGGTCGAGGCTGGCGCTGATGAGGGAACTGGATTCGTTCAGAACCGCAAAACGCTCCGCCGTGCGGACAGAGGATTGATACAAACGCGCATTCTCCAGCGCAATGGTGGCTTGATTGGTGATCGTGCGCGCCACTTCGAGCTCGTTCACCCCAAAGCGGGCCTCCCCCACCATCTGTGCAAAGATGAGTGCGGTAAGAACCCCACCACTGGTAAGGGGCAGAATCAGCAGGGCTGTTGTATTTTCGCCCAACATTTCCATAAGTTCGGCAAGGTCCGGTTCGTTGCGGACATCGTCCGTATTGAAAACACCTAGGGATTCGCGCAAACGGCTAAAGATGGGAACATCGGGCAATGGCTTGGGAAGCTTGAAACGCACCCGCGGGGTGGTGATCTTCCAGAAAGCCTGACCCCGCTCAAAGGTCACAACAGAGACGCGGCGCACATCCAACCCTTTGAGCAATTCATCCGTGGTCAAATTCAAAATCTGTTCGGTATCCAAAGACCCGGTCAAAGCAGATGTGAAGCGGTTGAGGGTGGTAAGGCGCTGCGAGCGTTGGTCCAGTTCTGTGGCGCGGCTGACGCTATCCTCGTACAGACGGGCATTATCCAATGAAACAGCAGACTGGCTTGCAAAAGTAAGGCCAACCTGCTTTTGTTCAAGGGTGTAAAAATTGGCCTGCCATTTTTCCACGGCGAGCACACCCACCAATTCGCTTTTCGAAATCAACGGAATGCCAAGCCATGAAAGGCGCGGCGCTTCCATCGGAACAAAGCGTGAATCTTCGCGCACGTCCTTGACGAGAATCGGCTGGCCGGATTGCGCCATCTCTTTAAAGAGCATGCTGTCTGAAACCGAAACGGACAGGCCAAGGCGCTGCTCTGCGTCGGAAAAGCCGCGCGTCGAGGAAACCGTCAGACGGTCCTTTTCACGAAGCCAAAGGGTTGCCGTGTCATACGGGATAATGGAGCTTAGCTGATCGAGCAGAGTACCGACCAATTGGTCGCTGCGCAAGCTAGAGGTCAGGGATGCGGCGGCGTCGTTCAGGGCCTGCAACTGTCCGGCGCGTTCCGTTGTCGTCTGCACCAGCCGCAGGTTATCCAATGACAACGCGATCTGCTGGGCGAGCGAAAGTAAAAGGGCTTCATCCTCTGCGCGGAACGCCGAAGTGGTGTTGAAATTATCCAGAACCAGCAGGCCAAGGTTTTGTTCGGATGAAACAATGGGAATGAGCATGCTGGAAACAGGCAAACGTCCGCCGGTAGCCTGGCGGTATAGAGCAAGGTTCTCAGGGTTCAAGTTGTAATCGCGAGCAAAATTGATCTCATCCACGCGGCGGGTGTGCTTGCTCATAAAGGCGGTGCCGGGCAACGCCTCGCCCATGTGGTATTGAATTTCCATCATGCTCTTGTTATCTGCATAGCCCGAAGCGGCTCGGGGTGAAAGGATCTCGGTCTTCGGATTCCAGATGAGCACCGCACCGGCATGCGCCTGCGAGAGGACTTTTCGGGAACTATCGAGCAGGGATTTGATGATCGCCTCAGGTTCCATAGCCGACAATTGGCGGCTGAAATCGAGCAGCAGATTCACCTCATCCAATCTTCTGCGGGTCTGGTTCAACAGGGAAATATTTTGCAGGATCAACGAAGTCTGCTGGGAGATCTGCAAATATACCTGAGTATCCTCTTCTGTGAAGTCCGGCATGGGCTCGGGGCTGACTGCCAGCATGGCTGCCACTGGCTTATTCTCCACCAATACCGGCAGGCAGATCACACCTTTTGCGCGCAGCGAAGTCAACAGGGAGGCATCGCGCCATTCTTCATCTTCATCCAGATTAGCGATGAGGATGGGCTTGCCCATCTGCAAACTGGCGCGTAACGGATTGCGCTGACCGAATAACGCTTCCACATTTGTGGAACGCGGGAAACTGCCAAGCACATGCAAAAGGCGGGGACCCTCGGGGGTATTCTCAGCCACAAGAGCAACCGACATGCCAAGCTGGGTGAGAGTCTCACGCCCAAGTGCAGACAGGGCCGAGGAAGTATCCAACTGGCGGCTGACCGACTCTGTAATGGCAAGACCCGCGCGCACCCGCTGGGAACGCCGATCCAAATTATGTAGGGAGATGGTCTGTTCAAGATCCTTATGCAGCAACACGGGAAGATCGTTCTGTGTAATATCCAGCAATTTTTGCTGGCGCTGCAGGCCGGAGGATAAGGATTCGATTCGGGTGCGCAGTTCGCTTTGGCGCAGGGTATTGCTGATCAATAACGCGGCCTGGGACGAGAAAACTTCCACCGCTTCGATCGTCGCCTTGTCCGGGCGCAATCCATTAGACGGGTCGTCGAGGCTGATAAGACCCACGATCTGCCCCTCCGAATTTTCGAGAGGGACGAGTAAAAGGTCATCGGCATGCCAGGCATTGCCGGATGCGCCCGCAGATGGTGAAACATCCAGCGTGACCAAGTGCAGGTCAGACGGGATGACTGGAGCTTGATCCACTGGAATAAAGTATGAGCGGCTGACCTTGAATTCCGGTCTTATAAGCTGCTGCACACTTGCCAGCGGCTGTTTGCGGGAGAACAATTCATTCAGCATTTCCTGCGGAATTCCAACAGCGGCCAGACGGCGCATCATTCCAGTTTCCTGTTCAACGACGCTCGTCAACACCACGCGGAAGGCTGTTGAATCCCGAATGCCGCGCGCAATGATCTGCAGAGCCTGGTCCAGCGGCTGGTCGTGCCCAAGGTTATAACTCACATCCGTAAGGCGCACGAGCGTATCAGCGCGACGGCGCATCAATTCACTGCGCTGCTTCTCGGCCTGGTAACGCTGGGCATTGCTCAATGCAATACCAGCTTGTGCCGCCAGGGTTTGCACCAATTCAGCGGCCTCCGGAGTAAAGAAATCCACTGAATTTGAATGCAGGTTGATCAGCCCGATCGTTTTTGCCTGGTAGGTGATCGGCACAATGATCGCGGAACGCACTCCTTCATGAGGGGAAGGGAAGCTTTCCACGGAAATGTTATTAATGATGTACTGTTCACCGGTCTTCAAAACTTTTTGTTCCGCTTCAGTCAGATCCCTTGCGCTTTCACAACCGGAAAAATGCTGAGGCGTGTGGAGAATCTGATCACTGTTCGTTTGTTCAAACAGGATGATCGTTGCGCAGGTGGCATGCACGGTACGCACGCCTTCATCATGTATCACCCGCAGCAGGTGTTTCACATCCAGCGAGGCTCCCAATTCACGGCTTATGTGGGCAAGAGCAGAGAGTTGATTGACCTGCCTGCGGAGAGAGTCGTCTGTTTGGGTGAGCAGACCAGCGGATTCCACTGCGGTGGCAAGCTGGCCCGCCGCTGTGGAGACGATCTGAAGATCGTAGGAGTTGAAGTAATCCACCTTCCTGCTTCCCAACATCAGTTCACCGACACTGCGGTCACGCACCACCAGTGGAACAACGATTGACGATTCCATCATGAGGGCGGTGGCAAGCGGGCGATAAACCGGCAGGATCCTTCGATCTGTACTCAAGCGCCCAGAGAGAAAGGCCTTCTGGCTTCCCGAAACTGTGTAGCGGTAGTCGGGATCATCCACAAATATCTGAATGAAGGAACTGTTGATTTCTTCCGAGACCCCAAAAGAGGATTCACGGTGCAGGCGTAATGCGCCATGCAGTTCATCCATCAGAAAGATCGCGCCAGCGTCCACCAGGAAGAGGTTTGCAAGTTCTTGAACCGAATACTTAAGGATCTCATCCATCGTGGCGGAAGAGTTGGAAAGGCTGGCAATGCGGCGCAAGGCGTCGGCGCGTTGAGCGCGTCCGCGCGCCTGCTGTACCAGCAGTACATTTTCAATGATCGCCGCAGCTTGATTCGCCACGATGTTCATCAAGCGGATTTCATCTGTAGTAAAAGCGGAAGTGCCCCGGGTGTGATGACCAACCTGAAAGTAGCCGAGCATCCGTCCCGAAGAAAGAAGCGGAACAAGCGCATTGTCGCGCAGGCTTGCCGCGGTCGCCATATCCGCTAGACCGAGCGCGCGCCAGTTCTCATCTCCCGTTGTATTCAGGGTAATGATGGGGGCTTGGCTGATGATGATCTTCTCGGCGGGGCTATCCACTGGAACTGCGGCACGATAGATTTGAACAACATGAGCAGGCAGGCCGCGGAAGGGAAGTTTCCCTTCGAGGGTGCGTTTCTCTTCATCGTAAAGCAAAAAGCCGATGATCTCGGCATTGAACAGAGGGGCAACACTTTCCACGAGCCTTGGAAAAATATCCTGCAGGTCACGCGCCGAACCAAGCGCCTGATTCAGGTTGGCAAGGCCCGCAAGCTCGGAGCCGCGTTTCTGTTCCTCTTCGTATAATCTCGCATTGCGGATGGCAACCGCCGCCTGACCTGAGATGAGGGAAAGAAGGTCCAGGTCGTGCTGGCCGAATGCCCCGCCACTTGTTTGCCCCGCCTCCAACGTGCCGACCAATTCGCCGCCTGCAATAAGGGGAATGCCCAAGTACGAGTGGGTCAAAAGCAATTCATCGCTTCTGACATACTCAGAAGGAGTCCGAGTATCTGTTATCAAGAGCGGGGTGCGGCGCGTGATCAGATGATCGGTGAGGCTGCCAAAGGGGGAAAGTGCCCCCGTTGATGCGCGGGCGGAAGCAGACTGTTGAAAACGATACGGCACAAGCGCCTTGCGCTCTACGTCCCATAATTTCAACTCAAGTAATTCGGAGGGCATCAGACGGCCGACATTTTCAAGGATGGAGCGAATGGTCGATTCAAGATTCAGGCTGACAGCGATCCCCTGGCTGAAATCGGTGGCGACTTGCAATATCTCTCCCGTAACGCCGTTGCCCTGATCCATTGCCGGGAAAGAATCCCTGCCGCGCAGAGAGATCAACATCAATGGGTAAACGCCAGGCACCTGATAAGACGCAATTTCCACCAGCTTTCCGCCAATGGAAACCCGCTTATAGCCGGGAGCCATGCACAGGTCCAGAAAATCATCGGAAGGACGCACCCGCCGTGCAAGGCTCTCAAGATCATACGCTTCATTCTCGCGCAGTTCAAAATAGGAACGCGCCAGAGCACTGATATGCTCCACCCGCCCGCCGGGTTGGAGAATGATGGTTGCTTCAGTTGATGATTTGGATGGTTCGGGGAATACGAAAGAATTTACAACAGGTTGAGTGTTCGATTGGGAGCGCGGCAAAAAACGTAAAACCGCCCAAGCCAGTGCAACCACCACCAGCCCGGCTAGGAACAGGCTAACTCCCAACCCGGAAAACATGGGAATTCCTCACTTATGCGGTGGAGGCAGCCGCCGCATCCTGTCTTCGAGCTTCAGCCGCAAGTTCGGTAATTTCACGGATGTCAGCGAATGAGTGCAAGCTCGGCGAAACCAAACCGGCCGAGAAGGTCATAAAGCCCACTTTCTCCACGCCGCCTTCCGCTTTCGGCGCCTGTATAAAACCCTGCTGGCGGTCAATAAAGTTGTAGTGACTCTGCACTTCTGCCGCAAAGCGATCTTTTAATTTCGTGCGGATGACCGGTGCAGCCTCGTTCGTAGTGATGATGATAAAGTTATCGCCTCCAGCATGGCCGATGAAATCACTGGTGGTGCCCAGCTCATCCACCACTTCGCCGATCAGCATCGCGGCAAAGCGCATCACGTCATCGCCTGCCACAAAACCATACACATCCTTGAATGCCTCAAAATTATTGATGCGCACATCGAGCAGCGCCCATTCTGATTCGCGGATGATGCGGCGTAACTGCTCTTCGATCAAACGCCCTGCGGGTAAACCGGAGCGCGGGTCGGTGAGACTTTCACGTTCCGAGCGGCGGATGGCTCCCTGCACGCGTAGTTTCAATTCTTCAATATCAAAAGGCTTGGTAATGTAATCATCCGCGCCCAGTTCGAGCCCTTGCAGTTTGTCACTGCGTTCATCTTTCTGCGTGAGGAAGATGACCGGGATATGGCTGGTGCGTGTGCTGGTACGCAACGTGCGGCAGACTTCATACCCATCAATGTCGGGCAGCATGATATCCAGCACGATCAAATGCGGCAGGACCTGCTTTGTTTTTTCCAAAGCATCCCTTCCGCGATTCGCCACATCCACATCATACTGAAGACCCGTAAAGTAGATCTTCAACATGTTGGCGATATCAATATCGTCTTCCACTACCAAAAGGCGAGCATTACTCATGTGAGCCTCCGTAAGCGCGTCGTGTCCCTGTGCGGGCGTTATGTCGAACGGCTTCAATTTGTTCTTCGGTTACTTCGCGCTCGAACGAGCGAAAACCACTCATGCGAAACCCGTGTTTCTCGGAGATCGCCGTAATTTCCTGCACACGTTCCAGCGTAATATCCCTGCCGACTGTGTAATCTTCAAAGCGGCCTTCCAACGCCAGGGCAATCGTCTCGGCCATGCAAGCGTATGCCTTTCCCTCGGGAAAACCAAAGTTAAAATGGAAATCCACGGGGCCTGGCACATCCACCATACCGCCGTCAATCACTAATATATCATCTCTCACCGCCGCCACCATTGCAGAAACATCACGGGGGCGCGCCACATCGCAGACCACACTGCCCGGCTGCAGATATTCGGGGCGGATGACATCATGAATGGAACTGGTTACCGTTAAGATCAACTGAGCATCCTTTAGAACATCCATCTTCGTGCTGATGACAAGCTCGCTTCGCGCTTTAATCTGGAGCTTGTCTCGAAGGGCTTCGAGTTTTTTCTCATCCCGGGCCACGAGCAATGTCCGGGCAGCCTCTCCAGCCAACAGCGCGGAGCAGACGCGTCCGATCGCTCCCGTGGCGCCCACAATGGCCACCGTCGCATCTTCCATCTTGATATCCATCACCTTGGCCGCATCGCGTATGGCTTGGACAGCCATCGCCACTGTGAAAGAGTCGCCTGTGGTGACGGGAATTTCCAGCGCGTTTGCGATCGTCACACCGGCATCACCAACCACCGAAGTGAAAGCGCCAAGGCCAAGAATATCAGCGCCAAGTTTCTCAGCCATGCGGCCCGTCTGAATAATTTTACGATAGACCGTACGCTCAGGCAACTGCATCATGCGCCTTGGAGTATACGGACATGCAAGGAACCAGCCTTTAATGGTCTTGCCCGTGGATTGGGAGGTGATCCCTTCGATCTCCGAAATATAGACCGGGGGGAAGAAGGTGGAGAAAAAAGTCGATCTGTTTTTCTGAAAGCACCTTGCCTAAAAACGGGAACTTGCGGCTGACATCGCGTTTGGGATCGATGGGGTGAATGATGAAGGCGAAGCTATCCATGTTTTTCTATGTCCGGCAACCATGTTTTGACTGTGCTTGATAACTACCTACCACGACTCCACCTCGGCTTTCAAATTCCTGTGATACGGAGTCTGGTGCAAATGCGCAAGTTTTAATCCGTGATGGTCGCTTTGGTCAAAGGTGATATCGCGGTCGATCACACGCCGTTCTGCAGAAGCCGCCAGCACCACGTCCGATTCGATGGTGCGTGCGGGGTAGATGATCATACCTGCCCCGATGCGGCAGTTATGCCCCACGCAGCCGCCCATCACCGGGCGGTTGGAAATGCTGAGTTTTCCATTTCCATCCCGCGCGCGGATGGGCGCAGGGATGAGGTTGTAATCCGTCCATGTGGAACCAGCGCCGATAAAGGTGTTACGTCCGATCACACACATTTGCAGGCAGGTGTTTTGTGCCAACATACTGTTTTCCATCATGGTGGTCATGAACAGGGAGGCGCGGAAAGGCAGGAAGGCTCCATCCCCTACCACCGAGAGCATCACCTGCGCCCCCTGCCCAACGTTGACGTTGTTTCCAATAATACTGTTGTCGATCACGGCGCCCGCATTAATGGTGACATTATCTCCAATGGTCGCCGGTCCTTTAATGACGGCGCTTGGGTCGATCACACAGTTCTTGCCAACCTTGACAACTTCAGAGCACTCCAACACCTGACGCCCTTCATAAATGGCTTTGCTGAAGATCTTAAGTTTGAAGGAAAGTTCGTCGTTCGCTTTTTTTTCATAACGTGCGCCTGTAGCAAACTGACCGAAAACCATATCGGCAATAAAGACATGCAGCCATGAATCTATGGCGATCATGGCGCGCAAAGGCACTTGAAAAACCAGGTCGCCGCTCTGGTCGGCCATATAGGTCGGCACATGATAGTAGCCGATCTCTTTGGCCTGCATATCGATCACCAGTGGTTCCACACCGGCCATTGGGCCGTTCGGGTAATACCACAAGTCCGCAAGGTACAAACTCCCCGCTGGAGTATAGGATGTGGATAGCGGCAGGGCATGCTCGCGGAAAGCCGGGTCATCCGCCCGAAACGCAGCGCGGACCGGGCGATTCCGCTTGACCGCCTGCGTCATAAATTCCTGGATATAAGCTTGGTCAAAAAAGAGGTTGTCACGATAAACAATTGTCGGTTCGTGGACAGGCTGCATGCGCTCCCCCTGCTTTAACTCCATCTCACGGGTTACCCAAGGCGCAAGCACGTTGCGCTGATGCAGCCAGAGAGGCGTATTTTGGATCCGCAGTTCACGCGCAGATTCACAAAACGGCATGATCTGATTGGACGCGTGAAGAATGATCTTAAGCATAATCAGGGATTATAAATCAAAGTATGGGTAAAAACACGCCAAACAGGCAAAACAAAACTGTTATTAAGAGCTTCACCGCTACGAGAGTGGGACTGTATCTATTGTGATCGTACAGGTCTGGTCTCCGTGGGCGATGCAGGCGGTCTCTTCCACGTTAAATACCTTGCCGCCGCTCAACCAGTACAGGGCTTCCTGTAACAACCCCACCGCCAGATGACAAACAGGCTCTCCAGCTTTCCGCTCCCAGCACAAAGGACATTGTTCAATATGCCAGAGGATCTTATTTTCCTCCTCCTCCACCCGCACCTTTTGATCGGTATACTTATTGAAGAGGTCGGAAAAAACCTTTGCACCGGTATGCAGTTTTGTGGAAAGTGGAAGTAATCGAAAGGCCATCTCTGTCAAACCCAGCATGGAGCCGTATTCCTTGATGCCATACTTGAAGGTTGCCCGTCCTGCGCGCAATGCCAACCCGCGCCCGCCGCGCGGGCCGAATTTCTGTTCCAATGCTGTTTGCAGCAGGCTGACCGTTTCAAAGGGAAAAGTTTTATCCGCACGTGCCGTGGGACGTTCCTGAATCAGAGAATCAAGTGAGACAAGTTGAAGGATTGAATCCAGCCCGCTTTTGCCGATCACTTCCTCCATACCCAGGAAAATAATTCTCCCCATTTTCTGGGGATAATAGAGGGGTTCTTTGCTCATGAAGTTGGGATATCTTGGTCGAGGAATGCTTTCAATGTCTGGCTAAAAATGGTTGGCTCTTCCAACATGGGGAAGTGACCAGCCGTTGGAAAACGCTGAATGACGGCATGAGGTATTCCGGCGAGCATCGGCTGCCATTGCATTGGATGGACGATGACATCCTTATCGCCGTAAAAGCCCATCGCCGGGACTTTGATCTGCGGGAGCATCGGCGTCAGGTCTGTGCGGCGAAGCGAAGCGATGGAGCGCAGGAAAGACTCAACGGTGGTACGGGAGAGATCGCGGTCCATCATCTCGGGGAAACGCGGGTCTCTGCAAATAAAGGGAGAATACATGCGCATCCCGGTACGGAACACACCCATCATATTAAACAACATGAACGCAATCGGGCGGTTGCCTGCGATCTTCAACAACGGTGCAAGCGAAGAACCCACCATCGGCGAACCCACTACAACCACCTTGCTGACACGCTCCGGATATTTAATCGCCACCGAAAGGCTGACCGTACCGCCCATGCTGTGCCCTACCAGCGGCGCGTGGACGATGCCCAACTGCTCCATAAATTGATCTACCAAACTGACGAAATCTGAAACCGCGTAGGTCTCGCGCTTTTTACCCGATTCGCCAAAGCCCCAAAAATCTAAGGCATAGGTGCGGTAAAACGCGCCGAGATAACCCATGGTCTCCTGCCACAACCCCCACGACCCAAGCCATCCGTGCAAAAGGATTACCGGGCGTCCCCGCCCGTATACTTCGTAATGAACAATGCCTTGATCCGTTGTAATTGATGACACAGCAAAAGATGATCCGCCCCTATTTCCCGGATTCCATTTCGTTTAGGATGCTATACAGCAACTCAAGCAATACCGTCTTTACGGTATCGCGTTCCGTTGCAACACAGGGCAACAATTTTGTATTCTTATCGAGCCGCAAAGCATGGCGCACATCTTCAAGTTCCCAGGAATCTTCCATATCCTGCTTGTTTGCAGCAACCACAAAAGGAGTGGGAGCATAGGCACGGAAAGTTTCAAGGATGGAGCGCGCTTCACGAAAGGTCTCGGGGCGGGTACTATCCACCATCACAATAAAGCCCAACATGCCTTCGGAAAGGATCTCCCACATGAAATCGAAGCGCTTCTGCCCGGGCGTACCGAACAAATACAAAACCAGGTCTTCATCCACGGTGATGCGGCCAAAATCCATCGCCACCGTAGTGGCGGATTTTACCGAGCGTTCTTCATCGGAAGAGATCCTGCGTTCCGTGGCGACAACATCAATTTCACTGACGGACTGAATAAATTGAGTCTTGCCAGCGCTGAATGGACCTGTCACTACCATTTTGACCGTTTGCATAGTTCCTATCCTTCTGACCTGATTTGCATTACATCGTGCGTATGCGGCCGATCAGTTTATTGATCAATGATTTCTGTTCTTCTTTGTCCGGTGTCGGGAACATCTTCGGGTTTGGCGGAGTAGAAACACCCGCCGGGCGGGCCAGTTCCACCAAACCAGCTTGCAAAAGACCGTATACGATCCTGCGCACATCTATTTCAGTCAGCTTATTTGTGCTTGCGATCTGGCGCATCGTATTCTTCGGGTCGACAAACTTTACAACTTTCCATTCGTCCACGCTCAAATTCACATTCGTCAGCGGACGGTCCGTAAACTTCAGCGCCATATCCAAACTGGGAATTTCATCCTTCAACTGCTCCAGCTCACGCAACTGACGCGAGCCTTCGATGATGATATTCTCAAGATCCAGCTTCACATTGATGCGGTCATCCGGCGGGAGCATTTCATTCTCAAAACGGAAAATGCCTTCCACCCAGGTGAACAAACGGCGCACCACATCGGTGAAATATCCCTGCAAATTCAGCAGGATATCCTCCTGTGTCACATAACCTGCATTAATCAGCAGAAGTCCCAATTCCTTATCGGTCATCTGCCCAGCGCGGTCTGCAATCGCACGGTATTGGTTGGCGTTGATTTTATTCGCCTTATGAAGGACAGCAGCCAGGCTTCCATCTTCCTTGCCGACACGAGCATACGCCAGCTTGCCTTCACGGAATGAAATAAAAGCCTGTTCCGAGGCGCCATCCACAACCAACGTGCCCGTCTTGCTGGCTAGGTTGATCAGGTTGAGAAGTTGGGTAATTGTAAAATCGCGTAAATTTCCACGCAGGGCCATGTGTCCTCTAATTCCCTAAAATGGGATAGGTTCGAAAATTATACATGCAAAGTTGATATTGCGTCAATTAAACTTCCTATCACTCTTGTTTGGATATTGAAAAATGCCAGATGGAGCAAGACTTACCTACCTGTCAGCTGGATTCTCCCCAATCGCACTCGCCTCTTTCGCGGACTGGGAGTTGGCTCTGTTTACGAGGAACATTGCCGGCCCGAGTAGCATCGCGGACGTGGTGATCGCCGCCGCCACAGAAAGGGACCTTGCCACCAGCGCCACACTCGGCCCGCCTGCCATCTGCCCTACCGAATCCATTTGCCCCGTCATCGAGTGGACTGTGGCGCGCGTCTGCGGATCGAGCTTTTGATTCACCCAGGCTATATTAAGCGGGTCGCGCACGCTGCGCAAAATGTTGATGGTTAGATACAGGCCCAAGGTTAAGAAAAGAAGCGGAGACATTGCAAAGCCGATTATCGCGGCAATGATCGACCCCGTCACGATCAGCATGATCCGCCCAATCGCAAGCGGGCTATTCGAGTCCACCCGCTTCTCCACAAAGCGGACAGCAAAGATCGTCAACACAGCAGCGGCAATGCGCAGGATCGCGAAGAATGCAATTTGGTTGTTTCCAAGAATAACGGGGATCTCAAAATTATCAAGCAGGTGCTTGACCCACAAACGGTCAAATCCTTCGCTGTAGAGGCCATAGAAAAATCCAACGCCCAGCACCGTGACCAAGCGCGGCCGGGCACGTACTGATTTCACGCCTTCATTAAACGTGTGCCACATATGCTGCCAATTGTTGCGGTCTTCTTTTTGCGTTGGTGTAAAACCGGTTTCAGGCATGATGAAGATCAAAATGAAACCGATTAACAGCACACCAACCGCGCCGAATTGAATCGGCAAAGCTACATTTTTTGCGCCGATGAACATGGCAAAACCCATTCCCAACAAGGAAGCGACCAACCCAACACGCGTGGCTCGCATGAAAAGTTGATTGGCTTTTTCTTCACCAACCTCATCCGATATCCACGCCTGGGTTGCGCCGCTTGTAAATGTGTAACCAAGCCCCCAAATAACTTGAGCCAGCAGGATCGGCAAAAAGGCGGGAAAGAATCCCTCCAGAAGAAAGCCCAAGCCCATCAACACATAGCCGATAATGATGGATAAACGCCGCGAGTACACATCCGCAACCACGCCCGTGGGAATCTCGAACAAAAAGGCAGAGACTTCCAACGTGGTGCCGACGAGTATAAGCTGAAACGGGGTCAACCCTGCCACTGTCGCCTCGTAGAGAGACATGGTCACGAACATCATCGAGAAGAAAGCCGAGGCAGTAAATTCGATAAATAAATATACTTTCGTCGCATCTACTTTTAAATTGGCCATCTTTTCCTTGTTGGTTATTTAAAAGAAATAGCCACAGAGCCCAAAAGATCATAGAGGAAAAATCTCAGTGTGCTCTGCGGCAAAATGATCAAGACTCAAAAGCAACTAGCACAGCGCCAACACAGCCGAGAGACGTTTGGGGAACAATGCGTTCAACAACACCCGCGCGGTGTTATTCTCCCAATAACAATCCGCAAAAGTATGGCGCAACTCATCCAAACTACGGTGCCCAAAAAGCAGATGCAGGAAAGTCAGGTCAGGAAAACTGGCATCCGAATTGATCTCGGGCATAGGCTTGTACGCTTCAACAATGATAATCCTTCCCTGCTCAAACGCCATCCGCACACCGCTGGTATAGAAATTGATCTTCAACTCTCCCGTATATCCCGCCGCAATGGACTCTGCCAGCCGCTTCTCCAACGCAGACTTGACCCGCAATAAAAACGCTGGAAGATCCGGCACATGGATATAAAACGCATACGGCTTACGCTGGGAGGGCAGTCTGTCTTCCAGCGCGTCGTAAGCGGGATGATGCTCCCCAAGACTGAATCCCCATGAAAAACGCGGCATAGAATCACGGACAGCATACTCGCCGCCCCTAGCCCATAAATATCTCGCCACGCTCGGCGAAACATCCAGCCATGAGACACCTTTAACAATCTCAAACATCACAGCATACAAACCTTCAACCCATAAAATTGTCGGGTGCTGCAAATAGCCCACAACCCTGGCGCTTCCATCCTCAATGATCAGCACATCGAAATGACTGATGCTCTCACTGCTTTGCCCGCTGATCTCATATTTGATGATCTCCAACGTGCGCTTGCAGCTGACCGCGTAGCGCTCCTGCGCTTCCTCATACATGCGCAAAATAAAATCAGCATCCTCTTCCCGCGCGGGACGAATGACAAAAGGCTCCGCTTCGCCTTCCTTCAACTTTGGCACATGGGCTTCATATCCATAGCGGCGGCCAGCAAGGTCAAGCGCCATGTCATACCCAAACTGACGATAATAATTTGGAATGCCCGTAATGATCTGCGCAAGATCGCCGCGCTCCGCACCCCACTTGTGGACTTCCTCCATCTGCGCGCGGACGAGTCCGCGCCTGCGGAATTCAGGCAGAGTGCAAACCAGCTCAGGCCGTCCCACACCAAATTCAACACCATCATATTTCCACGTTTGCGGGATCGAGCACAATGTGGAGACAATGCGTCCTGTGGCAATCTCTTCCACAACGGTGAAATCCGCAGCACGAAGAGTCGGGTGAGGTCTGGATACCAGATCCCGCACCCAGGCAGCGATATGACGGTCTGGCTTATCAGGTCCTTCATCACTGTGCATACGCCCGTTGATATCTGCAAGCGCTTCTGCATCTTCCACGGAAGCACGGCGCAGGATCAGGCCATTGCCGAGGTCACGCAAAAATAATTCGGTTTTATTTTTTGTATTCATGGTTTCCCTTTTTGGATCAAAGGAAATCCCCCGTTCATTTTTTATTTCATTTGATCTTCAACAATTTTCTCAACTCATCCTTCGCCTTTTGCGGATCGCGGAACAAAACGCCCTTCATGCCAATGTTTTGACACGCATCAATATTCGCCTGAACGTCATCCACAAAGACCGCCTCTTCTGCCTTAACCCCGGCCTGTTCCAACGCAATGGAATAGATCTTCGCCTCAGGCTTCATCACGCGGACTTCCGCCGAAATGACAACCGTATCAAACAGCTCGATCAGCATTTCCCGCTCAAGAAAAGCACGCATCCCGCTCCACGCATTGGATATGAGCCCCACGTGGAATTTCCCGCGCAGCGAACGGATAAGCTCCACGAGATCACGATCGATCACATCACCACCGAAGAACTCACCCTCGATGGTCTTCAACTCCGCCGCGGGACGTTTGAGCCGAATCAACACATTGGCCCAATGCGCATCTTCCGTGATCTCCCCCACCGAAGCCCGCCGCGCGGATTCGCTCCCAAAGACCAGCTTGTCGATGTCTTCATAATCCATGCGAAAACGCTCGCCCAAATGCTGGCGCGGCGCTTGGAATTCGGTGCGCTGAATGACACCGCCAAAATCAAAAAAAACTGCGCGAATGCTCATGCCTGTCCTTTAAAAGTACAAAGCCTTAAAGATGTTGCTCTTCTCGGCTTTGTATCATATTCAAAACTACTTCTTCACAGCTTCAGGGGATTAACTATAAAAGACTAAAAGCCGTGTGCCTTGCCAGTTATTACTTCTTCTTGCCTTTCGCGGGAGCTTTCTTCGCGGCTGGCTTTTCCGAAGAGGTTTTCTTGGCAGCGGGTTTCTTCGCGGCGGCAGCGGGCGCCTTCTTCTTGGCGGCGGGCTTCGCCACGGTGCCTGCTTCTGTCTTTTTTGCTTTTGAAATTGGCTCCGTCTTTAGCATCGCAATTGCCGGGGTCGGCGGAGCGGGCGGTGCAGAAGCCAGTTGCTTGGCGGCATCCTGCCAGTTCGGATAGAACAATTCCATTCTCTGACGGGAGATGGAATTGGCACGGCGGCAGCGCGGGCAATGCGCATCGTAGTGATTCTGGTGTCTTTCGTTCATGCTGACAATCGCAGTGAGCATTTCAGTGCGGCTGAGGGTGAACGGGGTCTGGCAATAGATACAACGCAGATTCATAGGTAGTATCCTTTCATGGAGTTACTGATATGCTTTGATTCTACACTGATTTTACCCGCCATGCGAATCAGCTTTTGAAAAAAGCACATTTTGCCCTTGATTTAAGCCCCTAAAATCGGCTTTTTCCCGAATCTCCCCGGTTAAAAAGCGCTTTATTCGGTTAAATCCCTTCCTAGTCGGAGGTTTTTATCATAAGTAATGAACTCGCTTGCCACATACATACCCGCCCCGCGATAGAGACGCGTCGCCCCCGTCGGGTTGGAGGCATCCACACCGAGGCCAATGGTCTTCATCCTGCGCTGGTAGAACTCGCCAAAGGAATGTTGCAGCAAGGCCAGCCCCAGTCCCTTTTTGCGCCAGAGACGGCGGACACCCAGCGTACTCACCCAGCCAATGCCCATGCGGTAACGGTTCTGGGAAAACCCGGCGATCTGATTTCCATCCCAGGCTACCACCCACAAGGTTGGGTCAAAGTCAGATCGGCTGAACTTTCGACGAGACCATTCCTCAAAGGTTGAGTCATGGCTGCCCCAGTGATCACGGAAGGCTTCATTCTCCGCCTGCCAAATGAGCCGCGCATGAGACTCCCTGTCAAAGGAGCGCAACTCAACACCGTCAGGCCAGTTGGCATCAGGCGGAGCTTTTTCCAGTTTTATTTCCATGCGCCAGTTGAAGCGGACCGCCACATATCCCGCGGCTTCATGCTGTTTCTTTGAAGCGTCATCCTTGCCATCCATCGTGCTGCGAATGAACACGCGCAAATCTGGTACGGCAAGTTTCATCTCTTCACGGGCGCGCTCATCTATGAAATTTATCAAGGTTGCCAGAACAACATCACGCTCACATTGATGATGCACATAAATATCACTGCCCAAATGGGCGTGGTCTTTTTCATTTACGAACTCGCCATAGCCGATGACATGACCGTCTTTGGTTTCCACAACACAGGTATCGGTCTCAGGGTTAAAACCTTCGCTATGCCACTGGTGGTTCAATTCCTCAGGAGTGGTGGTAACCGTCACATCGCCGTCCGCTTCACAGACGTCATACATGAGCTGTGCAACAGCGTTAACGTCTGCCCAACGGGTTAGACGCAAGTTGAGACCTGCATCAAGAAGCGGCTTCTGAGTTTGTACATTTGTCATTGATTCATCTCCTGCCGTCCATTACGCTTTTTTGCGTTCAATTCTTTGCACTGCAATCCCATATAAACGCCATCATACCGCACTCCACAGCGTATTTCACGAGCGCAGCTGGCACTGTCTCTCAAAATGTCGGACCAGGCTGACCACTCGACGAACTAGTACCGGAGGGTGACTACCTTTTTGAGCGCTTCTGACCACATAATATATACACAGAAAGGAAGTAAAAATGGTTGCCTGGAAATCCAGTTCGAGCTTTGAAGAAATAAATACTGTATTGATCATTTCGCAGGATGCTAAAATGACAGAAGTTTGGGAGACTCTCTTTTTACAAAAGAATTGCCATGTGGTTTGTGAGACCACCGACAGAAACGCGGTGCAAACTTCCCGCCTGCTATCGCCTGCGCTCATCGTTCTTGAACTGGCGCTTCCCCGCCTTGACCTTGTCAGGCTGTGCAGCGAACTTCGTGACACAACCAATGGGACGATCTTGTTGCTTGCTCCAAAAGGCAACCTGACGGAAATTTCGGATTACCTGCGCGCGGGCGCGGATGAGTTTCTCTCCACCCCCATTAGCCCGATGGCGCTGTTGATCAAGTCGATGGCGTGGCTGGTGAAGCAATCGTCACAGTTGTATGCATAACCCTTTTAGAAGTATGGGATGAAAAAAGGACGGGCATTTAGCCCGTCCTTTTGATTTATGGGTTTGTTGTCAAAATACGCCCTGCCACCAGATTAGCCAGCGTTTCCTGGACGAGGGCTAATTTCCCAGCGGGGAGCAGGTCCGGGTCCACGTCTGCAAGCCCGAGCGGGGATTGAACGTTTATCCCTCCCTGCCCAGCGCTCAAATTGGGCCAGGCAACTTGTATCGCTTTGACCGTGTCGGGGCTGACCGTCATCACCCAACCGCCGGGGCGAGGCTCGGGCATGGAAGTTCCAAATAACAATACGCCTTGCGTGCCGAGGTAGGTGAGCAGATCATCACTGACGAGGGATGGGTAAATGTAAAGGGCGTCTACATCACGGTCGTTGATGAGGAGGTTGGCATAGCCGCCGTATTTTGAGGGATCTTCACTGGCAGGAATATCAAGGAAAGTTGGGTAATCAATGCCGGTAAAATAAATTCGTTTGCACAGGCCGCAATAATATCTCATGCCGTTATTGAAGGCTGCGGCGGCACGCTGGGCGTCCCCATCACCCTGCGGATATAACATGCCGATGTGGTATTCCTCGGTGAGCATGGCGGCGGTGTAGCCAGCGAGGAAGGCGGGCAGGTCCACTTGTGTATCGGGTGCGAGGACGCTGAGATTCCCGCCCGCCGTCAGGTTGGGGATATTGACGGCAAGGAATTGCACTCCAGGCGCGGCGGAAACATACGAAGCGATGCCCGGGTCGGGGGGCAGGGCGATGACTACTTTTAGGGTTGGGTCGGTGAGGTCGAGGGCTGTGAGTGTGTTGCGGACTTGAAAGCGAAAGCCGGACTGCTGGGCAAGGTCATACACGGTTTTTTGGTAAAGGTCGGAAGAGTCCTTGTCCATTTCTGCAGGCAGAACAAGGATTGCCAGCGGCGTGGACGGGGTGGGGACCATGGTGGATGTGGGCTGGGGGGTGTGAGTCGGCACCACGGTGGGGGCTGGAATTTCCGTGGGAGTTCCGCCGCCACAGGCAGTTAATATGGCGAAGAGCAATGCCACGAGGAAGATCGATTTTATAACGCGCACTGGGTTTCTCCAAAAATAAGAATGGCTGAATTATACCCACCGCGGGGATTATGTACTGGTTGATTTTTATCAGACTACGGACAATGGACGACAGACCATAACCTGTCCATTCTCAAAACAAAAGAAGGCCATGCGATTGCATGGCCTTCTTTTTATCACTATCTACCGATTAATGAACTGCAATCTTGATCTTCTTCGGGCGGGCGGACTCGGCTTTTGGCAGGGTCAGGGTGAGCACACCGTCGGCGATCTTTGCCTCGACCTTTTCAGCGTCCACTTCATTGGGCAGGCGCAAGGTGCGGCGAAAAGCTCCGTTGGGAAGTTCGTTCAACAGAAATTCTGCTTCCTCGGCTTTGTATTCGCCTTCAATGCTGACCACATCCTCAAGAATTTGGATGTTGAGATCTTCGGCTTTCAGACCGGGGACGAGAGCTGAGAGGATATAGGCTTCGTCTTCTTCGCGGATGTTTACGCCGAGAGAGCGCTGGCGGGGCTGTTCTGCGAAGCGGCGGGCAGCACGCTGAAATGGGTAGGGTTGGATATAGAGTGTCATGTTTTATTTCTCCTTTTGGTTAATGTCAATGCTGCAATGTTAAAGCGGGAATGTAAGAATTCAAATAACATCCGGTAGATTTTTTATAAGAAAAATTCGTGGGTATAATCTTCGGGATGCCTAAAAAGATATTTCTTCTCGCCATCCCTGTAGCGATTGCCGTTGCAGGGATCTATCTGTACTTCACTTATGGAAAAAGCGCCGCCCGCACCGCCGAGGTGATCGGCTTGATCCGTGACCCATCTTCCAGACCAGAATTGATGATATCTTCGGGGACGAAGTGCGGCGACGCCCCATTCATTTTCCCCACTGACGGTATGATCGGGTTTATTTGGGACGATTCTTTCCGCCCCGGTCACCGCCACAGCGGCTTGGACATTTTCGCAGGGACGGATGTTGGCGTGACGCCCATCGTAGCCGCCTACCCCGGCTACCTCACCCGTGAAGCGGACTGGGTATCCACGGTCATCATCCGCGTGCCGAAAGACCCGCTGAAGCCTTCGCGCCAGATCTGGGTGTACTACACTCACATGGCAGACCCGCAGGGAAATTCCTTCATTTCATCAGAATTCCCGGCAGGGACGAAGGAAGTCTATGTGGAAGCAGGCACGCTGCTTGGTTATCAGGGAAATTACTCCGGCGACCCCGGCAACCCCGTGGGCGTGCATTTGCATATTTCAATTGTGGAAGATGACGGTTTTGGAAAATTCAAGAATGAGTTGGATATCGAGAACACGTATGACCCGACCCCATATTTCGGGCTACCGTTGAATGCAAATGTAAATACAGATGCGATTCCAGTCTGTGAGTAACGGTATCAGGGACTAGGTATCAGGTTTCAGGAGAAAGATGAATAAACTTGAAAATAAAGTTGTATTAATTACAGGCGCTGGGAAAGGTGCAGGGCGGGCATTGGCAGAGGCATTCGCAGAGCGCGGTGCGGTTGTGGCGGCAAATGACATCTCCCCCATCAATGTGGAAGAAGTTGTGGATGGAATTATCGCGCGCGGCGGAAAAGCAAAGGCATACGTGGAAGATATCGCCAAGAAAGTAGGCGTGCAGGCGGTGGTCAATAGCGTGGAAGATGACTTTGGCGGAATCGATATTCTCGTCAATCACGCGGCGGTGGAACCGCATGGTCCCTTGCTGAAGATGGATGAGTGGGACTGGCACCGCACGTTGGATGTGAACTTGACGGGCGCGTTTCTGATGATCCAATCTGTGGGACGCGTGATGGTGGGAAAAGGCGGCGGGGTGATCCTGAATCTCGTAGCAGGAGCAAGCG
This sequence comes from Candidatus Villigracilis propinquus, assembly GCA_016714565.1. GTDB lineage: Bacteria > Chloroflexota > Anaerolineae > Anaerolineales > Villigracilaceae > Villigracilis > Villigracilis propinquus. The sequence goes on from JADKDM010000027.1 coordinate 70,778, forward strand.
AAAGCGGAGTCAAAGAAGCGGGGGCTTATTTCGCGAGTAAAGCGGGGCTGGCAGAATTATCCACACAGGCGGACGTGGAATTAAGTCCACATGGCGTGCGGGTAGTTGCTGTTGAAAATTCCGCAGATGTGGTGAATCAGATACTTTTATTGTTGGAGGCAAAATGAAGGAATTGATCGAATATCGTGAAAAGTTGATCGCAAGGATCGAGGAAGCGGCGCAGGAATTTCGCGCGGCTTGTGAATCGTTCGGCGACCCGTTCACAAAAGTGGATGGCGAATGGACGGTGCATCAGATCGCTTCTCACACGCGGGATGTGGATAAGATGGTGTACGGCGAGCGCATCCGCCGGACGTTGAACGAGGCGAACCCCGAATTCAAAAGTTTTGACGCAGACGCGTGGATGGCGACCAATTACGACAAAGATGAACCACTTTCAAAAATCGTGAATGCTTTTTTGGAAAACGTACAGGACTTGTGCAAAACCTTGCAAGCGGTGCCGCGCGAGGCGTGGTCACGCGAGAGCAGGCACGAGACGATGGGCGGCGAATTGACTTTGCAGCTTTGGGTGGAGCGGAATCTGGCTCATATTGAGGAGCATCTGCTGGCCTTGAAAAAGGCCCAAAAACAGTGAATTTTGCCCGTTTTTTGCATATTCCTGAGGTAAAATAGGCACATGAAAAAGCAACGAATTATCCTGGTAGATGATCACGAGGTGGTGCGACTAGGCTTAAAATCCCTATTGGATCGCCACCCGCAGTTCGATGTGGTTGGAGAAGCCGGTTCGGCACGCGAGGCGCTGGAGCAAACGGCCGCCCTGAAACCTGATGTCGTGGTGATGGATATTCGCCTGCCCGGCACTTCGGGAATCGAAGCCTGCGAGCAGATCGTGGCGCAATTCCCCAACACAAAAGTAATCATGCTCACTTCCTATGCTGAAGATGAAATGCTGTTCTCCGCCATTCGCGCGGGAGCTTCGGGTTACATCCTCAAGCAGATCGGCAGTGAGGATCTGGTGAAGGCCATTGAATCCGTTGGACGCGGCGAAGCATTGCTCGACCCCGCCGTGACCCAGCGCGTCTTTCAGGAAGTGCGCCGCGCCGTCAAAGAGGAGGAGGCTTCGGCTTTCGCTCATTTGAGTCAGCAGGAAAAGCATGTGCTGCTGCTCGTCTCGGAAGGCAAGACCAACCGCGAGATCGCCAAGAGCCTGTTCCTCGGCGAAGGCACCGTCCGCAATTATGTTTCGAGCATTCTCTCCAAGCTGAGCGTGAACAATCGCGCTGAAGCGGCGGCGTATGCGGTGGAACATAGTTTGAGAGAATACATTTCATAGTTCTTCAACGAAATCAAAAGGAGACACAGAACACAGAGGTGAACCACTCGGTGAAAATGTGTCTCTTTTTTGTTTAATTCACTTTGCAAATGTCATGCTGAGCGAAGCGAAGCATCTCGTATTTCAGCAGTAGAGACCCTTCGCTTCGCTCAGGGTGACATAATGATGACGAGGGAATATGTTTCCATTTATGAAATTCACAGATGGCACGATCACAGTCCGCGCTTTTGAGTTTGGGGATGAGGAAAATTTACACGCCGCTATAAAAGAATCCCTGCCTGAATTGAGTCCGTGGATGTCCTGGGCGAATGAAAGTTACACGCTGGAAACGGCGCGCAACTTTGTCGCGGTCACGCGCGCGCATTGGTCAAATGGCAGCATGTATTCCTTCGCCATCGTGGATGCGAACACGAATGAATTTCTCGGCGGCTGCGGGTTGAGTCATATCCACCCTGTTTATAAATTTTGCAACCTCGGCTACTGGGTGCGAACTTCACATCACGGCAAGGGTATTGCAGGACGCGCCGCAAAACTGATCGCAAAGTTTGCATTCGAAAAAGCAAATTTGATCCGCGCGGAAATTGTCATTGCAGTGGGGAACGAAGCCAGCAAACGCGTGGCCCAAAAAGTGGATGCACATTACGAGGGGATTTTGCTCAACCGAATGACCGTTGGCACGGCAATTTACGACGCCCACATGTTCTCGCTTCTTCCCTCCGACTTTGGGCTGGTTGCCAAACTATAGGCAGAGTCTACGCCTGATCGTTCAACTGCAAAAAAGAAGAAAGAAGAAAGAGCACTGACCGAGTTGTCTGTTTTCTTTCTTCTTTCCTCTTTCTTTTTTCTTTTTACTTTTCCTTCTCCCCACTCACCTTCATCCACGCCTTTTTCATATTCATAGCATCTTCTTCCATGATGGGGCTTTCGCACATGATGCGGCCTGCGCAGCCGAAATCGTTCAAGGCTTTGAAGAGGGCTTTCAAGTCTAAATCTGCTTCGGAGAGAGGAAGATGTTTCTTCTCGCCTTTATCGCCGTACTCAATGCCGGAGAGATGGATGTGTAAGCTTCTTCAGTGCTTTTGCGCCCAACACCTTTTTATAGTTCGTCAAAAGTTTGGACCATTCTTCGTAGGTGTTCATCGAACCATCGCCGGGACGGGCGTGCATGTGGGCGAAGTCGATGCAGGGTTGAACCATGTCCATGGCGGCGCTCATAGCGAGGGCATCTTCGATGGAGCCGAGCATGGCGGACTTGCCCATCGTCTCGGGGCGGATGGTGACCATGTCACCATTCTTCTTCAATTCGTCCACACAGCCTTTCAAGCGCGGGATGGCGACCTTCAACACTTCGGCGGGGTCATTGCCAAAATAAGAGCCCGGGTGAAAGATAATATCCGTTGCGCCAGCGAGGTAGCCGTAGTGCGCCGCGTCCATTAAGCGCTTGCGGGACTTGGGCCATTCTTCGGCTGTGGCATTCAAGTTGATAAAGTATGGCGCATGCACGCTCAACGCGACGGACTGAGCTTCACTTGCCGCTTTGATGAGCGCACAGGTGGCTTCGGTCACGCGGACGGATTGAACCCAGCCAAGCTCCAACGTATCCAAGCCAATGGATTTGCTGAACTCAATCGCGCCCACAGAGCCGCCCGGTTTCTTGGGTGTGCCTGAGGGTGAACCGACGGTACCGAATTTGAAAGATAAAGACATGGGAGGGCTCCTATGGGGTGATAAGTAAGAAGTAAAAAGTGAGAAGTAAAAGGGATTAGGGATTAGGGATTAGGGTGGTGAGTTTTTGCCAGAAGGGGGGGCCGAGAAGCAACAAGCCAATGATGATGGCGGCAAGGGCAGAGACGAGGACTGCGGCGGCGCCAACGTCTTTGCCGATCTTTGCAAGGGGGTGATGATCTGGGCTGACGAGATCCACCACGGCTTCGATGGAGGTGTTGAGGAATTCGGCAGTAAAAACCAGCGCGGCGGTCAGGATGATGACAGCCCAGTCACGCGGGGGGATTTTAAGCCATAGACCAACTATAAAAACCGCCGTGGCAATGCCGCTGTGAATCCACGCGTTGCGCTGGGTCCGCAGAACGTGATGCCATCCGTGGAATGCATAACGAAATGAATGGAGGCGCGAAGAAAAAAAAGCTTTCACTCTTTCTCCGCATCCTGAATCTTGACGAAGCCCAAACCGAGTCTTTCCAAAACTTTTGCCTGCTCGGCCCACATGATGGTTTTTTCCTCCGCCTCGGCATGGTCGTGGCCGAGCAAGTGCAACACGCCGTGGACGACAAGCAATTGCACTTCAGCTTCCACGGGGTGGCCAGCCGCTTGAGCCTGCTGCGCCGCGCGAGGGATCGAGATGAGGATGTCCCCGAGATAGGTAGCGCCCGTTTCGGGGTCTGATTCGTCGGCGGGAAAGGAGAGCACATCGGTGGGAGCGTCCACACCGAGGTATTCGCGATTCAGTTCGTGCAGTTGGGAGTCATCTGTCAGGACGATGGTAATGTCTGCATCGGCAGAATCAGGCTCAAGGTCCAGAGTGAAGCGGGCGGCCCGTTCGAGCAGGGCTGATTCCAAAAAATCCTGTTGATTATCTATGTTGATCATTTTTCTTTTCTCGCAGTAAGCATGGTTGAATCCTGATCCGGCACTTTGGCATTGGGATATTGAATGCGCGGATGATAGATACCGCGCAGAGTGGTGACGAAGGATTCAGTGATGAGGTTGAGGTCGCGCAGGGTCAGGAGGGTGTCATCCAGTTGGTTGAACTTTTGCACAGTGCTGATGACACTTTGCACCAGTTTGCGAAGATCATCGTCTGTGGCGGGGCGTTCGGCGCGGGCGCGGGCTTCGGTAGCATCGGCCAGCATGAGCAAGGCAGATTCGCGTGAAGCCGGGCGTGGGCCGGGGTAGCGGAATTTTTCAATGTCCACTTTGGTGACATCGTTGTTGGCGGCTTCCATGGCCTGATTGTATTGATAACGCGTGATGAGCGTGCCGTGATGTTCGAGGATAAAGTCATGCAGGCGGCGCGGGAGGCGGTGCTTTTTGGCGAGCTGCAAACCATCAGTCACATGGCGGATGATGGTGGCGGCAACTTCTTCGGGGTTGGCATCCTGATGGGTGTTGACGCTGCCGGGAATTTGATTCTCAATAAAGAAAGTGGGGTTGAGCGCTTTGCCAATATCGTGGAATTGAGCGCCTACGCGGGTGAGCAAGGGGTCGGCACCGATCTTTTCCGCGGCTTGTTCGGCAAGGTTAGCAACTTGCAGGCTGTGTTGATACGTGCCGGGCGCGCTGCGGAGGAAAAACTGTAACAGCGGAGAATCAGGCCGGGAAATATCGAGCAGTTGCAGGGCGGTGGTAAGACCGAGAAGTTGCGCAAAAAGATATTGAAGCGCCAGAGTGATGCTTGCGGCGGCAAATCCTGAAAAGGCAACGATCCCCAAAAATTGAACGATGCCGAGCAGATCTGGCGGAAAGAATGGTAAACGATAGGCAACGAGGACCACCACGCCCGAAAGCGTGATTGCAATGCCAGCGCGGAGGAAACCCCAAAAGCGGCGTGCAGGGCCAAGGGCAAGCACGCCGATCAGCGAAGAGAGCAGGTAATATGGGGCAAGGTCAAAGGTGTTCGACAGACCATAGGCCGCCAACAGGGAAAGCGGAATGGAAAGGACAAGACCAACCTCAAACCCGAACAAAGTGGCAAGCAATAAACCAGCAGCCTGCACAGGATAACCATACGGGGCGAGCGTGCGGTCTGCAAAAAGGCGCGCTCCGATCAAAAACACAACGAAGATGAACGCGATCACCAAAAGGCTGCGTGGGTCGCTCATCACAGCCAGACGTTTGCGGCGATAGAAATAAAGGGGAACCAACGCGGCGGAAAGCAAAATGACGGCGGCAGCGCCAAGCATATCCTCCCAGCGTTGGCCGGGACGGATCATACCAAGTTGTTCAAAAGCTTCCACATCTGCGGGGATAATGATCTCGCCAGCCGGAACAATAGTCTCCCCTATCTTGTAGGTTTGCACAATCGGCTTGACGCCGTCACGGGCGGCCTGCTGCGCGGCGATGGTCAGTTCTTCGCTAAAAAAACTGTTCGGGACAATGAATGCCGCCACCAATTCCGTGACGAGCGCAGCTTGCTGTTCATTCAACGTGAGGCTGACCGATGAAGAGATGCCCGCCTGTGTTGACTCCACTTTATCTTCATAGATCGCGCGGCGCATGATCTGTTCCAAAACACGCAGAGCTTCCGACTGTACGATCTCCCAACGGGAATCAGAAATACCGAGAACGTAATCAATCGTCTCAAGCTGCAAGCGCACATCGCTCAAGGCAACAAGGTTGGACTTTCTTTCATCCTCTGTGAAGTCGATACTGCTGCGAACGGATGTGATGTACTGCATGGTGGTTCGCAGGCGTTCGATCTGCTGGCGCGCGATGGCAGGGTCTGGTGAACTATAAACAGGCTGCACCGAACTCTCGGCAGCCTTGCGCGATTCCTCGGTGCGGATCTCGCTTACATATTCAATGTCACGGGGGGATTGCAGGGTGATCTGCGCCACGTCCCCCACCGTCAGGGATTGGCTGGTGGAACGCAGGCTCACAGGCAGAGTGAGCGTAGCGAATGAGACGAGGCTGACCGCTACGATCAGGCTGATCTGTAGAACGCGAATGCGGGGTGTTACGAAATTACGTGCTGACATAAAAATTAACCGCGAAGCAGGCAGGCATGGTCAACACACCGGCTTCTTCGCGGTAAAAATTACTTGGTGAGCAATTCTTTTACAGTGGAGCTGATCATATCGTTGGGAGCGCGTCCGGCTACTTTGGGCATGACGATCTTCATCACTTTGCCCATGTCGCTTGGGGCGGCAGCGCCAGTCTCTGCGATGGCGGCCTGCACTATTGCGCGCAATTCTTCGGCGGGCATGGCTTTGGGCAGGAAGGCTTCCAAGACTGTGATTTCGACTTCGTTCTCTCCGATGAGGTCGGGGCGGTTGGCTGTCTTTGCCTCTTCAATGGCTTCGCGGCGGTTCTTGATCTCTTTTTGGATCAACGCCACAACGGCAAGGTCATCCACCTGGGTTCGCTTATCCACTTCCACCTGTTTGACGGCGGCCAACACCATGCGCAGGGTTCGCTTGCGGACTTCGTCCCCGCTCTTCATGGCGTCTTTTACTGATTCGTTAAGTTGAGTTTTTATATCCATAATTTGATTATACCTTTTATCATTTTTATTTACTTACCTATGAGTGGAGTCCGCAAGTTCTACTTGCGGATGATATAAGAAACGCCAGAAGTAAAACTTCTGGACTCCCCGATTAGACAATTTATTTATCCACAAACCGCACGAGCATATCTGGTGTGAGTAATTTTTGCAAAATGCCAAACTCGTGCTGGGTGCGTTTGACGGCGGCGGCGCGGGCGTAGGCGAAGTTCGGGCCTTGCTGCGGAGAATCGAGATTCATTTTTCCGTGCGAGTTATTTGGCAGGAGCTTCAGCGAAAACTCGCGCAGGAAGGGGACGAAGTAAAGCGCGTCCATTGGGAGGTAGATCTTTCCAGAGTGAAGGCCCGGGCTGCGGAGAATGTCCTTTTGAACAGGATCAATTTCCAGCGGAGGAGGAGGCGTGCCTTCGTGTTGGCTTAACCACATCGAGATGTAATTCGTATGAGAGTAAAAATCCTGCGCGGTATGCAAGAGTCTCCCGAATGCGATCCACGCCGAAAGCACGCCGGAAGTCATGAGTGTGGCAAGCACATGGCCGCGCTGTTCGTTGATGTACCGGTGGCCTTTTTCGATGGCGTTGTTATCAAAGTGGATTTCGTCGTGGCCGATCTGGTTGCGCAGGGAATCCTGTTTGCGGTTGGCGGCAATGATAATCTCCAGCGCACGCGCGCTGAAATGCGGGGCAAGCGCCTCACGGGTCATCTCTTCATGAATGGGTACAAGCATTTTGAAATTATACCCAGTGGGCATTATATAAGCGAGGCCCGGGTTAAGTGGTTATAATGCACGGATGACTTTTTATACCGCAAAAGGCGACGACGGCACGACTGGCTTGCTTGGCGAAGGCCGCGTCCCGAAATATCATGACCGAATAGAGGCGATCGGCGCGTTGGATGAAGCATCCGCCGCTGTGGGATTGGCGCGCGCCCAATGCTCCTCGCCTCAGACTCCGCCGATCCTGCTCGAAACCCAACGAGATCTCTACAAGCTGATGGCGGAAGTGGCGGCCACTCCTGAAAACGCTGCGCGTTTTCACTTCATTGATTCATCCCGCGTGGAATGGCTCGAAAAGCAGACCGACGAGATCAGCACGATGATCGAAATGCCGAAGGAATTCATTCTGCCCGGTGATACACTCGGCGGCGCGGCGCTTTCGATGGCGCGCGCCATCATCCGCCGTGCAGAGCGGCGTGTGGTGAGCCTCTTCGATGACGAGGAAGTATCCAACCCGGATCTCCAGCGCTACCTGAACAGATTATCGTCTTTGTGTTTTGTGCTTGAAATTTTGGAGAATCAAAACGCGGGGAAGAAAACTTCACTGGCAAAGCCGTAAAAATTCCACATAAACGGAGATTGCTTCGGCGGGACATCACCGCCTCGCAATGACATAAAACACATGACAGGCACTATTATTAATGTTGCCGCCATATTGATCGGCGGGACGATTGGTTTAATTTTTGGTTCACGCATTCCTGAACGATTCAAGAATACCGTCATTGCAGGCATGGGACTTTTCACTGCCGCGATGGGGCTGCAAATGTTCCTCAAAAGCGTCAATCCACTGATCGTGCTGGGTGCGTTGATCATCGGCGCAATGCTCGGGGAATGGATCGGCATCGAAGACTGGCTGCAAGCTCTGGGTGAGACTCTCGAAAAACGATTTTCTCAAGATAGTGAAATGGGGGCAAGCTCCCGCTTCGTGCGCGGATTTATGGTCGCTTCCCTTTTATATTGCATCGGCCCGATGGCGATACTCGGCTCCATTCAAGATGGCCTGACCGGTGATTACAACCTGCTGGCGGTGAAATCCACATTGGACGGATTCGCATCCATTGCATTCGCATCCACACTGGGGGTCGGCGTAATGTTCTCTTCGGTCATCATTCTTTTTTATCAGGGCGGTATCAGCCTCCTGGCTGGGCAGCTTAACGCCATTGTTACCGATCCGATGATGGCGGAAATGACCGCCACTGGCGGGGTAATTTTGATGGGGGTCGCTTTCAGCAACTTGTTGGAGATCAAGAAAATACGGGTGGGGAATTTCCTCCCTGCGCTGGCGGTGGCCCCGCTGATCGTGTGGATACTGAGCAAAATATAAACAAAAAACATCCCATTCAGGGATGTTTTTTGTGGTGACTCCGGGGGGATTCGAACCCTCAACCAATTGCTTAAGAGGCAACTGCTCTGCCATTGAGCTACGGAGCCAACTAAAGTTGCGGACGGTATTATACCGCAAAGAAATACGATGTCAACAAATGGGAGCATATAGCCCATGTGACCTTCATCCCATTTTCCCAAAGCGCAATGAGTACTTGATCGGCAGTTTGTAACAAAAAAGCGATGGCATTTGCGCCATCGCTTTTTATTTTAGTGAAATGAATCTATTTCAAAACTGCCGTGCTTGCCAGCAGGAACAACCATTGAGGCACAAAACTGAATGCCACTGTAGCAACTGCCGCAAGCGTAGTTGTAAATGCCAGACCAGGCTCACGTTCAATGGTCGGATCGCCTTCGCGGAAGTACATATTGACGACAACACGCAGATAGTAATATGCAGAGACAAGTGATGTCAGCACGCCAATGATAGCCAACCCGGTGAATCCTCCTGCAATGACGGCACGGAAGAGGTAGAACTTGCCAACGATACCCAACGTGGGAGGCAAGCCAATGAAGGAAAGCATGAATACAACCATGGCGGCAGCGAGGGCAGGATATTTCTTTGCAAGACCCGAGTAATCACTGATCTCAAGTCCTTTGCCTTCGGCTTTTTCCAACGTCATCACGACAGCCCAAGCGCCGAAGTTGGTCAACACATAGCTCAGCAGATAGAATAAACCTGCCGCAATGGAAATGGCTACAACTTCCTTGTTGCCGTACGGCACAAAAGCCATGAGGATGTAGCCAGCGTGCGCAATGGATGAGTACGCCAGCATGCGCTTGATATTGGTCTGGGAAATGGCAACGAAGTTACCGACGATCATCGTCAAAGCAGACATGACCCAGAGGATACCAGTCATATCGGCGGAGATAGTTGGGAAGGCTGTTGCAAACACACGCAACAAAGCGACGAAGCCTGCGATCTTGGCGCCCGAAGACATGAACGCTGTCACCGAGGTGGGCGCACCTTGATACACATCGGGAGTCCACATGTGGAAGGGAACTGCCGCGACCTTGAAACCGAATCCGACAAGGATGAGAGCAGCCCCAATGGACAGGAGCAGGCCCGAGGTCCCTTGCGAAGCGGCGAAGAAAATCCCATACAGCGAAGTGCCACCCGTTGCTCCATATACTAGGGCGGTGCCGTAGACGACAAATCCGGTGGCGAATGCGCCGAGCAAAAAGTATTTGACGCCCGCTTCTTCTGATTGCGTTTTGCGGTTGAAAGCAGCGAGAACGTACAATGGGATGGACAGCAACTCAAGCGCAAGGAAAACGATGATGAGATCCGTGGCTTGCGCCATGAGCATCATTCCGCTGACGCTGAAGAGCAGGAGGGTGTAGTATTCGCCGCGCTCAATGCCCATGCGCCGGGTGTAACCATACGCGAGGGCTATGCCAAACAAACCGCTGATGAGCAGCAGAATATTCGCAAAGGTGGAGAAACCATCAAGGGTGACCATGCCATTGAAACCAATGCTCGACAGGCCGACCTGCGTGATGGTGTATCCCATTGTCCCCGCCAAACCAAATGCCGCGAGGAAGGCTGTAATGCCTTTGCGGCCTCTTGGAATGAAGAGGTCTGCCAGCAAAAGCAGGGACGCCCATACAACGAGGATGGTGAACGGGAGAATTGTGTAGAAGTCTGTAAATTGAGGTTGCGTCATGAACGCTCCGAGTTGTCGTCATTGCGAGGAAGGCTTTAGCCTGACGAAGCAATCTCCGACACTATCTTGGAGATTGCTTCGGGCGAAAAACATCGCCCTCGCAATGACGAATTAATTACAAAGGCAAAGCGGATAAAAGTTTCTCAACCGCGGGTGCGAGGATATTGAAGAACGGCGCAGGGTAAAGGCCGATCCAGAACATGAAGATGACCAAAGGAATGACGGTGATAAGCTCGCGCCAGTTGAGGTCTTTGAGGTCGTGGTGATGAGTGATCTCGCCAGCAGGTCCGAGGAAAACCTTTTGGAACATGTACAGAATATACACAGCCGCCATGATGACACCGATGGCAGAAATGCCCGCATACCACGGATTGCCAATTGCCTTGGAACCGAACGCGCCAAGCAAAATGGTGAACTCGCCCACAAAGCCGTTCAAACCGGGCAGGCCCATCGAAGAGAGCGACGCGATCAGCATGATGGTGCCGAAGATCGGAGTGATCTTCCACAACCCGCCGTAGACTTTGATCTCGCGGGTGTGAGTCTGTTCGTAGATCATACCGATGAGGAGGAACAGCGCGCCCGTGCTCAGGCCGTGGTTGATCATTTGCAAAATGGCGCCTGCCACACCCTGAGGATTGAGGGCGAACAAACCAAGCATCACGAAGCCAAGGTGACTGACGGAGGAATACGCAACCAATTTCTTGACATCCGTCTGTGCGTAGGAAACTGCCGCACCGTAAATGATGCCGATGGTCGCGAGGAGCGCGATCCACGGGGCGGCGGCTACGGTGGCGTCAGGGAAAAGCTGAATGTTGAAGCGCAGGAAGCCGTAGGTACCCATCTTGAGCAAAACACCAGCCAAGATGACGGAGCCAGCGGTGGGAGCTTCCACGTGGGCATCGGGCAACCAGGAATGCAGAGGCCACATTGGAACTTTGATGGCGAATGCTGCAGCAAATGCAATGAAGAGCAGCATTTGGGTCTGCGGGGTAATGGTGGTTGCATACAGGTCAGGAAGACGCGCAAGCATGGTCGGGATGTTGAAGGTATCGGTCTGGATGCCGAGGAACAAAATGGCGATCAACATCAAGATGGAACCAGCCATGGTGTAGAGGAAGAACTTGACCGCGGCGTACATGCGGCGAGGTCCACCCCAAATGCCGATGAGGAAATACATCGGGACGAGTGTGAATTCCCAGAAGATGTAGAACAGGAAGAGATCCTGCGCGAGGAAAACGCCCATCATGCCCACTTCCAAAAGAAGGAAGAAGATCATGAAGTCCTTCACGCGGTCTTCCACAGCTGTCCATGTGGAGAGCAGGGAGATCGGCGTGAGGAAGGCAGTGAGCAAGACAAGAAGAATGCTCAAACCATCCACGGCGAGATAATAGTAGATGTTCCAGCCAGCCACAGCGATCCATGGGTACTTGGCTTCCAACTGCAAGTCGGGGCTTGATACGGTGAATATCGAAAGCACCCACAGGGAAATGCCAAACGTGATCAAAGAGGTGACCAGCGCGACCCAACGGATGGCGGCTTTCATCTCAGAATTCATGAAGAGAATCACGAGCACGCCCACGAGCGGGAAGAAGGTCAGGAGAGTAAGAGGTTGCAAAAGAAATTCCATGTTCTATCCTCGAATGCAAGATCGTCAAAGTTCAAAATCGTCGAAGGTCAAAGGTCGAAGGTCAGACTTTTGACTTTAGACCTTTGACTATTTAAAGATGAGATAACCTAAAATCAATACCACGCCCAGCAGAACCGAGAGCGCGTACGAACGCACAAAACCATTTTGCAGTTTGCGCAATGTCGCTGAAATAGATTGTGTTGCTGTGCCCAGCCAATTGGCGAACGCATCAATACCTTTTTGATCGGCATATTCGTTCAGCGCGATCTCACTCAGCCAGTTGTATGTTCCCAGAATAACCGTATCATGCACAAAGTCATGCCAGAAGCGCCAGTCGATCACATCCGCAAGGAAGGCAGATGCCTTCTTGAACGGGTTGATGATGAGGGCAAAATATCCTTCATCCACGAACCATTTGTTTTCCATGCCTGTGAACACAAAACCAAGCGGCTTCTTGAGCGGGTCGATCTGACCAGCCTTGAGCGGGTTGCGTCCGTACAGGAACCAAGAAACCAAAATGGCGAGCAACGCCAACGCGGTGGAAATTCCTGCGACCGGTAAATTAAGCGGGAGACCTTCGACTTCGCCGATGGTGTACGAAAGCCAATGACCGAGATTGTGGAAACCTTCAAAGGGAAGATTTAACGCGCCTCCGACTACGCTGAGAACTGCCAGCACCATAAGCGGCACGGTCATCACCTTTGGGCTTTCTTCTGCGTGCTTCGCCGCATCGCTGCGCGCTTCGCCGAAGAAGACCATCCAAATTTGACGTCCCATGTAAAAGGCTGTGAAGAATGCAGCAATGGTCAGTTGACCGTAGACACTTTTGAAGTGCAGGCTTGCATCCAAAAGGATTTCATCTTTTGACCAGAAGCCCGCGAACGGGAAGATGCCAGCGAGAGCCAGTGTGCCGATCATGTACAGCCAGAACGTGACAGGCATGGTCTTGCGAAGTCCGCCCATGTTGCGCATGTCGCCCGGGTCAAAGACTTCACCATGCTCTTCTTCAGCATGACCGTGTTCGTCTTTCTTCTTCCCTTCGGCTTTGCTCAGGGCAGGCTTTCCTTTTCCATGATCGTCGTGCGCCGCGTGATGAGCGTGAGCATGATGTCCGCGCTCCAAGACCAAGAATGACGGAGCCAGCGGAGAGGAAGAGCAACGCCTTGAAGAAGGCGTGTGTAATCAGGTGGAACATCCCAGCCACATACGCGCCCATGCCCACAGCGGCGACCATGAAGCCGAGTTGGGAAATGGTGGAGTAGGCCAGAACTTTCTTGATATCGTATTGACCGACTGCAATTGTCGCGGCGAAGAGCGCCGTCCCTGCACCGACCATCGCAACAATATATTGCGCCTGTGGGACGAGCGTGTAAATTGAAGCCGAACGAGTGACAAGGTACACACCCGCGGTCACCATGGTTGCAGCATGGATGAGGGCAGAGACAGGTGTTGGGCCAGCCATCGCATCCGGCAGCCAGATGTAAAGCGGGATCTGTGCGGATTTACCAGCAACACCCACCAACATAAATAATGTAATTGCCACGATCACCCACGGAGCGGATTCTGCGATCGCGGGAGCAGCCTTGAATACTTCATCGAACTGGAAGGAACCGAGATACCAGAACATCAGGAAGCCAGCGATGAGGAAACCGAAGTCGCCTACGCGGTTGGTGATGAAGGCTTTCTTGGCAGCGTTGGAATTAGCCCAGGAGGAACGTCCGAGTGTATCGAACTCATACCAGAAGCCGATCAGCAGGAAGGAGCAAAGTCCCACGCCTTCCCAGCCGACGAAGAGCATCATGTAGGAGTCGCCAGAGACGAGGATCATCATCGCTGCAATGAACAGGTTCAGGTAGATGAAGAAGCGGTTGAAGCGTCCCTCTTCGTGTTTGAAGCGGACATCCTCGTGCATGTACCCGATCGCATAGATGTGGATGAGAGTCCCAACGCCCGAGACGACAAGCATCATCGTGGTGGAGAGTGAGTCCATGCGGAATGTCCAATCGAGCTGGAGGGTTCCAACATGAATCCATTCGGCCAATTGCCAGCGCACCACTTCCCCGTGATTGAGGGAGACGGAATATGCCAGCAGCACCGAGACAACAAACGCCGCGCCAGAGGCCAGGCTTGCCACTGTTCCAACGACCTTTTCGCTGAAGTACTTGCCGAAAATGGCGTTGATGAGCAAGCCGGTGAGTGGTGCAAAGACCAGCCACGGGGCGAGAAAGAAAAATCCTGTACTAACTGATTCGCTTAAGTGCATAAAAATCTCCAGGTATCAGGTATTAGGAATCAGGAATTAGGAATGAACCTAGTTGCCTAATCACTAATCCCTAGTCACTAATTACCTAATCATCCTTTTAGAGAATTCAACTCATCAATATTGATGTTCTTCTTGGCTTTGAAGATCTGCACGATCAACGCGAGACCCACGGCCACTTCCGCGGCGGCCACAGCGATAACGAAGAACACGAAGATCTGACCGCTGAAAGATTTGAAGACACTGGCATAGGCCACAAAAACGAGATTGGCCGCGTTCAGCATCAACTCAATGGACATGAAAATGATCAAAGGATTGCGGCGGATGAGCACGCCCATGGCCCCGATCGTAAATAAAATGGCGGAGAGGAGAACGTAATAATCTACAGGTACTGTGTTCATGTTTCCTACCCTGCCTTTTCCTGTTTTGTCAGAACGATCGCACCCACCATCGCGACCAGCAGCAAAATGGATGTGATCTCGAACGGCAGAAGGTACTGGCTATACAAGGTCATTGCCATTTCGCGGAGATTTTCAACCGTGTTGATGGAAGCGTCAGGAGCTGTGATGACTCTGTCCATTTGTGCGCGGGAGACGATCAGGTAGATCGATTCCACCACGAGCACGAGCGCGAGAGTAAATGCCAGCGGCTTCTGCCAGGGCAGATCACTTGTGGACGAAATACTTTCCGCGCCGAGGAGCATGATCACGAAGAGGAAGAGCACCATGATCGCGCCTGCGTACACCGTCACCTGGGACATGGCAATGAACGGTGCGCCCAACAGAAGATAGAACACCGCCACCGTGACGAAATTCAGCACGAGGAACAATGCCGAATACACCGCGTTGCGGCTGAACACCATGCCCAATGCAGTTGCAATGGAGACAATGGCGAGGACGATAAAAACGATCAAGTCAGAATTCATAGGCACCTTTGGAGGATTAGGTCTCAGTGACTAGGGACTGGTGAAAAACACCCTAGTTCCTAATCCCTAGTCTCTGGGATCCTGCATCTCAGGCACAGAGCGCTTGAACACACCGGGCTCCACTTTGCGCGGAGTGGTCATATCCGCTGTGGGGACGGCTTCGAGCAGCATCTCTTTGGGGTAGATGGCCTGTCTGCGGTCTGTGAAGGAAAGCTCGTAATTGTCACCGAGGACGATGGCTTCGGTCGGGCAGGCATCTTCGCAGAAGCCGCAATAGATGCAGCGTAGCATATTGATCTCGTAGGTGGAAGCATACCGATCGCCGGGAGAGAAGCGTTTCTCATCCGTATTCTCGGAGGCTTCCACGAAGATCGCATCCGCAGGGCAGGCAGCCGCGCAGAGCGAACATCCAATGCACTTTTCGAGGCCGTTCTCGTAGCGCTTCAAGACATGGCGGCCACGGAAACGCGGACGGACGGGACGTTTTTCTTCCGGATATTGATAAGTAACGGTCTTCTCAAAAAGGAAGGAACGAAGGGTCTCGCCCAGACCTTTTGAAAGTTCGATAATGGGATCAAATACGCCCATGAGATTTTCTCCTCAAGTCGCGGTTAATAAAAGCCACTGCCACCAGCACACAAATAATGGACAGGACTGGAATGCTCCAGAAGAACAATTGATTGTTCAATTCCTGCGCGAGCAAAATTCCTGTGGCAGTGATGAAGGCAAGGATCAAAGATAACGGTAAAAGCACCTTCCAGCCGAAAGCCATCAAACGGTCATAGCGGATGCGCGGCCAGGTTGCACGGATCCAGATCATGAAGAACAAAAGAACAACAACTTTCAAAAGCAGGTAGATCGGGCCAAGGAACCAGAAGCGATCCACACTCAGGAAGGTATCTTTCAGGAACCAGAATTCGCGATAGCCGCCGAAGAACAAGGTCGCGGCGATCATGCAGATGACGATCATCTTTTGATATTCGGCCATGAAGAACAAGGCGAATTTCATGCCTGAATATTCCGCGTGGTAACCAGCGGTCAATTCCTGTTCGGCTTCGGGCATATCAAAGGGAGCGCGGTTCACTTCCGCAAGCGTCACGATCATGAAGACCAGTGCGCCCGCAGGTTGAATGACCGCAAACCACATATCCTTCTGCGCGTTGACAATTTCATTCAAGTTCATCGAATTGCCCAGAAGAATGGCGATCACGAAACACAAGCCAAGTGAAAGTTCATACGAGATCATTTGTGCAGAGGAACGGATGCCACCCAACATGGCGTACTTGTTATTGCTCGACCATCCCGCCAGCACAATGCCGTACACCGCGATCGAAGCGATGGACATGATGTACAAAACGCCCACACTGATATCCGCGACATGCAGGGTGATCACACGCCCGAACATCGTGAAGGAAGTTCCGAGAGGAATAACCGCCGCAAGGATCAGCGAAGGTACCACGGTCAACACAGGCGCAAGGATGAAGACAACCTTGTACACGTGCCCGGGTGTCAGTTCTTCCTTGAAGATCAACTTGACCGCGTCCGCGATTGGCTGGAGCAAACCCTGATACCCAGCGCGGTTCGGTCCCACACGGATCTGCATACGAGCCAGCGCGCGGCGTTCATATAAGGTCAGGTACGCAAATCCCGTCAACAGGATCAGGCACAAAACAAACCCTTTTATTACCCATTCAAGCCAGATTGTCCAATCCATATTATTTCACCTTCGCAGCCACAGGTTCGTGGATCGCAATGCCCATACTGCGCGGCACCAACACCACACCCGTTGAAATCGTATCGTCCAACTTTAGCAGAGCTTCCCCATTCACGCCCTCAAAGCTGATCTTGACCTGCGCGCCAGCTTCCAACTCCATCTTCTTTGCGGTGGCTGGATGCATGGCAACGGTCGCCTCACCCACACGTTCGTTCAACAACTGCGCGGGATTGATCGTCACGCCGCGATCATACAACCTGGTGACGGGGACAGCGATCAATTCCTTTTCTTTGGGACGAAGAGCCGCTTCTTTCCTGACCTTTGAGATGCGTACCGTTCCCCCAGCCTGAGCAATCGGGAGGAGTTGAACACCCAAACCTTGTGTGTTCTCGTACGTCGTGCCGCCGTAGTACAAGTCACCGCGCCCGATGATCGGCCACTGACCATGTACCTCGGCAAGATTTGCATAGCTCAAGTCCGCCATGCCATCAATGGAATTCGCAAGAATATCGAATACTACAGAGGCCGATGAACCTTCAAGAATGACGCCCATCTGTTTGGCAAGCTGGGAGGTAATTGCAAAATCAGGTTTCGAGTCGCCCTTGGCAGGAACCGCAGGGTAGAAGCGCTGCACGCGGCGTTCGCCAGAGATGTAGGTTCCTTCACGCTCGGTATACGCCTGGGCAGGGAAGACCACATCCGCAATTTCGGTGGTGGCGGTCTCAAGCACATCCTGTACTGCAATGAACTTCGCACCCTTTAAAGCCTTCGCCAAAATCGGGTCATCACCAACGGGGTCAGCGCCCACGATGTAAACCGCTTTTCCTTTGAGTGCCTTCTCCAGATCAGGAACGGGACGGAAACCAACTTCCCATGCACCCTGATCATTGGCACGCTGCCAGACACCGACCAAACCGTTATTCGGCTTGCCAATGTGATCTGTTTCCTTCAAAAGGTCGGCGCATTCCGAAGCCAGCGTGGATGTGCCGTTCAAGCCCAGTCCCTCACTGCCGTAGAACACGACCGCATTCTTTGCCTTCGCGAATTCATCCGAGATCTTGCTCTTCTTGCTAAAATCGCTGATGGTCTTTACTTCATCGCCATACGCATAGCGGATGGTGAACTTTGCGAATTTATCCAATTTAGTTTCGCGCGGGTTGGCTACGATCAAAGTTGCGCCGCGGTCTGCAGCCTGCTTCACACGCAGCCACCAAATGGGAGCTTCTTCATATAAATCAGATGCCACCACAAGGATCGCATCCCCAGTACCCATCTTGCCAATGTTCGTGCCGGCCCCCACACCCACCAGCTGGGTCAGGTCACCGCCGCCCATATCGGAGTACAAAATGGCTGTACCATCCGCATGGTCAGCGAGAGATTTGAGGTTGAACAGATCTTCATTTGCCAAACGGCCCGAAGCCAGCACAACGAAATCTTTTTTATTGGCGACGAAATTCTCTGCTGCAAATTTTGTGGCTGCATCCCACGAAGCGCGCGCAAGTTTTTCTTCCTTGCGAACCATCGGCTTGGTGAGTCTCTTCTTGCTTTCGGTGTAGTGATGGGCAAAGCGTCCCTTGTCACACAGCCAGATCTCGTTCACTTCCTCGTTCTGGCGCGGCATGACGCGCTTCACCACAATGTCGCCGTTCGCTTTTGCTTCGCGACGGGTATTGAGAGTGGTATTGCACCCTACGGGGCATTGCGTACAAATGGAAGCCTGTGCCTTCAACTCCCAGGGGCGTGCGCCAAAGCGGAAGTCCGCAGTGGTCAACGCACCCACGGGGCAAATGTCAGTAGTATTGCCAGAGAAAACAGAATCAAACCCAGGGTCCGAAAGTGAAACAATCTGGGTATTGCGTCCGCGCTCATCGAAGCCGAGCACAGCCTCCCCTACAACCTCATCCTGAAAACGGATGCAGCGCGCACATTGGATGCAGCGTTCGCGATCCAGCCAGATCAATTCACCAAGAGGGACTTGCTTCTCGAGGTGCAGTTTCTCATCATAATTAAAGCGGCTCTTTCCCGGACCGAATTGCATGGTCAGGTTTTGCAAGGGGCATTCGCCACCCTTATCACAGACCGGGCAATCCAGCGGATGCGAAGTGAGCAAAAATTCAACAGTGCCCTTCTGCCCATCCTTGGCTTTGTCCGAGGTCGTCATCACAACCATGCCTTCAGAAACGCGGTTGGTGCAGGCGGTCTCCAGCTTGGGCATGAATTGGATCTTGGGCTGGCCGTTCTCCATCACCACCTGTCCAGTGGCGCGGTCCAACATGGGACGGCCAATTTCCACCAGACACATGCGGCACATGCCGACAGGCTCAAGCTTGGGATGATGGCAGAAGACGGGGATATCAATGCCCACCATCTTTGCCGCATCTGCCACCAGAGTTCCATCCGGGACAGTTACAGTTAATCCATTAATTGAAAGCGTGACTTGTTTCGTCATGCGTGCTCCGTTAAGCCTTCACTACTTTTTTAAAATCCTGCGGGAATCTTTCGATACCGGTCACCACAGCCATTGTGGAAAACTCACCCAGCGCGCACAAACATTTGCCTTGCATTTGTTTGGCAACATTCAAAAGCAGGTCCACATCTTGCGATGAACCCTCGCCTGAATGAATGCGGTTGGTGAGGTTTCTCATCCAATAATTACCCTCGCGGCAGGGAGTGCATTTGCCGCAGGATTCATGTTTGAAGAATTTGATCGTCTTGTTGATGACCCAGTCAATATCCACGGTATCATCCAGCACGATCACAGATGCAGAACCGAGATCCGCACCCAGCGTACGGACGGATGCGTAATCCATCGGCGTGTCCAACACCTTGTCATCCACAACCACCAAAGAGGAGGATGCGCCCGCGGGCATGATCGCCTTGACGGGTCGACCTTCCTGAACGCCACCCGCATGTTCATAGATCAACTCACGGAAGG
Organism: Candidatus Villigracilis propinquus; assembly: GCA_016714565.1. GTDB lineage: Bacteria > Chloroflexota > Anaerolineae > Anaerolineales > Villigracilaceae > Villigracilis > Villigracilis propinquus. Next base: position 90,636 of record JADKDM010000027.1, read on the forward strand.
TGGCGCCAAAGGGAAGTTCATAATTACCGGGCTTACGCACACGACCAGAGAGGGAAAAGATCTTCACGCCAGCGCTATCAAGCGTGCCCATCGTCTTGTACCAATCCGCGCCATTGGCAAGGATCATCGGGACATTGGTGAATGTTTCAACATTGTTGATGATGGTAGGCTTGCCATACAGACCATACGAAGGCGGGAATGGCGGACGAACACGGGGCTGTCCGCGCTTGCCTTCGATGGATTCGAGCAAGGCTGTCTCTTCGCCGCAGATGTAAGCTCCTGCGCCGAGATGAGTGTAAATTTTTAGTGAGTATTCGGTGCCGAAAAGATTATCACCGAGGTAGCCAGCCTCTTCCATTTCCGCGATCTTTTCATCGAGGAAGGCGGCTAATTGCCAGAATTCACCACGCAAATAAATATATGCAACATTTGCAGAAACAGCATAGCTGGCAAGAGCAAGTCCTTCAATGAACTGGAAAGGATTGCTTTCCATGATCTCGCGGTCTTTGAAAGTACCGGGCTCGGATTCATCCGCATTGGCGACCACATAATGCGGCCAATTCTTATTATCAATGAAGGACCACTTCACACCAGTGGGGAACCCCGCACCGCCGCGTCCGCGCAAGCCGGAGTCTTTGACCACGTTGGTCACTTCGACGGGCTGCATTTTGGTCACAGCTTTTTTGAAGGCGGCAAAACCACCGTTCTTTTTATAGACATCGATCTTGTTGATATCTGGAATATCGCGATGGCGTAAAAGGACGTAAGCCATTACTTCTCCTCCTTGTTCGCCTGCTTGAGAGCGTCGATCAATTCCATGGTGCGGTCGATTGTCATCAAGTCGTGATATTTGATACCGTCAGGTCCCTGAGTTTGGAACATGGGGGCTTTATCACAGGAGGCGAGGCACATCACCGCTTCCACTGTGACCAGACCATCGGCAGTTGTTTCGCCGACTTTGATACCAAGATTGCCGCACAGGTTATTAAGGAATTCATCCGCACCGCGCAAGGCACAGGGAAGATCTGTGCAAACCTGCATACGGTATTTACCAGCTTTTTCATCGTGGTACAACGAGTAAAAACCGACAATGGAGGCGACTTCTGTTTCGGTAATATCCAACATCTGCGCAATATCCTGCATGGCGGCTTTGTTGATGAAACCTTCCTCGCGCTGGGCAAGGTACAGGAGCGGCATGACCGCCGAGCGTTTGTGCTCCGGCGGGTATTTGGCAAGGATTTGTTTTACTTCCTTCGGATAGGTTTTCTCAAGGCTCATCTGTCAATATCTCCGAGGACAATGTCAACCGAGGCAAGGATGGCGACAAGGTCAGCCACCAAATACCCCTTTACGATCTGTGGAACCACGCCCAAATTATCAAAGGATGGAGTACGCATGTGGACGCGCATTGGCTTGGGACCGCCATCGCCTTCCAGTAAAACACCCAGCTCACCGCGCGGAGATTCGACCGCGCTATAAATGGAAGCCTTCGGCGCAGGGAAACCTTCCGTCCATAACTTGAAGTGATGGATGAGGGATTCCATGCTCACGCCGATCTCTGAACGGGGAGGCGGGACAAATTTGCGATTCTCAGAACGGACCGGGCCAAGCGGCATCTTATTCAACGCCTGCTCCACGATCTTCAAAGACTCGCGTAATTCCTCAATGCGAACCAGATAACGCGCGTATGTATCGCCTTCGGTGCGGGTGGGCACGTTGAAATCATATTGTTCATATCCGCAGTACGGACGGGCTTTGCGCAGATCCCAATCGACGCCTGATGCCCGTAGTGAAGGACCAGTTACCCCGTAGGAAAGAGCCGTCTCTTTGCTCAGGTAACCAATGTCCACCATGCGGTCAATGAAAAGCGGATTCTTCGTCAACAGGGTTTCGTATTCATCGATGCGCTTCGGGAAAATTTTGATAAAGTCGCGAACGGCTTTTTCAAATTCCACGGGCACATCGCGCCACACGCCGCCGGGACGGATGTAGGTGGTCATCATGCGCTGGCCGGAGACCAGTTCAAAAATATCGAGGATCTGTTCGCGTTCGCGGAAACAATACAGGAACATGGACATGGCCGCGAGGTCGAGACCCGAGGTGCCGAGCCAAACGAGATGTGAAGCGATGCGTTGAAGTTCAACGAGGATCACGCGCAAAGCCTGCGCACGCACGGGAACATCCACATCGATCAATTTCTCAACCGCCATCACATAGGCAAGGTTATTGCCCATCGTGTTCATGTAATCGAGACGGTCGGTCATCACTTCAGCCTTTTGGTAGGTCTTGGCTTCCATGTTCTTTTCAACACCCGTGTGTAAAAAGCCGATATCGGGAATGCAGTTGACGACGATCTCACCATCCAGTTCCAGCAGCAGGCGCAACACGCCATGCGTGGACGGATGCTGCGGGCCCATGTTCAACAGCATGGTCTCGCCCGTCAGCGCGCGTTCGGAAACGAGATGTTTATATTGATCTAAACTGACTTCTTCAATCTGGGACATAATTATTCCTTTGCGTACGGCTTGCGCAGGTTGATCTCATCAAAGTTAAATGTGAACTGCGGTTCTTCATAGCCGAGCGGAAAATCTTTGCGGAGTGGGTGCCCTACCATATCATCCGGGTTTAGCAGGCGGCGCGGATCAGGATGACCTTCGACCTCGATGCCGAACATATCGAGAAGTTCGCGCTCGCGCCAGTTCGCCGAACCAAACACCTGCGTCACTGTCGGGACCTTGGGGCTGTCTCCGTTTACTGGAACCCTCAACTGCACCGATAGATTTTTCGCGATCGAGGTGAGCTGGTAGATAACATGAAAACGAGGCGTTGACTGGGGATAGTAATCCACTGCGGTTAACGCCGAGAGTAATTCAAAGTTCTGTTCGTCGCGCAAAAGGGTCAATGCCTCCACGATCTGTTCGGGTTTAACGAACAAATGCACCTCATCGCGGAACTCTTCAAAGGTTGCGCCGAATTTGGTCTGCACTGCTTTTACGATTGGTTCGAGTTTTTTATCCATAATCAACATATTCCTTAAGACCTGACAGGGTTTAAAACCCTGTCAGGTCTTATGAATTATTTATTTACCGCTAGATCCTTGAACTTCTCACCCTTCACTTTTTCATACACAGTGAGCACACCGTGGATCAAAGCTTCGGGGCGCGGCGGGCAGCCCGCCACGAACACATCCACAGGGACAACTTCGTCCACACCCTGATAGATGGCATAGTTATTGAAGACACCGCCACAGGAGGCGCAATCGCCCATGGCGATCACCCACTTGGGCTCGGGCATCTGGTCATATAAACGGCGAAGGACGGGCCCCATCTTCTTCGAGACACGTCCCGCCACGATCATCAAGTCCGACTGGCGCGGGCTGGCACGCATGAGTTCCATACCGAAGCGGCTCATATCGTAATGCGCCGCCTGCGCGGACATCATCTCAATAGCGCAGCAAGCCAAACCAAACAACATCGGCCACATGGCATTGGTGCGAGACCAATTAACGACAGACTCAAGCGTGGTGGTAACCACGCCCATATTTCCGAGTTTCTGTTCTACTCCCATTCAAGCGCTCCTTTTTTCCAAGCATATACATAACCAATAAGAAGGATGATGATGAAGACCACCATCTCTGCCAGGCCAAAGAGACCCAGGCTGCGGAAGGCAATCGCCCAGGGCAAAAAGAACACGACTTCAATATCAAAGAGGATGAACAATACGGCAATAAGATAGAAGCGAACAGGCATACGTCGCGTCCCCTCGCCGTATGGATTCATGCCTGATTCGTACGGCATGTCTTTTGCTGCTGATTTTTTCTTTGGACCGAATAATTCCCCCAACCCAATTGCGATAAAAGCGATCAAAGTGGCTACCGCGATCATCACCGCGATGGCAATATATTCCACCAACATTTATACACCTCATTGATGCGTGAAATCTGGCACAGTTCGGCGTAGTATATCACAAGAGATTTTTACAGGCTAGAAAAAGTGCCTCTTTTCACAAAAATGGTGATATTAGTCATATTGGGTCTATGTAATCGAATTCAGTGGAAACTCTCAACTTTTATAAAGAGTGACAGTCACCTTTGCGAAGCACCCTGCGGGTGAAGGTGACTGTCACTTTAAATCCGTCAATCTCCCAGATAATCGCGCAGTTCCCTGCTCCGCGCGGGGTGACGCAGTTTCCGCAGCGCCTTGGCTTCGATCTGGCGGATGCGCTCGCGGGTGACGTCAAAGTAGCGGCTCACCTCTTCGAGCGTGTGCTCCTTGCCGTCTTTCAAGCCAAAGCGCAACTCCAGCACTTCACGCTCTCGTTCCGAAAGGGATGCGAGCGCGTGCTGCACCTGCTCGCGCAGCATTTCCTTGGCGGCGGCATCCATTGGGGAAGGCGCATCTTCATCTTCGATGAAATCGCCCAGTGTGCTTGAGTCCTCATCCCCCACGGGACCTTCCAAAGAAACAGGCTCTTCCGCAGAGCGCAGCACACGGTGGATCTTCTGCGAAGCAATATCCAATCTTTGCTGAATTTCAGGAATGACGGTCTTTCCCTCCGCATGGGCGCGCAAGACCTCCTGCACATCTGCGGCAGAGAGATAGCCCACTTCAAGAGCAAGCTCTTCATTATTAGGGTCGCGTCCCAGCACCTGTGTGAGATGACGCTGCGCACGCAAAATCCGCGAGATAGACTCGAACAAATGAACGGGGATACGAATGGTACGCGCCTGCTCGGCGATGGAACGGTTAATGGATTGGCGGATCCACCAGGTGGCGTAGGTACTGAATTTAAATCCACGGCGCGGATCAAACTTGCCGATGGCGCGCAGCAGACCCATATTTCCCTCCTGGATCAGATCCAGAAACGAAATGCCGCGCCCCAAATAGCGCTTGGCAACGCTGACCACCAAACGCAAGTTCGCGCGGATGAGCGCCTGATTCGCATCCACCGCACGGAAGTGGACGAGGTCCATTTCGGAGATCAGGTCTTCATCGGCGGGCAGGTTGCGGAAAAGCGTGCGCTGCTGCGGGAAGACGCGTTGTTCGCGGACAATCGTCAGCAGCCACTCTGCATATTTAAACGGGAGCAGGTACAGGCTAAGATAGACCGAGTAGGCATGTCGGGCAAGGTTATCCCACAGATGGTCAACTCCCCAATGGCCGTTATCCAGATATGCTCTTAAAAAGGAGGGTGAGTCAAATTCCCAGCCTGCATGCAGCGACTGGGCTTCAGCGATCAACATCGCCAGATCGGGCAATTCATGTTCAAGGCGCTCGGCATCTTCCACGAGACGATCCCACGAAACGAGCAGATCCGCAATGAGCGAACGGTAAATGGAAGTGGAAAGAGATATCCCCTTGTGCTGCTTCATTTTACGAAGCGTGCCGATCAAACGATCTGCCTCGATGATGGTGGCAAGCCGAAACTCACTATCCGAGCCGAGCAGTTTTACCAGCCCGATCTCGCGCAGGTACAGCCGCACAGGGTCTTCAGAAAGCTCGGCAGCCACCTCATGCGAACGGATGGGCAGCGTATCATCAAACTCTTCCTCCTGCTGTGAAAGCAGGGTTTCATCAGGTTCAATGACATCTTCTGGAATTAATATATTCTTTTCTTCAACGAGGGAGTCTAAAACAACATCCACCGAAAGCAGTGTTTTCTTTGGCTTGGCTTCACGAGCCGCCTGCACTTTTTTAACACCCGGTTTTGCTTTAGTTTTTGTCTTCGTTTTTGCCTTCGCGGCTGGTTTGCTTTTTGCGGGCATTTGTTTCCCTTTTCCAAAATGCATGTGTGTAAAACTCAAACCAAATGGAACAGGCTCATTATCGCTTTACGGCCTTGCGCTTGGCCTGGTCCAGGCTGTGCAGCAGACGGGTAAACTGAATGGCCTGTTCCTGATATACCTTTAGATTTGCACCGCCTTGCTGCTGTTCATCCTCCTGCAAAAATCGCAGTTGATTCACATTGATCATGGCATGTGCGCGGCGCAGGTCTAAAAAGCGTGCGAGCAATTCTTCGAGCAGTTTATCATCCAGCGTATCGAGCGTTTCGGTTTGCGCGAGCAGTTCTTTGGAAAGGCCGACCACTTCCTCGGGCAGTTCACCCAACATAAAGTTCTGGTGTTCCTTCTCATCCTGCCGCACCGCCAAACTCACAACGCTAAACAATAACTGATGGTCAGTATACTCGAAGTCCTCCACCGCCAACGGACTCAGCCCGAACTCTTGCAGTTTTCGATCCAGACGATACAACAATTCCGGCTTGCGGTATAGAACACCCAAACAATAGGATTCGATTTTCAGTCTGGGATTGACCGCCACCACAGGCATTTCCGCCGCTGGCCCTTTTACCGCCTCCCGCGGCTTGCGCCTCACCACCGGCGCCTGAACCTGAGTGCTCGTCAAGGAGCGTTCATCCACCTTGAGCATTCTCGACAACGCCTGACGGTACGTGTCGCGTTCCAACGGATTGGGCAGGTCTTCAATTAAAGGAAGCACCTGCGCCGCGATCTGATTCTTGATCTTGGCATCGTTCAAGTCCTGCCCTGCCGCGAGCGAATCCATCACATGCGTGACGATGGGCTTGGCGTTTTCGATAAGGCGTTTCCATTCTTCTTTGTCACGCGCCACGATCTCATCGGGGTCGAGGTCATCGGGCATGGTAGCCACACGCAAGTCCGCTTGCAAGCGGGCTTCATTCTTTAATAAGCCGCGCGCATCGAAACCGAGTTCGCCTTCGCGATCCATTGCCGAACGGGCGGCATCGAGACCGCGCAGCACGGCTTTTTGACCGGCAGCATCAGGGTCAAGCGCCAGCACGATGCGCCGCGTGGATTTTTTGAGCAAACGCAGCTGGTCTTCGGTGAGCGCCGTGCCCATCGGCGAGACGACGTTCTCGTAGCCCGCCTGATGCAACGCGATGACATCGAGGTAGCCTTCCACGATCACAGCCTGATCGGCGGCCCGGATGGGCTTGCGGGCGCGGTCTAATCCATACAGGATTCTGCCTTTGGAAAAGATCGGCGTTTCGGGGGAATTCAAAAATTTGGGGATGTCGTTCGGGTCTACGATGCGCGCGCCGAAACCCGCCATCTTCCCGTTCTCGTCACGGATGGGGATCATGATGCGGTTGCGGAATTTGTCGTACACGCGGGATTCGGAATTTGGGGCTTGGGAATCGGCTTCACGAACCGTCAACAAACCTGAATCTATTAGATCCTGTTGGGAAAAGCCGCGTTGGGTGAAATATCTCAAGGCGTTGTCGTAGCCGTTCGGAGCAAATCCCAGCCCAAAGGTTTCGATGGAGGCGTCTGTCAGCCCACGCTTCTCGCGCAGGTAGGTCAAAATATCCTTGTTCGCAAAAAGCTGGGTGCGGTAATAAATGATCGCATCCTCCAACAGTTTGCGGAGGTTCTCATAGACTTCTTTTTGCTGCGGGCTCTCGCGCTGGTATTCCTTGATCTCCACGCCCGCGCGCAACGCCAGCTTTTGCATGGCGTCTTTGAAATCAAGTCCATCGCGTTTCATCACGAACTTGAAGATGTCGCCGCCCTCGTTGCATTGACCAAAGCAGCGCCACGTGCCGGACTCGGGCCAGATCACGAACGCGGGCGTGTGCTTGTTATCGTGGAAGGGACAGAATCCTGTGTAGTTCTTCCCCGCGTGGCGCAGTTTTACGCCAGCCTCAGAGACGAGGTCTACGATATCGATGCGGGATTTGATCTCATCTAATGTGGACATAGGGTGCTTGAATTATAGGCTTGGTTGGATGGTTTGGCAAATTAAGAAAATCGGGATAAAAAAAGCGGCAACTCAGACGAGTCGCCGCTTTTAACGGAACCCCTTTATTGTTGCCGCAACGTACTACGGCAAATCCATTATCACGGTTTGCCTCTTGCCCCCATGATACAGATCAATTCCTGCCGACAGGAAAGATCAATCGTCCAGCGGGTTATAGGCTTCGGAGTTGCAATTGTGCTCGTACTGTGATTCAAAATTTTGGAATTGAATGAAAGAAGGATCCTGAAGGGGATGCACGCTGGAGTTAATGTGAGCCTGTCCGCTCTTTGCGCCGGCAGTCAGCCTCGCGCCTTGCGCGCTCGAATAAATTCCGGCAACAAGAGCAAGCGCTATCAGCAGAGAAAGAACAAAGCGGGCAATTATTGGTTTGGACATGGTATTTTTCTCCTTGCTAATCGGGTTTCAACAATTAGACAGGCTTTCACGCAGCCTGAAAGCTCTGTTACAACACGAGAATCGGCCACAGCTTATTTTCCCCGCTCAGGTCACGAGATAATCATACCAAACTCTACCCAAATTATCAATAATTATACAAGAACAAAAAGACGGCCCGTTTGAGCCGTCTTTCAAGTTTAGAAGCCTTCGAGCTTGCTCAAATCCGCGATGCCGTTTGAAAGCGACGCGATCTTTTGCAGCAGGCCCAGCCGATTTTCCTTCACGGCTTTATCCTCGGCCATGACCAGCACTTTGTCGAAGAAGGCGGTGATGGAGGGGATGAGTTTGGTGACAACCTTCAGGAATTCGTCGACTGTGGGCGGTTGGCCGTTTGGCTGGTTCTGAGCGACATTGACCGCCTGTTGGATTGCTTGATACAGGTCGTTCTCTTCTTTATCAACAAACTTGCTATCATCCACGGTCCAGGGTCCATTGTCCGCGGTCTGACTTCTTAGGATGCGGACACAGCGGGCGAAGCCGTCCAAAATGGATGACCAATCTTCGCGTCCTACCCAAGCGGACAGTTGCTTCACCGCACGGACAGTTCCCGCCGGGTTGTTTGATTGCGCCGCAAGAACGGCTTCGATGACATCGTGCTTGAATCCCATGTCGCCGAGGACTACTTTCAAGCGGCCTGCGATGAATTCGAGAATTTGTTTCTGCGCATCGGCTGTGACTTCGAGCGGTTGGGTCTTCGCGGACTTTTGGACAGCGAGGGCGAGGTCAAAGTCCATGCCGTGTTCGATGAGCGGTTGGACGACTCCGATGGCGGCGCGGCGCAGACCGAAGGGATCTTTCGCGCCTGTGGGAGCAAGCCCTGCGCCGAAGAGACCAACGAGCGAGTCGATGCGGTCTGCCAACGCAAGCGCAACACCGACCTTGCTTTGCGGCACGGTTTGATATTGTTCAGAGATTGCCAACGCCACATCCGCGGACTCGCCAGAGCGCAGCGCGTATTCGCCGCCGATGATGCCTTGCAGCGAAGTCATTTCGGTGACCATCTGAGTCACCAAATCTGCTTTGGCGAGATAGACCGCGCGTCCGAGCGGCTTGATCTCGTCCACGCCTTTGAAGCCGAGCATCGCGCCCACTTCCGCGCCGAGTTTCAAGATGCGGTCGGATTTGTCGAGCATGGAGCCGAGCTTGGTGTGGAAGGTGAGCGTGGAAAGCTTGGGACGATATTCTTCGAGCTTGAGTTTGACATCTTCGCGGACGAAGAAGTTGGCATCGGCAAAGCGCGCGCCCAATACATGCTCATTTCCTTCTCTCACTGTATCAATATGAATATCATCGCCGTTTCGGATTGCAATGAAATTCGGTAACAAGGTCGAAGGTCGAAGGTCGAAGGTCTGGGATTCGACTTTCGACTTTTGACTTTCGACTGGAAAATATCTCTGATGTTTCTTCATTACCGAAATCAGCACATCACTCGGCAGGGCGAGGAATTCTTCATTGAAGCCGCCCATGACTGCGGTGGGCATTTCGATGAAGTTGGTGACTTCGTTGAGCAAGCCTTCTTCGATGATGGCTTGTCCGCCGAGTAGGGCTGCGGCTTGATTGACCTGTTCGACGATGGAGGCTTTGCGTTCTTCTTTATCGAGGAGGATGCCTGCTTCGCGGATCACGTCGAAATATTTATCAGCGGATGGGATGGTGATATCGGGTGAGCCGTAGGGGCGTAAGCCACGAGAAATATTTCCAGATGTCACGCCAGCATATTCAAACGGGATGACCATGTCACCGAGCAGAGCCACATACCAGCGGATGGGACGTGAGAAGGCAATGCCTGAGTCATTCCAGCGCATGGACTTTTCGAACTTGATGCTTTCGACGAGTTTGGGCAACGCATCCACGAGGACTTCGGGAGTGGGGCGTCCCTTTTGTTTGACGACAGCCGCCACGTATTTTCCACCGTCAATTTCGCGGGCTTCGAGTGTGGCAGGGTCGAGATTATTTTTCTTGGCAAAACCAAGCGCGGCTTGCGTGGGCTTGCCGTCTTTGTCGAAGGCTTTATCAGCGGGCGGACCTTTGACGAGGTCTTCGCGGTCGGGCTGATTCGGGAGAGAGAGTCGATAGAAACAACGATCCTGCGCGGGGTTGTGAAGAAGCGAATGTCGCCGTGGGTGAGATTCAGTTCCTTGAGCAGAGTCGGCACACGGGTGGAAACTGCCGCGTAGGCGATATCCACATCAGAGGCAGGGAGTTCTTCGACGCCGATTTCGAGGAGGAAGGGAGTTGGGAATTGGGAGTCGGGAGTTGGGCTTTGGACGATTCCCGATTCCCTTTGCCCGATTCCCGAAGTAACGGATATTCCAGCCCCTTGCGCTGTTCGCCATAGGAGACTGCCACGCCTTTGGCTAATTCGCGGATGCGGCGGAAGAAGGCTTGACGTTCGGCGACGGAGATGGCGCCGCGGGTATCGAGGATGTTGAAGCAGTGCGAGCATTTGAGGACGTAGTCGTGCGCGGGGACGATGAGACCCTGCGCGAGACAGGCGTCGGCTTCGGCGGAGAAGAGGTCGTACATGGCGCGGACGCGTTCGACGTCGGCGGTCTCGAAATAATATTTGGAGTGTTCGAACTCTTCCTGACGGCGGATCTCGCCGTAGGTGACGCCTGCGCCGTATTCTTCGTTCCAGATGGCTTTGGCGTTGTTGAGCGCGATGAGGATGCGTTCGAGCCCGTAGGTGATCTCGACCGAGACGGGGTCGAGCGCCACGCCGCCCATCTGCTGGAAGTAGGTGAACTGCGTGATCTCCTGCCCGTCGAGCCAGACCTCCCAACCCAAGCCCCACGCGGAGATGGCGGGCTGTTCCCAGTTATCCTCCACGAAGCGGATGTCGTGCTGGCGCGGGTCGATGCCGAGGGCTTTGAGCGACTCGAGGTAGAGTTCCTGCGGGTTGCCTGGGTCGGGCTTGAGGATGACCTGATACTGGGTGTGCAGTTGGAAGCGGTTGGGGTTCTCGCCGTAACGCCCGTCATCGGGGCGGACAGACGGCTCGACGTACGCCACGTTCCACGGCTCGGGTCCGAGCACGCGCAGGAAGGTGGCAGGGTTCATCGTCCCTGCGCCCACCTGGGTGTAGTAGGGCTGTGTGATCAGGCATCCGTGCGATGCCCAGAAGTCTTGAAGTTTGAGGATGATTTCTTGAAAGGAGGAAGGTTTCGTCATTTAC
>JADKDM010000028.1 GCA_016714565.1 Candidatus Villigracilis propinquus
GGAATAATACTGAAAGCATATTCCTTATCCGCAGGATGTAAATAATATCGTCCTGCCTCGCGGCGGGCGAAGTGCATGTTCACCAAACGGTTCAGCACCAGCGCGCTGTCAATGCTTGGCAAATGCGGTTGCAACAGGTAATCAATCGCGGCGGGGCTGACGGGACGGTTATACACAGCCAGCGCCTGCATCACTTTTTGCGCGCTCGGGTCAAGGCGGTTGAAGGCTTCGCCCACCAGTTTCTGCACCACTTCATCGGGCAGGCTGAGCTCGAGCAGTTCTTCGAGCGTGGTGTAACGGTCAACCGACAGGATGGCATACAATGCTTCCAAAGCGCGCGGGTAGCCGCGTGTCTTTTCGCGGGCTTTGTTCAGCAGGGCATCGGGCGCGGACTTGAGTCCCACGCGTCCGTCCGCGTCCATTTCACGCAGGACGTTTTCCGCGTAAGGCGATTCGAGTCCTTCATCCAAACTCAGGTGATGCTGCCTGCCTGGCTCGCTGATCGCCAGGTCACGCGGCGCGATGCGCGTGGTGATGACCGCTTTCACGGCATGGTGCTGTCCGCCGAGCAGGGCGTTCAGCGCGTCGCTCAATTCGCTGTCACGCAGGCTCAGGCTTTCGGGGTCGATCAGGGTTTCAAAGTTATCCAACAGCAGGATCACACGCCCGCTGGGGAAGGCATCCAACAGCGCGCGCATTTTATCGCCTGTGGATGTCTGCGGGTTTTTATAGATTCCCTCCAGCCGCTCGGCGGTCTCCCCCGAAGCAGGCAGGAGTTTGCTCAAGTCCGCGAAGACGTTCGCAAAGTTGACCCTGTGACTGCCCGTCTCGCTCAAATAGACGATCCCGTCAACTTTCATCTCGCCGAGGTCATCGGGAAGCTCGCCTCTTTCCAACGCCTTGAGCAGGCGGCAGACCATTGCAGTTTTTCCCACCCCCGCGCGCCCCACGATGGTCATCAAGCGCTGCGAGTCGTTATTGAGGAAGTCTGTGATTTGTTTTGTCTCGATCAACCGATCCTGAAAATAATTCGGCGCAATCCCTGGCGGCGGATTGATAAAGCGCGTGGACGTTTTCCCCGCCACAGGTTTCTCAGGCTGACGCTCGCGCTCGAGTCCGCTTTGGATGTTCTTCTCGGTCTTCTCTTCCGCCGCTTTGGGATTCCTGACGATCTCTTCCTGACGTTTGATCTGCTCGGTCAATTCGTCAAGTTCTGCTTTAATCCGAGATTTGTCTTCTTCTTTTGCGCGGCGAAAATCACGATTGGCATCAGCAAGACGGTGATTTAATTCATCAAGCAATCCTTCGGGAGAATTAAGATAGGTAAAGTGTTTGCGTAGTTTTGCGATCCCCGCTTCAAAGTTGAAAACGAAATCAATAAACTGGCGATTCCCCATGCGAAACGGCAATTCGGCTTTTTCATGCAGACGAATGGGAATGACAGGCTTCTTGTATTTTAACGCCCATGTCCATTCTTCCTTGCAGACGGAGCCTTCTGCTGTACTATCTGGCGTCAATACAAACACGAGATATTTACAGTCTCGGATTGCGGCTGGAATTTGATCATCCCAGTCTTTACCGGGTTTCAAGTCGCGTTTGTCAAACCAAACATTGATGAACGGATGTCCGCCCTCAAGTTCATCGGATAGCTTGGTGGCAAAGTCCGCTGCATCTGCATTGGAATAACTGATGAAACAATGATCGGTCATATTTTCCCTCGCTTAAGGTTGGGTGACTCAAAAAGTCATGTCGCTCTGAGGAAGCGTTCTTTGCGACCGAAGAGTCTCTTATTTTTTGGAAGAGACCCTCACCGCACTGGCGCACACCTGCCCTGGCGGGCGGTGCCAGGGAGTGTCACGTCCGCTCAGGGTAACATTTTTGAGGTGACTCGTATTTATTATGAACTTTCACTGATTATACCCACGATGTAAGAATAATCTTCAATTCATCTTCAAAGACCGTCCACCGTCCACCGTCCACCGTCCACCGTCCACCGTCCACCAACGTAGCTCCACAGTAGCTCCACAGTGTCTCCACAGTAGCTCCCATCGAGCTCCCATCGAGCTCTCATCGAGCTCCCATCAGCCCCTACCACTTCTCCCAATGGACAACATCCTCAAAAGCCGCCCGTCCGCCCTTTTTCGGCGGCGCGGACAACTTCTCTTCCTCTTGCGGGTAGCCAAAAGAGAGCGCAATGCGCACGTGCCATTCAGGTGGGACGTTGAGAATGCCGCGCGCTTTTTCATGCTCGTACAGCGAAGCAGGCACAGAGCCGACTCCCAATTCCCATGCGGCCAATTGCATAAATGCCGCCGCCTGACCCGCATCGAACATGATCTGGAATTTGCTGTCAGGGTCAGGTGTGAGGATGACAACGGCAAGCGCCGCGCCTGCGAGATGCCCCGCCCATTCGCCGCAGGTGGAAAGCTCCTTCAAAATGGACTTGTCCCGTATGGCAACGAACTGCCACGTCTGTGTATTCTTGGAAGACTGCGACCTGCGTCCCGCGTTGAGAATGGCGTGGACTACGTCATCGGGCAGGGGCTTGTCTTGAAATTTGCGTACGGCTCTCTTCAAACGGATCGCTTCAGATACATTCATCTCATGCCTCTTTTCACTTTGTTTTATAACTGTGCTAAAAGTATACATGTTCACAAGTGAATTGTGTGGATTTTGTTAATACAAACCTGCCTTGTAAGAACCAGCGAATCCCTCTCGTCTTTATACTGATCCCTGCCTTATCGAATGTTTGTCGTTGCAAGCCACCGTTGTGTGAATTATCTTTATCACTGTTGAATAAGGAACTGGCATGAACGAACCGTCCGCTTCAAGAATGGAAGTCTTTCGGGGATATATCAAAAAAATCAATATGCGCCTGCGCAGAAGCCTGCCTTTTGCCTCGGGCGTGTTTGCGGCGCTGATTATTCTGTTTTTCTACAACCTCCTCATTGTTAAACCAAATCAATTGACTCTGGAAGATGTCAACATGTCTGTTGCCATTGCCATGGCGTCTGCCACGCCTGCGCCTTCGTACTCATCTCTCGTCTATCAGGTCATTCAACCTTCGTTGATCTGGATTCAAGTGGAGGAAAAGCATCAGGACGCCAGATCAGATTTCGGCCTGGGCAGCGGCGTGGTCGTGGATGGCTTCGGCAACATTCTCACCAGCTTGCATGTCGTGGATGGCGCTAGTGTTATCAACGTCACGTTTGCAGATGGAACGGAATCGGAAGCACAACTGGTGAATTCAATTCCAGAAATGGATATTGCCGTCTTGCAAGCCATTGATACGCCGCTCTCCGTGGTGCCAGCAGTTTTGGGCAACCCCAATTCCATGCAGGTGGGGGATGAGGCGTTTGTAGTGGGCAACCCTTATGGACTGTACAGCTCGATGAGCACGGGCGTCATCTCAGGCTTTGACCGCGTCTTTCGCGTATCGGGCACGGATCTGGAAATCCCGGGCATGATCCAAATTGACGCAGCGGTCAACCCCGGCAATTCGGGCGGTCCCTTGCTCAACCGCAGCGGACATGTCATCGGCATTGTCACCGGCCTCATCAACCCCACCGACGAAACGTTTTTCATTGGCATCGCTTTTGCCGTGCCGATCAACGTGGCCGTTGGCGGCATGGGCGAACCGCCGCCGTATTGATATTCTCGTCATTGCGAGCCGCGCTCTTGTTCTTTGCGGCGAAGCAATCTCCCTCAATAGGGCGGAGATTGCTTCGGGCTAAGTGCAAAAACGCCCTCGCAATGACGGCCAGACAATAATAAAAAGGAGAACAAGCATGGACCAAACTTCAAACCTTGAAAACAAACTCCCGATGGAACGTGTGTTGTACGAAGTAAAAAAGATCATCGTTGGGCAGGATCACTTGCTCGAACGCCTGATCG
The DNA here is from genome assembly GCA_016714565.1 of Candidatus Villigracilis propinquus. Taxonomy (GTDB): domain Bacteria; phylum Chloroflexota; class Anaerolineae; order Anaerolineales; family Villigracilaceae; genus Villigracilis; species Villigracilis propinquus. The sequence goes on from JADKDM010000028.1 coordinate 3,895, forward strand.
TAGCCCTGCTCGCCCGCGGACATATCCTCGTGGAAGGCGTGCCCGGGTTGGCGAAGACGATGGCGATCAAGACCCTCGCTGATTCCATTGGCGGTGAATTCAAACGCATCCAATTCACGCCAGACCTTGTCCCCGCAGATTTGATCGGTACGCGCATCTATAACCAAAAGACAGGCGAGTTCAATACATCGCTTGGGCCAGTGTTCACAAATTTACTGCTCGCAGATGAGATCAACCGTGCGCCCGCCAAAGTGCAAAGCGCCCTGCTCGAAGTGATGCAGGAAAAGCAGGTCACCATTGGCCGTGAGACCCACAAAGTTCCGAGTCCGTTTTTAGTGCTGGCGACCCAAAACCCCATCGAAACTGAAGGCACATACGCGCTTCCCGAAGCGCAAGTGGATCGCTTCATGCTAAAGGTGTTGGTTGGTTATCCCAGCCCCACAGAAGAATTTGTGATTGTCGAAAGAATGACGGGCGCATGGACGGATGTGCAGAAAGTGTTGACCACCGACCAGTTGATCGAACTGCAAAAGAAGGTGGATCAAGTATATGTTGACCCATCCCTGATTGAATACTCGGTCAAAATAGTCGGCGCCACACGCAATCCAAAAGATGTTGGTCTCGCTGACTTGCAGCGCTACATCATGTTCGGCGCAAGTCCGCGCGCGTCTATCAATTTGATCCTCACTGCCAAAGCCCTTGCCTTCGTGCGTGGACGCAGTTACGTCCTTCCGCAGGATGTGCTCGACATGGCGCTGGATGTCATCCGTCACAGGCTTGTGCTTTCGTACGAAGCGCTTTCTGACAACATCAGCAGCGATGATATTTTGAAGAAGATCTTCGACCGCATTCCGCTCCCTGTGGTTCCTTTGCATGAACATTTCAACGTCCACGCCAACGCCTGAGCGTATTCTGCACCGGCTCGACTGGCAGGTCATCCGCAGGTTGGATGGACTTCTGCAAGGCGATTACCGCAGCCTCTTCCGCGGCTTCGGCATGGACTTTGCCGACCTGCGCGAATATCAGGCGGAAGATGATATCCGCTACATTGACTGGAACGTCAGCGCGCGCATGGATACGCCCTACGTCCGCCAATACATGGAAGACCGCGAAGTCATTGCATGGTTCCTGCTGGATCTGAGTCCCTCGGTGGATTTTGGCGCGCTCGATAACCAGAAGCGCAATGTGCTCATTGATTTCGTCGCCACGATCTCACGGCTATTAACTCGTAATGGGAATCGCATCGGGGCGATGATGTTTGGAAGCAGCGTCCAGCGCATAGTCCCGGCAAGAAGCGGAAAACTTCAAGTGCTGCGCATTATCAACGACTTGCTCAATCAGCCGCGCCTCACACATTCTTCCATGACCGATCTTGGCGTGTTGCTTAAAGGCGGTCTGCATTCCATCAAAAAGCGCTCGCTGATTTTCATCGTCTCCGATTTCATCAGCACCCCCGGCTGGGAACGCACGTTGAGTTTGTTGAACCAGCGCCACGAAGTGATCGCCATCCGTTTATGGGACCCGCGCGAAATGGATTTGCCAGACATCGGCCCGATCGTGATGGAAGATGCCGAAACAGGCGAACAGTTGTATGTGGACACGCACGATAAAAAGTTCCGCAAACGTTTTCAGGAAGCCGCACAGCAGCGTGAAGTTGCCATGAACGATTCTTTCAAACGCGCAGGTGTGGATGTACTTCCGCTTTCCACCGAAGAGGATTTGATGCACGCCATCGCGCGCTTTGTGATGCTGCGGCGTCAACATAAAAGGTAACCATGTCTTTTCTCTGGCCCATATCGTTTGTAGCGTTATTGGCGATTCCTTTATTGGTCTTGTTATATCTTCGCATGCAGAATCGCCGCAAACAATTTGCAGTGCGCTATGGCAGCCTGGGTTTGGTGCAGCAAGCCTCAAGCGGACGTGCGCTTGGTTCGCGTCGTCATCTTCCCGCGCTCCTCTTTTTGATCGGGCTTACGGTGTTATTTTTTGCGCTCGCTCGTCCGCAAATGTCAGTGCGCTTGCCGAAGGTGGAAGGCATTGTTATTCTCGCGTTCGATGTTTCCGGCAGCATGTCCGCTACGGATTTTGAACCCACGCGCATGGAAGCCGCAAAAGAAGTGGGCCGCGAGTTTGTGAAGCGCCAGCCGAGCACAGTGAAAGTTGGCATTGTTTCATTTAGCGATAACGGCTTCTCAATGCAGCTTCCCACGAACGATCAGGAAGCCATACTTTCCTCAATAGACCGACTGCGACCTGAACGCGGCACCTCGCTTGCCAATGGGATCATCATCTCATTGAATACAATTGCCAACGCGACAGGACAGGAACCCATCCTCGGCATGGATGTCCCACTGCCAGACGCCTCTTCATCCCCGCCCGCACCTGCTCCTGTTTCTGACGCAAACGACTCCGCTGTGATCGTTCTCATTACCGATGGCGAAAACAATATGAATCCCGACCCGCTGCAAGCCGCCCAATTCGCCGCGGACCGTGGAGTCCGCATCCACACCATTGGAGTTGGCAGCAGTGCAGGGACGGAGCTTGAGGTCAATGGCTTCAAAGTATTCACTCAATTGGATGAAGCTACCTTGCAACAAATTGCAGAGATAACTGACGGCAATTATTACAACGCCCAAACCGAGGAAGACCTGCAAACCATCTACGAAAATATTGATCCGCAACTGGTGATGGTTGAAGAAAAGACAGAAGTCACCGCTATTTTTGCTGGCGCGAGCATTCTCATTTTATTGGTTGCAGGGATGCTTTCCCTGATGTGGTTTAGTCATGTGCCGTAATATTTTTACTGGCATCGGAGGCTGACATGGAATTACTCTGGCCCGGATTCCTTTACGTACTGGCACTGATTCCCTTTTTAGTGCTTGTTTACATCTTTGTCCTGCGCCGCAGGCGACCTTATGCCGTGCGTTTTTCGAGTCTATCTCTTGTGCGCCAGGCAGTTGGAAAACAATCCCAGGTGCGGCGTCATCTTCCATTTGTATTATTCTTGTTGGCCATGTCCAGCCTGGTTGTGGCAATGGGACGCCCCGTTACAACCGTCACATTACCCGCTGCGAATGCCACCATCATCCTTGCCTTGGATGTTTCCAGAAGTATGTGTTCGACGGATATTCAGCCCAACCGACTTGAAGCCGCCAAAGCAGCCGCATTGGATTTCATTACCGTTCAAGAGGATAACGTGCAGATCGGCATTGTCGCATTTGCTGGTTATGCCGTTGTCATTCAGGAGCCCACTACAGACAGGAACTTGTTGGAAACAGCCGTCCAAAACCTTACCACGGCACGGAGGACAGCCATCGGTTCAGGTTTGCTTACCTCTCTTGAAGCGCTCTCAGAATTGGACGATAGCATACCAAGTCCATTCTCGGGCGTGGAGCCCGTCCCGTTACCCGAAGGCCAGTATGCCCCATACATGGTTGTCCTGCTAACGGACGGAGTCAACACCACAGGACCAGAGCCGCTCTTTGCTGCTGATTATGCCAAGGCACGCGGCATCCGTGTCTACACCATCGGCTTTGGCACCGACCAAAACGACTCACCGATGAATTGCGGCGGCTTTCAAGGCGGCCCAAATGACTTCGGTCAATTCTTCTTTGGCAGTGGGGGAGGCGGCGGTACCGGGGGCTTCCGCAGAGGTATTGATGAGGAGACGCTGAAGCAAGTGGCTGCGATGACTGGCGGTTCCTACTTCGCCGCATCCAGCACAGGCGAGTTGCAGGATGTCTTCCGAAATCTTCCCGTGCAACTCATGACCGTCACCGAGACAACGGAGGTCAGTGTTATCTTTGTTACTCTTGGCGCGGTCCTCGTCATGCTCGCCATCGTTCTTTCGATGATCTGGCATCCCATTCCATAAAAATTGGGCTTACGCAAAACTAAAAGACTGGCCGCGAATTTCACGAATTCGCGGCAAAAGATGTTGAACCGAGTCAGCCCTCATCTTATAGCATATCAAGTGTGTTACTACAGCGGGTATAATTCCCTCAATGGACGCGCAACAAACCACCTTCAAAACTTATCTCCCTTCCGCAATTACACTCATATTAATTGGCTGGGGTGGGCTGGCTGCCACCCTCTATTTTTCATTGCCGTTCGTCTGGTCGCGCTGGGCATTCTTTGTTTTCATCATCATGGGACTCACAGGCATTGCCCTGCCCATTGTTTTTTATTTCCATAAACGCTTTCCGGATGAAACCCCCGCCGAACCCAATGTCATCATTCGCCAATCTATTTGGGCCGGCGTGTTTGGCGCCACCCTTGCCTGGCTCCAGCTTGGACGCCTCGTTACGTTATATGTAATCCTCGGCCTTGCAGGCGGGTTGATCGCCGCCGAGTACTTCATCCGTATTCGTGAGAAAGCCAACCGCCGCATTCCCCAAACCGATGACGACTCTTCGTAATCTCCCCTCCGTTGAACAAATACTACAAACTGAAGCCGCCGCGTATCTCATTGCGCGATTTGGCAGGCCGTTGACTTTGGACTCCATCCGTTTTGTTTTGGATGATATAAGAGCCCGCTTCCAATCCGGGCAGATAACTGCTCTGCCATTAACAGATTTGATCCTCGCCCAAACAGAATCCCAATTAATCACGTGGACCAGGCAGACTCTGCTCCCGGTCATCAACGCATCTGGAGTCATTCTCCACACCAACCTCGGACGCGCCCCACTAAGTGACGCCACCATCCGCGCCATGGACATTGTCTCACGCGGCTATTCCACCCTTGAATTCGATCTTGAATCTGGCAAGCGCGGCTCGCGTCTTATCCACGCTGAATCTCTGTTGCAAAAATTGACAGGTGCCGAAGCGGCGCTGGTTGTTAATAACTGTGCCTCCGCTGTTTTGCTTATTCTTTCTGCGCTCGCAAATAAAAAGCGAGTCATCATCTCCCGCTCGCAGCTTGTGGAAATTGGCGGCGGCTTCCGCGTCCCCGATGTGATGAAGCAATCAGGTGCAAAACTTGTGGAAGTGGGCACCACCAACAAAGTCCGCTTGTCTGATTACCAATCCGCTGCCGAGGAACCCACCGCACTCATCATGCGCGTGCATCGTTCCAATTTCAAATTGGTCGGATTCACCGAAGAACCCGAACTCAAGGATATTGTCGCAGCCGCACATCAGGCAGGTGTGCCCGTCGTCGATGACCTCGGCTCTGGCGCGTTGTACGATACCGAAAAATATGGCATTGCCCATGAACCGACTGTGCAAGAGTCCATGCAGGCTGGCGCAGATATCATCTGTTTCTCTGGCGATAAATTGCTCGGCGGCCCGCAGGCGGGCATTATCATCGGCAAAGCGGATTTGATCGCGAAGATCAAAAAGCATCCCCTCGCGAGAGCTGTCCGCGCGGACAAGGCTTGTCTTGCGGGGCTATCTGCCACACTGTTGCATTACCTCAAAGACGAGGCGGAGCGTGAAGTGCCTATCGTGAAGATGATGTCCCTTACGTTGAAGCAGGTCAAAGGTCGGGCTGAGGCGTGGGCGGCGGAGTTAGGTAAAGGCTCGGTAGTGGAAGGTGAATCCACAGTGGGGGGCGGATCTCTTCCAGGTGAATCCATGCCGACCTTTTTATTGTCGCTGCAAGTGAAATCCGCCGAGAAATTTTTGCGCGCTCTTCGAAAGAACAACCCGCCCATCATCGCCCGAACAGAAAATGATAAAGTTTTGCTCGATCCGCGCACCGTTCTTCCCGAACAGGAAGGCGCGTTGCTGGTGGGGGTGAAGAACATCTTGAAATCTTAATGCGAATTACGCTCGCTCTATTGAGGGCTTAGTCCTCGATAGAGCGAAAGATAAAAAAGGAAAATAAAATGAAATTTGAACTTGATGCCATTATGAAGTCCCGCAATTTGGATGCGATCGTTGTGTTTGGGAATGCCGAGCATAATCCGCCCATGTATTATTTGACAGGCGGCGGACATGTTAGCCATGCCACCGTCATCAAAAAGCGTGATGATGACGCGGCCTATTTTCACAACGACATGGAACGTGATGAAGCCGCTAAGAGCGGATTGAAATTAATTCCGTATAGTAAATATGATTATGAAGCGCTTTTGAAGAAAGCCAATGGAGATATTCTGCTGGCGAGCGCCTTGCGCAACCAATTGATGTTGGAAGAAGTTGGCGTAACCAAGGGACGTGTGGGCGTTTACGGCAATTACGATCTGAGCGCGATATTTGGGCAGCTTTCCCACCTGCAAAAGTTGATGCCTGAGTTGGAATTCGTTGGCGAACCTCGTGAAGATTCGATCTTCATGCGCGCCATGGAAACCAAGGATCCAAGTGAAGTACGCCGCATCCGCAACATGGGCAAGGTGACCACGGCTGTCGTTGGTCAGGTTCGCGATTATTTGATGGCTTGTGATGTGAATGAGGATGAAGTGCTTTTGAAAGAAGATGGTAACCCGTTAACGGTGGGTGATGTACATTCCAAGATCCGCTTGTGGGTTTCAGAACACGGTGCGGAGTTGCCCTCTGGCTTCATCTTCTCTGTCGGACGTGATGCAGGAGTACCTCATTCTGCTGGCAATCCCACAGATTTGATGAAACTCGGCCAGACCATCGTCTTTGATATTTATCCTGCTGAAGCGGGCGGCGGTTATTACTACGATTTCACCCGCACCTGGAGTTTGGGCTATGCCACTCCCGAGGCGCAGGAACTGTTCGATCAGGTCAAGGATATTTACGACAGGCTGATGGATAATTTCGACTTGAATACGCCGTTCAAGCATTACCACCAGATGACCTGCGAATATTTTGAATCCAAAGGCCACCAGACTCCGCTTCACACAAAAGCGCCCGTGGAAGGATATGTCCACAGTTTGGGGCATGGCGTTGGCTTGAACATTCACGAACGTCCATTCAGCGGATTTACAACGGGCGATGACCAGCGTCTCGCGCCTGGTGTGGTCATCACTTCTGAGCCTGGGCTGTATTATCCCGAAAAAGGCATGGGCTTTCGCATTGAAGACACCTTATGGATCAACCCCGAAGGAACCGTTGAAAAATTGGCAGAATTTCCATATGATTTTGTTTTACCAATGAAGAAGTGGAAGAAAAAATAAGGGACGTTGCTCATGTCTAAACGTGCTACAAATTGGATTGTTGCCTCTGGTGTGGTGCTTGCTGTAATCGCGGCATCTCTCTTTTATTATTACCAGACTCGTACCCAGACGATTATTATTGCCACCAATGATGAAAGCAGCCAAAGTTATCAATTTGTGGATGCGTTGAAGCAAGTTACAGCCAATGTAGAACCGCGCCTGAATATCAAGATCGTTCAAACAAATGGTTCCACGGAAATCATGGCCTTGTTGAAGGACGCCAAGGCTGATTTCGGGGTAGTGCAATTGGATGCGTTGACCACGCCAAATGTGGATTCTGTAGCATTCCTTTATCCGCAGGTATTCCATCTTATCGTTCATGCTGATTCAGACATCCAGACCCCAGCGGACCTGAGAGGAAAGATCGTTGCCACTCCAGATATTGGGGGTGGTACCTATAGTTCGTTTTTGTCCCTGCTGGATTATTACGGAATGAATACTGAGAGCGTTACCATCCTGCCTATTGCAGATAGTCTCGAAAGGGAGCAAGCCTTTTTAAGCGGCAAGGCAGATGCCATCTTCCGCGTGACGACTTTAGGGCATTCATCCATTCGTGAGTTTATGCAGTCCACGAATGCGCGCTTGATTCCTTTTGAGCAGTTCGATGCCATGCGTCTCTTTTCGCCCACTTTGTTCCAGTACACCATTCCTTTTGGAACTTATAAGGCGGCAGAACCTTCGGTTCCCGAAGCCGATATGCAAACCGTAGGCGTGCCGACGGTGTTGGTTGCCAGAGAAAAAGTAGATGCGAACATAGTGCGTACCCTAACGCGAATTCTTTTTGAAAATAAGAACGATATTGTTGCCATCACGAACCTTGGAGCTTTTGTGAGCATGCCAGATGCGAGTCAGTCTGTCGTCCCGCGTTTGCACCCGGGCGCATCGGCATATTACAATCGCGACCAGCCTTCATTCTTCGAGAAGTATTACAATCAGATCAGCTTATTAGCCACTTTGATTCCCCTTGTGGCATCGGTGTACTTCGCAATACGTGCCATGCTTTTGACAAGACAAAGGGATCGGGCGTATCGGTATAACATGCAAATGGCATCCCTGTTAACCCAGCTGATGTCTTCTCCCACTGCCAGCCGCGCCAAAAAGACAGAATTGCAGCTCCTTGAAATGCTTGAGGATGTTATCCATGATATGAACACAGGCGAAGTTGAAATTACAGACTTGCAGGCATTTTCTTTCGTATGGGACAAGGCAATTGAAGCGGTACGCTACCGTGAAGCCAGGCTGGCCAAGAAAAAGAACTCCGCTACACCAAAAGGAAAGTAATGGATTCAAATAAACCTGTAACCAGAATTCTCGCGATCGAAACATCCTGTGATGAAACCGCCTGCGCTATTATTGAAAATGGCCGCGCGTTGCTCTCTTCGGTTGTAGCTTCGCAAATGGAGATTCACGCCCGTTATGGCGGTGTGTTTCCCGAAGTAGCTTCGCGCCAGCATGTTCTGGCTGTGACCCCCGTTGTTGAACAGGCGCTTGCGCAGGCGCATCTCACGCTCAATGATATAGATGCCATCGCCGTCACACAGGGACCTGGCCTCGCTGGCTCTCTTGTTGTGGGCATGAACATGGCCAAGGGCATGGCTCTTGGCATGGGCAAGCCGCTCATTGGCGTCAATCATTTGGAGGGACATCTATATTCGGCATGGGTTTATGATGCGGGTGAACTCGTCCCGCCCGAGCCGCAATTCCCTCTGATGGCTTTGCTTGTTTCAGGCGGACATACTGAACTGAATCTCATGACCGATCATTTGACGTATCAAAGGCTCGGCTCCACCCTCGACGATGCAGCTGGGGAGGCCTTCGACAAAGTTGCCCGCCTCCTTGAACTTCCCTACCCAGGCGGGCCGTCCATTCAGAAGACCGCAGAGGAAGGCGACCCGCGCCGCTTCAACTTCGCCCGGGCCTGGCTCGATGGGACCTGGAATTTTTCTTTCAGCGGATTGAAAACCTCGGTCCTGTACGAAGTGCGTGAACTAAAGAAGAGAAGCAATTCCCTGCCCATTCCTGACCTAGCAGCTTCCTTCCAACAGGCTGTGATCGATGTGTTGTTCAAAAAAACCATGAACGCAGCACGGGAATTTGGTGCAAAGGAAATTCTCGTGGCAGGCGGGGTTTCGGCGAATCGTCCGCTGCGGCAGGTGTTTAAGGCGCAGACGGAGTTTCCCGTTCACATTCCGCCGCTAGTATTGTGTACCGATAATGCGGCAATGATCGCTTCGGCGGGATATTTCCGCCACTCCCTCGGGCATACCTCCGGCTTAGAGATGGATGTGCTGCCGACCTGGCCTCTTTCGCAAATTTAGGAAACCATAATTCTGGACTTAAAACCAAACGGCCGCCTGACTTTTGCCCAAAGTCGGCGGCCGTTTGATATAGGGGAGAATGTAATTGCTATTATGATACCGTCACCTAAATATAAGCTGAACTTACATTAAGAGTTCGATGAGAGATAACAGCGGGCGAATCCATTGTACAAAGTCACTTTTAAAATCTCAGGCCCCACTTGAACTTAGCCCAAGTTCAAAGTGAGGCCTGCAGAGGGGAGAATGTAATTACAATTATCTTGCCATCACATAAATGCTACCTGAAGAATATATAAACGTTGGATGAGAATTTATTTCATTGCAGATAAAAGTTCAGCCAGTGAAATTGGTCCTTCGCGCAGGATGATGGGTTCGTTTCCTGTGCAATCCACCAGCGTGGATGGGACTCCGCCGGGTGTTTTGCCGCCATCCAGAATCAACGGGATGCGGCCATTAAGTTGGGCGTACACTTCTTCAGCAGTGGACGGGCTTGGCTGGCCGGAGATATTGGCGGATGTCACTGCCATGGGACCTGCGGCACGCAGCAGGGCGAGCGCATCGGCGTGGTTTGGGATGCGGACTGCAACGGTGAAAGTGGCAGAAATTGCCGGGGGAAGAGTCTGCTTTTTGGGGACGATGCAGGTCAACGGTCCGGGCCAGAAGCGGGCGGCAAAACGGAGAGCCATGTCTGGGATGTTATCCGCAATCTGGTCGAGGTCACTCAAATCTCCGATCAAAATGGGAATTGCTTTTTCGATGGGGCGGTCTTTTGCAACGTAAATGCTTTCGATGGCGGCGCTGTCAAAGGCCAGCGCGCCGAGGCCATAGACGGTGTCTGTGGGGAAGGCGAGGATGCCGCCGTTTTTTAGAACGGCGAGCGCTTGTTGAATTTGCGAGGCGGAGAGAGTTTGCGTGATGCTCATGCGTTTTCGATCTCTTGTAAAAAGATCGGGACGATCTGAGGGTCGAAATGGGAGCCTGAATTTTCGCGGATGTATTGAATGACTTTTTCCTTTGTCCAAGCGGTGCGGTAGGGGCGGTCTGAAGTCAGCGCATCGTAGACATCGACGAGGGCGAAGATGCGCGCGGAGAGCGGGATCTCTTCTCCCTTTAATCCGAGCGGGTAACCACTGCCATCCCATTTTTCGTGATGGGTGGTGGGGATGTCGAGCGCGGGCCTCAGGTATTCGATGGGGTGGATGAGATCGTATGCAAATTTGGGATGCTGGCACATAAAGCTCAGTTCCTCCTCTGTGAGCGGGCCGGGTTTCAGTAGAATGCTATCGGGGATCCCGAGTTTGCCAATATCGTGCAGGAGCGCGCCGCGGCGAATGTGGATGAGTTCCTCCTTTGAGAAAATCATTTTCTTTGCAATGCGCAAGGTGAGTTCTGCAACCCGTTGAGTATGTCCTTCGGTTTCCTTGTCGCGCAGATCCAAAGCGCGAGACCAGCTGTCCAATGTGATTTCGTAGGATCGCTCGAGATCATTTAAGAGGATCTGATTTTTTTCAAGAGCCCTGTTAAATTGCCATGAAGTAATAAATGTAGAAAATGAAATGGCGAATAATGAAATGATCGAAGTGAAGTTGTATTCGGAGAATAAATCGTAATACAGGACGGAAATGGTGTATCCCACCCCTGCCACAAATGCGTAAAAGAAAGATGCAGTCGGCGTGATGACAAAGCTGGATGCAATAATAGGGAATGGCCAGAATGACCATTGTGCCTTCAAGATCTTTTGGGGTGTATACAAATATGGGGGTAAGAATGGCGAAATTGATAAAGATGTGAGCGATCCAGAGTGTGTATCCCTTGCGGTTAATTATCCATAATAAGTATAGGATAAAGCCCGTGAATATTTCCTGGTAGATATATTCCTTGTATGCGGTGGTGCCGGGTTCCATAAAGAGGATGTTCGCAACGGTGATGTGCAAAAGAATAATACCTGACATCAGGAGGTACATGGACATCAACCGTCCACGTCTCTGTACGATCGGGTCTATCGTATCCGTCTCTGTGATACGGAAGTAAAAATCGAGCAATTTGGTGTTGATCGGATTAGTGCTTTGGGAGTTCATGAAGGTTGCTTGAGAAAGATGTAATGGTTTTTTTAATTACATCTTACCACTTGCCTGTTAGTCCGGCATGGGACTAATTTCGAGAATTCTGTCGTGTCTACCAAGGTCTTGATGCAGTTGTATATTCATATTGTTGAAAAAGTCATAGGCGAGACCGAGGGCTTTTACGCCCTGAGTTGCTTCAATTTCGAGGAGGATTTTCCCGTTGGGCGCGAGCCAGTCTGGGGCGAGTTTGAGGAGGCGGCGATAGTGATCGAGACCGTCGTCTCCACCGTCGAGAGCTAGGGTGGGTTCGTTGCCGTAGATGGAAAGGTTGTGCAATGTCTCTGTCGGAATGTATGGCAGGTTGGCACAGATGAGATCGAAGTGGCCTTCGGTGGAGAGCGGGTTAATGTGCTGCGGGAGGATGTCACATTGCAGGAAGTCTATTTTGTGGTGGACATGAAATTTCCGGGCGTTGTGTTTGGCAACCGCGAGCGCAGCGTAGGATACGTCAGTTGCGAGGATGCGGGCATCGGGGAGATGCATGGCGAGTGTGACAGCGATGGCTCCTGAGCCTGTGCCAATATCCGCGACGGTTCTTCGTTCGGGGGAGGCTCGCAGCCAGGAGATGGCTTTTTCAACAAGCAGTTCGGTTTCGGGACGGGGGATGAGTACATCTTTGGTGATGTAGAGGTCGAGGCCGTAAAATTCCCAGTGGCCGATAATGTAGGGGAGCGGGGTGCCTGCCTGGTATTGGTTGACTGCTTCTTTTGTTTGATCAATTTGGAGCGGGGTGAGAGACGTTTCAAGGTGGGCAAGCAGCCACGTGCGCGGATGTCCCATCACATGCGCGAGGATGACCTGCGCGTCGAGTTCGGGTAGATCTGATTCAAGTTGTGGTGTGATCTGTTTGAGGATGTCTGCGGCGTTCATGCAGGTGCTCCATTCTTGTAATAAACCATTTACCGCGAATTCACGCGAATAGTTTTTCTGATAAAAAAATGGCGGCCATAAATTGGCCGCCATTTTTTTTATTCGTTGTCATCCACGCCGGTGGCTGCTAATTTGTCGGCTTCTTCGCGAGTGGAGAGTTCGTCAATGAACTGGTCGATGTCGCCATCCATGACTGCGGGAAGGTTGTAGCTGGAGTATCCAACGCGGTGGTCTGTAACGCGGTTTTGCGGATAGTTGTATGTGCGGATCTTTTCGGATCGGTCGCCGCTGCCAACCTGTGAGCGGCGGTCTGCTTCGAGTTCGGCCTGCCGCTTGGCGAGTTCGATATCATACAAACGCGCGCGCAAGATGCTGAGGGCACGCAATTTATTTTGAAGCTGCGAGCGTTCGTCCTGACAGGTGACGATCATGCCTGTGGGTTTGTGATACAGACGAACCGCGGTGGAGTTCTTTTGCACGTTCTGCCCGCCTGCGCCCGAGGAACGATAGACTTCGATCTCGATGTCGCTTTCGGGGATATCCACTTCAACATCGTCCACTTCAGCCAGCACGGTGACGGTGGCTGTGGAGGTGTGGATGCGTCCCTGTGATTCGGTGGCTGGCACACGCTGGACGCGATGCACGCCTGATTCATATTTCAATTTTGAATAGGCTTTGCCGCGCACTTCAAAGATGACTTCCTTGTAACCGCCCACGCCGATGGAACTTTCAGACATGATCTCGGTCTTCCACTTTTGGTCTTCGGCGTAGCGGGTGTACATGCGGAAAAGGTCAGACGCGAAAATGGCGGCTTCATCACCGCCTGCGCCTGCGCGAATTTCCACGATGACGTTCTTGTCGTCGCGCGGGTCTTTGGGGACGAGCAGACCTTTGATCTGCTTTTCGAGGACTTCGATCTTCGGAGTGAGGTCGTCCACGTCTGCTTTGGCGAGGGCGATCAATTCCGCATCGTTTTCGTTGATGATGATATGCCTGGCTTCTTCAAGGCTTTTCATTGCCTGACGATATTCCCGCGCCTTCATAATGAGAGGTTCGAGATCCACACGTTCCTTGTTGATCTCACCGGCGCGTTGATAGTCGCTGCCTACCACCAGCAGTTCCTCGCCAAGTTGGTCAAATCTTTCTTCAATTGCCTGTAATTTGTCGAGCATGTTACTTCCTTATGTTTGCGTAAGCCGGGCAAGCCCTACTAAGCGCCAAAACGTTCTCGCAATGACATTTTTACATTTTTGCGAAATAAAGCGCGGCTCCAAAGGGCCGCGCGAGCAGGATTATACCATTTGACTACGTTAGTAATTTGCTACGGCGGAAAGCACCATCGACAGGATCAAAATAATGGCGAACGCGGCAAAGAATATCTGCGCGGCCCTGTTTTGATTGGGTGCTTTTGTTTCTGCTGGTTTAATTTGTTTCTTGTTTTTTGAATTTTTTGCTGCCATTTTTCAGTACTCACTTTTTTATATGGTTGTAAAAGGCCTGGGACATCACCTTTTCAAGTTCGTCAATTGTAACAGGCTTCATCACGTAGCCGTCTGCGCCAAGCTTCAAGGCTTTGTCCACCATCACATCTGCGGCTTCGGAGGAAAGCATGATGACGGGGAGGTCCTTCCACTCTTTGCGGCGGCGCAGGAACTCTAGCATGTCCAGTCCTGATACTTCGGGCATATTGATGTCGAGGATCATCAATTCAGGGGTTCCACCTGCCAGCAACGCCTGTGCGGCTACGCGTGAATTGAAAAAATACCTTGTGTTGCAATCGAGCAGTTTGAGCATTAAGCTGACTGCACGTCCCATTTCTTCATCGTCGTCTACGATCCAGATTTCTTTCATTCCAGGTGTGCCTTAACGCTTTCCGCCGCGGATTCGTTCATGCCTTTTACCGCAGCCAACTCTTCGATGCTCGCTTCTCTAATCTTATCCATAGAACCGAAATGTTTCAAGAGTGCTTTTCGGCGGTTGGGTCCAATGCCAGGGATGGAATCCAGCTGCGATGCCAGACCCAGCTTCGAGCGCTTTTTTCGATGCGCAGTAATCCCGTAGCGGTGCGCCTCGTCACGGATGCGCTGCACGAGGTACAGTCCCTGCGAATGACGGGACAATATCAGCGGCTGGCTGTTATGTGGGAAGAAGATTTCCTCCTCCTGCTTTGCGAGCCCCACCACGGGAACTTTATCAAATAACTCAAACTGCTCGAGGACTTTGACAACGCGACTTAACTGTCCCTTGCCGCCGTCGATGATGATGAGGTCGGGCAAAAAGGAAAAGGACGCATCAGGCTTGGATCCTGGGCCTGACTCTGTTTCCTGTGAGCCTTTCCAACGCCTGAAACGACGGGTGAGCATTTCTTCCATCGAGGCAAAGTCATCGGGCTTGCCAATGCTTGTGCTGTCGATGTTGAATTTGCGATACAGCTTTTTGGACGGCACGCCCTGCTCGAACACGATCATCGCGCCGATGGTTGCCACGCCCTGCGTGTGACTGACGTCATAACATTCGATACGGTTAGGCGGCGAGGATAATTTCAATTCGTTCTGTAATTCGCTGAGAGCGGTTTCCTGCTTGTGGGCATCTGCCTGCCATTGGGCACGCAACGCCTGTAGGGTTTCAGATGCATTCTCAGCGGCCATCTGCACCAGATCGCGCGATTGACCATCCTTCGGCACGAGCAATTCCACTTTTCTGCCGCCGCGTTTCGAGCGCAGCCATTGCGAAATGATGACACGCTCTTCAATTTCCTGCGGCAGCATAACCTGCTCAGGGATGTTCGCAGCCTCGGTATAAAACTGTTTGACGAATTCCGACATCACCTCGGTATCGGCTGTGTCTTCCGTCCCTTCGAGGATGAAGTATTCGCGTCCGATCAACTTGCCGCCACGGATGAAGAAGATCTGCACACAGGCTTCCCCGTCTGTGCGTGCCATCGCCAGCACATCCGAGTCCAGATAATCTGTGCCGAAGATAACTTTCTGCCGCTCAATGATCGATTGAATGGCTTTCAACTGGTCGCGCAAGGCGGCGGCTTTTTCAAAGCGCATCTCGTCCGCTGCTTTTTGCATTTCATTTTGCATGCGCGTGACGATCTCATCGCTATGCCCGCCAAGAAATTCCATCAGGTCAGAGATCATTTGGCGATAGCCCGCCTGTGAGACGGCTCCAATGCAGGGCGCATTACAAAGTTTGATATCGTAATAAAGGCAGGCACGTTTGTCCTGTCCTGTGATCTCGCGGTCACATGTCAAATAGGGGAATATCTTGCGCAGCACTTCCAGCGTTTGATAGACCGCCCACGCCGAAGTGTACGGCCCGAAATAACGCGAACCATCCTCCACCATTTGGCGGGTGACGGTGATCTTCGGGAACGGCTCACCCCAACTGATTTTTATGTACGGGTAGCGCTTGTCATCTTTGAGGCGGATGTTGTATTTGGGGCGGTGCTTCTTGATGAGGTTCATCTCAAGGATGAGCGCCTCAAGTTCCGAACCCACCACGATCCACTCGATGTCCGCAATATCGCGCACCAATCGGCGGGTCTTTGCATCGTGGCTCGAATCCGCGTGGAAATACGACCGCACACGGTTCTTCAAGCTGATGGCTTTGCCGACGTAAATGATCGTCCCCTCGGCATTGTGGTAGATATAACAGCCTGGCTTGGCAGGCAGGGTGGCAAGAATGCCCTGGAGTTTTTCAGAGATTTCCATTGGCGGCAATTCTACCGCTTGTTTATGAAATTAGGAAATTTGTTCTGGCAACTCAATCATAAAACTTGTGCCTTTGCCCACTTCGCTCTGCGCTTCAATTGTCCCGCTGTGCGCCTGAATTAATTGCTTTGCGATGGCAAGGCCCAACCCGCTATTCACTCGTCCGCTGCGCGATTTATCGCCGCGCCAGAATCTGTCAAAGATAAATGGAAGATTTTCGGATGGAATTCCCACGCCTGTATCATTGACCTTGATCCGCACGCCTCTTACTTCGCCGACAATTGATTCTGCTTCGAGTGAAATTTTCCCGCCGCTGGATGTGTGTCGCAGCGCGTTGGAGATGAGGTTCGAGAGCACTTGATTTAACCTGTCGTAATCCGCGGTGATTTCCTGAGATGGGTCACTGACATGCGTTTGCAGGTCAATGCCATCGGACGCGGCTTGGGAGGAAAAGCTTGAGGTGAGATCCTGCATCAGGTCAGCAAGCAGGAAGCGGGTAGGGTGAAGCGGAAGTTGTCCCGTTTCAGCAAGGGACAGAGTCTGCAAGTCATTCACGAGGCGCGCGAGCAGTTTGGTCTCATCCAATGTGTTATTGATGTGTTCAGTTGTTGGCTCGTACACGCCATCGATCACGCCTTCAAGATTGCCTTGAATAATGTGCAGTGGCGTGCGGAGTTCATGCGCGATATCGGCGGTGAGGTTGCGGCGCTGCTGGTTGGCGCGCTCAAGCTCTTCAAGCATTTTGTTGAAGCGCTTGATCAACTCGCTGAACATGTCTGATTTGTCTTCCGATACCCTCACAGACAGATTGCCTTCTGCAACGGAATCAATGGCGTTGAATATTTCTCCAAGCGGTTGACCGAAGCGGGTATATAGATTGAATATAGTGAACACTGCGAGGATAAGCACTGCAAACGGCGCGCCGCATACGAGGATCCAAATGTTTCTAATACCAGAGAATTCTGAAAAAGCCCAATACAAAATGGCAGCGGTGCCGCCAATAAAAATCGAAATAAAGCTGAAGAAGAAAATTGCAAATGGAAAGAATCGACGACCACCGCCGCGCCAGCGACGACGGAAGTGGGGTGGTGGGTGTGGGGAGGACTTTGCATGAGGGTTGTGGGGTAATTGATTATTAAGGTCAATTACCAGTTACCTTTCTAAAAACGATAGCCGATGCCGTACACGGTTTCGATGATGGGCGCGCCGGATTCGGCTTCCAGTTTTTTGCGGAGATTCTTGATGTGCGAGTCTACGCTGCGGTCAATGCTGGATGCGGCTCCGTGCAGGTCTTCGAGCAATTGCTCGCGGGTGAGGGTTTGGCCAGGGCGGCTGGCAAGGATGAAAAGCAATTTGAATTCGTTCGGCGTGAGCTTGACGGGTGTGCCGTTGAATGTGACTGAATATTTTTCCGCGTCGATCTCGAGTCCGCCGATGCGAATGATGGATGGAGGCTTGACTTCACCTTTGGATCGGCGGAGCAAAGCACGCACGCGGGCGACGAGCGCACGCGGAGAAAACGGCTTTGTGATGTAATCGTCTGCGCCGATCTCGAGGCCAGTGACCTGATCCACTTCTTCGGCGAGGGCGGTGAGCATGATGATGGGCACGTCACTTTCGCGGCGCAGGATCTTGCAGACTTCGCGTCCGTCAATGTTGGGGAGCATCAGGTCAAGGACGATGAGATCTGGTTTTTCGCGGCGGGCAGTTGTCAGCGCGGATTGACCGTCTCCTGCGGTGAGGACGCGGTAGCCGTTCTTTTCCAGATAATCACGCGCTAGGCGGGCGATCTTGGGTTCATCATCAACTACGAGGATAAGTTCTGGCATGGGGGAAGTATAAGGGATGAGGGATGAAAGTGGAAAGTGGTAGAGGAAAGAAGAAAGAGGAAAGAAGAATAAAAAATGGATTCTTTCTTCTTTCCTCTTTTCTTTTAGCTCACCTTATTCTTTTTTGTCTGCTTCACCTTCAGCAGGCTGCTCACCATGCGCACGCTTGTGCCATTCGTTGAACATGGGCGGGACGTTGCCTTCCCAGTCCTTGCCCCAGGGGCCGTGATGTCCGTGGTGTCCCCAGCCGTGTCGCATTCTGCGGAAGAAGATCATTTTCATGAAGCCGAAGAAGAAAAACAGGAAGAAGATGGAGCCACAAATGGCGCCGAACGGGAAGAAGCCAAAGTGACCATGTCCGCGCATGCCATAGCCATAGCCGTAGGGCGCGTAGCCGTGACCGTACATCATCGGTGGAACAGCCTGTCCGTCTTCGGCAGCTTTTTCAATGGCGGTTGCAACTGCGGGAGCCTGCATCACTCCGCGGGCTTCTCCAGCTTTGAAACTGAATGCCGCTGCGCCTGCGATCAGCCCGAGTACGAGCAAGAGACCGAGGACGCGAAACAAAATAAATGGACCTTTTTTCATTTTTTATCTCCAATAGATTGAATTGATTTGGTTCGTTCTTACACCCCAAATGTATCAATCCATTGTGGAGGAATTGTGGACGGGTGGGTGAGAGATTGTGGAGGTTATGTAAGCGAAGTATTAGATGTGATCTTCTCAAATATTGCCGAATGATTAGGCTGTTTAACGTTCATGGTCAGGCTCAAGCACTTGGACGTTTTGCCCTGCATATTTTTCGTATAGATCACTGCGCCGTTCTCTCCATGCGTCGAGTCCACCACGCAGGTTGGTGATGCGCTTAAAACCTTTCGATTTCAAGTAATAGGAGATCATCACCGAAAGTCCGCCTCCCGGGCAGTACACGACAATTTGCTTATCGCGGGGGAGTTGATTCAAATAGCGCTCCACATATAACGGGTTGACCTCATGAGCGTTCGGCAATCCCTTGAACCGTTTCCTATCATCGGACGGGCGCACATCGAGGATATAGGTATCTTTACTAAAAAGGATCGTCTCGTTCAGTTGAGCTGGAGCGAGCATATTTACGAATGAAATCCGCCCTGTGAAGTAATCCCGAACTACTTGTGTCATGTATTGAATGTCTCGCGCCGTGGTATCGTGCCCAAGACTGATTCGAATCGTCTCACGCGCGGCTTGATCGGATAGACCGATCGCTTTCAAAACATGCGAGGGCGCATCGTCGCCCGTGCTGCAAGCCGAACCGGCAGAGACGGAAATCCCGCGATAATCCAACATGCCCATCAGCCCGGCATTTTCCACGCCAGGGAATGAAATGCTGAGCGTATTTGGCAGACATTCTGAATCTGCTTCCGGTGAATTGACGACACAATCTGGCTTGATTTCCTTGAGGCGCTGAATTAACTGTCCTTTCAATGCGCGGACTTGCCCGGCATGTGCCAGGATTTTGTCCACTTGCTGACAGGCAGCGCCAAAACCGACGATATTGTGGATGCTTTCCGTCCCGGCCCGCAATCCGCTTTCCTGATGCCCGCCATGCAGGAATGGCGTAAAGGGACTGCCTTGTTTGACGTACAAAGCGCCAATGCCCTTTGGACCATACAGTTTGTGTGCCGAAAAAGAAGCGTAATCAACGTCCCATGCGTGGACGTCGATCGGTATCTTCCCCAATGCTTGCACGCAATCTGTCAGTACCAGTGCTCCGTGCTTTCTGGCGACCTTTGTCACCGCCTTGATATCTTGAATCACGCCGGTTTCATTATTGGCTAAGATGCAGCAGACCAGAAAGGTATCTTCGTCCACCAGCTTTTCCAATTCAGCGAGCAGCACGCGACCTTTGTCATCCACTGGGCAAAATTCGACAACCACACCCTGAGCTTCCAAATGCGCCAATGTATTCGTCACAGAAGGATGTTCGATCGGCGTGGAAATGATCTTTTTCTTTTGCGGGTAAAAGTGCGCGGCAACTGATTTGAGCACAGCATTATTTGATTCGGTTGCACAGGCTGTGAAAATGACCTCGGAGACGTCAGCATGAATGGCGTTTGCCACATCCTGTCGGGCGTCTTCCAATAGCCCTGCTGATTTTCTGCCAATGCCATAAAATGACGAAGGATTTCCATAATGATATTTCAACGCCTGTTTCATTTTTTTGAGCACATGCTCACTGACGGGTGTCGTCGCATTGTGGTCAAGGTAGACCTGCCGGTTAAAGCGGATAAGGTGTTTTGCAAATTCAAAGTATTTGAGTTCCATTGGGTCTCCTGCATAAAATGTGATATGGCGTACTCCCAGTATACGTTGTTCCGGAGTAATTGTTGCAATGCTCTATTTGTTTATTTCATCTTGAGCACGAGCTTCCCCCGCGCATGTCCTGTTCCCAAATGACGCATCGCTTCTGCAACTTGCGCCAGCGGATATACCTTCTCTACAACAGGTTTTACTTTACCCGCTTCGATTATGTCCCGCAGAATTGACAGGTCTTCACGGGTGAATTGTGCGATGAAAAAGGATATCTTTTGGCTTGCGCCGATGGCTGCCAATTTTATTTTTACAACATGGCTCAGCGGGCCGATGATCGGATTGCCCTTTTTCGCGCCGACGATGACAAAATTTGCAGTGGATGCCAGCACACGCTTGTATTCCTTCCATGTGCGGTTTCCTGCAATGTCGAACAGCAGGTCGTAGCGCTGCCCGCTTTGAGTGAAATCATCCTTTGTGTAGTCAATGACATGGTCAGCCCCAAGCGAGCGGATCATCTCTACATTTTTGGTGCTGGTCACACCGGTCACTTCTGCGCCAAAGGATTTGGCGATCTGCACGGCGAATGTACCCACTCCGCCTGCCGCGCCGTTGATGAGGACTTTCTGCCCGGCTTGAATCTTTCCGTGGTCACGAAGTCCTTGCAGGGCAGTGATCGCCGCTGTGGGGACTGCCGCCGCTTCTTCAAAGGAGACGTTTGCAGGCTTACACACCACGGCATTGACCACGTTTACATATTCAGCAAATGCGCCATTGCGTCCACCATAGACCTCATCACCGGGGTTGAGGTGAGTGACCTTGCTACCTACTGCTTCTACAATGCCAGCAAAGTCCGCACCAATGCGGGGATCTTTTGGCTTGAACAAACCATTGACTCCACGGGCAATTAACAAGCCGACCATGCTGTACCACTCGGCAGGGTTAACCGAAGAAGCATGAACACGAACCAACACTCCATCCTCGGTGACTGTGGGCTTTTCGACCTCTTCTATCTTTAGTACATCCGGCGAACCATAGGAACGACATACAACAGCTTTCATTAATTTCTCTCCTCGGATAAGTTTACTTACAATGGTACTGGTCAATTGTGGAGGAAATGTGGACGACCCCGCCAGAGATTGTGGAGACTGTTAGAGAATTGTTAATGGACGACAGACTATTGTCTGTTGTCTTTCGTCCAGCTTGCAACTTTTCACCTCCTTACGCATCTGATACAATGCGAGACGGTAATAACAAGCCTCAAAGAAGCGTCCTGACTATAGTTGAAAATACATCACAGGCGGAATGCCTAAGGAAGATAAAACAATGTCCGATGAGAAACATGTAAAGGTATTAATTTTAGGATCAGGCCCTGCCGGGTTATCTGCGGCTTTGTATGCCGCGCGCGCCGAACTGGAGCCGATCGTTTTGACCGGTATGCAGTTGGGCGGTCAGGCTGCCTTGACGCATTTGATCGAAAATTATCCCGGCTTTCCCGAAGGCGTCGGTGGGGCGCAGTTGGGTGAGTTGTTCCAAAAGCAAGCCGAGCATTTCGGAGCAAAAGTTGAATTTGACATGGCGAACGAGATTGACCTTTCCCAGCGCCCGTACACGGTCAAGACCGACAGCGGCGAATACAAAGCCGAAACCCTCATCCTCACCACAGGCGCGAACCCGCTTCATTTGGAAATCCCCGGTGAAGTTGAACTGACCGGCCGCGGCGTTTCCTACTGCGCCACTTGTGACGGCTGGTTCTTCAAAGATAAAAAAGTCGTTGTGGTGGGCGGCGGCGACAGCGCATTTGAAGAAGCGCTTTTCATCACCCGCTATGCCTCCTCCGTTACGCTCATTCATCGCCGCGAAGAATTCCGCGCGGGCGCAATTTTGCAGAACCGCGCAAAAGAACATCCCAAGATGAACTTCATCTTGAACACCGTCGTCACCGAAGTTGTCGGCACCGACAAGCTCACAGCCTTAAAATTGAAGAACGTGCAAACCGGCGAAGAGTCCACTTTTGAGACAGACGGCTTGTTCATCTTTATCGGTCACTCGCCGAACTCACAGATTTTCAAAGGTCAGGTCGAAATGAGTGACCTCGGCTATGTCATCGTCAACGACAAAATGGAAACCAGCGTTGAAGGCGTGTATGCGGCGGGTGAGATCGCCGACCCGCATTTCCGTCAGGTGGTCACGTCTGCGGGGATGGGCGCAGCCGCAGCGATCCAGGCGACGAGATATCTCGAAGAAAAAGAATCAGTTCCCGGTTAAGAATGCGATGCGTTGAGTTTGTCGAAACGAAGCGACAAAATTCGCGCTTCGCACTTAAGGGACGGCTGACCCTGTTCAATTTGCAGAATCCAACCGAATAAGATTATCCCCAAAAAAGGACTCGGCTTGCTGCGGGTCCTTTTTATGCGTGAAAATATGTGACATTTTGTACTTTTGGCCTGTATTACTTTCGGATAAAATTAGGAAAAATACGGCGTTTTACGCCGAAAAAAACCATTGGAGGAACAATGAAGAAAATCTCAATCATCGGCGCTGGTATGACGGGCTCGACTGCCGCTCACTGGATCGCCGAACGTGAACTTGCCGACGTTGTTTTGTTGGATGTGGTGGAGGGAATGCCGCAGGGGAAAAGTCTCGACCTCGCGCAAGCCATGCCGATCATTGGCAAGGATTCGGAGATCGTCGGTACGAATGATTATGCTGCGACCAAAGGCTCAGACATTATCATTATTACCGCTGGTCTGGCCCGCAAACCCGGCATGAGCCGCGATGACCTGCTCAAGACCAATGCAGAGATCGTTGGCAAGGCTGCTACTGAAACACTGAAATATTCCCCCGATGCGATTTACATTGTATTGACCAACCCGCTCGACACGATGGCTTATCTGGCGATGAAGAAGACAGGTCTGCCTCGCGAACGCGTGATCGGTCAGGCTGGCATTTTGGACTCTGCCCGTATGCGCGCTTTCGTTGCCATGGAAACCGGTGTGAGCGTAGAGAACATCAATTGCTATGTGCTGGGTGGACACGGCGATGAGATGGTTCCTTTGACCCGTCACTCCAACGTGGCTGGCATTCCTTTGAAGGAATATTTGCCCGCTGACAAACTCGAAGCCATCGTCAACCGCACCCGCAAGGGCGGCGGTGAGATCGTCAACTTGCTCAAGACCGGTTCCGCTTACTATGCTCCTTCCATGGCTTGTGTGCAGATGGCTGATGCCATTTTGAAAGACAAGAAGTTGATCGTGCCTTGCGCCACCTACATGAACGGCGAATACGGCTTGAACGATATGTACTTCGGTGTGCCTGTTATGCTCGGCGCTGGCGGCATGGAAAGAATCATCGAATACAAGTTCGATGCTGAAGAGAAAGCCATGTTCGAAAAATCTGCTGCGTCTGTCAAAGAGACACACGAAGCGTTGAAGAGTTTGGTGACGTTATAAAACCTGTCAAAGGTCGAAAGTCGAAGGTCACAAACCTGGCTTTCGACCTTTGACTTTCGACTTGAAAAAAGTATAGGAGCCTATCATGATCTTGCATGAAAAAATCTCTGCTCAATTGCCTGCGTGGCGCGAACGTATTAAGTCCCTTTCCAAGGAACATGCTGAAGTAAAGGTTGCTGAAGTTAATGTCGGCCAGATCGTCGGCGGGATGCGTGATATCAAATCCCTGCTTTCTGATATCTCTTTCGTTGACCCTGCTCATGGAATTATCTTCCGCGGACTGACCATCCCTGAGCTGTTGAAGGCGCTGCCCAAAGCACGCGGCGGCAAGATGCCTTTGGTGGGCGGCTTGTATTACCTGCTCATGATCGGTGAAGTGCCGACCAAGGAACAGGCTATGGAAGTGGAAGCTGAATGGGCCAAGCGCGCCATCGTCCCTGATTATGTGTACAAGATGCTCAAGACCATGCCGAAAGAGACTCACCCGATGACTCTCTTGTCTCAGGCTGTGCTTGCGCTGCAGAACGGCTCGGTCTTTGCGAGCAAATATCACAGCATGAAGAAGGATGTGTATTGGGAAGCTGCGCTCGAAGACAGCCTCGACCTGACCGCGAAACTCCCCGTCATTGCTGCGTATATTTACCGCATGAAGTATTTTGGCGAGACATCCAAACCCAAGTACAACCCCAAACTGGATTACGGCGCAAACTTCTCCAAGATGATGAAGGTCTCGGACAAGAAGGGATATTCCGAACTCGCCCGCCTGTATTTCATTTTGCACAGCGACCACGAAGCTGGAAACGTCTCCGCTCACACCATGCACCTCGTTGGGTCTGCTCTCTCCGACCCGTACCTTTCCTTCTCTGCCTCGCTCAACGGTCTTGCGGGACCTTTGCATGGTCTGGCAAATCAAGAGTGCCTCGGCTGGTTGTTGGAAGTCCACAAGAAATTTGGCGGCGTTCCTTCACGCGAAGACCTCTACAAATTCGCATGGGACACTCTCAATGGCGGGCATGTCATCCCTGGCTACGGCCATGCGGTGCTGCGCGTTCCCGATCCCCGCTACATGGCGCAGATGGAATTTGCCAAGAAGCGCTTCCCCGATGATGAACTTATCCGCCTCGCGGACATGGTTTTTGACGTAGTGCCTGCCGTTCTCAAGGAACAAGGCAAAGCCAAGAATCCCGCCCCGAATGTGGATGCCATCTCTGGCACGTTGCAGTATTACTACGGCGTGCGTGACTTTGACTTCTACACCGTCCTCTTCGGCGTAGGTCGCGCCCTCGGTGTGACTGCCAACTACGTGTGGGCACGCGCACTCGGTATGCCGATTGAACGCCCCAAGTCTTTGACTACGAAGATGTTGGAAGATGTTGTAGCGAAGGCTGCACAGCCTGTTCAACCTGTATAGTTTATAAAGTAAAACTCCCGAAGTTGAAAAGCTTCGGGAGTTTTTTGTTTAACCAAAACTGGGAAATTGAGGTCAAGTAAGTTTGTCGATTAGAAATGCAAAATCCTGTGCCACTTCCTTCAGGAAATCGTAGCGTCCGCTTGCGCCTGCGTGACCTGAGTCATAGTTGGTGTACAGCACGATCAGGTTATTATCCGTTTTCAGCTCGCGGAGTTTGGCTGCGAATTTGGCGGGTTCCCAATAGGCCACGCGCGGATCGTTCAGCCCGGTGGTGATGAGCATGTGCGGATATTCCGTGGCGCGGATGTTGTCATAGGGCGAATACGAAAGCATGTACTCGTAATACTCTTTATCTTCCGGGTTGCCCCATTGATCGTATTCGAGAGTGGTCAATGGAATGGTCGGGTCGTTCATCGTTGTGACTACATCCACAAATGGGACTTTGCAGATGACGACTTTGAATAAGTCAGGCCGCATGGTGACGCACGCGCCGACGAGCAATCCGCCTGCAGAGCCGCCCATGATGGCGAGCTTTTGCGTGGAGGTAAACCCTTCCTTGATGAGATGCTCAGCACAGGCGATGAAGTCAGTGAAGGTATTTTTCTTGTTCAGCATCTTGCCGTCTTCGTACCATTCACGTCCCATCTCCGAGCCGCCGCGAATGTGTCCGATGGCGAAGACGAATCCACGGTCCAGAAGAGAGAAGCGATTGGAGCTAAAGGTTGCATCGATGGTCGCGCCGTAGGAGCCGTATCCATAAAGCAGGGCAGGATTGTTCCCATCAAGTTTCATTCCCTTTTTGTAAACGATCGACATCGGGACCTGCGTGCCATCCGAAGCGGTGGCGTGGATTCGCTCCGACACGTATTGGGTTTTATCGTAGCCGCTGGGAATCTCTTCCTCTTTTTTGAGTTCCCATTCGCCGCTGTCCACGTGATAGTCGATGATCGAGTTGGGCGTGATAAGGGAGGAGTAATAGAACCGCAGCAGATTTGTTCTGAATTCAGGGTTGGCTTCAAGATACACGTTGTAGGCTGGCTCGGGGAATTGGATGTAGCGCACATTTCCCAATCCATCGGCATCACTGATGCGGAGTTGCTTGAGTCCGCCTTTGCGCTCGGCGACAACGATAAAATCTTCAAAGGTGTCCACGCCATCCACCAGTACGTCCGCGCGGTGGGGGATGACCTCCCGCCAGTTTTCCTTTCCCGGCTTTTCAACAGGCGCAACACTTAACTTGAAGTTCTTTGCGCCATCGTTATGAGTTATGAAGAAATTACCATTGTGGTGTGCAGCGTAATATTCAAGCCCTTTAACCCGCGCCTGCAGAACGTGCATATTTCCCTCAGGCTGATCGGCTGAAAGGAAGTTCATCTCGCGCGTATCAGTATTGTAATGATAGGTCATGATGTAGGCATCGTCGCGAGTCTTGAACATGTACAGGAAGTAGGTTTCGTCATCTTCATGTAGAACAAGCCTATCTTGCGCGGGGTCGGTGCCAGCTTTGTGGCTCCATAATTTGTGCGGGCGTTGCGCTTCATCCAGCGTTACATAAAAAACGGTCTCGCCATCGTTTGTCCACTCCACGCCGCCGTGTTCGTACGCGCTGCCGGATGTGTTCTCGATGACTTCGGGATACAACTCGCCGCTTTTCAGATCCTTGATGTGGAGGGTGTAGATTTCCCGTCCGCCGTAATCCACTGAGTAGACCAGTTTGTTTCCGTCCGGGCTGACTGAGAATGCGCCGACGCTGCAAAAGGATCTGCCTGTGGCCAGCTGATTCTGGTCGAGCAAAATTTCCTCTTGTGCTTCGAGCGATCCCGGTTTGCGGCAAAAGATGGGATATTGTTTCCCCTGCTCATCGCGCTCGTAATAAAAGTATCCGCCTCTTTTCGCAGGGACGGTTGAATCGTCTTCTTTGATGCGAGCCTTCATCTCTGAGAATAGATTTTCCTGAAGTGGCTTGGTGTGCTGCGTGATCTCTTCGAGATAGTCGCTTTCGGCGCGCAGGTGCTTCAATGTTTCGGGGTCGTTCCTGTCACGCATCCAGTAATAATTGTCGATGCGGGTTTGATCGTGCAGTGTGATCTCGTGCGGGCGTTTGGATGCGATCGGAAACGATGACATTAGACTCTCCTTGATTGGCTATAAAGAGATCATTTTAAATTCGGAAGATACTTTTCATGCAAACTCGCCATGTGATGTTCCACATGGCCAACGAGCATGAAGATCAACGCGCGTGCGCTCACTTCTGCACCGCTGGCTGTTCCCGTCCGAGCGGCAGATTCTTCGCTGATATTTTTTATGGCAAGCGTATTTGCGCGGCGCAAATATTCAAATTCGTTGAGCAGATCTTCGAAGGCAATCTCATCCGCCCCAGCTTCGCGGACGAAATCCCCCTGTTCGAAGCCAGGCAATGGTGTCTTGTCATTGCGTGAAATTCGCAGCAGGCGATAGGAGAAGACGCGTTCGGCATCTATCAGGTGGCTGACTATTTCTTTGATGGACCATTCCTCAGGTCCATTGCGGAAGCGGGCTTGTTTGTCATTCAATTTCCCAAGTGCAGATCGGATATCCCCAATCTGCTGGGACAGGGCGGCAAGTACATCGCCTTTGGCTATTGCACGTTCAATATAATCTGCATAGAAAGCGGCGTATTCTTCAGGTGCGGGGGGTGTAATATGTGAGACCATTAAATTTCCTTTTATGTTATAGGTTTAATTTTATAAATTATAAAGCCCTGGAAGCAACTGGAGTTTTTATGCGTCTGGCATGCTGACCTCAAGCGGTTGATCAGGCTCATCATTTAACAACTGCCAGCCTTTTGAAAGCACATATTTGAACCATGTCCCCGCGAAGAGGGATGTGGTGATCGCGATGGAGACGAGGGTTACGAAGAATACTTCGTTGATGATGCCGAGGTCAAATGCCACGGTGGCCAAGACAATGCCCGGGCCGCCCCTTGTGCTCATGGCGACTCCAAAATTGAAACTCGAGAGCCAATCCTTTTTTATCAATTTTGCAGAGATGACCGTGCCCAGTGTTTGAAACAAGGTTGTGAAGGTGAGAAACCAAAGAAAGAACACAGGCTCGAAATTGTGGACGAAATCAAGTTTCAAGCCGACGATGGCGAAATACAGCGGGACAAAAAGCGCGAGCGAAATATCCTTGACATTGTTCTTGGCGGGGCGCATGAATTTGCGCGGCATCAGGCCGATCACAATACCAGCCAGCAGCGCGCCGAAGACCACGTTGACGCTCAGCAGGCTGGCGATGGCAGCGAACAGGAAGCAAATGAAAAGGATGTACCCTGAAATGGACGAACGGATGAGCAGGTTGTACCTGCTGCGGATGAGGGTTAGCATTGCTTTGGGCATGAAGAACAAGGTCAGGCCGAAGAAGGCGATGGTCAGCACGATGGAGGTAGTGATCTGCCAGATCGATGGAGTTTCCGCGTTGACCATCCCTGTGGCAACGGCCAGGACGATCCACAATAAAACGTCGTGGATGGTGGCGATGGAAAGCACGATCTTGGCGAAGCGCGTATTCATGACACCCAGGTCCATGAATATTTTGGAGATGACGGGAATGGACGTGATGGCCGTTGCGATCGCGATGACCAGTTGCAAAGCAATGATGTTGTTCTTGACGCCCAGATAGGGAGTGAAATCATACATCGATGGCGCAACCCAGCCTGCGAAGAAGGGCAGAACCGTCGAGCCGATGATGAGCACAAGGATGATCCGTCTGTCGTCCTTGTCCAGCGATTTTTCGATTTCGAAGCCTGATACGAACATGAGCAGGATCAATCCTAGCCAGGACATCAACGAGATCAGTTTTCCTTCCGATTCAAAAGCAGAAAATAACCATGTGTAGGCGTTTGGAGAGAAATATCCCAGCACGGTCGGGCCGAGCAAAAGCCCGCCGAAAATCTCCCCGATCACCCTGGGGAGTTTAAGCCTGTTGAGTAAAAACCCGAATGTGTGTGAAAATAAAAGAAGGAGAACGAGCGCGAAAAAGAAGCGCGTTAGTTCCATGTCGGTCAGTGTTTGCATTTATTTTTCCTTGTAATGTCAAGTATTGGAGTCATTATAGAGAGACAGTCAACAATATGTCAAGCACTCATTATCCGCTGTATAATGTTGGCTGTCCATTTTGGTAGTTGATACGCTTCCGGTATTCCTTTTGACGATTTACCTATCAATTTAAGAAAAGAGTTTTACAAAGGCTGCATGACCATTTCATCCAGATACAAGGACTTATTTCGAGCGGCTTCCATAGTGGAAAAGCTGTCTCTTTTCCAGCAGCTACTTGAAGGCAGTGAGCTTTATGTTGACCTGGCTTTGGCGCTGCTCAAGGCCATTCATAAGCAATTGAGCGTTGATACGGCTCGTGATCACCTTGACTACAAGCGTTACGCCGAGACGATCGAGTTGCTGCGCTATCACCGTGCCGACATGCTAAAAGAAGTGATCGATGCCTGGAAAGCTGAGAACCCTTCGGAGGAAGTGGAGTGGCTTTCTGATGGGGTGATCAAATAAATGGAACTGGGGATGGAAAGGTGTGAAGCGGCGGTATTGCTGGCGATCCGCGATGATGAGCCGTTGGTAGGGGAATATCCCGAAACGTATTTTGATTAACGGCTATTTGGAAAGAAATTATTGATCTCATCTGCCAATTCACGCGGACGAGTCATAGTTGGCACATGCCCTGCACCTTGAAAGAGGTGCAGCGTGCTATTGGGGATCTTTGAAGCGGCAAATTCCGATTCGCTTTGCGGAACGATGGCATCCTGTGTGCCGTGAAAAATCAAAGTGGGGATTTGAATGCTGGCAAGGCTGGGGCGTAGATCAACCCCATAAGAATAATCAAGCAACCTGATCGCGGAGTCAGACGCGGCGCGGGCGAGGATTTTCCTGCCCCAGCTGCGGATCTCTGAAACATTCGGCTCACTCTCGGGGACGCAGGCGTCCACAAATCCAGCGCACGCCATCTCGTAGCTAGCCTTTAGCCCTTGAATGAAGTTGTCATTACTGCCCGCTTCATTGTGCAATAGCGCATCCACAAGGACAAGCCCTTCAAAGCGGTGCGGTTGTTGCAAGACCGCATTCGTTACAACCATTCCGCCAGCAGACTCACCAGCCAGAACGCATTTTTCAATTCCTAGTTTATCCATCACGGCAAAAATATCAGAGACCATGTTTTCCATCGTAATGGACTCTGTGGGGGAAATCGTCACGCCAGATCCGCGGTGATCGTAGGCGACCGTTCGCCAGTTTTTGCTGAGGTGGGTGAACGGTTCCGTCCATAACTCCCAACTGCCGATCCAACCGCCGTGAGCAAGTATCGTGCGTGAACTTGAGCCGAAATCTACTGTATAAAGCTGTGCTTCACCATTTTGGATAAACATAATTACCTCGTCTGAAAGAATAACCCTGTATATTCCCGTAAGTTTTGCCCATCCTCTTTCGCTGTATAATGATGTCAGACAACATTAGTGGAGTATCCATGACTTCAAATCACACTCGTAACCCCGGCACGCCCCTTGACCTTGATTGGGTGATGGGCGCGCACATCAACAAAAGCGCGGTGGAGCGACGCACCGCCACGCTCACAGGTCGCCGCACCGTGAAAAAGGACTGGCAGGCGGCATGGCTTTTACGCGCCATCACCAACATTGACCTGACCACTCTCGCAGGCGACGACACGCCTGGGCGTATTCATCGTCTGTGTGCGAAAGCCAAACAACCATTACGCCCCGATATGCTTGAAAACTTGGATTGAATGGCGAGCGGATCACCGTTGGCGCGGTGTGCGTACCCCAACCGTGTCGCGGATGCAGTCCACGCGCTTCAAGGCTCTGGAATTCCAGTTGCCTCTGTCGCGACGGGTTTTCCTGCGGGACAGACTCCTCTGCCGCAGCGCATTCAAGAAATTGAGCAAGCCGTGGAAGCAGGCGCAAAGGAAATTGACGTGGTCATCGCCCGCAATTATGTGTTGACTGGCGATTGGGCAGCCATGTACGACGAGCTTCAACAATTCCGCAAAGCCTGCGGTGAAGCGCACATGAAGACCATTCTTGCCACAGGTGACCTTGGTTCTCTCAAACAGGTTTATCAAGCCAGTCTCGTCGCAATGATGGCAGGCTCGGACTTTATCAAAACATCCACAGGAAAAGAATCAACCAACGCCACGCTGGAATTCAGCCTCGTGATGACGCGCGCCATCCGTGATTATCTCGACCGCTTCGGCTACAAAGTCGGCTTCAAGCCCGCGGGCGGAATCAGCTCCGCGAAGCAGGCGATGGCGTGGCAGTCACTGATGAAGGAAGAACTCGGCGATGAATGGCTGAAGAATGATCTATTCCGCATTGGCGCAAGCAGTCTGTTGACCGACATCGAGCGGCAGTTGTATCACTACAACACAGGTCACTACGCGGCGAAACATCACATGCCGATGGGATAA
>JADKDM010000029.1 GCA_016714565.1 Candidatus Villigracilis propinquus
ACCAATCTACCAACTTACCAACCTAATCCTCCCAATTCAACTCAGCGATATGCCCGGGCAGGTCACGCGCCGTCACCACAATCCGCGAAGCGTTCGGGCTCGTTACCGTGGCTGTGTAATTCCACCACGCCCCTTCGGCGGGTTCCGCCGCGCCCTGCTCCAGCACCGTCCCCGTGCCGTCCGTAATCACCACATTCACCTGAGTCACCTTCACATCGTCCACGGCCTGAATGCGGATGACCTCTCCCGCCGTCCCATGCCATGCCGTCACATCGATCTCCTTGATCTCAGGCGCATGGAACCAGTCTGCCATTGCCACGTTGTAGGAAGTAAGCGGCGTTCCCACTGCCTTTTCCACATAAGTTTCATTATCTTTTGCGCCCGTCGCATAAACAGAAGCATCACGGAACTTATCCTGCCAATCTAATTGTGCTTCCGAATACGTGCGATTCTCGCTGAACGTTGGGGCAACGCTCACGATAGTACGCCCCGCTTTATCCTGCTTAACCACAAATTGTTCACCCAGCGAACCACTCCAAACCACGAACAAAGATGTTATTACGTACTTTTGCCATTGTAGGCCTTTTTTTGAATAGTGTATTGATACGGTCATCCTATATCCATCCTAATACCATCCTATATCCATCCTATATGCTCCCAATAGGCCCACCTTTCTGCGTCCCCAGAACGCAAAATACCTATCCCCAACGCGCGGCAAACACCGCCCCCAGGGCTCAACAATGGCAGGACTCAACTATTCAAAATCAACTAAAGTGGAAACTTACGATCCATGTCCCGCCATTTCCCCCATTGTACAAAACCTCCATCAAAACCCAACATCCCCCAAAAGTTGCAATCAGACCTCATCGGTAATAAATGTTCATTCATACATAGCTCTCAGCCATCAGCTCTCAGCCTTCAGCCTTTTGCCTTCAGCCTTCTACCTTCTACCTTCTGCCTTCAGCCTTCTGCCTTCTGCCTTTGCCATTCCCCATTCATTCCCCATTCCCTAGTCCCCATTCCCCATTCCCCATTCCCTAATCCCTAACCCCTAGTCCCTAACCCCTAGTCCCTAATCCCTCATCATTTCCAGAATTCCCACCACTCTTGGTATAATTCGCGCCTATGAATAAGAAATACCACATCTGGACCGAAGGCTGCCAAATGAACGTCGCCGACTCACAGCGGGTCGGCTCTTCGCTTGAGCATCTTGGCTACACCCTTACCGAAACCATCGAAGAAGCAGACGTTATCGTTCTAAACACCTGTGTCGTGCGCCAATCCGCCGAAGACAAAGCCTACGGGCGCGTCACCTCACTTGCGCCGCTCAAGAAGAAAAACCCGAACCTCGTCATCAACCTCATGGGCTGCATGGTCGGCGTGCGCGGCGCGGAAAAATTGCGCGAGAAACTTCCCTTTGTGGATGTCTTCTCCCCGCCCTCTGACCCGGGCCCGTTGATCTCGCTCCTCACCCAGGGTGAAGTCCACTCGCTCGAAGACGCGGAAACTGCGCGCCGCTTCCTGCTCATGGACGATGAACTCATCCTCCCCGTGGCAGAGCAGGGCAAACTCGTCAGCGCGCATGTGCCCATTGTCTATGGCTGTTCCCACGCCTGCACCTTCTGCATCATCCCATCCAAACGTGGCGGCGAGCGCTCCCGTCCCGTGGGCGATATTGTCAGTGAAGTCCGCTCGCTTGCAAAACAGGGCGTCAAAGAAATTACCTTGCTCGGTCAAATTGTAGACCGCTACGGCAAAGACATTCCCGACGGCCCCAACCTCGCGGCGCTCCTGCATGTGCTTCATGAAGTCGAAGGCATTGAGCGCATCCGCTTCCTCACCTCGCATCCCAACTACTTTGAAGACGACCTCATCCAAGCCATCGCCGACCTTCCGCGCGTCATGCCGCACATCGAACTCCCCATCCAAGCGGGCGATGACGAAGTCCTCGTCAACATGAAGCGCGGATACACCCAACAGCAATACCGCGACCTCGTGGCAAAGATCCGCGAACGCATTCCTGGATGTTCCATAGCGACGGACATCATCGTCGGATTCCCCGGCGAGACGGAAGAACAATTCATGGAAACATACCGCGTCCTCTCCGACCTGAAACTTGATGTGGCGCATCTGGCACGTTACTCGCTGAGAGAGGGAACCGTCGCCACCCGCCGCATGGACGACAACGTCCCCGAAGAAGACAAACTCCGCCGCCTGCACATGCTCGACGACCTACAGGAAGGCATCCTCGCAGAGATCAACAAAAGACACCTCGGCGAAAAAGTGGAAGTCCTCTTCGAGGACAAGGTCAAAGGCCGCTGGCGTGGACGCACCCCCACCAACAAGATCGTCTTCGTCGAATCGGATGAAGACCTGCGCGGCAAGGTCATCCCCGTCACCGTCACCTGGACGGGGCCGTGGTCCATGCAGGCGCAACTGACGAAACAACCTGATTTGATTTCCTTGTAATTCCTGTAGGAAATCCCGGAGGGATGGCAGGATTATAGAAATTACGGGAAGAAAACCAAATCCCGTAGGGATGACATAGATATTTCAAGCCATGACACCCCTCTGCTCTTTCGGGGGCTTAGCCCCCGAAATGGCCAGTCGTACTTTACGCACGCAACCGTGATTCCCTGAGCAGAGCGACACAAATTGGGCTTTGCTACAGCCTTGACTCTGAGCACAGCAACGCCGTGTCTCTACGTTTTTGGGGTTTATAATTTCGGCATATCCCATGTCCATCAACGAACTCTTCAGCACCTTCGCAAACAACCTGCTCCCCATTTTGCTTATCGCAGCGGCGGGCTACATCCTCGGCAAAGCCCTCACCGTAGATTCGCGCACCATCGGGCGCATTGTCTTCTATATCTTCAGTCCCCTGCTTGTCTTCAATCTAATGGTCACCAGCCAGTTGAATTTGAAACAGGCCATCACCACCGTTGGCTTTACCGCCGCCGTGATCGCCGTCATGGGCACACTGGCGTTCATCCTCGGGAAGATCTTTCGGCTTGAACGTCCACAGCTATTGGCCGTCATCCTCACCGTGGCATTTGGCAACACCGGCAACTACGGCCTGCCTCTGGTCAAATTTGCATTTGGAGATGAGGCGCTGGCAGTCGCATCCATTTTTTATGTGACCACCACCATCCTCTTCAACACCGTCGGCGTGGTCATTGCCTCGCTTGGGCATACCGACCTGAAATCCGCTATACTGGGCGTATTCAAACTGCCCATCGTCTATGGCGTGGTGCTGGCGTTACTGGTGAAGGCCACCGGGTTTGCGCTCCCCATCCCGCTTTCGCGCACGATAGAGATCGCCGCCAGCGGAGCGGTTCCGCTGATGATCATTCTGCTCGGTCTGGAATTGACGAAGATCGAGTGGTCACATAGTTTCCGCGCATTGGGCGTGGGTGTGTTCACAAGGCTGATCCTTGGCCCGGTCGTTGGGTTGCTGCTGGCAGGTTTATTCGGTCTGCAAGGTCACGCTCATCAAGGCAGTGTCATCGAAGCGTCCATGCCGGCGGCGGTGGCAACCACGGTGGTCGCAACCGAATACCGGCTGGAACCGTCGCTCGTCACAGCCATTGTTTTTCTCGGCACGATATTAAGTCCACTGACGCTGACGCCATTGATCGTGTTTTTATCGAGGTGATGCAATGCTCAACATACGCAAACTGGTTTTGAAATTAATGGCGATCCTGCTTATAGCGGCGATCCTGCCATTTAATGTGAAGCAGGCAAAGGCGCAGGGAGGAATCGTGGTGGAAGAGCCGCAGGTGGCGGTCAGCTTTGGGCAGTCGATCACATTCCAGGCGAAGATCAAATCCTCAATTCCCATCCAGCAGGTTTCGCTTTTATTTCGCGGCATCAACGAAGAGAACACGCGCGTTGAAAACCTGACCGTAAGCCCGGATGGTTTCGTGAGTTTCACGTATGATGCCTCCCTGAATTTGCTTCCCCCTTTCAGTTGGATCATATTTTGGTTTCAAGCCACGCTCAGCGACAACCAGACCTACACAAGCGACCCGATCCGTTTTCAATATAAGGATGACCGCTTTCCGTGGCGCGACATAAACCGCGCAAATGTGAACGTCCATTGGTACGCGGGCGATGATGCCTTTGGCGCGGCCGCGCTGGATGCCGCGTCTGCGGGTACAACGGCCATCAATGAATTCATGCCTGTCTCGCTCAGCGACCCCATTGATATTTATATCTATTCAAACACCACCGACCTGCAAAACACGTTGATGCTTGGCGGCGAGAAATGGACGGGCGGGCACGCCAACCCCGAGTTCGGGGTTGTGATGATTGCCATTGCGCCGGGCGCGGGTCAAGCCATTGAAATGCAAACTAAAATTCCGCATGAGCTTGCGCATGTCATGTTGTATCGTTCGCTCGGAGATACCTACGCGGCCCAGCCCCTTTGGCTGCTGGAAGGCATTGCCTCGATGGTGGAGTTATATCCCAACCCGGATTATGCGCGCGCATTGGAAATTGCCAGCGGTGATAATTCCCTGCTGCCCTTCGAAAGCCTGTGCGCCTCTTTCCCCGCCGACGCAGGCAACACCTTTCTGGCATATGCCCAATCCCAATCATTTGTCTCCTACATCCACGATTCGTTTGGCTCCTCCGGGCTGACAAGATTAACCAATTCCTATAGTGAGGGCTTCGGCTGTGAACTAGGCGCAACGAACGCACTCGGCACTCCGCTCAGTCAATTGGATGTGCGCTGGCGCGAAAATGTTTTGGGGCAGAACACGGCAGGCGTTGCCATGCGCAATCTCTTGCCATTTTTATTGCTATTAACTCTGGTGCTGATGGTTCCATTATGGGGCGCGATCGATCTGCTACGCCAAAGGAGAAGAAATGGGAACAAATCGAAGCGATAAATTCAGGGTTCACATGTGGATAAAGGGACGTGTGCAGGGTGTGGGCTTTCGCTCGCATGTGGAATACAACGCCCTGCAGATCGGCGTCCTCGGCTGGGTACGCAACCTCGGAAATGACACCGTGGAGACCGTGGCCGAAGGCACGAAGTTTCAAATTGACGAGTTCGTACAAATGGTGAAACAGGGTCCGCGCGCTGCGCGTGTGGATGAAGCAAGGGTGGAATACGAAGAGACGACCGGTATGTTGGAAGGGTTTACGGTGAAGAGAAGCATGTAAATTTTATGACTGTCACCCTGAGCGACAGCGAAGGGTCTCTACGATAATGGTAGCGACTCTTCGGTCGCAAAGAACGCTCCCTCAGAGAGACACAGTTTCTTGGAGCGCTTTTTATGAAAACCCCAATCCCCGTTCCTTCAACGAAACCCATTTCCCCTGCCCGATCACCAGATGGTCGAGCACATCGATATCCAATAATTTACCCGCCTGCACAATGGCGCGTGTGACCGCCACATCATCAGGACTGGGCGTTGGGTCGCCGCTGGGATGGTTGTGCGTCACAATGATCGCAGATGCGTTCGTGCGAATCGCTTCTTTGAACAACTCCCCCACCCGCACCTGCGACGAATTGACCGAACCTTTATAAACTTCCACAATTTCCAATACGCGATTGCGCCTGTCCAACAGGATCACACGCAAATGCTCCTGCTCCAAAGCAGACATATCATACTGCACCAAAGCCGCCGCGTCCCCCGGGCTGTTGATGGAGAGTTTTTCTTCGGGAGATTCCAAGGCCAATCTTCTGCCCAACTCAATGGCGGCTTTGATCTGCGCGGCTTTGGCCTCGCCGATGGCATGTTGATCCATCAATTCTTTGATCGGCGCGCGGTGCAGGCCAATTAATCCGCCAAACTTTTGCAGCAAACGTTGGCCTACTTCCACCGCATTTTCACCCGCCACGCCCACACGCAGAAGAATGGCGATCAACTCGGCATTGGTCAATGCCTGCGGACCAAGCGCAGCCAGTCTCTCACGCGGGCGGTCTGATTCATGCAAGTCTGAAATTCGGTAGGTTGGTTTGGAAGTGGGTTCGGTCATTTTGCCTCCCTGAGGTCATGTTTGGGTTTCCCCTATTTTACAACCAATTTTCTTCAAACAAGGATTTCTGCTTTAAAATCATCCCATGTTCCAAACAAGAATTTCAGATCACATCATTCCCTCCCTATTGTTGACAGATGGTCTGGTCAGTATTTTTCTCGCTGTCTTTGCCTACTTGCTCGGGTTTGACCCAACCCCCGATTGGGGGAGTTCACGGGTTGTATTGTTTTTCATCGGCCTTGTGTTGATTGGCGCATCCACTGTTCTATTCGTGCGCAAGCCATTCTTTACAGCCTCAGAACGGGTCAAAAATATTGCACTCTTCAGTCATGTCTGGGCTGCCATCTTTGTAGTCTATGCCTTTTTCATCACCTTCGGCACCTTCACCACGTGGAAGGCCTCCACGCAGTATTACACCCTGCTCGCGGATGCATTCAGCAAAGATCAACTGCATGTAGATGTGGAACCCGGGCAGGCGCTGCTCAACGTACCCGACCCCTACGACCCCGATACACAACGCCCCTTCAACGACGATGTTTGGGATCTCTCGCTCTACAAGGGGAAACTGTATTTATATTGGGGGCCTGTCCCGGCCTTGCTGCTTACGCCCATCCAGCTTATTGCGAATACCAAGATCATCGATATGTATCTTGTGTATTTCTTTTTGTGCGGGTTATTGGTTTTCAACTCGCTCATCCTTTTGAAACTGCACCTATTATTTTTCCCGAATATTCCCATGCGAAGTGTGGTCATTTCGATCTTCCTGATCGGTTTGATCCTGCCTGTCCTCTGGTCGCTCAATGTACCGGATGTATACGAAGCCGCCATCGGAGCAGGTCAATTCTTTTTGATCGGCGGTATCTATTTTGTCATACTCGCCTTTGAAGGAAATATCCGAAAAAGATATTTATTTCTCACTAGCTTGTTCTGGGCCTGCTCTGTCGGCTCGCGCGCGATCAATGTTTTTCCCATCCTATTCCTGACCGCACTCACTGCTTTCTGGATATGGAAGAATCGATCCAAACCGGTCAACTGGAATACCTTGTTTCGACTCGCCGCCTCGCTGTTGACTCCGCTGGCGCTCGGCGCGGTCCTCATCGGCTGGTACAACTGGGCGCGCTTCGACTCTCCGCTGGAATTTGGTCTGCGCTACCAGATCACCATCTACAACCTGAACAGGGATATGCCCCTCACCTTCCAGCCGGATTACTTTCCGCTCAACTTCTACGCCTATCTCTTTCAACCCTTTGAGTTCATTTCGAACTTTCCATTCATTAGACCCACTGAAATCTATCCCCTGATGGATGCCCTCAACATTACCCCGCCCAAACTATTCGCGGGCGGCCCTGTGACCGGCATCCTTTTTTCCATGCCGTTCCTGCTGTTTGCATTCACTCCTTTCTTCTCAAAGAAAACCACCGAAGACAATTTGCGAGACAAACTTGAACTAAGAAATTTCACACTCTACCTTCTCGGCGGATCGTTCCTTATCAGCTTTGTCACCATCCTTGTCTATTTTTATGAGCAAACCAGATTCATGCTGGACACGATCTCCCAGATCACGCTGCTTGCGGTCATTGGCTATTGGATGGTACTTAGTAACCCCAAGTCATCCAAAGTCCTTCTCCGTGCGGCGAATATCCTTATCATGATCACCATCATCGCCAGCATATTATTATCTTTCACCAGCGAAGGCAATCGCATGGAAAAACTAAATCCCGCGCTGATGGAAAAGATAAACTCAATTTTCATGTTGCAGGAATAACAAAACGGCTGACGAAAATTCGTCAGCCGTTTTGTTATTGTCTATGGACGGGGACCAGGACCTCCACCGCCGGGAAGATTGCCGCCCGCGCCGCTGAAATCAGGGCGGCTGCCGAGGGAGGTTTCAAATTGACCGAGGTTGCTGCGTGCCTGCGGCATTTGTCCACGGGCAAATTGGGTGGTGATCTCATCGAACTTGCCGGAGAATTGAGTCATATCGGGGCCAAGTCTATCGGCGCCGCCGAAGCTCTGCAAACCAGACTGTGCATTCTTGCCAAGCTGCGCGAGATTGAGCAATTCATCGCGGCTGAGTTTGTTATCTCCCATTGCGGCATTGGCGGCATCCACAAAGGAGAAGGCGGATTGCATTGCAGAGAGTTTATCCGTGGGAATGTTATTCGCCTGAATTTGGGAAAGCTGGTCAACACGTCCCTGCTGGTCAGCTTGCAAAACGGAGATCATATCCTGGGCCTGTGTCTGCAATTCTGCGGCATTGGTCTGTGCCTGCTGCGCCGCGGCCTCTAACTGGGCAATCGATTCTTCAGCCACAGCCAGCCCTTGAGAAAGGGTGCTGCTGATCTCCTGCAACGATGAGTCAATTGAGGTGAGGGTGTCGTTCAATTGCGAGAGTTCTGATTCAATGGCGTTCAGTTCCACGATCATTTCATTGGCAAGATCGCCATATAAATTGTAGTATTCAGCCAGCAAGTCTTCAGCGTATTCCACATAATAATCTGCATAATAGTAATAGTCGTACACGTAGACAACTTCTTCGCTGGTGACGGCAGAATCTGTGGTGGTGTATGTAACCGCAGTGGTGGCTTGCTCAGTGGCGGTGACAGCTTCTGCCACGGCCTGATCGATCAGCGCGGCGAGTTCTTCTTCGGTGAGGGTGACATATTCCACCGTGGGGCCGGGTGTGGGAGTGGCGGGCATGGCGGTCAGCGTATTTGAGTTGACAGTCGCTTGCGCGAGGGCTTGAGAGACTTGTGTCCCTGCCACCGCGGTGTTGATGGCATCTTGCGACAAGACTTCTGCGGTGGGGGCGGCGGGCATTCCGCAAGCGGTGAGCAGGGCGGCGATAAGGGAAGCGAGTAAAACGGTTCGAAGTAAAGATTTCATTTTAGGTTTCTCCAATTATTTTCTATTTACATCATACGGCGCGGCGAGTGACAATGAGCTTTACACTTTTGTACGGGCGCAGAGTGACGCTGGGTTTCGGTGTTGCGAGTGCGGATTGCGTTGGGGAGATCGTCCATCTGCGGGCGATCATGGCCAGCACAGTGATGGCTTCGGTCATTGCGAAGTGTTCGCCGATGCAAATACGGTTGCCGCCGCCGAAAGGGAAGAAGGCGTATCGGGGAAGCGAATGTTCTTCGAGACCCGACCAGCGTTCAGGGCGGAAAAGAAGCGGGGCTTCATAAAATCGTGAGTCGTGATGCGTCACCCATTGACTCATCAAAACCGTGGAGCCTGCGGGGATGTGCTGTCCGCCGATCTCGCAATCGTGAATGGCCTGCCGTCCCATCGCCCAGGCAGGCGGACGAATTCGCAGAGTCTCTTTTACGATCATGCGGGTGTAGGATAATTTTTGAATGTCGTCAGGTGTGGGGAAACGGTCACCGAGCAGCGCGTCAACTTCAACTTGCAGTTTCATTTGCACCTCGGGATGATGCGCGAGCATATCCCAACACCATGCAAGAAGCAGCGCAGTAGTTTCGTGGCCCGCCAGCAAAAAGGTGAGGACGTGCGCGTGGATCTGCTCATCGGTAAATTGAGCGCTGTGATTTTCTTTGAGGATGTGAATGAGCGCGCGCTGCGCATGTTCAGACTGTGGATTTTTCAGCAGCGCCTCGGTAACCGCGCTCAGGCTTGCTTTTGCTTCCGAGAAACTTGGGAACAAGCTGCGAACGGATTCGGGCAAAGGCAGCTGCGCGAGTGGAAAAAGTTTGATGAGGGTCTGCATGGATTTGCTGACTTGCTCCGCTGCATCTTTGGGCGCGCTGCCAAAGAATGACCACAAAGCGATGTTCAGCGTGAGGCGCATCATTTCATCGGACATATCCACGCGTGCGCCGTCCGTCCATTTGGAAATGTGGACGAGCGTGTTTTCATTCATCAACGGTAGATACTCTTCCATGCGTTGACGATGAAAGGCGGGCTGCAAGGTGCGGCGCTGCGCGAGATGTTCCTCGCCTTCGCTGGTGAGCAGACCTTCGCCAAGAATGATGCGCGCACGCTGCAAGCTGGGGCCTTTGATAAAGTTGCCCTGCTGTTTCACCAAGACCTGTTCGATAAACTCAGGATGGCTCAGCAAAAACAGATCACGCTTGCGGAGTTTGATATGCGCCATGTCTCCCTGCTCGTGCGCGAGTTCAGTCAGCGCTTCGAGCGGGTTGCGGAAGACCTTCCACAAAAATCTGAGATTGGTTTTTTTATGAGTTGCTGGTTCGAGA
The DNA here is from genome assembly GCA_016714565.1 of Candidatus Villigracilis propinquus. Taxonomy (GTDB): domain Bacteria; phylum Chloroflexota; class Anaerolineae; order Anaerolineales; family Villigracilaceae; genus Villigracilis; species Villigracilis propinquus. The sequence continues at coordinate 10,209 of JADKDM010000029.1, forward strand.
ACTAAATTTGTTTCCATCGGCTATCTCCTATATTGATAGCCAAAGGATACTTTTTTACTTTCGTATTGTCCGCCCGTTGTGGTGGGGAATGTATCCCCCTATTTGGTGGGTGTGAAAGAACGTCTTCACTACACCACTATGCTCAAAACCTTTTGCCGCGAATTACACGAATTTTCGCGAATTGGTTTTAAAAAAATTAGTGTGAATTCGCGCAATTCGTGGCTAAGCCTTTGTTTCGCCAGAAGTCACAACTCCTCCGGCAGCACCAGCCCAAACCTTACCGCCATCAGCGCAGCTTGCGTTCTGTCGTTCACGCCCAGTTTTGCAAACAGATCACTGACATAGCCCTTCACCGTCATCTCGGTCAACACCAATTCGCTTGCGATCTCCTTGTTGCTTTTTCCACGCGCGAGCAATTTCAGGATTCCGCGCTCGCGTTCGGTGAGCGAGTCAAACGGGTCATCGGGCATGGGAGCGCGCGCCATTAATCGGCGGGCAATATCGGGATGCAGTTGCGGCTTGCCCTGCGCCGCACCACGGATCGCAGCTACAAGATCATCACCGCTCATTTCCTTCAGCAGAAATCCGCTCGCGCCTGCACGCAGCGCCGCGTACACATGCGCGTCATCGGTGAATGTGGTCAGGATCAAGATCGGCAGGTTGGGGTATTCGGGGCGTATTTGCTTCAACGCATCCACGCCGTTCATTTCGGGCATTTGCAGATCCATCAGCACCACATCGGGCTTGTGTTTTTTGATGGCCTCCAAAACCTGAGTCCCGTTGCTGGCTTCGGCGGTCACGCGCATATCTTTTTCCGCGTCGATGGTCATTTGCAGTCCACGGCGCACAACTTGATGATCGTCAACGATGAGAATTTTTAGCATTGGGTTTTCCATTGAGTGGTGGTTTCGATACGTCCCGCAAAAGCGTGCGGGACTACTCGACCACCATTGGGATTGGCAACATGAAAGACAAAATTGTACCGCTTCCGATTTCAGACTCAACGATCAACTCGCCGCCCAATGCGAAGATGCGCTCGCGCATTCCGCGCAGGCCATAATGTCCCACGGGGATGGCGTGAGGATCAAAACCATTACCATCATCACGAACTTTCACATGCAGCCGCGCATCGCGTTTGACCTCCACCCGCGCCGTCCGTCCGCCGCTGTGCTTCGTCACATTTTGCAGCGCCTCGCGCAGCACCCAAAGCGCCTCGTCCGCAATTTGTTTTGGGAGGATGATTTCCCTCGGCATCTCCAGCTCGATGGACAGCAACGCCCCTCCTTCTGGTCCACTGCGACGGGAAAACGCTTCACACTCGCCGCGAACTGATTCTGCAAAATCCACATTCGCCTCCCCGACAGCATTCCGCAGTTGATCGAGCATCAATCTCATTTCCTTCAGCGTGCTTCCTGCCAGCTCTTCCAACTCGGCCAGCTTCCCCTTGAAAGAATCAGGGGCTGACGTTTTGAGTCCACGGGCCATGAGGTGCATCCCGAACATCTGCTGCGTGACAGAGTCGTGCAAGTCCCTTGCGATGCGCTGGCGTTCTTCATACGCCGCAATGGACTTTTCATCCGCAAGTGCGCGCTCAGTCTGTTCCTTCACGCGAGATTCCAGATCGCGGTTTAACTCGTACAAAGACTCGTACGCATTTGCGTATGCCAACGCGAGAGCGGCCTGCCCTGCCAGCGCATTCAAACGGTTGACTTCATCCGCGTCGTAGACAGGGCCCGCGCGGCGCGATCCCAGCCAGTAACCGCCCACGGAAACACTGCCCGCGATAAGGCGCGTATTCCATGCAGGCGCAACATGCGGAGGCGGCACATCGGGTTCGGGGAATAATTTCAATGCGCCCCACTCCGCGCCGATCTGGTTTGGAAAGACATCGTTCAACAGGTGGATGATCTCTTCGCGGCGGTTGGCTCTCGAAAGCAAATACTGCATCGATTTGACCGCCGATTCAAATTTGAGTCTGTCGGGGTAGAGGAATTTGTCCAGCCAGGTTTGGATGAGTTTGCGGGTCGGTTCGAGGAGCAGGGCTGCGACAAAAATACTGATGACTGGAGCAAGCGGACGCGACGTGAGCGAATCTGCAAAAAGGGAGGAAATGCTTGAGGTGAGAGCCAGATATAACGTTAAGAGAAGAAGCGAAACGGCCCCATAGGCCAGAGTCCGCCGGAGGACGCGGTCAATGCCAAAGAGGTCGTGTCTCAAGATCGCGTAGGAAATTCCAATCGGAATAAAAAGTTGAAAGACGAGCAGCAGGTTGTAGGAAAAAATATCCAACCCCAGCGCAAGCGTAAGCGGACGCAGCCAAAGCGGGATCTCTGCGAGCAACATGCTGAAGACCACCACGCGCGCACGTTGAGCATCCAACAGGTTTTCGGGGTTTGTATCCCGCGCTACAACGAGCAGGTTTTTAAGAAAGAAAACAATAACGAATGTAAACCATAAAAAAGACAAACCAAGTGTTGCAAGGCGCTGCCACGCAACTTCGCTGAATAAAAACGCAAGAAACAGAATGGCAGAAAAAATGTACGCGCTCAAAATTTGTTTTGCAGGCGTATCTGTAGCGCGAGGAAACCGTACGCTCACATGCAACGCCATCGGAAGCAGAATGGAAGCGTGAGTCAGGCGCAGGATTAAATAGGTATCGAGAAAATAAAATAAGGGCTTGCCGGGGTGAAGGACAGGCAAGTCACTGAGTTCAAATGGAATGAGCAGGAAGAATGCGAAGAAGATCGAAAAAGAAGCAACCAGCGTATGGTTTGGCTGCGGACGAATGAATGCAGGAATCAGCCCGGTGATAAGGATCAAGGCAAAAACTAAAATCGAAAATCTCGTGACAACCTGCTGAATGGATCCCCCACCCGTAGAAGAGGCCCATCCAAGCAAGAGTACATTCATTGAGAGAACGATAGCTATTGGTAAAAACAGTGCGGCGATTTTCTTCATTGTGAATGAATTGTAGAATGCGAGAGGGCTGGGGTCAAGAAACAAAAAGAGACCGGCTGCCCGGTCTCTTTTTGTTTATGGTATCGGCACTTCAACCGCTTGAATAGAATCTATTTGCGCATTCTGTCCCGATCCTCCGATTGGAGAAATAATAACAACATAGTTATAGACAGTACTACCGCTAGGCCCGGCAGGTGGATGACCTGCCGCATTATCGACATCAATAAGAATGCCTGTTTGTGGTAGTGGGCCATTCGTTTCCGGCAGGCCGGAATTGTAATCAGGGTCATACAGTTCGTTTTCGGGAGGAAGAACTGGAACTTCCGAGTTATCGGAAACCTGGATTACCTGGTTATCAGCCTCCGTACCCGTTGTTTGGGCGATATCACCAATATTCGAGTTCAAATCAGGAGTGCCGTTACTCCAATTGAAAACTTCATAATATTCGTGCCCATCTGAATAAACGGAGACACCGATGATGATCCAGTCCAACGCGACCTGACTGTTATTATTATATTCATAAAAGACCAGATCATAATTATTATCCGGTGTCGCATTTACTGTAACACCTAAGTTGACGACAATATATGTACCATCAGGAATCGCTCCAATATTGGAATCATCCCCTGGGGTTGTATTATCGGGCATAGTTCCAACTCCAATTTCAGCAGGTGGAACAGGGTTTTGTGTATACCCTGAAGAAACCGTGGATACCACTGGCGGCGGTGGATACACACAGGGCAACGATCCGCCATTATTTGTGGCCGCCGGGTCAGTGCATGTGGTCGGCGGATACACACAAGGCAACGGACCACCAATGTTTATAGCTCCAGTTTCCTGACATGTCGGTGGTGGAAACACACAAGGCAACGGACCACCAATGTTTATAGCTCCAGTTTCCTGACATGTCGTCTGTGGCGTAGACGTAACTTCAGTAGTAGACGTAACTTCAGTAGATGTAGGCGGTGGCGGGGTTGTGGCAGTTACTACAATAGTAGCCGAAGGTGTCACCAAGGTGGCTGATGGCGAAACAATTGTAGCTGGTGGTATAACAATTTCTGTAGATTGCGCCACTTCGGTAGGTGATGGGGTGGCGCTCGGCTCAAGCACTACGAATGGGGGGAAAACAAACCCGCTGGAGGCATTAGGGGTAAGGTATGTATTTTGCCAGGCAAACGGGGTTAATATCTGGATATTGAAAATCGGCTGTATGAAGGTCCTCTGCCCGCCTGCGGTTTCAACTTCCAAACTGGACCCCATGCCCGTCTTCAATATCCATTGTGGGATAATGCGCATTGCAAATTGCCCCGCGATCAACATCAACAAAATGCCCAGTGGCACAATAAAAATAAGCAGACTCCAATCCCGTCGGTCACGCTCTGACATTCTCATAGCTCTGTCTCCACTGTTTTTTCAACAGGCAGAGAAACAATGAACTTGCTGCCCGGAAACGTTTCTTCGTTATGACCCGGGCTTTCCACCCGAATATGCCCGCCGTGAGCATCCACAATTCCACGCGCGATGGCAAGCCCCAACCCCGGACCGCCGCCCTTGAACTTCGTCTTTCCAGATGAATGCAGCAACACCTCACCCGTCTGCCCAAATTTTTCAAAGATCGTCTTTGCCGCCACGGGGTCAATACCAATACCTGTATCCGCAACGGTCACTTCCACCTGCGGAGGCACATCCCCGTTTAAATACCTGCCTGTCAACTTTATCGAACCGCCATCGGGAGTAAATTTGATAGCGTTCATAATAATATGATAAAACACTTTTTGAATCAGCTCGGGGTCGGCAAAGACCGGCGGCAGCCCTTTTAATTCATCCGCATCAAGTTTAATATTTCGGTCACAAAGCGCCTGATCAAAGCCCTTGCCTACTTTCCTGATCACCATATCCATTCCTATGGAAACCTTTCGGAGAACAAGCGCCTTGCTGTCAATTCTTGAAACATCCAGCATGCTATCCACAATATCTGTCATGCGCTCGGAGCCTTCCAAAATCCCCTGGGCCAGTTTCAACAATTCAGGGTTATTTTTGGTATCCTGCTCCAACATTTGCGAATACCCCATGATGAGGGTCAAAGGGGTACGCAGCTCATGGGCGGAGATCTGAATAAAGTTGGTCTTTGTCCGATTCATTTTACGCAACTGCTCGTTGATCTGCTCCAGTTCATTTGTACGCTCTTCGAGCTTTGAGGTCATATCATCGAACGTGACCGCAAGCTCGCCGATCTCATCCCGCGAACGAATACCCGTGCGTTGTTCAAGTCTGCCACCCGCGATCGCCTGGGATGTATTCACCAGCGAATAAAGCGGGCGGGTGATCAATCTTGAGATGAAAAAACCGATAATGATCACGAACACCATCACTACCGCAAACAACTTAATATAAGTACTCCTGCTTTCCTCACCCGATTGCAGCACAAAATCCGAAGACAGAACAACAGCAAAGACACCCAAACGGTCGTTACCAACCTGCAGCGGACCGCGTAAAAGCCTGTAATCACGTCCATCCAGTTTAAAATTATTTCCCACCACAAACTCTTCTTTTGTGCCAAGAACCAGTTGATATTCAGACTCTGAGATCGACAGTTCCGCAAGCGTGGCAGCATCCCCCGCGCCAAGGGTGGTGGCAATTGCCTGCCCTTTCCCCCCGTAAATAATAATATCTGCAAAAGTAATGTTCTTCAGATACGGAATAATGCTCTTAATGGATGTACCAACAATAACAACCCCAGCAAACCTGCCGTTGTTCGACATCGGAAGGCTCGTATAATAATAAACCTCATCGTTTGCCAGGTTCACACCCAGCGCACGGTGAGGAGGTTCGGCTACATTTCGGCCTGCGAGGATCGGAGCCACGATCGGGGATTTATTGGCACCCGTATCCTCCAGAACCCTTTGCAGGTCGCCTTGTGAATCTTTATATAAGTGAACAAGTTCGGTTCCATCCGGTGCAATCAAAATCAAATTTTCCGCCCCGCCCAATCCTATAAAAGCCGGCGCCGCCAGCGCATACGCCTTTTCGCCATCTTTCTCGGAAACCGCCTGTGCAAGCCCCTCGTAAAAAGCTATCGAGCGAGCCGTTTCAACATGACCGGATTCCTGCCTGATAAAACTGTCAGAAACAACATGCCCAGATTCTAATAATTGATTTGTCAGGCGATCGCTCAAATTATTGGCCACCAGGCGCGTGACCACATACACACCAATCATGGCAACAACCACGGTCAATATCAAGAAGGGGAGGATGACTTTGAGACGAATGCTCATAAAAAACCTGTGCAATAGCGCACAAAAACGGGTATTCCCATTATACAAAATTTATGACCGATAATCCAACCTAACGATTAAATGCAAGGTAATTATAATGTGAGAAATCGGGAATTTTTTACCCACTTTTGACAAAACCCGCCTCGGCCGCCCTCCGGCCTGTTTCCGTTGCTACGAGCAGATACTCCCCTTCACAGACGCTTCACAAAGTGGACCAGCCTTTCCACTTCAAAATATCCCAACTTCAAATGCGCCCGAATGCTGGCTTCATTATCCAACCAGGTATCCGAAGCCATCTCGGCACAGCTTTTGCCGCGTGCCCAATCCTCCGCAACCTGGGTGAGAGCCCTCGCTACCCCCTTTCCCCTCATTTCTGGATACACGAACCACGCTTCAATATACCCCACAGGACTGGTCTCACACCCCTCCCCATAATCCCTGATACGCACTTCGATCATACCGGCAAGCTCTCCGCCCAAAAATGCAAAAAACACCTCATTATTTTCGCTGGCTAGGATATCGTCCATATCAAAATGCAAGTACTCATCCGGCACTTCAGGCCATATCCCCTTACGCATCTCAAACCATTTATCTCTATCATCCGAACCAATATGGCGTATGCTGATATCCATAACCGCCTATTCCCCAAAAACAAACAGGTCGCTGATCGACTCATGATTAAAGTTGTGGCGGATCGCATCTGCAAACACTTTTGCCACAGACAGCACTCTTAACTTCGGGTACAGCTTCTCGTTTGGAATATTGACGGTATCCGTGGTAACGATCTCGCTGATCTGAGGCACAGCAGTGAGCCTTGCCAGCCCATCACGGCTGAACACTCCGTGGGTACACATCACCATGATGTCTTCGATCCCTTCATTGATCAACACGCGGCTCATCTCCAAAATAGAACCGCCCGTGGCAATTTCATCGTCATAGATCAAAGCACGTTTATGGCCTTTTACCTGATTCCCCACCAACCCGCCAACCACTACTTCCGTATCCGATATCCGTTCCTTGTTCCCAGCCGCAACCGGCAGATTCAGCGTCCGAGCAAAACGGGCCGCAGATTTGGCCTGTCCCATATCCGGTGCAACGACAATCGTACCGTTCAAGTCACAGGTATCAAGATATTCCTTGAACACCAACCGGCTGCTTAGCGGATCTGTGGGAACGGCAAAAAAACCATGCACCTGCGGGGAATGGAACATCATGCTCATTACATGGGTTGCCCCGGCAGTCTTCAACAGATCTGCCACCAACCGTGCCGTGATGGAAATACGCGGCGCATCTTTTTTATCCGAACGGCCAAATGAATAATAAGGAATAATTGCATGGACTTCCGAAGCCGCCGCGCCGCGCGCAATGTCGATCATCATCAACAATTCCATCAAATTATCATTAACAGGGCCGGAGAGTGACTGCACGATATAGACTCGGCGATAACGCACACTTGCGCCCAGTTGAATATACATATTGTCATTACTAAAACGCGAGATGTGGGTATCATCCAAAGGCACACCGAGCCGTGACGCAATATTCGCAGCCAGCTTTGGGTTGGAACTACCGCTGAAAATACGAACTTCATCAGCGGGGATCGAAGAATTTTCCATGTTTACTCCATAGTGTTTTCCGCCCACCTGTGAGCGGGTATTTTTTTGAAACTGCCGTATAGGAAAAGCGCCTACAAGATACCAGAAAACCCAACCTACAACCAGCCACAGTTTCGCGAATTTCGGTCAAATCGTTATCCGCGTTTCTTCAACCAATCCAGCAGTTTTTTTGCGGGCCAGGTATTGATTACATCCTTCGGCTCCAGCCACGCGCGGCGCGCCACTGCCACACCATAATGAAGCATATCAAGATCCTCTTCGGAATGAGCATCTGTATTAATGCTGAGGAGCACACCCAACTCCTTCGCGCGGCGGGCAAACACATCGTCAAGATCGAGGCGCGAGGGGTGGGCATTGATCTCCATCGCCACACCAGATTCCGCGGCGGCTTTCAAGATCACTTCCATATCCAGATCAGCCCCCTCCCTATCTGGAATTTCACGCCCCGTCGGATGGCCGATGATATCCACATGTGGATTTCTCACTGCCTTCAACAATCGCTCCGTTACTTTTTCGCGTGGCTGACGCAAACTGGTGTGCAAGGAAGCCACCACAAGATCAAGCGTAGCTAAAAATTCATCGGGATAATCCAGCGAACCATCGGCTTTTATTTCAACCTCACTGGCATGCAAAACAAGGATCTCATCACCAAGTTGTTTTTGGATCTTCTTTATTTCAGCGGCCTGCTTTTTATGATCTTCCATTTTCATACCATTCGCAACAGCAAGCCCCACAGAATGATCGGTGAATGCAATAACTTTGATGCCGCGTTTCGCAGCAGCACGCGCCATGTCCAGCATGCTCAATGCGCCGTCGCTCCATGTGGAATGAGTCTGCAAATTGGACTTGATATCTTTCACTTGAATCAACTTCGGAAGTTTATTGGCCTTCGCCGCAGCCACCTCGCCGCGGTCTTCGCGCAGTTCGGGCGGTATCCACGGCAAGCCCAAAGTTTTATAAACTTCTTCTTCCGTCGCGCAAAGAATTTCTCCCTTGCCATTTGTCTTGGTCAGCGAATGTTCAGATAAAGACAAGCCTTTATCCAATGCAATTTGGCGCAGGGCAACATTATGATCTTTCGAGCCCGTTGCATATTGCAGCGCGGTTCCAAATTTTTCAGGCGCATGAACCCACAACTGCGCGCGCACGCCATTCATGAATTCGATGCTGGCTTTGGTCTCGCCTTTGCCCAACACACGGCTGACACCTTTAAGATTGACAAAGGCTTCCATGACCGCCGGCGAATCTTTGGCTGCCACCAAAATATCGAGATCGCCGACTGTGGAACGCATCCTTCTTAAACTGCCAGCTGATTCTGCTGCGACGACTCCCTTCACACCTTTGAGGACGCTGATGATCTCCTGCGCCAGCGGATATGCTCGTCCCAATGGAAGCCTGCCTGACCTGCGAGCGAGAGAAGCAATGCCTTCCAATATCGCAGTCTCAGACTTGGCGCCCATGCCAGGGAGGTCGCGAAGCTTTCCGTCTTTCGCAGCAGCTTCCAGTTCGGTAAGAGCCGTGATGTTCAACGTCTTCCAAATGAGCGCGATCTTCTTTGGTCCCAAGCCGGGAACTTGCAGCCATCCCGCCAAACTTTCAGGCACTTCGCTTTTTAAGTTCTCCAAAAATCCTAGCTTGCCTGTCTGAAGCAACTCATCAATCTTTTCAGCAATGGCTTTGCCCACGCCGGGGATCTCACGCAGTTTGCCTTCCTTCCAATATTCGCTGGCTTCACGGGGAAGGGTCATTAAATTTTCGGCGGCTTTGCGATAGGCGAGAATGACATAAATGACCTCACCTTTGATCTCACATAAATTGGCGATGAGGGTAAACGTATCAGCAAGTTGGCGGTTGTTCATCATAATAATAATCCTTTCGCGAATAAGAGGATTATACCCAGTGCGGGCATAAAATCAGCTCAATCAAAAAAAGCCTCACGGGTACTTTTTGCGGATGGATTTTGTATGATACGATTCGCCACATGGACCATAACGACCACGTCAATTTATTACGACCTGCAGATTTGGAACAAGGCGGTTCATGGGCGGACCTGGGAGCTGGTTCGGGTGCTTTTACATTCGCCCTGCGAGAGCTGATCGGCGCAAGCGCGAGCATCCACGCTGTAGACAAAGACCGTAATGATCTCAATCGGCTAAAAAAGGATTACGAGATCCGTTTTGGAAATTCAGAGAATCTAAAAATTATCGTCGAAGATTTTTCACTTCCACTGGCTACTCCCCTTCCGATGCTGGACGGAATCGTGATGGCAAACTCTCTGCATTATTTCAAAGAACGGGTGAAGATACTTGGACACGTTCGTTCGCTGCTGAAACCAAATGGCTTGTTGCTGGTGGTTGAGTACAACGTGGACTCTGGCAATCTGTGGGTGCCGTATCCGTTCTCGTTTGAGACGTTCAAAAAGCTTGCGGCTCAATCCGGTTTTGGGGAGCCGCGTTTATTGGCAAAGCACCCGTCCAGTTTTCTGCGCGAGTTCTATTCGGCAGCCATCCAAAATCAAACCTGATAAGATTAAGTCCATCATGCTTCGCATAAAATATATTCTCGCAATCTTTGTAATCATTAGCACCTTCTTGGGATTCCTGCGCTTCAACTCGCTTCAACTTGGCACATCCTACGATGATGCACATTACATCATCCTCGCTGAAAGCCTCTCCAGCGGACAGGGCTATGAGTTGATCAATTTCCCGAGTCCGCAAATTGAGCGGGCTTTCCCGCCGGGCTGGCCGATCCTGCTTACTCCTTTCACGTTTCTTTTCCCTGGCAATTACGTAGTTCTCAAAGTATTGTCGCTTGCGCTGTGGCTGGCCTCGATCTTTTTGATTCACAAAATTTTCTCAAGAAGGATCGAATCTCCGTATCTTGAGATCATTGCAGGGCTGGCGGCGTTGAACCCGCTGCTGGTGGGAACATCCGTTACGGTGATGTCGGAATCGGCATATCTATTTTTCTCACTGCTGGCGTTGAACGTTTTTGATATTTGGAACAGTAAGGCCGATGATAAAAGTGACTGGCTTATCGTTTTGGTCGCCCTCCTTGCTTTGTATACTCAATTGATCAGAACTGTGGGGATCGCGCTGGCGATTGCGCTGGTTGTTTATTTCCTTTTCGTCCGTCGATTTCGTGAGGCTGGAATCACGGCGGGAGTATTTATTGCAGGCGCGCTTTTGCAAGCGTGGATCAATCTTCGTAATGGCGGTTCGGTTATCTCTTCAGGATATGAAGCGCAGGTTTTCAAGGGCTCCATTCTTGAGAAGCTCGGGCAGATGGGATCGAATGGGTTGGGATATTTGAATGAAACGCTGGCGAGTTCGCTCATTCCGATATTCGGATCGAGAGTTACTTCTGTTCTGGGGAATTACGGGTTGGGTTTTTTGCCTGCGCTTGTAAACATCATCATTCTGCTTTTGATCGTTGTTGGGGCAATACAGTCGATCAGAAAATTCGGCATGTTCGATCTGTATTTTGCAATTTATTTGCTGGGAGTTCTGGCGTTTTGGAATCCCAAAGTTGGAAGCGTGAAGGCACGTTTTTTGATTCCGATCATCCCGTTCCTTTATTTCTATTTGATGCAGGGAATTCTCTGGGCGAGGGAAAAGGTCACTCGAAACCGAATCAACTACGGCAGGAGCATTGAAGCGGTGATCGTCGGGTTCATAGTGCTGGCACTGCTGGTGCGTAATCTTCAAGATTGGCAAAGCCCAATTATGAATCAAATGACAGACATATCCATTGGGACCAGCTGGGTGGCAGAGAATGCGCCAAGGGATGCGATCGTAATGGTGAATGAGCCTGTGCCCGCGTATGTGCATGTGCAAAGGAAAACGATCGGCTACCCAAAAGCGGACAGGGATCTTGTATCCTATTTGAACAACCAGGGGATCGATTACATTGTGGTCTCGCCAAAGCTTCAATCGCCGCGCAGTGCTGAACTAGATGAGGATGTCGCCACTCGGATTTTACCGATCTTAAATTCACAGCGGGACAAATTTATTGTGGTGTTTCAAAACGATGAATACAACGTGACCGTGTATGAGTATCTGGGCGGGGACGAATAAAAAAAACATTCCGATGAAATTCATCAGTTTTTTCATTTCGGTATACTTGTATAGTATATTGGGCAGGTGGATTGCACATGAAACAGACGTTAAAATATAACCAGCACACAAGGCAGAGAAGGCGAATCGAAAGTATGGCAGACAGCACATCCCCAAACAACACCCTCACGATCAACTCACTCCCTGAATTCACTTCGGATGTGTACGCAAACATCACCCCGGCCGAGCTGGCGGTTTTTGCGGTCTACACATTGACAAGTGATGGTCATTTCGCCGCGATAGAGGAAATTGTCTCTGCCTGTTTCCGTCTATTCCCGCACCGTTTTTCGCTGAAAAATTATTTTTACTGGCCTGACTCCGCGCAGATCGTTTTATACCTGAATGAAGCAAAAGAAAAAGGGGATTTGAAAGGCAAGTCCGCTGACGGGTTTGCGGTAAAAGTTCAAGGAAGACAGACCGTGAAGCGGGTGGCGAAGATCTTGGGAGTGATATTGCCTGTGCCTGAAAAGAAGATTCAAAAGCCCGCTCCTGCGAAAGAAGTGAAGGCTGAACCCGTCCCACCCGCCCAACCAGAGGCAGAGAAAAAAGTAAAAGCTCCACGAGCAACAAAACCTGTGCTGAAGAAGAAGCCAGCAAAGAAAAAAGTCATTGCCCCTCAGAAGGCCAAGCCAGCTAACCCAGTGACCAAAAAGGTTCCCGCAAAAAAACAGGCTGTGGTTTCCAGGAAAGAGAAATCTGCCGCCCCTGTGGCAATACAAAAGCCTGTAAAGAAAAAGACTGTTGTTCCACAAGAAGCGAAACCCATCAAGCCTTTGGTGGCGAAGAAGCCTGTGAAAAAACAGGCTGTTGTTAAGTCGGTTGTGCCAGTGGTGAAGGAGAAGCCTGTAAAGAAAAAGGCTGCGGTCATTCAGGAGAAACAGCCTATCAAGCAGAAACCTGCGAAGAAAAAAGCCAAGCCTGTAAAGGCGAAAACATTGCCAAAGCCAGTCGTCGTCAAACAGGCGACATTGCTTCATGTCAAAGTGGAAGCGCCGAAGAAGAAAGAGCAGGCAAAGCCCGTTGCGCCCGTGGCTGTTACAAAAGTTATTGCGCAAAAAAAAGGAAAACCGCAGAAGCAAGCACCTATCAAAAGCGCGCAACCCGCGCAATTGACCATGTCTCTGTTGCCCGCTGTTCAGGAGAAGAAAGAAAAGCCTGCGCCTACTGTTGTCAAAAAGGCAGAGCCAAAGCCTGTCAAAGTGGAGAAGGTCATTGCCCCCGTCGCGGCGATCCAAGTATCGAAGGAAGAAAAGGCAAAAGCAGGGAAAGTGGTGCAGGTGATGGAAAGATCGGATGCGTACCGCCAGTATAAGAAAAGCGGTGACAAATCCAAGATCAGTGAATTTGATTTCAGAAGCCTGCTGCTTTGCACAATGGAGTCATCCCCTGAGACACTGGCGAGGAATGTCAATACGTTCAAAGGATATGCCAACATCCAAAACAGGCAGGACTTGGTGGTCTTCCTGAATTTTGTGGAAAGCAGTTTTTCGGGTTTGTTGAATTCGTCCGGGAAGAAATTGGCGAAGAAAAAGTAAGGTAAAAGAGATTGCTTACCCATACGGGTACGATGTCGCCGCCCAAAAGCAGGAGCGGCGGCTCGCAATGACGAAGGTTTTTGAAAGAGAAATGGAAAGGTATTTTTATCGTGAGCAGTAGAAAGTTACAGTATGCAGACCGTGTTGCCTTGCAACAGGCAGACCAGGCGATTCGCAAGGATGTGTTCCGCGCGCTGGTGGAGGTCATTACCAATTGCAATGACAGTTATTCCCGTCTCGAACAGGCGGGTTGGTCAGTGGGCGGCGAGATCATCATTGACGTGCAGAGGAAGCACAAGAATTCCATCATCCGCGTGCGGGACCATGCCGAGGGCATGACCGATATTCGCATGGACAAAGTCGTTGGCACGTATGGCGAAGCAACCAGCGGATTGAAGGAAGATAAACACGTCCGTGGGATGTGGGGACGCGGGCTCAAGGATTCCATCTTCGGGCTGGGGCATGGATATGTGCGCTCGTTCAAGGGCGGCAACTTTTACACCTGTTCCCTGCTGATCAAAAAAGGCATCCCCACCTTTGACCTTGAACAGCCTGTGCGGGCTACCGTTCCGCTGCGTCAACAGTATGAAGTGCCGGAAGGCAACGGAACAATTCTTGAGATCAACGTCTCGCGCGATGATGTGAAAGTGCCGCAGTTCGATAACTTCCGCAATTACTTGCAGAGGCATTTCGAGCTGCGTCCGATCATGAGCAACCCGCGGCGCAAGATCATTTTGCGGGACTTTGCTCCAGATGGGAAACTGCGTCAGGAACACCAACTCAGCTACAAGTCACCGCGAGGCGAAAAAGTTCTCAGCGAGAGAATTAAAATTCAGGGCTATCCTGCCAACGTGAAGCTGGATGTCTTTCGGTCAGGAATCCAACTCTCCACACGCAGCGAGGAAGGCGACTATGCCGACGGCGGGCTGCTGGTCATCAGCAAGGCCACGGTCATTTCGCTGACCATGCTCAAATTTGAAAGTGACCCGTACGCCGCGTATTTTTACGGTTCTATGCAATGCGATTATTTACATGACCTGTTGAAGAACGATGAGCCTGTGCTCACTGCAACGCGTGACGGAATCAACTGGACGCATCCATTTGCGAAGGCGTTGAAGCTGGCGGTGGAAAGCAAACTCGAACCACTGATCGAAGCCGAGCGCAAACATGCAGTACATGATGAGCAGACCAAGCTCGACAAACAACTCCGCCAAAAGATCGATCATGCCCTGCATGAGTTGAACACGATCGCGTTTAGCGAATTGACCGAAAGAAGAGAAGACGGTTTACAAAAAATAATTGAGCTGCCGCCTTCTGGAATTGGATTTTTCCCCGAGCGCGCTTTCGTACAAACCGGCCAGCATTTGAATTTGTTGCTGCGCGTGGATATTGCAGAGAAGTCACGCGCGGGCGCAACTGTGAGCGTGATCTCAAACAGCCCTGAAATTATTATTGCAACGCCGCAAGTGGTCATCCATCCGCACAAGAATGACCCGACGATTGGCGAAGCGCGCATTCGTGTGGAAGGCAGGCAGGTGGGCAGCGAAGGCATGGTGACGGCGTACATCGGCAAGCTGCGCGCCGAGGCGATGGTGCAGGTGCATTCCAAAAAAGAAGTGCTGGCTCCCGCACCCGCACGCAGCAGCAACGCGCTCTTCACGGACATCCGTTTTGATGACCGCACCGATTCGCGTCAGCGTGTTTATTTTGACCGCGTCAACTCGAGCATTGTCATCGCTACGGGCGCGCCTTCGGTAAAAATTTATTTGGATGAAAACAAGCGCCTCGACACGACCGTGCAGGGTCAGGTGCTATTAGCAGAACTCGTCACTGAGGCAGTCTGCCGCGAGATCGCGCGCAACGGCGTGGAGCGCGGAAAGTTCCTCGTGCTCGAAGGCTCCGAGGCAGATGCGATCCAGAATCATTTCATCCGTTTGCAGAATCGGTACGCGCATTTGATCCACGAATATATTGTGACGATGTAGTGAGTTGGACGATAGACGATGGACGGCAGACCGTGTGTGTTGGTCTGCCGTCTTTTTTGATTTAACAAGATTGTAGCTTTGGCTTAATAGATTTGTGACTTGCGAATGTCCCGAGACCTCACATCTATTTGCAATTGTCAACTGTGAGAAAGTCCGTTTGAAGCACAAACAAACCGTTATCAATATCAGTAATGTAAAGATATGGGCACATAATGGAAAGTCCGGATATATAAGACCCGGTTATGTAAGAACCCACCAAGGCTGGCGACTTTGGATTCGAAATATCTATAATCAGCAAGCCATCCCTTGAAGCAACGGCGAAAAGATAATTATTTACAATATGCAAATGGCTGAGACGCTTACCGGCATCATACACCGTGATCAAACGGGGATTCTTCGGGTCGGAAAAATCTGCAACTTCCAAGTTCCCAACCCAATCAGCTATATAGGCTATTTTATTTTTAACAACAAGATCAACAGCACTTTCCCTGGTTGATAATTCATAGTGTCCGATTCGATCTGGATAAGGGTAGTATTCCGCCCAAACATAATTCGATACATCCTTAATATCCACACCGCCATCAATAGTATAAAGAAAATCATCTTCCACAAACATACCATTTGGAAGGTGGGTTACCTCGCGCCCTTCTATATTAATAAAACTGGGGTCGAACCCGTATTTTCTCTGGCTTATTTCAGCGAGGTCGGGAGGAATAACCGTTTCGTCACTGAAAGTCGGGTTTTGAAGATCAATAACCTTCACAATCCTTTCTTTGCCATCCTGCTCCATAAAGCCATAATGATCAACAGCGGCTACCAAATAAGAACGGGGAACCAGAAGCCCTGCATCGATTGGATTCTCAGGGTTTGAGATGTCGATCATGTTCAAATCCCAATACAGGTATGGAGGATCGTGACTCACGTTGGTGACAAATGCCTTCGAACCATAAACCAGCACGTCCACAAGTTCCCGCGGCGGGGAATAAGAATATATTGCGGCAGTTTGAAGAGGCGGCGGAACATTGAATACTTGAAAACCTTCCTGTTCCGACACGGTATAAAACAAACCATTCGCTCCGTCACTTTTTTGAAGATTATCAACCAGTTCCTGATTCAAGCCCAAGGCAAACCGCAGTATGCTGCCGAGCATTCCACTAATACAGCTTGTGGAACCTTCCGGGTGAGAGATATTCACAATATGGAGGGCCTTTTTGCACCCGGTTGGAATGCTAGACCCAAAACCAATGGAAATATGTTCGCAATGGACAGTGGTAAGAAACGCATGATTGTTTATTATTTTTATACTTTCAATATATCCCTGCGGATACGACACATGCGCAGCAGACATATTGGCTGGATCAGAAATATCAACTTTCCACAACCCATTGTGTTGAACATAGGCATAATGACGACCTTGATCAATGTATATCAAATCGCCGGGAATTAATAAAAAACCGACTCGATGAATATGGGCCGGGTCTGAAACATCGAACGCCGCCAATTCAAGACCAAATTTTACAAACACATGGTTTCCGCCTGCAAAAACTGAAGAAGCCTCCCCGCCAATATGCCCGACTGTATGCACTCTATTCTCAACCGGCTCAACTTCGCTGATATTTAAAAGAT
This sequence comes from Candidatus Villigracilis propinquus, assembly GCA_016714565.1. Taxonomy (GTDB): domain Bacteria; phylum Chloroflexota; class Anaerolineae; order Anaerolineales; family Villigracilaceae; genus Villigracilis; species Villigracilis propinquus. The sequence continues at coordinate 27,316 of JADKDM010000029.1, forward strand.
GTTGATCGCCTCTTTGCTCTTTCGTACACACTTTAGGGATGGGAAGAAACAACCATCTACATGCGAAAGCAAAAACCCAACAGATTGAGATAAAAATGATGAAGTTTAACAATTGCCCGGGGATCGGCTTGTTTTCTTTCACTATTTATTTTACTGTCAACCAAACACCGAGCATCACCACGCCAAGACCAATGATGCGGGGCAGGTCAACGCTGCGCTGAGCGGCGCCGAGCAAGCCAAAGTGGTCGAGGAATGAACCGACCAGCAATTGACCCGCCAGCAGGGTAATCAATGCGCCCGCCACGCCGATGCGGGGGATCATGTATCCCATGGCAGAGATGACGATGAGACCGAAAGCGCCTGCGACCAATGTATACCACGGGACGCTCCGCCATTCGCCGAGCTTGCTGCCAAAAAATAAAAGCGGAATCAACGCTGCTATCGCTCCACCTGCATGGATAATGAACACGCTTTCCATCATCCCCAAACGCTGGCTAATGATGCTCGACATGGGGCTTTGCACCCCGATGGCCATTCCTCCCAACAGGCCAACAAGAATTATCAAGAAAATAGGTTGCATGTGTGTTCCTTTATTTGAGATGTAGGCGATGATACCTGTATTGCCCAGCATAATATGTTACAGGTTATACACAGTTAATAGCTCACAATACACGGTAACGCGAAATAAATCTCGCGTTACCGTGCCCAACTATGAGGTTTAAGAAAACTGTGTAATAACACCTGCAATCAGCGCGATCTGGCCGAGGTGATATGCACCGATATTGTAGATCCGTCCGTGCTGGATAGGAGCGACGAATTTGTTCCAGGCGAGGATGATGTCGGAGAGGTAGAAGAAGAATGCGCCAAGGCTGACCAGTGCGGCGGCGCTGGCATTCCACGATATGTCGGTCAGCTTCATCATGGCAGAGAGCAGCATCACCGAGATGACAGTACTGTAGACAATGATCGGGAGACGCATCCGCCCTTGTCCAGTGGCAGGCAAACGGTCCAGAATGCGGCGGATGACGCGGGCACCGCCCAGGCCGATCATGACGGCGAAGACGATCCCGAAGAAATCCATCGCAGGGATGGGGATATTAAATCCAACAATATAAGCGACATGCGCGAGCAGGAAAGCAACCAGCCCAAAGAGGAAAAATCTATCGAGCGAGATCATCAGGAGAACATCCCCTACCAGTGATAGAAAAATCCCCAGCCCGAACCAAAGTAAGGCCCCGCTCAATCCAGCGGAGGTGAACAGCCAGATGAACAGGGCGATCATGACGCCTGGCTTGGCAATGACTTCAAGCCTGAACCAGTTTTTCTGCAACGCCAGCGCTTCGAGCGCGGCAAAGACGAACGCGACGATCAAAAAGATTATCATACGAGCCTCCCATAACATCGTACCATAATCAATTCTCAAAAAGAAAGCAGCTGCGAGGTTCGCTCCACTGCCGGAGCACAGACGGGATATTACATGCCATCACCAATAAAAACACGGCCCCAAAATCAACGCTCTATTCCTGATCATTAACTTCCCCTGTGTTTTACGGGGATTGTTTCCATCACCCCAAGTGATTCCGTTTCCGGTTCTTGGACTGGTACAGCTCAATATCGGCGCGGTGCAGAAGATCATCGGGCGATGTATCCTCCGGCGAGATCTCCGTAACACCGACACTGAATGAGATATAAAAATCTCCGGCGGGCGATTCGATCTTCTGCTCCTGAAAGGCGTCCTGCATACGGGCAAGGCTCTTCAGTGCATCCGCGTGGCTACTGCTGTGCAGGATGAAACCGAATTCGTCACCGCCGAGCCGCCCGAAAATATCGCCCTGTCTTTTATTGGTATCCATCAATTTGGCGAATTGTATGATGGCCCGATCTCCAACAAGATGCCCATGCGTATCATTGATCTGTTTCAGGTTATCCAGATCAATAACCGCGAGACAAAAGCTGTGTTGATATCGTCCAAAACGATGCATGGCAAGGCGGGTATGTTCGATGAAACTGCGGCGATTCAAAATCCCTGTCAGCGGGTCGGAGGCGGCCAGTTCCTCGAACATGGTACGGGCTTCCTTCTCACGGATGATGGCCCGATATTCAGCCTGTTTAAAACGGTTATTGCGCGAAAGCACAATAATGCCTGTGCCGTTCAGCAAGATCAACGTGATGGTATGAAGATATTTTTCCTGCGAGGTGGCTACGTTATCGGTGGTGAACAGCGCAATGATGCAGACAATGGTTATGATGGAAACGGGAATTATCCGGTAAACGAATTTATTCGTGATGAGCACAAACATGGCAATGACCAGAAAATCACTGACCAGCACATTCTCGGTGATACGCTCGGGCTGAAGAAAATCTGCGAACTTGGTTGCCACACCCAGGAACATGCTCCACGCAAACACCTGGGACTCATACGTGGCCATCCGGGTGACATGCCTGAAATTAATAATGAGGAAAGCTGAGAAGATGACAAACGCCCCCACCAAACTGGATGTTATAAAAAACTCGATCGTCCAGCCATAATACGAATAATCAATAATGGACAGCATCGGAGCCATAAGCGCGGCAACGCCTATAGCAATGGACGTTAGGTCCGTATCGTTTCTCAGGAAGTATTGCTTGCATTCCTGATCAAGATCCCCGAGGTTGGCGACCAGTTCCCTTAGCATTAATAAATTATACGTCAATACACCCCTTATGCCCGTAGAAGCTACCTACCAATTACCATCCATCATCCCCTCTTGCATGGACGGTTTCCCCGACAATTCTCCCATCGGCCCTGACGGGTACCCAAAGGGTATGATATCGCCCCTACATCCCACAACGCGGACATTCCACCTCAAATCAAAAAGAAGATTAGACATCAGTTTCGCTTTCACGCCAGATGAGACCAGCCGCCCAACGGGATAGGGCACTGACGGTTGCGCCAAGATAAATAAAGGCAGATCCAAAAGCAAAAGGGATGGCGACAAACGTGCCGATGAAAAAAACGCCAAAGCTCGCATCCCTGCCCCAGGTATCTCCAAAGCCGGTTGCAAAGAGCAGGGAAATAATTCCGGCAGCCACTGCACATATCGCAGGAATAACAAGATAGGCCATCAGGGTATATAAAACCCGTTTGTTCTTTTGAGGGATGCCAGCCAGTTTATTATCCACTTTTACACCGGCCCGAATCAATGTGATCAAGACGAAGGATGATACAGCCGCCAGTGAAAACGTGGTCATCAGGTATTGCAAAAATGTGCCATCGTAATGCCGAAAGGTGGTGAACAGGAACACGAACGAGACAATGACAGCAATGACCGAGAGTATGTTAATGCTTACTTTGGGGAGATTATTTTTATTGACCATAAGACAGAATTCTATCTACACCCGCGCCATTTACCAATGCCCCCATTGTGGGAACAGTCTCGAATCAAAAACACTGGGACATCCATCCCAGTGCATTTCGTTATTTACTCATTCCCTTCTTCCACATCCAAAACCGTGACATGATGTGACTTGAGAGGGATTTATGGGTCTTTCTCTTTAACGTAAAGTATTAAAACTTTCAATACTCATCTCAGTTTTAGAGGAATATCACATGTTTGACTTTAACTTCCCACCGTTCACTTGGCTTTCAACTTTTGGAAATATTGGTTTACCCATGCTGCTCTTCGGTCTGCTGGGTTTCATTTATACATTTTTATTTGTTCTGACATCGAAAAAAGCAAAGGGCGTCGTTACTGGATTTACGTCAAGCCGTTCATCAAAGGGAGGCACGATGTACCATCCTGTCTACACGTTCAAGACCGAGGACGGTCAGGATGTGACCCGAGAGGACAAATTAGGCAGCACCCCACCAGCGTTTGAAGTGGGTCAGGAAGTACAAGTGCTTTACAACTCACGAAATCCGCAGAACTCAAAGATAAAAACTTTCTCTGGCCTTTACTATACGCCTTCCATACTCTTCTTCATGGGCGCTATATTCCTGGGCGTGGACATTCTCCAGATGTTCGCGAAATCTGGCGATGGAGTATTTCAATCGTTCTTGCAATCCCTCGGTTTTGGCAGATAGGCTAAAAACTTTCATCAACACGGCTGACAAAAGTTCCTCCATTTTCGAATGGGTGCTCGTAGAGTAGAGAAGAGATCAGGGAATTATCCCCTCAAACCAAAAACACTGGGACATCCTCCCAGTGTTCTCTCGTTCGCATCACATTGCCATTGCAGGGGCGACCCACCCATCCCCATACATCATCCCCTCTTGCATGGACAGTTTCCCCGACAATTCGCCCGTCTGCCCTGACGGGTACCCAAAGGGTATGATATCGCCCCTACGTTCACCATCCACGAAGGGACTTTGTGTCCATTTCAATTTCTTTACTAGAATTTCCCAAGTTCTTTGCTTTAAACCGGTACTTTAAAGGCTTTAAATTGGTCTAGCATAATTCTCCCCATCGTCCGCCTTACCCTCATCTACTTGTCCCGTATCAACTGGGAGATGAGGCTGTTCTGTTTCTGATGCAGGCGTCACTGGTTGCACTTCTTGCGGTTCAGTCCAAATTCGCCCTGCCGCCCAGCGTGATACAGAACTAACCCCCGCGCCAAGATATATAAATAAGAAGCCTGTTGCCGCAGGTATCAATGCAATAATTGAAAGCAGCCCAAAACCAAACCCGGCATCTTTTGTAAAACCTTCTTCCAACACACCTGATAAAGAGGCGATCACAAATAAAGGCATGCCAATGCAACATATGGCAGGTATAAATACATAGACAAGAATGGAAACGAAAATACGAATGGCTTTCTTTGAAATCCAAGACAGGGCGTAGTCCAGCCCGGCGCCGAACCAAACCAGCAAAATCAATGTGATCGATGAAGGGATGGTTATCGTCAGGGCATTTTTAAATTGGTCTGCAACGGTTTTCGAGTCTGCATCCAAATTCCATAAGACAAGAAAGGAAAACGGGACGGTTAAAGCGGAGAGTACAAACATAGATATAAGGGGAAGGATTTTCTTTTTGTTCATGACCATACTTCAGATGATCTCCTTGTAGAATTCGCACGATTATACTGTCTCTACCCCAAAATCAAGAACACTGGGATATTCATCCCAGTGTTCTCTCGTTGACATCACATTGCTCGTAGGGCGCTCCTCTTGCATGGCGGTTTCCCCAATTCGCGTCTGCCTGACGGGTCCCTACACCCCACGCGGACATTCCACCCCAAACTGGGACATCCATCCCAGTGTTCTCTCGTTTTATTCCTCTTTATCCTCTTCTGTCAACAACGCTTCCAAGCCTTTTTGCAATTCAGGGACACTTTCGGTTGCTGCCAACCACACGCGGGTTAGCAAACTTTCGCCGTACTCATGTGCAAGAATGTTGCGGAATTGAATGAAGATAGCCCAGGGAATTTCTGAGTGCTTCTTGCGAAACTGCGGTGACAAATGATTCGCCGCCTCGCCAATGATCAGCAACAGACGTTCCGCTGCATACCGCAATACCTTGTTCTTTTCAAATTGATGAAATTTCACGCCATGCATAAATTCGCGGATTTCTTTTGCCGCGTTCTGCATGTCCCATATATAGGCAAGTTGACGTTTATCCAGCGGCATAGATTACCCTTGCAGTATTGAGTATTTCGCTTCGGCGGTATGGATTGCGAAGACCATCTTTTTCCACGAAATCAACAGGGCGTTTGAACATCGCTTCCAGTTCAATGACCATTTCGGCAATCTCGAACAGACCAATCTTCGCCTTCGGGTCAATACTGACAAGTACGTCAACATCGCTGGTGGGACGGAAATCATCCCGAATGGCGGAGCCAAATAGGGAGAATTCGGTAATACTCCAGCGCTGACAAAAGGCGGCAATTCTTTTTCGAGGAATTCTAAACTTCTTGTGTTGCATACTTAAATTATACCCTCATCTTTCCCACCCTCTACATTTCCAAAATCAAAAACACTGGGACATTCATCCCAGCGTTCTCGCATCAGAAGCATAAAATTATCTTTTTGCGTTACTTGCGCGACAGTATCAATAGTGGTATCATCCCGACATGCCCAAAATCGCAGACATTCTTGCTGACATGAAACGCAACCCGAAGGGAATCCGCTTTCAGGATCTTTGCAAAGTTTGCGACCACTATTTTGGAGAAGCGCGTCAGTCTGGGAGCAGTCATAAAGTGTACAAAACCCCATGGCAAGGCGACCCACGTGTGAACATTCAAAATGACAAAGGTATGGCGAAAGCGTATCAAGTCAAACAGGTGTTAAAGGCGATTGAACGGCTGGAGGAAGAACAAAATGCTTAAAAATGACCGCTACACATATCGTATTACCTGGTCTGAAGAAGATCAGGAATATGCGGGGTTATGTATTGAGTTTCCCAGCCTAAGTTGGTTGGACGAAAATCCTGAAGCTGCACTGGCGGGTATTCGTCAAGTCGTTGCGGATGTGGTGAAGGATATGAAATCAAACGGCGAGACTCCGCCTGAGCCGCTTGCCAGCAAACACTTTAGCGGAAAGTTCATGGTGCGGATTCCCCCTGAATTACACCGTAAACTCGCCATTGAAGCACAGGAGGAAGGCATTAGCCTTAACCGCCTTGCAGCCGATAAAC
>JADKDM010000030.1 GCA_016714565.1 Candidatus Villigracilis propinquus
CGCGCGCTCAAAATGATATCCTCTCCATCCTACTAATGAGCATGGGCGGGTTTCTGGTGATATTCTTCTGGTACTCTCGAATAACTGATATTGGGATATTAAAAAGGCTGGACGTATTGTCTCAGGGCTTATTCAATGCAGAAAAAGGGAATTTGACCCATAGAATTTCTGTTGGAAAATTATTTGGAAGCACGGATGAGATCAACAACCTGGCCAGTCAGTTCAACCAAATGACAACCAGTCTGGAAAGAAAACTTACTTTTGAAGAATTGACCACGCATCTCGCGGCGAGGTTTATGAACGTGTCATCCAGCGAAATAGGGGATGCCATTCAAGATATGCTTCGGCGGTTGGGCAAAATTATTTGAAGTAGACCGAACCTATATTTTTGAATATTCTGAAGATGGCAAGGTCATGAACAATACTCATGAATGGTGCGCAAAGGATTAGCCCTCAAATAGAAGGTCTGCAACAAATTCCGGTGGAGTTAACGCCATGGTGGAACAGTTTATTGGCTCATGGAGAATACATCAACATTCCAAAGGTCTCGGATATGCAGCCCGAAGCTTACGCTGAGAAAGCCATTCTAGAAGAACAGGGAATTCAATCGGTACTGGTGATTCCAATCACCTCTGACACAGGTTTGTTTGGGTTCATGGGGTTGGATTCAGTAATTAATGAGCGGAATTGGTCCAAAGATGAAATCCAATTGTTACTGGTTCTGGCAGGTATTGTTATCAATACAATAACACGCCAACTTGGCAGCCAACAGGAAGTGATGGGCCAGCGAGATTTTTGCGCTTCAGATCATGGACACTGTTAAGCAGGGACTGACCGTGCTAAATACTCAAGGTGTTTTTGAATATGTAAACCCTGCATACGCTCAAATGCTAAAGCGCACCAGCGAACAATTAATTGGAAGATCTCCCGCCGAGTTTACGTATGCTGATGATAAAGTTGGACAAGATTACGAGTGGAATAAACGACAGAGCGGATTTTCCTCGTCGTACCCCAACAGATTGGTTGCAGCAGATGGAAACATAATCCATGTACTGATCAGCGCAACACCAAGAATCCGCGACGGGCACATTGTAGGCAGCATCGCCTCTGTTACAGATTTAACGGAACAATTGAAGGCGGAAGAAAAGTTACGCAAATCAGAAGCTCGTAACAGAGCTTTTCTCAGTCTCTGTTCCCGACCTCATTTTTCGCATCGACAAACATGGTACATTTCTGGACTATAAAGTAGAACCTGATAAAAAACTGTACATATCGCCAAATGCGATCATTGGTTCCACCGTTGAAAAATCCCTGCCGCCAGATATCAGCAGCGCAACCATGTCTGCCATTCAAAAGGCACTGGAAAATAAAACTCCCCAAGTCTTCGAATACAAACTACAAACAGTCGAAGGCCTGTTCCATCTATAAACGAAGAGTGGTTTCTTCCGCACCTGATGGGGAGTGATCATCAGCGGCGCACGATATTACAGATAGGGCGCGATTGGAACAAATGAAAACTGATTTTATCAATCGTGCCCTCACACGAATTGAGAACTCCATTAACCACTGCCCTGCTAATGGTCAACCTGTTGGATATGACAGACCTCACGCAGGAGGATGAAGACAACTATTGGGACATCCTAAAAGGGAACTTGAGCGTGAACGAGGGATACTAGAGGATGTTCTTACTAGGGAGGCTGAATCCGGAAAATATCGGGCGGTAAGGAACCTGTTTCCATTTTACCTATATTGAACAGCGCCATTAACACAATGCGCCCCATGGCCGAACTACACAATATTAAAATTAATGTCCATGTTGAGGAAAACACATCCTCATTATATGGACCAGAAGATGTATTTACACATATCTTCAACAACATCATTTCCAACGCTGTAAAATTCTCACTTCCAAATGAAGAGATCCATGTAAATATTTCCAAAAATGAAGATGAAATGTTTATCACAGTTAAGGATCGTGGTATCGGCATCCCTCCTGAAGACCTTCCGCATATCACATCCCGTTTCTTCCGTGGCACAAATGCCACAGAGATGGAAATTCCAGGCAGCGGAATCGGGCTTTATATTATCAAATCAATTGTAGAAGAGTTGGGCGGCAAATTAAATATTCAATCTCAGGTAAATGAGGGCACTACCATCTCGATCTCAATTCCACAAAATCAGACTACTTAATCCATCACTTTGCACACTAAAAAATCTCCGTGTATTTTAGGAGATTTTTTTAGTTAATCCGAGTAGAATCAAAAGCACATTATTCATAAAAAGGATTTTTTGAATGAAGCGAAATACCAAAAGAAATTTTTATTTATTCTCTATGATTACGATCGTGCTGTTTCTGGCTGTCATCAGCGCATTAAATCTTGATATTCTCTTTCGCTTCTACAATGCCCATCAAAACGGCACATTGACCATGGAAAAGATCCGTCTGGATATTGCCGCCTTCGACATTGGCAAGCGATCATCGGTCATTCCAGTGGACTTAAAAACATCTGCCCTGGATGGCATGGAGCAGGTCTACGTGCCGGAGGGCAACTTTTTGATGGGCAAGGGGGAAGTCCGCAAGAACGCGGATTCGCCCATGCACATTATCTATCTTGATGCGTTTTGGATGGACAAATACGAAGTCAGCAATGCCATGTACCTGAAATGCCTGCAAGCCGGTACATGTACCGACATGGTATCCGACAACATCACCTACCGGAATTGGGTCTATCGCGATCACCCGGTCACGTATGTGGCATGGGAACAGGCAGGGTTATATTGTCAATGGGCTGGCAGGCGCCTGCCCACCGAAGCGGAGTGGGAAAAAGCCGCCCGCGGCACGGATGGACGGCAATATCCCTGGGGAGATGAATTGCCGAATCCGCGCCTGGCCAATTTTGATGGGACGATGATCCACGAGGCAGTTTCCATTTACCGTTATCCGCTCGGAGCAAGTCCTTATGGCGCATTGAACATGTCTGGAAATGTCCGTGAATGGGTCACAGATTGGTATGGAGAGGATTACTATCTGGTAATGCCCTATGCCAACCCAACCGGCCCGGAGACCGGATTTGAACGTTCTCTGCGCGGCGGTTCCTACAGCGAAGATAAAAACGAGGTCACCACAACCAATCGCATGCGCCACGAGCCTCAATCTGCCGGGTTGAGCCGTGGTTTTCGCTGCGCTCAGGACGTAAATTAATGTGTCATTTGGCATGTCTTTATATTTTCAAACTTGTGCTAAACTAAACAAAGTAGCTCACGTTTTGAACGTGACCTAACATAAATTTCGGAGGGCACATGCTTACCCTTGTAGAAAAAATCCTCTTTGTCGTTGCAACGCTCGTTTCACTTTACTTCACTTATCAAGGTGTGATGAAGATCGTCGCTCACATCGCCAGCGGACAGGGCAAAGTGAATTGGTCGCTTTTATGGAAACGGATTGGAGATCTCATCCTCAAGGTGGGATTGTTCCAGCCCGTTTTTCGTTTAAGACTTGGTCCCAGCATTTTGCACGGACTCATCGGTTGGGGGTTTCTTTCCTTCCTTTTGATTAATTTAGCGGATCTGATCTACGCCTACACCGGATTCAAACTCCTTGAGAACACCGGCCTCTTTGGCGACGTCTACCGCCTCATTGCGGACGTTGCGAATGTTGCCATCGTGGGCGGGATCCTCGCTATGGCATTTCGCCGCTTCATCCTGCGACCTGAAACATTGTCCACTCGCGATACAACTTTGCTGCACCCGAAAGCAAGAGCGGGCATCATGCGCGATTCGGCGATTGTTGCCACGTTTATTTTTATCCACAATACGATGCGGTTTTTGGGAGAATCCTTCGGGGTGGCGTTGGCAGGTCACACTGACAGCTGGCAACCAAGCATCTCGGCGGCGTCCCAGCTTTGGGCGGGGATTGATGCGAATGTCCTGGTGGCGGGGGAACACATCGCGTTCTGGATGTCCATTGGCGCAGTTGTCGCATTCCTTCCTTATTTCCCATATTCAAAACACATTCATCTTTTCTTTGCGCCTCTGAATTTTGCGTTGAAGCCCGAAAGAAAATCCATCGGCGAATTAAGTTATATCAATCTCGACGATCAAAGCATTGAACAATTTGGCGCGGCAAAAATGAAAGACCTCGGCTGGGAGCAGATCATGGACAGCTACGCCTGTATCATGTGCTTCCGCTGTCAGGAAGTTTGCCCCGCGTACAACACTGGCAAATTGCTTTCGCCCGCCGCATTGGAAATTAACAAGCGCTATCATTTCAACAACGGCGGCACGACAGATGTTGCCATGACCGAGTTGATCTCGGAAGAAGCCGTGTGGGCTTGCACAAGCTGCGGCGCATGCGTGGACATTTGCCCCGTGGGCAACGAACCGATGCGCGATATTCTCGACATCCGCCGCAATCTTTCGATGATGGAAAGCGCGTTCCCGAAGCAATTGGAATCGGCTTTCAAAGGTATGGAACGCAACCAGAACCCGTGGAATGTTTCGCAGGGCGACCGCATGAAATGGGCCGAAGGCATGAGCGTACCCACGGTTGAGCAAAATGCCGAGCCTGAAATTTTATGGTGGGTTGGCTGCGCCCCCGCAACAGATACGCGCGCACAAAAGACCGCGCAAGCCTTTGCAAAAATTTTGAACGCGGCGGGAGTCAATTACGCTGTGCTTGGAAAGAATGAATCCTGCACAGGTGATTCTGCAAGGCGCGCGGGACGCGAAGATATTTTCTTCGGTCTTGCTTCGCAGAATGTTGAAATATTGAATGAGGTTGCACCAAAGAGAATCGTAACAACCTGTCCCCATTGTTTACATACTATCAAAAATGAATACCCAGCCTTTGGTGGAAATTATCAGGTCATTCACCACACGCAATTGATCAATGAGTTGGTGGGCGCGGGGAAAATTTCCATGAATTTGGAAGGCGACAACATGAAGGTCACTTTCCACGATCCGTGCTATTTAGGCAGGCACAACAAGATCACAGATGCGCCGCGAGACGATTTGAAAGCCGCGGGCATTGAAACCGTGGAAATGCCGCGCAACGGAGCCAAGTCCTTCTGCTGCGGCGCAGGCGGTGCGCAAATGTGGAAGGAAGAAGAGGAAGGCACGGCGCGTGTGAACGTGACCCGCTTCGCCGAAGCCAAGTCCACGGGCGCGAATACGGTGGCCGTGGGATGCCCCTTCTGCCTGACGATGATGACAGATGCCAGCAAAGCAGACGGCGACTCGATGCAGGTGAAAGATGTCGCGGAGATCGTAGCAGAACGACTGAAATAAAAAGAGAACTTAAAGGGAGGTGGCTTTTTTGAACGCCATCTCCCTTTTTTAATCCATCCACCTCGGAGCAACCGATGAAACTCATAGAGGGACGAAACGGATATCTGTACGTCGAATATTCCGAACCCTACCAGTTCAACAATCTGGTAGACATGATGAACGAAGTGCTCGTGGTATGCGAAACGGAAAGCTACCAAAAATTCCTCGTAAATATCAGCAATATGACGGGCAAAGTAGCTCCCATGGAGCGATTTGAACTAGCCGTAAAAGGGGCTTCTCTCTTTCTTTACAAGGGGAAATACGCGGTGGTATACCGCAAGGAAGAGATCAACCGCTTTGCCGAAACGGTAAGCGTCAACCGCGGATTAAATGCCCGCATTTTTAGCGATATGGATGAAGCGATGAAATGGTTGGGGGTGAATAAAGAGCAGTGATCAGTAAATGGCTGCCAGCACCCGGCGGGAGGGCAGAAATGTCCGCTTTTTTTCTTTCATTATTCGGACTCGGTTTTCCCCCACCTCCATGCTACAATAATTTTATGAACACGCTCGACCTCCGCCCCTCTCCAATAGCAGGGACATGGTACGAAGGCACACCCAAATCCCTCGCCGCCCGCGTGGACGAATATCTCGTGCAAGCAAAATTGCCAGAACTCAAAGGGCAGATCATCGGTGTCATTGCCCCGCACGCGGGACATAAATATTCTGGCCGGGTCGCCGCGCATGCCTTTGCTGCCCTGCGCGGACTCAATCCCGACCTCGTCGTCATCCTTTCTCCATTTCACAGCTTTGCTCCCTACCCGCTCATCACCACCAGCCATCAAGCCTATGCCACTCCGCTCGGCAATATTGAAGTGGACAAACAAGTGATGGAAGAACTGCAAAAGAATCTCGGTATCCCCATCTCCCCCATCCCCAACGACAAGGAACATTCGCTCGAGATCGAGCTTCCATTTTTGCAGCGTGTCTTCCCGCATGAATTCAAGCTGCTGCCGATCATGATCCACTCGCAGGAAGAAGCAGTCGCCAAAAAACTTGGCATGGCATTGGCTCGCACTCTTAAAAAGAAAAACGCCATCATCGTGGCATCCACAGACCTCTCCCATTTTTACGACCAGCAAACCGCCCATATCTTCGATCATGAAATGCTCAGGTGCTTTGAATCCTTCGACCCCTCCTCCATTTTTGAAACCGAACAAACCGGCAAAGGCTACGCCTGCGGACATGCCGCCGTTGCAGCCGCGCTGTGGGCATCCCAAAAGCTCGGCGCAGATCAGGTTCAAATCCTCAATTACACTACCTCCGGCGACATCACAAAAGATTATTCATCTGTTGTTGGTTATGGCGCGGCAGCCATCATAAAAGCATAAAAAATAGCGCAGGAAAAATCTCTTGAGCTATAAAAAAAGAATAGCCGCTAATTTCGCTGATTTTCGCGAATCTTTTAATAATTCGTGAAATTCGCGTTATTAGCGGCTAAAGATTTTTATAAACGTTCTTTACTTTCTGCTTTCCCAATCCTGCACCGTTTCTCGAAACAGCGCCTTCAGTTCTTCGTTGGGTAAATCATCCACGTTCGCATACTTTTTATCATTCACCCAAAACTCAAAACCATAGTCCGCGCCTGTCCCAATATCCACTTTATATTCCTTCAAAACGGGATGAGCCTCCAACCGTTTACGCAGAATATCCTCGATCTGTTCCGCGAAAGGAGATGCTATTTTCTCACCTTCATCATGATTGAAAAGCGTGAAGCCCTCCCCTTCCGCCTTCGTCGCTTCAACAGTTTCAGCAGGCGGGTTGGAAGACATCCACTCAGGCTTCTCCTCCGTCTTCCCTGTCAAATTCACCTGATTGGATTTCAAGAACATGAACGCCAACAGCACAACTGAAATACCGATCACCGCAAAGATAATTACAGACAAAGTCATATCAGCCTCCTTGTTTCAACATATAACATTATAATCATAATATGTTCGCCCGCATTTCCGTTAATATTTCTGCAATCTCCGGCCTTTTTGATTACACCGTCCCTGCCGAACTCGCCCCGCATATTCAGGCGGGGTGTCTTGTCGTTGCACCATTTTGGGAATCAAACGGTGCAGGGCATTATCCTCGAACTAACAGATTCTTCTCCCATACAGGATCCCAAATCGATCATTGACTTGCTCGACCCTGCCCCCGTTCTGACTCCGCCGCAAATTGCTCTTGCCATTCGTTTAGCTGATACTACGCTGAATCCGCTTGCGGCCATCGTCAACCTCATGATTCCCACCGGCCTGAGTCAGCAGGCAGATGTTCTCTACCAGACCGTAAACGGTAGACCGCAGACCGTAGACCACGGTCCACAGTCCACTGTCAACGGTCGCTTGCTGAAGCTCCTCACCGAACGCGGCCCCCTCCGTGGACGCCAGATCGACTCCCACTTCGCCAAAGTGGACTGGCGCAAGACCGCCAACATGCTCGTCAAAAAAGGCGTGCTTTCTGCAAAGAACGTGTTACCCGCTCCCAGAGTAAGACCAAAGTACATTCGCGTTGCTCAACTATCAGTTAAGCCTGAAGCGGCAGAAGCAGAGATGGAGTCCCTCGGCTCCACCAAGCAGACTCTGGCGCGTCGTCAAGCCGCATTGCGATTCCTCATCCGCCAGCCTGATGCCGTCAACCTCTCATGGATCTATGCCGAAACTGGCTGCAACATCGCTGACCTTCAAGAACTCGAAGAGCGCGGATTGATCCGCTTGTTCGAAAATGAAATTTTCCGCGACCCCTTGGGAAAGATCGAAAAACAAACAGCCAGCGAAGACTTGACACTAACTCCCGAACAAACTGAAGCGTTGCAAAAGATAACTTCTGCATTCAGCCTTCTGCCTTCTGCATTTCTCCTTTATGGTGTCACAGGTTCTGGAAAAACTGAAATCTATTTGCGTGCCGCAGAAGAAGTAATTCAAAAGGGAAAACAAGTAATTGTGTTGGTTCCTGAAATTGCGCTCACCCCGCAGCTGGTGCGCCGCTTTTTATCACGCTTCCCCGGGCAGGTGGGCCTTGTCCACTCAAAATTATCCGAAGGCGAACGCTACGACACATGGCGGCGTGCTCGTGACGGAAAATTGAACGTCATCATCGGCGCGCGTTCGGCTTTGTTCTCACCGCTGCCAAACATCGGCCTCATCGTCGTGGACGAGTGCCATGACAGTTCGTATTACCAAGCAGAGCCGCCCTACTACAACGCCATGACCGCCGCGCAGGATTATGCCCGTCTATGTGGCGCGGTCTGTGTGATGGGCTCCGCCACACCAACCATTGAGCAAAGATTTCAAGCGGAAAGCGGCGGCGTTCAAATACTGGGGTTACCCAATCGTGTCACGGATTCAGCTCTGCCCCCCGTGCAAGTCGTGGATATGCGCGAGGAATTGAAAAATGGCAATCGCGGGATCTTCTCACGCAGTTTGACCGAATCACTAGCCGAGACGATCTCACGCGGCGAGCAAGCCATCATCTTCCTCAACCGCCGCGGGACAGCCACCTACATCTTCTGCCGTGACTGCGGTCATGTGCTGAAATGTCCCAATTGCGAAACGCCGCTGACGTTACATGTCGACGGTATTGGAAAGTCAAAAGTCGAAAGTCAGGCGACCTTCGACCTTCGACCTTTGACCTACTTTGCCATCATTGCGGATACAGCCGCCAAAAACCGAAGACCTGCCCAAATTGCAATAGCCTCCAGATCCGCGAATACGGGCTGGGCAGCGAAAAAGTGGAAGCGGATATCAAAGCCATGTTCCCGCAGGCGCGTACGCTGCGCTGGGACTGGGATACGACCCGTCAGAAGGACGCGCACGAGATCATCCTCACCCACTTTGCCAATCACCAAGCCGATGTGCTGGTGGGCACGCAAATGCTCGCCAAGGGACTCGACCTGCCAATGGTCACGTTGGTTGGCATTGTCCTCGCGGATGTGGGCCTCAATCTGCCAGACCCGTTTGCCAGTGAGAGGGTCTTTCAAACACTCACACAGGTTGCAGGCCGCGCGGGGCGCTCCTCTCGCGGAGGCAAAGTCATTTTGCAGACCTTCATGCCCGAGCATTACGCCATTCAATTTGCGGCACAGCATGATGTAAATGGATTTTACACACGCGAGTTGGAATATCGCAAGCTGTTGGGCTATCCGCCGTATGCAAAATTAATCCGCCTCGAATATCGTCACGCAGACAATGTTCGGGCGGAGGAAGAAGCCAAAAGAACAGCAGACAGGCTAAAGATTAAGATCGAAGCGGAGAAACGTCATCAAACGGAATTGATCGGGCCCGTCCCATGTTTTTTTGCAAAAGACAATAACGAATATCGCTGGCAAATCATCGTGCGCGGCCCAGACCCTGCTTCATTATTGAGAGACATAAAGCTAAGTGATTGGCGAATTGAAATCGACCCGATCAACTTATTATAAAAAGAGACAACGACCAAGGTCGTTGTCTCTTTTTACTTATTACTCGTTACTCATTACTTTTTACTGTTTTTACGAAACCAACCCAACCACAAAATTCAACAAACGCCAGTAAATGTTATAGACGGGGTCAGGCCATTTGCTGGTGGGCAATACAGGCGGGAAGGACGTGGACGCATTCGGTTCATCGAAGCGGTTGTTTACGCCAGTGCCATCCCAAATAATATCGAAGCCATCACCAAGCATGTTCTTCACGAACGAGTCAGCGTCATAGCCGTTGTTCTCGTAAATATTATCGTGGGCATAAGTATGCTCAGGGTTCGGACCCACATCAATTTCTTCCGATGAAAAACCGATGGTCAAATTGAAGACAGCCAGACCGCCCGTTTTATTTCCGCGGATGGTATTGTTGTACACCTCAACATGATCGGCAGCGAGGATCAACATTCCCGTCCCCGGCGGGATGAGCGAAACCGCCGTGCCGGGTTTGCCAAAGTTTTCGCCGTTGTTATTTTCAACAACATTGTCGTATACCTTTGTGTACATCGAAACCTTGGAAGGCAACTGCGGCAACAGGTCAATGAAAATGCCGATGGTGTTATCGTGCGCGACATTGTTATACACTTCGCCGTTCACGGTATTTTCCAACTCAATGCCGATCACATTTCCATACGTAAGCGTATCGCGGATAATGACATTCTCCGATTTACCCGCGTAGATCGCAGCATCATTCATCAGCGTGCCTTCAATGCGCTCGATCAACACATCCGTGCAGCGCACGGGATACACGCCATACACGCCCGTGTTTTCAATATACATGTCGTGCAGGTACACATTCTTCGAACCTTCCACCAGCACACCGTTGCTCGTGAAATTCTTAACCGCAAAGAACGCCATCTCAAAATCATTGCCAGAGGCGATCACACCATCTGCGCCTGTACCTTTGCCATCGATCACAGGCCACTCACCTTTATCATTCGGCACGCCCATGAACTTGATGTTACTCACATCAATGATGACATGCTCGTAGTAAATTCCATACGGCACTTCGACGGTATCGCCTGGCAAAGCCTGATCGACAACAGATTGAATGGTCTGGCCTTTTTCCACTCTCAATGTCGTCGCTTCATGTGGAGCCGTAACTGCTTCTGTTCCCCCACCTCCCACAACATTCATCTTGTTGACAATTGCCCGCGCAGGGTTTTCCACGCTTTCAATAACTGCTAAACCGGAAGGCACAGAAGCGGGTGTTTCAGGCAAATTGCTTTCATCAGTCAGCGCGTACATGAAAGCGACGAGGTCGGCTTTTTCCTGATCGGTCAGGTCAAAGCCAATCACGTGGATATCGACATTCTCCACGCCTGCATCACGTCCACCGCCCTTGGCATAAAACTCGACAACTTCTTCAAGAGTGTTGAACGCACCGTTGTGCATGTAAGGCGCGGTCAATGCAATGTTACGCAAAGTGGGAGCCTTGAATGCGCCATCGAGACTGGTGCTTTCCACTTCCAAGCGGCCTGTATCATGCGCTTGACCTTGCAGATCGGGCACGCCCGTCACGGAGAATGAATCATCCGAGAAGGTCGGCGCGGAGTGACATTCAAAGCAGCGCGTCCCCGCCGAGCGGAAGGTAGCCAATCCACGGCGCTGGGCCGGTGTGAGGGCATTCACATCGCCAGCGGCGTATTTGTCAAAGGGAGAATTGTTGGTAACGAGAGTTCGTTCAAACGCGGCAATCGCATTTTGAACATTCTCGTATGTGACAGAGTCCGCGCTGCCGAAAGCCTTCTCGAACAAGTCCACATATTCTGGAATGGCTTTCAGTTCTGCCTCGATCTCATCTGGCGAGCCAGCCATTTCATCTTTTTCAGTGATCGGAGTATTTGTCTGCTCTTCAAGAGTCGCGGCACGGCCATCCCAGAAGAAGTTGGTGTTGTAGGCCACATTCCACAAGCTCATGGCATTACGCGGAAGAATCGTCCCATCCGCGCCAACAGCCTGTCGCTTGCCATCGGCGAAGCCGAGGTCGGGTTGATGGCATGAGGCGCAGGCCATGTCATTGTTCTGAGACAGGATCGGGTCAAAGAAAAGGAGGCGTCCCAGTTCCACTTTATCCGCGTTGGACGGATTTGCATCCGTCTCATTGGTGGCAGGGAAATCGCGTTGAAGTCCGCTGTAGGCGGGTTCCACACTGCTGGAGCCTGCTCCCCATTTTTCTTCGGGCAATACTTCATCATGCGGAAGTGGTGCAAAGGCGGCATACAAAATGCCCACGAGCAATAAAATCCCCAAGCCTGCAAAAATACGCTTCATCCAAATTTTCATACTCTCTCCTCTTTTGGCTTTATCGAAAATAAACACAAAGAACACAAACAAACCTTACCTGTTTCTGTGTCCACTTCTCCACTACTTAACTGTGGGACTTAAGCGTCAACAAAAATGCCATCAACGCATTCATATCTTCGTTGGTCAGTTCCTTTGAAAAATTTGTGATCATGATGTCGGTAAAACCTTCCACCACATAGTCACCCGGACGCAAAACAGAAAGTTGCAAATATTCCTCGGCGGTCTGTCCTTTCACTCGTGTCTCAGCCCGTGTGGCCACCCCCGCAAGCGATGGGCCAATGATGATGGTATCGGGCACGAGGGCGTGGCAGGTGGCACAGCGAGCATTGAAGACCTGCTGTCCCTGTACAACCAACGGGTCTGGAGTCGGTGTGGGCGGCACAGGCGCGCCCATGGAGCAGGCAGTAACGGAAAGCACAACCAGCAAGATAAGTGTTGGAAAAATATTTTTCATGAATTGTCCTGATTTTGGAATTGCCCGATTATACATGTTCCCTACTTTTTTGCACCAACTTTGCTATAATGAGCGCACATTTAAAGAGGAGAGTGCAATATGCAAAGTTTTTCAAGAGGTTGGAATTTTCTAAAACAAGCCTGGGGCATGGCATTTAAAGATAAAGACCTGCTGAAGCCCTCAATCTATGCGTTGATCGTTGGTATGATCATTTCGGTGATCGGCATCATTCCCATCATCATTGTTGCAATTGCGTTTGGCGGCAATGAACTTGGAAATATCGTAATAGGCGTGTTGGGTGCCATCCTCATGTTCATCCAATTTACCGTGACATACGTTTTCTCCGCCATGACCATCCGCCTCATCTACGGCTACCTCACCACAGGCGATGCCCGCATGGACGAAGCCTGGGACATCGTCCGCCGCGACTTCTTCGACATTCTCACTCTCGCCGCAGTCTCCACCATCGTCGGTGTGCTTCGCAACATGGCAAACAACAACAGAAAGAACAATGTTCTCGGCAGCATCCTGCGCTCTGCTATGCGCGCCGTTGAAGCCCTGTGGACAGAAGCCGCGCTTCTCGTCCTGCCCGCCATGGTCATCGATGACCTCAACCTCAAAGACGGCCTCGCCCGCATCGTCAAGATCACCAAGGAAAACTTCCTACTCATCGGCATCAGCTTTGTCGGCGTCCGCTGGGTCACCGGCCTGATCGGTTTCGTATTTACCGTCATCGGCCTAATCCTTGGCTTGGGCATTGGCGGCGGCATCGCATCTGTGTCAGGCGGCAGCACAGCTATCCTGGTCATCGGCATCACCATCGGCGCGCTCATCTTCTTCACCTTCCTGATGGTCTCCAGCCTGTTCAGTTCCTACACCAGCACCGCCTACCACACCTGCCTTTACATATGGGCGCGGGACGTAGAAACAGCCACAGTAGAGGGACGTTCGACGCAAGTCGCCGCTCCTGCTCCGCTCGCAGCTGCTCTTGCTTAATGAACATTCGCCACTCTGACCTCTCTCTCTCGTTAAGGAAAAACCTCCATGCCATCTGAACCCCGCCGCGAAATGATCTCCTGGGAAGAACTCGATAAATTAATGGATCACCTGGTTCCCCAGTTCCGCCGTGAATTTACCGCCATGGTAATGATCACACGCGGAGGGATCATCCCCGGCGGAATGCTCGCCGAAGCCATGGACATCACCCACATCCTCACCGCCGCCGTGGATTTTCCCGCACAATCCCAAACAGACAAATCCAAGCTCATGGCATGGCCTGAGTTCATCCAATTCCCCACAGACGATAAACTGCGCGGACGCCCCACCCTCATCGTAGATGATGTTTGGGGTTCAGGACGCACCATCACCGCAGTGAAGAACCGCGTTTCGGCAGCAGGCGGCTTCCCTGAGACCTGTGTGTTGCATTTCAACCCCTATCGAAACCTGTTTGGCGGTGGACATCCTGATTATTACGCCGCCGTCACCGACGCATTCATCGTCTATCCCTGGGAAGTGGATCGCGGCACAGATCAGGTTCTGCTTGGCGAGATATAATTTCAAACATGAAGTCCATTGAAACCAAAGCCAATGAAAGAATAAAAGTTTTAAAGGGGAACGAATACTTTGATGAGCTTTCAGAGAACATATTAAAAGATGTTGCCGAACACATGCATCTCCGCGAATACCAACGCGGAGATGTATTATTCTGGGAAGGCGACCCCTGCGATGGTTTGCACATCATCGAACATGGCAGCGCAAAGATATTCAAGCTCTCCCCTCAAGGACGGCAGTACATCGTCCGCATTTTGCAGGAAGGCGATACCTTTGCCGAAGTGCCTGCATTTGATGAAGGTTCAAACCCCGTCAACGTGGAGGCTCTGGAAACCTGCCGTGTCTGGGTGATCAATACCGAAAAACTACACGAACTGATTCAGGAACATCCCGTATTTGCTCAAAAAGTATTGGCGAATTTTGGGAAAATGCTGCGCGGTCTGGTGCGGATGGTCAGCGAGATGGCCTTCTATCAGGTCACCCACCGCCTCGCGCGCCTGATCGCCGAACTACCGCAGGAAAAATCCGCACCGCATTGGACACAGGAACAACTCGCTGCCAGGCTGGGAACCGTCCGTGAAGTGGTGGCACGCTCCATGAAGGAACTGGAACGCAGCGGCGCCATCAAAGTGGAAGACCGGCGCATTCAAATTGCAGATCAGGAAATATTCAGCCAGTGGCTGCAATGACTAAACCTGAAACTAAAACAAAAGCGACCTGTGAAGAGGTCGCTTTTGTTTTAGTAGGTCGGGCTAAAAGCCCGACACTCTTTGCTGCATACTCGATTTATTCCAGAATTTCAAATTCCGAAATCTGATACGAGATCTCATCATCAATCGCTTCTTTTATATTATCCACCGCCACGTTGACAGGGAAGCCATAGGTGGAGTCGAATGTCACAGCCACCTCATCTGCTCCACCTGTTTGATCAGCTTCCAGTTTAAGAAAGACGCGGTCGATCGTCGCGTAGGATTCGAAAATATCGTAAGACGGATCCGTCGAGTTGACAGCAGTTCCATCGGAACGAGTCATCGAAACAACTTCGCCATCCTTCACTTCAATAGTCAAAGGCATTTGATCGCGGAATGCGCAAAAGCATCCGATAAAAAGCGAATAACGATAATGTGAAATATTCGCGTCATTCCATTTGGCAAGGTTTTTTTCATAGTCAGTTGTTGCCCCTGCAGAACATGCAGCGAGAACAAGAGCAAGTAACAGTAAAATAATTTTTTTCATTTTCTCTCCTTTTTATGATTAACGTCAGCATCCCGCAAAATGTTCCCTTAAACCAAAACTCCCCGCCATTGCTGACGGGGAGTCTGCTTTACGAATTTTTACGGAGCGGGATAGTATGTACCCGTTTCAAGCAGGGATGTATCGCCAACGGATTGCGCGGCGAGCATCTGTGCCTGACGTGCAAGGTTCGAGGATTTGGCAAGCACTTCCAACGCGTACTCAGGGTTGTGAAAGCCTGTGCTGTTTTCAGCGGAGACAATATCCCACATGAACTGGGCTTCGCGATGCAGCTTGCGGGCTTCGTCGAGCATGGCGGTATCGGCATTGCCAGCAGCAACTGCGGCTTTGATGGCAGTGACTGCGTCAATGATGGCATCTTCGGTATCGATCTTTGTATCTGCAACCTGTTGTTGAATATTGGCAACACGGTTGATGACGTAATCGGTATCGGTGTGGCACTGGCCGCAAGCCTGCTCAGGATTCAGCAATGGGCTGTGAACATCGTGTGATGAGTACTTGCTTGCGCCATCACGAACATAGGGCATGTGGCAATCTGCACAGGAAACGCCTGCTTCATAATGGGTGGAACCGGCAGTGAAGAATTCATATTCGGGGTGCTGGGCTTTGAGCATGGGGGTATCAGTTTCGGGATATACCCAATCTTTGAAGCCTGCTTCTTCGTAGTAGGAGATCATACTCTCAACATCGGTACCGTTATCCCAGGGGAAGGTCAGGTACTTGCCATCGCCCTTGAAATAATATTCAACGTGGCAGTTTGCGCAAACAACCGTGCGCATTTCCTGGCGGGTGAAAGTTGTCCAATCCTTGCCCTGGCGTTCAAACGCTTCTTCGAGCGCGGGGTTGGTCACGATCAGGCGCATGGTCTCAGCTTCGTGGCAGTTGGAACAGCCGATGGAGTTATTGATGTTAGGTGTCATTTCGTTGAAGGACATCGCATCGTAGGCTTCCATGCCCAGTTCCGCCCACAAGCCGGGATTATCGGATGATTTGCAGGAGTAGCATGTAGCAGGCGTGTGCTTGGGATCTTCATCGTTCAAATTCAAACGTTTGGTTGCGCGCACATCATCTACAGCATTGGCATGGCCGCGGTCATCGTTGTAATCCTTGCTGAAGGGATACCCGGCAAACAAGATCACCTGACGCGGGTCACGTTCCAGCCATGAGAACTGGGATGAACCTGCATAGGTTGTATCGGTGGTATTGGTCTTCGTCTTCATCAAAGTGTCATACTGGTTGGGAAAGTTAATTCCCCACAATGATGAATCAGGTTCCATGGCGGCGATCTGCACCAATGGCTCCACCGTGCGAACTTCCGCAGGTTGATTTTTGACATAGGTCAAAACGCCGAACAGCGTGGCGGCCAAAACGATAACGAGGCCAGCCAGAATAAGTGTAGTGTAATTTTTCATTGGATTCATTCTCCTTATTTGGTCGGATAAAGACTAGAGTCTTGATAGGGAAGCCCCGAGCCCCCGCGGGCAGTATGGGCAATATCGCGGTGACAATCCCAGCAATAACGGTCGAAGGGCTGTGCGCCCATCACAATGCTTTCCACCGAATCTTCATGGCAGTGGATGCAATTCTCCTGCACAATGCCCTTGGTCTTGTCACTGGCGCGAATGGCAAGCGGAATATTTCCCGTCACAAAGGCATACACATCCTTTGCGCCCTGCCTGCCCTTCTCGGCGTAATACACTGCAAAATTATCGTGCGGCAAATGGCAGTCGGTACACTTGGCCCAATTCTCATGCGCGCCGTGATACCAGCTTTCATACTGCGAGTCCATCACGTGGCAGTTCGCGCAAGTCTCAGGAGCGCTGCCGCCATACGACACGGCATCTGTAACGAACGCAAAATATCCCATGGCAAGGGCGGCGACCACAATGGCGACAATTGGAATTTTTGACATAGGCTCTCCGTGAATACAATTAACGTACGCTTAATATAAAACAAGACCCCAAAATTGCTTGTAACTTTTGTCACATTCTGGGATTAAGGATTAATACTCCCCATTGCACCTCTCCCCCATGGGATAGTTGCCCCTGTCCATCTTACATGTACCACCCTGTTAATTTTCTTCCTGAAAATCAAAAAAACTTACTCCGATAAAATTAAAATATAAACGTCCCACTGTGCCCAGCGGGACGTTTGAGGAGAATGCACCGGCGAAAGTGCTAATTCTTAAGGCATTGTGTTGTGACCATCCATGCCGGAGCCGCCCATATCAGCAGCATCCATCACGGGGATGGTCAGGGTAACATCTTCGGCGTATTCAAAATCGAGGGTCAAAGTGATCTCATCACCAACATTAAGATCCTTTGTAAGACCAACAAACATGACATGATAACTGCCTGGCTTCAATTCCACTTCGCCATCGGCGGGCAACGCAACCGATTCCTGCGGGATCATTTCCATCGTGCCGTCAGCGTTCATTTTGCTTAGGTGAATTTCCACAGAAGCGGCCACATCCGAAGAGGCGCCAATTAAAGCGTCATCTTCAGTACCATGGTTATGCAAGAGCATATACGCCGCACTGGTGCCATCCTTCAAAGCAGCACGAGCCCAAAAGTCATGAGCTTCCACACCTTCCCCGTCCGTGTGACTTGCATCATCAGCAACAGCACCACAAGCGCTCAAAAGCAACATCCCTACCACAGCCAACAAAAATAATTTTTTCATATTCTCTATATTCCTTTTTATTTGATTTTCCTGAATCACGCGCCTTGTTTTTGCGCATGCATCATTCCGTGTAAATGCACGATGGCTTCTTCCATGGTGAATAGATCGCCGCCAAATCCTTTTTTAAATTTCTCGGCTTCCTTTTGCGCGCCAAAGCTTAGTACACTCGGCACACAACAAATACTCAACTCGCTGCCGATCAAATAAATGGCCTGATTTGCGCTGACCATGTGACCGTGCAAATAATCCACAGCGAGAGACTGCCACGCGTCTTTGGTCTGGCTTTGGATCATCAATCCGCAGTGGGCACAGCAGGCGCGTTTTTGTTCGCCGCTTTCCAACTGTACAATGAACACGGTCCGCTCGGAGACGGGCTTATTGCACATGACACAGGTGTACTCGCCCACCACAGAGGAGGGTTTCTCTGCCAGTGTTACGCCGCCGTGTTTCTTTTGAATCTGCCCGGATTGCTCCAGCTTGTTCAAATCACGGTGGACGGTCATGTTGGAAACGCCAAAAGCCTCCGCCAATTCCTGGATGGAGGCACTTCCCTGTGTTTGCAGGAGTTCCAATATCTTCTTTTCCCGATCAATGGATGAATAAGGCATTTGTTATATTCTGTTACCTTTAACAAGAGATGACAAAATATAACAAATAGGGGCTTAATTCGTCAAGTTACATTCGTCACTATTTTGGGCGATAGTTCCTGCCGCGCCATGTCACCCCCTGCCCCGAAAGCACCTTCCATGCCGAGGTCAGCATCATGGATGCGAACACACCCGCCCCCAGCGGAGTGGTCAATGCGTACCACTTCGAAATTCGCATTTTGGATGCGACCTTCATACGCATGTAAATTAGATATCCCCAGACAAAAATTGACTCGACAATTACAACCAACGCCATCCACTCCCCGCCTTTGAGGTACCAATTCAATCCAAGCAATGGCCAGGCTGGCAAAAAGAGAGCCGCGATCAAAGCAAGTGTTGCGCCGAAAGCCCCCAGCAATAACATGGCGGGATGATCGCGCAGACCGAGATAAATATTTTTCGTCCAGCCTTCCCACATGGTCGCAAGGGATGTGTACATGCGTGTGCTTACCACTTGCATTCCATCCGCCACCACCAAACGATGCCCATTCCATTTGACTTGTTCCGAGATGGCTTTATCTTCCACGATCTGGTCTTTCACTTTTTCATGTCCGCCGATCAAGTCATAAATACTGCGTTTGATGAAGATGAACTGTCCATTGGCAACCGCATCGCGGCGGGATGGGTCGTTGACTTTGCGCGGAGAGAATCCAACGGAGAGAGCGGTCATCACCAATGGCATGACGACTTTCTCCCAAAACGACCCAAGGATTTGACGCGTCATGACTGTGAAAAGGTCTGCTTCTGTTTCGAGAGCTTTGGCATACACTGACGAGATCGCCTGCGGTTCGAGGAAGGTATCTGCATCCACAAAACAAAGCCACTCGCCGCGGGCAACTGCTGAGGCTTGAAACAATGCATGGGGTTTTCCAGCCCAGCCCACAGGTAAGTCTGAGCCGTTGATCGGGATGAGACGAGAGTCGCGGGACGCGATCTCTGCCAGTTGGGTCAGAGTCGCATCGGTGGAGCGGTCATCCAAAACAATGACTTCGATGTTCGGGTAATCCTGCCCAAGCGCGGCTTCAACACACTTGCGGATATTATTTTCTTCGTTACGCGCGGGAATGCAAATGGAAACGAGCGGCGCCTGTTGCGGCGGCTCATTGATGGTGACGACAATATCAAGATGATACTGGCTGTGAACCCAATAAATGATGATGAGGGCGAGGAGAAAAAGTATTGTGGATGTGATGAGATATGGCATGGGGATTTTTGGTCGAAAGTCAAAGGTCTAAAGTCAGACCTTCGACTTTCGACCTTTGACCGATTTTATATAACGGTAATTGTACTTCCACGATCCGTCTTTTCAACTTCGATGCGATTCGGGAAGGCGTCTTTGAGTTCGTCAAGATGAGTGATGACGAGGATTTTTGCAAAATCGTTTTTGACGAGATTGATGGCTTCGATGAGCCGCTGACGGCCTTGCACATCCTGCGAGCCAAAGCCTTCATCGATGACGAGAGTCTGCAAGCGCGCACCTTTGCGCTGTGCAAGGATTTCGGAAAGCGCGAGCCGAATGGCAAAGTTGACGCGGAAGGCCTCGCCGCCCGAATACATTTCGTATGCGCGGGTACCTGCCGAATCGCTGATCTGAATATCGAGAGTCTCTTTGAGGTCGTCGCGTTTTTTATCTTTGTATTCTGCCTGCGTGACAAAACGAATGGACATGTGTCCATCGCTAAGACGGTCGAGCAGGTCATTGGCTTTTTGCTCGATCTGCGGCAGAGATTGTTCGATGAGCAAAGCAGGCACACCATCCTTACCGAAAGCACGCTCAAGCGTTTTGTGCCGCGCAATATTTTGATTCAATTCCTCGCGCTGGGTTTCATAATCCGCTTTGCGCGCGCGAAGTGTGACCAACGCTTTCACTTTTTGTTCCGCGCCGCCCAATTCACTGCGGACCTGGTTTTCATCTTCGCGCAAGCGGAATAATTCGCGTTCGGCTTCGTTGAGATTCGGTACGCTTGATTCTGTTTCGGCTAAAATCTTTGCAGCGTCGTTATAGTTTTTCTCCTGCTCTTCAACTTCCTCTTTCTTCTTTCCTCTTTCCTCTTCCAATTCTTTTATTTCTTTTTCAATACGCTTGCTCATTTCACGCGCAGATTTCAAATTGCCATGTTCCTCTTCCACATCTCGGCCTTCGATCTCCTGCCTGCGGATGGAATCATGCGCGGCGGCGTCATAACCAAGTTTGACAAGTTCCTTATCCAATTTGGCGAGTTCCTTCTGGGCGTCGCTTGCATACTTTCCACTTTCCAGTAATTTGGTGACTTCCTTCAAACGCTTCTCGCCATTGGCTTTCCAATCCTTCGCAAGCGATTGCAGAGACTCAATGCGTTCGGTTAATTGCGAAATGGCATTGGAAAACTTCACTCGTTCATTTTCCGCATTGGTGAATTGCTTGAGGCTGGTTTCGCTTTCTGCAATTTCCTTTTCAATATCTTCGATCGCTTTTTTATTCGCGCGGAATTGATTGCCCTTTTTCGTGCCGCCGCTATTCAATCCCTCAAGCGTAGACATTCGATGTGCCTCGCTCAATTCCTGCCCGCACAGCGGACATTCCGCACCGTCCGCTTTTTCGAGCGATTCAATACGTTCCTTGAATTCTTCCATTTCCCTGCGCAGGGTTTCGTTTTCAACTTTCAGAGCGGCGTGCTTTTCACGCGCCTGATTCTTTTGACTTTCCAATTCAGCCCGTTGACTGATCTTCTCTTCCGCGCTCTTCAAAGACTTGCGCGCTTCTTCAACCTGTCCCTCAAACTCACCCACCGCCAACAACTGTTCACTGACCGCTGAAAACTGCCTACTCAGTTCCCCATGTTCCTGCTCCAGCTTCGCCTTTTCCACTTCGATCTCGCGCAGCAAAGGCTGGCGTTTTTCATCGTGTTCACGGAACTGCGCCGCGACCCCATCCATTTTTTCAACTTCGGCACGCGCCTTCTGCCAAGCCTTGTACGCGGATTCAATATCCTTCGCGCGATTGACGAGGTCGGCATACTTTGCCAGTTCAATTTCCTTCTCAGCCAATCGTGTTTCAAACCCAGCCAGAGACGAACGTGAATTCCCCAGCGATTTGGCAAGAGTCTCCACCAATTTACGCTGTTCGCTCAAAATTGCTGTCGTCTTCTTTATATTCTCTAGGATGTTTTCCTGCGCAGAACGTGCGGCAGATAATTGTTTGAGGTTGCTCTCAAGCTCCTGCAAACGCGTCTTGCGAGTATCTTCTTCTGCCAATTCCGCATCGATCTCCGCGATGCGCCCATCGATCGAATTGACTTCGTTCTCAATACCTTTTCGTTTTTCGGCGGTACGTTCCTTGTAGGTATCCCAGATCTCCAACCCTAAAATTGTGCTCAACACAGCCTTTCGTTCGCTGGCTTTCTTCTGTGTAAATTGGTCGGCTTTGCCCTGCAAAAAGAACGATGCATTGATAAACGTCTCGTAATCAAGCCGCAAGGTCTGCTCAATGCGGGCTTGTGTGTCTCGGGTCGTCTTTTCCGTCAGCGCCTTCCATTGACCATCCTCCACCTTCCGCTTTCCGCTTTCTGCCTTCTGCTCTCTGCCTTCTGCCTTCTGTCCTCCCCCGTCCAACACCTGAAACTCCAGCACCGTACTCTTTCCGCGCGGCAACGTCCTCTGCACACAGTAGATATTGTTTTCATACGCAAAAGTCAATGCAACTTCCGCAGCCTTCACATCCTGATTCAAATTGATCACATCCATGCTTTTACCGCGTGATTCGCCGAACAATGCCCACGTGATCGAATCCAACAAAGACGACTTCCCCGCGCCGTTATGGCCCGAAATACAGGCAAGCTCAAAAGATTCAAAATCCAATTCAACGGGATCGCGATACGATAAAAAGCCTGAAATGCGTAGGTGAAGGGGAATCATGAAAGAAGTATCCTATGATAGCGAAGCATATCTTGCAGATAATGATGGATTATAATCTAACCAATATGTCAGATTTCGAAGCACCCCGCACACGCCGCCGCATGAGAATTCTTGCGGTCATTATAGCCACCATCCCCTGTTATTGTGCTGGCTTCATTGCCCTTTCATTTGCTCCAGACGCGGAAGTAACCCAAACCATCACAGCTACTGCAACATCAACGTATACCACCCCAACACTGATCACCAGTCTTACTCCGCTTGTAGTAACGCCATCCATCACTCCCACATTTACCATCACTCCGACTCCCACCGCTACAATAACCCCAACGGCCACCAATACACCGTTCCTGCCGCCAACCATCACATCCACCAACACCGTTACACCATCCAGTACAGCAACTCAAACGCCGTCTAACACACCCACATCAACGAACACGCCAAGCATTACCCCCACCGTGACTCCGACGCAAACACCAACTGCCACGCCAACCGCTTCTCCAACCGCATTTGGCGGATAAAATAAATTAGCTCGTCCCGCAGAAAAATCTGCGGGACGTTTGGAATTTACCTTATGAGTGACATCCTCCCATTTCTAAAATCGATCATTTCCGTATCTGGCCTATCGGGATATGAAACCCCCGTGGCAAAACTCATCGAACAAAAGTGGACTCCGCTGGTAGATGAACTTACCAAAAGTAAACTCGGCTCTATTCATGGACTGAAAAAGGGTCGGTCAACTACAGGCATTCGCTCCGCTGATAAATCTCCCCGCCCCTCCGTGCTCATCGCCACCCACATGGACGCCATCGGCCTCATGGTCTCGCGCATCGTGGACGGCTTCATCTACGTCACCAACATCGGCGGCGTGGATTCGCGTGTGCTGCCCGGCTCGCCGGTCGTTGTCCACGCATCCAGCGGAGAGGATTTATACGGCGTAGTCGTCATGCCGCCCGCCAACCTGCTTCCCTGACGGCGAAGGCAGCGGCGCCATCGCCTTGAAATATCTCATGGTCGATACAGGACTCACTCCCAGCGAAGTCTCGAAGCGAGTCAAAGTCGGCGACAGAGTGGCCTTTAACACAGAACCAGTTGAAATGTCAGGTGGATGCGTCAGCGGTCACACGCTGGACAATCGCGCATCCGTCGCAGCACTCACCATCTGCCTTGAAGAACTTCAATCCAAATCACATGTTTGGGATGTGTGGGCGTTGGCATCGGTGCAGGAGGAAGTTACTCTTGGCGGCGCACAGACATCCGCATTTCAGATCAGACCCACCATCGCAGTTGCAGTGGATATGACCTTCGGCAAAGGCACAGGCTCAAGCGGCTATCAGACCTTTGCCATTGGCAAGGGCGTTACGCTCGGCATCAGCCCAAGCATTCACCCGTTTTTATACAAGCGTTTCAAGGAAGTTGCCGAACGCATTGAAATCCCTGTTTCAGATGACATGATGCCCGAATACTCCTCCACCGATGCAGATGCAATGCAATTGGTGGCAGAGGGCATCCCGACCATGTTGGTGAGTATTCCGCAGCGTTACATGCACACGCCTGTTGAGTTGGTGGCGATCAAAGACATTCAACGCGCAGGCCGCCTCCTGGCTGAATTCATCGCTTCGCTCGAAGCTGATTTTATTGAAAAGATCGTTTGGGAATAAACAAAAAGGAAAAAATATGCTCTCAATTGGTAAACCACAAATCAACCTGCTCGAAAAATTATGCAACGCCATGTCTGTTTCAGGAGACGAGGGCGAAGTGCGGCGCATTGTATTGGAAGAAGTCAAACCCTACGCTGACGAAGTGAAAGTGGATGCGCTTGGCAGTGTGCTCGTGCGAAAGAACGGCACGGGCAAAAAGCCATTGCGCGTTTTGCTCGATGCCCACATGGACGAAGTCGGGTTCATGATCGTGGCAGATGACGGCGAAGGCTTCTTTCAATTTGAAGTCGTCGGCGGCATTGACCCGCGTCATTTGGTTGGCAAGCAGGTCATCGTCGGCAAGGATCATACCGTCGGCGTGATCGGCGCGAAACCCATTCACCTGACCACTCCCGAAGAGCGCAAACACACCATCGAAGTGGATGCCATGCGCATTGACCTCGGCCCCGAAGGCAAGGCAAAAGTTGGTGACCGTGCCACCTTTGCAACAAAGTTCAAAATTGCGGGGCCGTCCATCATGTCCAAATCCATCGATGACCGCATCGGTGTTGCGATGTTGATCGAGCTGTTGAAGAATGCTCCAAAGAATATCGAGCTATGCCTGTCCTTCTCTGTGCAGGAAGAGATCGGTCTGCGAGGGGCAAAAGTGGCTGGCTATTATTTCAACCCCGACCTTGCCATCGCTGTTGATTCAACTCCTTCGCGTGACCTGCCAGATTTCGATGGCAAGGAAAACTATACCTACAATACAAAGCTTGGGTTTGGGCCTGCCATTTACATGGCGAACTCATCCACCATTGATAATCCACGGCTGGTCAGTTTCCTCGCTGAAACAGCAGAGAAAAATAAGATTCCATATCAATTCCGTCAACCGGGCGGCGGCGGGACGAATGCGGGCGCAATTCAACAGTCCCGTGCGGGTGTGCCTGTAGTCTCGGTCTCTGTGCCGCACCGTTACACCCATTCCCCCATCAGCGTTTCGCGAGTGGAGGATTGGAAGAATACCTTGAATTTATTGCATACTGCGTTGAAGAATATGACGCCGGATTTGGTGAAGTAAATTAAGTAAACATGGAAACAGGTAAACAGGTTAGAGGTAGACATGAATGGATTGATCGCTTTATTAGGTTCTGGTGAATATTTACCCGTAATGAATGATGTGGATGCGTATCTGCTGGCACATTGCGGAGCGGATGGACGCACGCCGCGCGTGGTCTGTTTGCCAACTGCGGCGGGACGAGAAGGCGATGCGAGTGTGAATCGCTGGTCAACGATGGGCGTGGAACATTTCAAGCGCCTCGGGGCGGACGTTCGAGCTGTTCCTGTTATCGATGCAGAGTCTGCCAACGATCTGGATCATGCCGAAGCGGTGGAAGAGGCGGATGTCGTCTATTTTTCGGGCGGCAATCCAACCTATCTCCATCAAACCATGCAAGGCAGTTTGGTGTGGAAATCTGCTCAAAAAGTTTGGGAACGCGGCGGCGTGTATGCGGGTTGCTCGGCAGGCGCAATGATCCTTGCAAAGGAGATCCCTGATTTTCGAGCGATGGGACTGCGCTCCATTTCTGCATTTGGCGTGATGCCCGTTGCATTCGTGATGCCGCACTTTGATGCCATTCCGATCTTCGGGAAACCGATGGTCGCCACACTTCGCAAACGATTGAAGGATGGCGAAGCGATGATCGGCGTTGATGAAGACACGGCCATTGTAGGCAAGCTCGGTGACGAATGGACAGTGATGGGAAAGGCGCAAGCGCATGTTTTTACAAAAAGCGAAAGCAAGAGTTACAACGCCGGTGAAAAATTTATATTAGAGTTACGATCATCCCATTAAGATGACTGTACCTTGAGAGGAATTTCATGAAACAATTACTCAAAGCTCTTACTGAAACCTTTGGCCCTTCGGGATATGAAGATGAAGTCCGCAAGTTGATCTTGAAGGAAGTGAAGCCGCTCGCCGATGAAGTGCGCGTGGATGCGCTCGGTAATTTGATCGTGCGCAAGAAGCCTGCGGCGAATTCCAAAAACCCGAAGCGCATTATGCTCGCCGCGCACATGGACGAGATCGGCGTCATCGCCAGCCATATTGACCGCAAAGGCTTTGTGCGTTTCACCAATGTGGGCGGGACGTTTGGCAAGTACACGCTCGGGGCGCGAGTCCGTTTTATGAACGGCGTGACAGGCGTAGTCGGGTACGACCGCATGGAACAGGTGGACAATGCCCTGCCGATCAATAAAATGTATATCGATGTGGGCGCAACGAAAAAAGAGGATTGCCCCGTCAAGGTCGGTGACTTTGCCGCTTTTGAGAGATCATACATGGAAATGGGAGACCGTCTGGTTGCCAAGTCTATGGATGACCGCACAGGCGTGGTGGTGTTGATCGAAACCTTGCGCGGAATCAAGTCCACGCCGAATGATTTGTATTTTGTCTTCACCACGCAGGAGGAAGTTGGCGTGCGCGGCGCAGGCGCGGCGGCGTATGGCATTGACCCTGAGATCGGCCTTGCCATTGACGTCACTGCCACGGGAGATACTCCTGCTTCGTTGAAGATGGTCATGGAGCTTGGCAAAGGCCCATGCGTGAAATTCCGCGACCCCGGCATGCTCTCTGACCCGCGCGTTGTGGATTGGATGATCACGACTGCCGAAAAAGCAAAGATCCCCTATCAGCGTGAAGTGTTGTTGATGGGCAGCACGGATGCACGCGAGATCCAGATCTCCCGCGCGGGAGTGATGGCGGGCGCGTTGTCCATCCCATGCCGCTATGTCCACTCCGCTTCGGAGATGGTGGATTACAACGACTTGAAGAATTCGGTGAAACTGCTCACGGCCATGTTGAGCAAGGCTGTTTCGTTTTAGCAGCAAATGCTCTGGCAGGGGCTAAGCCCCTGCCAGAGCATTTTTTTATTGGAGGAAGATATGGGTGATTACAACCGTTCTACAAAAGAAATATCCTTTGAGCAAATTTCCCCTGATGTAATGCAGACGATAAATAAATATATTGAGCTGCACACTCTCGGGGATATTCTTGCCAATGTTTCCCTCTGTATCGTTTCTACGTCTGAAAAAGCAAAAAAGGGACTGTTCAGCGGTTCAGGCCCAAAACTGTTAATTGAAACTGTTATTCTGACAAACCGCTGGCTCATCCTCGCTGACCGAGTTGACCAGAACGCCATCTTTATCAAGTCCATGCAATTGAAGGATATTATGGTGGAAGATTACGAGAAGAGCCTGTTCCATGCCAGAATCCCCGACACAGGCATGAACATCTCAGGCATGTTCACAGATGCAAGCGAGAAAGGAACAATTTTTCTGCCGCTTGGAAAAGATGCAGCGGGAGAGAAGTTCAAGGAAGCATTGATCAAGTCCGTGCAGGATGCGAAGAAGTAATAAGTAATGAGTAATGAGTAAAAGAATCAAAAAGGGTTCGACTGATAAATGTCGAACCCTTTTTGATTAATTCAAACCCGTCGTACTACTTCGGCTCTTCGCTGGCTTCTTCCTTCTTCGCCGCAAAGGACATGATCATCGCCGCGCCTGCGGCAACAGCGAACATGCCCATCGAAGCGGGGCTGGCGTAATTGGTCAGCCCGACGAGCAGGGCAAAAAAGCCAACCGCCAAAGCGATCTGCAACTGCCAGACAGCCTTTTTATAAGCGTCCATTGTGAAGCGCCCAACGGCAAACCCCAGTACGGCAAAACCCAACGCGCGAATGACAAAACCGATCACCGAAAGAACTTCCATAAATGTGCCCATTTCATTCTCCTTTTTATTTTTTACAACCAGGCCCACAACATCCAAAACACGAACATCACAACACCAATACCAAAACGTGCCGCAAGAGACCAGCCCCAGCCTGTCATCCAGGCCTTGGTGTTGGCGAGGGCGGCCTGCTTTTCCTTCAAACGGCGCCACTCGGCGAGATATAGTCCAGCGGGAGAAGCGACCATGCCAGCAATGGGAGTAAAGAACAGGCTAACGATAATCCCTGCCGCGAACGCCCAAAGGATGGAACTCCACGGCACATTCTTGTCCCGCACGTGTTTGGCAATGATGATGTTATCCGCGATGTTGCCGCCGATCATCAACAGGGTGATGAGAGCGAATAGCACCCAATCCACCCAGGTCATATTGCCGTTGGTCCCCTGCACAATGGCATAGACCAATGTTCCGATCCACATGACCGTCAACCCGGGAAAGACGGGAATCAACAGACCGAACAAACCTCCAAGCAGAGCAAATAATGTAAGTGTTTCTAAAAGCACACGGCCTGCAACATCCCAAAAGTTTAGATCCATGTTATGTGGTCTCCTCGCGATTCAAATATGGCATCGGAAGCAAGTATAACGCAACGCCCGATGCCATATATACGGCTAAAAACCTTCAAAGTTCTACATTACGGCTTGATCACATCAATGCCGCCCATCCACGGGCGCAGAACTTCAGGGACAATGATCGTGCCATCGGCCTGTTGATAATTTTCCATCACAGCGATCATCGTGCGCGGCAAGCCCAAGCCTGAACCGTTCAACGTGTGCGGGAAGCGCGTCTTGCCGCCATCCGCGGGACGGTATTTGATATTGGCGCGGCGTGCCTGAAAATCACGGTCATTTGAAATGGACGAAACTTCCAACCACTCGTCACAACCTGGCGCCCACATCTCAAGGTCGTAAGTCATCGTTGCCCCGAAGCCAATATCTCCAGTGCAGAGCTGCTTCACGCGGTATGGGATGCCCAGCAATGAACAGGTCTCTTCCGCATCCTTCAACATTTTCTGGTGCAGGGCATCCGACTCTTCGGGTTTGGCATACATGTACATTTCAACTTTATCGAACTGATGTCCGCGCTTGATACCGCGCACATCGCGTCCCGCGCTCATCTTTTCGCGGCGGAAGCAGGGTGTGTACGCCGTGTACATCTTGGGCAGGAAACTCTCGTCGAGAATTTCGTCCATGTGCAAACCCGTCAACGGGACTTCGGCCGTCGGCACGAAATACAAATCTTCTTCATGGTCTTTGTACAAATTGTCCGCGAACTTCGGCAATTGACCCGCGCCATAGACCGTGCCCGTCTTCACCATGAACGGCAAATACTCTTCCTGGTATCCCTGACGAATATGCAGGTCGAGCATCCACGCGATCAAAGCGCGTTGCAAGCGAGCACCTGCTCCTTGCAAAACATAGAAGCGTGAACCGGTCAACTTCGTGCCACGCTCAAAGTCAATGATGCCAAGAGCAGGCCCAAGGTCCCAGTGCGGAAGCGGTTGAAAGTCAAATTTGCGCGGCTCGCCAATCGTGCGCAGCACCACGTTCTCGTCTTCACTTTTTCCGTAGGGAGTTTGTTCATCGGGAATATTCGGCAGCGTGGATGTGAGCGCATTCAAGTCTGATTCGACCTGCGCGACTTGCTTATCCAACTCTGCGATCTTGTCCCCCACCACACGCATCGCCTCGATCTTCGCGCCTCGGGCTGCTGCGTCTTTCATTTGCCCGATCTCCTTTGAGACAGTGTTCCGCTCCGCTTTGAGCAGTTCCACCTGTCCGAGCAGAGCGCGGCGCTTTTCATCCAACTGTAGAATTGAATCCACAGGGGATGCGTCCATCTGGCGGTCAGTGAGCGCCTTGCGGACAACTTCAGGTTTTTCACGAATGAGATTGATATCCAACATATTGCACCTCCGTGTGCTCTGGGGGGGGGGGGGGGGGGAGGGGGGCGCGGCCTGGGGGTGGGTTGTTTGGCGGGGGGGGGGGGGGGGGGGGGGGGGGGGGGCTTGTCGTCCAAGCAATAAAATACGCCCCAGTCCATTTTATGCAGGACGAAGGGGCGTTTCGTGGTGCCACCTGCTTTTGCCCTTCTCTTGTTTCTCCTCCATTTTCGTAGAAAATGGGGGAGATGTCCCGAAGGGACAGAGGGGGCCTCGGAGTACGCGATAACGGGCGTTTCCCGATTCTCTTATGGCATTTTATGCCTCTGCGAGAATGACACTGGTAAAGGGGATTTCATCATCTGGCTGATCGTCTCACACTACCCGACGACTCTCTGAACAGTTACCTGACTACTCATCTTCACGCTGGCCGTGATCAGGTGGGATTATACGCGACAGGATGAGATTGTCAATATAATTTTCCCTAAAGAAAGCAGGCTCTCCCGTTTCTTGCGGGATGACTACCTGCTCAAAAGAACTTTTGCCTCGGATTACCAAAGAAAAATTCGCGTGAATTCGCGAAATCCGTGGCTATGGTTTTGTTTAAAACAAAAAAGCCGCTTTTCAGCGACTTTTCTTGGTGCCCCCACGGAGATTCGAACTCCGGCTTTATCCTTGAAAGGGATGCGTCCTGGGCCTCTAGACGATGGGGGCTCTATTTTTAGAGCGGGCGAATTCTATCATCCCCTTTTATCATCGTCAAGCAGATTTACGGACTAATTTTCAGGCTTCACACGCTGATTTAAGAGCGCCATTACATCCACCATTCTGCGATTGATCAACATCCCCGCGCTTTCCACGCGCAGGTTCGGAATCAGAATCGCGGTCAGTGTGGCATTGAAGACCGGCAAAAAATCGCGCGAACCTTCCGCCATCAGAGCCGTAAAATCAAAACGACCCGGCAGTTCCATGGTGCCGTCTATCTCAAACATCTGCGTCGTAATACGCACAGGATATTCCACTACCGAGGTATATCCCCCGCGCACCAACGCATGCGGACCCAGGTCTTCGCGCCGCGGCATACACAAGGCATGTACCTGCTTCTTCATCATCCGCACGATCTCAAAATGATCCACCAATTTGGTTGGCATATGCAGGCGCGCCATGCGCGCATCATTAACTTCCAGCGAAGAATGAGTTGGGTCATTCATGATTCCCATGGCACCCAAACTGGAGACCATGATCTTGCCAACCACACGATAACCAGACGTCAAAATATCTGCCGGAAGAAAGCGGAAAGTTCGAGGGGAAGAATCAAGTGACATGAAATCAATCCTAATCGATCAGGAATCCTGCAAAGGGCGGGGAAAGCCTGTTCGAGGTCTGGGCAAAGTCGGCGTACGACGCTGGTTTTTCGTCGGCTTGCCCGCATTCGGGTCAAGGATCATATTCAGCCACTGGACAGCCTTCTCATCGTATTCACGCCTGCCGCACACATCACAGATCCACGCGGGGAAATGCGGAACCGTGATCAACTCCTCACCTAGCCACGTAAAATACGTGATCTGGCGCGGCTGCATAATACCGGCGTGGCATTCATTGCACAAGTAAACATCCGAATGTGTATGTTCCAAATCGTTCATGCCAAATTCCTATTGTGCAGCGAATACTTCCGTATGTTCAATTACTTTCCACAACGGCGGAGGCCAATAGATCAAAACCGCCTTGCCGACCACTTTGTCCTTAGGCAACAAACCCCAATCCTTTGAATCGTTCGAGTTGTTGCGGTTATCTCCAAGCACAAAAAGATTTCCATCCGCCACCGTCCACTCACCTGCATACAAAGGCGCCTGGGCAATGTACGGCTCGTTCAGCATCTGCCCGTTCACATACACCGTATTATTCTGCACCAGCACATGGTCACCCGGCAGGCCGATCACACGCTTCACCAGATCTTCAGACGGGTCCACGGGAAAGTGAAAGACGATAATATCGCCGCGTGAAAACTCGCCAAAGTGATAGCTCATTTTATTTACAAGAACAAACTCACCATCTTCGAGAGTGGGGCGCATACTAAACCCATCCACCCGCACCCGCGCAGAGACCGCATTGATCCCCACGAACAAAACCACAGCCAGAAAAAGAGTTTCAATAATATCAAAGAAAAATCGTCCCCAATTTACTTTTTCCTGAACTTCCTGAGTCACTTCGCCATTTTCTACATTCGCATCGTGTTCAATTGTTTCCAAACGTACCTCCGTACCATCACAAAATTATACTTCCATTTTTTCGAAGTTCACTGGCAATCAGCTCTTACCCCAGGCAAAATAAGTAGGCACATGCAAAACCCGCTCGCCGCTTTTTGCGCGCATTTTCGTCCAAAACCCTCATTTTTTGGATGTCTTCGCCCGAAACGGACTCTGCCAGGTCGGCCTCGATCACCGCCCATTCATTTTTCCACTCAACCGGCAGACGCCTCTTCTCCGCGCTCTGAATAGGTCCTGTTTCGATCAGTTGGATGCCTGCCTGATAAAACGTCTCTGCCAGCCGTGAACCAAATGATGGATCCGCACCCCGCCTGACCAACGCATCCGCCTGCCATTTACCCAACTTTTGAAGCTCCGCGGGCTCATCCACACGCTGGCTGTAATCAGGCTCAGCTAATGCTAACACGGTGCGCCCCACCCGCGCCATTTCGTAAACAACCTGTAATGGGTCACGTACCCATAGCAGCAGAAAGTGACAATAAACAATGTCGATGGACTGGTCGGGGTATGGCAGAAAATGCGCATCGCCGCGCGTCAGCGAAGCGGCTGAGGCGTGGATTCTGCACTCGGCGAGCGAAGCAGGCTCAAGGTCCAGACCGAGAAGCGAGGCGGGGGATTTTATTTCGCGCAGAATCGCGCCCGTGCCGCATCCCACTTCAAGCACGCGGCGCGCATCCGCAATCCCCGCCTTTTCAAAGAGATAGGTTCTCAGGTCGCGGGTCCATGCGGCTTGCTGGAGATAGCGCGTGTGCCAGTTCATCCTTCGCAAAAATTCTGTTTGGACTTGTGCTCTGAATTGGGGATCTCACGCCAATTGCGCACGAACTCGAACTGTTCGCGGGTTTCGGGCGAGGTGGTGTAATAATTTTGCGGGCGCGTTTTGAAGAGGGTGTGAACACGCTCAAGCGCCTGCTGTGGGGTAAGCCCATGCCGAATGAGATAACATCCAACGACAATGCCTGTACGTCCCACCCCGCCCCAGCAATGGGCATACACGCCTCTGCCGTTTTGGATGGCTTCGTCAATTGTGTTGAGGATGGTGGTCATGGTTTCGCGCGAGGGAACACCGTGGTCGCGAATGGCGAAGCGGTGATGAACAGCGTCAATATCGTAAATGCGGGCCTCTTCTTTTAGAATAGACTCGTACGGCACAAGCTCGTGGGCTTGAGTGAGGTCAATGAATGTGTTGATGCCCGCCTCAAGGAAAGCATCCATGCGGCGGCGGGTGGTTTCGGGGTTGTAGCTGCCGGGGAATTCACCGGCGAGAAAACGATTCTCTTCAACCCAGTAGGATTCGGGAATGGGAAGTTTGGTCATGGGTAATTGGGAGTCCGACGACTCCCGTCGTCGGACAATTCCCAAAGTCAGGTGACTTTGGACTCCTTAAGTCATTTTGGAAAAGCTACACACATTTTACCGAGGATCTGCGTACGCAACTCCACCAGCTCTGGATATTGGTAGAAGAATAACACTTTTTCTTCGGCAATGGTATCACCCGCCGGTTGAGGGCTGAAGATGAAAAAGCTCCACGCTTCGGCAATATCCTCTTCGGGGTTGGTGGCGGCATAGCTGGTGACGAACTGATCTTCGTATTTATAGTAGAACTCGTCCAGCTTTTCGTAGTAGATGTCATCATCCTCTTCAAGGTTGATCTCGTTCCATTCATCATAAATATCAACCCAGAATTGGTTGTAATAATTGTTGATATAGGAATCGGGATTCGCGCAGCCTTCGCCGGGGAAATAGTTCGGGCAGGCCGAGACTTCTTCAAAATAGATATTATCATCTTCGGGGTTGTTGAAAAC
This sequence comes from Candidatus Villigracilis propinquus, assembly GCA_016714565.1. Taxonomy (GTDB): domain Bacteria; phylum Chloroflexota; class Anaerolineae; order Anaerolineales; family Villigracilaceae; genus Villigracilis; species Villigracilis propinquus. The sequence goes on from JADKDM010000030.1 coordinate 33,933, forward strand.
AGCTAAACTCGGCGGAACTTGATTGGGCCCCAAAGTGAGCAAATGACCGAATTCATGCACGAGGGTATAGGTGAGATCGTAGTAATTCGATGTATCTGCAATATCCACCTGCAAAGACCAAAGCTCGGGGGCCGTGTAGGTCTGCGATACGGCAGCCAATGTGCCGCCCTGTCCATCGGTGATGATGGCATATTCGGCAATGATGCCACGCTGTTCGAATGGGATGATGGAGGTGAAATAATCCCAAACCTGCTGCTGGGTCTGGTCATCATTCTGCTGATCCTGCAGATCCGATGAGACGCTTTCGTAATACGGGTTGGCGAGTTCATCACCAGACACTGTATATGTGACGAGGGTGACCTCGGTGTCCAGAAGGTTTTCTTCCACATCTTCGCCGCCTGCCACTGCGAGGGCAATGATCTGGTCTGTGATGACAGGGCAGGAGCTTATCTCCTCCTGTGTAGCAGGGATTTGAATGATCGGTTCTTCGGTAACGGGAGTGAAGGGAGTTTGAGTTTCGGGCAATTCTTCGCCCATAATCGTGGCGCAGGCGAGGGTGGAGAGAAGCAAGGCAAAGCTTGCAATGATGATCTTCGTTTGTGTTCTCATGAAATATCCTTGAAAAAATTTCGGCAAGGATACCATAGAGTTATTCTTTCAAAGAACATGCCCCGTTTAGGATATTCTCACGCAACTGAACCAGTTCGGGATATTCGTAAAAGAAAGCGATCTTCTGTTCCTTGATGGAATCTCCCGTTGGCTTGGGAGCAAAGACAAAGTAGGTGAATGATTCGGCAATATCCTCGGCGGGATGAGTGGTGGCGTAATCGTCCACGAATTGGTCCTGATGAGTCTTATAGAATGAATAAAGACCATCGAAGTAAAGCATGTCATCTTCGCCATACTGAAGCGCGTCAATTTTTTTCCACTCGTCGTTGATATCCACCCAAAAGCGATTATAAAAAGTATGAATATACGAATTCGGGTAACTGCAACCTGTTCCAGCGAAATAGTTGGGACAGGCAGCAGCCTTTTCCTCCAACATGGCTACATTCATGGGGTCATCCACGATCTCCTGGTCAGGAATTACCTGTGTAGCGTTAAGTGTGAGCAGGTGTGCATATTCGTGAATGAGGGTAAACAGCAGGGCATCCCTGTCTGCGAGGTCGGCGATATCGATCTCCAGGATCCATTTCGAGGGGTCTTCGAGATTTTGGTCAACCGCGGCGAGGGTGTTGGAATTTCCGTCCGTGAAGACGTTATATTGAACGAGCATTTGGCGGTCTTGCGCGGGGACGATGGTGGTGAACACATCCCAAGCTTCGGTTTGCAAGGCGATATCCTTCTGTTCATCTGCGAGGTTATTCGGGACAGGTTCCAGAAACGGTTCTATAATTTCATCCCCCTCCACCGAGTAGGTCACCAGATAATAGGATTGCGGCTCCACGAATTCCGTATCCCCTTCTATAACATACACATCCCCTTGCGCGCTTGCGATGATGTCTGTCATGGTGACAGCACAGGCGGAATTGGCTGTTTCAACACTCAATTTATTCAAAGTGAACCTGCCCAATGCAATGCCTAAAAAAATGGACAGACCGACCGCAACCAAGATAATGAAAAAGGTCAGGTTCTTATTCATTCGATACCTATAATTTTATGGATGATAGCCGCGTTGAACGAGGAATAATAAAAATGCCAGAATTCTCTGGCATTTTTATTATATCCCTGAATAACCGGTTATTTTTATTTACGAAGGATGAATGTTTCGCGGCGGGACGGTCTGACCAATGGATGCGAGAACTTCGGCGGTGACATCCTTTCCGCCTCTGAGGTTGTCGATCAACGCCTGAATGGTGTAAATAATGCCCCAGGGAATCCCCCACCAGCCAACGACCAGCGAGAGCAGGGTAAAAGGCAGTCCCTTGATCACAGCGCTTTCATCCGCTTTGATGAAGTAGATATTCGAACTGCGCTTGAATGTCATAATGAGGATCGAAATGACATACGGATAAACGACAAACTTGCCGCCTCTTTGGATCTCTGTCCGTAATTCCAGACTACCCATGCCTTCTATGCCGATGATCTTCATACCTCCTCCCTATAATTTCCGAATCGCTTCCCAGCTATCTGTGAGCAGGTTGCCCAAAATTTTATCTGCTTCGCCTTGAGCGGGGAGGACATCGCCATCGGGTTCAACATACATCCATGTTCTGCCTGCGCCTGCGGGGACTTCTTCATCCACGGTTTCGATCTCAACAGGTTGAGAGGCCGAATATGGCACAGGCATATCCCAGCGCAGGTTGAGCGCCAATCCCTGAGCGACGCTTTGCAGTTCGAGCATTTCATCCACAAGGTCGTCATCTGCGGCGCTGAGGGAGATATTTTCCACGCCAAGGTTGGCGATCTTTTGCAGGATGTCTGCGGCTGCGTTCACATTCTCTTTGTGCAGGGTGAGGTGAACGGTGATAAACAAGTCCTGCGGGACGATGATCTCGATGGCTTTCCAGGAGAGCGGTTCATTGGGTTGAAGGACAACCATCACATGATCAAGTCCCGTTTGCAGGAGGGTTTCGAGGTAGGTTTTATCGGCAAGCTTGAGTCCGTCTGTGAGCAGGCCGCAGACTTGTCCATTCTTTTCGGCGTGGGCGATGAGTTGCGGGAGGTCTTCGCGCAAAGTCGCTTCGCCGCCTGTGAAGATGATGTGAGGAATACCGGCCTGCCAGGCTTTGTCTATGATGGTTTGCCATTCGGCGGTGGTGAGTTCACGGTCCACGCGTTTGACGGGGGCGTATTCAGCGTGGGTGTGCTCGGGAAGGCGGTAGGTAATGGCGCAATCCAGCCGCAGCGTGGTATCTGCCGAGTGGGGTTGAACCCGCTCAAAGTTTAAGAAAGAGGCGGGGTCCAAATCGGGAGTGGAGATGAGGGTGTGGATCTGATCCGTGAAGTTGTTGAAATCATCCAACGCAATTTTTTTGTGGATGCGATAACGTGACGAAATTTGTTTGGCGGCTTCCTCAGGCGCAGTGCCTTTGATGAAGTGAAAGGCATATTCGGCGGCGGTGGGGTTGAGCTGCAAAACCGTGGAGGCGTTGAGGATGAGCAAGCCGGAGCCGTCTTTGTTGAGGCGCAGGTGAAGGCGGTAGGGCTTTTCATCTTCGGCGGCCTGCATGTAATGTGTGCCGACGGGCAGTGGCTGCACTTTTGAGAAACGATCCGTGATGCGGTTGAGAATATTCATAGGTGTCTCCTATTTTTTGATCAGGCCCAGGTCAACGAAGGTGAGGTACAGGTAGCCAATGAGCATGAGCATCCAGGCGAACATTTCGACCCTTGCCCAGACGCTTTCCAGTGAGAGTGAAAAATTATCCTTGATGGTTTGAACGATGCTTTCGAGGCTGTCGAGTTTGCTTTTTACGTTTTCCTTCCAGTCTTTCAAATAGAACTGGTCGTGAATGGCTTCATACAGATCGGCGGTGTACCAGTCACCGATGAGGAGCATGTTCTGTTCGGCGCGCTCGAAGCTGAGCATCATTTCAAGTTTGTGTTCGGCGATCTGGCGGATCATGCCACGTGTAGGGCGCGGACGTTTTTTGTTCTGGAAGAACGTTTCGCTGATCTTATCCAGCATGAGCTCAATGGATTTATCCAACATGCGGTAGCGGATGAGTTGATAATTGCCGATCTTGAGCAGGGCAATGTCGGACTGATAATCGGCATTGGGTGCGATGATGATCGCACCTTCCCAATCGACAACGGTTACTTCCTTCGATGAGTAATGCGTGCGCGATGTGAGAATTTCGTCGATCTCTGCGGTGTCGAGGGTATCTTTTTGAGAGCGGATAAATGTGGCTAGCGCGACTGCATTTTTTTCGAGCCATTTATCAGGCGAGGGTTTTGCGTTTTGCACAAGCAGAATGCTGTACTCTTCATATAATCCGCTTTGACGAACGGATTCAGGAATATAGCGACTTTGCAAGGCGCTTTGTATTTTGGTGCGGTCCTTCAAAACAGAACTTGCAAACGGATCAACCAAGTCAAAGTGACATTCGACCATTTGCACGCGGTCATCAAATCTTTGGCGAACAGCCGAGACGGCATAGCCTTCTATAACGATGGTCTCCTCCCCCAGCGTGACCAGGTCAATATCGGTCGGTTGGAAGTAGGGCGCATCTTTGATCAGACCTTTGAACTGTTCGGGCGGAGCAGCATTGCCATCGTCTGAGTCGGGGAAGGCGAGCAGGTAGCAGATTTCCATGGGGTAGGGGTAATTTAGTAAAAGGTGAGAAGTAAAAAGTGTTAAGGCTAGGAGCGGATGAAGTGGGGCATTTCCGTGGGAATCTCCAAAGAGATTTCCACGAAGCCTGCATAGGTGCCTTCTTTATACCACGGGGATTGATAGATGAGTTTTTTGACTCCGTTCTTTTCGATGGTATAGACGTTTTTGACGCGGGTGGCCAGCAACCGTTCTGTTTTTTCGCGCGCGGGGTCTGGATGGCAGGCGAGCATGTTCGAACCGATGAGGTTCGCGAAGCGTCCGCCATCCTTCTCGAAGGTCTTGGCGGCTTTGTCGTTCATCTCAAGGATGATTCCTTCTGTGTCACAAACGGTGACGGCTGCGGGGAATTCTTTGATCCATTCGTGTTCGGGCATGAAACTCCAAGGATGTGGTCTCGATATGCCCCGCCAAGAACAGGCGGTGCTACTCGACCACCAGCAATTAATTCAACACCGGCAAATTGACGCCGAATTCTTCGCGGTGGTTTTCAAATTGCAGCGGGCATCCGCCGCCGCATTCGGCTACCAATGAGCAAGTCTCACATTTGAAGGGCAGGTTCTGGCGCTCGCGCAGCTGTGTAGACAGTTTGTGATTCCAGATCGAGTCCCACGAGTCAGTGAGCATGTTGCCGAGCGGATGGTAATACGATTGACAGGGCAGCACATTCCCATTGGATTCAATGCACATGCTGTACAGCGCAGCGGTGCAGCCTTTCACGCCAAGGTTGTGTGCGGTCGGGTCAAACTGGCAATATTGGGTCGGCGTGTACCAGATGAGCTTTTGTCCACGGGCGGCAGTTTTTTGGGTGGCAATATCCAAGATGGGTTGCAGTTCGCTTTCGCGCAGACCTGTGCCAACCGTAAGTCCGTGCCCCGAAAGGATAAGCGCATTCAGCCCAATGGTCGGGACGCCGTTATCAGCAAGGAAATCCAGCGTGGCGGGGATGGTATCGATATTCGTCCGCAGCATGGTGGTGTTTGTCATCACATACAGGTTTGAAGAGAGTGTATTATTCAAGCCGGTGATCGTCTGCCTGAACGCACCTTTTGAGCGCATCATTTCATCGTGAATTTCAGGTACGCAGGATTCGACGGTGATCTGAATATGATCGAGGCCTGCATCCACAAGCTGCCTGACGTAGTCCATATCCATCAAGCGGCGGGCGTTCGTATTCAGCCCTGTGATCTGGCCGTTGTTTTCTGCGTGTTTGATCAACTCTGGCAGATCGTTCCGCAAGGTCGCTTCGCCGCCGGTGAAGATGATGTGCGGCACGCCCAAGCCCCACAGCTTGTCGAGAATCGATTTCCATTCCCCCGTGGTCAATTCTGGGAAGTTCCGTTCGCGGGCGTTGTAACAATGCGCGCAATCGTTGTTGCAGCGATACGTAACCGCCAGGTCCATTCGATACGGCGCAGATGGACGAGCGCTGAACGGCATGAGGGTTTCAAGGTCCAATTCATGGACAGGGCAGGCGCCATCGGGACGAAGCAATTCAGAAAGTTGAAAGCGGAACGCAGAAATATCTTCTGTTGCCTGAGTGGTGCTGACACGATATTGTTTTTTGAGCGAAGAAATTATTTCTCGTTCCTGTTTATCTTCCAGGATCATCCACGCCATAAAGGCCGCCGTAGGATTCAAATGCATCACACTGCTGGCATTGATGATAAGCGTACCCGTACCGTCAGGGTCGAGACGCAGATGGATGCGGGATTTTTCATCCGCGGTTTCGCGGGTGTAGTGGTAAAGACCCGACGACGGACCGTTGACCGTGGACGATGGTTGAAAGATATTTTTGATATTACCGAGTAAAGTCATTGTTCACCTATTTTTCAAGAGCTAATCGCTAAAAGCTAATTGCTGAACTACCGCCCCCCACCCGCACAGGCACAGGCACAGCCCGCACAAGCGCAGGCACAAGCGCAGGAACGTCCGCCGCCGCCACCGCGACTTTTTCCGCTGGTTGTAGGTTTGGGCAGAGGGTTGGTCGCGCCTGTTACTTTTTCAGTGAAGGTATTGACGTTACCCACGACTTTTTGCGAGAAGGTTTGCATGCCTGTCACCATCTGCGAGGCGAATTCCGCACCAGGCAGCGCGGAGCGTCCCGAGGATGATATGGGTTGGCCCGATGTCGGGAAGGGACCAGAAGCAACTGTCGGCTTGGGGGATGAGGCGGGTCTGTAGCTTGGGTCGTAGCGTCCCCACCACATCGGCACATACATGGGACCACGGAAAACGCGACGCGCACGATCATCGTAGTCTTTATCGAGCATTGTCCATTCAAGGGCTTCGTCAAATTTCTGGCTTTTTACTTCGGGGGTATCAGCGGATTCCACCTGCTGCCAGGCTTTTTCCATGATGGCTTTGTAATAATCCAAAGTCTCTCTGCGGCTAAAGCCTTTCATCTTTTCGGCGACCAGTTTTACAAGTTTGACCATCATCTCTTGTAAAAGGTTCTGACGCTCTTTTGGTTTTTGCTCTTCAAAAGCTTTCAGGAAATTCAACTCGTATTCATGCAACCCATCGGGCACGGGTGAAGCGGATTTGATCACCAACGGCTCACGGGTAACCACCTCGGCGGCATTTTTCTTTATTACACCGAAGAGGATCATGGTCATTACTTTATCGAGCGGCTGCTCCAACAAGATGGCGGCTTCCACAGCGGTGAGTCCGCGTTTGATGCCGTGACCTTCAATAGCAACTCGCGGAGAAAGATATTGCAATTTGCGCTTGTTGTTCGAGTAAACGGTTAATGAGGGAATGCCGATAAAGATAAAACCAAAGAAGGCGGCACAAAGCAGGCTAAAGACCGTGTCCGAACTTACCAGCGGTTCTGCAGGTTTGACATAAATGCTTTCCGCAGGAACGTAGCTGCGCGGGAAGGATGCGCCGAATAAATAATTTTTCGATGCAGATGCTGTTGGCGCGCTCCACGTATAGGTGATGTGGTTATTTACATCATATGCGGTTTCGGGGTCGGAGAACCCAGAAGGCGCGGCATGCCAGCGTGGTTCTTCGGGAGCCATGTCTTTGGGCAGGTGATATGTCAATGTGAAGTCAGTGGTGCCCGACACATATTGCGAGCCAAAATACGCGGGCTCAAAAGCTGCGCTTGCGTAGGCTGCATCATTATCATCAGGATACAGAACCTGTTCGATCTTTCCGACATAGACATGCACGGTTCCCATCCCGCCCGCAGGGATGGCTCTGTTTCCCATCACTACTGCAAAGCCTGAACCAGTGCCCGCGTAATCACCCTGAGAAACCGAAACAGGCGAACCGTTCACATCCGCTTTGACCGTGCCCATATCGAAATTGTAATTGGGCATGCCCACATCCACAAAATCAATCACGTGTGAATTCGGCTGGTTGGTGAATACCCAGGTGTAATCCAGGCTCATGGTACCGTCTGAATTCCAATAAACATGCACATCTTCCTTGTTCACTTGAAAGTGATACGGAAGATCCTGTGCGGAAACATTCGCTCCGATCCCCATCATAAGCAAAATCACTACTGAGATCAAAACTATTTTTTTCATGCAACCTCCACCGTGGTCTCGATACGCCCCGCAACAAACGCGCGAGACTACCCGACCACCAACATAACTACCACTTCGGTTCTTCTGTTAATTGATAGACCGTGCCGCAGAAGGGACATTCCACCGTGGGCGCGCCCGCGATCATTTTGACATTATCCGCTTTCAAATTGCCGCCGCACGAATTGCATTTCAACTGTTCCACTTTGGTTTGGGATGGAAGGTCGATCTTATAAGTGACATTATCCCCCACGCCTCCCGCTGGACCTTTGGCCTGTCCCCGCACAATGAGCAGGATTCCGCCACCGAGAAATATCGCCCCTACCAGGGCAAAGCCAATGCCAAACCCAAACCACGAAGCATTAGCAGTTGAATATGTAGAGCCGACGATATTCAGGATTCCATATCCCAACAGACAGATACCGATCAAAAGTAATATCCCCGCTCCAATGTATAAAAAGGTTTTATTGCCCATGTTTGATGAGACTCCTTCTATTTATACGAAAAGTGTAGCAGTTTCGTCTCATTCGGACAATTGACATTTATCCTTATATTTCGCCCATCATTGTCCAGTTCCAAAGACCTGACAGGCTTTCCTATTGAGCAGGGGTTTGCGAAAACCCGTCAGGCCTGCTCGGCAGGTTTACCCGCAGCGCAGTGAAGAAGTTGATAATGGCAATTCCCATGCCGAGCAGAAAAACATACTGAAAGCCAAACGCATTCCAAATGATCCCACCCACGAGAGCAGCAGTGATCGAGAAGACATGGTCAATCGTCACAGCAGCAGTCAACGCGGGCTGAATGTGGTCAGGCTGGATGGCGATCTTCTTCATATAAGTTGCGCGCGCCATGCCTACCGAGAAAATCATCTGGTCGACCAGGAAGCAAACACAAACCACCAGAAAAGCGGTGTTCTCAGAGAAAACGAATTTGGCAAATCCATACCCAATGCAGACAAAGACGAGAATGACCGCTTCCGAAGCCAGCACCACCCGCTCGCCGAATTTATCAATGGCCCAGCCAAGCAAAGGCTGAAAGAGGATCCCGATCACGCCGCCGATGGTGAAGAGCGTCGCCATGATCTGGGTCGGCTGCTTCAATATACTTACCAGCACCCAGGGTGCAAATGTGACGAAGAGCTGCTTGCGCGCGCCAGACAACACATTCAGAATGTAAAACAAACGGTATTCCTCGTGCAGCTGCAAGAATTTACGCCTTTCCACAACCGGTTCGGGCGTCATCATATACAACAAGATCGCGGCAACAAGCAACAGCGCAGCAGCGATTGCAAAGGTAACTTGGAAAGTAAACCCGAGATATTTGAATCCCAGCACCACACTAAAACTTCCCAAAATAGCGGCCAGGTTGCGGATGGAGTTGATCTGCCCCAAACGGCGGCCATCCTGCCCCTCTTGCGCCAGTTCCATGCCAATGGTGGAAGCGAGCGGCATGAAGAGGTGATTGCCCAAGCTATAGATGAAAAGCCAGACAAGCATCACCCCATAGCTGGAGGATGCGAACCCGATCATCACAGCACCGACCGCGCCAAAGACCATTGCCACCACACTTAAGCGTCGTGAGCAGAAGAACCACAACAACGCCGAGACGAAGACCACCGAGAAGCCAGGCAGTTCGCGTGGAAATTCCAAAAAGGAACGCTGGAAACCCGTCAACGCAAATTTATCGTTGAGAAAATTGTTGAAGGTGGCATCAAACATGCTGAACGCCATGCCAAGCGCCAATGCGGCGGTGGCAAAGAGAATAAGTTCACGGGATGATCGTTTGAGTCGGGAAAGGAAATTCATTGAAAACCTTGATGTAAGGGAATGGAAATATTCTAGCATGAGGGCATCATAAATAATGGGGACATTGCTCATCGAATAGCGCGTCACATGTCCTACATCCAAACTCTAGCCTGCATTTATACTTGAGCAGGATATGAATAAAACCTCAGGCTTCGCACTTTCCCTTTTAGCAGCCATCCTGATCTCAGCAGTGACGATCACCGTTTTTCTGGCATTGACCCCACACACCTGGCAACGTTGGGAACCCGCCACTTGCATAAAGACAGGCTGCTTTTGCGAAGCCGCCAACACGCAAAGCCCCATTCGGCAGGCGGCGAATACCTATTCATCCCTGGGGTTTGTTTTCAGCGGGATGTTCATCGTCGCTTCCGCACGCAAGGGGAATCGTTTTTCAGTCGGCTATTCCATCCTGATGGGACTCGCCAGCATCATCGTCGGCGTTGGCAGCGCGTTCTACCACGCCTCGTTGACTTTCATCGGCCAGTTCTTTGATGTCTTTGGGATGTTCCTGCTCGCAGCGTTTATGCTGGTCTACGCCTTCGAGCGGATCTGGAAGCTGCGCATCAGCACGACCCTTGGGCTGTTTCTAACCCTCAACATTTTCCTTAGCTGGTTACAGATCGCCATCCCCGACACGCGCCGATACGCCTTTGCCATCGTGCTGATCATTGCGCTGGTCTTTGAGTATTATTTCCGAGTGAAGGATAAACCGCAGATCAACGTGCGGTTATTGCAAATTGGCATCGGTCTGCTGGCTGGCGCATATATAATATGGATATTGGACAACACGCGCATTGTCTGCTTTGAAAACAGTCTCCTGCAGGGACATGCCATCTGGCACATTCTAGGCGCGGTGTCTGTCGTATTTTTGCATCAGTATTATTTGAGTGAAGGAACTGCATTTATGGGACGCAGATAAACGCTGATTGCGCTGATGTTTTGATTTGGAGGAATTTTGGATAAAAAGCTTGTTTATAGCGCTGGGCTTTATAAACATTCCGACTTAACGGAACAAATCATTGGCGCGTTTTATACTGTATATTCTGCACTAGGATATGGGTTTCTCGAAAAAATTTACACCAAGGCTCTCATGATCGAGTTGAGGCAACGCGGCATGAAAGTTGATAATGAATCCCCGATTAACGTGTATTATTTGGGGCAACAGGTCGGGGAATATTATGCGGATTTAATCGTGAATGACTTGGTTATTCTGGAAATCAAAGCAGTAAAGAATTTAGTAGACGAGCATGAAGCACAGTTGTTAAATTACCTGAAAGCAACTCCTTACGAAGTCGGTCTGTTATTGAATTTTGGGCCGAAGCCCGAAACAAAAAGACGATCTTTCGACAACACACGCAAGGAATGGTGGGTTGCTCAGAACAAAACATAAAACCATTGGGACGCAGAAGAACGCAGACAAACGCAGATTTTTCTTTTTTTGTCAGCGAAAATCAGCGTTCATCAGCGTCCAAAATCTCTTAACATAAGGCAAAAAACCATGACAATCAACGATCAATACAACAAATGGAAAGAAAACACGCTCAAGAAGTCTTTGGAAAAATTCAAAGAGAGGAAAGAGCGCTTCGAGACTTCAGCAGGTGTCGAGGTCCCGCGTCTGGCTTGTTTTCGATGGGGTCTCGATACGCCCCGCGAAGAAAGTGCGGGGCTACTCGACCACCAGAGTTATCTTGATAAATTAGGCTTCCCCGGAGAATATCCCTACACCCGCGGAGTGCAGCCGACGATGTATCGTTCGCGCTTTTGGACGATGCGTCAGTATGCGGGCTTCTCGACAGCGGAAGAATCCAATAAGCGCTATCGCTATTTGCTCGCGCAAGGCCAAACGGGGCTGAGTGTCGCTTTCGACCTCCCAACTCAAATTGGGTATGATGCGGATGATCCGATCGCGCAGGGAGAGGTCGGGAAGGTGGGCGTGTCCATTTCTTCCATCCACGACATGATGCAGTTGTACGATCAGATCCCGCTGGACAAAGTTTCCACATCGATGACCATCAACGCGCCCGCGGGCGTTTTGCTGGCGATGTACATTGCGGTGGCGAAGCGCCAGGGTGCGGACATGCACCAGCTGCGCGGCACGATCCAGAATGACATCCTCAAAGAGTACGTGGCGCGTGGGACGTACATCTTCCCCCCTGCTCCGTCCATGCGGCTCATCACCGATATCTTTTCATTCTGCGCAAAAGAAGTTCCGTATTGGAACACGATCTCGATCTCGGGCTATCACATCCGCGAGGCAGGCTCCACCGCCGTGCAGGAAGTGGCGTTCACGCTGGCGGACGGCATTGCCTATGTGGAAGCCGCGCTCAAAGCTGGCTTGGACGTGGACGCCTTCGCGGGTCAGCTTTCGTTCTTCTTCAACGCGCACAACAACCTGCTCGAAGAAGTTGCCAAGTTCCGCGCCGCGCGCCGCATGTGGGCAAGGATCATGCGCGAACGATTCAAAGCCAAGAAGCCGTCCAGTTGGCAATTGCGTTTCCACACACAGACCGCAGGCTCCACGCTCACCGCGCAGCAGCCTGAGAATAACGTGGTGCGTGTGACTCTCCAGGCTCTTTCCGCCGTCCTCGGCGGGACACAAAGTTTGCACACCAATTCAATGGATGAGGCGTTGTGGCTCCCCACGGAGAAATCTGTCCGCGTGGCGCTGCGTACCCAGCAGATCATCGCCTACGAATCAGGCGTCGCGGACTCGATCGATCCGCTGGCGGGTTCGTACCTGATCGAACACCTGACCGACGAGATCGAAAAAGGCGCGCTCGACTACATCGCCAAAATTGACGAGATGGGCGGCGCACTGCAATCCATTGAACGCGGATATATGCAAAACGAAATCCAAAACGCCGCCTACGCCGCGCAGCAGGAGATCGAACGCAAAGAGCAGATCGTGGTGGGCGTCAATCAATTCAACGTTGACGAGGTTCTCACGTTGGAACGTTTGCAGGTTGACCCGTCCATTGAGTTGGGACAGCGCGAGAAGTTGAAGAAATTGCGGGAAGCGAGAAATAAGGAACGAGTTGACGAGTTACTTAGGGAAATTGGTGGATGCGGCCAAAGGCACAGACAATTTGATGCCGCTGTTCATTGAGTGCGTGGAGAATGACATCACGCTCGGCGAGATCTGCAATACGCTGAGAGGCGTGT
>JADKDM010000031.1 GCA_016714565.1 Candidatus Villigracilis propinquus
AGCGGAGGGTCTTCCAACAGAATAGCGCGTGGGACTTTGGGGTAGCTCGCCGCGAAGGTAAGCGCAGACATCGCGCCCATGGAGTGACCCAAAATGATCGGATGTTTAGTTTCAATTGTTTGATGGTCGCTGCAAGGTCTTTCGCGTGAAAGGCCGGGCCGTAGCCGCGCTTGGGCGCATCCGAGCGGACCATGTCCACGGGCGTCCACCATGATGACATCGTATTCTGACTCAAGCGCTTCAGCGATGGTTGACCAGCATAAACCGTCATCGGTGACGCCGTGCATAAGGACAAGCGGTGGTTTATTCTCTCCGCCTGTGCGTGTGTAGTGGAATTTGAGTTTATTGGCTGTAACGTATTCAGATCGCCATGAATTCATGTGCGTTTTCTCCAAAAGATGAAATGTCAGTTGATTTTACTTCCTGAGAAGCGGAATAACCGTATAATTATCCGCAGCAATCGTACATCTAATAATTTATATGACAGAGGAGAGAGACCATGAGGAAGAAAATTCTTGGTGTTGTTCTTGGTTTGGTACTTGTTTTGGCGCATGGCAATTTTGGCCGCATCAGAAGAAAGCTCCCACCGACCAACTTACCGATATTGTCTCAACCAGTGCAGGGGATGTGCGTGGATTCGTACAGGATGAGCTTAACGTCTATCTTGGTATCCCATATGGAAAGCCCCCTTCGGGCTCGCTTCGTTTCAAAGCCCCTGAGCCGCAGCCTGCATGGGACGGAGTTTTCAACGCCTATGAATTCCGGGTGCCATCTGTCCGCAAGTGTATGACCCGCGTAGAGATGACGACCCCAATGAAAAGGTAAATGAGGAAGACTGCCTGACCGTGAACGTCTGGTCGCCTGCGTCTGGCACAGAGAAAAAAGCGGTCATGGTCTTCATCCATGGCGGCGGATTTGTGGCAGGCACGAGCAAGAGTAATTTGTATCACGGAGATGCGATCGCCAAAAATGGTGATGTGGTCTATGTCAGTTTGAATTACCGCGTGGGTTTATTGGGCTACCTTGATTTCTCGGTCATCGGCGGACCTGAATATGCTGACAGTGCCAATAACGGTCTTCGCGATCAAATGCTTGCTCTGCAATGGGTTAAAGAGAATATTGCAGCCTTTGGCGGCGACCCGCAAAATATCACGGTCTTTGGTGAATCGGCGGGCGGGTCAAGTGTCGCTGCATTACTGGCTGTGGAAAACCCCCGGCAGTATTTTGACCGTGCTATTGTCATGAGCGGGTCACCTCAGCATACTGCTGAGGAATCACGCTCGATCGCTGAATTGATCCGCAATGAGACAGGTATCAAGTCCGCTTTCCTTTGGAAGAATATGCCCACCGCAGGCGTTACCTATATTCAAGGTCAGGTGGCAGACGCAGTCGGTTCACCCATCTCTGACCTGCTTTTCGCCCCGACCTATGGAGAGAATAACATCATCAAGAGCAGTCCGCTCGCTGCAATTCAGCAGGGCAAGACTGCAGGCATCGACTTGATGATCGGCACAATGGGCAATGAACTGTCTTATTGGAGTTTTACGACACCGAGACGGATCATATTTGCGAGCAGACTGTCACTGATAATATCTTTACTTCCATCGACCCAGCACAGGCGCCCAAGATCGAAGATCTATATAATCTTTACAAACAGAATCCCGAGAGGGCTGGGTATTCAGAAGGGGAATTGGTATTAACTCTGGGTGATGATTACGCTTTTCGTGTCTCAGCTCTGCAATTGGCAGAGGCGCAATCGAAGATCGCAAATGTTTATGTCTATCGTGCCGAGTATCCTGTCAACCTGCCTGATCAGCCATGCCAAAACAACCACGCGCCTCACGGTTCAGAACTTCCTTTTGTGTTTGGAAAAATAAACGAGGAAAGTGGAATGGACTTTATTGGAGTTTCACGTGATGAGCAGGATACTGCCATCCGTGAGCGCCTGATGAATGAGATGATGGCCGCCTGGGTTAACTTTGCGAAAACAGGTGACCCAAATGGCGAGTCTATGCCCGTCTGGCCCTTGTTCAATTCCGATACACAGCCCGTCATGCGCTGGTGTGGATTCTAAACCTGACGATGCACCTTTCCGTGAGGAATACCTTGCGATGGCAGAGTTTATGAAGACTTTCAATGTGTTCGATGCTCTCAAGTAATCTGGCAATCTGTTTCCCTCCACACAGTTTATAATCCAATGAACTGCGAAACACCCAACTATCGAACTACGGAACTATCAAACTATGCCCACTCAACTCATCGAATGTATCCCCAACTTTTCCGAAGCGCGCCGTCCCGAGGTCATTGACCAGATCGTTGCCGCGATTCAATCTGTCAGCGAGGTAAAACTCCTCGACCGCTCCTCAGACCTCGATCACAACCGAACCGTCCTCACGTTTGCAGGATCAGCCGTCGGCGTGGAAGAGGCGGCCTTTCGAGCCATCAAAACCGCCGCCGAACTCATCGATCTCGACGAGCACACCGGCGCACATCCCCGCATCGGCGCCACGGATGTTGTTCCCTTCGTCCCGCTCAGCGGCGCGACAATGGAAGAATGTGTTGCCATTGCCCGGCGTCTCGGTCAGCGCGTTGGAAGCGAACTCAACATCCCCGTCTATTTATATGAAGCGGCGGCTACTCGCCCCGAGCGTGCCAATCTCGAAAACATCCGCAAGGGACAGTATGAAGGGCTCAAAGCCGAAGTCGAAACAAACCCCGAGCGCAAGCCGGATTTCGGTCCCGCCAAACTTCCCAAAGCGGGCGCAACCGTCATCGGTGCGCGCAATCCGCTGATTGCTTTCAACGTCTATCTCACCACCGAAGATGTGGATATCGCCAAAAAGATCGCCAAAGCCGTTCGCCAGTCATCGGGCGGCTTTCGTTACGTCAAAGGTCTTGGCCTGCTTTGTGGATGGCCGCGCTCAGGTTTCGATGAACCTCACCAACTTCCGCGAAACTCCCATTGCCCGTGTCGTCGAATTCATCCGCCGCGAAGCTCAGCGTTACGGTGTTGGCATTCATCACAGCGAACTCGTTGGGTTGATCCCGCAGGATGCCTTGGTGGATGCAGCGGTCTGGTACACCCAATTGGATCAATTTGATAAAGAGCAGATTCTCGAATCCAGACTTTTTTCCGCACCCGCCGCTGCCGCCTCATCCTCCGCCGATAGCGGATTCTCTTTCATTGAACAGTTGGCTGCTCCCACACCGACTCCGGGTGGCGGCTCTGCCGCCGCATTCGCAGGCGCCATGGGTGCGGGACTCGTTGCCATGGTTGCCGGCCTCACCATCGGCAAAAAGAAATACGCCGAAGTTGAAGCCGAAATGCAAGCCGTCCGTGTGGTGGCTGAAAACCTTTGCCGCGAACTCACCCAGGCCGTGGACGATGATGCCTCCTCCTTTGAAGTTCTTATGGCAACTTTCAAATTGCCCAAAGATACTGACGAACAAAAATCCAAGCGCAGCGCCGCTATCGCCCAGGCTACCCTCAATGCCGCGCATATTCCCCTGCACGTTTCACTTGCTCTCAAATGCGCCCAGCATGGCAACGTAAACGCCATCAGCGACGCGATGTCTGGGTTTGCCATGTCCCGCGCCGCCCTCACTGCAGCCGGCTACAACGTCAAAATAAATATCAATTCACTGGAAGACAAATCCGCTGGCGATAAGATGCTTTCCGAACTCGCCGAATTGGAAAAACAAGCTGATAAACTGGAAAAAGAAATCCGCGTTGTGATGAAAGAGCGCGGCGGGATTTAGCTTGTAAAGTTAGTAGTCCCATTTCATGAAGAAACTTTTGATG
This sequence comes from Candidatus Villigracilis propinquus, assembly GCA_016714565.1. GTDB lineage: Bacteria > Chloroflexota > Anaerolineae > Anaerolineales > Villigracilaceae > Villigracilis > Villigracilis propinquus. Next base: position 3,803 of record JADKDM010000031.1, read on the forward strand.
GCTGTTGTCTCAGCTCTGTTGTTTCTATCCGGCTGCGCACCAACTCGTGTGGAAATGATCGCCACACCTGTTGCGACAGAGACCATGGAAGCACAGCCTATCGTAGATTGCTTCCACGCCAACCGCCATTGCTGTGGAAATCTGCGACCCGACCGCAACAGACTTCTGCCTCGTGGACTGGAAGACCACCTTCCAAAACCCGCTTGGCACGGACTCGCCGCTCTCTATTGCACGCAGTTACCCTACGGCTCTACGGAAAACGGTGAGCGTGACCCCATCACGGCGTTGATCTTGAGAGCAAGGAAGGTAACCCCGTCTATGCTCCTGCCGATGGAGTGGTGATATTTGCCGGGCGTGACCATGAACGCATCTACACTCCGTGGGATGATTATTACGGAAACCTGATCGTCATTCAGCACGCTGATGGGTTATTTTCCCTTTACGGGCATTTGTCACAAATCAATATCTCAGTAGGTGACAAGGTGAATAGCGGGGATATTATCGCTCTTGTTGGTCACACTGGTGTGGCGATTGGCAGCCACCTGCATTTTGAAGTCCGCACGGGGGAGATGGCACAGATTTCTTTTCCACAGAAAACCCGGAACTGTGGCTTCCGTTGGATAGTGGCAGAGGAGCCATGTCCATTACGCTGAAAACATCGAACAATGTCAAAGTGGAGCGCAATCTAGTGTTTTATCGTTATGCCCCGGGGACAAATAAATCCGAGAAAAAATATTATTTTGTCACATACCCCAAGGGTTTTGAACACAACCTCGAGGATTTCGCAGTAAGCGACCTGCCCCCGGGCCGTTACCGAATCGCCTTTTCTGACTCTGGCGGGCTGTATGAGCGCGTTGTGGTTGTGGAGGCGGGCAAGCTAACGCAGGTTGTTTTCCAACTCAAATAGTCCTACCAAACAAAGGATGCCGCGATTTAAAAAATCGCGGCATCCTTTTTACTTATTACTTCTCACTACAACTACTCTTCCAGCGTCGAAATATCGCCTTCAGGTAAACCTTGTGCGCGGGCTTTCAATACGCGGCGCATGATCTTGCCGGAACGGGTCTTGGGAAGCTTATCCAGGAATTTGACATCTTCGGGGCGGGCGATCGGTCCCATGTGTTTGGATACATGCTGGCGCAACTCTTCTGCGAGTTCAGCAGATGGAGCAAAGCCTGAGCGCAGGATCACAAAGGTGTGAATCGCCTGACCTTTGACTTCGTGAGACAAGCCGATCGCTGCGGCTTCAGCAACCGCCGGGTGACTCACCAGCGCAGACTCAACTTCCGCGGTGCCGAGGCGGTGACCAGAAACCTTGATCACATCATCCACACGGCCAATGATCCAGAAGTAGCCGTCCTTGTCACGTTTGGCTGAGTCGCCTGTGGTGTAGCGGCCGGGATACTTCGACCAGTATTGATTGACATAACGCTCGTCATCGCCGTAGATTGTGCGCAGCATGGCGGGCCACGGATTCAACAAAGTGAGATAACCTTCGGTGTCATCCGGTACCGGATTGCCTTGCTCGTCCACAACTTCAGCTGCCTGTCCAAAGAATGGGCGTGTGCCGGAACCGGGCTTGAGCGGCACAACAGGTGTTGGTGTGATTTGGAACGCGCCTGTTTCCGTCTGCCACCATGTGTCGATGATCGGACACTTCTCTTTACCGATGACACGGTAGTACCACTTCCATGCTTCAGGGTTGATCGGCTCACCGACAGAGCCGAGCAGGCGAAGGGAAGAAAGATCGTGCTTGTTCGGCCACGCTTCACCGAATCGCATAAGTCCACGAATAGCAGTTGGCGCGGTGTAGAACATCGTAATTCCAAAACGCTCCACCACCTGCCACCAGCGGTTCGGGTAGGGGAAGGTTGGGCCGCCTTCAAACAGCATCGAAGTTGCGCCAGCGATCATCGGGCCGTACACGATGTAGGAATGTCCCGTGATCCAACCGGGGTCTGCCGTACACCACCAGCGGTCTTCGTCTTTCACATCGAAGACATACTTGAGCGTGGAATATGTGCCGACCATGTAGCCGCCGTGCGTGTGCAGAATGGCCTTCGGTTTGCCCGTGGAGCCAGATGTGTAAAGAATGAAAAGCGGATCTTCCGCATCGAGGACTTCGGTGGCGCATTTGCCATTGGCGATCGGGAGGGAACACAGGTCGTGATACCAATGATCGCGTCCCGCTTCCATTCCTACGGGTTGGCCTGTTCGCTTGACGACGATCACATTCTCCACCGACGGGCAGCGCTTGATGGCTTCGTCCACGATGTTTTTGAGTTCCACGATCTTGCCATTTTGATACGAGCCATCACAGGTGATTACCAGTTTGGACTGGCTGTCATCAATACGGCCTTGCAATGAGTCCACCGAGAAGCCGCCGAACACCACAGAATGGATGGCGCCGATCTTGGCACATGCCAGCATGGCAAATACGATCTCGGGCACGCGTCCCATGTAAATGGTGACACGCTCGCCTTTTAATACGCCCATGGATTTGATGATGTTCGCCATGCGCGAGACTTCGCGGTTCATGGCGTAATAAGAGAAGGTGCGCTCCAGCTTGCCATCTTCCGATTCCCAGATCAGGGCAAGTTGATTTTTACGATGTGTTTTGAGGTGACGGTCAATTGCATTGTGTACGATATTGGTCTTGGCGCCGACAAACCATTTATAAAACGGCTTGTTTGAGTCGTCCAAAACCTTGTCCCACTTTGTGTACCATTCCAGTTCTGAGGCTTCATCGGCCCAGAATCCTTGCAGGTCTTTGCCTGCTTTTTCAGCAAGTGCGTCCCAGTCTTTCAAACGCGCCTGCGCGATCACTTGTTCCGACGGATAGTAAACTTCGCCTTCCATTTGTTTCTTTTCCTTTGGCATAGCTGAGCTCCTTACTTCGTGGAATTTTGGCTAAATATACAGGAAAATGCTTTTAACGGCAATTGCCACTTACAAATTTTTCCCTGTGTTGATCTCGGATTTCATTTGCGCCCAGGCTTCACGCGCCTCGGTGACCGAGCCTTCATCTTCGATGGTGGTAATGTCGCCCGGGTCTTTGTCCAGTGTGACGGCTTTCAGCACACGGCGCATGATCTTGCCGCTGCGGGTTTTTGGAAGCATGCTGACAAAATTTAGTTCGCCGATGACAGCTATCGGTCCCAGTTCGTGGCGGACGGTATCGATCAATTCCTTTTTGAGTTCAGCAGATGGCGTCTTTCCATTTTTGAGCAGCACAAAGGCAGAGATGACTTCGCCGCGCAATTCGTCAGGATGCCCGATGACGCCAGACTCGGCAACATCAGGATGTTTCAGGAATGCTGTTTCTACTTCGATCGTGCCAATACGGTGTCCGGCGATCTTGATGATCTCATCCGCCCGTCCTGCGAACCAGACGTAGCCGTCTTCATCGATGTGCGCCGAATCGCCTGTGTAGTACACGTTCGGGATCTTCGACCAATAATCTTTGCCGTATCGCTCGGGTTCACCCCATAGCGCAGGAGTGAGGCCGGGGAATGGCCGTTTGATGACCATAATACCTTTTTCGCCGGGTGCGCATGGTTCGCCTTCGGGGGTCAACACTTCCACATCAATTCCAGGCAGTGGAATTGTGGCTGAGCCAGCCTTGGTGGGCAGCATCCCGATCCCATACGGGTTGCCAAAGACAGGGCCGCCTGTTTCGGTCTGCCACATGTGGTCAATGACGGGAATCTTGTTGCCGAGCATTTTGTTTTGTAGCCAATCCCACGCGGGGGCGTTCAGCACTTCACCCGCGCAGAAGATTCTTTCAAGGTAATCGTGATTTACACGGCGTAGCGGTTCATCACCATAACGCATTAATAAACGTACCGCAGTGGGGGAGGTGAACACACCGCTGACAGCGAATTCTTCAATGGCAATTCTCCAGTTCGCTTCCGCGTGCGGGTGATCGAGCGCGCCTTCGAAGGCAATGGTTGTGCAGCCCGTGATCAGCGGGGCGTAGACAATATAGCTGTGCCCAACGATCCAGCCGATGTCTGAGGTTGCCCACCAAACATCTGTAGGTTTGAGTCCGTACACCCAGCGCGCCATGCTGAAAATATGCACCTGATATCCGCCGTGAGTATGGATTGCCAGCTTTGGTTTGGCTGTTGTGCCGGAGGTTGCCAGAATGAATGCAGGCTCGTTCGCTTCCATTGGGACGCAGTCGCCATTTTGTCCCCTAGAATATGTGAGGAATTCCTCCCAGGTGATGTCGCGTCCGCTTTGCATGGAAACATCATCTTTTCCACGTTTTAGCAGGATGACATGTTCGATGTCGGTTTTCGTGCCAGCCAATGCGCCGTCCACAATTCCTTTGAGCGGCACATCCTTGCCTTTGCGGTAGGTGATATCTGTTGTGAATACGAGGCGGGAGCCGCTGGCTTGAATTCTGTCGCCCAGCGCATTTTCGCCGAATCCTGCAAACACCACGGAATGGATCGCGCCGATACGTACGGTGGCAAGCATGAGCATGATCGCTTCGGGACAAGTCGGCATGTATATGGTAAGTCTGTCACCTTTTTTGATTCCCATTCCCCGCAATGCCGCCGCCATACGTTTGACCTCATACAGCATGACAGCATAAGTAAATAATTGACGTTCTCCGCGTTCATTCATGTAGATGAGTGCGGTATGCCCGCCCCATCCACGCTTTACATGATAATCAAGCGCATTGTAGGCGAGGTTTGTCTGCGCGCCTAAAAACCATTTGAAGTTTGGATAATCCCATTCAAAGATTTTGTCCCAGGTTTTGAACCAGTGCAGTTCCTTTGCGGCTTGCTCCCAAAAGGCCTCGGGGTTTTCCTTCCCTTCCTGTATCCAGCGATTAATGGTTGGGCTGATGTAATTCATGCCTGCTCCTCCTGATATATGGAGACGGGACGGGCTGTGTCCCGTCTCCATGTTGATTATATGGGGCTCATGTTCTTATGTTATTAGTCGCCGGATACTTTTCCAGTTCCAATGGAGGCAACGGAAGCATCTGAAGAAATATCCACCTTGTAGGTCTCAGGCATTTTGAAGTAGCAGACTACAGCGCATACCGCAGCAACGCCCATCGGCCACCATAAGCCAGCGTAGTTGTTTTTTGTGCTTTGCAGGAGGGATAGCCCGATGATCGGAACCAGACCGCCAAAGACGCCATTGCCGATGTGATACGGAAGCGACATGGATGTATAGCGGATCTTGGTGGGGAATAGCTCCACGAGATAGGCTGCGATCGGTCCGTAGACCATGGTCACAAAGATCACCTGAATGAAGATCAGCAGGCTCAGCATGACCGGTTGGTATCCCATGTATGGGAAGAGGAAGGGTTGGCCTGTATCCTGGGGAGCGAAGGCCGCCATGGCTCCGTAAATGGGATAGTACAGCAACACTGCTAGGATCATGCCCCACAAAATGATCGGCTTTCGTCCGATCTTGTCTGAGAGGTTGCCAAAGTATACGAAGAACGGAGTGCCGAGCAAAAGTGCGCCGGCAATGATCAGGTTCGAGTTGACAAGGTCCACACCGAATATCTTCTGTAGATAGAACAAGGCATAGAACTGGCCTGTGTACCAGACAACGCCCTGTCCCATGGTTGCGCCAAAGAGAGCCAGAATTACATAGCCCAGATTGTAGGGATTTCCAAAGCTTTCCTTGAGAGGGTTCTTGGAGATGCCGCCGGATTTCTTGAGCTTGTCGTACATGGGGGATTCGCGCAAAGAGTAGCGAATGTACAGGGAAAGGCCGACCAACAGAATGGAAATCAGGAAGGGCACGCGCCAGCCCCATGCGCTGAATGCATCTTCACCAACCGATTGACGGGTGACGAGGATCACGCCCAGAGACATGAACAAACCAAGTGTGGCTGTGATCTGGATCCAACTGGTGTAAAAACCACGGCGTCCATTCGGCGAATGTTCAGCCACATAGGTTGCTGCTCCGCCGTATTCACCGCCCAAAGCCAGACCTTGCAGAATGCGCAGGATGATAAGAACGATACCAGCCCATTCTCCAAGTACTTCCTTAGTGGGGAGCAGACCCACGCCAAAGGTACAAAGACCCATCAAAGTCATGGTGACAAGGAACGTATATTTACGTCCGATGAGGTCACCAACGCGTCCGAAGAAGATCGCGCCAAAGGGACGCACAATAAAACCAACGGCAAAGGTTGCCAGCCAGGCGATCATATCGCCAATGGGTGTACCGGTTGAGTAGAATTTGCTCGCGATCACTGCTGCGAGGCTGCCAAAAATATAAAAATCGTACCATTCGATCATTGTTCCTGCAGCGGAGGCAAAAATAATGCGGGGTAAACCTTGTGCTTTCTCTTCCTGAGCCATGATTAATTGTTCTCCTTGATGAATTTTTTGATAGTACATTATTCACAGACACTTCAATTTGTTCGGAGAAAAATAAACACTTATACACGCCTCCTTTTTCCAAAAGTAAATCCTAATTAGTATGGATTGACGATAAATCCACCATATTTACGAGTTCACCCCGGCTTGCTTGTATAACAAGTCCTTTGTGAATCAAAAAGAGACACGCGAATACACGCGGTCTCTAATTTTGAAGGTGATTTCTTGTAATTTGTGGGTGTGGCGATGGTAATTGAGCGTGCAAATCCCCCGCTAAGTAGCGAGATTTACAATTAACTGGATTAAAATTTGTTTTTTTCATATCCGATATCTACCTCTACATTTGTGGGGTTGAAATAACGGACACGTACCACTAAAATGGTTTCTTCAAATTTTAGTTAACAACACAGTTTTTCAAGGGAGGTTACGGATCAGTTTCAAATCTGACAAAGAAAGAATATTTTCTTGTGTTTGTTTTCACAGGTCAGCCTGCGGCACGGATAAGTAATACTGGCACCTTGGAATTATGCACCACGCGCTCAGCGATGCTGCCAAGCAGCCAGCGCGCGGGACCGGTTCGTCCGTGGGTTGACATGGCGATGACATCAACTTGCAGTTCTTCCGCCACGCCAAGGATCACATCGGCAACGGAGCCAACGCGCAACTGGGTGGATGTTTTGAATCCGGCGGATTTGAGTTCGTTTTCGATCTCGGTAATATATTTTTGGCTGCGCTCTTCCTGTTCAAGCATGGCATCTTGGGCCAGCCCCGGGTCGGAGAAGGCGAAGTCCATGGTGGGATTGGCGCCGACATTTAATAGAATTAGCTCAGCGCCGACTGCGTAAGCGAGGGCCTTCGCGTGCGGCAGAGCGCCTTCCGCCACTTTGGAGCCATCGAGTGGGACAAGGATTTTTCTGTACATTTTTTATCTCCGATCTTTTTATTGTCCAAATCGTAATCTTCGGATCAGGCGTTTGGGAAACTTCGCTTGTTTCATCAGCTTTTGAACGGCGGATACATCGTACAAAACACGGTGAAAGGTGTAAGTCATTTCGTCTGTGTCTATGATGGCGTATGCGGCACGGGGATCTTCATCGCGTGGCTGGCCCACACTTCCAGGGTTGACGATCATCCGGTCGAGAGTCAGCTTCACGGGAGAGTTGACGCGCGGATATTCCTCCTGCACGCGCCAGTCATCCCACGTCTTCCGAAAGATGGCAGGGAAGTGGGTGTGTCCATTCAAACAGATGGGAGTTTCAATAAGCTCCAGGTTGGTTTTTGCAACCTCTGGATTGATGATGTACTCCCAAACGGGGTCGCGCAAACTGCCGTGGACAATTGTAATATTTTGCTCCAGTTTAAGGGGAGTATCGGGAAGGGTTTTTAGCCACTCAATATGCGGAGTTGATAACCAATGGCGCGACCAAAAGATCACCTCCTGCGCGTCTTTTGAAAAATCCCAAATGCCAATTTTTCCCGCTACGGCCAGATCATGATTTCCCGCTAAGCAGATATGATTGAATTCGCGCAGGCGGCTGATGCATTCATTTGGCTCGGGGCCGTATCCGACCACATCGCCGAGGCACCATATTTTTTCGAAACTGCCAGCATCCTTGAGCACCGCTTCGAATGCAGTGAAGTTGGCGTGGATGTCTGAGACCACAAGGATGCGCATTAAAATATTATAGCGTATCTGAAAAAAGATGAAAACGTATTGTGTAAAATTCGCAGCGGACTATAATTAGTGTATGGCTAATTTTCTTTCCCGTGTATCGCAAGCCTTTCAAAAAAACAAAGCCGCTTCGTCTGACTCCACTTCGAAGGCGGCATTTGGGATCGGAACGCTGATCAACCAGCGCTATCGATTGGATGCGGAAATCGGGCGCGGTGGAATGGGGATTGTTTATCGCGCTTATGGTTTGTCTCAAGAGAGGGATGTCGCGATCAAGATCATCAATGCCGAAACTGCAAACGCCCTGTCCCTTGGACAGTTCGCCCGCGAAGCGCAGATCTCCTCGCAATTGCATCACCCTCATATCACCACTGTGTATGAAACCTGCATGGACGAGCCATCCCCATATATCGTCATGGAACTTCTGCATCGCAGCTGCCTTGCGGACGAAAGTCGGTTCACTTACGCGAGGATCATCGACATTGCAGAACAGATCTGCGATGCGTTGGAGTATATCCACGGGCAGGGGTTTGTGTACCGTGACCTCAAGCCCGCCAATGTGATTCTTGAAAGACATGGTTTTCGAACTTTCGTGAAATTGTTGGATTTTGGATTGGCGCGTCCGCGCGGCGAAGATTATTTACCCAACGAAAGCAGCCTTGCTGGAACGGTTTTCTATCTCGCCCCCGAATTGATCAACGGACAGCCCGCCGACATCGGCTCTGACCTGTACGCGCTTGGCGCTCTTCTTTATGAAATGCTCACGGGCCGTGTCCCTTTCTCCAATATCAACGAGCAGAACATTCTTACTCAGCATCTTGAGGAAAAAGTTTCTCCGCCCAGTCAATCGCGGAGCGATGTCCCTCCCGAATTGGAATCCATTATTCTATGCTTGTTGGAGAAAGATCCAAAAGACCGCTTTGCTTTTGCAAAGGATGTACTGAGTGAACTGGCGAAAGTCAAACTTCCCAGTTCATCTTCTTCTCGGGGCAACCTTCCGAAAGTTGAAAATGCCTCACAGGAAGAGACAGCGCGGGTCATTCAAATAATAGAATCGAATAAACTGGTTACTTTGCTGAATGATGATGAGGCACTCGCTGTGGCTGTCGGCTCGCGATTGACCGATCAATTCACTGATGGTATCTGGTTGGTGAGGTTTGATTCTGTTCAGGAGCCAACGATGGTGTTGCCAACGGTTTCGTCTGTTCTTGGTGTAAGCGAGAATCCAAATCGCCCGCCCGCTGTAATGCTCATTGAATTTCTTCGCGAGAAAAACCTTTTGCTGATCCTTGGTCATTGCGGTCATCTTGCTGGCGCTTGCGCACAGTTTGCCACGACGATCCTGTCCGCTTGCCCCGAGGTGTGGATTCTGGCTGTCAGTCAACGGCCTTTGAATATTCCCGAAGAGCAAGTGATCTAGCTACTCCACCCAATCCAAAATTTTGTACCACATACCCGCGAACGGCAAAAACCACGGGCTGCCGTTGTATGCTCCTAGCGGCGCGCTCGGAAAATCAAATCGCGCAAATGGGTGCTCTTTGATATTTCCCTTCACCATTGCCTCGGCGACGGTCTTTCCCAAATGCGTAGCCATCGCTACTCCATGCCCCGCATAGCCGAGCGAATAAAACATCCCGTCCACTTCGCCAACGTGCGTCATCTGGTCAAATGCAAAATCCAGCGTGCCGCCCCATGTATATTCCACGCTTGCATCTTTCAACTGCGGGTAGACGCTCACCATCTCGCGCCGCAAAATTTCCGCGCTTTGCTCAATCGTCTTTTCATTTTCAGGGAAGAAAGCCGCGCGTCCGCCGAAGATCATGCGGTTATCCCACAGCCGAAAATAATTCAGGAAATGTTTGTAATCAAAGATCATGCGGTTGTGCGGGCTGATCTCGTGCGCCAATTCGTCCGATAACTTTTCCGTCGCAATAATGAACGACCCGATCGGGACGATCTTCTTTTGCAATTTCTTTGTGACATTTCCTGTATAACCAGATGTCGCCACCAAAACGGATTTTGCACTTAACGAACCTCGCTCCGTCTCGATGACAAAACGCTTCTCGCTCCGCTCCAACCTGTTGACACGCGCTCGCGCGCAGAGCATTGCCCCCGCCTTTTCAGTCGCCGCCGCGAGACCCGCCACATACTGGGCAGGGTTCAACCCGCCGCTCACTTCATCCACCAACGCCCCGTGATAGACGTTTGACCCGATCTCGCTTTTCAATTCGCTGGCTGGAACCAACCTTACTTTGTGATTGAATTCCTTCGCCATGAAATCCACTTCGTCTCTCAAGGCTTCGTAATGCTTGGGCTTGTTCGCCGTCAATAAATGACCGTATCTTTCAAACCCACAATCGATATTTTCTTCTTTGACGATCTGCTCAACGGTGTTTACTGAATCAAGAGAATATTGAAATAATGTCTTTGCGAGTTCACGGCCATATTTCTTAATGATGGTCGCCATCCCCACTTTGAGTCCCGTCAACGCCATGCCGCCGTTGCGGGAACTTGCACCCCAGCCAATGGTCTCCGCTTCCAGAACAACAACTTTCGCGCCTTGCTGTGCCAATGTCCGTGCTGCGCTCAAACCTGTGTACCCGCCGCCGATGATCGCAAAATCCACATCCGCGGGGATTAGGGTTAAATTCTTGTCATCCGGCATTTGCGTTGTAGTGTGCCAAAAAATTTGTTGTTTCATATGTTTACCTGTACTTTCTAGTAAAATTGTGACACAGAGTAAGATAAATTTCTAGAGAAAAAATTTTAGGAGAATAACATGGAATTTCTATTAAATTTTGCGGGATGCTTTACCACCCCACTTGTTGTTGTCATTATTGTTACTACGGGTGGATGGATTTTCTATTCAAAAACAGCGGGCGCTAAAAAACACCGACAAAAAAAGCAAGCCGGGCTCAAGGACCTTCGCAACCGCGGAATCACTGCGCCTGCTACCGTTATTTCTGCAAAAAACGGAATTGTAAATTCGAGTAGCGGGGAGCGCCTGATGTATATGACACTCGAGGTTGAAGTTCAGCCTGATGGGCGTTCAAAATTTGTCAATACTTTCAAAGATTGGTTGCCAGTCGGCAGAAACTTTGTATCCTGGGGTGATAGACCCGAAGAAGTCGGTAAAAAAATCTGGGTCACATACAACCCTAATGACGTTACTGAAATGTTGTTTGAACACCATGATAAAGACCGCAAATACTATCTGGGTTACCCAGCCTTTGCAAAACTGGAAAAACAAAACATAGTGATTCGCAGAACAGGTGAAGAAGCGATTGCCACCATCCTCGAAGTAGAAGATTTGGAATTGGTACATTCTTATCATAAGGAAATGAAATCGGTCCTGCGCTTGAAATTAGAAGTAACCCCCAAGGCAGGCGAGCCATTTCAAGCAGAAGCTCAAAATACTTTTATGAATGCAGGCTTGCATAAATATACAGTTGGTAAAAAAATCACTGTCAAATTTAATCCACAAGATAAAACTCAGGTTGCCTTAATTTGATCTAATGGGCAGTGATTCTTACGCTAAAATTTCTTTCCAATCCAATTCCCCAAATGTTTTTTGTAAACGATGACCATCGTCTACGACGATGTATTGGAGGTTGGTGAATAACTTCTCCGCAAGCTCACGGACAGGGGTCAGCGGGACGACGTCATCTCCCGTCCCGTGGATAATGATGGTTGGAACAGAAACAGTTTCCAGATTAAGATAAGAGCCGAAGGGTCGCGTAACAATGCCGGGGCGAGCAGGATCAACTTCCGCACTTGAGTCGGATGCTTGCAGGTGAAAACGGTTCCCATCAATCCGCCAAAGGATGAGCCGATGATCGTCCAGTTTTTCTTGCGTCCCAAGATCGGCTTGAGCTGTTTCATGCGTTCTTCAAATTCGCCTGTGAAATCGGGCGTGACCATGCCGGGGAATTGTTCTGCGAACTGACGCGCCTTGCCGCTTTGACTGTTGCTCTCAAGGCCATGCAAATAGATGATGCGGGAGTTGTCCATTTTCTTTTGCCTCGCTGGTCTCTTGGGCTTTATTTCCATGACTGCGGTTTCATCGATGAAATCATCCGGTTCTTCTGGAACATAGCGCTGTACCGCCAGCTCTTGTGGACGGATCAACTCGCGCAGTTCCCGTTGTAATGGCGGCGGAAAGGATGTTGAAATGCGCCGCATGGTGATGACCGTCATCGGGTTTTCGGATGCGGTGAGGATGTGTTTGAGCATGAAGGTGGTTTCGTTTGCAGAGGCGCGGTACAACGCAACGATCAAGTCTGCGAGATCGTTCTGCAAAGTGGACGGTGCTTCTTCGATGATGGGTTCGACGAGGTCGAGGATGGGGGCAGGTTGGTGTAGGACGTATCCGCGATCATGGGCAGCAGGGCTTGAATGCCATTTGTCCATGTGCGCCTGCGTTCGGGGTGCAGGTATTCGCGGACGAGTTCAAGAAACTGGTTTGGGGTTTCTTTTCTCATGCGCGTGAGACTTGTGGACAGCAGCGCCGAGCGGACTTCAGGGTCGCGGATCTGTTGAGTCCATGCGGTGAGGCGGGGGAGCAATCGTTCTTCCTGTGGTGGTATTCGTCCAAGCAGGAATGCTGCGAGCAGACGGGTTTCGAGCGCACCTTCATCCCACAGCACATCCGCGAGTTCAAGCGCAAAATGCGGATTCGCCTCTGCGACGACACGCAGTTCATTTTCTATGTGCGTGAGCACGGCAGTTGGTGTGCGATATGTTTTTAGGTTGGAGCCGGGGGCGACGTTCTCTTTGGTGCGTAGAGTGTAATTGACGTAAAAGTCCAATATCTCGCGCAAATGCTTCATGAACTCATCTGGCAGAAAGAAAAAATCTGCAAGACGGTTGGCTTGTTTGCGAAGTCGGGCGAGGTCTATGGCAGGCATAAGGGCAGTGGACAGTGGTGGTTGGTGGTGGACAGCGCTGACAACTACCAACTGTCCACCACCAACTGCTTTTAATAGGCCTTTGCGAAATACACTTTTCTCTTGGAAGGCTTGCCGCAGACGATGCAGGTGCCTTCTGCTTCAGGTTGGTTGAAAGGAATGTTGCGGGTGGTGGCTTTGGCTTCTTCCTTTACCTTGGTTTCACACTCGCGTGATTCGCACCAGTAGGAGAGTGCCCAGCCATCTTGAACCACTTTCTTCAACTCTTCATAATCTTTGGGATCATGGATGTTGGCGTCGCGGTATTCGGTGGCACGCTTGAGGAGTGAAGCCTGAACCTCGTCCAGCAACCCCTTCACAGCGGAGTCCAGACCCGTCTGTGGGACGAAGGTTTTGCCTTCCTTGCCGGGCTTGTCACGGCGGGCGAGGGCAACAGTTCCCTTTTCCACATCCTTGGGACCGATCTCCACGCGGACGGGGACGCCGCGCATTTCCCAATCGTTGAATTTGAATCCAGAGGTGACGTTGTCACGGTCATCCATTTTGATGCGAATGCCAGCAGCCTTGAGTTCCATGAAGATGCGGTCGGCAACTTCCATCACTTTGGCTTTCTCGTCCTCTTTCTTGAAGATGGGAACGATGACTGCCTGAATGGGCGCGAGGCGGGGAGGAAGCACGAGTCCCTGATCGTCGCCATGCACCATGATCATCGCGCCAATGATGCGGGACGAAATGGCCCATGAAGTTGTTTCGCAAAATTGCAGGGTGTTTTCTTTGTTGAGGAATTGGATCTCGAAGGCCTTGGCAAAATTGGTGCTGAAATAATGAGACGTGCCAGACTGCAAAGCGCGCTTGTCCCACATCATCGCTTCAATGGATGTGGTGGTGTGTGCGCCCGCGAATCTTTCAGTGTCGCTCTTGGTGCCCTTGATGACAGGAATGGCCGCTTCTTCAAGACAGAACTTTTCGTAAATATCGAGGATGCGGTACATTTCCTCTTTCGCTTCTTCCGCGGATGCGTGTGCGGTGTGACCTTCATGCCAGTAGAACTCAGCGGTGCGAAGGAAAAGTTTTGTGCGCAATTCCCAACGCAGCACAGAACCCCACTGCACAATGAGCAGAGGAAGATCGCGCCATGATTTGACCCATTTGGAATACATGTAACCGATGATGGTTTCAGAGGTGGGACGAACCGCCAGCTTCTCTTCCAATTCCACGCCGCCGCCGTGTGTGACGACTGCAAGTTCAGGAGCAAAGCCTTCCACGTGTTCCTTTTCTTTTTCAAAGAAAGACATGGGGATCAAAGTTGGAAACGCCGCGTTGACATGGCCCGTGGCCTTGAATTCCTTATCCAGATGAGATGTGATGTTCTCCCACAAAGCCCAGCCATAGGGTTTGACGACCATGCAGCCGCGTACAGGGGCGTAGTCTGCCATGTCCGATCGAATGACGAGTTGGTTGTACCATTCAGAAAAATCTTCCGCGCGTGTTGTTAATTTATCTTCAGCCATTTTGTCCTCTTTTTAGGTTCGCATGTTTGCAGGGTTGTAACGTTTGAACGTTCAAACCTGTTAACTTTCCAAATTGTTTACAGCAGTTTTTACATCTTCCGCAAAGTATAACAACTCTCGTTGATGTGTGGGCATATAAGTTTCAAACTCATGGAAGAACCGATCAAACGTGGACTGCCAACCGCGCCCGATCAGTGTCAGCGGCCCCGGGGTCAGGGACTCCACGATCATCAAATTCCACATCAATGAAATTTCAGCCAGCGTGCCTGCTCCGCCGGGGAGAGCGATTGCCGCGTCACAGCCTTCGATCAAACCTTGTAACCGTTCCATCAAGGTTTGCTTTCGTCTCTCTTCTTTTACCCACTGATTTGGCTTGGACTTGCGCCACTCTTCAATATCAATGCATGTCACGCCGATCACATGCCCGCCCGCTTCACACGCTCCGCGTGAGACAGCTTCCATCGTGCCCATGTACCCGCCTGTCAACACAGCATGTCCGTGTTCGGCAAGAAGTTTACCTGCATATGCTTCTTCAAGAAGCCATTCCTTCTCTAGGTTGTGCGCCGCCAAAAACAGTTATGTTCATGATTAAACCTCGTCGAAGGTCAAAAGTCGAAAGTCTACTAGACCTTTGACTTTTGACTAATTTTCCTTATCCCATTCTCGCGTTTTATTCACTTCAATTTTCTTCAACACCGCTTCTTCCAGATCAATTCCTGAAACCGAAGCCAGTTGCAGAAGATACAAAGTCACATCCGCCAATTCGCTTCCCAACTCATCTTTATCTTTTATCTCATCACCGAATTGGAAATGCTCCAAAATCTCCGCTGCTTCGATTGAAAGCGATACTGCCAAGTTGCGCGGAGTTTGCGGGCGTTTGCTGTCCTTCTCGTACCAGCCCTTTGACTTCACCAACTCATGCATTCTGGCGGTTAATTCTGAAATCGTTAATCTTTTATTGTCCACGATCTACCGTCCATTGTCCAGCAAACAAAGAAAAACGGCTCGCCAAGTCTGGGAGCCGTTTGTGTACGCAAAAGCGAACCTAGCCAGACCTGGAAGATTTATCCAATCGAGGGGAAGGGTTCGGGTTTAATTTCATAGCGCCGATTATACCCTTAACGTTCAAAAATCGCACTTTTTCAAATAGGATGTGCGATTTTTGAACGAGGGCATTATATAAGGGTAAAATTGAAAATATGCAAAAGGATGACTTGCTCCGCCTCCTGCGTGACCCAAACCTGCTCCCGTCCGAAAAGCAGACTCTACTCTCGAACATTGCCGCCCAAGCCGCCGCAATGGACATGCCCTGCTACGTCGTTGGCGGCTTCGTCCGTGACCTTTTGCTCGGCAAACCGGTCAATGACCTTGATGTCATCGTCGAAGGCGACGCCATCAAGTTTGGAAAATCCCTTGTCAAGGCATTCGGCGGCAAACTCACCACTCACGACAAATTCCACACCGCCATCTGGCACTTACCTGACACGTGGCACCTGATACCTGACACCCTAGATCTCATCACCGCCCGCAAAGAGACCTACCTCATGCCCGGCGCACTGCCAACCGTCACACCTTCCACCATCCAAGATGACCTCCTCCGCCGCGACTTCACCATCAACTCCATGGCCATTCGCGTTGACGGTGGCCACTTCGGCGAGCTGTTTGACCCCCTCAATGGACAAGCTGACCTCGAAGAAGGTTTAGTCCGCATCCTGCATCCTCGCTCCTTTATAGATGACCCAACCAGAATTTTCCGAGCCGTCCGTTACGAAGCCCGCTATTCCTTCAACCTTGAACCTTCAACATTAAACCTTATCAACTCTGAATCACTGGATGTCATCCCGCGTCTGAGCGGTGAACGCATCCGCCACGAATTGGATTTGATCTTTGAAGAAAAAAACTCCTCGCAGATGATCCTGCGTGCGGGCGAGTTTGGTTTGTTCAAAATGATCCATCCCAGCCTGTCACTCTTCAACCCGGATTATTCCGACTTCCTTGAAATGGACTCCACTTTGGATATCCCCTCAAGCAAAGCAGAAATCGGCTATATGCTCTGGCTCATGGATTCATCCGAAGACGAGATCCTATCCATCGGGCAGCGCCTCGATTTCACCTCCGACCTCACATATTCCATTTGGGCAGTCTCTCAATTAAAGAAAAGCCTGCCATTCCTTGTTGGTTCAACTCCCAGCGTATGGACGTACGCACTTGAAAAACTGCCTTTGCTTTCCATTTACATGGTCTACCTTGTCTCCCGCGAAGATGCGTTGCTCGATTTTCTTTCCATCTGGCGCCACGTCAAACCGCACACCACAGGCAATGACCTGAAATCGCACGGCCTTCAGCCCGGCCCGCGGTTTGGAGAAATCCTATCCCAACTTCGAGCCGCATGGCTCGATGGGCAAGTGACGAACGAAATACAGGAAAAGGAGTTATTAGCAAAACTATTATGAACCTTCAACCCTACCTTGAGTTCGCAACTTCCCTCGCCTATCAGGCAGGGAAGATTACTTTAAGATACTTCAACACAGGTGTTCGCCCGGAATTCAAGGAGAATAACGACCCCGTCACAATTGCGGATAAAGAAGCCGAGGCATTTGTCCGCGCCGAGATCGAACGGAAATTTCCAGATCACGCCATTGTTGGCGAGGAGTACGGCGAGACCGCAAACGGCAACGCCTTTCGCTGGATCATCGATCCTATTGACGGAACGATCTCATTTATTCGCGGCGTGCCTTTGTATGGAGTGTTGATCGGGTTGGAGATCGAAGGCGAAGTGAAAGTTGGCGCTGCCTATTTCCCTCCATTGGATGAAATGCTCTGCGCCGCAGACTCCGCCGGTTGCTGGTGGAATGGACGAAGGGCACGAGTCTCCACTGTGAGTTCTCTCTCTGATGCCTGTGTGGTCAGCTCAGATTTTCAACATCTCTCCGCCAAAATGCCAGACGTGGTGGACCGCTTCGCAAAAGAAAAGGCGCTCATGCGCACCTGGGCAGACGCCTATGGGTATTTACTCGTTGCAACGGGCCGTGCCGAAGTGGCGCTCGACCCGCGCTTGGATGTGTATGATTGTGGCCCGTACCCCGTCATCTTTAAAGAGGCGGGGGGATTCTTTGGCTCCTGGAACGGGGAGGAAGGTCACACTCACGGGGAGGGAATTGCCTGTAATGCAGCGATCAAGCCCAAGGTTATGGAATTGATGCGCGGATATTAATTCCATTTCATCCTGTACCATGTCCGCTTCATAATTTATAATATCAATATGACAGACGCCAAGGTGGAAAACCCAAGACTTCCCTATCGCTTACGAGAGCCATTTCTGACGTCTACGGAATTGGCTCTTTTCGTGTGCTTGCCGAAATGATGGGGAATAGATATGTGATCTGCCCGAAGGTTTCTTTGAACGATGTGTTTTACATCCTGCGCCCGAACGAGAATGTGCATTTCTTTAATAAGTTTTTTCGCAAGCATGTGGATTTCCTGCTGTGCGACCCGAAAAACTTTACGCCGACCTTTGGCGTTGAGATCGTCAGACCTGTGTCAAAAGACAGCACGCGCGAAGTGGATAAGTTCATGGAAGAGCTTTTCACCGATGCGGGAATTCCGCTCGTGCATATTTCATCGAACGAAAAATATGATGCGGGTGATATCATCGCTTTGTTCCAGTTGGCCGTTGCCAAGATCGGCGGGACAAGTTCCCTGCGTATTGACCTGCCATCTGATACTGTTCCAAATTGTCCCGTCTGCGGGAAGATGATGGTGTTGCGTATGCACCGAACCGGGGAGCGTTCAGGAAAGAAATATTACGGCTGCATGGACAGCCCGCGCTGCGCGGGAGTGGTTCCAATAGATTAAAGCGGGGCTATCCAAAAAGTGTGGAGTTCATTTCGAATAAAAGAATTTATCTAACCACCTGACGGTTTGGTGAAATCTGGTGGTCAGAGTATGTGATCTCCTACCTGCCACCAGAAGGGGAGACCTTCTTGCGCGC
The DNA here is from genome assembly GCA_016714565.1 of Candidatus Villigracilis propinquus. Taxonomy (GTDB): domain Bacteria; phylum Chloroflexota; class Anaerolineae; order Anaerolineales; family Villigracilaceae; genus Villigracilis; species Villigracilis propinquus. The sequence continues at coordinate 22,243 of JADKDM010000031.1, forward strand.
CTCACCCTTTGCTTAAGTGCAGCAAACGCCAGAGACCGATGATCGAAATATTCCCGCGCCGATCCACAACAGAAGCGGCGGGAGGTCATAATAATTTGTCCATGCGGCGAAGGCCAAAAGACTGCGACCGCTAGATATAGCAATGTGAATAAGAAATTTCCCAGCATAAGGCATCTCCTTGTGTATTCGGTTTTTCCAAGAACGACCACCGTACCTCAGTGCGGTGTGACGATGGGACTGTTTTCTACATTCTTCCGACCGACCCGCTAGTCGAGGGAGTCTTTACCCCCGGAGAGACTGTTGCTCAACCACAACGCAGCCAAAATATAGTGATCGGACTCGGGCTTCTCCTTCTGCGCGGCGAGTGAACTCGCCAGTTGATCCAGCTCCGGCGTATCTTCACCCTGCACAAAACCGTCACGCGCTTCCTGCCAACCCCATGTTTCTTTCACAGGGATATTGGCTTCCCGTGCCGCCTTCGCAAGGGACCCGATGATCTCGTGCTGTTTTTCAGCCCACAGGCAAATGACCGCTGTTGCCAACAGGTCGTTGACCTTGAACTCCTTGGCAACCTGTATCTTTGCGATGTGCGGCGGGATGCTTTGGAAGGAGCGAAACCCATTCACCTGGATCGTCTTCTTGAGAATGTCCAATGCAAATTTATTCAATTCTGCCGAAGCCTTCGGGCAGTGACTGAGCGCATCTGCCACCACCATCTGACGATACTCATCATTCATCATTTCGTTCACTTCGACCCACGGAAGTACATTTGTTTCTGTCATTTGTTTCTCCTTTTAATTTTCATACAATACCACTCATCAGCCATCTCTTGCCAGTGGATATTATCCCCTTGTCATAGAGCAGCCAATTCCATAGTTTCGTCAGTGTTTTGGTTTCCGGGTTTCTTGCGCTTCACTTTCCAATGCAAATTGAATGGCTTTGATAATGCCGTTGATGTCGTTCCTGATTTGGTTATTCCAGGGGTGGTTGACTTATTGCAACGGATCGATCCAATAGTCTTCAGCGTCTCCTTCCCGTGCCCAGCCTTCGAACCCTTGTTCGCTTCGAATGTACCACCAGTAGGATTGGCCTGCACAGACTGGACCCTCCAGTATGGTCATGTCACGACCTGCTGCAATTACATGTGCCTGATTTGCATTCGAATCAGGCGAGCTTCGCAGAGACAATTGCCATGCTTTCCCGCTCGTTGTAACTTCAGCCTTCATTCCAACTCGTAGTCGCGATGGAAGAGATCCTGCGCATGAAGTATCATTTTGAACGGGAGCATCGGGAGTATTGGCAACCTCCCGGGGTGCGCTGCTTACAGGAATTGCCTGCTTCTGGACATATACAATGATGTTTCCATTCCCGGCACTTTCGATACGCTGTACCCACTGATCGTATTCAAATGTGATCTTAAAGGGCTGTCCAATCGAATAATCACTTTGCCAAATGTTTCCGTTTTCATCCTGCCATAGAATGATCAAGTAATTACTTTTACCGGCTACTTGATTTAAAACAGTTTCAAAACCGAAATCCAGACTCACGTTCCCTAACATCCCTGCCTTGGCTAATGGGATGGATACCTGACCGCTCACAACGAATTCTCCGTGCGAATTAAGGTGCAGGCTGACTTGAAGCATATCTGCCACATTTATAGATGGCCCGCCATAGACTGTTGTAGGCCCACATCCTGATAGCAAGAGTGTTGAAACCAGCCAAATGATAACCGCAGAGTTTATTTTCATTATTCCATCCTGTTGTTGATCGTTGTTCCTGCGTTTCCTCAACCCTCACGGAACCATATTCCTGGTAGCCGCCAAAATTACCAACACGATCCCTATCCCCTGGTGGGGAGGCTGTTTTTCATTATCCAGGTAGGGGATTTGAGGGAGGAGGCAAAGCTAGAGGGCGGGACTCTCCACAATCGTCGGGTCTTTGGGTTTCTTGAACATATTAATTGTCCGCTTTCGGGCGGTCTGGGATTGTAAAGCAGAATAGGGAGCCTTTTCCCAACCCTTCGGATTCGACCCAGATTCTTCCGCCGTGGACTTCGATGATGCGTTTGACGAGCGCCAGCCCCATGCCAATGCCTTCACTTTCTGCGCTGAGCTTTTCGAATAGCCCGAATATTTTTTCATGGAACCGTGGTTCGATCCCGATGCCATTATCTTTTACATAGATGATGGTATCCGTTCCGCTTTGCCGTTTGCCGATCTCGATCTGCGGCTCTGGCTGGCTGCCCATATAGTGGATGGAATTCTCAATTAAGTTTTGTAGTGCCTCCAATAATCGTTTGTGATCTGCATATACAAGGGGAAGATCGTCAGAGAGATGCACTGCGATGCCTTGTTTCGTGATTTGTTCCTGCAGCAAACCAACGGCTTCCTCAAACAAGGCGCGTAACGAGATCTTTTCAGACGGATCGGCCACCCGCCCAATGCTCAAGAGCTCCAGCAGTTCGTTGATCAGGCGCTGCATCTTATCGGCTCCCTCGCTGATGCGTTGGAGGTCTTTTTCCAAACGGGGTACATTTTTATCGAGCAAGTCCTTTCGTGATAACCCCAGGAACCCTTTGATCGTGATCAGCGGTGATTTCAATTCATGTGAAAGTGTGTAGGCGAACCGTTCCAGTTCGGCATTCCTTTGTTCAAGTTCCCCGATCAATTTTTCCCGTATTTCTTCGGCGCGTTTGCGTTCGGTAATATCCTGATAAATGCCAATGGACATCAGCCCCCCGCTCTGCTCGTCGAAGCCTTTCACCGATGTATCGGCTATCCAGCGCGTCTGACCGTCACGGGTGCGGATATGGAAGTCGCATTCCCATAGGATGGAATGATCTTCATTCGTGATGCGATTGGCTTCTTCATAGGTGAGATGGGAAAGCTTGCCGCGCGGATAGGCATCCAGTATCTGGGAGTTCCAGCGCTCCGAAGTCATTTCGGAGGCGGGGTAACCGGTCATGGAGAGAATCCCTTCGCCAATGAATGAAAACGCGAAGGCGTATTTGCTGTTGTGACGAAGAACATAGGGCACCGCGCCTGCGGCATCAATGGCGCGGCGGTACATGGTATCCAACTGTTGCAGGGCAAGTTCGGCCTGTTGGCGTTCGGCGGCTTCGGCTTGCTGTTGTTTGATCGTGACCTGTTGCAGGCGCAGGGATTTTTCCATTTGCATGCGCAGGTAACGGACGATGAAGACAATGATGGATTCCTGCACTGCCAGGGTGTAGATGGTCCTGTCGAAAACAGCAACAGGCATGCCCGTGGAAAGAAGCGGAGAGTCGTAATAGTTCACATCCAGCCAGTGGCCCCATATCCCCACGCTGGTGATTTGAAATATCATAAAAGGGAGAATGGCGCGGACGGGCAGCAGCAATGCGCCGAGGATGGCGGCGATGATGAGCGAGATCTGAAAGTTCGGCAGCCAGTAGCCGTCTGCGGGCAGGCTGGACATATCGATCAGATACCAACTCAAGAGAAAAAGGCGCCAGCCATGTCGATCTGTTTTCTGGCAAGAAAGATAAAAGAGAAGATAAATGGAACAACGAATATAACGAGGGAGAGTTGCAGGGAAATAGAACGGGGCGGGGTGAGGTTTTCGCCAAAGCCAAAGTAGACGTTTGCTATGGCCAGTACACGCAGCAGAGCGATGGCGGGAAGCAGGAAGCGCAGGGCGCCTTCACGGTACACAACGGTGGGATCGATGGAACGCGGCATGAACCACCATTTCCAGATGCGGAGGATGGGTTGGGTCAATACGTTCACCGGGGTATTTCCTTTACAACTTTCATCGTTTTACAGCATGTAAACTATATCAGGGCGACCAGGCGAGGCCGTAATAGGAAGCGTTGTCATTCGTTAATCGGGTCAGGTGGGAGCCGTCGCTATCCATCACAAAAATTCCCGCGCTTCCGTCGCGGCTCGATATAAACGCTATCTTCGTACCATCCGGTGACCAGATCTGTTCGTACTCATCCTCCGCACTGTTTGTGAGGTTGACCAGACCGCTGCCATCGGCGTTCACGGTATAAATTTCCTGATTGCCGTCTCGATACGAGAGAAATGAGATCTTCTGACTATCCGGAGACCAGATGCGGTTTTCATCCCACGGGCTGATTGTGTAGGAGATACTGGTGAGGTCGCTGCCATCGGCATTCATTACATGGATCTCACTGTTGTCGCCCCGACCTGTAGAGAATGCTATTTTTTTACCGTCCGGTGACCAGATGGGGTTCCTATTTTTATGCTTCTGTGCGAGCTTGGTGAGGTTTGTACCGTCTGCGTCCATCACGCAGATGGCCAGCTCACGGCAATTCCCATCAAATAAGATCTTTTGGCTGTCTGGAGACCAGACAGGGTTGGCCCAGCCATCATACGCTGTGATGTGGATCAGGTTACTGCCATCGGCGTTGATCAGATACACGTTGCTGTACTGCGAGCAGCAGCCACTAAAATGAACGATCACAAGGATAATCTTGCTGCCATCCGGTGACCAGGATAGGGAACAACAACCTGTCAAAAACCGCAGATCCATATTCGCCGGGTCATAGACACTGATCTCGGTTGTATCAATTAATTTGACGGGACTGGAACCATCCGCATTCATAATGTAGATGCTGGCGGTGTCACCACCATCGCTTGTTCCGAAGGCGATCTTGCTGCCATCTGGTGACCAGGCGGGGCGGAATTTGGGAGTGATCTCGTTCGCCAGTGGACTCAGTCCGCTGCCGTCGGCGTTGACCACGTAAATTTCAGTGACATCGTCCAGCCCGTAGGTAAAGGCGATCTTTCCCCCGCCGCCCCCAATGGCGGTTGGCACAGCCGTAGGCGGGATTGTAGGTGCAGGGACTGGCGTATCTGTGGAAGGAAGACTGGTCTGGGTTGAGATCGGCGTGGACTCGCGTGCGACCTCTGCCGTGCTGGCTGGCGTACCAGCTCCACCAGTTGAACATGCCGCCAAATAGACAAATAAGAAGATCACTCCAAGTTTTCTCATATCCAGCATCCTCCAATTTGATGTACTTATGACTTGCAGACTTCAACTTCCTGCGGGCTTTTCCATTTTCTTTTCGAGGTAGGCGTCTCCAAAGTCTACGTACACTTCAACCCAAAGCGGCAAATGATCGGACATTTTGAAGGTTCGCCATTGCTTGTATTGGTTCAACGTCATCTGCGGTTGATAGGTCTGCCAATCCGATTCGCGATAGACATGCTCGAAGAACGGGAACGTGCCGGCTCTTGCAAGCCCCATTTGCGTTTGGATCTCGCGTGCCAGAAAAGCGATCTGATCGAATGGCTTGTCCTGAATGGCATTTGAGTAGGTACCCTTGAGCTTGGCAGGGATTTCGAACATTTCCTTTTCGATTGCTTTCAAGGTCTCGTCTTTTGTAGAGAAGATATTGAAGTCACCCAGCAGGACAGCATTATTTGCCCAGGCATCTTTGGATTTCATACGCTTCTTCAATAACTGGACAATTGCCTTGGCTTCCAGAAGGCGCTGCGGATCGTCAGCTTTGTCTTCACCGTAGTAGAAGTGTTGGGTGCAGAGTGTGAACTTGAACCAGCCCGCCTTGAAGCCCGCAACATAGGGCGTGCGTGAGAAGGCGAAATCGGAACTCAGTACACCGCCCACCTTTTTCATCTCAGGCACAAGTTCCCCCGCCATTCCGCCAAAGGATATTTTGCGCGTGTCATAGATATAGGCATGGCGTTCATTGTTGCCCTGCGCCCCCAGGGTGACATCCGAAACGAGGTACTTCCACCAGCTGCCAAGCATGGACATCAGTTTATCGAGACAATCCAGATCGTCGCGGACTTCCTGCACGGCGATAATATCAAAACGGGACATGATCTCCGCAATGTAGAGGAGCGGCTCATCCTCCCGACCGCCGGACTTGGTTCCGCCGAACTCACGCAGGTTCCACGTGGCTAACAGAAGGGTGGGGTCAACCGTCTTCGCTGGGATGGTCTTATCCAGCGCGAACTTAAGCGCCAGCAGCCTTTCTGCGGTGCGCCGGCCTTCCACTGTTGAACTATCTATATTTTTGTATTCTGGCATGGGATGTATCCTCCATCGTTTCCAATGAGATAGTGAACTAAAAACGCTTGACTTCGCCCTAGTATATGCTTTTCGCCTTCTGTTTTCAATAGAGACATGAAAACTTTACCCCTCCAACCTTTGCGTAGCATCCTGTGGACCCCTAAAGGGGAGGCTATTTGCTCCTGTCACTACGCGTTGACCAAATCACATCGAAACAATAAACCGCAAAAGTGCAATTGGTTCACGTAGCTCAACGGTATTTTAGTGCAGCTCCTGATATTCATCCAATACAAGGGAGCCCAGGTGGTAATCAGCAAAAAAAGTGAATTCAAGCGCGCCCCATTCCGAACCAAGGTTTCCCTGAAAGCTAAATGAGTTCTCTGGGTTGTCACGCTCCCATATTCTGGCGTCGAAATCGCCATTCGCGGAACGGGTGATCGAAAAATAATGCCATTGACTGAAATCAGACTTGCGAGCCAGGATCTCTTCCACGTCCAGTGTGGAGTCGTGATAGATATCCCATGTGCCTCTCCCGGAGTTGTAACTGAAGCGGCTGACCTTTTCGGTCGAGTAATCGCCAACGTGGTACCCTATGTTGAAGGTTGCATTGCCCGTTTTTTTGAAGAGAATGACAGTCGTTACACCGGGTGGTACAGGGGTCATTTTATTGATCCCGCCATAGGGCCAAAGATTGGGCGGGGACACATAGTCTGGTTCCCTTTCCAATATCAAGGCTCCGGACTCGATCCGCCCTGGTCCCCAAAAATTAAAAGGAAATGTGATGTCGTCAAAACCTTCACTAAATAGCGCTTGACCCAGATCAGGAACCAGAGGGGTTGGCGTTATTGTGAGGGAGGGCGTCAGGCTTGGCAAAATAATTGCTGTGGCTGTGGGGCCGGGTGTGCTGGTGGTTTCGGGTGTTATGGTTGCAATGCCATCAGGTACAGACGCTGGAGCACAACCGATGAGTAAGAATATTGAGAATAGTATGATTGAATACTGCGGAAATATTTTGTTTTTTGTCATGATCTTCTTCCTCATGTGGACCTGCCTGTCGTTGCGAACTGTGGTTCCGCCCCTCCAACCTCGCTAGCATCACTACCTGGGGAGTCCCCAAAATGGGGAGGCTATTTTGCTCCTATCACTAAGCGTTGACCAATTCACATCCCACTACGGGGACTGTGTCGGGACAGAAAACTCCCGCAGCTTGTCTTCCTCTAGCGTAGCACCCTGTGGGCAAATTGGTTTTCACATCGACCTGTAGGGTTTTGGGGGAAGTGTCCAAAGGACGAAGGGGCTGTGGTTCTACCCCTCCAACCTTTGCGTAGCATCCTGTGGACCCCGAACGGGGAGGCTTTTGCTTCTATCACTGTAAGTTGACCAATTCACATCGGACAGAAAACTCCAAAGCTGGCTTCCCCAAATTGATTTTATTTGGGGAAGTAGTCCAAAGGACGAAGGGGCTGTGGTTCCACCCTCCAACCTACCACTCGCAGCTTTCCCTACGGCTCCTTCGGGTACGCGTCCCCAAAATGGGGAGGCTTTGCACTATTCATTGTAGTTGACCAATCTACATCGGACAGAAATTCTCAAAGCGGAGCTCTCTGCGTAGCACCCTGTAAATTGGTTTTTATTTGGAAGTGTCCAGAGGACGAAGGGGGCTACACAGTCTTATTTTAATTCTTCAACCTGTATTCCTTCCATCTTCCACTTCTCCACTTGACCTTGCAACTGCCCTTCACTCGCATGGATGAATCACGCGCCCCGCAATTCGCGCCGCAAGATCGTTTCGCTTTAATGCCATTTCTTTCTTACGTAGACTTGATATTCCTTGAACGGTGAGATGACCAACAGCCTGCCTTTCAATTTCTGCTTCCACGCAGAAGGGATGCGAGCATGTTCCAGCCTGCCGCCCAAGACTACGATGATGGGACATTTACCTTCAAAAGCACGGCAAGCAATTTCCCGCTCGGCGGGTGAATGAAAGCCGCTGATGATTCTTTACCCGCCGCCTCTTTATTTCTTGGCGTAGTCATGCGCTTTGAGAATCGTAAACTGGCGGCATTTGGCGGATGTAGAAGATGGCTAACGTCGGAAGGTTGATTAGTTCAATATTTCCTCATATAGTCAATTTCTATACCATACCCAGATGTAATCGGAAAATTTGATTGATCACGTGAAAGAGATTTGGATGCCCAAAGCTTTACTCCACGCTGCCTTTTGATGTATTACGCTGAATATGCAATCTGCCCATTTTCAACTGTTGTTTTTCCACCTTTTGACCAGGGCTTTATATGATCGCAATGCCAGTCATCCCATGTTAGTTTCGCCCCTTCACATTTGATTTTCAATTTACAAATTCCACCATCGCGCCGAAATACAGCGAGGCGCTGATAGTGCGTGAACATGCGTTGATTATCCTTCAACCGAATTGACGGATATTTCTCCAGCAAGTTCCTTAACATAAATTCCATACGCCAGCGAATAGACTCTTCCGCGTCGGACCAGGCTAATTTTCTCTTTGTATGCCGACCATTCAGCTACGATCTCGTCTTCTGATTTTTCTTCCTGAAGTCTGCGTTCCTGTTCAAACTGGATAAACCAATTGTAAAAATGAGGTTTTATGTCCTCAATGACATATTGTTTTTGAAGTTCTGCGATGACACAATACAGGTCAGATGATAAACCCTTTCCAACTTCCGGGTGTCTTTTCCGAAAATATCGTTATGATTTTCAACACCCGCACAACGGATTTTGCTTCTGCTGATTTATCATCAAACTCTTTGTTGTTTTCGTACATTTTATTAAGATCGGCGTTTTTGATGTTGGTTGGCTTGCCTGCCAATTCCAGACAAACACATTGAGCCGCCACAAGGTCGTGATTAAAACGGGAATTTGCAAAGCCTACTTTTTCAAAAAAAGGATGTTTTGATAATTCACGTACAAACCCCCGCATCTTTCCCGCGCAGCATGGTATCTACCAGTAATTAGAGCTTGAGCAGCGCCCCATACGGCAGGACGCTGAAAATCTGGATTGGTGTCAATACGTCCACGAATAACGTGAATTGGTTCTAGTGGCCATGGTTTTATTTGAATTCATAAATTCATTCCTCGCTTGAAATCATTTTAAATATTCTAATTCTTTTACAAAGGCTTCAGCCACATCTTGTCAGTTAAGAATTGATAATACTTGATAACATCTTTGAAATATGGTTTCTGTATTTGTCATCGATGCAAGTGTAGCTTTATAGTCACTATCTTTTCGAGAAAAGTAATGGTGAAGAATAATATATTTTTTTCAATAACAAAGCTACATGAGTAATCAATGGAGAAATAATTCTCCAGAGCTGAATCACATAAACCTGCCCAAACTAAATTGCCGCAATTGGGGAAATCCTTCGAATTACACTCGCCGATCTGTTTCCGTACACCATGGGCAACATGGCCTTCTAATTGAATCTAAAGGTAAACCAGCTTCTCCAAGTTTTGAATTCATTGCATCACCGCGTTGAGCTTTGCCGCCATTCTTAATTATTACGCTAATTGCTTCTTCGAAAGCTCCTTGTGGAAGAAAAGATTGGTTGCCAAGATTGTCAACCTCAATCCCGCCAATTAACCAATGGTAGCTAAAAATCCATCACGCTGCAATGGTATTCTTTCAGAGCGATTTCCATTTTGAAATCTACTCCTTATTGTTTCAAATACGTAATCGTTATTGTTCATTATTTAATTGAGAGGCCAACTTTCCAATTTTTCTCTATCCAAATAAGGACATTCTATTCCAGCATCCCAAAATGTCTTAAGGCTTCTTCATTTTCTTCTTTGATTTTTCGAGGGCATTCTCATATGTTTCTTATAATTTTGTGATTGTGGGCTTTTTTTAGGCATCAAGCCATTTTTTTCTTTGACTTCAGCAATCCAAGATGTCATTGGTACAAAACCATAGGTTTGTCTTTACATATCAAGATTTACATAGGTAGCCATCGTTTCTCCTTTTTATTGTTATTCTCTTCATTAAGTTCTTGTTCCCATACGATATTTTATATCGTACTATTAATGAAATCTATTTCTTCTTCTTGTAAATCCATAGTGTTGCAAAACACCTTATCGATTTCATCTAATATTGACTTTGAATACATAGGATAAAAAGGATCGAATTTTGTTGTTATTTCATTAGCCACCCTTGTGTATAATTTCTTATTCTTCTTAAAGTCTTTCATTAGTTCATTTTTCAATATAACAAGTTTATTCACTAGATTTTTATCAATATTTGTTAGCGAAATCGGAAATCTCAGTATGTCTTTTCGAACTTAAGTCTCGACAGTTAGAATATTGCCAAGTTAAACCAATAAAAAGGCTACTGTTTAGGTAAGTCTATTGGTTAGCTGCTTGATCGACGTTTGCGAAAAACATCTGCTTTAAGTGGCTAGATTGTTGCTGAACACCTCCAGCAGAATAATATGGAACGAAATCAAACATTTTGACCAGAAACAGGTGCGTCGTGATAGTACAATGGAAAACCTTTAGGTAACACGTAATGCTGTAAGGTCTTAAATTTAGACATTTTGCCAATATTGCCTTTTTCATGACTAGAAGATATTTGGTGTTTTAAATCGCTTGTCTAATTCGCGATAATTAATAAATTTATTTTAAAAAGGCTTTCTCGCTCGTTTGAAAACCACTTTAATGAAATTTGTGCTGAATACTTTACCTTCTTTTGTTTCTCCGATATTGCTCAACATAATTAACAGACGATGTCGAACACCCGGGAGAACAATGCGTGGGTTGATCTGACGCCGAATAATAACTGTTCCATAAAATTTAGATTTTGAGAAACGTAAATTCTCTTTAGAGGCAACATAGTATCTGTGGCCATTGCGCTCAGTGGAATAATGAAACCACTTCTTCCATTTTTACGAATTAGCGAATAACTTCTCTCGATAGTTAGTGCAAATAAATCATTACAAGAAGCGCACTTATAAGTAGCGCCTGAAACGCAAGCAATCTATTTTGGTCAGATTTACATACGGCGGATTGCCAATAATGATATCAAAACCGCCCTCGCATAATGCCAAACCCACGAACCAATGCACGCGGAGGGCGATTTCAGCCGTGCCTTGTATCCCCGCCCTGGGGTTGTGAATAGCATATTGGCGCGCCAACAAAATATTTAAATTGTCATTCGGGGTTTTTCAGACGATCTGCAAGTGGTTTTTTTATCGGCAGGGGTCACTTCGCCGCCGTATTCGGTCTGCTGTTGGCGGAAACGCTTGTAGAGCCCGTCCACATCTGCGGTCTTTTCTTCAATCAGTTTTAGTTGTGTATCCTCTTCGGGCATGGCAAAGAGTTTGTCGGATTGCAAATCTTTCCTTTCCACCCGTCATACCCATATTCACCGAGCGTTCCACATCCGCATAGGTCGCAAAGCCCACCAGCGTATTACCCGCGCGGATGTTGAAGTCAATATCGGGCAGGGGTTCACCATCCTCGGCGCGTTCCACCCGCGCCACCAGTTTCCCAGGAACAGGCGCAGTTTGCAAATCTCGACCGCCTCATCCATAATGTCCACGCTGCAACAGGTTGTTGATGATGATGGATTTCAAAATGAAATAACGGCGGTTGGGGTGGCGCGTACTTTCATCCAACACTTCCTTGAAGTCTTAGAGTGATCCTGTGAATGTTTTTCACCCGAAAGTTCAAGTTCATTCACAAAGACTTCCATGCGTTCGGGACAGGCTTCATACAAAGACTCGCCATTGTTCAGCGGCGAACAAAAAACGCACCTGAACCGACAGTGGGGTCAAGCTACGCTGACGCCTCTTAATCGCCTCCAGAAGGCGCGCAGCAACTCCACGCCTTCCGCGTTTTGATGACATCCTAGTGCCGAACTGGCGAATATCCAAATTCAAGGTAATCAAGTCGTTGATCTCGCGCATCCGCCGTTTTTCAACTTCCGATTTATTTCTTTCACAGCGATTGCGACGCGCAACCACCTCGCGCCAGATTTCCGTCGGCAGCGCGAATTCTTCTGGCGCGGATTTATTCCACGCTCCGCGCTTGGAGACATCCTGCAAGCCCACCGCGATCTCTTTCGGAAGGGGCAGCGGCGCATCCAACTTACCTGCGGGTTGCTTCCCGTATTGACGGTGATCCCTGCGTTTGACAGGGTTGTAAATATAGCGGTCGGGATTATCTTTAGCCACTTCCAAAGCGCGCCATCCGCTTCAAAAGCGATCTTACATTCCTTGCGGGCAACATCGAATAAATGCGGAATGATCGTGTTCTTGCTGTTGTACTCGGTGATATCTTCCTTGGTGTAATACGCGCCCATCTGTTTCTGGTTGATGTATTTCTCAAAGATATATCCCAGCACATCGGGGTTGATCTCTTTATCGTCCTTGTGCAGGCGTTCATCCAGCCGCCATTGATAATCCTCAAAGAACTGGAAGAGTTGCTCAAACAAGCGCGTCGCGTATCTGAATTTTTTCACCGTGCAATTCTTCGATCTGATGTTTCGCAAAAATACCACCGTTGAGATACGGCACATCGCCAAGCAATTTCTTCGTTTCCGCGCTGCGCCGTTTTTGCGCAAACCCTTCAAAGAACAAGGGACAGAGGAAATCGGTATAAAACCTGTCCCTTGCCCTGCTTCTGTGTTTCAAGTAATTTGTTGGTTAGGTAATTTTCATCCCCATTCAGAAAACCCTTCTTCTGAATAAAGTAAACAAACATCAGGCGATTCAACGTAATGGACACATACCAGCGTTGGAGCCCTTCATCGGGGATGCCTTTGATGAATTTCGAAAACGCGCCGTGCTCATCTTTGAAGCGTTCGTAAAATCTTTTGGTAACGCGCTCGACATCAAAACCCTTGCCCACGTTTTCAGCGACACGCAAAATATCAAGTTCTGCCTCATCGTCAATCGTAACGGCGAGATGTTCCAACTTTTCGATCAACGAGTCGATACGCTTTGC
>JADKDM010000032.1 GCA_016714565.1 Candidatus Villigracilis propinquus
TGAAGATTTCGTCATAAGTTTCCCTCCTGTACGGAGTCACGGTGTGCCTGACGTAGATTTTACCCGTAAATGGACGATGGACAACAGACCATTGACCATAGTTTCATTATTCGCCCTTCAAGGCTTATAATCCTTCAATGACAACCACCCCCGTAAAACCCACAAGACGAACCTATTTTGGCATTGTCGCCTTTCTGACAAGCCTGCTCGCTGTGATGGCGATCGGGTCAAACCTTGGCGTTTCGCAAATGAACATCACGCCGCAGGAGTTCAACCAATTGAACTCCATCACGGCCTTGTTCTACTGCATCCTCACCCCTTTGGCGTTTGCTCTGGGCGTGTTCGGATTTATCTTCAAGAATGATTTCAAAATTCTGTCAGGGCTGGCAATGGCAGTGGTCACTGTCCCATTTTTGGTGATCGCATTCAGTTTGTACTCTTCTTTTACTGCGAATTAAACCGCTCACTTTTTACTTTTCACGTTTCACTTTTTACCTATCCCTTGATATCTACCAACACCTTCAACACTCCAGGCTGGGCGGCTTTTTCAAAGGCCTTGAGCGCATCCTTCAAGCTATATTCCTCCGCGATCAACACGGTGGGGTCAACTTCGCGTTTCTCCATGAGACGCAGGGCAGGCTCAAAGGGACCGCAGCGTGAGCCAATGATATTGATCTCATCCACGACAATGGAGGAGAAATTCACGGTCACATCCCCCTTGTAGGTGGATTTCATCACCAGCGTCCCACGCGGACGAATGGCTTTTCGGGCGAGATTGAATCCTTCGGAGGAGCCGGTCACTTCTACGACGATGTCCCATTTATGGGGCTGTATCTCCGCTTCGGAAGTGATGCGGATCCCTCTTGCTGTGAGCAGGTTCTGTTGCAGGGAGTGACGCGCCACGACGTGCAGGTCACAGCCGGTCAGCGCGAGAGTCTGCGCGATCAACTGTCCCAGCCTGCCAGCGCCAACCACGAGGACTCGGTCTGTCGGCTTGATCTGGATTTGCTGTTGAATTTCCAGCGCGGCGGCGAGCGGTTCGGCAAAGACGGCCATTTCATCAGGCACAGAGTCCGGTACGCGGTGTAAATTCTCAAGCGGCAGGGTGGTATATTCGGCAAAAATGCCATCGCGATTGGCAATGCCAAGTACGGTGCGATTCTCGCAATGCGTGGAGCGTCCGTTGCGGCAGGCTTCGCAGAGTCCGCACACAGCGTTGATATCGCCCACTACGCGGGAACCAAGCCAGGCTGAGTCTGAAGCGTCCACTACTTCGCCTACAAATTCGTGTCCCAAAATCCCTGTGTAGGGATAATATCCTTTTACCAGTTCAAGGTCTGTACTGCAAATGCCAGCTTTGCGAATTTTGATCAATGCTTCGTCCGGTTTCTTCGGCTGCGGTACATCCCTCATGGATATTTGGTTATTTTCAAGCCATACTGCCTGCATCGTCATTCTCCGTTGTTCCAGACACTGATCTTATTTCGTCCCGCATGTTTTACAGAATACATGGCACGGTCGGCATGATCCATCAGCACGTCAATATTTTTACAGGATTCATCGTACATTGCCACGCCCACGCTCACGGTCACTTTCAGATCACTCTCGTCGAACTTTTCACCGGTCGTCATTTCAAACAAACGTCCTGCTTCTGAAAGATTTACACTCTCCACAAGTTTACATAAACGGGCTGCCGCTTGCACGGCCTGCTCCTTCCCGGTGCCTGGCAACCCAACGATAAACTCTTCACCGCCCAACCTGCCAATGATATCCATTTCCCGCAGCGATGACTTACACTGAGCCGCAACAAGCTTCAAGACAAGATCCCCCACCTGGTGCCCAAATTTGTCATTGAATTTCTTGAATTCATCCACATCCATGATAATAATGGAGAGTTGTTGTTTATACCTTTTTGCACGGTTAAATTCGATCTCTGCCATCTCAAAAAACTTACGGCGTGTCAGCGTGCCGGTTAAGGGGTCTGTATCTGCCAGATGTTGGATCGTGGAAAAGAGACGCGAATTTTCGATGGCAACGGCAGCATGGGACGCAAGCAGCTCCAGCAGGTATTGATCTTCCTTTGTGTAGGCATCTTCCTTGTAGGATTGCGTTGAGATCATTCCCACCACTTTTCCATGCAGGATCATAGGCACAGCCAGGATCGACTGTATGGATTCGCACTGATCCTGCTCGTTGCTTCCATAAAACTCAAAATTAATTCCGCTTGCATCCATCTGCTCGATACTGTTGAATAGCAGCGACTTCTGGTCGTGGACAATTCTTCCGGCCATGCCATGGTCTGCAAAATATTTTTCAGTTGCCACCCGTTTACGTGGAAATTCAATGGCGTAGATCGGCACGATCTCGTTCGTCTGAGCATCGTATCCGTCGATTACAAAGTCATCACAGGACATTACTTTTTCAACGGTGTTGTAGACAACATTGCAAAGCTCTTCCATATCCAGGCTGGCGCTGATGGCGTGGGCGGCCTCATACATTACCTTCAGCCGGTCAACAAGTTGAATCAGGGCTTCCTGAGCCCAAATTCTCTCCATGGCTCCGGCGCAGTGATTGGATAGGGTTTTCAGGGTTTCCAGTGAATGTTCATTGTAAGCGTGCCAGCGATAGCTCTGAATGGAAAGTACACCGATCGTCCGCGCGCCGCTGCGGACCGGAACAAACAATTGGGAAAGTGTTCTCTGCCGCCTGTCGCCAAAGGACAGAGATGGGGCAATGTCGAAAGCATCTTCGTATAAAGATAAAAACCCATCTTCATGAATGGCTTTCAACATGTTTTCAGTGGGTTTTTCCGGAACAACGTTGTACTCGATCACCCGTTCATTATTGATCGTATCAACAGCGAGCAATGGCCGCGGTCTGCCTCCTTGCTCCGGGTCATACAAGATCAGATAACTGGCTTCCCATCCGATCAACTCATCCGCAGCTTTTAAAATGATCTCAGCAGCCGCAGCCGTGCTTGAAGTGGAGCTTAAGTCCTTGGCCAGACGGGCATAGACCAATTCGGATTGGGAGAAAGGTGGGATATTTTCCATATTTTTTCGTTCAATTCTAACCCCATGTTGGTCAAAAACTACCCGCTGTTCCTTTGCCTGACAGATTCGTATGTTATCAATGCCGTGGCAATTGAAACGTTCAGCGAGTTCACTCTGCCCAGCATGGGAATTTTTACTTTAATATCCGCGTTCTGCATCCAGAAATCGGTCAGACCTTCATCCTCTGTTCCGACTGCTATCGCGATGGGCTCACGCAAATCAACGTCGGTATACAGCACTTCAGCAGATGGCGTCGCCGCAAGCACGCGCATCTTTCTTGATCTGAGCCATGCCAGCGCAGTGGACGACTCAGCCTCGACGGTGGGTACCGCAAAGACCGCGCCGCGACTGGCGCGGATGACGTTGGGATTCCACAAGTCCACACGCGGGTCGCAGACGATGACCGCGTCCACATGGGCGGCATCTGCTGTGCGAAGAATTGCGCCCAGATTGCCGGGTTTCTCCACAGACTCAGCCACGATCACCAGCGGGGATGCGGATACTCTCAATTCGTCCATTGTAGTTTTTGGAGTGGGGAAAATCCCCAACCAGCCGTCGGGGTTGTCACGGTAAGACATCTTCTCGAATACGGCGCGGCTGACGGTGGTTATCTCAGCGTTGGGAAAGTCAATAGATCGGCTGGCAAGTTCAGGCGCGGTCAGAAGCGACTGCGGTTTGAGTCCAGAGCCGAGGGCCAGAGTCAACTCATCGAAGCCTTCCACAAGGATCAATCCGTCACGCTGACGCTGGCGTTTATCCTCGCGGAGTTTTACGATGTATTTTACTTTCGGGTTTTGCAGGCTGATGATGTCCAATGAAATTCTTTTCCAGTGCAATTGTTTATTTTTAATTTGTTTCGTTGCTTCAACCCACCCATTACAATATTAGGTGATTGAAATTTTACTTTAATATCAATTTTGGGGATAGAGAAGGAACAGCGCCTTACATGGTTGTAGCGAAGCCGGTTTAATCGATCGTCCAGCGATAGTGTCAGGGGGCCAGGCTAGTCTCGGATTGCTTCGCCTTTGATTTGCTTGTTTTTTTTGTTATTATGAAATAAAAAAATTCGAGGTATATATTGACTACACGAAGCTCAACTTTTTTCAATTACGATTCACTTACCTGGGATGCTGTTGCGGAATTACCGCGTGATACGCCGCTGGTTCTGCCCCTCGGTTCAGGATATAACCTCAGCCTGCTCGCTGACCAATTAAGCAATCCTACCCGCATCGGAATCCTGCCAGCCTTCCCGTTCGGCTGGCGCGGCAGTGGACTGGAATTGCCCGAGCCGATCTTCTTTCAATACCTCACCAACTTGATGGACAGTTTGCGTGACGATGGGTTCACAAGAGTCTACTGCCTCGCGCCGCAAGGGATTGACCCGCAAAGCGCATTCCTCAATCAACACTCTCCATTCATCCTCCGACAGGCACATCCATCAACGAGTCAGATGCAGATTTTTCTGCCGCCTGGCAGCGAGCGCGGCAAGGTTATCCTTATTCCGATCGGTCATACAGAGCAGCACGGATACCACCTCCCTCTTTGCGTGGATACAGTCATTATTGAAGCCATAGCAAATGGAACAACCAAATTAGTGCCTACACGCAGTTGGTCAATGCCTGTTATGCCTTACGGAGTCAGCACGCATCGCTCATCTTTTGCGGCCACGTTGAATGCTGGCGGACGTGCCTTTGAAGATTTCTGGGTTGCCGTCCTTGATATCCTCGCAGCGCGCGGCTTTGACCGCTTCTATCTGATGAGCGGGCATGGCGGCAACACATCGTTTTTGGTGAATATCGTGAAATATGCGGGAGAACGTCATCGCCGCATTTTTTGCGCGACAGCATTCCTGCACACATCAGGAAGATTCGGAGCGGAAGCATTGGATAAATACCGCACATCAAAAATAGGCGGCATGGGTCACGCGGATGAACTTGAAACGTCCTACATGCTGCACTTACGCCCCGAACAATGTCAGATGGAGCGAGTAGTGGACGAAACAGATTTCATTGCCACGCCAGATTATTACATGGACTGGATCGAAGGCGGTTCTCTGGTTGCCAACCCGCCCTGGGATGATGACACCAAAACAGGCGCGTACGGGGCAGGAAGCCATGCCACCGCAGAGAAAGGTCGTTTATGGTTGGAGGCCGCGATCAAGGAAAAAGCTGATCACGTGGAGCAGATCCACGAACAGCACGAGAGGCGCGAAAAAAGAAGAAACGAAGGGTATGGGTTGTGGGGCAAACATAAATAAAGCGGCTATTGCACGTCGAAATATATCTCCATTGCACAAAAGGCCGTACTTCCGACTCGCAGCGACCAGGTTGACGCATAACTCCCGGATGCTTTAGGCGCTTTGAATAAGACTTTAAACGTAACAAGGCTGCCCCGGCCAATGGTCGAAGAAAGGTCTTGAATCTTTTTTCCGCTTTGCCAATAGCCGCTCAAGTAAACAAAATCGATGGTAGTACTGGTCCAAACCTTGTTTCCTGTGTTCACCACGGTCCAGTAGGCGGTGAACTCCTCGCCAGGTTTATACTGAGTTCCTCTGGGTGTGACGGAACGGACCCCGCAAGTCCACGGCTGGTTGGTGAAAACGGCATTGTTCGGATTATTCTCCTGGCCGCCACTGATTCCGAGAGAATCGGAAGTTACCACAAATGAAGGGTCGATTGTTTCGATTGGAATATCAAAGTCAGGCGTTGGTGTGAAAAGTGAAAAAGGAGTTGCTGTAAAGGGGGCAGCGATGAGCGTTGATATAGGCACACTCGTCCGGGTTGGCGTTACAGTTGGAGGCAGGGCGGATGCCGTTTGGGTTTGCGCGACAGCAGCAGTCTCAGCAATGGTTGTACCCAACGGATTTACTTCGACAGGGGAAGCAGGTGACTGAAGTACACAGGCTGACAGAAAAAGCGCCAGGACAAATCCGCCAATGACATTTTTACGAAAAGTAAATCTCACATCTGCTCCTTGTAACCTAATTCATCAAGGCTTGTATTTCTTGATGAACTCCTCACCTTTGCCAATGAAGTCTTCAAAATCTTCGGGAGCAGTCGCAGACGCCATCAGATCCTGCGTTTTCTGGCGCAAGACCTGGCGTGCTGGCGGTGCGCCAGCATCCTGCCATTTTTCCATGCTGTAGCGCGGATACACGCCGCTGACATAATATCCGGTCTTGTAATTCTTGAGCGTGGACGGCTGGTTGAGGAAGCTCTTGCCGGGGCCGACTTTGGCGATCTCCTCCACAGCGGAGTTGACATCGTCCAACTGGAAGCCGTTGTGAATGCGCAAGGCCTGGTCAATGATCTCGTGAGTGTGGACAAAGGTGGTTGGCGAGATGGACTTCGAGCCGAGGGAATCTCCAATGAACGGAGCCAAGTGTCCGTTTGAGAGAAGAAGCGCGAGGGTGTTCATCCAATAGGTATCGGCGGCGATCAAATCCATGCCCCAGCCTGTACCGCTTCCGGATGTTGAGCAGTGCGGGATACCGTAAAACTTCATCATCTCAGAACAGGCCACGCTGATGAGGATGCTTTGCGGGTCGTAAAAGTTGAGCATGGTGCGCATGTCAAAATAAACGGGCAGCATGCCGAGTAGAATGGGTGCGCCTTTTTTGATGGTCTGGCTGATAACAAGGCCAGCAAGTAATTCAGCCATGAGGAGCGTGAGTGTACCAGCGGGAGTCAGCGGCGTGGAAGCGCCCGCCATGCTGTAGTTCGAGAAGATGATCGGCAGGCCGCGCTCGATGGCGACCTTCATTTTGTCCACAGTGCCCGCGTTCATCACCAGCGGACTGACGGGATTGAAGTATGGAATGATGAATGGCTTGCTGCCCAAATCACCGTGAAGCATCTCGAACATTTGCATCACATCAGGAAATTTATTTTCATCAGAAACGAGGAGAACCAAAGGTTTGGTGGTGTTGGCAATATGTTCAAGTGAGCCGTACAGGTCACCCAACTCTTCTGGCACATCACGCACGATGCCGACCGTGGAAATGACGTCGTAATGCTTCAGGCTTGAACCCAGGCGCACGAGGTCGCGGAAATTTTCACGCTTGAAAATTTCGAGCGTCTCATCAACGGGGTTCTGGTAAAACAACGCGGTAACGCCAACCCCAAAACGCAGACGATCCTCGCCTAACTTCAGCTTATGTTCGCCGCGACGGTCATAGATATCGATCGTCTTCGGCGCGGACTTGATCGCATCCTCCACCACTTCGGGCGGGAATTTGATAATACGATCCTGTGATTTCAGTCCAAGTTTCCATTCCAGCATTTGTAAAATGGATGGAGAGTCAACCCGCACGCCTGTTTCGCTTAACACTTTCAGGACATTGCGGTGCGCTTCCTGTATTTGCTCTTCATTCATCATGGTTAATCGCGGGCGGACGTTATTCATAAATACATCTCCTCGATTTCTATTTTACAGTAAAAAAACATCCCCCGGTTTTATTCGGGGGATGTGAGGCTACTTCTGTTTTTCCCAGGCGCGCCGATCTTCCGGCTTTTCGGGGTCTAGGAATTTTGGGTCAACCTCTTTGAATATCTTATGACCATGCGAAGTCCACAGGTCAGCCGCAAGTTCTTTCGCGTTGCAGGCAACTCCTTGCGTGGAAAAATATTGACAAACACGGGTCACGTCGCGCTGGAAGATCATCCACGAAGATGGGTTTGATTCAGGCAGTACCACCTGCGGAAAGTCTATCAACTTAATGTCGCCTTCCCAATACAGGATGTTGTACGCAGACAAGTCGCCGTGAATTCGGTTATGCGTCAGCATGATGTCAATGTTGCGAACTGTGCGCTCGTAGAGAGCTGTGGCTTCATCCAGATCCAGGGCCACAGAGTTAAGCGAAGGCGCGGCAGTACCAATATCACCAACGAACTCCATCAAGATGGCGTTCTTCTCCATCGCGTAGGGCTTCGGCACATCCACGCCCGCCATGTATAAAGCCTCCATGGTTTTGAACTCGTGCGCGATCCACGACTGGTGGCGCAGCTCCTCACCATAGCTTGTACGTTTTGCAATGGCATGGACTTCGGCTTTTTTGACCAGAGCATTGCCGTCTTCGCCCAAGTCTATGCGGCCAACGCGGTACTCGGCGTCATTCTTGAGATTGCGAAGCGAGCGCGGACGATAGACCTTCGCGGCAACGAAAGACGCATCCACCTCCGCCCCGGGCTGGCACTGGTACACGGACGCTTCCTTCCCGCCTTTGACACGCTTCAAAACATCCGCGATCCACTTGTGTTCATAGAAACTGCCCAGAGAATCCAGGAGCCACCATTCTTCAAAGCGCGCCGCTTTGTACGTGAACTTGAAATTGGAGCGCGAATCATCCTGCTGATGGACAAATTTACGATCCGACATTGAGAGCTTTTTGGGGTGCTTGCCCGTGTTTCGAGGCGGACGCTTGCCTGCATTCAACACCTTGTCTGTCTGCTCGTCGTTATCCAATTCATCAAAAAAATCAATGGTATCGTTCGTATTCATTTTTAGATATGTACCTTAAACAAAAAACCACAGGGAACGGCATCCTGCGGTTTGGTTGGAAAAGTATTCCAGGTTAAAGGAAAACCGCAGGCGGGGCGCGCCTGCGGTTGAAAGTCAACTATAACGACTGAAGTCGTTACTACACTTCACCTGCGGGAGGCGCGCTGAACAATTGTTTTGTGGATGATGAGATGACTTGCATGTTTTCGAGCCTCCTTTCATAATAAGATGAATAACGTGATGAGATTCTATAACAAGTTTCTGGGAGCGTCAAGGCAAATATGATCGAAAAAATAGCGACTACGGTTTTACATATTTATCAAAGAACAATTGAGTGCGCCCCATGAAGACGAACCACGGCTCGCCGATGAAGGAGTGTTTTTCGCCGGAGTAGGCAAAGAGTTGAGCGTCCACATCTGCTTTGATGAAGGCGTCATACATCTTCGTGGACCATTCGGGCGGTGTGCCCGAAGAGACTTTGCCATCTTCCGTGCCGTAGTGGATTTGCACAGGCGCGGTGACGTGATCAAAATGATAGAGTGGAGAGACAGCTTTCAGCATAACAGAGTCAGCGCTGACGTTAAAGTAAGAGGCGGTCAAGTCTGGGGGAAGGTCAAGGGGAAGGACGTCCGATGAATTGCATCCAAAGGTGGCTTCTCCTTCAAGGACATCGCCAATGCAGCCGGGACCCCAGCGCGCGATGATGTCGGCAAAATCGGCGCTGACGGAGGAATAGATGACTGCGGCTTTGATCTCGATACGCGATGAAGCCGCTACTGGATCACCAAGAATAGTAAGTACTTTCAAGGTGATGCCGCCGCCCATGCTGTGCCCCCACATGCCGATGCGCTCGGTATCTGCCTCACGGATGGATGGCAGCGCGTTCATGAGATTGATCACGTCGATGGCGAGGCCTGAATAGAAGAGACTCTCGGAGGTGCCAGAGCTGCCCCAGGTGCGGTAATCGGAAGAGACGGTGAGATAACCGCGGCGGTTGAGAAACTCAGCGGCGCGGTCGGTGCCATCACCAGAGGTGTAGATATAGCGTGAGAAAAAGCCGTGGTTCATAACGATGACGGGATAGGGCGGCTGGCCCACAGTGGGGATCTGTAAAATGCCGGTGATGGTGATGCCATCGCTCGGGTATTCGATAGCGTAACGGGTGAAGGTTTCGGTTTCCAACAATGTCTCGCGGATGGTGATGCGCCCGCTTTCAAATTCATGTTGGCGCAGACCGTCGATGGTGTATGGCTGGATCGCTTGCTCGGTTGTTTTCGTGGCAGTTGGGAGAGGCGTTTTGGTGGGCGTGGAGGTGGCGGGGATGATGGTTGCGCTTGGCGTAGGCAAGGGAGTAGACGCAGCAGCCTGACATGCTGACAATAACAAAATAGCTAACATACTTCGGAGTTTAGTTTTCATTTCAATTGCTCATCAAAGAAGGTAACTGCGCGATCCATGAACAAGAGCCACGCATCACCCGTGAAGGAGTGACGTTGACCATCATACACGAATAGCTCCACATCCCTGCCGGCATCCAACAGACCCTGATTCAATTTATACGACCACTCGGGCGGAGTGGAACCGATGTAATCTCCATCTGCGGAGCCGATGTGGATCTGGATGGGAACCGATATATTTTCCAGATGATAGAACGGGGCAATCTCGCGAATCCTCTCCGCGCTCGTAGCGGATTCAACATACGCGGCAATCATCTCCTCTGGAAGAGACTCTGGGATCACGTCTGCCGAATTGCAGGTATCCAACAACTCGCCAGCGGAAATATCACCAATGCAGCCATAGCCCCAGCGAGCGATCAGATCGGCATCATCGGGGGTTGGCGGAAACACCCGCCGTAAGTATCTTCGTGGTGATGCCGCCGCCCCGTGTCCCCTCCATGCGCGACATCTGCTTGTGGAATGGAGGGCAGTGAGGCGATCAGGTTCATCACGTCAGTGACGAGGCCTGTGTGAAAAAATGACGGACTGATATCCGAGCCGCCCCAGGTGCGGAAGTCTGAGGCGATGGTGATGTAACCGCGCTCGACGAGATAAGCAGCGGCACGGTCAGTGCCATCACCTGAGGTGTAATCGCTGCGGGCGGCAAAGCCATGATTCATCACGATGACAGGGAAAGGCCCCTGCCCTGCCGGGATCTGGAGAATGCCTGTGATGCGTAACCCGTCTGAGGGATAGGAGATGAGATAGCGGGTGTAGGTATCGGTGAGGCCGAGGACAATATCGAGCGAAATCTCGCCGCCGGTGAAAGTCCGCTCGCGCAGGCCGGCGATGGTGTAGGGATACATCAAATGCGGGAGCGCAGTCGGCGAAGGCAGGACGGTTGGGGTTTCAGTAACAAGAGGTGTTTCGGTGAGATGAATGATAGTGACGATCAGCGGGGGCAATGTGGCAGTGGGAGATACGGGGGCGGGAGAGCAGGATGCGAGAATAATAGAGAGAAGGGAAACAATAAGGGTGATTCGGGGCATTGGAGAATTGTACTTCGTAAAAGAAGTGACAGTCACCTTTAAGGTGACTGTCACTTGGAGCACCCTTTACAAACTTGGTGCTTTCCACTTCTTGATCACATCTGCAAAGGGAGGGAGGATCTTCTTTGCGTGAAAGGGATACCAGCCGATCTCACTGCGGACGGCTTGTTCTTTCAACTCGGTGGAGCCCCAAATAAGGGATGCGCCGAATGCGCCAAGCAAGGCGGATGCCCAGTTGTTTGAAATGAGGGACGAGCCAAGAATGGACAAGACTCCCGCAGCCATCATATACGGCCACCAGAGATGACCAAAATAGCGTTCGCCGCGAATGACCCAGACGAAGCCCAACCCAATAATGAAGAGAGTGGCAACACAAAGCCAAAAACCAAACCAGTTCACTTGACACTCTCCTTGATGGATGCCAGTTCGGCAGAGGAATATGGAATGCCGCGCGGGTCGCGGTTGAGCCAGTCTATGGTTGTGGCTTCGGGATAGCCGGCGAGGATGCTTGCGTGGCGCGGATTGTTCGGGTTGGCGGGCGCGTGTCCGTGCTGGATGCGTTTGGGCTGGCGGATGGATATTTCGAGCGCGTCCCAGAGCAAGGTTACACCGAGGATACTGCTGATCGCAGACAGAGTCAGGCTGGAGGTTAAGAGAGAGGCGGTTTCGAGGGCAAGGCCGAGAATGACCGCGATCACAGTCGGCTTCCAAAGGTGGACGGTTTCGCGTTCGATCTTGCGGACAGAGACATGCCCCAGCCAGACGCCAAGGAAGGTGGCGAGTGCGGCGGCAGGGCCGATGAGGTTGATGTGCATGGTGACTCCTGAGGTAAAGATGATGCATTATATATGGAGTCAAAGCCCGTTTGCCACACACGCCCCCGCTGCTCTGGGGACTAGTGCGGCAGCAGCCAGAGCACTGAGATTTTTTGAGGTGGTAAAGAGCGTGACAGCAGACTCGATGGTAAGAGCAGAATTGGGACGCTGATGAACGCTGATTTGCGCTGATAAGAAAGAATCAGCGTTGTCTGCGTTATCAGCGTCCAAAAGTCCTTCGACTGCGCGAGACGAGCACTCGCTTCGCGCAGGACGAAGGGTGGTGGGGGCTGGGTCTCGATACGGGCGAGAAGAGCGTTCGCCCTACTCGACCACCAGTGCTTCTCGCAATGACATAATGCTGTGCAGTGATAAAATAACCCGCTATGAAAATATCTCCGACACAGTATTTTGGAAATCTCTCGCTGCTGCTGGACCTTGAAGCCGAGGCGGAAAAGCAGGAAGCGTTACGCGAGCGGACGAAGTTCACGCCTGCTGAGGCCGAAGCATCCGGCAATAGCTTGATCGGGCTTGTGATCCGTGAAGAGGGCTATGGATTGGGCGGACACTTTCTGCTGGGGTTGGGCAAGCGCAATGAGACTCTGCCCCTGCCGTGGACAAGGCTTGGGGTGGGCAGCCCAGTCATCCTGTCGGAAGAGCGCGCCTCTTCGGCGAATGTAGAGAATGGCTGGAGGGGAATCGTCAGCAGTATGCGCAGAGATGCCATTCAGGTGGCGATCAATCAATTCATCGAAACAGATTCAGAGAGGCCCACGTTTCGGGTGGACCGTGCCACAGATGAGATATCGCGCTTTCGGCAGAGACAGGCGATGGAGTTGGCGCGAGGCGCGAGCGGGGGCAGCCGGTTGGAAGTGCTGCGCGATGTGCTGATCGGCTCGGTGGGCGCTGTCTTTGAGAAGATCGAACCCATTCATGTATTCAATCAGAACCTAAATCAATCGCAGATCGAGGCGGTGCAATTCGCATTGAGCGCGGAGGATGTGGCCATCATCCACGGGCCGCCGGGAACGGGCAAGACCACCACGCTGGTGGAGCTGATCCGGCAGATCACACGCAAGGGACAGAGTGTGCTGGCGGTGGCTTCGAGCAACCTGGCCGTGGACAATTTATTGGAGCGCCTGATCGCGGCGGGCGAGCAGGCCGTTCGGCTTGGGCATCCCGCGCGCGTTACGCCAGAACTGCGCGGACACACGCTCGACGAACTGGTGGAGCATCATCCCGATGTGAAGATCGCGCACAAACTCACGCGCGATGGATACGCCCTGTTCGGGCAGGCGGACCGATACACGCGCGCGAAGCCCGAACGCGGCGAGAAGCAAGCGATGCGGCAGGAGGCAAAAGACCTGCTGCGTGAGGCGCGCAAGATCGAAGACCAGGTGACCGAAAGTATTTTGAACAGGGCGCGCATTGTGTGCTCCACAGCCACCGGGCTCGACCGCGAACGGCTGGGCAATAAACATTTCGACTGGTGCATCATGGATGAAGCCAGCCAAAGCACGGAACCCAGCGCGTGGATCCCCCTGCAATACGCCGAGCGCGTGGTGCTGGCGGGCGACCATTGCCAACTGCCCCCCACCGTCCTCTCGCCTGAGGCCATGCGCGGCGGTTTCAACATCAGTTTGATGGAACGCCTTTTGGAAAACAACGGCCCGCGCAAAATGTTGAACGTGCAATACCGCATGCATCAGGAGATCATGACATTTTCTGCGGATGTCTTCTACGATGGGAATCTGCAAGCCGATGAGACGGTTCGCACCGCCCTGTTAGCGGACCTGCCCGCTGTGACATCTACCCCGCTGACAACGACAGCCATCCACTTCATTGACACGGCAGGCGCCAGCTACGACGAAGAGCCCGAACCAGACGGTGACAGCCGCATGAATCCGCTGGAAGCGGAGTTGGTCATCAAGAAGGTGGATGAACTGCTCGCCAGCGGAGTCTCGCCCGCAGACATTGCCGTCATCTCGCCGTATTCGGCGCAGGTGAAACTGCTTCGAGACAAAATCAAGCATCCCGAAATTGAGATCGACAGCGTGGACGGTTTTCAGGGCCGCGAGAAAGAAGCGGTCATTGTCAGCCTCGTGCGCTCGAACCGTGAAGGCGAAGTCGGTTTCCTTGCGGACACGCGGCGCATGAACGTAGCGATGACGCGGGCAAGGCGCAAGTTGATCGTGATCGGGGATAGCGCGACGATTACGGCGCATCCGTTCTACGAGAAGATGGTGAAGTATTTTGAGAGCGTGGGGGCGTATCATTCGGTGTGGGAAGAGTGAGGGGGCTAGGGATTAGGAATTAGGGGATTAGGGGCTAGGGACTAGGGAATGGGGAATGGCAAAGGCAGAAGGTAGTAGGCAGAAGGCTGAAGGCTGAGAGCTGAAGGCTGATGGCTGAGAGCTATGTATGAATGAATATTTATTACCAATGAGGTCTGATTGCAACTTTTGGGGGATGTTGGGTTTTGGTTGAGGTTTTGTACAATGGGGGAAATGGCGGGACATGGATCGTAAGTTTCCACTTTAGATGATTTTGAACAGTTGAGTCCAGCCATTGTTGAGCCCTGGGGGCGGTCTTTGCCGCGCGTTGGGGATAGGTATTTTGCGTTCTGGGGACGCGGAAAGGAGGGCCTATTGGGAGCATATAGGATGGATATAGGATGGTATTAGGATGGATATAGGATGACCGTATCAATACACTATTCAAAAAAAGGAGCCTACAATGGCAAAAGTACGTAATAACATCTTTGTTCGTGGTTTGAGTGGTTCGCTGGGTGAACAATTTGTGGTTAAGCAGGATAAAGCGGGGCGTACGATCGTGAGCGTTGCCCCAACGTTCAGCGAGAATCGCACTTATTCGGAAGCACAATTAGACTGGCAGGATAAGTTCCGTGATGCTTCTGTCTATGCGACAGGCGCAAAAGATAATGAAACGTATGTGGAAAAGGCAAAAGGAACGCCACTGACTTCCTACAATGTGGCTATGGCAGACTTTTTTCATGCGCCTGAGATCAAGGAGATCGATGTGACCGCATGGCACGGGACAGCGGGAGAGTTGATCCGCATTCAGGCGGTGGACGATGTGAAGGTGACTCAGGTGAACGTGGTCATCACGGACGGCACGGG